>CAILBC010000024.1 GCA_903832325.1 uncultured Sphingomonadales bacterium | reverse complement strand
CACCCGACCACCCAATACCGTACAATTACGTGGGTGGTCGGGTGGGGGAGCGGGCCGGTACCGACTTCGAAACTCGCCCTTTCGCGAGTTTCGAGTCAGACTCTCAGTGGTTGAACAGGGGGAGCCGGGCATAGACCGGGTCATTCCGCCCTGCCTGGCCGACATCGACGCCGGTGCTGCCGAAATCGTTGCCAGGGTTTGCCGGCAGGTCTTCGGCGTGATCGAGGATGAAGGCGCGGTGGGCGAAGCGCCAGATGCCGGCGCGGCGTTCGTAGCGATCGGCATAGCGGCCCCAGGCGATGAATTGGCGGGTGCCGTCTGCCGTCAGGTGCCAGGCGCGGGCGACCACTTCGCCCTGGGCATGATCGGGGCCATCAAACACGTAAAGCGCGCTTGTCATGACGTGGCTGGTGGCGCGCCAGGTGGCCAGCATGCCGGGCAGCCATGCGACATAGCCTTGCGCCGATCCGCAGTAATAGGGCGTGTGGTCGTCAATTGCGTCGTCGTGATAGAGGCTTAGCACCAGGGCATAATCGCGCCGATCGATGCCGTGGCCATAGGCGGCGACGAGGTGGCGCAGCGCCTCCCGGTCGGCCGCCTCGGCCAGGGTGATCGCGCGCGGCGCCAGGGGATGAGGGGCGCGCGGGTGATCAGACACCGAAGCCGCCGGCCACCGCGATCGTCTGCCCGGTCACGTAATTGCCGCGCCGCCCGGCGAAGAACACCGCGGCCTGGCCGATATCTTCGGGGCTGCCCCAGCGTTTCAAGGGCAGCATGGCCTTTACCGCGGCCTCCCACTCTGGGGTGAATGTGCCGTTTTCCTGGCCGACCTTGAACTGGCCGGCGTCGATCACGCCGACGAGGATCGAATTGGCGCGGATTTCGTGGATGCCCTCTTCTTTGGCGATGCCTTTGATCAGCGCTTCGTTGCAGGCCTTTGGCGCGACCGACAGCCCATCGAGGTGCGGCCACCAATCGTGCCCCGCGCTGCCCAGATGGACAAAGCTGCCGCCGCCCGATGCGCGCATGTGCGGCAGCGCGGTGTGCACCGCGTTGTTGAACCCGAACGCTTCGATTTCCA
The DNA here is from genome assembly GCA_903832325.1 of uncultured Sphingomonadales bacterium. GTDB lineage: Bacteria > Pseudomonadota > Alphaproteobacteria > Sphingomonadales > Sphingomonadaceae > Novosphingobium. Next base: position 30,878 of record CAILBC010000024.1, on the reverse strand, counting down.
TCGACTGGCGAAACATCTCTTCACCCCAATCGGCAATGCGCACTTGCGGCACGACCGGGCCCGCGCCCCAGACCACGGTGTGCACGCGGCCATGCGCGGCGACGGCTTCGGCAAAGCCGGCTTCCACTTCGGCACGGACGCGCACATCGATGCGGTGCATCGTCGCCTTTGCCCCGGCGGCGCGGATTGCCTCTGCCACTGCGGCGGCGACATCCTGCTTGCTGCGATAGACCACTGCGACATCGCTGCCCGATCTGGCGAATTCCAGCGCCACGCCTTTGCCGATGCCGCCGCTGCCGCCAAATACGATGGTTGCGCCATCGGGAAAATCGCCTGCCATCCCCGTTTCCCTTTCCTTGTGATTGGGCCGGAATCTGGCCCTGTCCGCGCGCGCGCGCAACCGATGGCGCGCCGGTCCGGGTGATTTGGCGGCGCTATCGGTTCCTTCCGGCGCATGCGGCACAGCCGGCGCACCACCACCGGGGTTTATCGCAAGCCGTTGCTGCCAAACGAGCGGACAAAGCCGGCGAGCACCGCCTTTTGAATATCGAGCAGCGCGGTTGTGCCCGCGGGCCGGCCGGTAAGCGATTCCAGCAACGGCGCGGCCCAGAAATAACCGAGCAGAACATTGAATATCGACACAATTTCCACCGCCAGAACATCGTCGCTGCGCTGCACGCCGGCCTTCGCCGTGATGCGCCGGCCATATGTGACCAACCGGCCCAGCCAATCGGCGGCGATGGCATCGCGATCCTGATCACGGGCGATCGCGGCGCGGATCAGCAGGCGGGCGAGATGGGGGTGAAGCGCCAGCAGGTCGGTCATCCGCGCGGTCAGGTCATGCAGTTCGGGGGTATCATCGGGGCCATCGACAATCCGGTCCATCAGCGCAAACAGCGGTTCCAGCGCGCGGGCATAGACCTGGCGATAGAGATCCTCCTTGCCGGCAAAGTGCTTGTAGAGCCCGGGCTGCTGAATGCCGGCCATGTCCGCAATATCGCGCAGCGCGGTGGCATCATAACCATTGCGCGCAAACAGGGCTTCGGCGGCATCGAGTATGCGGTTGGCGGTGCGCCGCCCCTTGTTCAGCCGGGGGGCGCCGATGGCGGGTGTGGTGTCCATATCGGCCGGCAGCATGGCGCATGGCGCCACGGATTGCAAAACGCGCAAAGGGGCCGGCGCGTTGCGCGTGCCCCAATCAGGCAAAGATGGCCGATCAGGCAAAGATGGCGGCGCGCACCCAGTCAACCGTGGGCGCAGCGCCATGCAGCCGGGCCGCCCCGAGCACGCCGGACCAATAGCCCTCTGACCCGTCGGCCAGCCGCCATTCGTGCAGGCGCCGGGTCAGCAATTGCAGATCATGATCCTGGCTGATCCCGATTGCGCCATGCACGGCATGGGCGCTGGCCGCGATGCGCGGGGCAGCGGCAGACGCGGTGATCTTGGCAACGGCGGCCGCCGCAACCGTCACCGCCGGCCAGCCCTGCGCGCCCAGTTGCGCCGCGATCCGGCAGGCCACCATGTCTTCGGCCATGACCGACAGCATCTGCTGCACCGCCTGTTGCCGGCCGATCGGTTTGCCGAACTGCACCCGGTCATTGGCATAGGCGGTGCTCATTTCGGTCAGCCGTTCGGCAGCGCCGGCGATCAGCAGCGCGCGCAGCACCGCCGCCGATGGGCGCAATCCGCCCGCCGGCCGCGCCAGTTGCGGGCCCTGCACCGGCCCGCCCAGCCGCGCCGACAGCGCATGATGCACCCCGGTGGGCGCGCAGTTCAGCCCGGCGAGCGGGGCAAGGATCAGCGCATCACCGGTATCGGCACCGGTATCGGCACCGGTATCGCCCCCGATATCAACCAGGGCATGCGTGGCCACTTGCGCGCCCGGCACCGGCTGGGCGAGCGAGGTGGCCAGCACGATCGGCCCGTCGGGCGCGGCGATCCCGGCATCGGCCAGCAGCCTGCGCGCCAGCATGGTTTCGGCAATCGGCAGCGGCACCGCGCGCGCGCCGATGGCCCGCACCAGCCCTTCGCACTGTGCCAGCGTCAACCCCGCGCCGCCGTGCGGTTCGGCCACCAGCGCATCGAGAAATCCGGATTCCGCAATCGCCTGCCACGCCGGCGCCCAGGCCCGCTCCCCGGCTTCACCGCGTTCGATCGCGCGGATCGTGGCCGGGCCCGTGGCATCGTCGAGCAGCCGCGCAAAGGGTTCAAGAATATCGATGTCGTGCACCATGCCGTCCCTTCAGCGAAGCCCCATGCCGCGGGCGATGATCCCGCGCAGGATTTCGCGCGTGCCGCCGCGCAGCGAAAAACTGGGCGCGATATGCGTGACATACATCAGCGTGCGGTACAGTTCGGCGCTGATCGCCTCGTCAGGGTGCGCGGCCAGATCATCGCCGATTGCCACGGGCAGGTCCTGTTCGAACCCGGTGCCGCGATCCTTGACAATGCTGGCCTCCACCACCGGGCTTTCGCCCGCGGCCAGCCGCGCGGTGCAGGCGATCGACATGGCGCGCAACGTGGCCAGTTCCGCCGTCAGCCGCCCGACCAGCGCGGCGCAATCGCGCCGGCCGACGGCTTGCAGATGGCGCACCCAGGCATCGAGCAGGACCACGCTGGAATAGACCCGTTCCGGCCCGGAGCGTTCAAAAGCGAGTTCGGCGCCGACCTGTTTCCAGCCCTGCCCTTCCCCGCCGACCAGTGCGTTTACGCCCAGTTCGACATTGTCGAAGAACACTTCGGCAAAGTGCGCATCGCCCGTCAGATCGACAATCGGGCGGATGGTTACGCCCGGCGCCTTCAGATCGATGATGATCTGCGACAGCCCGGCGTGGCGATCATCCACTGTGCCCGATGTGCGCACCAGCGCGATCATGTAATCCGAATGGCGCGAATTGGTCGTCCAGATCTTTTGCCCGTTGACCACCCAGCCCTTCGCCGTGCGGTCGGCGCGGGTGCGCACGCTGGCAAGGTCAGACCCGGAACCCGGCTCGCTCATGCCGATGCAGAACAGCAGCTCTCCCCGGCAGATGCGCGGGATATAGAATTGCCGCTGCGCCTCGGTGCCATAATGCGCGATCAGCGGTGCCGACTGCCGGTCGGCAATCCAGTGCGCGGCAACCGGCGCGCCGGCGGCGAGCAATTCCTCCACCACCACAAACCGCGCAAACGGCCCGCGTTCGTGCCCGCCATAGGCCTTTGGCAAAGTCAGCCCGAGCAGCCCGGCCTGGCCCAGCGCGCGGCTGAACCCGGCATCGAAACCCTGCCACGACCGGGCCCGCACATCGGCGGGCAGGCCGGCGACATGGCGCGCGACCAGATCGCGGACCACGTGCCGCAAATCCTCGTCCGCCGTGGGCAAGGGCGCCAGCGTGAACGTCTCGAACACCGATCAGCCTCCTTCGGCGCGTGACGCACCCTGTTTAAGCGACTGCTTAATTGAGCCGTTCGGCCGCGTCCAGTCGCCCGAAAGGTTCAGGTCACCGCGATTTCGCGTGCCAGGTCGGGCATGATCGGCGGGCATTGTTCGCTGAGGAACCGCACCCGGCCGCCGATGATGTCGGCGCTCATGTCCGGGTGGCTCATTGCCCAGAAGCGGTTTTCGGCCATTTCCTCAAGAAAACGGCGGCAGGCTTCGTCAACATCCATGCCATGGTCGCGCATCATCGCCGCCATCGCACCACGATGCCCCTGGGCATTGGCGGGTTCATCGGCGCCCATTTCGGGGCTGAAGATATTGGTGCGCACCATCCCGGGCACGATTGCCGACACATGGATCGGCAGGCCCTTCAGCTCCATTTCCAGATAGAGGCATTCGCTGAACGCCTGCACCGCGTGCTTGGTCACCGTATAGGCCGATTGGCCGGGCATCTGGCCGAATGCGCCGACCGACGACAAATTGCCGATCCACGCCTCCTGCCCGCTGGCAATGATCCGCGGCACAAACGCGCGCACGCCGTGGATCACGCCATGGATGTTGATATTGAGCGTCGCCTCCCACCGCGCGGCCGAAATTTCCCAGGCATTGCCCACGGTTTCGATGCCCGCGTTGTTGATCAGCAGGCGCACCGCACCATGGCGGGCAAAGACCAGATCGGCCAGCCGGTCGAGCTCATCCGGGTGGGACACATCGATGCGTACCGCTTCGGCCCGGCCGCCGGCGGCGGTGATTGCGGCCACGGTCGCTTCGGCCGTGGCCAGGTTCACATCGGTGACCACCACAGTCATCCCCAGCGCCCCGGCGCGCCGGGCCAGCCCCGCGCCAATGCCCGAACCGGCGCCTGTTACCACGGCCACGCCGCCTGCAAACACTTCGAGGTCTTGCGCCATCTGGCTGGTCTCCGTCATTGGGCAAACACGGTCTTGAGAAAATCGGCAGCATCGCGCAGCACCGCGCGCGCGCCGGGCAGAAACCCGACCCACGAGGCAAAGCCGTGCACCATCCCGGCATAGCGCTTTGCCGTGACCGGCACGCCCGCAGCGGCCAGCTTTGCCGCATAGGCTTCCGCATCGTCGCGGGTCGGATCACATTCGGCAGTGCCGACGAAATGGGGCGGCAGGCCGGCATAGCTGGCGGCGCAATGGGGCGAGGCGCGATAATCATCGCGATCGGCCGGATCGGCCAGGTATTGTTCCCAGAACCAGGCGACATCATCACCGCGCAGGATCGGCCCATCGGCAAATTCGCGCGCCGAGGGTGTATCGTTGGTCGGATACGTGCAAGACCCATAGATATTGACCACACCGCGCAAGGCCGGGCCGCCACGATCGCGCGCCATCAGCGCCAGCGCGCAGGCATGATTGGCCCCCGCGCTGTCGCCGGCCACGGCAAGCCGCGCCGGATCGCCGCCCAGCGCGGCGGCCTGCGCATGCGCCCAGACCAGCGCGGCATAGGAATCCTCTGGCCCGGCGGGAAACCGGTGTTCGGGGGCCAGCCGGTAATCCACCGACACCACGATCGTTTCGCCCCAGGCACAGAGCGCGCGCGCGATCATGTCCTGCGTATCGAGATCGCCAACGACATAGCCGCCGCCATGCATCATGACCGTGATCGGGAACGGGCCCTTTCCAATGGGCCAATAGAGCCGCACCGCGACAGGGCCGGCGGGAACCGGACAATCGGTTCCGGCAATCGCGCGATCTTCGGTGCGGGCGACAACCGCGTCGGCCGCAGGGGGAAGCGCGATCGAGCTGTCGCGCACCGCCTGGCGCAGCTGGTCAAGCGGCACGGCCCGCACCCCGGGCCATTCCGACATGGCGGCCAGCATTGCGGCGATTTGCGGATCGACTGCCATCGGCGCGCCCTTCTCCCGGTGCAAGTTATCAGTGTTCACTCACTTTAACGGGCCGCGCGACGCGGAGTCAATCGCCCAAACCCGGTGGGCAGTGGTGCCGAGCCGGAGAATTAGGGCGCATGAAGCCGCAATGCATAACCCGATCGGGTTATGCATTGCGCCGCGCGATCTGTAGACTGCCCCCGATGCAAAGCGCCGGAACAGGCGTGGCAGAACAACAACCGGATGGGACGGGACGGGAGAGTGCGATGAAATTCTCGATCATTTACGAAGCGCAGATGGTGGATACCAGCCGGGCCAACGAGCAGGCGGTGTTTCTGCAGATTGTCGAGCAGGCCAAATATGCCGAAACCATGGGGTTTGATTGCATCTGGTGCGTGGAACACACCGCGCTGACGCAATATGCGCATATGTCCGCGCCCGAAACGGTGCTGGCGTTCATTGCCGGCGCGACCAGCCGCATCCATGTCGGCCATGGCGTGGTCTGCCTGCCGCCGGCGATGAACCACCCGGTGAAAGTGGCCGAACGCATCGCCACGCTGGATATCCTGTCGCAGGGGCGGCTGCATTTCGGCGTGGGCAAAGGCGGCACGCAGCAGGAAGCCGGCACGTTCGGCTATAACCTCGATGACTTGCAGCCGATGATCGATGAAGCGATGTATCTGATCCCCAAAATCATGGTGCAGGACGAGATCGAGCACGACGGGACTTATATCAAGATCCCGCGCCGGCCGATCCACCCCAGCCCCTATCAGACCCCGCACCCGCCGATGTATATGGCCTGCACGCGCGAACACACGCTGCTGGCGGCGGGATCGCGCGGCATTGGCGCGCTGGTGCTCGGTTTTTCCGGGCCCGACGAGATTGCCAAAAAGAACGCGATCTATCGCCAGGCCTGGGCCACGCGCAAGCCGGAGGACCAGGTCGGGTTTCGCCCGACGCAGCATCTGGCCGCGCTCTGCGCCGCAACCGTGCTCGATGATCGCGAAAAGGCGCGCCGGATCGGGCTGCGCGGGCAGCGGTTTTTCGCCGAATCGATCGCCTATTGGTACCAGGGCGGGGCCAAGCCGACCGTGGATGAAGACCTGACCGCCGAAGACCACGCCAAAGTGCTCGAAGCCGGCAAGGCGGCAACCATCGCCTATCTGTCGGAAGAGGCGATCCCGGTGGGCGATGAACACTTGTCGAACTATACCGTGGCGCAGGATGCCTATGGCACGCCGGATGATTGCATCCGTTATGTCCAGCGGCTGAAGGACGCGGGCGCTGACGAGATCCTGTTCATGTTCCAGATGGGCGGGATTCCGCACGAGGTGATCATGGAAACGATCCGCAACATCGGCGAAAAGGTGATCCCGCATTTCCGCGCGCAGAACGCTGCCGAAGCGGCCGAGCTGGAAGCGGCGGAATAACTGGCCGGATCGATCGGCTCTGCTTATGCAAGGCGCATGGGTGGAGCCATCGATCCTGCATGTTCGGACTTGCTCGCCCGGCTTTATGCCGGGGTGGCAGGCGATACGCCGTGGCAGGATTTCCTTGAGGCGCTGGCGCGGTGGATGGATGCCAGCTTTGCCACGATCATCATCACCGCCCCCGGCCGGCGCCATCCGGCAACATTCCTGACCCCGGGCGCCGATGCCGCATTCAACGCCGCCTATGCCGAACAGCTGTTTGCCGATGACCCGTTCCACGGCCTGCCCGATGGCGTGGTGACCAGTTATACCCGGTTCATGGCCGATCTGCCGCCAGGCGAGGCGGCGGCGTTTCGCGCGATCATGCGCGACAGCGGGTTTGACCAGGTTCTGGGCATCGATTTGCGGTTTGGAGGGGATTTGCGGTCGGGCGGGCGGTTCGAAGCCCGCTTTCGCATCAGCCGGCACGCCAGCCTGCCCGATTTCACCCCGGCGGAATGCGCGCGGCTGCAGGATCTGGTGGTGCACTTGCGCATTGCGGTGGGCCTGTACGAACGGTTGCAGTTTGCCGGCGCCGAACATGGCCTGTTCCACAGCGCGGCGCAGGGGCTGGGGCTGGCGATGCTGGTGCTCGATCCGGAACGGCGGATCGTATCGAGCAATGCGCTGGCCGACACGATCCTGGCGCAAGGCGAAGGGCTGCGCCGGCGCGGCGAGGAACTGGCCTTTGCGCGCAGCGATCATCAGCGCACGGTGATCGCGCTGCTGGGCCAGGGCAGCCCGGCCGCTCCGCTCACCCGGTTTCGCGTCGAGCGCCCGGTGCATGGCGATGTGGTGATAACCGCGCGGCCGCTGGAATTGACCGCGATCCACGCCGGTACCGGCGCGCTGGCGCTGTTTCTGGCGCGGCCCGGGCCCGAACAACCGGTCGATCCGCAAACTTTGCGCGATCTGTTCGCCCTGACCCCGGCCGAGGCGCGGCTGGCCGTGGCGCTGGCGCGCGGATCGACGCTGGTCGATGCGGCGCAGGCCATCGGCATTGCGCACAACACGGCAAAGGCCCAATTGCGATCGGTCTTTGCCAAGACCGGGGTGCACCGCCAGGCGCAACTCGTGGCGCTGATCGGATCGCTGGCGGGATGATCGCGTCCGCACGCGCAACGCCGTCGGGGCGGGGCCGGCATTGACAGGCCGAATTCGCCAAACGAGTAAGCGGTCATGACCAGAAAGCGCATTCCCGGTGCCGAACGGCGCAGCCAGATCGTAAGCGCGGCGCGGCGGGTGTTTTCGCGCCATGGCTATGACGGGGCCAAGACGTTGCAGATCGCGCGAGAGGCCAATGTGTCCGAAGCGCTGGTCTATCGCCACTTTCCGTCAAAGCTGGCGCTTTATCGCGCGGTGCTGCGCCAGGTCTTTGCCGAACAGGATGAACGCTGGCGCGAACAGGGCATCCAGGGTGATGGCACCGCCGGGCTGGTCCAGGCGATCCACGGGTTCATCGCGGCGTCGGTGGCCGATGCCGCCAATCCCGAACGGCTGGACACCCACCGCATGACGCTGGCCAGCCTTTCCGGTGACGGGTCCTATGCCAGCCTGATCTATCGCCGGTCGCAGCGGCGCAATGGCAAAGGCATGGAAACCGCCTATGCTGCGGCCCGCGCCGATGGCGGTCTGGCGGGCGAACCGCTGGGCGTGCCGGCCGCGGCCATGTTCATCGAACATGTCGGATCGATGCTGGCAACGATCGGCGCGCTGCCCCCCGCCGTGCAGCCCTATGGCATTGCAGGGGACGATCTGGTGCGGCAGGCAACCTGGTTCTGCCTGCGCGGCATCGGCATGACCGACGCCACGATCAGGCACCATCTGGCCCCGCAGATGCTTGAGCGTCACGATGTGCGATGAGTTCCACTCATCGCACATCCGGATGAGAAGCTGCCTCGAAAGGGCAACGCACCGCCCCGCCGGCTGCGGCTTCAGGCTTCAGGTGCCCAGCACCGCGTATTCCTCGAACTTCGGTTTGGCCATCGCCGCGTCAAACGCGTCATAGGACCAGGGCCAGCTGGCGGGAACGCCTTCGGCATCGAGATACCAGCTGGAACAGCCCGATCCGAAAATGGTGGTCTTGGCCGCCGCGATCCGGCGTTCTTCGTATGCGGCATGGGCGGCCGGGGTCACGGCCACGGCGCGGCCTTCACCCCGGCGCAGCACGTCGACCAGTTGATCGATATAGGTCCACTGCCGCTCGGCAATGTCGATCAGCGAGAAATTGCCGACCGGGCCGGTGGGGCCGTTGAGCATGAACAAGTTGGGAAAGCCGGGCAGCGTGATGGCATAGTGCGCGGTGGGCCGGCGCGCCCAGAACGCATCGAGCGTCAGCCCGTTCTGCCCGGTAACGCCGGCGGGGCGGATAAACCGGTCGGCGTGGAACCCGGTGGCCAGCACCAGCGTATCGATCGCATGGACCGTGCCATCGGCCATGCGCACGCCATGCGGTTCGATTTCGGCAATGCGCCCGGTTTCGACAAAGACCGAAGGCTGCTGCACCGCATCGTAATAGGACCAGGAATAGATCAGCCGTTTGCACGCCGCGCGATAATTGGGCCGCAGCTTTTCCTTCAGCACCGGGTCCTTCACCGAATTTTCCAGGTTCAGCAGGCAATACTCCTCGATCGCTTTCATCTGCGGGCCGTCGATATCGGTGATCGCATCGGTAAAGCGGCGCACATTGCCGATATATTCGTCGCTGAAACGGATCGCATCGATCAGCGCAGGGTCGGCGCGGAAGGCGGCGCGTTCCTCTTCGCTATACGTGAAATAGGGCACGGGCATGATCCATTGCGGCGAACGCTGGAAATGGACCAGCCGATCGACCCGCGCGTTGATTGCGGTCACGATCTGCACCCCGGTCGATCCGCAGCCGATCAGGCCCACTTTGGCGCCATCGATCGGCGCGCTGTCATCCCAGCGCGCGGTGTGGAATGCCGCCCCCTCGAACCGGTCGAGCCCCGGCAGATCGGGCACGCGCGGATGATGCAACACGCCCGAGGCGACGATCACCACATCGAACACCTGAACTTCGCCGCTGGCCAGAGTCAGTGTCCAGGTTGCGCTCGCATCATCCCAGACCAGCCCGGTAACTTCCGCGCCAAAGCGGATCGACGGGCGAATGCCGTATTTATCGACCACTTTTTCGAAATAGACCTGAATTTCGGCGCCGGTGGCATAATAGGCCTGCCATTCGGGATAGGGCTCGAACGAATACGTATAGGCATGGGCGGGCACATCGCAGGTGAGCCCGGGATAGCGGTTTTCGCGCCAGGTGCCGCCGATCCGCTCGGCCTTTTCGAACACGGTGAACACCTCGCCGCGTTCGCGCAGCTTGATCGCGGCAAGAATGCCCGCCATCCCCGCGCCGACCACGGCGAACCGCAGACCCGTTGCCCGATTTCCTGTCATTGCCATCCTCTTTTTCCCGTTCGTGCGGCGCTGGTGCCAGACCGGGGGCGCCAGGACATCACCCGTTGGGGTTAGGCGGACCGTCCGATCTTCCCCGTGCCGGGCAGGATCGGAAGCGGGTCAGCGCAGCAGTGTGCCGCCATTCACGTGGATCACCTGGCCATTGATCCAGCGGCCGTCGTCTGACAGCAGCATGGCGACGACCCCGGCAATGTCATCGACCGTGCCCAGCCGGGGGGAGCGCACCTGTTTCAGGCACTGGTCGACAAACGCCGGGGGCACCTGGCCGCCGGCGATCATTTCGGGAGTCATGACAAAGCCCGGGGCAACGGCATTGGCGGTAATGTCCTGGCGCCCCCAGCGGCTGGCGACATGGCGCATCAGCGCGTTGAGCCCGCTTTTCGACATGGCATAGGCCGGCCGTTCGGGCTCGCCCGCCACCCACGCGTCGGAGCTGGTATAGACCAGCGCGCCGCCGCCCGCGGCCAGCAGATGCGGCAGCGCGGCGCGTGTGCACAGCAGAGCCCCCCGCAGATTGACCGCCATTGTGCGGTCGAACACCGCAAGATCAACGTCGAGCGCATCGCTGTCGGCAAAGATCGTGCGCAAATCGGCGGCGTTGGCGTGCACCCCGTCAAGCCGCCCGAGCACGGCCAGCGCCTGCGCAAAGGCGGCCCCTACCGAGGTTTCGTCGGCAATGTCGATCGCCACGGCAAAGGCACAGTGCCCGGCGGCCGTCATCCGCGCAGCCAGCGCCTCGGCCGCGGGAAAATTGATGTCGGCCACACAGACCCGCGCGCCTTCATCGCACAGCCGCGCCACCACGGCGGCGCCAATTCCGGTTCCGGCGCCGATCACCATGATGGCCCTGTCCCGCAATCTGTCGCGCATGCGCTGCCCCTTCGGTTTTCCTTGATTATCGTAACATATTCCATCATGGATTACGCAAGAACCAGACAAAAAGCGAGGGCGAGAGGATAAATGCGGTTTTCCGGCGGCGGGCCGGCAACCCTGCTCCCGTCGCTTTGCAAGGGACCGGCACCGCAATGACTTCGAACCTTTATCCCCATCTGCTCTCGCCCGGCCGCATCGGCACGATGGAGCTGAAAAACCGCATCGCCGTAACCGCGATGGGGGTCAGCATGTCAGAAGATGACGGCACCGTGGGCGAACGCCTGATTGCCTATCACGAGGAACAGGCGCGTGGCGGGGTCGGGCTGATCATTTCGGGCGTGGCGGGCGTGGCCTGGCCGGTGGGCGGGGTGGCGCTGGGCCAGACCGCGATTTCCGAAGACCGCTTTATCCCCGCGCTGCGCACGCTGACCGACCGGGTGCATGCCCATGGCGCGAAAATCGCGACGCAATTGCACCATGGCGGGTTTGTCGCGGGCTACTCGCATGCGCGCTGGGGCCATCCGCTGTGGGGCCCGGCGGTGCCGCCGGCGGCCAAGGGCAATTTCACCGACTATTTCCTGATGGAGGAACTGGCCGCGCTGGCCGGGATGAAACCGCCCGAGCTGAAAATTCTCGATCAGGCCGATATCGATCTGGCAGTCAGCCAGTTTGCCGCCGGCGCGCGCCGCGCAAAAGAGGCGGGATTTGACGGCGTGGAGATCCATGGCGGGCACGGCTATCTGCTGTCGTCGTTCACGTCGCCTTATACCAACACCCGCACCGACAGCTATGGCGGCAGCCTGGAAAACCGCCTGCGCCTGACGCTGGAAGTTATCGCGGCGATCCGTGCCGAAGTCGGCCGCGATTACCCGGTGTGGATCAAGCTCGATTCGCGCGAAGTGGGCAAGCCCGGCGGGATCACGATCGACGATGCCAAAGCCGCAGCGCGCCTGGTCGAAGCGGCGGGCGTGGATGCGATCACCGTGACCGCCTATCACGATACCAGCGTGGGCAAGCTTCATTCGGCATCGAACATCCCGCATGAAGAGGACACCAACCTGCCCGCCACCGCCGAAATCCGGCGCGTGGTATCAATCCCGGTGATCGGATCGGGGCGGATCGAAGTGCCCACCGCCGATGCGGTGATCGGCCGGGGAGAGGCCGATTTCATCGCCATGGGGCGCAAACTGCTGGCCGATCCGCATCTGCCGGCCAAGCTGATGCGCGGCGAACCCGACAAAGTGCGCCCTTGCGTCTATTGCTACACGTGCGTCAGCGCGATCTACATGGGCCAGCCTTCGCGCTGTGCGGTGAATGCCGCGCTGGGGCACGAAAGCGCGCCCGCCCTGCCGCATGCGCCGGCCAGGGCCGCACCGATCGGCGTGATCGGCGGGGGCCCGGGCGGGATGGAGGCGGCGCGGCAACTGGCGGCACTGGGCCACAAAGTCGTGCTGTTCGAAAAATCCGACCGGCTGGGCGGCACATTGCGCTTTGCCAGCCTCGCCTATGAACCCAACGAGCGGCTGCTCGACTGGTTGCGCCGCGAAGTGCGCGAGGCGGGCATCGAGGTGCGGCTGTCAACCGCGGCAACGCCCGATCGGCTGCGCGCGGCCGGCATTGCGCAAGTCATCGTGGCAACAGGCGCGGTGCGTGGCATGCCCGACATTCCCGGCAACGATCAGGACCATGTCTATTCGGGCGATGACATGCGCGCGATGATGCTGGGCGAAAGTTCGGACGATCTGAAGCGCAAGACCGGCCTGTTCACCCGCATTGCCACCAAAGTGGGCGCGGCGACCGGGGCCACGGCAAACCTGGCGCTGGTGCGCAAGGCCACGCAGGCGTGGATGCCGCTGGGCCAGCAGGTGGCGATCATCGGGGGCGAACTGGTCGGGCTGGAACTGGCCGAATTCCTGACCGAGCGCGGCCGCACCGTGCATGTGATCGAGGCCGCACCCCGGCTGGGCAAAGGGCTGACGCTGGTGCGGCGGATGCGCCTGCTGGCAGAACTGGGCCAACATGATGTGGGCCTGCACGGCGGGGCCAGCGACGTGGTGATCGGCAAGGCCGAGGTCGGCTTTACCGATGCCGCCGGCGTGCGCCACACCGTGCCCGCCGATACCGTGATCGTGGCGCAAGGCGCGCGGGGTGACCTGTCGCAGGCCGATGCCTTTGCCGCGGCGGGCTTTACAGTGCACCCGGTGGGCGATGCCTGCGGCGTGGGCTATATCGAAGGGGCGATGCGCAGCGCGACCGAGGCCGTGCGCGCCATTGCCGGGACCTGATACCACCGTGCGGTGAGCCTTGACTAGCTGCACGTTGGTATAAGCCCGCGCGGCGCCAGAGCGTGACGTTGTGCGATGCGTTCCGCGCATTGCACAACCGTGTAAGGACATAACAATGGAGTTGACGCCGTGCGGGGCGATGCGCAAACCGCGATGGCACACATTTGCGGGAAAAATGCCGGGCCTTATGACGCAAAGCTTCAGTTTCGACGCCACAGACCTCAATATTGTCGAACAGTTGCGACTGAACGGCCGCGCCAACAACCAGCAGATCGCTGAAAAGCTGGGGCTTACGGCGACCACCGTTTCCACCCGGATCAAACGGATGGAGGACGCCAACCAGCTGCGCGTGGTGGCAGTGTCGGATTTTTCCGCGCACGGGTTCAACGTGCTGTTGCGCATATCGGTGGAAATCGATGGCCGCCCGGCGTCCGACGTCGCGCACGAACTGGCCGAGCTGCCCGAAGTGTTTGCGGTGCATATCGTGACCGGGCGCTATGACATCGACATGCTGGTGGCGCTGCACGATTTCGAGGATCTGGCGCATTTCCTGCTCGATCGCCTGTCGGGCATTCACGGTATCCGTTCGCTGACCCCGGCAATTGTCGTCGACATCTGCAGCTACCAGTTCGATGTCGCCCCGATCGAAGCGAAGGAGTAAACGCCATGGCTCTGCCGCAGATCGATACGCTCGACGAACAACTGATCGACATGCTGTCGCGCGATGCGCGCGTGTCAAACCGCAAGATCGCCGCCGAACTGGGCGTGACCGAAGGCACCGTGCGCGGCCGTATCAAGCGGCTGCAGCAGGACGGGCTGATCGCGTTTACCGCAATCACCGGGTTCGAAATGGGCAAGCGTGCGCGCCTGGCCTTTATCAACGTGCAGGCCGATGTTGACAAAGTGCGCGACGTGGCGCGAGCGATTGCCGATCTGGGCGCGGTCAACGCGGTGCTGATCACCATGGGCCAGTTCAACATCACCGCAATGTGCCTGGTCGATGAACTGGACGCGCTGGTGGAAATCGCTTCGGACAAGATCCTGACGATCAACGGGGTGCACCACGTGGAAACCTCGATCGCGGTCAAGACGATCAAGTACAACGCGCGGATGGCAAAAATCACCCGTCCGGTGGAAATCGAGGACGCGGAAATCGCCGACGAAGATTGATCTGGCAGCGTATATGGGCATCTGCACGCAGTTCGCCTTTGCATTTGCGTAGAATCGTGGGTATGAAATAGCGCAAACAAGCAGCGCTGCCATGACTCGCGTCCCATTGCGAGAACCAGGCCGGCCCTGCCGTGGGAGCCTGGCATGTCATCCGTTTCCGCCCCCGTTGCCCTTGATGCGCGGCTGAAACGCGTGCTGCGGTTCATGCCGGCGCCGGTGGGCATCGTCACTTCGGTCGATCCGGACAGCGGCGCGCCGGTGGGCCTGGCGATGTCGGCGCTGATGCCGGTCAGCCTCGATCCCTGCGCCATGGCGATCTGCGTCAACCGGCAGGGTTCGGCGCACGATGCGCTGGTGCGGTCGGGCCGGTTCTGCATCAATCTGCTGGGATCGGCGCAGGACACGCACATCGCCCCGTTTGCCGATCCGGCCGCGCGCGACCGGCGTTTTGCGCAATCCGATTGGCGGCGCCGCGCGATCGACGGGATGTGGTATATCGACGAGGCGCCGGCGAACCTGTTCTGTTCACTGCGCGAACGCGTGGTCTATGGCACGCACGACGTGATCGTGGGCGAAGTCACCGACCTGTTCACATCCGACAGCGATGACATCCTGGGCTGGGCCAATGGCGCGCCCGGCCGCCTGCACCCGCTTTCCTGATCCAGACTGTCAAAGGACCCTGCGACCATGACCGACAGGCCAAAAGGCGATATGCCAAAAGGCGATATGCCAAAAGGCGATATGCCAAAAGGCGATATGGACGCCCTGCTGGCGCGGATCGACCGGCTGGAATCGCTCGATGCGATCCGCCAGCTGCCGGCCAAATATTCGCTGGCGCTCGATATGCGCGATGGCGATGCCTGGGTGAACCTGTTTCCCGAAGACGTGCGCGTGGGCGGCGGCAAGACCGGGCGCAAGGCGCTGCGCGACTGGTTTGATGAAACCCATTCGATGCAGTTTGACGGGACCAGCCACCATATCGGCGGGCACGTGATCGATTTTGACGATCCCGACCATGCACAAGGCGTGGTCTATTCGAAAAACGAGCACGAAACCGGCGCCGAATGGGTGCTGATGCAGATGCTGTATTTCGACCGGTACGAACGCATCGACGGGCGCTGGTATTTCCGCCGCCGTCTGCCGCTGTACTGGTATGCCAGCGATCTGAACAAGCCGCCGCTGGGCGAGCGCAAGATGCGTTGGCCCGGGGTGGCGCCCTATCACGGCAGTTTCCACGACTTGTTCCCCAGCTGGAAAACCTATTGGGAACGGCAGGGCCAGCCGCATGACGGGCCGGTCGATCCCCCTGCCCCGCTGGAAAAATTCATCGACACGATGCGGCGCGGCGCGCCCCTGCCGAAACCCCGCGTGCGGAGCTGACCCGGATGCCCGATCTGTTTTCCCCCGTCCGGCTGGGCGAGGTCGATCTGGCCAATCGCGTGATCATGGCGCCGATGACGCGCGACCGCGCCGGGCCGGCGGATGAACCGACCGACCTGATGGTGGAATACTATCGCCAGCGCGCCGGCGCCGGGCTGATCGTGACCGAGGGCGTGCAGCCATGCCCTGCGGGAAAGGGATACTGGCGCACCCCGGGCATCCATTCGCCCGCGCAAGTTTCCGGCTGGGCGCGCGTGGCCGATGCGGTGCATGCGGCGGGCGGGCGCATCGCGATGCAGCTGATGCATGTCGGCCGCGCGGCAGTGCGCGCCAACAAGGCGCCCGATGCCGAAACCGTGGCGCCCAGCGCGATAGCCTGCCCCGATCCGATTCCGGGCCCCGATGGTGTGCCGGTGCCCACCGAAATGCCGCGCGCGCTGACTGCCGACGAAATTCCGGGCGTGATCGCAGACTATGTCCTGGCGGCGCAAAACGCCCGCGCCGCGGGGATCGACGCGGTGGAACTGCATTGTGCCAGCGGATATCTGCCGATGCAGTTCCTGTCGTCCAATTCCAATCTGCGCAGCGATGGCTGGGGCGGATCGGTGGCGGGGCGCATCCGCTTTGTGGCGGAAACGCTGGCGGCGCTGGCCGGTGCGATCGGGCCGGGCCGCGTGGGTTTTCGCATTTGCCCGGGCGTGACGTTCAACGGCATGGCCGATGCCGATCCGGCCGAAACGTATGCCGCGCTGCTGCGCGCGGTCGATGGCCTGGGGCTGGCCTGGTGCCACCTGATCCATATTCCCAATGCCGGTTTTGATGCGCTCGATCTGGTGCGCGCCAACTGGTCTGGCGCGGTGATCGAAAACTGCGGGCAGACGCGCGACAGCGCGCAGGCGCTGATCACCGCCGGCAAGGCCGATGCCGTATCCTTTGGCTATGCCTGGATCGCCAACCCCGATCTGGTCGACCGGTTCCGCATGGGCGCGGCGCTGGCCAAGGCCGACCGCACCACGTTTTACACCGGCCACGGCGATGATGCGCGCGGCTACACCGACTATCCGGCAATGAAAGGCTGACCATGTTTCGTCTGGCAGGCAAGCGCGCGGTGGTAACCGGCGGCGCACAAGGTATTGGCGCGGCAATCGCGCGGCGGCTGGCCGAGGAGGGTGCTATTGTCGCGGTGTTCGACCTGGATGCGGCAAAGGCGGGCGCCGTGCTCGATGCCCCGCATCGCGGGTTTGCCTGCGATGTGGCCGATACCGCCTCGGTCGATGCCGCCTTTGCCGCGGTGCGCGATGCATTGGGCGGGGTGGACATCCTGATCAACAATGCCGGGATCGGATCGGCCCCGGGCGATGGCATGGCCGAATATTATGCCGGCCAGGCCGCGCAGGCGACCGACCCCGCCGCGCACGCCGACCAGACGATCCATTGCCTGGACGAAGGCTGGCTGCGGGTGATGGCGGTGACGCTCGACGGCGCCTTTCGCTGCAGCCGGGCCGCGGTGCGGATCATGGCGGACCAGAATACCGGCGGCGCGATTGTCAACATCGCCTCCACCGCGGCGGTCGCGGGCAATGGCCCGGTGGCATATTGCACGGCCAAGGCCGGGATCATCGGCATGACCCGCGCCATGGCACGCGAACTGGCCCCGCGCGGCATCCGGGTGAACGCGGTGCACCCCGGCGCCACCGAAACGCCCATCTATGCCCCGCTGCCACAAGAGGTGAAGGACGCCGTGGCCGCCGACAGCGTGATGAAGCGCCTGGCCCAACCCGACGAAATTGCCGGCGCGGTCGCGTTTCTGGCCGGGCCAGACGCCAGCTTTGCCACGGGCAGCACGGTCACGGTAAACGGCGGCAGCTGGTTCATCTGACCGGAGATCGCGCGATGGATTTTGCCGCCGAAACATTGCTTTGCGGGCCAGGGACTTTCGGATTTGGCCGCGCCATTACCGGGCTCGATCTCGACCGGCCGATCGGACCCCAAACCGCCGCGGCGCTGCGCGCGCTGTGGCTGGAGCATGGCCTGCTGGTGTTTCCGGGCCTGGGCACTTCGCCAGAGGCGCAGTTGGCGCTCAGCCGCTGCTTTGGCGAACTGGAACCGCACCCGATCCCCCGCTTCCGCCATCCCGACCATGCCGAGCTGATCCTGCTGGGCAACGAAAGTGGATCGACCGGCCCGATCTATGATTTTGGCGGGGTGGCGACGCTCGGCCACATTCCCTGGCACACCGATCTGGCCTTTGCCACCACGCCCAATGCCGGCGCGCTGCTGCGCATGGTGCGTCGTCCGGAAACTGGCGGGCAGACCGGCTGGCTGGACACCGCTGCTGCATACGACGCGCTTGATGATGCGACCAAGGCCGAAATTGCCGGGCTTGAGGCGGTCTATCTGTTTTGCGCCGGGCTGGAGGACATGCGCTTCAACCGGCCCGAGGGCGCGCGGCTGTCGCCGCGCAACGATGCCTATCCGCACTTTCCGCCGGTGGCCAATCCGCTGGTGTGGACCCACCCTGACACAGGTCGCAAAGTGCTCAACCTTTCCACGCTGAACATCAGCCACGTGATCGGCCTGCCCGCGGCGCAGAGCGAAGCGCTGATCTGCCGGCTGATCGCGCATGCCACGCAAGCCCGGTTTTGCCATATCCACCAATGGGCCGACAATGACATGGTGCTGTGGGACAACCGGCGGACGATGCACATGGCGTTTGGCCACCCGGTCGATCAGATCCGCGTGGTTCACCGCACCACGATCCGCGGCACCGTGGCGATGGGCCGTGTGATCGACAGCCAGGACGCGGCCTGACCGCCGTGATGCCTGTTCCATCCATGCGCGCCATGGCGTTTTGTGCCTTTGGCGGCCCCGAAGTGCTGGCCCCGGTTGCGCTGCCGGTGCCAGAGCCCGGCCCCGGGCACGTGCGCGTGGCGGTCAACCATGCCAGTGCAAACCCGGCCGATGCGAAAACCTGCCGCGGGCTGCTGGCGCGGTACATCACCTGCAATTTTCCGTTTGTGCCCGGGTTTGATCTGGCGGGCACGGTCGATGCGGTGGGCCCGGGTGTGACGCAGTGGGCCGTGGGCGATGCGGTGTTTGGCACATCGCGCGTGGGCCAGGGGGCGAACGGGTCGTTTGCGCAATACACGCTGGCCGATGTGGCGATGCTGGCGCCGTTGCCAGCCGGAATTTCGTCGGCGCAGGCCGCTTGCCTGCCGACCGCAGGCACGACTGCGCTGGGCGGGTTGACCGATGTCGGCAGGTTGTGTGCCGGCCAGACGGTGCTGATCAACGGCGGCGCCGGCGGGGTGGGATCAATCGCGATCCAGATTGCGAACCACCTGGGGGCGCGGGTGCTGGCCACCTGTTCGGTGCACAATATCCGCCATGTCATGGACTTGGGCGCCGATCTTGCCATCGATTATCGCACAGGCGACGTGGTGGCAGCGGTGCGCGCGCAATGCTCCGATGGCGTCGATCTGGTGCTCGATGCGGTAGGGCAAGGCACGCTGAGCCCGCAGGCGGACCGGCTGGTGCGCCGCGGCGGTGCATTCGTGGCGATCGAGACACTGATTTGCGAACCGGATCCGGCAGATGTGGCGCGCGCCGGCGCCGCCGGGGTGCGCGTGGTATCGAACATGGTGGCGATCGATCGCCTGCCCGATCAGTTGCGCCGGCTGGGCGATCTGGCTGCGCAGGGCGTGGTCTGCGCGCCAGTGCATGCGATCATCCCGCTACGCGATCTGGGCAAGGCGCTGCGCATGATCGAAACCGGGCATACGCGCGGCAAGATCGCGATTTCTGTCGCTGGCTGATCGTATCAGGTCAGAGGAACATGTCCTTGTTTTCCCCGCCCATCAGTACGCTGGCATAATTGCGCGCAAAGCCGGCCGGGTTGTTTGCCACATGTGCGCGCGCCATGCGCACATCGTGCCACAAATCCTGGAACCCGTTGCCCGCATAGACCGAGCGCCCGCCGGCCACATCCATCAGCAGGTCCATCGCCGCGATGCAGTGATCGGCCACCAGGCTTGCCTCATAGCGATAGCGGGCGCGATCGAGGATCGAAGGCTTGAAATCGGCGGCGGCCATTTCCTCGAAATTGCGCACCATGACTTTCGCGCTGGTTTCGGCGAGCAACGAAGCGCGCGCGATGCGATCGAGCACATCGGGATCGGTCGGGCTTTTGGTCATGTCGGTCGTCGCCAGCCCGACGCGATCCCTGAACAGCGACAGCGCGTGGCGCACCGCGCCGATCGCGCTGGTGTTGACCACGCGGATGAACGCCTGGGCCCAGGGCATGTCATAATACCCGGGCGGCTGATGGTGAATGCCCAGAAAGCCGTCCATCTGCTTGTGCGTGCGATAATCGGGCACGAACACCGGCGCATCGATCACGATGTCGTTTGATCCCGTGGCCTGCAGGCCCATGGTGTGCCAGGTATCTTCGATGCGATAATCGGCCGCAGGCACCAGAAACGTGCGATAGCCTTCTTCGGGAATGACCCCGCCGAGCAGCACCCAGTTGCAATGCAGGCTGCCGCTGGACCAGCCCCAGCGGCCCGACAGCATGACCCCGCCATCGACCGCTTCGCAGCGCGCGCCGACCGGATTGTACGAGCTTGATACCATCGCATCGGGCCCGTCGCCCCAGATTTCGTCCTGCGCGCGCGGGTCCATCAGCGCGATCTGGTAATTGTGCACGGCGACAATGCCCAGCGCCCAGGCCGTGCTCATGTCTGCTTCGGCAAGGGCGATCTGATCGAGAAAAAAATCCTGTGGCGGGGCCTGGCGCCCGCCGTGCGCAGCCGGGGTGAAATGGCGGATAAAGCCTTCGCCGACCACCGCCTGGACAACATCATCGGCAATGCGGCGATTGCGCCGGCCTTCGTCGGCCCGCGCAGCCACTAGGTCCAGTGTGGACGCGGAAATTGCCATCGATATTCTCCCCAGGACGACTCATGCGTATCAAATCGGACATCAGATTCCGCATTGGCATACAACATAGCGGCCGTATTACCGTTTACGCAAGCCACCCCCGGGTTTTCACCACGCATTACCCGAAGGGACAGGCAAAAAACCTGCCGCAGACCGGGTGAATCCGGCGCGCCGCAGGCCAGCGCACACAAACACGCATTTTTTATTGCCATTTTCTACGCAAAAATCTTCCAAAACGGGTACTGATGCGGCTATATGCGTGGGACGGCCCGGATGTGGCGGAGAGGAGCACGGCAATGGCGCGTGATTTGAGCGGAAAAGTGGCATTCATCACCGGTGGCAGCGACGGCATCGGCCTTGCCACTGCACGGCTGCTGGCGCGACGCGGGGCAAACGTGGTGATCTGCGCCCGCCGGCCGGACCGGCTGGAGGCCGCGCGCGCAGAAATTGCCGCCGACGCGGCCGAGGGCGCGGTGATCGAGGCGCACCGGCTCGACGTGTCGGACGATGCGGCGTTTGCCGCGCTGGTGGCTGATGTGGCGGCGCGGCTGGGCCGGCTCGACATGATGGTCAACAATGCGATGTCTGTCCATTACGCGCCGATTTCGCGGCTGACGCTGGATCATTGGCGCAAGGATTTCGCGGTGAATGCCGATGCCGTGTTTGTTGGCACCAAGGCGGCGATGGCGGTGATGATGGGGCAAGGATCGGGATCGATCGTCAACATCTCGTCAACTTGCGGCATTCGCGCCGCGCCGATGATGGCCAGCTATTCGGCATCGAAGGCGGCGCTGATCCAGTTCACCGCAGTGGCCGCGATGGAGGGCGCGCGCCAGGGCGTGCGTGTCAACGCGATCGTGCCCGGGCAAGTGCAGACCCCGGCGACCGAGGATTATACCACCCACGCACCCGAAGCCGCGGCGCGCACCACCGATGCCATCCCGATGGGGCGCGGCGGGCAGCCCGACGAACTGGCCGAAGCGATCGTGTTCCTGCTGTCTGATGCGGCCAGCTATATCACCGGGGTGGCGCTGCCGGTGGACGGTGGCAAGGCCGCGCAACTGTATATTCCCGGCTGACCGCCGCGCCGATGCCGCCGGAATCGCGCGCTCCCGATGCCAGGCCGACGCGGCGCAACCGCAGCGGCGCGCTCGATGCGATCGACCGCCAGATCATCGCCGCGTTGCGCGAAGATGGCCGCGCGCAAAGCACCGCGATCGGTGAAGCACTGGGGCTGTCGGGCAATCTGGTGGCCAACCGCATCCGCGCGATGGATGCCGCGGGCACGATGCGCGTGGTGGCGGTCGCCGATTTCCGCATCCACGGCTATCGCATGCTCGCGCGCATCCGGTTCCAGGTGCATGGCCGATCGCCTCTGGATGTGGCGCACGATCTGGCGGCGCGGCCCGATGTGCTGGCCGTGCATCTTACATCCGGCCGCTATCCGGTGAGCTGCCTTTATGCCTTTGCCAGTGCGCGCGACATGGTGAAGGCGGCGCATGACGTTTCGGCAGGGATCGCCGGAGTGGAAGATGTAGATGTCGAGCTGCTGAACACGGTTTACCGCTATCGCCCCGCGATCGGCCCGATCGCGCGCCACGGGCCCGAAGCGCCGTGAACGGGCCGTTTCCCGAAACCGATCCGCTCGATCGCGAAATCGCGGTGCTGCTGGCGCATGACGCGCGCACCAGTTTCCGCCAGATCGCCAGCGCCGTGGGGGTGACCGAAGGCACCGTGCGCACGCGCGTGCGGCGGCTGCAGGCGGCCGGGCTGTTGCGGCTGGAGCCGATCATCGACATTGCCAGCTGCGACGACGACAGCGCGCAAGCGCCCGCGCGGCACATGGCGTTCATCACCGTGCGCTGCCATGCCGGGCAAATGGACCAGGTGCGCGCGGCGCTGCTGGCCATGGCAGAAGTGCAGGCGCTGTATGATGCCAATGCCGCGCAC
This sequence comes from uncultured Sphingomonadales bacterium, assembly GCA_903832325.1. Classification (GTDB taxonomy): domain Bacteria; phylum Pseudomonadota; class Alphaproteobacteria; order Sphingomonadales; family Sphingomonadaceae; genus Novosphingobium. The sequence continues at coordinate 8,099 of CAILBC010000024.1, read as the reverse complement.
CGGCTGGTGGCGATCTGCCTGGTCGACAGCGTGGCCGATGTGGCCACGCTGACCAATGCCGTGTTTGCGCTCGACGGCATCCGCGATGCCGAAAGCGAAATCGTGCTGCAGACGATCAAATACAACGCCACGATCGGCCCCATCGCCACCATGGAGGGGCTGGCGCCAGAATCCGGATGAGCAACTGTCCCGATGAGCAACTGGCCGGATGAGCAACTGGCCCGATGAGCAACTGGCCGAATAAGCGCATTTTCAGGCCTGCATTTTGTTTTGCATCGTGTTGCGACATATGCTCAGGGCAGCGCATGGCAATCAAGGGGCGCGCAGATGGCCGACAAGGCAGCGGTGAAGACACGGATCGCAACGCAGGTCCGCTGGTCGCGCATTGGCTGGGCATCCAGCATCGCACGCCCGCGTGGCGCCTGGTGCTGGCGTTTGCCGGCGGTGCGGCAGGCATTCTGGCGGTGGCCGTGATACTGCAGCACTGGCTGGGCGATGGCGCGGCCGTGCCATTGCTGATCGCACCGGTCGGCGCCTCGGCGGTGCTGCTGTTTGCCGTGCCGGCCAGCCCGCTGGCACAGCCCTGGGCAATCATCGGCGGCAATACGGTATCGGCGCTGTGCGGCATCGGCTGCCTGATGCTCACCGGCAATGTCACGATCGCGGCGCCGCTGGCAGTGGGCAGTGCCATCGCGATGATGAGCCTGGCGCGCTGCCTGCATCCACCGGGCGGGGCCTGCGCCCTGACTGCGGTGATCGGCGGGCACGCTGTGGTGGCGGCCGGCTGGTCATTTGCCGTGGTGCCGGTTGCCGCAGACAGCACGGTGCTGGTGCTGGCCGGATTGGCCTGGCACGCGGCAACGCGCGGCAATTATCCGCACCGCGTGCCTGCCCCTGCGGCGCAGGCCTCTGCTGCCACCGGCTATTCGATCGCCGATATCGATGCGGTGCTGGCGCAATATGACGAATTGCTGGATGTGGGCAGCGAAGATCTTGACCGGCTGTTTCGCCAGGTGGAAGGGCGCGCCTGGCGCCGGCTGCACGGCGTGATCCGCTGCGACCAGATCATGCGTCGCGATGTGCCGCGCATCGCTCATGACGCCACCATCGACCAGGCGCGCGCGCAATTTGGCGCCAGCCGCCTGCGCGGGCTGCCGGTGATCGACGCCACGGGCCACGTCAAAGGCCTGCTGGGCGCAGACGCGCTGGCACATCCGGGCGACGCCGCCGTGGCGCGCAGCATCAATACCACCCCCTGCACCGCTCCGCCGGAAACCCCGATTGATGAATTGTTGCCGATCCTGTCGGCCGGCATGCACCTGGAGGCGCTGGTGATCGATCCGCAGGGGCGGCTGCTGGGGATGATCACCCAGACCGACCTGCTGGACGCGCTGTGGCGCGGGCATATTGCCGAACAGATCGCGCTGGGCAGCGGCTGAACACTTGCGGCGATCCAATCTCCCTGCCCCCCACTTATACGGATGTGCCATGAGTGAAACTCATCGCACAACGTGACGCTCAAGCGCCGCGCGGGCTTATACCAATGTGCAATGAGCGAAGCTCACTGCACATTGGTATTACTCCCCTAGCCCCATCAGCAGATCGAGCAGCATCGGGCGCAAGCGGCGAAGCTCTTCTCGGTGGGTGTGGCTCAGCCGGTCGAGCAGCGTTCGCGCGGTTTCGGTAAGCGCCAGGCGTGCCTGGCGGCGATCATCGGGCGCGGTGTGGCGGGTCAACAGACCAAGCGCCTCCAGCCGGTCGACCAGCCCGCTTGCGCTGTGCGGCTTTACCATCAGCCGCTCGGCCACATAGCCGATCGTGGCGCAATCGGGCCCTGCCGCGCGGATCGCAAGCAGCGCCTGATGCTGTTGCGGGGTCAGCCCCTGTTCCCCCGCACGGCTTTCGCTGAACGCCAGAAACTGCCGCAGCCGGAACCGGAAATTGGCCAGCATGGCATAATCGTTGTCGGTCAATTCGTCTGTCCCCATCGCCCCCTCGTGCTTCGCTCCTTGATTCATGTCGTATTGCGATATAATTGCCCCACCACTCCGCGCGAACACCATTGCGCATGAATAGGCGATTTGCATGGCAGCGTCCGTACCCAATTCCGCTTTGCCACCCGCCTTTTCAGCCAAGCCCCGCGCCGGCGGACTGGCCGATCACAGTGCGGACTGGCGCATGGTCATGCTGGCCGGTGCGGCGCTGGTGATCGGATCAGGCGGCGCGGCGGGCGCCTGGGCACTGCTGCAACTCATCGCGCTGGCTACAAACCTGTTCTGGTTTGGCCACTGGTCGGTGGCGCCAGTGCCGATTGCGCAAAGCCGGCTGGGGCCGGCCGGGGTAATCATTCCGGTGATCGGCAGCGTGATGGTCGGGCTGATGGCGCGGTTCGGATCGGACAAGATCCGCGGCCACGGCATTCCGGAAGCCATCGAGGCGATCCTTTACGGTGAAAGCCGGCTGTCGCTGAAAGTTGCGGTGTTGAAGCCGCTGTCATCGGCGATTTCGATCGGCAGCGGCGGGCCGTTCGGCGCCGAAGGGCCAATCATCATGACCGGCGGAGCAATCGGATCGCTGTTCGCGCAGCGCTTTCACCTGAGCGCGGCCGAACGCAAGGTGCTGCTGGTATCGGGTGCGGCAGCGGGAATGACCGCCATTTTCGGCACCCCGGTCGCGGCGATCCTGCTGGCGGTGGAGGTGCTGCTGTTTGAATGGAAACCGCGCAGCCTGGTGCCGGTGACCATTGCGGTGCTCGTTGCGCTGGGCTGGCGGCCATTGCTGATCGGCACGGGGCCGCTGTTTGCCGTTGCCGGCACCGTGCCCGCGGGCGGCGCGCTGTTGCCGCGGGCGCTGGTGCTGGGCATGGTGGTGGGGCTGCTGGCGGTCGTGCTGTCGGTGCTGCTCTATCGCATCGAGGATGCCTTTCATCGTCTGCCGCTGCACTGGATGTGGTGGCCGGCGGTGGGGGCGATGGTGGTCGGGCTGGGCGGGTGGATCGATCCGCGCGTGCTGGGCGCGGGCTATGCCAATATCCAGGACCTGTTGAACGGCACGCTTCCGCTGCGCGTTGTGGCGGCGTTGCTGATCACCAAGGCGGTGGTCTGGCTGATCGCGCTGGGATCGGGCACATCGGGGGGCATTCTCGCGCCATTGCTGATCCTGGGCGGGGCGCTGGGCAGTCTGCTGGGCACGATCCTGCCCGGAGGCAGCGGGCTGTGGGCCATGATCGGCATGGCCGCAATCATGAGCGGGGCGATGCGCGCACCGATCACCGGTGCCCTGTTTGCCGTGGAACTGACCGGTCGGACCGGCGCGCTGCCGCTGGCCGTGGCGGCCTCGGCCGGCGCCTATGGCCTTAGCGTGATGGTGATGCGCCGATCGATCCTGACCGAAAAGATTGCACGCCGGGGCCGCCACGTGGTGCAGGAATACAGCGTGGATTCGCACGATTTCCTTCAGGCATCGGCAATCATGACGCGCGATCCGGCCACGCTGAATGGCGCGCTGGGCGCGGCACAGGCCATTGCGGTGTTTGCCGGCGGGGCGTCGCATCGCAGCTATCCGGTGGTGGATGACCGAGGCCGGTTGATCGGGCTGGTATCGCGCAGCGACGCGCTTCGCTGGCAAATCGATGGCCCACCGCCAGAGGCTACGCTTGCCGATCTGTTGTCCGACGCGGATCAACCCTTTGCCCTGCCCGACGCGCCGATCGGCGATGTGGCCGATCTGATCATCGAAAGCGGGATCGGGCGCATTCCGGTGATCGACCCCGCAACGCGCCGTGTTGTGGGCATCGTGTCACGCCACGATCTGCTCAAGGCGCGCCGCGCGCAGCGGCAGACGGAGGCGCTGCGCAGCAGATAAGGGACTGCATGGGGCGGCACCCTGCCCCCCCTTCTCTATCTGGAGCCTCCATTATCGGAAGCAGGGCGCTGATCCGGTCAGCCGTGCGCGATCATCTGCACATTTTCGCACAGGGCGCCTTCCGGATCGGTGGAAAACACCACGAGCACGCCGTGATCCGCCTCGGCGCGGATCGGGCCGACCATTTTCCCGCCGTTGGCAACGATCCGCTGCTCCAGCGCGCCGAGATCATCCACGCCAAAGCCGAGGATGACCTGCTGGTCGCGCGGCGCGGCGCGTTCGGTGAAATTGAACATCACCAGCGTGCCCTTTGCCCAGTCTCCATCGGGCGCCAGGATCACTTCGCGAAACGGTTCGCCATCGGATTGGCCGGCCACGCGCTGCACCACGCCCAGGCCGTAAACCGCCTGATAATAGCGTGCCATCGCCTCTTCATCGCGGCAGATCAGTTTTGAAAACAGGCTGGTCATGGTCTGGGGCGCTTTTCCGGGGATGGGCGAATCGGGGTGCGTGGCGGCGATCAGGCGGCAGTGGCCAGCGGGGCATCGACCGAGGTGCCTTCGGGATATTCGGCCGGTCCGCCAAAATCATAGGCGGCGTTGATGGCGCGGATGAACACCGGGTCGTTCAGCGGGTCGGTCGGCATTTCGATCGGGAAACCGCGCGATCGCACATCGTCGATCAGCATCATGATCGCCTGTTCGTGAGTCAGATCGTCAGACCCGTCCATGTTGCGTTTCAATTCGCCAAAATCGCTGAACACTTCGGCCGACCAGTGCACCAGAAAGCGCAGTTCGTCGGTGTGATAGCGTTCGATCACCCGGTCCCCGGTCTTGACCAGCCAGCCATCGCGATCACCCGGTATGCCGGTGAACACGCTGTCAAACGCCAGGCCTTCGGGCCGGCGCCGTTCGACCGGGCCATTGGCTTCGCCGCGATGGACCAGCATTTCGTTCTGCACGACCACCGCGCGGTTGTAGATCGGCGATTTCACGCGTTCCGGGCGGGCCAGCGGGCCCTTTGGCCAATACGTAAAGCCGCTGTGCGGATCGTTGCTGAACCAGGTGATCACTTGCGCCATCTTGATCAGATAATCGCCGAACAACCCCGACCGACCCATCACCGAACAAAGCCAGGTCGGCGAATTTTCATAGCGCACCCCGCGAAAGCTGGGCGTGTCGAGGTGGCCGGGATCGCTGTTGGCGCAAGGGCCGTTGATGTTGAACAGCATCATCTGCGGCTTGGCATAGTCCGCGTTCCAATAGGATTTGGCATGGCCAAGGAACGCCTCGTTATAAAACACATCGTGCAATTCGGGATAGAGCACGGTGGAATAGTTCGCAAGGAAGCCGCGGAACGTTGGCGTGATGAACATGTCGAGCGTGGGCGTGAACCCTTCCGGAAAACCGCCGGCAAATGTGGCCAGCAGCGCCTCCACATTGGGGAAATGCTGCGCCAGGATCAGTTTCCATTCGCCCTTGTCATGCACGATGTCGAGCAGGCGCCGTTTCTGCTCCTCGGTAAACGGCTTGTCGATTTCGCGCGGCGGGGCCGCCGGACGCAGGATGTTCGACAAGTATTGCCGGCGCTGTTCATCAAGCATCAGGATCTCCGTCGCAGGGGCCGTCACCATCGCCGACCGGACCGCGCGAAGGGGAACGGACCTGGCGCAAGCGGCCTTCTGGCTTAAAGTTATAGATCGATAACTTTTGGCGCAAGCGGTTTTGCAGCGGGTATCGGTTTTTGCCGGTGGTTTTTGCCGGCGGTCTTTGCTGGTCCGAACGCGCGATGGCGCGCGCCGGGGCGGTGGTCTGGACAGACCCGGAGCGCGCCATTATCCCAGACAAACGCTGCGCCCCGCGCGCAACAGCCCCCGTTGCTGCACATGGACCCCGAAATGCCGGCGCACGCCCCAGCCCCTGGATCTGCCAACCGGACCTGCGCGCGCTTGCATGGGGGCGCATTGCTGCGCCGATGCCGTGCTGCGCTGGCCGCGGCCCTGCTGATCGGCGGCGCAACCGCGGCCCGGGCCGGCGACAGCCCGGGCGACATTGCCGGACCCTGGCTGACCGCCAAGGCGGATTCGATCGTGGCCTTTGCCCCCTGCGGCCCCGGCTGGTGCGGGCGGATTGCCAAAGTGCTGCGCTTTACCCCCGGCGGCCCGACCACCGATGTGCACAACCCCGATCCGGCGCTGCGCAATCGCCCGATCGAGGGCCTGCAACTGATCCACCTCGACCGGCCGGAAGGCCCGGCCTGGCGCGGCACCGTTTATGATCCGCGATCCGGCCAGACTTATCGCGTCTATGTCCGCCGCAGCGGCCCGGCGCGGCTGGATGTGAAAGGCTGTTTTGCGTTTATCTGCGAAACGCAGCAGTGGAGTGTGCCGGCAGGCCGGTAATTCCTGCCCGCGGCACACGGCAGCGCTGCGCATCCGGTTCAATCGCCCAGCCAATCGGTGGTGATCGCGCCCCTGTGCCCCTCGGGCGCCAGCGCGGCGCGCAGGGCTTCGAGCAGGGGCGGCAGCGCCTGGGTAAAGGCATAAGGCGGGTTGACGATGAAAAGGCCCGCGCCGTTGTAGATGCCGGGCTGATCGCCATCGTAGAGCCAGTGTTCCACGCTCAGAAATTTCGCGATGCCGATCTTGCGCAGCTGCGCCTTCCACCGCAAATGCGCGGCGCGGTCTTTCAGCGGATACCAGATCACCGTCACGCCATGCGCCCATTTGCGGCAGGCCGCGGCGAGGGCCACCGTGATCCGGGCGCGTTCGTCCGTCTGCTCATAGGGCGGATCGACCACCACCACGCCGCGCGGCGTTCGCGGCGGCAGCATCGCCAGCCACAGCTCGTAGGCGTCACGTTCATGCACCGCGGCGGATGTGCCGCGCATTGCGCTGCGCAGCGCCTGGACGTCTTCGGGATGCTTTTCGTTCAGGATCAGAACATCCTGCGGCCGCAAAAGCTGCGCCAGAATCTGCGGCGATCCCGGATAGAGCATCGGCTCTGCCCCGGCATTCACCGCCTGCACGGCGACACGGTAATCGTTCAGCAAGGGGTTCGTGTCGGCAAAGGCCCGCATCACGCCCTGCATGGACTCGCCGGTGCGTCGGGCCTGCTCGCCGCCAAGATCGTACAGCCCGCAGCCGGCATGGGTATCGATCAGAGTCAGCGCGCTCTGTTTGTGCTGCAAGGCCCGCACAAGGGCAATCAGCAGGCTGTGTTTCACGACATCGGCGCTGTTGCCGGCATGAAAGGAATGGCGATAATTCACTGTGATTCAAAACCCTGACGATTTGCCATTGATACCAGTGTGCAGTGAGCTTGGCTTGACGCGCACTGGTATCAGCCCGCGCGGCGCTTGAGCGTCACGACGTGCGATGAGTTCCACTCATCGCACGTCCGTATAAAGCATCGTGCAAAAAAGTGGGCGCCGGTTTTTTGCAATAAACGATGCGAAATCAAAGACTCTTGAAGCGTGCTGTGTTTCAGATTTCACGCTGCGCGCTTTAGCAGCTATCAAGCCTTCAATCTCGCCCACAATCGCAAAATCCGGTGTTTCAGGCGTTTGCCCTTGCAAGCCATCCATCAACCCTGCCGCGCAATTCTGCGTTTACCGCACCCAATTCGGAAACCTGCATTTTCAGCCGTTGAATTTCGGCATCAGTCGCGCGGGCATGGAGCGCGGCGAGCGCCAGCCCGACTTCGCGCACCGCCCAGCCCAGAAGCGCCACTTCATCGGGCCGGTACAGCGCGCCATTGCCTTTCAGATCCAGCAGCACCAGCCCTGCCAGAACGCCATGGTCCAGCATCGGCAGCGCCAGCACGCCCGGCAGATCGGTGTGCGTTTCGATCAGGTCGAGCGGCGCGCGTTCGCCGCGCAGCAGGGCAAAGGCCTTGGTCTCTTCGCGAAAATCACGCGGCGCCCCGGCCCAATTGCTCGCCACCCGGTCAAGCCCGCCTTCGTTGCGGCGATAAAGCGCCACATGCCCCCCGCCGCCAAACCGCTCCAGCTCTTCGGCAAAGGCGCGCGCCAGCGCGGGCGCATCCTCGAAATGCGGCGCGGCGGCCACAAAGCGGCGCAATTGCGCCTCGTTCGCCTGCCAGTGCCCAAAAAACAGCTGCTCCACCCGGTGCTCCACCGCATCGTGCACGCGGTGAAACGCCAGATAGACCAGCACCGCCGCCCCGGCGTCGATCCACGCGCTGGCTTTCACCCATTCCTCGGGCAGCAGGTGT
>CAILBC010000023.1 GCA_903832325.1 uncultured Sphingomonadales bacterium | reverse complement strand
GCAGGTGGACATGTCGAAATTTTTTAATTTGGCGCTGCCCGGCTGGACCACATCAGTCAGCGGTCAGCTCATGGGGTGGACGTGATTGACGTGAAACAGCCCTGAATTTGCCCCAGGACGGCAGCACAACGGTTTGGACGGATGAGGCATCAGCAACAGCCCGTGCCTGCATTTGGGCTTTGAGCTTTGCGCGCTTCTTCTCCCGCGCGGGATCAAGCCCCTGCGCAAGTTGAGCTTTGGCTTCTTCCCTGCGCTTGCGAGCTTCAGCCAAGCCTACAGCCGGATAGCTGCCGAGGGCGAGGCCCTTCTCTTTATTGTCGACTCGGAACTTCAGTCGCCACAGCTTGCCGCCGGCAGGAGTGATAAGAAGGAACAGACCACCCCCGTCCGACAGTTTTACCGGCTTGGCAGCGGGCTTGGCGTTCCTGATAGCAAGGTCTGTCAGCGGCATCGTTTTTCCAGTATTTCCGCGCGTTGAACCCCAAAATACCCCCAATCATGGGGGTATCGAATTGGCGAGGTGGCTTTTCCCCTCGAAAATACCCCCACCGCCAGGTGAATTGTGGCGAACGCGATCGAATGTCGCGGGCCAATTGGCAGCAGAAATATGTTATTTTTCGGGGGTTTGTCCAGATGCAGGCGGATGCTGGCGGACAGGAAAATGGAGCGGGTAGCGGGAATCGAACCCGCCTGACTAGCTTGGAAGGCTAGGACATTACCACTATGCTATACCCGCTCGGGTGGGTGTGCCTTGGCACGGTTGCCCCGGTTTCGTCAATGTCCGGAAAACGCGACCAGGGCATCGACGGTCAGGCCGGCGCTGCGCAGGTGGTTTGCGCCGTTCAGGTCGGGCAGGTCGATGACGAACAGGGCGTGATTGATGGTGGCGCCGGCGCGGCGGAGCAGTTCTGTGGCGGCGAGGGCGGTGCCGCCGGTGGCGATCAGATCATCGATGATTACCACGCGGTCATTGGGGTGGATGGCGCCGGGGTCTATTTCCAGGCGGTCGTGGCCATATTCCAGGGCATAATCGATTCCGATGGTCGGCACGGGCAGTTTGCCGGGTTTGCGCACCGGGATAAAGCCCAGGCCCAGGTGCGCGGCGACGGCGGCGCCAAAGATGAAGCCGCGCGCTTCCATGCCGGCGATCATGGTGGCGCCGGCGGCGTTGGCGCGGGTGGCCAGGTGGGTAACGGTGGCGGCGAGGCCTTCGCCGTGGCTGATCAGGGTGGTTACGTCGCGGAATGCGATGCCGGGCCGTGGGAAATCGGGCACGGTGCGGATCAGCGCCTTGATCGCATCCGGGGTCATGATCGTCATGGGGTTTTGGTCCGTTGTGCGGGGGGCGAAACAGGCGCGCGCGCCAACAAAAAGGGCCACCGTTTCCGGTGGCCCCTGTTGTGGCATGCGCGATGCACCGATCAGTGCATGTCGCTCCAGATGTTGCGCTTGGCGAGATAGGCCAGCGCCGTTGCGGCAAGCAGGAAGCCGAGCACGGCCCAGCCGGTCTGCTTGCGCTTTTCCATTTTCGGCTCTGCGGTCCAGGTCAGGAACGCGGCCACGTCTTTGGCCATCTGGCCGACGGTGGACTTGGTGCCGTCGGTATAGGTCACCTGGCCATCGGTGGTCAGCGGGGCCGGCATCGCGATGTTCAGGTTGGCAAAGTACGGGTTGTAATAGAGCCCGTCGGGCGTGGCCGAATCCGGATACTTTTTCAGCAGCGCGGCGGGCTGGGTGGTGTACCCGGTCAGCAGCGAATAGACATAGGCGGGGCCTTCGTGGCGCGCCTTGGTGATCAGCGACAGATCGGGCGGGTTGCCGGTGCCGGCGTAATAGACCGCGGGGATGTGATCGGCCGGGGTGTTGTCGCGTTCGCCGGCATCGCCGGTTTTGGGGTCAAAGGTTTTGGCCTTGGTGCCCCACTGCTTGGCGATCGCCTTCACTTCGGCATCGTTGTAGCCGAGGTCTGCCAGATTGCGGAACGCGATCTGCTTGAGCGAATGGCAGTTGCTGCACACTTCCTTGTACACCTGAAAACCGCGCTGCAGCTGCGGTTTGTCAAAAGTGCCGAACGGGCCGTCAAAGGTGAATTTCACCTCTTTGGGGGGAAGGTGGAAATCCTTCACCGCGGTTGAGGGTTCGGGTTCGCGGATCAACTGGACCGCCCCGACCCCGAAGGACCAGAGCAGCGCAGCGGCGAAGAAAAGGCCGACAAGGGGGCCAAAGATACGGACCATGACAGGTGTCTCGCTTTTTCGTTCCCGACCGCTCAGGCAGTCGCGGCGGCATCGGTGCCGAGCACGGATTCGGTGATCGAGAACGGAAGGGGTTCCGGCTTCTCGATCGACGAAACGACCGGCAGGATGACAAGGAAGTGGAGGAAATAGTACGCAGACGCGATCTGGGAGATCAGCACGTACTTGGTTTCCGCCGGCGAACCACCGCAAAAGCCCAGCACCAGCACGTCAAGGACGAGGATGTAGAAGAACTTGCGGAACAGCGGCCGGTAATGGCCCGAACGCACCGGCGAGGTATCCAGCCAGGGCAGGAAGAACCAGCACAGGATCGCCGAGAACATCGCCAGCACGCCCATCAGCTTTGCCGGGATGAACAGGAAATCGGCGGTGAAGGCGCGCAGGATCGCGTAGAACGGCCAGAAATACCATTCGGGCACGATATGCGCCGGCGTCGACATCGGGTTGGCGGCGATATAGTTGTCCGGGTGGCCCAGCGCGTTCGGCATGAAGAACACGAACGCGGCATAGATCAGCAGGAACACGCCAAGTCCGAAACCGTCCTTTGCCGTGTAATACGGGTGGAACGGCACGGTGTCGGATTCCTGCTTCACATCGATGCCGGTCGGGTTGGACGAACCGGGAATGTGCAGCGCCCAGATGTGCAGGATGATCACCCCGGCAATCACGAAGGGCAGCAGGAAGTGCAGCGAGAAAAAGCGGTTCAGCGCGGCATTGTCGGGCGCGAACCCGCCGAGCAGCCACTGTTGCAGCGGTTCACCCACGATCGGGATGGCCGAAAACAGCCCGGTGATCACTTTGGCGCCCCAAAAGCTCATCTGCCCCCAGGGAAGCACATAGCCCATGAATGCGGTGGCCATCATCAGCAGGAAGATGGTCACGCCCAGCAGCCAGATCATTTCGCGCGGCGCCTTGTACGACGAATAGAAAAAGCCGCGGAAAATGTGGATATAGACCACCACAAAGAATGCCGATGCGCCGTTGGCATGGCCATAGCGCAGCATCCAGCCCCAGTTCACATCGCGCATGATGTGTTCGACACTGTCGAACGCCACGCCCGAATTGGCGGCATAATGCATCGCCAGGATCACCCCGGTGGCGATCTGCAGCACCAGGCAGAACCCGGCGAGCACGCCGAAATTCCAGAAATAGTTGAGATTGCGCGGGACGGGATAGCCGCCACCGATCGCACCGTGCACAAACCGCGGCAGCGGCAGTTTTTCGTCCAGCCATACCATCAGGGGATGGCTCGGCTTGTAATGCTTAGCCCAGGGGAAACTCATTGCCAGGTTCCTCAGCCGATCTTCACGACAGTGTCGGAAGTGAATTCATAGGGGGGCACCTCAAGATTCTTGGGTGCGGGGCCTTTGCGGATGCGCGCCGCCGTATCGTAGACCGATCCGTGGCAGGGGCAGAAATAGCCGCCGAATTCGCCTTTCACTTCGCCCTGGCCGGCGCCCAGCGGGACGCAGCCGAGGTGGGTGCAGACACCCATCGTGATCAGCCAGTTGCCTTTGCCCTTTTTGGTCCGCTGTTCCAGCGTCTGCGGATCGCGCAGCGATGCCGGATCGACTTTGTCGGCCGCGGCGATTTCCGCCGGGGTCAGATTGCGCACGAAAACCGGTTGTTTGCGGAACATGGTCTTGATCGCCTGGCCGGCGGCGATCGCCGACACGTCGACTTCGGTCGAGCTTTCGGCGAGCACGTCGGCCGATGCGCTCATTTGCGAAATCAGCGGCACCAGCGCGGCAATCCCGCCAATGCCGGCGAAGCTTACCGCGGCAATATTGATGAAATCGCGTCGCCTGACGCCATCGTCCTTTGCCTCCGTCGGGCCAGTCATCGCCCCGTCAGCCTTAAGCAGGTCAGCCATTGAAAGTCCTTGCCTGATGCGCGCGCCGCAATGGGCACCCGCCGTCGCCGTTTAGATACTTTCGCCCCAATCATCGGGGTTTCGAAAAAAGCCGGGAAAACGCCGCCTTGTGCGCGGCCTGTGCCGCGCAGGCGCATTGCAGCACCTGAGCCACGGACCCGACTTTAGCGGCCTGATAGACACAAATGCGCGGGTTTGCCAACTGCCATTTTGGGCGATGCGCAACCGTGTGCGAATGGCGCGCGGGCGCCGTTGCCAGCATGTGATTCGCAATTGCAAATGATCCGCGAATCGGGGGGCGTGCCGGTCAGAAACCGGCGCCTGCGGGCCAATCGGGCGCGCCCAGCGCCATGACCTTGAACAGGCGGCCCATCGCCCCGGGCGCGGCCAGGCGGTGCGCCGCGGCACGCACCGCATCGGTGCTGGCCGGCGCGGCGCGGCACAGCGCCTCTGCCCGCGCGGCCAGGCCCAGCGCAAGCAGGAACCGGCCCTGTTCGATCGTGCCCATCCACCGCGCGCCGGCCTGTTGCGCAATTTCGGCAAGAATCGCAAAATCGACATGCGCGGTCAGGTCCGCTTCGCCGGGGCAGGCAAAGGGATCAACCGGGGCATGCGCGCGCAGTGCCTGCAGCGTGCTGCCCGTCGCGGCCGCGGTGCGCCCGTAATCGATGATCAGCGCCGCGCCGCCCTGCGCGGCCAGGCGCCGCGCCACTTCGCCGGTCAGCGCGGCCGCGGCGGGGCAGGTTTCGATGATCGTGCCCTGCGCGGCATCCTGAAACGCGGGCGGCACCGCGGCATCCATCGGCTGCGTGCCGGCCACGGGGATCAGCCGGTCTCCGTCTATCCCCACCATGCGTTCGCGCCAGCCGCCGGCGGTGCGCACCAATTGGCGCACGGGCAGGGCATCCAGAAATTCGTTGGCCACGATCAGCAGCGGGGCATCATCGGGCAGGGTGGTCAGATCCTGGTGCCAGGTGGCATCGGCGATCAGGCTGCGCTGCACCGCGCCCAGCGTGCGGCTGGCTTCGACAAAGTGGACCTGCGGCACCAGGCCAAAGCGCCGCGCCGCGCCCAGCGCATCGCGCGCCAGCGTGCCGCGCCCGGGGCCCGGTTCGACATAGTGCACCCGCGCCGGCCGCCCGGCGCGATCCCACAGATCGGCCAGCCACAGCCCGATCAGTTCGCCAAACATCTGGCTGATTTCGGGCGCGGTGATGAAATCGCCCGCGCGGCCCAGCGGATCGCGGCTGTCGTAATAGCGGGCGTTTGATTCGGCCATGAATTGCGCCAGGCTGATCGGGCCCGTTGCCGCGATCAGCCGCACAAACCGGTCTTTCAGGCGCAAGGCTTGCTCCTTTGCCCGGGAATCAGAGGGGCATTCAGGCCGGCAGCGACTGCACCGATACCGCCAGCGGCGGCCGGCGCAGCGCGCGCACGATCAGCGCCAGGCCGATCGCGATCATCGGCATGGTCAGCCACTGGCCCATCGACAGGCCGGTGGCATGCGCGAAATCCTGCAACTGCGCATCGGGTTCGCGGAAGAATTCGACCGTGAACCGCGCCAGGCCATAGCCGGCGGCATAGACCCCCACCAGCAGCCCCTGGCGCCAGCGCGCGCGCGTGGCCCAGAACAGCGTGATCAGCACCGCGCCCAGCACCAGCCCCTCCAGCCCGGCTTCGTAAAGCTGGCTGGGGTGGCGCGCCACCGGCCCGGCGCCGGGAAAGACCATCGCCCAGGGCAGGCTGCCATTGACTTTGCGCCCCCACAGTTCGCCATTCACGAAATTGGCGCAGCGGCCAAAAAACAGCCCCACCGGCACGCACGGCGAAACATAATCGCACACGCGCAGGAAATCGAGCCGCCCGCGCCACGATACCCAGGCCATCGCCAGCGTGGTGCCGATCAGCCCGCCGTGAAAGCTCATCCCCCCCTGCCACAGCTTGATCAGATCCTGCGGGTGGGTCAGCAATTCGGGGGCATAGAACGTGGCATAGCCCAGCCGGCCGCCGACGATCACGCCCAGCGTGGCATAGAAAAACAGGTCTTCGGCATGGCGCTGCGCCATCGGCGCGCCGGGCAGGCGCAGTTCGCGCGTGAGGTGCCAATAGGCAAAGATGATCCCCGCCAGATAGGCGAGCGAATACCATTTGATCGTAAAAAAGCCGAGATCGAGCGCAATCGGCGACAGGCCCAGGCTTTCAAACCGCAGCGGGCCATGCGCATCGGCCAGGGATGCCGCAGCGTCCGCCAGCATCGGCACCGCGCCGGCCAGGGCCTGGAGGGCGAAATGGGCCTGGCCACCGTCCGCTACTGCCGATGCAACCGATAGTGAAAGCACTGGCAATAGTGACAGCAAGGGGCGAACTCCTTAGACGTTTCGAATCGAGACCTTTTCGCAAGGGTCCGGTCACGCGTTCGCGACCTGCGCCTTCTGGCACAGCGGCCGGACAGTGTGAATGTGCAAATGCGAACGAACGAAACACGAAACCGGCGCGAACGGTTTGGCCTGTGGCTGGAGATGGTGCCCGATATGATGACTGAACTCGATCTTGCCCTGTCGCGCGTGATGGATGGATTGACTGGCGAAGGCGGGATGTTCCAGCTGACCGCCCACCGCCAGTTTGACCGCGATCTGCCGGTGATCGCCGCCGCGCCGCCGAGCCTTGCGCACTATTTTGCCTATTTCTGCGCGGTGCATGGTGACAAGGAATTCCTCGTCGATGGCGATGTGCGGCTCAGCTTTGCGCAGGCTTATGCCGCCGCGCGCGTTGCGGCCGGCGGGTTGATCGCGGGCCACGCGCTGCAACGCGGCGAACGCGTGGGCATTGCTGCGCGCAATTCGGCCAACTGGGTCGTGGCCTATATGGCGGTGCTGATGGCCGGCGGGGTGGCGGTGCTGCTCAATGGCTGGTGGTCGGGGCCCGAACTGGTGCACGGGGTGGATCTGGTGGGCTGCCGGCTGGTGCTGGCCGATCGCCAGCGCGCCGAGCGGCTGGCCGCGCATGCCCATGGCGCCGAGGTGCTGTTGATCGAACACGACTGTGCGCCCGATCAGGGCCTGGCTGCGCTGGCCGCCAAAGGCGGCGATTCTGGGCTGGCCGCCAAAGGCGGCGATTCTGGGCTGACTGCCAAAGGCGGCGATCATGGGGTTCCGCTGCCCGAATTGACCGCAGACGATCCGGCCACGGTGCTGTTCACATCAGGGTCCACCGGCACGTCAAAGGGGGCCTGGTCCACCCATCGCGCCGTGGTGCAGGGCACGTTCAACTATGTTGCGCAATCGGTGACGGTGCTGGGCATCATGGCCGAACGCGGGCTGGCGCCCGATCCGTCGTCGCAGCCGGTGGCGCTGGTCAATGTGCCGCTGTTCCATGTGACCGGCGAAGTGCCGGTGCTGCTGCAATCGTTCGCGATCGCGCGCAAGCTGGTGATCATGGCCAAATGGGATGCGGTGCGCGCGATGGAGCTGATCGCGCGCGAACGCGTGACCTATTTCGTCGGCGTGCCGCTGATGAGCTTTGAAATCGCCACCCATCCCGACCATGCGAAGTACGATTTGTCGAGCTGCGTCACGTTTGCCGCCGGCGGGGCGCCGCGCCCGGTTGAACATGTCGATCGCATTCGCCGCGAATTGCCCCATGCCTTTCCCATTCTCGGCTATGGCCTGACCGAAACCAACGGCATCGGCTGCGGCAATTACAACGAAAATTACATGGCCAAACCCGGCAGCACCGGCGCGCCGTCGCGCCCGCTGGTCGACATGGCGATCCTGGATGATGACGGCAAGCCGCTGCCCGCCCAGGCGATCGGCGAAGTGTCGATCCGCTCGGTCGCCAACTTCTCGGGCTATTGGGACAATCCCGAGGCGACCAGCGCGGCGATCATGCCCGATGGCTATTTCCGCACCGGCGATCTGGGCTATCTCGATGAAGACGGCTATTTGTTCATTGTCGACCGCAAAAAGGACATCATCATCCGCGGCGGCGAAAACATCAGCTGCATCGAGGTGGAAAGCGCGATCTATGCCCACCCCGCCGTGGCCGAAGCCAGCGTATTCGGCCTGCCGCACGAATTGTATGGCGAAGTGCCCGCCGCGGTGTTTCTGGCCAAGCCCGGCACCACGCTTGATGCCGATGCCTTGCGCGCGTTCCTTGCCGAACAGATCGCCCCGTTCAAGATTCCGGTGCAATTCTGGCAGGTGGATCAGCCCTTGCCGCGGCTGGGCACCGAAAAGGTGGACAAGCGCGCGCTGCGCGATCGCTATCATCAGGAATGGGCCGCGGCGAATGGGCAGAAATCCTGAAGGGATTCTGGTATAGACTGCGGCCATGATGCTGCCCCGGATACCCAACCAGCGTGCGATCATCGACCGGCGCACGCTGGCCGACTCGATCGCCGCGATTGCCGCCGAACAGGGTGACAAGGCGCGTCCGGCGATTGTCGAAATCCTGCGCGCGAGCCTGGCCGCCGGGCGCGAGGAACTGTCACGCCGGCTGACCGTGCACCCCACGCACGGCTCCGAATGCGCGCAGGGCCATGCCTTTCTGATCGATCAGATCGTGCGTGTGATACACGATCATATCGTCACCCGGGTCTATCGCGCCAGCAACCGGTCCACCGGCGAACGCATCGCGGTGGTGGCTGTTGGCGGCTATGGCCGGGGCGAAATGGCGCCGCATTCGGATGTCGACATCGCCTTTGTCACCCCCAACAAACCCACCGCCTGGTGCGAACAGGTGATCGAGGCGATCCTGTATTACTTGTGGGATCTGGGGCTGAAAGTCGGCCATTCCAGCCGATCTCTCGATGAACTGGTGCGCCAGGCGCGGTCTGACCTGACGATCCGCACCGCGCTGCTCGAAGGGCGCTATGTCTGGGGCGACCGGCCGATCTATGTCGAATCGCAGCGCCGTTTCTGGGCCGATGTGGCCGCCGGGACAGAGCGCCAGTTCGTCGCGCAGAAACTGGCCGAACGCAACGACCGGCACAAACGCCTGGGCGACAGCCGCTATGTCGTCGAACCCAATGTGAAAGAGGGCAAGGGCTGTCTGCGCGATTTGCATGCGCTCTACTGGATCGGCAAATATATCCACAAAGTGCGCGATCCGTCGGAACTGGTCGATGTGGGCCTGCTCACCGGGATGGAATATCGCGCATTCCGCCGCGCGGAAAACTTCTTCTGGGCGGTGCGCTGCCACCTGCACACGATTACCCGCCGCCCGGAAGACCGTCTGACCTTCGATCTGCAGCGCGAAGTGGCGCTGCGCATGAATTTTGCCGACCGCCCGGGCAAAAGCGCGGTCGAACGCTTCATGCAGATGTTCTTTCTCCATGCGCGCCAGGTCGGTTCGCTCACCGGGGTGTTCCTGGCGCAACTGGACGAACAGTGGGCCTCGCAGCGTCTGGGCTTTTTCGCCAAGCTGCGCGCGCGGCGGCGCGAACGGCGGAAAATCGGCGCCTTTGCCGTGGTGGCCGACAAAGTGGCGGCCGGGCCCGGCGCATTTTTTGCCGAAGATCCGGTGCGGCTGATCGAACTGTTCCATGTTGCCGATCGCGAAGGCATGGAAATCCACCCCGAAACGATGCGCCAGGCCCACCGCGATGCCGGGCTGATCGATCAGGCAGTGCGGCGCGATCCGCGCGCCAACCAGATGTTCATGGATATCCTGACCAGCCGGCGCGATCCTGAAACGGTGTTGCGCTGGATGGGCGAGGCGGGGGTGTTTGGCCGGTTCGTGCCCGATTTCGGCCGGGTTACCGCGCAAATGCAGTTCGACATGTATCACCACTATACGGTCGATGAACATACCATCCGCGCCATCGGCCTGCTGGCCCGGATCGAACGTGGCGAAGAAACCGAACTGCATCCGCTGGCCACGGCAGTGATCGGCCAGATCGCGTCGCGCCGGGTGCTCTATGTCGCGACGATGCTGCATGACATTGCCAAAGGGCGGCATGGCGATCATTCGGTGCTGGGCGCCGAAATCGCGATGAAGCTGTGCCCGCGTCTGGGCCTCGGCCCCGCCGAAACCGAAATGGTCGCCTGGCTGGTGCGCTGGCACCTGCTGATGAGCGCCACCGCGTTCAAGCGCGATCTGGCCGATTACAAGACGATCGCCGATTTTGCCGGGCAAGTGCAAAGCGCCGAACGGCTGCGCCTGCTGATGGTGCTGACGATTGTCGATATCCGCGCGGTCGGCCCGGGCATCTGGAATTCGTGGAAACGCCAGTTGCTGGGCGATCTTTACGTTGCCACGCACGAAGTGCTGCGGCTGGGGCACAAGCAATTTGGCCGCGCCGAACGCATCGCTGCCAAGAAAAAGGCGGTCGCGGCGATATTGAAGGAACGCGATGCGCTGATCGGCACGGTCGGGCGGCAGTTGCTCGATGCCTACTGGATTGCCGAACCCGAAGACATCATCGCGATGAACCTGCAACAGCTCGATATCGCTCTGGATGAACCGCTGTCGGTAGAGGCGCGCTATTACCCCGCGCGCGGGGCCACGCTGGTCACCGTGACCGCTGCAGACCATCCCGGGCTGTTCTATCGCATTGCCGGCGGCATCCACGTGGCCGGGGGCAACATCATCGATGCGCGCATCCACACCACGCGCGGCGGCGTGGCGATTGACAATTTCCTGGTGCAGGACCCGCTCGGCCGGCCCTTGAGCGAAGACGTGCAGATGAACCGGCTGAAAATCGCGATTGGCGATGCCCTGGCCAACAAGGCGAAACTGCTGCCCAAACTGGCCGCGCGCCCGCTCGCGCGCCCGCGTGCCGATGCGTTTGAAGTGCACCCGATCGTCATTTTCGACAACGCCGCATCGGACCGCTTCACCGTGATCGAGGTGGGCGCGCTCGATCGGCCGGCGCTGCTCAGCCGGCTGGCGCGTGCGCTGTTCGAAGCGCGGCTGATGGTCCATTCGGCGCATATCGCCACATATGGCGAACGCGCGGTCGATACGTTCTATGTGACCGACGTGCTGGGCAGCAAAGTGACCGGGGAAAGCCGCCTGCGCACGATCGAACGGCGGCTCATCGAGGCAGCGGGCGAAGGTGTGGCGAAGGTTGCCGCGTAGGGTAGGCGGCCAAAGGCGCCAATTTTTCGTTTCATGCCCAATTTCCTACTTCTGCACGTCCTGAGCCTGTCGAAGGACACGCACGACGGTTGGACTGGACGATTTGCAACGGTTTGGGCTGCCACCTACTTTTACGGGGATGGACATTTTATGACACGCCGGTTGTAAAAAATGATCAATCCCCCAAAAAATTTTGATTTTTCTTTAATAATTTATTTCGGTCTGGTTAGCCAAACGTACAAGAAACTTGCGACTATGTTAAACAATATAGAAAAAATTGGAGTAAAGGCTAGTCGTGCCACTGTTCCTGAAGTCGAAGTTGTGCTCTCTAGCAATTTTTTATAACCAATTTTATCTCCATTTGTCAAAACTATGACTGACGGAATTATGTTTCGGTTCACTCGCTTTTTTATCGAACGTGATAAAGCCTGAGCAGAAATTTGTATTATTCCCCAAATCATAAAAGAAATAGTCACGGCATAGGTAAAATATTCAAAATTCTTAAGCGGATTCCCAGAAAAAAATACATAAAAGGCAATAAAAAATGCCGATCCAAATCTTCCAGACTGTCCCAAAATAATGTCTAATCGTTGCATATTAGCAGCTAGTAACTTTTCAAATTTACGATCTGGCACTCGTTGCAGGGTAGTAAACCATTCTTCTATTTGTGAAACAAAGTTTCTAGCAATAAGAAAGTCAACAAAATCGATAGAAATTTCGACTGTCTGCCATTGCCTTAAATACATAGCCGCAAAAATAAAGGGTACATCATCAAACTCATTTCCTCTATTTAACATAGGGAGGCTTGAATCGAGATTTATATTTAGGATGCACCGCTGAGGTGTGGGCGTATTTGGAAGAGATGCTACAAATTCTATCTTGAGTATTACCTCAGATGTAATCTCGGCTGTATTGATCTCAAGTGCTTTGTATCGTTCCCAAGAACTATAAGTGAGGCTTCTGCTATTATCCGTTTTTAAAACAACCGTGACAGTCGGCTTGGCCAGAAGTTGGTAATGCTCTAATTGTTGACAAATTAATTGATACAATCTTTCGATGTCGACGAAATTTATTAATACATTACCGGAAAGTGTTTTCCGATAATTTTCTGTTTTCCCTGTTACAGCGTGGTACAGTGCCTGAATTGCGGCTTTTGGGAGAGTTTCAATGGCAAGCTGTGCGCCACCGTCGCCTCCATCTAAGTTCAAATTACCTGTCACAGTACGCCTCACATCACAGTTCGATCGACTGTGTCATTAAGCTGAGTCAACTGATTCCGCCAAGGGTCCATGACAAATATAGGATCATAAAATACGGCCAAGAATTCAAAAATCTCAAATTCACAATACCCACCCTCCCGGCCAACTGCCTGATAAACACGAGTCCCCACTCCACAACAGCCCCGTTCCCATCCGTCGCTTGCGGGGGTATTATGGTGAAATGACAGAGGCGCGATATCTGGGCGGGGCGATTTTGCTGGCGATGCCGGGCATGGGCGATCCGCGGTTTGATCATGCGGTGATCGCAATGTGTGTGCATGATGCCAACGGCGCGCTGGGCATCGGCGTGGGCGCGATCCACCCGGCGGTTACGCTGCACGGGTTGCTGGATTATATCGGCATTGCGCCGGGCGTCGCGCCCGATGCGCCGGTGCATCTGGGCGGGCCGGTCGAACAGGCGCGCGGGTTTGTGCTGCACAGTCCCGACTGGGACGGGCCGGGCACGCTGACGGTGTCTGACCAATGGAGCCTGAGCGCATCGACCGAGGTGCTGCGCGCGATTGCCGCCGGCACAGGCCCCGATCACTGGCTGGTTGCGTTGGGCTATGCCGGGTGGGGCACTGGGCAGCTGGAGGGCGAAATGCGCCAGCACTGCTGGCATGCCGCCACCGGCCGCGCGGTGATTGTGTTCGACACGCCCGCGCCATTGCGGTGGCAGGCGGCGTGGCGCGCCGAAGGGATTGATCCGGCGCATCTGGTGGCGGCCACCGGGCGGGCGTGATTTCTGTGCATGCTCCCCTCCCCTTCAGGGGAGGGGCCGGGGGTGGGGGCTCTCGTCCTGGCTCGGCGCGTGGGGATGGCCCCCACCCCAACCCCTCCCCTGAAGGGGAGGGGCTTGAGTATCTGTTTTGACGATATTTTAACAGCGCAACCGGGCCAGTGCTTCATCGCGGCCGATCAGTGGCAGCAGCGCCTTCATGTCGGGGCCGTGGTCCATCCCGGTCAGCGCCTGGCGCAGTGGCAGGAACAGCGCCTTGCCCTTGCGTCCGCTCGCCTCTTTCAGCGCGGTGGTCAGCGCGCCCCACGGGTCGGCCGCCCAGTCGAGCGTGGCGGCCACGGCGGCGGCCTGATTCAGAAACAGGCGCGTTTCGGCATCGCATTCGGGCGCCGCAACCGGCCCCTTGATCACCTGCCACCAGTCGGCGGCTTCGGCCACGCGCGCCAGATTGGGGCGGATCGCCAGCCAGGCGGTTTCGTCCATGCCATCGGGCAGGCGGTTGGCCACACGCGCAAACGGCAGGCGGTGGATCACCCCGGCGTTCACCCGATCAAGCTCCGCATCGTCAAACCGCGCCGGCGCGCGGCCAAAGCGTGACAGATCGAACGCCGCAGCCAACCCGTCGGCATCGATCGTGGCATCGACCGGATCGGCCGTGCCCAGCCGCGCCAGCAGCGCGATCAGCGCCTCTGGCTCAACGCCTGCTTCGCGAAATTCGGCCATGCCCAGCGCGCCCAGCCGTTTCGACAGCTTGCCTTCCGATCCGGTCAGCAGCGCGGCATGGGCAAAGCGCGGCACCGCGGCGCCCAGCGCGGTGAACATCTGCACTTGCGTTGCGGTGTTCGAAACGTGGTCTTCGCCGCGCAGCACGTCGGTTACCCCCATGGCGATGTCATCGATCACACTGGGCAGCATATACAGCCACGACCCATCGGCGCGGCGCACCACGGGGTCCGACATCTGGCGCGGATCGAAGTGCTGGGCGCCGCGGATGCCGTCGGTCCAGGTGATCGGCGTGTCGTGATCGAGCAGGAACCGCCAGTGCGGCGCTTCGCCCGCTGCGGCGCGCGCGGCATGGTCGGCTTCGGTCAGCGCCAGCGCGGTGCGGTCATAGATCGGCGGCAGCCCGCGTGACAGCAGCACTTTGCGCCGCAGATCCAGCTCGCCTTGCGTTTCATAACAGCGATAGACGCGGCCTGCCGCAATCAGCCGCTCAAACGCCGCCTGATAAATGCCAAACCGCGCCGATTGGCGTTCCTCGGCATCGGGATGCAGGCCCAGCCAGGCCAGATCGGCGCGGATCGCCACCACGTGCTCTTCCAGGCTGCGCGCGGCATCGGTATCATCGATGCGCAGCAGGAATGCACCGCCATGGCGCCGCGCCAGCAACCAGTTGTGCAGCGCGGTGCGGATATTGCCGACATGCAGCCGGCCGGTGGGCGAAGGGGCAAAACGGGTAACAACGGTCATCCCTGCCCTATAGCGCGTGCGCCCGCGTGCGCCAGTGGGCCATTGCAAGTGGGCCATTGCAAGCGGGCCATTGCAAGCGGGCCGCGCTCGTATAGTCTGACGCCAAAGCGGAGCTTTCAACCAGATGGGGTTATCGATGGCACTTCGCGGCGCAGCCTGTTCGTCTTTTGCTCTTGCCCTGGTGCTTGCCACCGCGCCTGCGCGCGCCGAACCGGCGCCGGACCCGGCCATCGCCCGGATCATCGATGAAGGCCTGGAACGCAGCGAAGTGATGGCGAATGCTTCGGCGCTGTTTGATGGCATCGGCCCGCGGCTGACCAATTCCGACAACCAGCGCAAGGCGCAGGCCTGGGCGGTCGCGCTGCTCAAACGCTATGGCCTCGTGAATGTGCACGAAGAACCGTTCTATTTCGGGCTGGGGTGGAATCTCGACAGCTATGCGGCCAGCATGGTCACCCCGCGCAAACTGCCGCTGACAGTGATCCCGGTGGCCTGGTCGCCGCCTACTGCCGGCACAATCACCGCCCCGGTGATCGTCGCGCCGATGGCTAAGGAGGAACATCTGGCGCAGTGGAAGGGCAAGCTGGCGGGCAAGATCGTGCTCGTTTCGATGCCCGGCGAAACCAGCGAAAGCAAGGAAGCCGTGTTTCAGCGCTATTCCGACAAGGACATTGCCGAGCTCGATCATTATGACGCACCGCGCTTTGATCCGCTGACCAAACCGCGCTGGATAAAGGCGCTGCCGTTCCGTGAAAAGCTGGCCGCCTTTGCCAAAGCCGAAGGCGCCGTGGCCATCGTGTGGAAGGCCTATCGCGATGGCAAACTGGTTTCGGGCGAAGGCTATGCCTATCAGCCGGGGCAGACGCTGGCGCTGCCCGCGCTGGAAATGGCGCAGGAAGATTATCGCCGGCTGGTGCGTCTGGCGGTTACCGGCCCTGCGCCGCAGATCAGCATCGCGGTCGCTGCGCGCTATGACGACAAGAACCTGAATGCCACCAACATCATCGCCGAAATCCCCGGCACCGATCCCAAGGCCGGGGTGGTCATGGCCGGGGCCCATTTCGACAGCTGGATCGCCGGCGATGGCGCCAGCGACAATGGCGCCGGGTCGGTCGCGGTGATCGAGGCGGCGCGCCTGATCCAGAAACTGGGCATCAAACCGCGCCGCACGATCCGTATTGCGCTGTGGAGCGGCGAAGAACAGGGCGAACTGGGCAGCCTGGCCTATGTCAACCAGCACTTCGCATCGCGCCCGGTCGATCCGAAAATCGCCGGCTTTGCCGCCGAAGATGCGTGGAACAAGGCCTATCCCATCACCCCCAAACCCGAACACGCCGCGCTGAAGGCCTATTTCAATGTCGACAACGGATCGGGCAAAGTGCGCGGGATCTATACCGAGGGCAATGTCGGCGCAAACCCGCTGCTGGGCGAATGGCTCGCCCCGTTCCATGCAATGGGCGCAACCACGCTTGTCGCCAGCAAGACCCACGGCACCGACCACGAAAAATTCCAGGCCGTGGGCCTGCCCGGATACCAGTTCATCCAGGACCCGCTCGATTACGAAACCAGAGTCCACCATTCCACGCTCGACACGCTCGACCACATGCGCCCCGATGACATGCGCCAGATCTCGGTGATCTTTGCCGGGATGCTGTGGCAGGCGGCCAACAGCGACAAGGACCTGCCACGCCCACCCCTGCCCGCACAGCCCACCCCGACCGACCCGTTCAAGGTGGCTGATCCGGAGGATTGACGGGATTTTGCCTCTGGCAGGCCAGGGCCGGCACCCATCAGCGCCAGCCTGGCCCCCATATCGTCATCCCGGGCTTGACCCGGGATCAGGCTTGTTTGGCGCGAGGCAGGCGAACTAGTCGAGATAGAGCATCAGTACCGATCGCCGTCGCGCATGGTGCGCACCTGGGCTTCGGCGGCCGGGGCCTCACGCGGGATGGCGGCGGACAGCGCCTTAAGCGCAGCAAGATCGATCGGTTTGCGGGGGCGGGCAATCGCGGTCAATTGCGCCACGGGTTTGCCGCGCCGGGTGATGTCGATCGATTCACCCGCCTCGACCCGATCGACGAGTTCGCTGAGATGCGCCTTGGCATCTGCCAGACTGATTGCGTTCACTGCCATCTCCTGACCATCCAGATGGTCATACGGCATATTTCGACGCCGTTTTCCACCACTTTGGCAAACCCTTATGCCGTGCGGAACCCGTGCGTGATCGGATAGCGCCGGTCGCGGCCGAAATTGCGGCTGCCCAGTTTTACCCCCGGGGGGGCCTGGCGGCGTTTGTATTCGGCAAGGTTCACCAGGCGTTCGATGCGTTCGACCGTGGGGCGGTCGAACCCTTCGCCCACGATCTGGTCGACGCTGCGTTCCTGTTCGATCAGGTTGTTCAGGATGGCATCGAGCACGGCGTAATCGGGCAGCGAATCCGAATCCTTCTGATCGGGGCGCAGTTCGGCGCTGGGCGGTTTGGTGATCACGGTGTCGGGCATGACCGGGCCATCGGGGCCGCGGCCGATTTTGGGCCGGCGGGTGTTGCGCCAGCGCGAAATCGCGAAAATCGTGGTTTTGTAGGCGTCTTTCAGCGGGTTGTAGCCGCCGTTCATGTCACCATAGATCGTGGCATAGCCCACGCTCATCTCGCTTTTGTTGCCGGTGGTGACGAGCATCGGGCCAAACTTGTTCGACAGCGCCATCAACGTGGTGCCGCGGATGCGCGATTGCAGGTTTTCCTCGGCCAGATCGGGCGCGCGGCCGGCGAAAGCGGGGGCGAGCATCGTCGCAAATCCGTCCACCGCCGGTTCGATCGGAATGGTATCCAGCCGCGTGCCCAGCAGCGCGGCGCAGGCGGCGGCATCGTCCAGGCTTTCCTGGCTGGTATAGCGGCTGGGCAGCATGACGCACCACACCCGCTCTGCGCCCAGAGCATCGACCGCGATTGCCGCGGTGATGGCCGAATCGATCCCGCCCGACAGGCCGAGCACCACGCCGGGAAAGCGGTTCTTGTCGACATAATCGCGCAGCGCCAGGACCATGGCGCAATAGATGTCTTCGGGATGTTCGGCCAGATCATGGACATCGCCCGCGGTGCAGCGCCAGCGAAGGCTGTTGCCCGAACGCACGCGGTTCCATTCGGTGCGGATCACCGCCTCTTCCCAATCGGGCGCCTGCACCCACAGCGCGCCTTCGGGGCCGACGACAAAGCTGGCGCCATCGAACACCACTTCGTCCTGCCCGCCCACGCGGTTGACAAAGACCAGCGGGATGCCGGTATCGCCCGACCGGCGTTTGGCCACGCCATCGATGCGCAGCACGCCCTTGTCGATTTCATAGGGGCTGCCGTTGACGCAGATGAAGATTTCCGCGCCCAGTTGCGCGAGGTGGCGGCAGACATCGGGGTGCCAGATATCTTCGCAGATCGGCAGGCCGAGCATCACGCCCTTGAACAGCACCGGTTCGGGCAAAGGCCCGGGCAGGAAATAGCGCTTTTCATCGAAAGTGCCATAATTGGGCAGCTCGTATTTGAAGCGTACTGCGGCGATCCGGCCGCCCTCCAGCAGGGCCACGCCGTTGTGCAGCGCGCCATCGCGCACGAACACGCTGCCCACCAGCATCGCCGGGCCGCCATCGGCGGTCTCGCGCGCCAGCGATTCCAGGTCCTGCGCGGCGCGCGCGATCAGCGCGGGTTTCAGGATCAGGTCTTCGGGCGGATAGCCGATCAACTGCATTTCGGGAAAGACGATCAGATCGCTGTCCGGTGACTGCGCCCGGACGCGGCGCATCGCGTCGGCATTGGCGGCAAGATCGCCCACCTGCTGGTTGAGCTGGGCAAGCGTGATGATCAGTCGGTCGGCCATGGGGTCCTGTAATCGAAAGCGTGTGGAGCGTGAAACGGCATATGGGGCCTGCCACAGGCGTCTGTCCACCGCTCGAAGGGGGCGATCTGTTGCAAAGCTGTCATCATGGGGTAAGGCCCCGCACGAAGCGGGCGTGACGATTCGTTTGCCGGGCCATCGCCGATCCGGGCGCCGATCCGGGCCGCCCGGGCGCAGGGCACCGCGCCGATGGTCATGCCGCAACGGTGATAATGGGACAACAGCGAGGGTAACCCATGAAGATCATGTCGGGCAATGGCAATCTGCCGCTTGCGCGTGCCATCGCGGCCTATCTGGAACTGCCCCTGACCGAAGCATCGGTGCGGCGTTTTGCCGACGAGGAAGTGTTCGTCGAAATCCACGAGAACGTGCGCGGCGAAGACGTGTTCATCGTGCAATCGACCAGTTATCCCGCCAATGACAATCTGCTGGAACTGCTGATCTGCATCGATGCGCTGCGCCGCGCTTCGGCCAAGCGGATCACCGCGGTGGTGCCCTATTTCGGCTATGCCCGGCAGGATCGCAAACCCGGGCCACGCACCCCGATTTCGGCCAAGCTGGTGGCCAACCTGATCACCACGGCCGGCGCCGACCGCGTGCTGGCGGTTGATCTCCACGCCGGGCAGATCCAGGGCTTTTTCGACATTCCGACCGACAACCTGTTTGGCGCGCCGGTCATGGCCGCGGATATCCAGACCCGCTATGGCGGCGAAGGGTTGATGGTGGTTTCACCCGACGTGGGCGGTGTGGTGCGCGCACGCGCGCTGGCCAAACGGCTGGACAATGCGCCGCTGGCGATTGTCGACAAACGGCGCGACCGTCCCGGCCAATCCGAAGTGATGAACATCATCGGCGAAGTGAAAGGCCGGATGTGCATCCTGATCGACGATATCATCGATTCGGGCGGCACGCTGTGCAACGCGGCGCAGGCGCTGATGGATGCCGGGGCCAAGGGCGTGGCCGCCTATATCACCCATGGCGTGCTGTCGGGCGGCGCGGTGGCGCGCGTGGGCAATTCCGCGCTGAAAGAGCTGGTGATCACCGACACGATCCTGCCGACCGAGGCGACGCGCGAATGCAGCCGCATCCGCGTGCTGACGATTGCCCCGCTGATCGGCGAAGCGGTGCGCCGGATCGCGGACGAAAGCTCGGTCAGCTCGCTGTTCGACTGAACAGACGCCGGAACGCTGATGGCTTCAGGCTTCGGGCCCCAGTTCTGGCCCCAGTTCTGGCCCCGGTTCTGGCCCCAGCAGGCGGCCCAGCCACGGTGGCGATTGACCGGGGGGCAGCCGGTCCAGCACTTCCAGGCGCCGGGCCTGGCGGGTTTCCAGGCTTAGCGTCATCAGCGGCTGGGGCTGTTCGACAAACTGGCGCGGGCTCATCCCGATCAACTGGGTGAAATCCCGGATCAGGTGGCTTTGATCGTAATAGCGCAGCATCAGCGCCTCGGCCTCGGCCTTGTCGGCCACGCCGCGCAGATGGCTGGCCATGTCGAGCATGCGCGCGCGGCGCAGCACCTGTTTCGGGCTGATGCCGAAATCGCGCCGGATCACCCGCTCCAGCCGGCGCAGCTCGATCCCCTGGCTGGCGGCATATTCGCCCACCGTGATTGACGGATTGGCATAGCTGATGCGTTCAAAGGCGGCGCTGACCGGATCGGGCACCGCGCGCGCGTGCCGCGCAATCAGCCGGCGCAGCGCCTGTTCCAGCCGCAGGCACCAGCCTTCGGGCCCCGCATCGGTGGAAAACAGATCGAACCACGCGGCAGGATCGATGCCGATCTGCGCCGGATCGGTCAGCCGGTCGATGCTTTCGTTCGCCGGCCAGCCGCCCAGTGCACGCACCGCACCCGGGCAGAACGTTGCGCCCACACTGGTGAACCCGCCGCGCACCTGCACCGGCATGCGCCGCGAATGGGGGCCGAACAGAAAGATCCTGCGGCCGCTCGCCACCGGGCCATCGGCGCTATGTGCCAGCCAGTCGCCGGCCAGCTGGATGCGCAATATGGCCGCTTCGCTGAACACGCCGCAGGCGAGCACATGGCTGTCGGGGGCGGCGACACTGGACACGTACAGGCGCGCGACCCAGGGGGCCAGATCGGGCGCCGGGGCACGGCTGTAGGACAAAGGCTGGCCGTCGCGGGCCACGGCGCTGCGCGGGGCCAGGCTGCGATTGAGTGCGGGCGTGGCCGCATGCGCTGTGCGGCCGCCGCGTCCATCGCCTGTTCCTGCTTTGCCCACGGGCGTTTATAGAACGAAGTCAACAAACACCGTCAAGCGGCATGGCCTCCAAACTGGCACGACCCAAACTGGCGCGAAATCGCATCGGCCCGGGGCATCGGCCCGGGAAATCCGGCGCCGTACGACAGCGCGCAGCGCCTGCTTGACCAATGCGGCCTGCCTTGCCATCGGGGCAGGATGAAACTCGATGCCGAAATCGCGCTCGCCCACCGTCTTGCCGATGCGGCAGGGGCGGCCATCCGCCCCTGGTTCCGCGCCGCCGGATTTGAGCGCAAGGGCGACAAGACCCCGGTGACCGCGGCCGACCGCGCCGCCGAAGAGGCGATGCGCGCGATCCTGGCGGCCGAATGCCCCACAGATGGCGTGATCGGTGAAGAATTCGGCGAAACCGCCGGCACCTCGGGCCGCGCCTGGGTGCTCGATCCGATTGACGGCACCACCGGGTTTGTTGCCGGGCGCCCGCTGTTCGGCACCTTGATCGCGCTGGTGGTCGACGGGTTTCCCGTGCTGGGCGTAATCGATCAGCCGATCCTGAAGGAACGCTGGGTGGGCGTGGTCGGCCGCCCCACGCTGTTCAATGGCGAACCGGTGCGCACGCGCGCTTGCGCCGCGCTGGCCGAGGCGGCGATTGCCACCACCGGCCCGCATTATTTCAGCGATCACGATGGCGAACACTTCATGGCGCTGGCCGCGCAGACCGATCACAAGCGCATGGTGATGGGCGGCGATTGCTACAACTATGCCATGCTCGCCAGCGGGCACCTTGATGTGGTGTGCGAATCCAATCTGAAACTCTACGACTGGGCGGCGCTGGTTCCGGTGGTGGAAGGCGCCGGCGGCGTCATGGCCGACTGGAACGGCGATCCGCTGCGCCAGGGATCGAGCGGCCACGTGCTGGCGCTGGGCGATCCGGCGCGGCTGGACGATGTAGTTGAGGCCCTGGGTAGTTGAGGCACCGGGTGGTTGAGGTACTGGGTGGTTGAGGCACTGGCCTGCGGGCACTGACCATCAAAAGCGCTTGCCGACGGCGCGGGGCCGTAGCAATTGACCGGCACACTGAAAACCGATTGGGGGCAATGATGGCTGTTGGGCGCGCGCTGGTGCGCAAGATGCACAAGTTCGGCGCGCAAGTGATCAAGATCTGCGCGACCGGCGGCGTCTTTTCCAAGGGTGATGCTGTCGGCGCGCAGCAGATGAGCTTCGAGGAACTGAAGGCCGTTGCCGACGAGGCGCACATGCTGGGCCTGCGCGTGGCGGCGCATGCGCATGGCACCGAAGGGATCAACGCTGCGCTGCGCGCCGGGATCGACACGATCGAGCACGCCAGCCTTGCCGATGCCGAAAGCTTTCGCCTGGCCAGGGAAAAGGGCGCGGCGTTCGACATGGATATCTACAACGATGACTACACCCTGGCCGAAGGCGCGAAGAACGGCGTCTTTGCCGAAAGCCTGGAAAAGGAGCGGATGATCGGGCGCAAGCAGCGCGAAACCTTTCGCGCCGCGCATGCCGCCGGGGTAACCATGCTGTTCGGCACCGACGGCGGGGTCTATCCCAATGGCGACAACGCCCGCCAGTTCGCCACGATGGTCCAATGGGGCATGACCCCGATGGAAGCGATCCAGGCCGCAACCGTCACCGCGGCCAAATACCTTGATCGCACCGCCGATGTCGGCGCGATCGCCACCGGCCGCTATGGCGATCTGGTGGCGGTGGACGGCGACCCGCTGGCCGATGTGCGCCAATTGGAACACCCGGTGTTTGTCATGAAGGGCGGCGAGGTGGTCAAGGCGCTGCCCTGAGGTTGCATTCGGGCACCTGCATCGCTAAATCGCGGATCGCATCAAGAGCCGGGGGCAACCCCGGCGCCAACCTGCCGGCAACCGGGCAAGGTGGCGCCTTTCTTCGACGAAAGGGATGCGGCCGCAGCGGCAACCAAACGGAGCCAATGCCCGCATTCCTGTTCGCGTTGATGGCGCTGCCCCTGCGGTTGCCATCGACCAAAGGACTGCCCGTGCCGATCCGTATTGCCGACAATCTGCCTGCCCGCCGCACGCTCGAAGCCGAAGGCGTGATCGTGATGGCCGAAACCGAGGCCGCGCGGCAGGATATCCGCCCCTTGCGCATCGCGCTGCTCAATCTGATGCCCGACAAGATCACCACCGAAACGCAGATCGCGCGGGTGCTGGGTGCATCGCCGTTGCAGATCGAATTGGCGCTGCTGCGCATATCGGACCATGTCAGCAAGAACACGGCTGCCGGCCACATCGCCGAATTCTACCAGCCGTGGAGCGAAGTGGCGCAGGACCGGTTTGACGGGTTGATCATCACCGGTGCGCCGGTGGAAACGATTCCCTTTGACGATGTGACCTATTGGCCCGAGCTGGCGCGGATTTTTGACTGGAGCCAGACCCATGTGCACCGCACGCTGACGCTATGCTGGGGGGCGATGGCGGCGCTCTGGCACTTTCACGGGGTGGGCAAGCACGGGCTGGAAACCAAGGCTTCGGGCGTGTTTGCACACTGGAACCGCGCGCCGGCCACGCCCTGGCTGCGCGGCCTGCCCGATCGGTTCGACGTGCCGGTTTCGCGCTGGAGCGAAGTGCGCCGCGAAGACCTGCCGGCCGGTTCCGGGCTGACCGTGCTGGCCGAAAGCGACGAAGTGGGCCTGTGCCTGGTCGATGATCCGGCACACCGCGCGCTGCACATGCTCAACCACCTGGAATATGACACACTGACGCTGGCGAACGAATATGCGCGCGATGCCGATTCGGCAGGCGTGGGCGCCTATGTGCCGGCGCACTATTTCCCCGGCGACGATCCGGCCGCGGCGCCGGTCAACACCTGGCGCGGCAACGGGCATATCCTGTTCGGCAACTGGCTCAACGAAGTCTATCAGACCACGCCGTTCGATCCTGCCGATATCGGCCTGCCCCTATCGGGATCCGATAACCGCGGGGGGTGGGCGGCATGAAGTCGCGCACAGGCGACTTTCGAAACAGCCCCTAATCGCTTGCCTTTTCGCACTCCCGTGCCTAAGGGCGCCGCTTCATCCGGTCACCCGCATGAGATTCGCCTGGCCAACAGGGCTGCCACGGCGTTTCGAGGGGACCAGACACAAAGGAGACCAAAATGCCCAAGCTCAAGACCAAGAGCGGCGTCAAGAAGCGGTTCAAAATCACCGCTTCGGGCAAAGTGAAGCACGGCGTTGCCGGCAAGCGTCACCGCCTGATCAGCCACAATGCCAAGTACATCCGTCAGAACCGCGGCACCGAAGTGATTTCCGATGCAGATGCAAAGGTGATCAAAAAGTGGGCGCCCTACGGGCTCAATTGAGAGGACTGACAGATGGCACGTGTCAAACGGGGTACGACCACCCGCACCAAGCATAAGCGTCTTCTTGAACAGGCCAAGGGTTACCGCGGCCGCCGCAAGAATACGATCCGCGTTGCTCGCCAGGCCGTCGAAAAGGCCGGCCAGTACGCCTATCGCGACCGCAAGGTCAAAAAGCGGACTTTCCGCGGCCTGTGGATTCAGCGCATCAACGCGGCCGTCCGCGCCGAAGGCCTGACCTATTCGCAGTTCATCCACGGCACCAAGCTGGCCGGGATCGAACTCGATCGCAAGTCGATGGCCGATCTTGCCATGAACGAAGGTGGCGTGTTTACCGCCATCATCGCACAGGCGAAGGCAGCTCTGCCGGCTGCCTGATCGCATCGGACGATTGCACGCAGCAAAGGGCGCCGTCCGCAAGGATGGCGCCCTTTCTGCTTTTGCCGGGATTAGGCTTTTTATTGGATTTCGGCGCGATTGGCGCTAGCGGAACCTGCACCATGGAACAGCTCGATCAGACACTGGCGGCGATTGCCGCTGCCGAAACGCCCGATGCGGTTGAAACCCTGCGCGTGGCCGCGCTGGGCAAGCAGGGCTGGGTTTCCGCCCTGCTCAAGACGCTGGGCAGCATGAGCCCCGAAGAGCGCCAGACGCGCGGCCCCGCGATCCAGGCCGCGCGCGAGGCGGTCACGGCCGCGATTGCCACGCGCAAGGGCGCGCTGGAAAGCGCCGCGCTGGAGGCCCGGCTGGCGGCCGAACGCATCGATCTGTCCTTGCCCGCGCCCGATGCCCCGCGCGGATCGGTCCACCCGGTCAGCCAGGTGATGGACGAACTGGCCGAAATTTTCGCCGATCTGGGTTTCGCCGTCGCTTCGGGGCCCGAAATCGAGGATGACTGGCACAATTTCACCGCGCTCAACATGCCCGAAACGCATCCGGCGCGCGCGATGCACGATACGTTCTATTTCCCCGATCATGATGATGCGGGCCGGTCGATGCTGCTGCGCACGCACACTTCGCCGGTGCAGATCCGCACGATGCTGGCCCAGGGCGCGCCCTTGCGGATCATCGCGCCGGGCCGCGTCTATCGGTCCGACAGCGATGCCACGCACACCCCGATGTTTCACCAGATCGAAGGCCTGGTGATCGACAAGGGCATCCACCTTGGCCATCTCAAATGGACGCTGGAAACCTTTCTGAAGGCGTTTTTCGAGCGTGAGGATATCGTGCTGCGGCTGCGGCCGAGCTATTTCCCGTTCACCGAACCTTCGGTCGAAGTCGATGTCGGGTTCACGCTGGTGGCCGGCAAGCGCGTGGTCGGCGGGGACGGCGATGCGCCGGGCGGCGGCTGGATGGAAGTGCTCGGGTCGGGCATGGTCAACCGCCACGTGATTGCCGCAGGCGGGCTCGATCCCGACGAATGGCAGGGATTTGCCTTTGGCACCGGGGTCGACCGGCTGGCCATGCTGAAATACGGGATGGACGATTTGCGAGCGTTTTTTGACGGCGATCATCGCTGGTTGTCGCATTACGGGTTTGCCGCGCTTGACGTTCCGACGCTGTCGGGCGGCGTGGGGGTGCGGCCATGAAGTTCGCCCTGTCCTGGCTGAAACAGCATCTTGATACCAAGGCCGATGCCGCCACCATCGCCCGCGCGCTGACCGCGCTGGGGCTTGAAATCGAAAGCGTCAGCGATGCGTCGGCAGCGCTTGCCGCCTTTCGCATCGCGCGCGTGCTGACCGCTGCGCCGCATCCGCAGGCGGACAAGCTGCAAGTGCTGTCGGTCGATATTGGCGATGGCACTGCGTTGCAGGTGGTCTGCGGCGCGCCCAACGCGCGCGCCGGGCTGGTCGGTGTGCTGGGCGTGCCCGGCGCAGTCGTGCCGGCCAATGGCATGGAATTGCGCAAAAGCGCGATCCGCGGTGTCGAATCCAATGGCATGATGTGCTCCACGCGTGAGCTTGGCCTGGGCGAAGAGCACGACGGGATCATCGAGTTGCCCGGCGACGCGCCGATCGGCACCAGCTTTGCCGATTATCTGGGGTCTGATCCGGTGTTCGATGTGGCGATCACCCCCAACCGGCCCGATTGCATGGGGGTTTACGGCATTGCGCGCGATCTGGCCGCGGCCGGGCTTGGCACGCTGCGCCCGATCGCGGTTGACCAGGTGCCGGGCAGCTTTGCCTGCCCGGTGGAAGTGCGCACCGACGATCCCGAAGGTTGCCCGGCGTTTTATGGCCGGGTGATCCGCGGGGTGAAAAACGGCCCCAGCCCGCAATGGCTGTGCGATGCGCTGAAGGCCGCGGGCCAGCGGCCGATTTCGGCACTGGTCGACATTACCAATTACGTGATGCTGGGCCATGGCCGGCCCGCGCATGCCTATGACCTGGCCAGGCTGACCGGCGCGGTCGTGGCGCGCAAGGCGCGCGCGGGCGAAACCGTGCTGGCGCTCAATGGCCGCGAATATGCGCTGGAACCGTGGATGACGGTGATCGCCGATGATGCCGGGGTGCACGATGTCGCCGGGATCATGGGCGGCGAACATTCCGGGTGCAGCGATGCGACCACCGATGTCCTGCTCGAAGTGGCCTATTTCGATCCCGCCGGCATTGCCCGCACCGGGCAGGCGCTGGCGCTGACATCGGATGCGCGCAGCCGCTTCGAACGCGGGGTCGATCCCGGGTTCCTCGATACCGGGCTGGATCTGCTGACTGCGCTGATCCTCGATATCTGCGGGGGCGAAGCCAGCCATGTGGTGCGCGCCGGCACGCCGCCGCGCGCGGGCAAAGTTGTGGCCTATGATCCGGCGCTGGCCCACCGGCTGGGTGGGGTCGATCTGGCGCACGATGCGCAGCGCCGGATTCTCGCCGCGCTGGGCTTTGGCGTGACGGGTGATGGGCTGTGGCAGGTCAGCGTGCCCGGCTGGCGCCCCGATATCGACGGCCCGGCCGATCTGGTCGAAGAAGTGATCCGCGTGCACGGGCTCGATGCCGTGCCGTCCACGCCGCTGCCGCGCGCGGCGGGCGTGGCGCGGCCCACCGCAACCCCGGCGCAGGCGCTGGAGCGCCGGCTGCGCCGCGCGGCGGCGGCCCGGGGCAGCCACGAAGCGGTGACCTGGTCATTCCTGCCCGAGGCGGAGGCGGCCCATTTCGCCGATCCGGACCAGGCACTCTGGACGCTGGCCAACCCGATTTCCGAAGACCTGAAAGTCATGCGCCCCTCGCTGCTGCCCGGGCTGTTGATGGCGGCGCGGCGCAATTGCGATCGCGGCGCGGCCGGCGTGCGCCTGTTCGAAATCGGGCGCCGTTATCGCCGCGGCGCGGGCGGGGCGAGCGATGAAGCGATGAGCCTGGCCGTGGTGCTGGCCGGCGAACGCAGCGCGCGCGGCTGGGCCGCCGGGCGCGCCACCATGTTCGATGCGTTCGATGCCAAGGCCGAGGCGCTGGCGCTGCTGGCCGAAGCCGGCGCGCCGGTCGAAAACCTGATGGTGATGGGCGATGCCGGGCCGCAGTTCCACCCTGGCCAGTCGGCCACGCTGCGGCTGGGGCCAAAGACGGTGCTGGCGCGGTTCGGCATGCTGCACCCGGCCACGGCAAAGGCCTTTGACCTGGCCGTGCCGGTGGCCGTGGTCGAACTGTTTCTGGAACGCCTGCCCGCGAAAAAGGCGGCTGGCGGCTTTGCCCGGCCGGCCTTTGCCCCGCCGGCGCTGCAGGCGGTCACGCGCGACTTTGCCTTTCTGGTCGGACTGGACCGGCCGGCAGGCGATGTGGTGCGCGCGGTGCGCGGTGCGGACAAGGCCAACATTGTCGCCGCGCGCGTGTTCGACGATTTTCGCGGCAGCGGCGTGCCCGAAGGCCAGCGCAGCCTGGCTGTCGAGGTGACCTTGCAGCCGGTCGAAAAAAGCTATGACGATGCCGCTTTGAAGGCGATTGCCGATCGCGTGGTTGCCGCTGTGGCCAAACTGGGCGGCACATTGCGCGCCTGATGCGTGCGGGGGTGGCAAAGGGGGCGCGGGCATGACGCAGGACCTGGTGACAATCGGATCGGACGCGCTGACCGCGCAGATCAATCCGCTGGGGGCAGAGCTGTGGTCGCTGACCGATGCCGCCGCGCGCGAATACATGACCGATGCCGATCCCGCATTCTGGGACCGGCGCGCGCCGTTGCTGTTTCCGGTGGTGGGCGAATTGGCCGGCGGGCAGTTGCGTGTCGATGGCGTGGCCCATGATCTGCCGCGTCACGGTTTTGCGCGCACCAGCCAGTTTGATCTGGTGGAGCACGCGGCCGATCAGGTGCGGTTCCGCCTGACGGATTCCGCCCAAACGCGCGCCGCCTATCCCTTTGCCTTTGCGCTCGACATGGCGTTCCGCGTGACCGGGTGGCGGCTGGATATGGTGGCCAGCGTGCACAATCCGGGCGCGGCGGCGCTGCCGTTCAGTTTTGGCTATCACCCCGCGTTTGCCTGGCCGCTGCCCGGTGCTGCGGACAAGCGCGCGCATTGCCTGACCTTTGAGCGCAATGAACCGCAGCCGGTGCGTCGGGTGGATCGCGCCACGGGCGTGCTTTTGCCGCACAGCGAGCCGACCCCGGTAGAGGGGCGCGATCTGCTGCTCGACAGCGCGCTGTTCGAAGCCGATGCGGTGATCTGGACAGAGCTGCACAGCCGCGCCTTGCGCTATCACGCGCCGGGCGGGGCGGCGCTGGACATTGCCTTTCCCGATACGCCGATGCTGGGGCTGTGGCAGGTTCCCGGCGCGCGCTATATCTGCATCGAACCGTGGCAGGGCCATGCCGATCCGCAAGGCTTTGCCGGGGATTTCACGGCCAAGCCGGGGCTTGTCATGCTGGCGCCCGGCGCGGTACGATCCTTTCGTCTTTCGGTAACGGTCACCCCGCCATGATCCTGCGTCCACGCCTGCTTGTTGTCCTGCTGCTGATCCTGGGCGCCGCGCTGTTTGCGGTGGTGCAGTTCCTGCCTTCCGGCGGGGAAAAGCTGGTGGCCCGCGCCACCACCAAAGTGGCGGGCGAACCTTTGCGCGATTGCCTGGCCGGCGGGCTGGGCCTGGGCGTGCCGTGGCAGGGCACCGCGCCGGCGATGCATGCCAACCGCTATGGCCTGCGCGTGGTGGTGGGCGACAACGGCCATGATCGCCAGGTCGGGCTGTTCACCGCGGGCGGCCAGCCGCTGTCGGAAAGCCAGCGCACCGTGCTGCAGGGCTGTCTGACCGCGAAGTAATCCTCTCGGGCACCGGGACGATGAGGTGGCGATTACGGTCGGCTTGAGCTAGGGCCGCGCGATGTCCACTGATTCCGTTTCCAACCGCCGCACGTTTGCGATCATTTCGCACCCTGACGCGGGCAAGACCACGCTGACCGAAAAACTGCTGTTGCAGGGTGGGGCGATCCACCTGGCCGGCGAGGTGAAGGCGCGGGGCGCCGCGCGGCGGGCGCGGTCTGACTGGATGAAGATCGAACAGCAGCGCGGGATTTCGGTGACCAGTTCGGTCATGACGTTTCAGCGCGACGGGATCGTGTTCAATCTGCTCGACACGCCGGGCCACGAAGACTTTTCCGAAGATACCTATCGCACGCTCACCGCGGTCGATTCGGCGATCATGGTGATCGATGCGGCCAAAGGGATCGAACCGCAGACGCGCAAGCTGTTCGAAGTGTGCCGCATGCGATCGGTGCCGATCATCACGTTCATCAACAAAGTCGATCGCGAAGGCCGCAGCGTGTTTGAAACGCTGGACGAAGTGGCCGATGCGCTGGCGCTGGATGTCGTGCCGATGTCCTGGCCGATCGGCATGGGCGGGGTGTTTCAGGGCGTGATGGACCTGGCCACGCGCCAGATCGCCCGCCCCGATGGCGACAGCCGCGAATTTCTGGGCCGCCTCGAACCTGCCGAAGGCGCAACGATTCCGCCCGAAGTGGCCGAGGAAATCGAACTGGCCGAAGCCGGCTATCCCGCGTTCGATCTGGCCGCCTATCGCCATGGCGACATGACGCCGGCCTATTTCGGATCGGCGCTGAAGGGTTTTGGCGTGGCCGAACTGATCGATGCCATCGCCCGTTTTGCCCCGCCGCCCCGGCCGCAATCATCGGACATCGGCGTGATCGATCCCGCGCGCGAGGATGTGACCGGTTTCGTGTTCAAGGTTCAGGCCAACATGGACCCGCAGCACCGGGACCGCATCGCCTTCATGCGCATGGTTTCGGGCACGTTCCGCCGGGGGATGAAGCTGATCCCGTCGGGTCTGGGAAAGCCGATTGCGGTCCATTCGCCGATCCTGTTCTTTGCCCAGGATCGCGAAATTGCCGATACCGCGCAGGCGGGGGACATCATCGGCATTCCCAACCACGGCACGCTGCGCGTGGGGGATACGCTGTCGGAACGCAACGATGTGCGCTTTACCGGGCTGCCCAACTTTGCCCCGGAAATCCTGCGCCGCGTCGCGCTGAAAGACCCGACCAAGACCAAACAGCTGCGCAAGGCGCTGGACGATCTGTCGGAAGAAGGCGTGATCCAGGTGTTCTATCCCGAAATCGGCGCGCAGTGGATTGTCGGCGTGGTCGGACAGTTGCAGCTCGACGTGCTGATTTCGCGGCTTGAGGCGGAATACAAAGTGGCCGCCGTGCTCGAACCCTCGCCGTTCGACACCGCGCGCTGGATCAGGGGCGCCGCGCCGGCCATCAAGACGTTCACCGATTTCAACAAATCGAACCTCGCGGTCGATCGCGATGGCGATCCGGTGTTCATGGCGCGGTCGGCCTGGGATGTCGGATACCAGCAGGAACGCAATCCCGACCTGACGTTTTCGGCCACGAAAGAACGCTGATCGGATCGGCAGAAGGGATCGGCCCATGCGCATCGCGGTAACCGGCAGCAATGGCAAACTGGGCCGCGCGGCGTGCCACCGGCTGGTCGCGGGCGGCCACCGCGTGACGGGTTTCGATATTCACGCCCCGGTCTATGGCGATGATACGGTGCGGCTCGATTGTGGCGATTTCGGCGCGGTGATCGGCGCGCTGTCGGGGGTCGATACCGTGGCGCGGCGGTTCGATGCGGTGCTGCATCTGGCCGGCATTCCCAAACCCGGCGCCACCAGCGACGAAGAGGCGTTCCGCGTGAACGTGCTGGGCACGTACAATGTGTTTTCGGCGGCGGCGCGGCTGGGGATCGGGCGCGTGGTCTGGGCATCGAGCGAAACGATCCTGGGGCTGCCGTTTGCCGATCCCCCGGCCTATGCGCCGGTGGACGAAGATCACCCGCTGCGGCCCAACTGGTCCTATGCGCTGGGCAAGCTGGTGGGCGAAACGATGGCCGCCGAATTCGCGCGGTGGCATCCCGACAGCGCGATCGTTTCGCTGCGCTTTTCGAATGTCTATTCCGGTGGGGACTATGCCGCGCTGGGCGCGATCCAGGCCGATCCGGCCAGCCGCAAATGGAACCTGTGGAGCTATATCGATGTCGATGATGCGGCAGAGGCCTGCGCGCTGGCGCTGCAGGCGCCGGTGCGCGGCCATCTGCCGCTGATCATCGCCGCGGCCGATACGCTGGCCGCGGCGCCGTCACGCGCGCTGATGGCGGCGCATTTTCCCGACGTGCCGCTGGCCGAGGGGCTGACCGGTGAAGCCGCGCTGCTGTCGAGCGCGCGCGCGGCCGCCACGATCGGGTTTGTGCCGCGCGTGTCGTGGCGAGACCGGGTCGGAACCGGTTCGGCGGGCTGATCAATCCGCAAATCATCCGCTTGCGCAATGCGCCGCTCCACGGCAGGTAGGCGGACATGACTTTGCTCGGCCCCACATCCAACACGTTCATTTCGCAGCGCCTGCGGCTCCACTATGTCGATTGGGGCAATGCCGGCAAACCGCCGCTGCTGCTGATTCACGGCGGGCGCGATCATTGCCGCAGCTGGGACTGGACGGCCGAGGCGCTGCGCGAAGACTGGCACGTGATCGCGCTCGATCATCGCGGCCATGGTGACAGCGAATGGGCGTCGGACGGCAATTACCGCACGATGGACATGGTCTATGACGTGGCGCAGCTGATCCACCAGCTCAATCTCGCGCCGGTATCGATCGTGGCGCATTCGTGGGGCGGCAATGTCGCGCTGCGCTATGCCGGTCTGTTTCCCGAAGACGTGCGCAAGCTGGTGGCGATCGAAGGCATCTTTCCCACCCCCGAATGGGAAATGCGAATGAAGGACGTGCCGTTCGGCCGCCGGGTGCGCGATTACATTTCGGAAAAGCGCAAGGCCGCCGGCCGCCTGCCACGCCGCTATGCCACGCTGGCCGATGCCTATGGCCGGATGAAATCGGAAAACCCCTATCTCACCGATATCCAGGCGCGGCACCTGACGATCCACGGGATCAACCGCAACGAAGACGGCACGTTCACGTGGAAATTCGATCCCTACGTGCATATCGATCACCCTTATGACATCTCGACCGAGCGCAAGCACGAACTGTGGGAAGCGATCACCTGCCCCACGCTGCTGATGAACGGGGCGGATTCGTTTGCCAGCAACCCCGAACGCGATGGCCGCATCCGCCATTTCCGCAATGCCACGGTGTACGAATTCGAAAACGCCGGCCACTGGCTGCACCATGACCAGTTCGACCGCTTCGTCGCGACGCTGAAGGATTTTCTGTAAGCCAGAAGCGCGGCGCTGCCTGTTTTTTGGGCAGCGCCGCCGGCCTGCCCAAGATTCGGGCGCCTGCCACGGGCTTGTGGCCATGCAATGTGCGTGAAAATCCGCCATATCTGCCATCGGCCATAACTGGCACGGGTGTTGCACTGTGAACCCCGCGCGCGGGCCGTACAGGTTGGGGCAGGGGGCAGGCATGAAGTTCATCATTGCCATCATCAAGCCGTTCAAGCTGGACGAAGTGCGTGAAGCGCTGTCCGGGCTGGGCGTGGCGGGCATGACGGTGTCGGAAGTCAAAGGGTTTGGCCGGCAAAAGGGCCAGACCGAAATCTATCGCGGCGCCGAATACACCACCAACATGCTGCCCAAGGTAAAGCTGGAAATCGCCGCATCGGACGATCTGGCCCCGCGCATTATCGAAACCATCCAGCAGACCGCCAGCACCGAGGCGATCGGCGATGGCAAGATCTTTGTCATCGATCTGGCGTCTGCCACGCGGATTCGCACTGGCGAAACCGGCGAACCTGCGCTTTGAGGAATGGTGTCGTGATGTCCGACGTGAAGGGAAACCATATGATCCGCAAGACGATCAGTGGCGTTGCGGGGGCAGGGCTTGCGCTCGGTGCTGCATCGACCGCTTGTGCCCAGGCCGCCATGATCAAGGCGCCGACCGCGGCGCAGCAACTGGCCATGGTCAACAAGGGTGATACCACGTGGTTGCTGGTATCTTCGCTGCTGGTGCTGATGATGGCGGTGCCCGGGCTGGCGCTGTTCTATGGCGGCCTGGTGCGTGCCAAGAACATGCTCAGCGTGCTGATGCAGGTGTTCATGATCGCGGCGGTCTGCGGGCTGCTGTGGGCGACCGTCGGCTATTCGATGGCCTTTACCACCGGGCCGATCCCCGCGCTCACGCCGTTTGTCGGCGGGTTTTCCAAGGCGCTGATGATCGGGATTACCGGATCGACCACGGCCAGCACCTTTTCGAACAACGTCTATGTGCCGGAACTGGCCTATTTCGTGTTCCAGATGACGTTTGCGATGATCACCCCGGCGCTGATCGTGGGCTCGTTTGCCGAACGCGTGCGGTTTTCGCCGCTGATCGTGTTCACCGTCGCCTGGTCGATCCTGGTCTATTATCCGATTGCGCACATGGTGTGGTACTGGGCGGGCCCCGATGCGCTGCCGGGCAGCCCGAACGAAGCCGGCTATCTCAACCATATCGGCGCGCTCGATTTTGCCGGTGGCACCGTGGTGCACATCAATGCCGGCATTGCGGGCATGGTCGGCTGCCTGATGATCGGCAAACGGGTGGGCTTTGGCCGGGAAAACACCCCGCCGCATTCGCTCACCATGACGATGATCGGCGCCTCGCTGCTGTGGGTCGGCTGGTTCGGGTTCAACGCCGGGTCCAATCTGGAAGCCAACGGCGTGACCACGGTGGCCTTTGTCAACACCATGCTGGCCACTTGCGCCGCGGCGGTAAGCTGGGCGGTGGTGGAACAGATCGTCCACAACCGGCCTTCGATGCTGGGCGCGGCCTCGGGCGCGGTGGCCGGACTGGTCGCGGTTACTCCGGCATCGGGCTATGCCGCGCCGATGACCTCGCTCGTGCTGGGGCTGGTGGTTTCGCCGATCTGTTTCGTGTTCGTCACCACGATCAAGAACCGGTTCAAATATGACGATACGCTCGATGTGTTCGGGGTGCACTGCGTCGGCGGGATCACCGGCGCACTGGGCACCGCGATTGTCGCCAATCCGGCAATCGGCGGGCAGGGCATTACCGATTATTCAAAGTTCCCCTCGGTCGTCGCGCCGGCCTATGACACGCTGGCCCAGCTTGGCGTGCAGTGCCAGGCGGTGCTGATCACGCTGGTGTGGTCCGGGGCGATTTCGGCACTGCTGTACTTCGTGATCGACAAGACGATGGGCCTGCGCCCGGCCGAAGACGCCGAACGCGAAGGGCTGGACATCACCGAACACGGCGAACGCGCCTATAATAGCTGAATTTTGCGAATTGGTGCAGGCCGGGGGGAATGATCCTCTCCCCATTTCCTCTGGCCTGCGCCATGCGATGTTCCTCCTGCGAACAACCCTGGGCCCGGAAAGAACCGTCTTTCCGGGCCCTTTTTTCGCCTTCAATCTGGCCGGCATGCCCCGGTTCAGCAGTTTCCTTGGTCCGCGTTCCCGGTTAAGGCGCCAGTCCATGACCGAAACTTCCATGACCGAAACTTCCTTGCCCGCAGTCGATCGTCCGCAGCCAAAGCCATGGATCGCCGCGATCCATCCCTATGTGCCGGGCAAATCGACCGGCACCGACGGCAAAGTGCTGATCAAGCTGTCGGCCAACGAAAATCCGCTGGGCACCAGCCCTCTGGCGGAGGCCGCGCGCCATGTCGCCGGCGACCAGGCGCGCTATCCCGATCCCGACAGTGTGGCGCTGCGCACCGCGCTGGGCGCGTTGCACGCGATCGCGCCGGATCGCATCGTGATGGGCACCGGGTCCGATGAACTGCTCAATCTCGCGGCGCAGGCCTTTGCCGGGCCGGGGGACGAAGTGCTCTACGTCCGCTATGGCTTTTCGGTCTATGATATTGCCGCGCGGCGCTGCGGGGCGGCCCCGGTGGTGGCGCCCGATCGCGATTACGGCACCGATGTCGATGCCCTGCTCGCAGCCGTTACCCCGGCAACGCGCGTGGTGTTCCTGGCCAATCCCAACAACCCCACCGGCAGCTATATCGGCCGCGATGCGGTCGCGCGGCTGCACGCCGGGCTGCGCAGCGACATTCTGCTGGTGATTGACCAGGCCTATGCCGAATATGTCGCGCCCGGCGATGATGATGGCGCGCTGGATTTGGCGGCGCGCGCTGCCAATGTGCTGGTCACGCGGACGTTTTCAAAGATTTATGGCCTGGCGGGCGAACGCGTGGGCTGGGCCACCGGCGATGCCGCGCTGATCGACATGCTGGGCCGCATCCGCGGGCCGTTCAATCTCTCGCTTTCGGCGCAGGCGACCGCGCTGGCCGCAGTGGGCGATCAGGATTTCGTGCTCCGCTCGCGCGATCACAATGCGCGCGAACGCGCACGCTTTGCCGCAGCGATCGCCGCGCTGGGCAACCATGGCCTGCGCCCCCTGCCGAGCGAGGCCAATTTCGTGCTGATCGAATTTGGTGGCGCGCTTTCGGCCGAAGCCGCCTATCGCGCGCTAATGGACCATGGCTATATCACCCGCTGGCTGCCGGGGCAGGGCCTGCCGCAATGCCTGCGCATCACCATCGGCACCGCAGAACAGATGGATCACATCGCCGGCGTGCTGGCGCGGCTGGCCGGGGAGGCGGCATGACCGCGGCCGAACTGCCGTTTCGTCATGTCGCGGTAATCGGCCTTGGCCTGCTGGGCGGGTCGGTGGCACGCGCGGTGCGGGAAAGCCTGCCGGGC
Source organism: uncultured Sphingomonadales bacterium (assembly GCA_903832325.1). Taxonomy (GTDB): domain Bacteria; phylum Pseudomonadota; class Alphaproteobacteria; order Sphingomonadales; family Sphingomonadaceae; genus Novosphingobium. The sequence goes on along the minus strand of CAILBC010000023.1, from coordinate 186,967 downwards.
GTGGTGGTTACCGGCCATGATGCCGATCCGGCGGTGCGCGACCGCGCGCGCGCGATCGGCCTGGCAGACAGGATCGGCGACAGCGCGGCTGCGGCAGTGGCCGGGGCCGATCTGGTGGTGCTCTGCGTGCCGGTGGGCGCCATGGGCGATGCCGCGCGCGCCATGGCGCCGGGCCTTGCCCCCGGGGTGGTGATCAGTGATGTGGGATCGAGCAAGGCCGGCGTGGCCGCCGCGCTGGCCGAGGCGCTGCCCGGGCGCAGCGTGATCCCGGCTCACCCGGTGGCAGGCACCGAACAAAGCGGGCCCGACGCCGGCTTTGCCAGCCTGTTCCGCAATCGCTGGTGCATCCTCACCCCGCCCGCCGATGCCGATCCGCGCGATCTGGCGCGGCTGGTCGCGCTGTGGGAAGCGTTTGGCGCGCGCGTGGAAACGATGGATGCCGAACACCACGATCTGGTGCTCGCGGTGACGAGCCATCTGCCGCACCTGATCGCCTATTGCATTGTCGGCACGGCATCCGATCTGGAACGCGTGACGCAAAGCGAAGTGATCAAGTTTTCCGCCGGCGGGTTTCGCGATTTCACCCGCATTGCCGCGTCTGATCCGACAATGTGGCGCGATGTGTTCCTGTCAAACCGCGATGCCGTGCTTGCCATGCTGGGCCGGTTCAATCGTGATCTGGCCGCGCTGGAAACCGCGATCCGCGACAGCGACGGGCCCGAATTGTTCGACCATTTCACCCGCACCCGCGCAATCCGCCGTTCGATCATCGAAATGGGCCAGGATGACGCGCGCCCCGATTTCGGCCGCAGCGATCATGCCGGGGCGACCGAGGCGCCCTGATCCTGAAGCCGGCACCACCGGAGTTTTCAATCCGACTCTCACACGTTCAGCGCGTTGATCGCCTCGTGCACGCGCGCCTCGATCACGTCGCGCGGCAGGCCGGCGGGAATTTCCGCGCCGATGCGATAGCGCACCACGCCGGCGCGTTTCCACCAGCGGTGATAGAGCCGGCCGCTATTGACCGCGATCGGCACAACCGGCAGGTTCATCATCTTGTACAGCCCGGCAAAGCCCGCCTGCAGCGGCGGCGATGCGCCGTGCGGCACGCGCGTGCCTTCGGGAAAGATCACCAGCGGGCGCGCCTGGCCAGGGCGCAGTGCCAGCGCGCGGGCGGCGGCGATCATCGCGCGCAGGGCGCGCGCGCCATCGCCGCGATCCACCGTGACCAGCCCGTAATGCCGCCCCAGCCGGCCCCAGACGGGAATCGCAAACAGTTCCTGCTTGGCAAAAACCACCGGGTTTTTCAGCAGGATCGGCAGATCGATCGCTTCGAAAAAGGATTCGTGGCGCATCGCGCAGAGCACGGCATGATCGGGCACCTGGCCTTCGATTTCCACCCGCATGCCCAGCAGCTGGCGGCAGCACCAGCGGTGCCAGCCGCACCAGATCCGCACCATCACGAACAGAACCCCGCGCGGCAGCAGCAGCGTGACCACGTTGAGCGCGAGCAGCGGCACGCTGCCGCCGTAAAACAGCGCATAGAATGCGATATTGCGCAAAAAGCCGGTCAATCCCGCCGGCCGGTCAGCTATGGGCATGGCCTGCAACCGTGGGCCGCTTTGCCTCGGGCCAGTTGACCAGCCAGGCGAGCATCCGCGCCAGAAACTTGTTGTATTCGACAAACAGCATTTTCATCGATGGCTGCGATGGCACGGCGTCTTCGACAATGGCCACACCCTTGGGCACCGCCACGCGCAGATCGAACGCCGCGCGGCGCATGTGCCAGTCGGTAGTGATCAGCCGCACCGATTTTACCTGGTGCCGCGCGATCCAGCCCGCCGCCTCATGCGCGTTGGACCGGGTATCGAATGCATCATAGCCCAGCGTGAGGCAGCACCCCATCAGCGCGGGCGAAACGCCATAGTGCGCGGCGAAATGCGCCGGCGCCACTTCGCTGTCCACCCCCGAAACCAGCATGCGCGGGGCAATCCCTGCGCGCAGCAGATCCAGCCCGCGCGCGATGCGCCCGTTTGCCCCGGTCAGCGCGACAATCGCATCGGTGCGTTCCGCCGCCGCCGGGCGCGGCAGCCACAGCGCAAACCACAGGAAACCCAGCAGCCAGACCAGCAACACCAGCGACAGCAGGCGGCGCAGCAGCCCCGAAACCGATCGGGCCGAAGACCGTGACGATTTGCGCGATGACGACCGGAATAACGACATGATCGACACGACTATACCATCCGGCGCAGCGCGGAAAGCACGGTCAGCCGCGCGGTCATCACCGATAGCGCCACCCCGAACAACGGGATCGCCGCGATCATCACCCAATCGGCCCAGCCCAGCCCGGCACCGGTCGCCATGCCCGATCCCAGCGCGCTGAACTGGCGCGCCAGCACGACCAGCGCGGCCACCCCCGCAATCAGCCCGATCACCCCGCCGGCCGCCGCCTCCATCGCCGCCGACCGCTGGAACACGCGCGCAATCTGCGCATCGGTGCCGCCCAGCATGTGCACGATGGCAATCGTTTCGCGGTGGTTGGTCAGGGCATTGCGCGCGGCCAGCACCACCGCGGCGATCGTCGCCATGGTCAGCAGCGCGATCAGCCCGCCCGCCAGCCATTGCAGCGTGGACAGGGCCTGAAACACCGGGGTCAGCCAGGCCGATTGCGCATCCACCCGCGCCGCCGGGGCCACCCCGGCCACGGCATCATGCAGCGCGCGCACGCGATCGGGTGTGGCCGGGCCATTCAGCCGCAGATCGATCAGCGCAGGGATAGGCAGATCGTCGATCGTATCGCCCGGGCGCGTGCCCAGCCATGGTTCCAGCAGGGTATCGAGCTGATCCTGCGCCACGCGGCGCGCATTGACCACGCCGGGGCTGTGCGTCAGCACGGCCAGCGCGGCATCGGCCTGCTGGTTGCGCGCGGCGGGTGCGGCGCTGACAATCTGCACCGTTACCCCGCCGGTCAGATCGGCATTGGCGCTGGCCGCGGCATTGCGCAGCGCCAGCCCGCTGCCCGCGGCAATCACGGTCAGCGCGATCACGATGGCAATCACCCAGGGCATCGGGCTGCCCAGCCGTGGATCGGGCAACAGGCCTGGTTCGCCCCAGCCCGAAGGATCGGGGCCGGCATCGCCGGCATCGGCGCGGCGCTCGCGCCAGGCGCGGAACAAGGCTGCGGGTGTCATGGTGCGATCATGCCGGGGCAAAGCCCAGCGGCGCGGCGCCAGATCCAGGATTGCCAGATCCCGGATCTGGCGCCGCCGGAGCGGAATCGCCGCCCGGCCCGGTGCTGCGCGGCGGATAGCGCAAGGCGCCGGTGGGGTCAGACAGCCGGCCCTTGTCCAGCCGCATGATCAGCGAATCCGGCACTTTGCGGATCAGATGCACATCGTGCGTGGCCACCACCACGGTCGTGCCCAGCCGGTTCAGGCTTTCAAACAGGCGCAGCAGGCGCAGCGCCATTTCGGGATCGACGTTGCCGGTCGGTTCGTCCGCCACCAGCATGTCGGGCCGCGCGATCACCGCGCGGGCAATTGCCACGCGCTGCTGTTCCCCGCCCGACAGCGTGGCCGGGCGCGCGCCGCGCCGGTCGGCCAGGCCCACCCAATCGAGCATTTCGTCCACCGGCTTGGTAATTTCGCGCTCAGCCACGCCGGCCACGCGCAGCGGCAGCGCCACATTGTCGAACGCCGACAGATGCGGCACCAGCCGGAAATCCTGGAACACCACGCCCAGCCGGCGGCGAAACCCGGGCAGGCGTTCGCGCGGCAGGGTTATCGCATCGGTGCCAAACATGCGGATCAGCCCGCGCGACGGCCGCTGCGCAAGATAGAGCAGGCGCAGCAGGCTGGTCTTGCCCGCGCCCGATGCGCCGGTCAGGAAATAGAACCGCCCGGGGTACAGCGTGAACGAAATGTCGGTCAGCGCCTCTTTGCCCGTGCCATAGCGCAGCCCGACATTGTCGAACTGGACGATTTCGGCATCAGGCTCGCTCATGGTCGCGGGTCTTGGTGTTTTCGCTTGGCGTGGGTGGGGCCGGAATGGCCAAAGCCCACCATACGCGGCAATGCATGTGGAAAAAAGGCCACAGACGCAATTCTCCCCACCTGAAGCTATTGTTTCCATAGGCACTGCCATGCTTAACCCGCAAGCATGATCATCGCCTGTCCCGCATGTTCGACGCGCTATGTCGTACCCGACAGTGCGATCGGTGTGGACGGCCGCACCGTGCGCTGTGCCAAATGCCGGCACAGCTGGTTCCAGGCGGGTTCTGAACTGGCTGCTGCCGACCTCGCGGCGCCGCCGGCTTTGGCACACCCGGTGCCGCCAAAGGCCCCGGTCGCTACCCCAGCGCCCGAACCTGCGCCCGAAACTGCGGACGATCCGGAGCCGACCCCACCTCTGGCCCCATCTCTGGCCACCCCGCCAGCCGCGCGCCGCGCGCCGCGCCCGGTGCCTGCACCGCGCAAGGCCGATGGGCCCGAGGAATCGCGATCTCCCTTTGCCCACGAACCGCCGTTTCGCGCGCGCCGCAATCCGGCGCGGCTGTGGACCGCGGCGGCGGTGCTGTTTGCGCTGACGGTGGCGGCGATGATCGGCGCGGTGGCCTGGTTCGGTCTGCCCGACTGGGCGTCAATCGCGCATGCGCAACAGGTGTTTGGCGCCGCGCGGCCCGATCTGGAGCTGTCGTTTCCGGCCGAACGGCAGGATCGCCGCACTTTGCCCAACGGCACCGAATATTTCGGCGCCAGCGGCACGGTGACCAATGTCGGCAAGGATGTGCGCGAAGTCCCGCCGATCCTGATCGTGCTGCGCGATGCGAAAAACCGCGTGGTCTATACCTGGAATGTCGTCCCGCCCAAGGACGTGCTGAAACCGGGCGAAAGCGAAACGATCAACGAAGCCGTGACCGACGTGCCCAAAACCGCGAAATTCGCGGAAATCGGCTGGAAACCCGACTGACCTGTGCGCCCGGGTGCAGGCCCGGCGCAAAAACCCGTCCCACCCCCGCGGATCGCGCCGGAATCACGGTTGCACCCTGCCATGGTGTTTGCTAGGGGCCCGCTCCTACCCCGACGGGATGCCACGCCAATGGCGCTGCGCCCGTAACGATGATGCGGTCGTGGCGGAACTGGTAGACGCGCAACGTTGAGGTCGTTGTGGCCGAAAGGCCGTGGAAGTTCGAGTCTTCTCGACCGCACCAGACACCCCTTAGACTTGGTGATGACCATGCCGGGGCGGCGCCCCGGGTGGCATAGGCGCCCGTTTCCGGTGCGTCCGTTTCCGGTGCGCCCGTTTCTGGCACTTTTGCATTTTCCGGCAGGATTGCGAAATTCGTGGGCGCGGGGACAAAGACAGCGGCAGGCCCGGCATTTTAGCAGATGCATGGCGCGGGTGCCGGATTGCCGGTGATTGCGGACCCGCCGCGAAAGGGCCCCGATGAAAAACCTGTTCACCACCGACACGGCGGCAATGCTGCTGATCGATCATCAGATCGGCACGATCCGGCTGGCGATTTCCACAGTGCATGACGAAATCGTGCGCAACACGCGCGCGCTGGCGCGCACGGCTGTGGAAACCGGGATGCCGCTGGTGCTGACTTCCAGCCAGGAAGAGATGTTTCAGGGGCCGTTGCTGCCCGATCTGCTGTCCATCGCGCCCGATGCCCATGCGGCGCGGGTGCGGCGCCCGGGCGTGGTCGATTGCTGGCAGTATCAGCCGTTTCGCGATGCGGTGCTGGCCACCGGGCGGCGGCGGCTGATCATGGCCGGGCTGACCAACGATGTGTGCATTGTCTATCCCGCGATCAGCGCGATCGAAGACGGTTTTGCCGTGCAGGTGGTGGTCGATGCCGGCGGTTCACCGACCAAAGATGCCGACAATGCCGCCATCGAGCGGATGCGCGCTGCGGGGGCAACGATCACGTCCACCAACCAGGTCATGGCCGAATTGGCGACCGACTGGGCCAGCGTGACCGGCAGCACGATCCAGCGCGTGATGTACGAGGAAAACCTGCGCCACCTGATCGAAGGCTGATTGCGCTGCGGCTCAGTTCCGGGGATCATCCGCCGTTGCCGGCCGGGGCAGCACCGCACCGACATGCGCCTGGCCGCGTGCGGCGGCGAGCAGTTCCTGGCGGTGGCGTTCGCGTGCGCCATTGCGCTGGTCTTCGCTGCGCTGATCATGGCACGCCGGGCAACTGACGCCCTCTTCGTACGATGGTGATGCCCGGTCCGCCGGGCTGACCGGCATGCGGCAGGCGTGGCACAGGCTGTGCGTGCCCGGGGCCAGGCCGTGCCCCACCGCCACGCGGCTGTCGAACACGAAGCATTCGCCGCGCCACAGGCTCTGTTCGGGCGGGACCACTTCCAGGTATTTCAGAATGCCGCCTTTCAGGTGGTAGACCGCGTCCACCCCTTCGGCCTTCAGAAAGGCGGTCGATTTTTCGCAGCGGATGCCGCCGGTGCAGAACATCGCGACTTTTGGCGGGGGCGCATCCCCCGGGCCCAGCAAACGGTCGCGTTGCGCGCGGAACCATTCGGGAAATTCGCTGAAACTGCGTGTGGCCGGGTCGATCGCGCCGGCAAAGCTGCCCACCGCGACCTCGTAATCGTTGCGCGTGTCGATCACGATCGTGGCGGGATCGGCAATCAGCGCGTTCCAGTCTGCCGGATCGACATATGTGCCCACTGACAGCGTCGGATCGATATCGGGCTGGCCCATGGTGACGATTTCGCGCTTGATCCGCACTTTCATCCGGTGGAACGGCATTGATGCCGCGCGCGAAAATTTCACATCGATCGCGGCGCAGCCGGGCAGGGCGCGGATTTGTGCCAACACGGCGTCGATCGCGGCATTGCTGCCGGCAATCGTGCCGTTGATCCCTTCGCGCGCCAGCAGCAGCGTGCCGCGCACACCGGCGGCGCGGCAGGCCCGGTCCAGCCGCGCGCGATGGCCCGCACAATCGTCAAACCGGCTGAAATGATACAGCGCGGCCACACAGATGGGCAGGGTGTCAGGGGCGGGTGCGTCCATTGCCTGCGCATAGCGCGGGTTTCGCCGCGATTGAAGGCAGCTTTACACATCAGGCCAATCGCCTATCCCTCGGGCCTGTTCCGCACGCAAAAGGGGCCGCCTGACGATGCCTGATGATCTGACAACGCTGTCCGCCGGCGAAGCGGTCAGCGCAATGCGCGACGGTCGCATGACTGCGCTGGCCTATGCCGAGGCGCTGCTGGCGCGGTGCGCCGCCGGGGCCGATCTCAATGCCTTTATCGCGCTCGATCCCGATGCGGTGCGCGCCGCCGCGCGTGCCGCCGATGCACGGCGCGCGGCGGGCGAACCGCTGGGGCCGCTGCATGGCCTGCCCGTGCCGGTGAAGGACAGCATCGCCACTGCCGACCTGCCGACCACGGCGGGCACCACGGCGCTGCGCGATTTCCGTCCTGCACATGATGCCGGGATCGTCGCGCGGCTGCGCGCGGCGGGCGCCAGCGTGCTGGGCAAGACCAACCTGCACGAACTGTCGATGGGCTGGTCCAGCAACAATCAGGCGTTTGGCGCGGTGCGCAATCCCTGGGATCGCACGCGCATCCCGGGCGGCAGCAGCGGCGGCACGGCGGCGGCGGTGGCCGCGGGCATGGCGCCGCTGGGCCTGGCCGAAGACACGCAAGGGTCGATCCGCGTGCCCGCCGCGCTGTGCGGCATCGCCGGGTTTCGCCCCACCACCGGCCGCTATCCCAGCGACGGCTGCGCACCGATTTCGCCGCTGTTTGATCAGATCGGCCCCCATGCGCGCTGCGTGGCCGATCTGGCGCTGTTCGATGCGGTGATCACTGGCGAGGATGCGCCGCTGGACCCCTTGCTTCTGGACGGATTGCTTCTGAACGGTTTGAGGCTGAACGGCTTGAGGCTGGGCATCGTGCGCGATTACTATTTCGATGGCATCGATCCGGCGGTCGCGGCAGTGGTTGAAACCGCGCTGGGGCGGCTGGCCGATGCCGGGGTCACGCTGGTCGAAACCGAATTTCCCGGGCTGGGTACGCTGATCGCGGCAATCACCAGCGCGGTGCAGGCGCACGATGTTGTCCCGTCGCTGACAGCCTGGCTGGAGGCGATGGGCGCGCCGGTCGGCTTTGACGCGATGTTTGCGCAAGTCAGCCCCGATGTTGCCACGCTGCTGCGCCAGATCGCACTGCCCGGTGCGCCGCACGCCACGTCCGAAGCGGCCTATGCCGCGGCGCGCGATGTGCACCGGCCGGCGTTGCAGGCGCAGTTCGCGCAATGGTTCGCTGACAACCGGGTCGATGCGATGATCCTGCCCGCTACGATGACCACGGCCACCCCGATCGGCGAGGATGATCATTTGCACATCGCCGGCCGCGACGTGCCATTCCGCTTTGCCATGGGCCGCAATATCGCGCCGGGCAGCACCGCCGGCCTGCCCGGGCTGGTCCTGCCCGCGGGCCTCGCCAACGGATTGCCGGTGGCGATCGAGATCGACGGCCCGGCAGGATCGGACCGGGCCGTGCTGGCGATGGGCCGCGCGATCGAAGGCGTGCTGGGCACTCTGCCGCTGCGTTGACTCCCCTCCCCTTCAGGGGAGGGGCTGGGGGTGGGGGCTATCCAGATTGCTGGCGCTTGAGTTTCACTTCCCCCGCGAACGGCGCTTTTCGCCCTTCAATCCGGCCCACAGTGTGGCGTTGAAGCGCGCGGTGTCCAGCTTGTCCTCTTCGGCAAAGTTTTGCCCGGCCATCGCCGCCTCCCACCAGGTGGCGGGCCGTTCGGGCAGGACGCCGGCCGGACGCGCCTGCGCCTGCTGGCCCGCCGGATGGGGCAGCGCGGTTGCATCCAGCGGCTGCGGCCAGGCCGCGGCATACGTCCAGGGCTTTGCCGCAGTGGCCGGGTCAAACGCATCGGCCATGGGCAGCGCCAGGCTGTCGTTCAGTCCCAGCGCGGGCAGATCGAGCAGGCGCTCGATCGTGCGCATCAGGTTGACCGTGGAATAGCGCGTGGAATTGACCACTCCGCGCCGCACCCCGGGCCCGATCAGATAGGCGACCGACCGGTGCGCATCGACATGGTCGGCGCCATCCTGGGCATCGTCTTCCACCACCGCGATCAGCGTTTCGGCCGCAGCCGGGCTGTGCGCCACGGCCTCGACAATCCGGCCCAGCGCATAATCGTTGTCGGCCATCTGGCGGTCGGGGGTGTTCACCCCGTCAATCGCTTCGGCAAAATCGCCAAAGTGATCGTGATCGATGCGCAGCAGCGTCAGGCGCGGGGTTTCACCGGCCAGCACGCGGGGCAACCAGTCGCGTTTCCATTCCTCGACCAGCCAGTAATCGGGAAAGCCCTGGTCAAAGCTGCGGTAATAGGGATCGGTTACCGGATCGAGCCGCTTGTCCGCTGCCCACATCACGCGCAGGCCCCTGGCGGCGGGATCACGCTCCAGCGGAATGCGGTTGGCGCCGGCGTCTTTGCCATAGCGTGAAAGATCGCCATAAAACCCGTAATTGCGCACCGACAGCCCGCGCGCCATCGCCGCCGCCCACAGCGACCCTGCACCGGCGGCGCCATCGGGGGCGTCGGCAGCCGTCAGGTCTGCGGTGCCGGCCAGCAGATCGGGATCATCGGGCACATTGGGGTTGGCGACATGACGCGCCGCGGGCGCCAGCGCCACATTGACAAAGCGGTTGGTGCCTTCCGCCTCGTATGCCAGGCCCTTGCCGGCATAGTTCACCGGGGTGATCCGTTCGAGCAGATCGACCGCGCGCGCCTGGGTGGACCAGCTCCAGCCCGTGGACGACACTTCGCCGGCATCGAAAAACCGGTCAAACGTGATGAATTGCTGCGCCAGGGCGTGGTGGTTGGGGGTCATCACCCCGGGAAACAGCACCAGCTTTGCATCGCCATCGCCCGGGCGCAGATCGCCCAGAACCTGGTCATACGTGCGGTTTTCCTTCACGATGTAAATCACGTTGCGGATGTGCCCGCGCATCGCCGCCATCACCGCTTCGGCCGATTGCACGGCCGCCGCCGCGGGCATGTTCAGATTGCGTGCCACTTTGGCGGTTCCCTGCGCGAATTGCGCATTGGCGGGGATCGGCGCCGTCAGCAGCGATCCGGCCTGCAATTGCAGGACATAGCGGCCCGATGCACGGCACGCGCCCAGATCGGCCGGTTTCGTGCCCAGCGTGTTGCGGCACGCGCCGGGATTGGCGCCGGGCAGGCCCTTGAAATTGGCAATGATCATGTGCCCTTGCGCCGTGGCCACCGCATCGGGGTACCACCCGGTGGGCGCCATGCCGATCAGCGCCGCCGCATGGCCCGATGGCGCAGCCAGCGTGTGCGCCAGATCGATCGCGGCCACGGCATTGATCCCGCCCAAAGTGACCAGCAGGCGCGCGGCACCGCCACCCGGTGCCAGCGCCAGCGCATCGGGATTCAGCCCCTTGGGCCGGTCGGTCGCGCCGGCGGCGGGCAGCACGGCAATCGGATATTCGGCCAGCGTGCGCCCATCGGCGGCCAGCGCGATCAGCGTATCGGCATTGTCGCCGGTGGCCAGCACCCGGCCATCGCGCAGCGGCAGCAGCGCGGTCGGCTCCCCCATGGCGCGCGCCCGCGCGATCACGTGGAGGGTATCACCCTCCAGCCCCAGCGTGATCAGTTCGCGGTCGCGCGGCGCCGATACCACCGCGCGGCCAGGTGCGGCCATGACAATGCGAAACGGATAGGTGCCCCCGGGAATGCCGCGCTGTGCGGCATCGATCTTGCCCGGGCGCAAGTCCGCCTCGGCCACCACGGCGCGCTTTGCCGTATCGACCAGCGATACCGAATCGTTGAAGAAATTGGCCACCAGCAGGCGATCCGCCCCCGCCCAGGTCACCCCGGCGGCGGCAGGTTTGACATGCAGACCCAGCCCGGCCTTGTGCCCCAGCGCGATTGGCGCACCATCGGCATCCAGCGTGCGGCCATTCCATCGGAACAGCGCCACGCCATCGCCCACACCCAGTGTGGCCGCAATGCGCCGACCATCGGGTGACCAGGCCAGCCCGCCGAAACTGGCGGGCAGCGGCGCCTCGGCAATTTTCACCGTGGCTTTGGGGCCGATGCGGAACAGCATCAGCCGCTCGGTCGAATGGGCGCGGTCGGGCGTGCCATCGGGCTGCGCCATGCCGTTGAACCCCGATGTCAGCACCGCAACCACGCGCCCGTCGGGGCTGGTCGCGATTGCTGCGGGGTTGGTGATGGCGGGCGATCCCGGCTTTCCATCCAGCGTGCCCAGCCGCGTGATCCGCGCGCCAGGCAGCGCCAGCGGGGTCAGGGTCATGCCCGGCGGGGTCAGGTCATCATCGGCATCGCGCGCCATGGCCGGCCCGGCGCAGGCCAGCGCGATCAGCGCCGATCCCGCGATCAGGCCGGGGGAAAAGCGTGGGATACGTGCGTGTGTCATGACCGGTCCCCGGTGGTTGCGGCGATTTGCGCTGTGGCAAAGCCCAATATCACTCGGGCCCGTATAGCCCGGTTTTGCGGCAGTCGCGATTCCGCATCCGGGCGAAATATCGTGCGCGGCATTTTGCGCTCTGTTCAACGTTCGCCGCGCGACATATCCTTAGGTAATGTGCGGGGAAGCAAAGGGCGCGGGGGCGGCTATTGTCATGGGCGAAACGATCAGCATCCACGATACCATGGGGCCGCTGGCCAACGTGCTCGATTTCTGGTTTCGCGAACTCGGCCCGCAGGACTGGTTTCGCGGCAGTGACGACCTTGATGCCGTGGTGCGCCTGCGGTTCGGCGCCCTGCACGCGGCGGCGGCGGCGGGTGCACTGGATGAATCGGCACAGACCCCGCGCGGACGGGTCGCGCTGATCCTGGTGCTCGATCAGTTTTCGCGCCATATCCATCGCGGCACCGCGCGCGCCTTTGCCTGCGATGCCCGCGCGCAGACACTGGCGGTGGAAGGGATCGCGGCCGGGATGGATGCCAACTTGTCCTTTGATGAGCGCCATTTTTTCGCAATGCCGCTGATGCATGCAGAGGACCCGGCGCTTCAGGCGCAAAGCCTGGCGTACTTTGCCGCGCTGGCCGACCATGCCGCAAACGTGCTGCGGTTCGCGCAAGGGCACCGCGATGAAATCACCCGCTTTGGCCGCTTTGCCGGGCGCAATGCGGCACTGGGCCGCGAAACCACCCCGGCAGAGCGCACTTTTCTGGATGGTGGCCGGCACGACTGAGCGCATTCGCGCTGCCTTTCAGTGGCGGCTTTCTGTCAGTGGTGTTGGGCTCCGCCGATATGCGCATGCCGGATCACGCGCCAGGGCTTTGCCGGCCACGCTGATCTTGGCCACGCCCACCGATCACGGCCCACCGATCACGGCCCACCGATCACGACCCAATGATCACGGCCCAATGATCACGGCCCAATGATCACGGATGGACGAACTGCACCGCATAATGGTCGGAAATGACCTCGTCGCGCAGTATCGCGCCGAATCCAAACTCGAAAAAATACCCGTAATCCAGTTCGGTGCCCGATCCCGGGTGGGTGATCCTGCCGCTCTTGAGGCATTGTGCCGGCGGCTGTCCGATATCGACTGTTTCTCCGCCGTGCAGCGCGTTGACATTGAAATCGCCGAGCACGCACCATTCCTGTCCTGGTGACCAATGGCGCGCAGTCAGCAAGGCCTGGCGCACATATGTTTGTGTACGGGGGCCGTGCACGCACCAGAACCACCGACCGCGGTATTCCGCACTGATCATCGGGCGGTGGTCAAGCCGCAGGTTGGCGATGCGATGGGTTCGCGTTGGCGGGGTTCGCGTCAGAATGGCCAGCGAACAGCGGTTGTTGCCACCCCCGGCATTCCATTGCTCGTGCATCGCCACCACCCAGCCGGTTTGCAGTTCCCCCTGCCATCCGAACAAGTTCCCGCATTCCTGAAGGCAGATCACGTCCACCTCGGCCACACGCATCAACTGCACGAGGTAGTCGCTTTTGATCACGTCGGTTCCGGCGCCCTGCATGTTCCAGGTGATGGAACCGGCTGCTACCGCGCGGGCCTCCTTGTGCCGCTTGCGCGCGGCGGCAACGGCATCGGGACCCAGATTGCGCTTGGTCTGCGATCGCGTGATCATCGGGGTGGGAGAGGAGGAATCGCTTGAACTCGCCACGGCCTGATCCTCACGATTCGCCACCTGACCAGCAACGGCCGGCGCTGGCGGGCACCATGGCAGCGCGCGCTTGCGGATACAATTTCACCAACGGCCAAACTGGTACAATCTGCCTGGCGTTATCAGTCCCTGCTTGCAAACCAGATCACGTGTTTGGCCCCCTTGCCGTTGGCACGGGCGCGCACGGCCAGTTCGTCCACGGCAAAATCGGCTTCGCGCAGGCGGCGGACAAAGGCATCGTCCTTTGCTGCCGACCAGATCGCCAGCACGCCGCCCGGGCGCAGCGCTTCGCCCGCGGCGAGCAGGCCGCGGCGGGCATAGATGCGGTTGTTGTCGGCGCGCACCAGGCCATCGGGGCCATTGTCGACATCCAGCAGGATGGCATCGAACGTGGCGGGCGCGGTCTGGATCACCCGCGCCACATCGCCCACGATCAGCCGCACGCGCGGATCATCCAGGCACCCGGCGGCAATTTCGGCCATCGGTCCGCGCGCCCATTCGATGATATCGGGCACCAGTTCGGCCACGGTCACCGTGGCATCGGCGGGCAGCACGGCCAGCGCCGCGCGCAAAGTGAACCCCATGCCATAGCCGCCGATCAGCACGTGGGGGCTGCGCACTTTGGCAATGCGCGCGCAGGACAAAGTGGCCAGCGCCTCTTCCGATCCGCGCAGGCGCGTGCTCATCAGTTCGTTGCGATCGAGCACGATCATGAAATCGGCGCCATGGCGGTACAGGCGCAGTTCTTCGCCACCGGGGACTTGGGCGCTGGCCAGATGTTCGCGGGGTATCATCTCAAATCTCCTGCCCGGCAGCCCAGCCGCTGGCCCAGGCCCACTGGAAATTGTATCCGCCCAGCCAGCCCGTCACATCAACCGCTTCGCCAATGGCATAAAGCCCGGGCACGCGGCGCGCCGCCATCGTCTTTGATGACAAGTCGGCGGTGGCAATGCCGCCGGCGGTCACTTCGGCTTTGGCATAGCCTTCGCTGCCATCGGGGGTAAAGCGCCAGTCTGCCAGGCGCGCTTCGGCCTCGGCCAGGCGGCGGTCGGTGGCCGTGCCCAGTTCGCCCGCAATATCCAGCCGGTCGCACAGCACATCGGCCAGCCGTTCGGGAAGCCCGTCGCGCAGCAGTCGCCGCATCCCGGCGCGCGGGGCTGCGGCCTTGGCGGCTTTCAACCAGCCCTGCGGCCGGTCGGGCAGGAAATCGATGCACACGTCCTGCCCGTGCTGCCAATAGCTCGAAACCTGCAGGATTGCCGGGCCCGACAGGCCTTTGTGGGTGAACAGCGCCGCTTCGCGAAACGCCGCCTTGCCGCAGCGCGCGACGACCGGCGCGGCAACCCCCGACAATTCGCGAAACAGCGCATCGCCCGCGCCCAGTGTCAGCGGCACCAGCGCGGGGCGCGGCTGCACCACTTTCAGCCCGAACCGGCGTGCCAGATCATAGGCAAACCCGGTGGCGCCCATTTTCGGAATCGCCGGGCCGCCCGTGGCGATCACCAGCGCCGGCGCGATCAGCTCGCGCCCGCCGGCGGCCACCCGGAAATGCCCATCGGCATGGTCCACCGCGCCGATCGGCGCATGGCACATCAGCTCCACCGCGCCGCGCGCGCATTCATCGCGCAACATCGCCACGATCTGCCGCGCCGACCCGTCGCAAAACAGCTGCCCCAGCGTTTTTTCGTGCCAGGCAATGCCATGGCGTTCGACCAGCGCCAGAAAATCGAGCGGGGTGTAGCGGCTGAGCGCCGATTTGGCGAAATGCGGGTTGGTGGACAGATAGCGGTCTGCGCTGGTGCCCAGATTGGTGAAATTGCACCGCCCACCGCCGGAAATCAGGATTTTCCTGCCCGGTTCGTCCGCATGGTCGATCAGCGCCACGCGCCGCCCGCGCTGCCCCGCCACGCTGGCGCAGAACAGGCCCGCGGCGCCCGCGCCCAGCACGATGGCGTCGTGTGTCGCGCTGCCGGTCATCGTGCCACTGGTCATCTCGACAGCCGCACCAGCGCTTCGTCCAGCGCCTGCAAAAATCGCGACCGGTCGGCCTTTGTAAAGGGCGGTGGCCCGCCGATCGCTTCGCCCCCGGCGCGCAGATCGGCCATGATCGCGCGCGTGGCAATCGCCGCGCCGATCGAGGCCATCGTGAATGCCTTGCCGTTCGATCCGATCACCGTCGCGCCGGCCTTCAGGCAGCGGTCGGCGAGCAGGATATCGGCAGTGATCACCACCGATTTCGCATCGCAGTGGTCCGCAATCCAGTCATCGGCGGCATCGAATGCATCGCTGACCACCATGCGCGTGATCAGCGGATGATCGGGCAGGCGCATCCGGCTGTTGCTGACCACGGTCACCGGGACATTGCGGCGGAACGCAACTTTGTAGATTTCCTCTTTCACCGGGCAGGCATCGGCATCAACCAGGATGGCGGGAAGGGACGGTGACACGGTCATGCCGCGCGCCATAGGCGTTTGGCGGGCAATGCGCCACTGCCCGCGCTGGCGGCATGACTGCCCGCGCTGGCGGCATGGCCGACAACGAAACTTTCCCTTCGCGCAAAAAGCTTCACTTGCCGAGGGTGCGGCACCCTTTCAGTTTGTTGGAGAAAACCGGCGTTCGCGCACATGGGCGTCCTGTCGCGAATTTCGTCACCCCGGACGTGATGCGGGGTCCCGCTTTCTTGCGGCATGCGTGGGCCCCATACCCGCCCGGGCCAAGAAAAAGCTGGACCCCGGATCACGTCCGGGGTGACGTGCAGCGGACGGATTTGGCGCGAAAGAGGAAACCAATGGCGGGGCATCGATGCGGCTGACCGATATCCAGACGTTTGTCGTGGGCAATCCGCCGCCGCATTTCGGCGGGCGCTATTTCGTGTTTGTGAAGCTGACCACGGCCTGCGGCATTTCCGGGCTGGGAGAGGCCTATTGCGTGCCGTTTTCGCCGCATCTGGTGGCGCAGATGATCGAGGACGTGTTTGCCCGCTATGCGCTGGGCACCGATCCGCACGATATCGAGGTGCTGTGGCGCCGGGTCTATTCCTCCGGGTTTACCCAGCATCCCGATCTGACGGTGATGGGCGTGCTTTCGGCGCTGGAAATGGCCTGCTGGGATATCATTGGCAAGGCGGCGGGCCAGCCGGTGTACAAGCTGCTGGGCGGGCAAGTGCACGAACGCCTGCGCGCCTATACCTACATCTATCCGCGCCCCGGCGATGCGACCGATGTCTATCACGATCCCGATCTGGCGGCGGAACGCGCGGCGCTCTATCTCGATATGGGCTTTACCGCGCTGAAATTCGATCCGGCGGGCCCCTATTCGGCGTTTGACGGGCGGCAGTTGTCGCTCGAAGCGCTTGATCTGTCGGAACGCTTTGCCCGCACGTTGCGCGCGGCGGTGGGCAACCGGGCCGACCTGCTGTTTGGCACGCATGGACAGATGACTGCGGCGGGCGCAGTGCGGCTGGCGCGGCGGCTGGAGCCGTATGATCCGCTCTGGCTCGAAGAACCGATGCCGCCCGATGCGCCCGAGGAAATGGCCAAAGTGGCGCGCGCCACCTCGATCCCGATCGCGACCGGCGAGCGGCTGGCGACCAAGTATGATTTCGCGCGCCTGCTCGATTGCGGCGCGGCGGCGATCCTGCAGCTTAATCTGGGGCGCTGCGGCGGCCTGCTTGAGGCCAAGAAGATCGCCGCGATGGCCGAAGTGCGCCATGTCCAGATTGCGCCGCATCTGTATTGCGGACCGGTGGTGGGCGCGGCCAATGTGCAACTGGCGACCGCATCACCCAATTTCCTGATTCTCGAAAGCATCGAGGATTGGGGCGGGTTTCATGCCGAAATCCTGAAAACGCCGATCCGGTTCGAACAGGGCCATGTCATCCCGCCGACCGCGCCGGGGCTGGGGGTTGAATTGAACGAAGCGGTTGCGCTGGCGCACCCCTATACCGGCACGATGCTCCATCTCGAGATGACGCAAGACCCCGTTTCATGATCGAAGAGGCCGATTATGTCATTGTCGGGGCCGGCACGGCCGGCTGCGTCGTGGCCAGCCGCCTGTCGGAAGATCCCTGGACCAAAGTCGCCATGCTGGAGGCGGGCGGGTCGGACCTGTCGCTGATGATCCAGCTGCCGATCGGGTATGGCCGCACGTTTTTTGACCGGCGGATCAACTGGATGTTCGAAACCGAACCGGTTGCCTCGCTGGGTGGACGCACCAGTTACTGGCCGCGCGGCAAAGTGGTGGGCGGGTCGGGCTCGATCAACGCGATGGTCCACGTGCGCGGCTTTCCCCACGATTATGATGACTGGGCGGCGGCGGGCAATCCCGGCTGGGGCTGGGACGATGTGCTGCCCTATTTCATCCGGTCGGAAGATCACGATCTGGGGCGCAGCGCCTGGCACGGGCAGGGCGGGCCGCAGCATGTGACCGATATTTCCGCGCGCGCGCACCCGCTGTGCGACCGGTTTCTGGCCACCGCGCCCGAACTGGGCCACCGCATCACGCCCGATTTCAACGGGCAGGATGGCGAAGGGTTCGGCATCTATCAGATCAACACGCGCGGCGGCTGGCGCGCATCCACCGCCAATGCCTATTACTGGCCGGTGCGCCAGCGCCGCAATCTGGCGCTGATCCGCCATGCGCGGGTGATGCGCGTGGTGTTTGAAGGGCGCCGCGCGGTGGGCGTGGCCTATCTGCACCGTGGCCGCGAAAAGATGATCCGCGCGCGGCGCGAAGTGGTGCTGTGTGCCGGCGCGATCGGATCGCCGCAACTGCTCCAGGTATCGGGCGTGGGCGATGGTGAATTGCTGGCCCGGCACGGCATCCCGGTGGTGGCCGATCTGCCCGCGGTGGGGCGCAATCTGCAGGACCATATCGCGGTCAGCTATTTCTACCGCACATCGGTGCCCACGCTGAACAATGTGCTGCGCCCGATGATCGGCAAGCTGGGTGCGGCCTTGCGCTATATGGTCGACCGGCGCGGGCCTTTGTCGATGAGCGTGAACCAGGCCGGCGGTTTCGTGCGCGCGCGGCCCGAAGATCCGCACCCCACGCTGCAACTCTATTTCAGCCCGGTCAGCTATACCCGCACGCCGATCGCCGCGCGGCGGCTGCTCAATCCCGATCCGTTCCCCGCATTCCTGCTGTCGTTCAACAGTTGCCGGCCGACCAGCCGGGGGCACCTGGCGATCACCACGCCCGATCCTTTTGCCAAGCCGGAAATCCATCCCAATTACCTCGCGACCGAGCACGATCTGGCCGAGGCGGAACTGGGCACGCGCCTGCTGCGCGCAATTGCCGCAACACGGCCGCTGGCCGATGTGATCGTGGAGGAACTGGTGCCCGGGCCGCAGATGCCCGATGAGGGCCTGATCGACGATTTTCGCGCGCGCGCCGATACCGTCTATCACCCCACCTCGACCTGCCGGATGGGGCCGGACCCGGCGACATCGGTGGTCGATGCGCGGCTGCGCGTGCATGGCCTGGTGGGCCTGCGCGTGGTCGATGCCTCGATCTTTCCGTCGATCACCAGCGGCAACACCAATGCCCCCACGGTGATGGTCGCGGAAAAAGGTGCCGCCTTGCTGGCCGAGGATCGCATTCTGGGGTAGTGCGTTTTACCGGGGCCCTGGGAGTAACGATGCGTTCGCGGTTCAATTTGCGCGACCTGCCGCCGCTGAAGGCGCTGCGGGGATTCGAGGCGGCCACCCGCCACCAGAGCATCCGCGATGCGGCCGGCGAACTGTGCCTGACCCCGCCGGCGATCAACCACCAGCTTCAGATCATCGAACAAGCGCTGGGCGTGCAGCTGTTTGCCCAGGATGGCCGCCATATCGTTTCGACCGAAGAAGGCCGCGTGTTCTACCCCTATGTGCGCGCGGCGTTCGAATCGCTGATCGACGGGGTGGAGGCGGTGCGCCGCCATGCGCTCGATACGCCGCTGCGCGTGCAGACTTATGTTACCGCCTCGATCCGCTGGCTGGCGCCGCGCGTGCCGCAGTTTCTGGGCGACAATCCCGATATCAAGCTGTCGCTGACCACTTGCGCGGTCGATTGGACCTTTGACGAGGCGCATGCCGACGTCGGGCTGGTCTATTGTGCCACCGCGCCCGATCCGGATCGCTATCACTGGGTGCCGCTGTTCGATTACACGCTGCAACCGGTCTGTTCGCCGGCCTTTCTCGATCGCGCGGGCGGGCATCTCGATGCCGCGGCGCTGATGCAGCAGCCGCTGGTGGCGAACTATACCGAAGCAAGCAACTGGGCCGAATGGTTTGCCGGCACCGGGGTCGTGTTCGAACCCAAAGTGCCCTACCTGATGGTCGATACCCTGGCCGTGGCGCTGGAAATGGCGTTGGCGGGGCGCGGTGTGGCACTGGTCAACGGGCCTTTTGCCGAGGCCGATCTTGCCGCGGGCCGGCTGGTGCGCCCGGTGGACCACAGCGTGGTCTGCCCCGGGGCCTGGGGGTTGATCTGCCGGCAGACGATGAAGGACAAGCTGCCGGTGCGGCTGTTCATCGACTGGCTGAGCGCGGAAGCAGCGTAATCCGCAGCGGCGCCGCGTCCGCCACGTCGGGCAGGGCACAAGGGGCCGGACGCAGCCGGCGATCGTGGCACAGATGCACTTCCTGCA
Source organism: uncultured Sphingomonadales bacterium (assembly GCA_903832325.1). Lineage (GTDB taxonomy): Bacteria > Pseudomonadota > Alphaproteobacteria > Sphingomonadales > Sphingomonadaceae > Novosphingobium. The sequence continues at coordinate 167,160 of CAILBC010000023.1, read as the reverse complement.
GCGTGGCGCCATTGCGCAGCATCAGGCCGATCGCGGTCAGCGGATAGCGTGGATTGGCGCTGGCAAAGGCACGGCGCAAATCGCCCGCGGTCAGGTCCGTGCGCCGTGCCAGCGCCGCCATGTCGGGAAAGTGCAGCGCGTTGAACAGCGCGCGGCTTTGCGCAAAATAGAGCTGCGGGCTGGCCGCCATGCAAGTGCCGTGCTTGGCCCATTCGTGTGCAATCAGGCTGGGCGAAGGCGTGGTGCACAGCATCGAACGCACCACGGCGGCGGGCACTTGCGCGGTGGCCGGCGGCTTTGCCGGGCACCATTGCGGCCAGGTCGCCTTGCCGTTTTCGGGCGCGGCATCGGGCCACAGGCCATGCAGCGCAAAGCCGAAACGGGCCGCCGCGCCGCTGCATTCGGCCGCCGCAGCCGGATCGGCACCGTGCGTGGCGCAGAATTCGGGCGCCCAGGTGATCGCCAGGGTGTAGCTGGCGATCGGCAGCACGCGCACCGGGCCATCGGGCACAGCGGGCGGCGGCGCGGGCGCGCGTTCGGGCAGGGTGCAGGCGGCGGTTTGCGCGATTGCGGCGGGCGCAAAGCCCAGCGCGAGCGCGAACAGGGGAAGGGCGCGCAGGATCGGCCACGCGATCATAATGGCGTGAAATCCAGCCCGATATCGGCCGCAGGCGCGCTTTGCGTCAGGCGGCCGACCGAAATGTAATCGACCCCGGTGGCAGCAATCGCGGCGATCGTATCCAGCCGCACCCCGCCCGAGGCTTCGCACGGCACGCGCCCCGCCACCAGCGCCAGCGCGGCGCGCAGCATCGGCGGCCCCATGTTGTCAAGCAGCAGGCGCGTGGCGCCCGCGGCCAGCGCGGGTTCGATCTGGTCGATCGCATCGACTTCGCAGATCACCTCGCGCACGCCGGCGGCCAGTGCGCGGCGCACCGCCTCGGCCACGCCGCCCGCCACGGCCACGTGGTTGTCCTTGATCATTGCCGCATCATACAGGCCCATGCGGTGGTTATGCCCGCCGCCGGTGCGCACCGCGTATTTTTCCAGCACGCGCAGGCCCGGAATGGTCTTTCGCGTATCGAGCAGCCGCGCGCGCCTATCGCCCATCGCATCGACATAGCTGCGGGTCAGCGTGGCGATCCCGGTCAGATGCTGCACGGTGTTCAGCGCGCTGCGTTCGGCGGTCAGCAGCGCGCGTGCCGATCCGGCCAGGCGCATCAGCGCGGTGCCCGGCGCAACGTGCGCGCCTTCATCCACCAGCATTTCGATCTCCACGGCCGGATCGAGCGCGCGAAAGAACGCGGCGGCAATCGGCAGCCCGCACACGCTGACCGCATCGCGGCTGTCCATCACCCCGGCAAAGCGGGCGTCTGCGGGAATCACGCTGTCACTGGTCACATCGCGCCCGCCGCCCGGCAGCCCCTCGCCCAGATCCTCGGCCAGCGTGCGCGCGACAAAGGTGTGCAGGTCAAAACCTGGCAGGGTGAATGTGTCACGGTGCTTGTCTTCAACCGTCGCCATGGTTTCCTCGTACGAATTATCAGGCGCAGGCGCCGTGCGCATCCCGCCCCGGCTACTGGATTCCCGCCTGCGCGGGAATGATCAAAACAGGGCGCAATGGCCTCAATGCACGAAGCGCGCCACCACATCGCGGTAGGACCGGCTGACTTTCACTTCGGCGCCCGATTGCAGCACCAGAAAGCATTCGCCGTTGGTGTGGGGGCGCACCTGCCGGACCAGATCGAGATTGACGATTTTTGACCGGTGGACGCGCTGGAACACGCGCGGGTCCAGCCGGCGTTCAAGGTCTTTCATCGTTTCGCGCAGGATCAGCGAATTGTCGCCGGTATAGATGCACATGTAATCGCCCGCCGCCTCGATGCGTTCGATCGAATCGACATCGACGCGGAATATCTGGCCGCGATCCTTGATGTTGATCAGCTTTTCAAAGCGGCCGGCGGCCGGTTCGCTATCCTCATCCATATCGGGCATCGCGCCGGGGGCAACTTCGGCCAGCACGGTTTTCAGCTTTTCGACTTCTTCCAGCCCGCGCTTTTCAGCGAGGCGGGTGCGTGCGCGGTCCAGCGCATCGGCCAGCCGGTCCTGATCGACCGGTTTCAGCAGGTAATCGACCGCATTGGCCTCAAACGCTTTCAGCGCGTGTTCGGAATAGGCCGTCACGAACACGAACAGCGGCGGGTCGATTTCCATCACCCCTTTCACCACGCTGAACCCGTCAAAGCCGGGCATCTGGATATCGAGGAACACCAGATCGGGTTTTTCGGTCTTGATCTTGCGGATCGCTTCGCGCCCATTGGCGCATGTGTCGATGATTTCGACATCGGGAAAGGCGGCCAGGCGCAGTTGCAGGCCCTGGATGGCCAGTTTTTCATCGTCGACAAGGATCGTGCGGATGGTCATGGCGGTTCCTTGTGCAGAAGGTAGGGCGACCTAGCCTGCGACGGCCGGGTTTAGCGGTTGCTGAACGGATCGTGGAGCGGGTGCGGATGCGGGCTGAACCGCGGGGCGCGCTTCGAACGGCAGCTCGATCGTGACCACCGCCCCGCCTTCGGGGCCGGTCATGATGTCGAACCGCTGGCTTTCGCCATAAGCCTGGCCCAGCCGATCGCGGATATTGGCAAGGCCCACGCCGGTGGAAACCGCCCCCGGCGCGCGCGGGAACGACGGATTGGCATCGAAATTGGCGCCGAACAGGTCGGCCGGATCAATCCCGGGTGGCAGGCCCGGGCCGGTATCGGAAATCACGATGCGCAGCACAGTGCCGATCACATCGGCATGGATGGTGATCTCGGCACCTTCTTCCAGCGGGCTGACGGCATATTTGATCGCATTTTCCACCAGCGGCTGCAGCAGCAGCGAAGGCATCAGCGCGTCGCACGCTTCGGGTTCGATATCGAACCGGGTGCGCAGCCGTTCTTCAAACCGCATCCGCTCGATATCGAGATAGAGCTTCAGCGTTTCGATTTCCTGCGCCACGGTCACGCGCGCGGTCGGCTCGTTGATCAGGGTATAGCGCAGGAATGCCGACAGCCGCGACAGCATGGCATTGGCCGGTTCGGTCTGTTTCAGCAGCACCAGCGTGGAAATCGAATTGAGCGTGTTGAACAGGAAATGCGGATTGAGCTGATAGCGCAGCATGGCCAGCTGCGCGCTGGTCGCCTGGTTTTCCAGCTGCAGCAGCTGATCGTTCTGTTCTTCCACCTGGATATAGAAATTGATCGCGTAATACAGCGCCGACCACGCGCCGAGCAGTGTCAGATCAAGATAGAACACCCCCAGAAACAGCTGGGCAAAGCTCGATTCGGCATTGGTGCGGTACAGGCTGACCACCCACGAATCGATAAAGGCATAAAGCCCCACCGCAATCGCCAGCACCACCGCCGTCACCCCCCAGGTGACCAGCGCGCGGCGATTGATCAGCGCGCGATAGATCACCGACAGGATCAGCGAGAGCGAAAATCCGGTGATCGTGGCAATGATCACGATCACCAGGAATGACAGCGGCACCGCATTGGCCAGGCTCGACATCGCGCGCAGCAACAGCGCGCCACCCCAGCCGAGAAACTGCAGGCGCCAGAACGCGCGGTTCTTGTTGCCGAAAAACGGCGTCGGTCGAAGCGGCAACATCGCCATGGGCGTCAGCTTAGCCGGTTCATGCGCCGGACGCCATGGGGCAGGATGCGCAAGGCTTCCCGCCTGCGCCCCGCTGCCCCGGTGCCCCGCTCAATACCCCTCTGCCGAACCCATCGGCAGGCGCGGATCGATCGCGCCGAACAGCCGCGCCGGGGGGATGTCCACGCCTTCGTCATCGGCTGGCGGCGGGGTTGCGCCGGCAATGCGCGGCCCGCCCACGACAATTGCGGCGTTATGGTTGCCATGGCGCCGTTCGACCAGTTTCTGCCCGCGCGCGGCCAGGATCGCCATGGTGTCGGGCGACAGCGCAAACCGTTCGTACCAGGTCTGATCGGGCAGCCATTGCTGGTGGATGCGCGGCGCCTCGATCGCCTCGGTCAGCGTCATGCCGTGGTCGATCAGATTGAGCATGACCTGCAGCACCCCGGTCGGGATGCGGCTGCCCCCCGGCGTGCCGATCACCAGCGCCAGTTCACCATTGCGGGTGACCAGGGTCGGGCTCATCGAGGAAAGCGGGCGCTTGCCCGGCGCAATCGCGTTGTTGGCGGATTCGACCAGGCCATACATGTTTGATGCGCCGGGCTTGGCCGAAAAATCGTCCATTTCGTCATTCATCAGGATGCCCGTGCCCGGCGCGGTGACATGCGCGCCAAACCAGTCGTTCAATGTATACGTTACCGCCACGGCATTGCCGGCAGCATCGACGATGGAAAAATGCGTGGTGTTCTGGCCTTCGGGGCTCGCGGTTACGCCACCCAGCGAGAGCGAGGGCGTCGCCCTGTCCATGGTGATGCCCGCGCGCAGGGTGGCGGCATAGGCCGGTGAAACCAGCCGCGCCGTATCCACTTTGACGAAATCGGGATCACCCAGCAGCACATTGCGATCGTGATAGGCGCGGCGCAGCGCCTCGATCAGCACATGCGTGCCATCGGCCGAATGCCAGCCCCATTGCGCCATGGGATAGCCCGACAGGATGCCAAGCGTTTCGCAGATCACCACCCCGCCCGAACTGGGCGGCGGCGCGGCAATCACGTGGTATCCGCGATAATCGCATTCCAGCGGCTTCATGTCGCGCACGGCATAGTGTGCGAAATCGGCCTTTGCCAGAATGCCGCCGCCATGCGCGCTGCCGGCGACCATCGCCGCGCCGATCGGGCCCTTGTAGACCGCATCGGCACCCTGATCGGCAATCAGGCGCAGCGAACGGGCAAGGTCGCCCTGAACCAGCCGCTCGCCGGCTTTCCACGGCTTGCCCGCGTTGAGGAAAATCGCTGCGCTGGCCGGGTCCTTGCCCAGTTCGTCGGCAGCTTCGGCGAGCATTTCGGCATCGCCGCGATCGAGCACGAAGCCATCGCCGGCCAGGTGGATTGCCGGCTCCATCAGCGCCGCGCGCGGGCGCGTGCCCCAATGCACGCGCGCATATTCCATGCCCGCAACGGTGCCGGGAATGCCCGATGCCAGCCAGCCGCGCGCCGACAGGCCGGGGATCACCTGGCCTTTGCCATCCAGATACATGCCGGGCCGCGCCGCGCCGGGCGCAGTTTCGCGAAAATCGAGGAAATGCGTGGTGCCATCGGCCAGCCGCACGGTCATGAAGCCGCCGCCGCCCAGATTGCCCGCCTCGGGAAAAGTCACTGCCAGCGCATAGCCCACCGCGATGGCGGCATCGACCGCATTGCCCCCCTGGCGCAGCACATCGAGCCCGGCCTGCGTCGCCAGCCGGTGCGCGGTGACCACCATGCCGTGCTCTGCCGCCACCGGCACGCGCGATGCCGCCTCTGCCTGCTGCGCCAGCAACAGTGCGCCGGCTGCCAGTGTGCTGCACCATCCGTTTCGCCCAGTCCCGTTTAGCCAGGTCATTCTCATCGCGTCTGCCCGTATCTGCTTGTTTTCGGGTGCAGACCTAGCAGCCAATGCGGCCCGGGCAAGTGTTCTGCATGGCCGTGATCACCCGTCGATCGATTTGTCCGCCGCGTCGGCCAGGCCCATGGTCCAGTATCCGGCCGCCTTGGTCCATTCGCGCGGGTGGCCGATCGTGTCGATCACATGCGCGCGCAGCGCCCGCGCCACGGTCGATTCGGCGGCGATCCACACAAAGCCTTCACCCGCCGGCAGCGCAATTGCACCCAGTGCGGCGATCAACACGCCGGCATCATCACCGCGGTTTTCGCTGCGGTAAACCCAGTGGCCCTGCCACTGCGCCGCGGTGACAAAGCGCTGTTCGTCACCCGCCGTTTCTACCAGCGCCAGCGTGATCACCGGCACCGCGGGGCGCAATTCCTCCACCCGGCGGCCGATCGCGGGCAGCGCGCTTTCATCGCCGATCAGCAGGTACCAGTCGAAATCATCCGGGATTACCGCCGAACCGCGCGGGCCGCCGATATCCAGCCTGTCGCCCACGCGCGCGGCGGCGGCCCATTGCGTGGCGGGCCCTGCATCGTGGAGCGCGAAATCGATCGTCAGGCTTTGCGCGGCAGGGTCGAACCGGCGCGGGGTGAAATCGCGCATCACCGTGGTGCCGTCTTCGCCGGGGAAAAACAGTTTGATATGATCGTCAAACCCGGCGCTGACGAAATCGTGAAGTTCAGGTGCGGTAAACACCATGCGCCGCATGTGGGCGCCCAGATGCTCGATCGCAGCAACGCGCAGCGTGCGGCGGCGGGTTTCATGGCGCAGGCGGGTGATCTGGTGGCGGGACATCGGGGATCCTTGGATGCAACAGCATGATCGTTTTATGTGTGTCTGAGATATATCGTAGCGGGACTATGCGCAAGGGAAAAGATATATCTTGGAAAGGTCGGGACCCTGCGTGCGAACAGGGCGCCCAACCCGCCGCCCGGTGTCGATCACGTGGAAAATGTTGACGAAATGGTCATGTTTCGATGCTTGTGGTACACTATAACATCACATATGGAGCAGGCCATCGCCTGACCGCGCCCCCCACACTGTGCGACCTCTTGCCAATCGGATGATCATGTCTGTTGCCCCGCGAATTTCCGGTCCCCTGCTGTTGGCCTGCCTGGCCGCGCTGGCGGGGCCTTGCCCGGCGCGCGCCGCCGACAGTGCCGATGCGGCTGCGAACGCCGACGATGCGCAAAAGGCCAAGGACGCGCCGATCGTGGTGACCGCGCGGCGGCTCGATGAAGCGCGCTCGGCCGTGCAGAAAAGCCTGGGCGCCGATTCCTACGGCATTACCAATGCCGCAATCCAGGCCTTGCCCGGCGGCGACAACCAGCAGTTCAACCAGATCATGCTGCAATTGCCCGGCGTGGTGCAGGATGGTTTCGGCCAGTTCCACGTGCGCGATGATCATGCCAATCTGCAATACCGCATCAACGGCACGATCCTGCCCGAAGGCCTTGCAGTATTCGGCCAGACGCTCAGCCCCCGGCTGATCGACCATTTTGACCTGCTGACCGGCGCCCTGCCGGCGCAATATGGCCTGCGCACCGCGGGCGTGATCGATATCCACACCAAGAACGGCTTTGCCAATGGCGGCCAGGTTTCGCTGTATGGCGGCAGCCACGACACGGTGGAACCCAGCATCGAATATGGCGGGACCACCGGGCAGACCAACTATTTCGTATCGGCCGATTATCGCCACGACGCGCTGGGCATCGAAAACGTCAATGCGTCGCGCAATGCGGTGCACGATGCCACCGACCAGTTCCAGGGCTTTGCCTTTCTCGACCGCATCCTGTCGAACACCGACCGGATCAGCTTTGTCGGCGGCTATTCGAACCAGTGGTTCCAGATCCCGAACCCGGTCGGGCTGGTGGCGACATCGCCGGTGCCGGTGAATGGCCAGACCAGTTTTGCGTCGGACGCGCTGAACGAACGCCAGGTTGAACGCACCGGGTTCGGGCAATTGGCCTTTCTGCACGACAATGGCCCGCTCACCTTGCAGATCGGCGCCTTTGCGCGGTGGTCGGCGCTGATCTATCGGCCCGACACCGCGGGCGAACTGCTGTTCAACGGCCTGGCGCAACAGGCGGACAAGACCGACCTTGCCCTGGGGTTGCAGGGCGATGCCTCGTGGCGCGTGGGCGGCGGCCATACCGTGCGGTTTGGCGGCTTTGTCCAGCATGACCACACCACCAGTTCCACCTTGACGACGGTGTTTCCGGTCAATGACGCGGGGCTGGCCGATGCGCCGCCGATCACGATTGGCGAAGCCGGCACGCGCCAGGCGGTGATGCTTAGCGCCTATGTGCAGGACGAATGGCAGCTATCGGGCAAAGTCACGGTCAATTATGGCGCGCGGTTTGATTATTACGATGCCTATGCCCGCGAAAACCAACTCAGCCCGCGCGTCAATCTGGTGTGGCAGCCCGATGCGCCGACCACGCTGCACATCGGCTATGCCCGCTATTTCTCGCCGCCGCCGTTCGAACTGGTGGCGGGCGCCAGCGTGGCGCAGTTCGTTGGCACCAGCGGCGCGGCGCTTTCGCTGATCGACGATGTGCCCCGTGCCGAACGCCAGCACTATTTCGATATCGGCTGGCAGCGCAAACTGGCCCCCGGCTTCACGGTCGGGATGGATGGCTATTACCGCCTGTCGCGCCACATGGTCGATGAAGGCCAGTTTGGCGCGCCGATCATCCTCACCCCGTTCAACTATGCCTTTGGCCGGGTGCGCGGGGTAAACATCTATGCCAATTATCAGCGCGGGCCCTGGCTGGCTTATGCCAATTTCGCCGTGGCCGAGGCGCAGGGCCGCGCCATCGAATCCAGCCAGTTTTCGTTTTCGGCCACGGATCTGGCCACTATCGCCAGCCACTATATCCATGTCGATCATGACCAGACGACCACCGGATCGGCCGGGATCAGCTATGCGGTGAAGGATGGCGCGCTCAGCGGGCTTAAACTGGGATCGAGCATGATCTATGGTTCGGGGCTGCGCGCCACGCTGACCGCGCCCGATGGCACCAGCGTGCCCAATGGCGCACATTTGCCCGCCTATGCCCAGGTGAACTTTGCCGCGAGCTACAAATGGGACAAGCCGGGGGTGGAACTGCGCTTTGACGTGACCAACCTGTTCGATGCGCGATACCAGATCCGCGATGGCACCGGCGTGGGCGTTGGTGCGCCGCAATGGGGCCCGCGCCGCGGCGTGTTCTTCGGCATTTCCAAGGATCTTTGACGCGCGCTGTCATCAAGGTTCAACCTGAACCGACCTAGGCTGTGATGACGTTTCGTTCAAACATCAACGCAGTCCAGGATTTTGCTGTCGCGTGATGCCGGGGCATGCGGGCGCAGATCAGGGTCGGGTAAACAACAATGGCAAAATGGATTGCGGGGCTGGCCCTGCTGGTATCGTGCGTGGCGCCCGCCGCGCAGGCCAGGATTAGCGTCGATGACATCTATCTGGAATGCGCGATTGCCGAACAGCCGGCCTCTGCCGACCAGGCCGCGCCTTACGACACTACTCCAAAGATCTGGCTGCGGATCGGTGACGACCTGTTTGAAACGTGGGACGCGGAAAAGGCCACCTGGTTTCGCAACGAATGCGCCGTCAGCCCCCAGGTGCATCTGACGTACCGGCGTTGCGGTGTGACCGAAGACAAGATTTTCGTGATCGTGGCCTATGATCTGGTCGAAGGCGCGGCCCGCAATTCCTATGACGGCGAAACGATCATCGACCGCCGCACCGGGCACTATACCCAGGTCAGCGTGATGAAGGTGAACGGCAAGACCGTGCTGTCCAACAGCCACGTCGGCCTGTGCGAAAAATCCGACGCGCATCGCGGCAATGGTCCGGTGAACAAGTTCTGATCGATCGCACCGCAGATCGCCTGCCCCGCTTGCCCGTCAGGCCGGGGCCGCCGTGATTGCGTCCGGGCCGCTGTGGTGGCTATGATCGGCCAACGCGGCAATGTCCGTGCGCGCCGGTAAAGGACCCAAACGATGCGATCGATGCTGTCGGCCCTGCTGCTTTGTTGTTCCGCGCTGGCGCTGCCGGCCCATGCCGAAACCTACGAGCTGAAAGTCACGCCGCAGACCGTGGTCTGGGGGCATTACGATGCCACCGAAAAACCGGCGCTGACGGTGCATTCGGGCGATACCGTGGTGATCCATACGCTGCTGACCAACAGCCCGGCGGGACTGGAAAAGGCCGGCGTGGCCCCCGCCGCGGTCGAACCCGAATTGCGCGCGGTGTTCGATGGCGTGCCGGCATCGGCGCGCGGCCCCGGCGGCCATATCCTGACCGGCCCGGTGGCAATTGCCGGCGCCGAACCGGGCGACACGCTGGAAGTGCGCATCCTGCGCATCGATCTGGCGATCCCTTATGCCTACAACGCGTTCCGCTATGGCGCGGGGTTCCTCACCGACGATTTTCCCTATCCCAAAATGAAGATCATCCCGCTTGATGCAAAGGCGATGGTCGGCCATTTCGGCCCCGGGATCGATGTGCCGCTGGCGCCGTTCTTTGGCAGCATGGGGGTGGCGCCGCCGCCCGCATTCGGCCGCTATGATTCCGCGCCGCCGACGATCAACGGCGGCAACATGGATGACAAGGCGCTGGTGACCGGCACGCGGCTGTTCCTGCCGGTGCACGCCCCCGGCGCGCTGTTCCAGGTGGGCGATGGCCATGCCGCGCAGGGCAATGGCGAAGTGGATATCACCGCACTGGAAACATCGCTGGTCGGCACGTTCCAGTTCATCCTGCACAAACAGGACCCATCGCCCTATCCGCGCGCCGAAACGCCCGATGCTTATATCGCGATGGGCTTTGACGACGATTTGAGCCACGCCACGCGCAAGGCGCTGCGCAACATGATCGATTTCCTGGTTTCCGCGCGCACCATGTCGCGCGATGATGCCTATATGCTGATCAGCGTGGCCGGCGATGTCGAAGTGACCGAACTGGTTGACCGCAACAAGGGCGTGCACGTGGTCCTGCCCAAAAAGCTTTTCACCAAACCCTGAGGGCGCACCCTGAAAAGGGCACCGTTATTGCGCCGGCTTGGCCGGATCACGCGCCCAGGGGGATGTGGCAGGCCCCGTGCCGCCAGAAGCCGAGATGGCGGGGGTGGCGGCGGCCTCTTCCTTGCTTTCTTCCTGGCTGGGCACCGAGCAATAGGCGGTCAGCAGCACGCCTGCACCCCACAGCAGCGCGTTCCAGCGGCTGCGGAACAGGGTGTTGAGCTTTGGGCCGGGAAACAGCATGGGTCCAAAGATAGGCCCGCCGTGTTAAGATTTGCCAACTTTTGCCGGCTGATACGGATGGGCGATGGGTGGAACGCATCGCCCATCATGACGCTCAAACGCCGCGCGGGCTCATGCCGACGTGCAGCGAGTCAAGCGCACGGCACATCGGCACTGTCAGTGCGCGGCCCCACCCGGCCGGTCACCTGGCCGAAACGTGCTTGATGGCAGCCATTGTGGCCGCGCCACGCTGCCCGCCACGCGCAGCGCCACATCGGCAACAAAGCCATCCAGCTTCACCGCCTCTTCCTTCATCACCCCGCTTTGCAGCAGGTCGTCCGATGGCGCGTGATAGCGGTTGGCGCGCCAATCGTGTTCGATCCGGAATTCCGGGCTGCCGCGAACAAAGCCGAATTTGAACGCCAGCGCAGGAATGCCCTCGCGCACAAAGCTGAACAGATCGGTGCGGATGAAGGTGTTGCGATCGGGCAGGGGATCGGGCGTCAGGATCACCCCGCGCGCCGCCGCCACCGCCGCCGCATCGGCGCCCAGCGTGCTTTCGCCTTCGCCGATCGCGATCACGCGCGTCAGCGGCCACAGCGGCAGCGGCATGTCGAAATTGAGATCGGCCACGATCGATCCGGCCGGCACCGTGGGGTGGCGCGCGAAATAGTGCGACCCCAGCAGCCCCTTTTCCTCGGCCGTCACGATCACGAACAGGATCGACCGGCGCGGGCGCGCCGGCGACTGCGCCAGAATCCGTGCAATATCAAGCACCGAGGCCACCCCCGAGGCATCGTCCATCGCGCCGTTATAGATGCGATCGCCGGCAATCGGCTCACCAATCCCCAGATGGTCGAGATGCGCCGACACCACCACGTTCTGCGCGGCCAGCGCCGGATCGCTGCCGGGCAGGCGTGCGATCAGATTGGGGGAGCTCAGCCCCTGGTGCCGCGCCGCCACTTCGGCGCGCAGCCGAAGCGGCAGGGCAAACACCGGCACCGCGGCCGAGGCATCGGCCTGCGCGGCAAGTTCGGCAAAGCTGTGCCCCGATCCGGCAAACAGGCGCTCCGACTGGTCGGGATCGAGGCTGGCGGTGAAAAAGCCATCTGGCACATCGCGCATTTTCGGATCGGCAAGGTACATGCCCGATTGCCCCGCCAGCAATTTCAGCCGTTCCCACGGGATTTCGACCTGGTGCGGCGTGGTCAGCGTGATCAGGCCCACCGCGCCGCGTTTGGCCAGCAATTCGGCGCGCGCAAACCGCGCGCTCGATTTGACCGAGGCGGGCAGATCGGCCGGCCCGCCGCTGATCACCACCGCGATGCGCCCTTTGAGATCAACCCCGGCAAAATCATCGTGCCCTTGCGCCGGCAGGTGCAGGCCATAGCCGATGAACACCAGCGGCGCGGCAATCTGCGCCGGCCGCCGCGCCCCGCCGGCACCGATCAGCGCATCGCGCCCCACGCTCAGCACGTCTGCCGCGCCATCGCGCCTGATCAGCGTCATGCGCGATGCCGCCTGGTCAACAGTCTGCTGCTCGAACGCGACCGGTTGCAGATAGCCGGTGGTTCCCGCCGGCTCCAGCCCGAGCGCGCGAAACCGCGCGATCACATGATCGGCCGCGCGCAGATATCCGGCCGATCCGGTCAGCCGCCCTTCGGTGCTGTCATCGGCGATCGCGGCAATATCCGCCCACCACTGCTGCGCCTGTGGTGACAGCGGCGCGTCGTCCGCCCGGGCACTGCCGCCGGATGCTGCCAGCAGCGCCAGCATGGCAAGCCCGGTGCGGATCACGCCGCCCGGGCCGGGCGTGCGCATGGTCCAAAGTCTGTGCAGCATCGGCGCGGCGTCCCCGTGGTTGAGCCCATGGTTGAGCCCGTGAATATGCGGCACGGGTGTTCGCCGTGCCGTCGGATGCGCCACTGTGGCCAACCCGTGATCGCGGTTCAAGCCGATCTGTCGCGCCCTTTTCACGCGCAGGTGCGGTTCAGCCGGGCCCGGGGCCGAATGCGGCGCAACGCGCGGGCAGGAATGTGGCCGGCGCGTTGCGACACGATGTAACCGGACGGACCCTTCGCCCGAATGACCGGTACAAATCACACCGAAACAACCGTGAACGCAGGGGACAAACAATGCCTGATGGACATATGATCATGGCCGGCCTTAGCCTGCTTTCGACCACGTTTCTTACCATTGTCGGCTCCATCATTCTGATTTTGATTGGTTTGCTGGTGATCGACATAACCCAGTCAACCGATGCGATCCGCCGCAATTACCCGGTGATCGGCCGGTTTCGCGGGCTGTTCACGGCGCTTGGCGAATTTTTCCGGCAGTATTTCTTTGCAATGGATCGCGAAGAATTGCCTTTCAACCGTGCTGAACGCGATTGGGTGGCGCGTGCCGCCAGCAAGGCTGACAACACGGTGGCGTTCGGTTCGACCAAGAACCTGCAAGCCACCGGCGCGCTGATTTTCGTCAATTGCCCGTTCCCCACCCTCGACGAGGATGCGCAAGCCTCTGAACCCGTGCTGATCGGCCCCTATTGCGACCATCCTTATGCCGCACGGTCGGTGTTCAACATTTCCGGCATGAGTTTCGGCGCCTTGTCCGAACCTGCGGTGCGGGCGCTGTCGAACGGCGCGCGGATGGCCGGCTGCTGGATGAACACTGGCGAAGGCGGCCTTTCGCCGTTTCATCTCGAAGGCGGCGCCGATATCGTGATGCAGATCGGCACGGCCAAATACGGGGTGCGCGATGCCGAAGGCCGGCTCGACGATGACCGGCTGCGCGCGATTGCCGCGATCACGCAAGTGCGGATGTTCGAACTGAAGATGAGCCAGGGCGCCAAACCGGGCAAAGGCGGCATCCTGCCTGCGGCCAAAGTCACGCCGCAAATTGCCGCGATCCGGGGCATTCCCGAATACCGCGATTCGATTTCGCCCAATCGCCACCCCGAAATCAATTCGGTGCCCGAATTGCTCGACATGATCGCGCATGTGCGCCGCGTGACCGGCAAGCCCACGGGGGTCAAGACCGTGATCGGTGCCTATGGCTGGGTGGAACAGCTGTGCCGCGAAATCATCGCGCGGGGTCCGGCCAGCGCGCCCGATTTCATCACCATCGATGGCGGCAATGGCGGCACCGGCGCCGCGCCGCTGGCGCTGATCGACAATGTCGGGCTTACTTTGCAGGAATCGCTGCCGCTGGTGGTTGATCAGTTGCGCCGGTTTGGCCTTGATGGCCGGGTCCGGGTGATTGCCTCGGGCAAGTTGATCACACCGGCCGATGTCGCCTGGGCGCTGTGTGCCGGTGCGGATTTTGTCAACACCGCGCGCGGTTTCATGTTTTCGCTGGGCTGCATCCAGGCGCTGAAATGCAACAGGAACACGTGCCCCACCGGAATTACGACACACAACAAACGGCTGCAAAAGGGCCTCAATCCGCAGGACAAGGCGGTCAAGGTGGCCAACTATTGCCTTGGCATGGTGCACGAACTCGAAGTGATTGCGCATTCGTGCGGGGTCGGCGCGCCGCACCAGCTTGCCCGCAAACATGTCCGCATCGTGCAATTCGACGGTCGATCGGTGCCGATGGACGAACTCTATCCGCCATTGCCGGGAATCGACGCCGGCGCGGCCCTGGCGGCATCCCCGGCGGAGCGCGTGCGATGACGATGGTCACATTTGCCGGTGGCACGGGCGCGCTGCTGGCGGCACGGCTTGACCGGCCCGCAGGCGATGTCAAAGCGTATGCGCTGTTTGCACATTGCTTCACGTGTACGAAGGACGTGTTTGCCGCCTCTCGCATTGCGGCGCGCCTGACCGCGCACGGTATCGCGGTCTTGCGCTTCGACTTTACCGGGCTCGGTGAAAGCGAGGGCGATTTTGCCAACACCAACTTTTCGTCGAATGTCCAGGATCTGATCGCGGCGGCCGATTTCATGCGTGCGGAACTGGCTGCACCAAAGCTGATCATCGGCCATTCGCTGGGCGGGTCTGCCATTCTGGCGGCGGCTCGTCACGTGGAAGAGGCGCGCGCGGTGGTCACGATCGGTGCGCCCGCCGATGTCGCCCATGTCGTGCACACTTTTGGCGATGATATCGACCGGATCCGGTCAGACGGCGAAGTCGAACTGCGGCTGGTTGGGCGTCCGTTCACGATCCGGCGCCAGTTTGTCGAAGATGTCGAGGCGACCAGGATCGAGCACGATGTCGCCACTTTGCGCAAGGCACTGCTGGTGCTGCATGCCCCGCGCGACCAGACGGTGGGCATCGAGAACGCGCTGCAGATCTTCACCTGGGCCAGGCACCCCAAAAGCTATGTGTCGCTCGATGATGCCGATCACTTGCTGTCGCGGCGGCAAGACGCATTCTATGCCGCCGACGTGATTGCCACATGGAGCAGCCGGTATATCGCGTGACCGCGCCGGGCACACCGCAAAACAAAAACGCCGGGGTGCAAACCCCGGCGTTTCCGATGCGGTACAGTCTTGCGAAGAGCGCCGAAAATCAGCGCTTCGAGAACTGGAAGCTCTTGCGGGCCTTGGCGCGGCCGTACTTCTTGCGTTCCACGACGCGCGGGTCGCGGGTCAGGAAGCCGGCGGCCTTTACGGCGCCGCGCAGCAGCGGTTCGTACTTTGACAATGCCTGGGCGATGCCGTGCTTGACCGCGCCGGCCTGGCCCGAAAGCCCGCCGCCCTTTACGGTGCAGATCACGTCATAGGCGCCATCGCGGCCCGCCACCTGAAACGGCTGGTTGATCACCAGACGCAGCGTGGGGCGTGCGAAATAGACTTCCTGGTCGCGGCCGTTGACGACGATCTTGCCCGAACCGGGCTTGATCCACACGCGGGCCACGGCGTCCTTGCGGCGGCCGGTGGCATAGGAGCGGCCCTGCGCATCGATTTCGCGTTCGCGAATGATGGCAACCGGGCCGGTGCGTGCGACGGGCGCCTGATCGGTGCCGGCATCGGCATCGACGGGGGCAGCAGCGGACAGGTCCTTCAGATCCGCCAGGCTCGAAATGGTATCGGTGTCAGCCATTATGCACCCACCTTGTTCTTGCGATTGAGCGAAGCGACATCGAGCGCTTCGGGCTGGGTGCCGGCATGGGGATGGTCCGACCCGGCATAGAGGTGCAGCGCGCGCATCTGCGCACGGCCCAGCGGCCCGCGCGGGATCATGCGTTCAACTGCCTTTTCCAGCACGCGTTCGGGGAAACGGCCGCCCAGCACTTTGGCCGGGGTCGATTCCTTGATGCCGCCGGCATAACCGGTGTGCTTGTAATAGACTTTGTCGGCCAGCTTGTTGCCGGTGAACTTCACCTTGCCGGCGTTGATCACGACAACGTGATCACCGCAATCGACGTGGGGGGTATAGCTCGGCTTGTGCTTGCCGCGCAGGAGATTGGCAATGATGACCGCCAGCCGACCGACCACCAGGCCATCGGCATCAATGACGTGCCACTTTTTTTCCACCTCGGCCGGTTTGATCGACCGGGTGACCTTGCTGAGCGCCTTCATGGGCTTTCGGTTCCCTAGACTTGATGATCGTGATGCCGCGTGCAGGGTCAGCCCCGAAGCGGTATCACGATGCGTGATGCGGGCCTTTGTTGCAAAAGGCATGCAGAGTCAAGGTTTGGTGCGCCTTTGCGGAGAGGTAAAATAATACCGTTTGCAAAAAGGGGGGTCAGGCGCGGGCGCGGCCCAGCGCATGCGCCGCCCATGTCGTGGCCACCACCAGCAAGGCTCCGGTCAATTGGTGCAGCACCGCCAGCGGCAGCCACACCCCGCTCCACACCGTGGCAATGCCCAGCAGGATCTGCGTGCCAAAGGCGCTGTGCAGCGCGATTGAAGCAGGGCGGTTGCCACTGGCACGCGCCCCCCGCCCCAGCAGGACCATGGCCGCAACCACCACCCAGGCCCACCAGCGGTGAACGAAATGCACAAGGTAGGGATCATGGCTGATTGCCGCGATTGCGCCATGGCTCCAATCAATCCCGGCGGGCCAGAACCGCCCCTGCATCAGCGGCCAGGCATCCCGGGTGAACCAGCCCGCCCCGGCCACCACCCCGGCGCGCAGGCCCGCCAGCCAGGCGCCCAGCACCAACTGGATCACCAGCGCGCCCAGAGTCAGCGTGGCCAGCGGGCGCAGATGCGAAGGCCCGCGCCCTTGCGCCAGCCCCACCAGATCAAGCGCGGTCCACACCACCCCGGCCAGCGTGGTCAGTGCCACCAGCAAGTGCGTGGCGAGTCGAAAATGGCTGACTTTCACATCGTGGACAATGCCCGATTTGACCATCCACCAGCCCACCGCACCCTGCAGCGCGCCCAGCGCGAGCAGGGCCACCAGCCGCAGCCGGTATCCCGGCGGAATGGCCCCGCGCAGCCAGAACCACGCCAGCGGCAGCGCAAATACCAGCCCGATCGTGCGCGCCAGGAGGCGGTGCACCCATTCCCAGAAAAAGATCGTCTTGTACGTCGCCAGCGTCATGCCGGCGGGCCCGTTGATCAGCACATATTGCGGGGTCTGGCGGTATTTGGCGAATTCGGCAGCCCAGTCTGCCTCGCTCAGCGGGGGCAAAGTGCCCGAAACGACGTTCCATTCGGTGATCGAAACCCCGGATTCGGTCAGCCGGGTGATTCCCCCCACCACCACGATGGCCACGATCATCGCCGCCACCACCGCCAGCCAGCGGGCAAGCGCGATGGCGCCGGGAACCGGGGGAAGGGTGCGACGCAAAGGGGCAATGTCGATCATCGCGCCCGATCTGAAGCCGGAACGCGCGCGGTGCAAGAGCCAACCTTGGGCTTTTGCCCGCATGGGATGTGCCGCATGGGATGTGCCGCATGGGATGTGCCGCATGGGATGTGCCGCATGGGATGTGTCGACGGGGGGGGGGGGGCAGCGGCGTGATCATGCGCGATAGCTTCAGAAATTGGCCACGCCGCCTAAGGTGCTGCGCGTATGGGCCGGTGTTGCATCATGTAACGTTGTAACATATAGCGCGGCCATGCCCGAATCGGCCCGCCAATCCCCATCGCCCTTTCAACACCGCGCCCGCCGTTCCCGGCTGGACCGGGTGGGCGTGATCGTGTCGGGCCTGTGCATGATCCATTGCCTGGCCGGGCTGGTGCTGATCGGCGTGCTGGGTATCGGGGGCGGGCTTTTGCTCAATCCCGCGATCCATCGTTTCGGGCTGGTGGCGGCCGTGGGCATCGGCGCGGCCACCATCGGCACCAATGCGTTGCGCCATGGGCACCGCGTACCGCTGCTGCTGGGCAGCGCGGGGCTGATGCTGATGGCGGGTGCGGTGCTGTCGAACCATGGCCCGATGGAGGCGGTGATGACCATTGCCGGGGTCCTGCTGGTCGCCAGCGCCCATATCATCAACATGCGCCGCCCGCTCTGCTGTTGAACGCCGGCTGCTCAGATGCGTTCCACCGGCGCCGCGCCGTCTGCGGTGCCGGGCGCGAAATAGCCCGATCGCATCACCTCCACTTCTGACAGGAATGTGACCCCGGCGCGCGTTTCAAACAGGCGCGCCAGCCCGCGCGCGGCGCGTTCGATCGTGGCCGCGTCGGCCACGCCGACAAACATCACCAGCCCGGTCTGATCGTTGAAAATCGATCGCCCCTGGTGAAATCCGCCGTGGCCCAGCCCGGCCACATCGCGGATCATCGTCCACCCGCCGATCCCGGCGGCGTGCAGCAGATCCTCCACCGGGCGCTGGTCTTCGGCATGGACAATGATTTCGATCTTTTTGAGACGGTGCAGCGTCAGCGTGGTGTTGGATGCCATGGTCATGGCCGCTTCTCCTGAGTGGGGGATGGATTTTCGTTGCCTGCGCGGGGCAGCATTTCGGCATCGCTGGCCCGGCGCAGCGCCTTGCCGCTGGCCGGATCGATCACCACCAGGTGGACCCAGGCATTGCCGAACAGCCGCATCAGCACCGGGTTGGCAGCGATTACCGCCTCCACCCGGTCAAACGGGGCGTGGACCACGGTCAGCAGGCGCTGGGGAATGTGCCAGGGCGTGCCCGCCGGGCCGGATACGGCGGCGCCGTGGTCGGCAAACAGCGATTGGCGCGGCAGACCGACGCACAGATCGCCGCCATTGCCCTGCACCACGCCGATCCGGCCGATCGCGTTCTGCGTGGTCTTGTCCCCCGCGCCATAGCGGTCGTTGTCGATGGTCGAAAACAGGTATTGGCAGTTGATCCATTGCGCCACGACCATCGGCGCGGTCAGGATCATGGCCAGAATCTGCCCCTCCGGATCGCTGCGCCAGTCATAGCTGTGAAGGAACGCGCGCCCGCCCAGATCGGCATCGGCGGTCAGCCAGCGCGGGCCGACCACGAATGCGGCATTGCCGGCCAGGCCCCATTCGGGGCGCACTTCGCCCCAGTGCACCGCGCCGGTCAGCAGATCATCGGCGCTGCGGCCGAGCTGTGCCGCGCGCCGTTCGCGGTTGGCCGCGCCGGCCCGCGCCAGCGCCGCCTCCAGCGCGGCCAGTTCGGCGCGGTGGCTGGCGGGCAGCGCATCGCGATCGAACAGCGTTACCGCATCGGTGGTGGTGTTGTGTTCGGCCGCCATGAAGCGGGTGGTTTCGGGCAGCGCCAGCCCTTGCGCGGCCAGCCCGCCGCGCACGTGCGGATCGTTCAGCATCGCGGCCAGGACGCGCGCGTTGAACCCGCCGGGGTGCCCGCCGCAGGCCCCGCAATCGAGCGCCGCCGCATAGGGATTGTTCACCGCGCCACCGGCATGCCCGGCCAGCACCACCAGCCGCGCCGCAGTTTCTGCACGCAGCCCGGTCAGGCGGAACAGCAGCGCGCCATACCCCAGCTTTTCCGACAGGGTGAACCCGCCCAGATCGGGCACGGTCACCGGATCTGCCGAGGGCGTGATCGCCGCGGCCATGCGGCTGGCCAGACGGGGCGCAAACGTGCGCGCCAGCATCAGCGCACCGGCCAGCGGGCCGGTCGCCTCGGCCGTGGCAAAGGCCGTGGCCAGGCCCTGCTTGGCCCGGCCAAACAGCGTGCCGGTCCATGCGCTGCGTGCGGCGGCGGCCTGGGCGCGGTGCGCCGCGGCCTCGTGCCCGGGGGCAGGCGCCTCGTGCAGCGTGTGCTGCGGCGCCAGCAGCACCGGCAGCAGCCGGTCGCGCGGCGCCGCGCCGCTTTCTGCTGCTCCGTGGCGATGGCGCGCGATCGGCAGGCCGAAAAATCCGGCATAGCCCAGCGTTTCATAGGCGCCCTGCGCCTCCAGCGCGCGGCGGAACGGTTCGGACCGCACATCGATGCAGAACACCAGTTGCGCCGCGGGCGTGGCGGCTGGTGGTGCCTTGCGCGCTGCCGCGCTGAGCCGTGGCACCAGATCGTCGCGATAACCGCGCTCGGCAGCGGTCATGTACAGCGCGCCCAGCGCGGATTCGGGCATTGTCGCGATGCCGTGCATCCGCGCCCGCTGCGCCGGATCGAGCGTGGCAAGGGTATGTGGCGCCAGCCCGAAATGCGCGGCCAGCGCGGGCGCCGCCCAGGATTTCGGCCCAGCTTGACCGGATTCAGGCTGCGCGGATTCAGGTTGCCCGGACTCAGCTTGGGCGGATTCAGGTTGGGCACGGGCGGGCAGGGCCCGCTCCAGCACGGTCCACAGCGCGATCAGGTCGGCCATTGTCGCCGGTGCGCCCGCGCTGTCGGCCGGGTCGGCATGGTCGCAGCGCCAGCGGATGTGTCCGGCCCAGCCCGGCAGGCGCGCCACCAGATCGGCCAGGCGGTCAACTTCGGCCCCGGCGGGCAGATCCCATTCCACGATCGCTTCGGCAATTGCATCGAACGGATCGCGCGGCACGCTCAGCAGCAGGCGCTGCCCTGCCGCGCCGGTCAGCCGGTGAAAATCGCGGTCATGCGCCGCCAGGGCAAGCACCGCGCGATACAGCCCCAGGTCGCGATGCGGCATCGCGCTGGACGCGCCGCCCTGATCAAGGAACGCGGCGCACCATTTGGCGATGAACGCCTGGGCACCGGTCAGCGCGGGCGATGCTTCGGGCGCAGCCACCGGCAAATCGATCAGCCGCGCCATCAGCAGATCCAGCGGCAACAGATCGGGCCCGATCGGGGAAAAGGCCGCCTCCAGCCCGCCCAGCACGGCAATCGCCGCCTCGCGCAGCGCGCCGGCATCGATCCGCCCCGCCTGGAGCAGCCGCCGCCATGCTGCCAGCGGCAGCGTTTCGCGCGCGCCGAACCGCTGCGCCGCGCGGGCCACTGCGGTTTCAAACGGCAGGTCTTCATATCCGGCCAGCGGGTTGACCGCGATCGCGCTTTCCAGCGGCCACAGCGGCGCCACCGTGCGCGCGGCCAGCGCCACCAGCGCGGCCACTTCGGCCCGGCTGGGCAGGACCCGTTCGGAAAGGGATGCTGCCCCCCCGGCAAAGTCTTTTTGCAGTTGCATGGTCATTGCGCGTCTCCCGCAGGGGCCGGCGCCAGCGCTCCGGCATTCAACAGATGGACATAGAGCGCGGCAGGCAGCGTGGGCCGCCGGGCCTGCCACACCCACAGCCCCAGAAACGCGGCCACCAGCGCAATCAGCGCGGGCGCAGGCAGCACCGCCGGCCCGTCGGGGCCCAGGGCGCGGCCGATCAAAGTCAGCCCGGCCAGGTGCGCCCCGGCCAGCGCGGCCACCAGCGCACCCGTCGCCAGCCGCCCCCCGGGCAGCAGCGGCGCCTGCACCGTGCCGCCCAGCGCGGCAAGCGCGGTTGCCACGCCCAGCACCAGCGGTACCTCTATGCGCAAACCGAGAACGAGGCCCGCCAGCGCCAGCGCCAGCGTGATCGCGGCGATCATCGGCGCCACTTTCGCACCACCGGGCGCAGGCGCGTCGGCCCGGCTGCCCGTCATGCCGATGGCCGATCCCGAACCCAGGAACAGCCAGGCCTTGAACAGCCCGTGCGCCACGATGTGCCACAGCGCGGCGGCATAAGCGCCCAGCCCGCACGTCATGATCATGAAGCCCATCTGCGCCACGGTCGATCCGGCAAGCGCGCGCTTTACATCGGGGCGCACCAGCATCACTCCGGCGCCGTGCACCGCCGCGATCAGCCCGATCGCCACAGCCGCAAGGCGCACCCCCGGCGCGGCATGCAGCACCGGGGCAAAGCGGATCAGCAGAAACCCGCCGGCATTGACCAGCCCGGCATGCATCAGCGCCGAAACCGGGGTGGGCGCAGTCATCGATGCCAGCAGCCAGCCGGAAAAGGGCGGCAGGGCGCACCGCGCCGCCGCCGCCACCAGCAACAGCGCCGCAGCCAGCGCGGCCACCAGCGCCGGCAATGCCCCCGCCGCGCCGATCACCCGGCCCAGATCGGCCGACCCCGTCGCCACGCCCAGGATGGCGAGCGCCGCCACCAGCGCGGCATCACCGATGGCAAAGGCCCACCGCGCCCGCCGTGCCGCGGCGCGCGCCTCGGCCCAATCGCGCTGGTGCCCGATCAGCCGCGCCAGCAGCGCCCCGCTGGCGATCCACCCCAGCGCCAGCAGCACCAGATTGCCGGCGCACACAAACAGCACCACGCTGGCCACCAGCAGCGCAAAATCCCGCGCAAAACCGCGCCGGTTGCGGTCGGCGCGGAGATAGCGGCGGGCAAAGGCCGCGATGATCGCCGCCACGAACAGCGTCAGCGCAATCATGATCAGCGCCAGCGGATCGACGTGAAGGGACAGCGCGAAAGGGGCGGCACTGGCAGGCGGCATAAGCAGATCCTTTGGGGCAAATCCGTTGGTCGGGCCCGGCTCGCTGCTGCTTTTGCGTTTGCGCAATCATTGGTAAAACGATATCTTGAAATCACTATCATTGAATTTATACATGGTTGGAGCCTGCCCGCGCCCATGCCCGGTACCCGCACTTTTGATCTCGATCTGCTGCGCTGCTTTGTCACGATTGCCGAAACCGGCAGCTTCACCCGCGCCGGCGACCGGCTGGGCCGCACGCAATCGACGGTCAGCCTGCAGATCCGGCGGCTGGAGGACCAGATCGGCCGGCCGGTGTTTGTCCGCACCCCGCGATCGCTGGCGCTGACCCCGGATGGCGAACGGCTGCTTGGCCCGGCGCGGCAATTGCTGCGGCTGAACGATGCCGCGCTGGCCGAACTGTTCGAACCCGACATGACCGGGCGCGTGCGGCTGGGCGTACCCGAGGATTTCGCCACTGCGCATCTGCCCGGCGTGCTGGCCGCCTTTGCCAAGGCGCATCCGCTGGTCGAACTGGAAGTGACCTGCGATCTGACGCTCAACCTGCTCGATGCGTTTCATGCCGGGCGGTTCGACCTGGTGCTGGTGAAGCGCGAACCGTCTGCCGCGCTGGAGGGCATGCGCGTGTGGCGCGAACCGCTGGTGTGGGTGGCGCGCGATGCCGGCGCGGCGGCGGGCATGGCCTGCGTGCCGCTGGTGGTCTCGCCCGAACCCTGCGTCTATCGCAAGCGCGCGACCGATGCGCTGGATGCCATGGGGCGCAAATGGCGCGTGGCGTATACTTCGACCAGCCTGGCTGGCGCGCGGTCGGCGGTGCATGCGGGGCTGGGCATTACTGTGCTGCCGCGCGAAATGGTGCCGCCCTATCTGGCCGCAGTTTCCAGCCTTGCCGGGATTTCCGGCGATCACGATCTGCCACCGCTATATGATACCGAAATCGCGCTGATCGAGGCGCCGGGCCTGTCGGACACCGCGCATCGGCTGGCGCAGCACATCGTTGCCGCGCTGGAACGGGGGGAATGATCCGCGCGCCCGGCCCATTCGCGCAACCGGCCCTTTCGCACCTCTTTACGCCCGCTACGTGCAACCATGCGGGGGGGTGTTCTCCGATTGTCGACACTGCGCTGCGATAGTGCTGGCTGATCACCCGGGTCCGTTCCGGGCGCAACAGCCGCGAGATTGCCCATGGGCGTGCCAAAGCCGGAATTTCCCTCTGCCCGCCGCCTGACAGCCGCCGAAGCGGCGTGCCTGGCTGATGAAGTGCTGGCGCGTGCGCGCGCCGCGCTGCACCGCGATGGCCCGCCGGTGCTGCCCGGGCGCAATCCGCGCGCGCGGGCGCATCTGCTTCCACCCAGTCCGGCGCAGGCCATCGCCCCCTGGGCCGAAGCGCTTGTGATAGGCGGGTCGGTGCTGGCGTGCCTGCTCGTCTGGCTGGCACAGCGGATGTGACGTTATCCCGACGCGCCGTAGCGTGCGGCGTGTTCGGCCTCGGTCGCGGCTTTGCCGGTCAGGATATGGCAGGTGCCCTGATAGATGTGGGCCGGGTCGAAATGCGTCAGCTCGGTGGCACGCAGCATGAACAGCCAGGCGGTGGCGCCCGCTTCGTCGATCGGGTTGAGCACGATCGCGTTGAGCAGTCCGTCGGCGTTGATCGGCGTGCTCAGTTCCACGCGTTCGGGCCATTGATCGATCAGCCGGCCGAAATTCGGCCCCGGCTGGGCCGAGATATGATCGGGGTCGGCGATGATCCGCGTGCGCGGATCGACTTTGGGAGCCTTGTCGAGCGGATCGGGCGGCACCCCGACCAGCCGCCGGTGCCGCGCCAGAAACACCACGAAATGGTGCCGTGTGTCATACCGCAACTGGTCGGCGGTCTGTTCGTGCGCCGGGTCGAAATTGATCACATGGCCGATCGAACAATCGAGCAGGCGTTCGGGCAGCAAGACCGGTTGTTCGGTTGCATCAGGTGCAGGCGCGGCAGCACGTATTGGCGCCGTGCTGCCGATCAGCAAAAGCAGCGCGGCACAGCAAAGGCCTGACATCGGGCCGGAACCTCGAAACGCAATCTTGCCGAACATGCCTGATCCTTCAGCCTGCGGCGCGGGCGATGCGCGCTTGTTGCGGGCAATTGTGTCAATCAGGTGAAACAAATCACCGGCACAGCGGCGTGATGACCGTTTTTCGTGATCTTCGATCGATTGGCGCGCTGCTTCTGGCGCTGATCCTTGCCGCCTTTACTGCGCCGTGCGCCGTGCAGGCGCAATCGATCGATGCCCTGGGCACGGTCCCGGCGCCGACCGGGTTTTACGGCAGCGAAGATCGCGCCACCGTTGCACCAGCGGCCAATGCGCTGTTTTCGCCGGTGATTTCGTCCCCGGGTGGCACTGCACCGGTGCTGAATGAAGATCGCAATCGGGCGCTTGATTGCATGAGCTGGGCCATCGCCTATGAAGCCGCCGGTCAGCCGATTGCCGGCCAGCAGGCGGTGGGGCAGGTGATTCTCAATCGGCTGCACCATCCCAACCGGCCCAAGACAGTGTGCGGCGTGGTGTTTCAGGGCGCCGAACGGCACACCGGGTGCCAGTTCACCTTTGCCTGCGACGGATCGCTGGCCCGGCGCCTGTCATCGCAGACGATGCTGGTGGCGCGCACTGTCGCCGAACAAGTGCTGGATGGTGCCGCGCCCGATCATGTCGGCGGGGCCACGCACTATCATGCCGATTACGTGCTGCCGGCGTGGGCGGCGACCGGGCGCCGGGTGGCGCAGATTGGCGCGCACATCTTTTATGCCATGCCCGGCGACGGCATGCTGGCGGCAGCACCCGTCGCCACGATTGGTGAGCCGGACATGGCCGGCGCCGCGCCGGCGGTTGCCCTTTCTCGATATGGCCAACCTGCTTCCGGCATTTCGGCACGGGCCGGGCGTCGCGCCGGGCGCCGGTCAGCGCGCGCCGCGCTGATCCCCGTGGCCGCTGCCCCTGCGGCAACCCATTCGCTGTTCCGCCCCTGGGGCCTGCCAGTGGGAGCGCAGCCCTGAACCCTTCGGCGCGGGGCAATTTTCAGCGTACGGCATGAATTTCGTAAGGGTGTTCGCGCTGCCCGGTGATCACCGCGATCACTTCGCGGTGGACCGCGCCGCCGGGCACTTGCGCATCAACCGCGATTGTCATCGGGCGCCCCTGCAATTGCCGGGGATCACCGCCGTTGATCGCCACCTGGTCGCCCGCCGCCTCACGCGATCGTTCGATCACCGCGGTTGAAAGATCGCCCTCGGCCGTGGCAGCGGCGATCGCGGCGGGGGCGGCGTGTGCGGGATCGAACTGCCTTGCGCCTTCTTCCAGCGTGATTGCCGGGCGCAGCCGTTCGACCAGCGCGGGGGTAAAGCCACGGATTTTCCCCAGTTCGTCGATGGACAGGGGAATGGCATTGCGCGGGGCAATGTTGCGCGCGGCATAGTCGGCGGCTTCGGCCCCGGCGGCGCGCGGCTGGTCATCATCGTCGATCCAGTCGAGCAGACTGTCGCGCGCCTGCGCCAGGGCACCACCGGAAAGCCCGGCCTGTTCGAGCAGCCTGGCAATCACCGCGTCTTCGGTCCGCCCCAGCGCGATCTTGCCGCGTTCGTCCATAACGCGCACGCTGATCTGCGCCTGATCCAGCGCGATCGTGCGCGCGCGCCCGTCCAGCGCCGCCAGCGCCGTCTGATCGAGCGCGGCGAGGTGATGCAGCGTGATCGCCACACCGGCATCGGCAGCGGCCTCGGCCCGTGCGCGCGCCAGATCGCCCGATTCGCCGATCACCGCCATGCGGCTGGCCGCGGCAATGGCCAGCGCCGCCATTGCCGCCAGCGCCATCGCCACCACGGCGACCACCAGGCCAAACCCGCGTTCGCCTGCCTGTGGCCCGATCCGGGGCACGGCCTCAGGGAATCCGGCCGCTCGACCGGAACGGTTCAAGCGTGCGCAGCTTGTCGCGCAATTCGTTGGTTACCGCGCGGGCATCGTCATCGGTGGACAGCACATGCGGCTTCAACAGCACGATCAGTTCGGTACGGGTTTCGCTGGTCGAATGTGTGCCAAAGGCCGCGCCGATGATCGGGATCTGCGACAGGATCGGGATGCCCTTGCGCGTGATCGATTTGTTCGACAGGAACAGCCCGCCCAGCGCAATCACCTGCCCGTCGCGCACCGAAACGGTGGTGGCGATGCGGCGCGTGGAAATCGTTGGCGACTGTTCCTGGGTGGAGGTCGTGGCCGCCGCCGCCGATACGTTCGACACTTCCTGGCTGACATCGAGCTGGACCAGCCCGCTGGCGTTGACGCGCGGCGTGATTTTCAGGATCACCCCGGTGTCCTTGTATTCGATCGTGCTGGTTACCGCGTTGGTATTGGACAAGTTGGTGGTCGTGCCGGTCGAAATCGGCACCTGGTCGCCCACTTGCAGCGCGGCGGTCTGGTTGTTCAGCACCAGCAGCTTTGGCGCAGAAACCACTTTCACGGTGGTGTGCGTCTGCAGCGCGTTCAGCGTCGCGGCGATGCTGTTGCCCGAATAGAAGTAGGACAGGCCGGGAAAGCTTTGCGCAGAGGGCTTGGCGCTGCCGCCGGAAAAACCGACCGAGGTGCCGCCACTGGCATAGTTCCACTGCACGCCATAGCTGGTGCCATCGGTCAGCCCCACTTCGGTGATCGCCGCCTCGATCAGGATCTGCTGCGGCGGCACGTCGAGCCGGCGCAGCGCATCCTCCACCACGGCATATTCACGCGGGGTGCCGAACACGATCACTGCATTGTTGCCTTCATCGGCGGTTACGCGAACGGTTGGCGCACCATTGACACCTTGCGCACCCTGCGCGCCGCCGGCAGGTCCCGGCACGCGCTGGGCCGTGGTGGGCGCCGTGGGGGCGCCGCCAACCGGCATGCCATTGCCCTGTTGCCTGTCGCCCTGTTGTCGGTCGCCAAACGGATCGGTTGCGGCATTTTCGCCCCCGCCGCCGGCCATGCCATAGGCGGCGTTGATCGTGCGCGTCAGATCGCGCGCGCGACCGTTCTGCACGCGATAGACAAAGATGCGCCGTTCGTTGGATTCGCCTTCGCGGTCCAGAATTTCCACCCAGCGCTGAATATCGCGCAGATATTCGGGCTGGGTGCTGATTGCCAGAATGCCGTTCAGCTGCTCCATGCCGATCAACCGCACCAGCCCGTGCGTCGGCGAATCCGGCGCATTGATCAGCTTGTCGAGCGAGGGCACGATCAGCCGGGCATCGGTGCGATGCGGCATGAACAGCGCAAAGCTGGTGTTGCGCAACCAGTCGACATCGAACTGACGCAGGATGTCGCGCGCGCTGGCCCGCTGGCCGGTGGTGCCGGCAATGGTTACCGTGCCGGTGGCGGCATTGGTGGCGGTAACCACCCCGGGCAGCACCTGGTCCAGCACTTTGCGCACTTCATCGGCATTGATGAAGCGCACCGTGGCAACTTCGCTGCCAAAGCCCACGGCATCGCCGGCCACGATCTGCCGCGCGCTTGCCGCCTGCTGGATTTCAAACCCGCCGCCCACCGGCACCAGCGCCAGCCCGCCATCGCGCAGCGCGTTTTCGAACACATCGAGCAAACCCGATCTTGATACCGGATAGGGCGTTGCCAGCGTGACTGTGCCGGTAACCCCCTGGGCGATGGTGTAATTGCGGTGCAGCAGGTCCCCCAGCACCGCGCGCGCCACGGCAGACAGCTCTGCCGCGGGAAAATTGACCGAAATATCGCCCTTTTCCGGCGGCTTTCGCGCGGGCCGGGTGGTAATCGGCTGCGGCGCGGTGCCCGCCACAATGGTCGACCGGACAGGCGCGTCGAGCGCGATTGTCGGATCGCTGGCTGTGGCAATCGCCGGCGTGGCCGGGATCGGCATCGGTTCGCCCGGCGGCGCGGCGTCGGCACTGGCCGACAGGCCCAGCAGCAGGATTGTCAGGATCCGGGAGGGCAACTGGGTCATTCGCTTTGGTCCGAACTGGATGAAGGGGGCGCAACCACCGCGTGGGCGCCATAGGCAAGATCGAGATGCTCGCGCCCGCGCACCAACCGTGCCGAACCCGGGCCCAGCGCCGCCAGGCGCCAGCCGGCGATCAGCCCGCCGGGCACGACATAGCGCGCGGCACCGCCGGGCGCGGTAACCAGCGCCATGCGGCTGTGTCCGCGCTGAACCACGCCGGCAATCACCATGCCGCCCAGCGGATCGGGCGGTGCCGCTTTGGCCGATGCGCCCGAAACCCCCGCCACCGGGGCAAACAGGGTGCCGCCTGCCAGGCTGGCGGGAATGGATGCTGGCGGCGGATCGGCAGGCAGCGCGCCGCTGCCCACGCGCGCAATGCCCGCCACCGGTGCCAGATCGGCCGTGGCAGGCGCCATTGCGGCCAGCACGAACTGGCTGATCAGCCCCAGTGCCAGCAGCGCGCCAAGCGCCAGCGGCAGGCGCGCCGGGATGTCGCGATGGGTCATGGCTGGCCCCCTGCTGCGGCCTTTGGCCGCGCCGCAGGGCGCGGGCGCAGCGCCACTGCCAGATCGAACTGGACATCCAGATCGGTGGCGCCGCCCGTAACCAGCGCATCATCGGCATTGACCGTCAGCGCGGTCACCATGATCAGCGGGTGCGCGTTTTCCAGCACCATCAGCAGGCGGTTCAGCTGTTCCGCGCGCACGCGGACGGCGGCATGGATCGTCGCCTTGCCCGGCAGCGCCGGACCATCGTCGCTGCCGCGAAAATCGCCGCCCACCGCAGTGGTTGCGGCCGAAATCCGCTGACGCAGCATATCGACCGCGACCGACGGATCGGCAACGGAAAGCGCATAGCGATCAATCGCGGCATCGCGCCGTGCTGCCTCGCGCACCAGTCGGGGCACGGCCGCGATCAGCCGGGCATTGGCATCGTGCCGGGCAATCAAGCGCGCACGCGCCTCGGCCCGCTGCGAAAATCCGTCGGCCAGCGGCTCTATCACCGCCAGCAGCAGCAGCGTCACCGCGGCAAGCAGGATCAGGATGGCAACGGCGCGCGATTCGCGGCGGGAAAGGGCACGCATCAGGGATGCCCCCCCGTACTGGTCGCGGGGGCATGCGGGGCCAGGGTCAGCGTGGCTTCGAACGGTTCGCCCAGCGGGGTCGGTGCCTCACCCGAATCGCCATAGCGCACCACGACAAACCCGGCGCGGCGCAAGGCACCGGCCACATCGCCGCCGCGCGGGTGCATGCCCGTCAGGCGCAGGCTGTCACCGTTCAGCGTCAGCCGGCGCAGCCAGGTGCCGCGCGGCAGCGTGCCCGCCAGCCGGCCCATCAGCGCCAGCGGCTCATGCGTGGCGCGCGCGGCGCGCAATTCGCCGACAAGGCGGTCTTGCGCGCGCATCCGCGCCATCACGCGCCCGGCAATCGCGGTGGCGCCGCGCTGTTCATCGACCACCGCCTGCAAGGCATCGACCGAGGCGCTGTCACGCCACACCAGCACGCCCAGATTGAGCGCAAACAGGAACGCCACGATGATCCAGGCGATCCGCGTGGCGCGCCCGGCGCCCGCGATCAGCCCGGCGCGGGCCAGCGCCGGCTGCAGATCGACCGCATCGTCGATCGAATCACGCGAAGGCAAAGCGAGGATCGCCGCCGGACGCACCGATGCCTGGGCCAGCGCATCACGCAGCCGTGCCGTGGCCGGCGCACCCAGCGCGGCAATATCGACCACCATGCGCCCGGTTTCGGGCCGGCGTTCGACAATGCGCGCGCCCAGCACGGCGCCTTCGCCCGATAGCGGCATCAGCCGCCGCGCCTCAAGCGCGATCATCCCGTCAAGATCGCGCGGCGTCATCAACGGGGTTTCGATCCGCCGGATCAGCGCCGCATCCTCGGGCAGGATCAGCGCGCCGCCGGCCGGAAACCCGTTGAGGTCGGCCGTGCCATCCCAGGGCACTTGCACGGCGCGTGCGCCCAGCCCCGAGCCCAGCCGCGCGCGCCAGCGTGGCGGCACGCAATCGGCCAGTTCATCGCACCACCAGCGCCAGCCGGCCAGCGCCCACTGGCCCAGCGTTGCCATATCGGCATCAAGGATTGACCGGCCCCCGCTCATGACGGGCTCTGCTCGCCGGCGTTCTGGCCGGTGCAGGGCGCCAGATCGGTGCAGGGCTCGGCAATTGCGGCGTGGGGGTGCACGATCACGTCGGGCATGGTCCGCCGATCGCCATCGGCAAAGCCGATGCGCACCGCCACCAATTGCGGCAGGGCGTGGCGGTGCGACCAGGCACCCTGCCACACCGCGGGCGCAGCAATCACCGGATCGGCGCCGCGCTGTGCCGCAGCCGGCGGGGCCAGGCGCGGATTGCGCCCCCAATAGCGAATGTCGAGCCGCGTCACCCCGGTCAACAGCACTTCGCCCACCCAGCCCGTGGTCGACAGCGCACGCGGATCGGTCCGCGTGTCGAGCGTCGACAGGCTGAACAGCACCAGATTGCCCGCCGCATCGCGCGCCAGCCGGTATCGCCGCAGCGCATCGGGCGCATCGCGCTGCGGCGCGGGCGCAACGAAATCGACCGATGACCGGCCGCCGTCGAAATCGACCGTGCTGCCGCCGGACTGCGCATCGGCCAGCGGCTGCATCATCGCCAGCCGCTGGCGCAAGGTGAACGCCGCAGCGGCCACATCGGCCGCAGCGTGATCATCGCGCTGCCAGATGGTCAGCCCCTGGCCCACACGGCCGACCATCGCTGTCAACAGCACCGCGGCCAGCCCCAGCACCGCCAGCGCGACCAGCATTTCGGCCAGTGAAAAGCCGCGCATGCCGGCGGCGTTGGCTGTCGGCGTTCCGGTCATGATACGATCCTGACCGTGCGCAGCGTCACCAGCCGGTGCCGCGCCGCATCCTCCACATCCACACGCACCTGTTCCAGCGGCAGCGCGATGCCAAAGCTGTTGCCCGCGCCGACTGTGCCGCCCGCGTCATAAGGTTCGCGCGCGGCGTGCCAGGTCAGCGCGCCTTCGCTGCCGGTATCGGCGCGATCGCCCGCCTCTATCCGCGCCAGCGCTGATTGCGCGACCAGCAGCGCGGTGCGCCGGTCGGCCAGCGCGCGCTCCATCCGCGCATGATTGGCCAGCGTGCCGGCCAGCGCACCGGCCAGCGCGCCGATGATCGCCAGCGCGACCAGCGCCTCGACCAGCGAAAAGCCGGCCTCGGTGGTGCGTCGGGCGGCGGTCATGCGCCGAATTCCGCGCGGGCGTGGGCCGGATCGATATGAAACCGGCGCACTGTCGCGCCGCTGCGGATCGTGCCGTCCCAGGCCATGGCGGTGCCGTCGCCATAGAAAACCAACCCGTCGCGCGGCCAGTCGAGCGTGATGCCGGCGGGCAGCGGCTGGCCGCGCCGGGCCGGTGACACCGCGCCGGAACCGACCAGCATCGCGCCATCCGCGCCCGATGGCACGATCGCCAGACGCACCGGCGCGGCATGGGCAATGGCATCGGCGCGCGCCTCTGCCACCCCGGTGGCGAGCGCGGCGGTGGCATCGCCCAGTGTGCGCCGCGCCAGCAGCGGGCCCAGCACGGGCGCGGCAATCCCGGCGATCAGCGTCAGGATCGCCAGCGCCACCAGCATCTCGATCAGGGTCTGGCCGGCATCACGCGCGGCCGGTTCACCAGTTGCCAACATCTTTGGCTTCGCCCGTACCGCCCGGCTGCCCGTCAGACCCGTTCGACCACACGTCAATCTCGCCGTGATCGCCCGGCGTCTTGAACTGATAGGGCTTGCCCCAGGGATCGTTCAGCGCGCCGCCGTCGGCAATATAGGGCCCGTTCCATGCCGGATCGGATGGCTGCGCCTTGACCAGCGCGCCCAGCCCTTCTTCGGGGGTGGGATAGCGCCCGGCGTCAAGCTTGTAGAGCTCCAGCGCGGCCTCGATGTTCTTGGCCTGAACATGCGCGGTCTGGGTGCGTGACGAACCCAGATAGCGGATCACCTGCGGGCCGACGATTGCCGCCAGCAGCCCCAGAATGGCCAGCACGACCAGCAATTCCAGCAGGGTAAAGCCGGCCTCTCGCGAAGGGCGCGGGCAGGCCGTGTTGGCGGGCGTGGCAGAGGATGTGTCGGGTGCAGAAACCATCAGTGGGATACCGCCAGATCGTTGAAACCAAGGATGGCCGACATGATCGAGGCGATGATCCCGGCGACCACCGCGCCCAGCACCACCGTGATTGTCGGCGTAAGAATTGCCACCAGCCGTTCCAGCCGGGTGCGCACATCGCGATCGAGCACCATGCCCAGCCGCGCCAGCATCAGGCCCAGTTCCGACGTTTCCTCGCCGGTGCGCACAAAGGCCAGCGCCATGCGCGGCAGCACGCCGCTGGCGGCCAGCGGCGCGGCAAGGCCACCGCCTTCGCGCAGGCCCTCGGCCACTTTGCCGATTGCGCGCGCGATCACCGTGTTGCCGATCGTGCGCTGCGCCAGCGCCAGCGCATTGGGCAGCGGCACCCCGCCATCGAGCAGCGCCGACAGCGTATGGGCAAAGCGCGCCGTATCGATGCGGCGGATCAGTTCGCCCAGCAGCGGCAGGCGCAGCATCTGCGCATCGATCCGCGCGCGCATGCCCGGGCGCGCCAGCGCCTGCGCCAGCACAAACCCGGCCAGGATCAGCCCCAGCACCGCCCACAGCCCGTCGGCCTGAAGCCAGCGGCTCGCTTCGATCACGGCCATCGATGCGGCGGGCAATTGCGCCTGGCTGCCGGTCAGCAGGCGGTCGAATTGCGGCACCACAAACAGCAGCATCATCGCGATCACGCCGACCGCGATGATCATCAGCGCCACCGGATAGATCATCGCGCTGGTCACCATGCGGCGCAGTTCGGCCGCCTGTTCCAGCATCGCGGCCAGCCGCTCCAGCGCTTCGGCCAGCCGGCCACCGGCCTCGCCGGCTTCGGCCATGGCGGCTTCGGCGGGGGAAAACAGCGCCGGATTGTCCAGCATCGCGCGCGACAGCGGCGCGCCTTCGCGCACTGCGGCCAGCAACGCCAGCATCGCCTCGGCCGTGGCACCATCCTCGATATTGTCGATCGCCAGCGCCAGCGCGCGATCAAGCGGCAGCCCGGCGCGCAACAGCACTGCCAATTCGCCGATCAGCG
Source organism: uncultured Sphingomonadales bacterium (assembly GCA_903832325.1). Taxonomy (GTDB): domain Bacteria; phylum Pseudomonadota; class Alphaproteobacteria; order Sphingomonadales; family Sphingomonadaceae; genus Novosphingobium. The sequence goes on along the minus strand of CAILBC010000023.1, from coordinate 133,483 downwards.
CGCGCGACGCAGCCCGCGCCCGCGCCGGGGCACGACGCGCCGGCCGTGCCGCAACAGGGGCAATCTCCACCGGCACCGCGCCGCCGGCGCGAATGCGCGCCATTGCCTCGTCGCGGCTGGCGCCGGCAATCTCGCCCGCCACGGCGGTGCCGTCGGGCCGGATCGCGCGATAGCGATAGGCGGTTGCCGCGCTCATTTGCCAATCCTGCTCATTCGCCAGCCGCCACGCGCAGCACTTCCTCGATCGAGGTCAGGCCCTGTGCCGCCTTGGCATAGCCATCGTGCATCAGGCTGCGCCTGCCACCAGTCGCGCCGCCGGCCGCGGCGGCCTGTTCGATTGCGCGGGCATCGGCGCGCGCCAGAATCAGCCGCGCGATGGCATCGTCCACGGGCAGGAATTCGAACACCGCGATCCGCCCGCGATAGCCGGTGCCCTGGCACGCGGGGCAGCCGATCGGCCGATAGAACAGCGTTTTCCTTGGCAGATCGAGATCGTGCCGTACCGCCTTTTCGGGCACATAGGCCTCTTTGCAGGCGGGGCACAGCCGCCGCACCAGCCGCTGCGCCAGCACGCCGGCCAGCACCGAGGCCAGCAGGAACGGTTCGACTTTCATGTCGATCAGCCGCCCGATCGCGCCGGCGGCGGTGTTGGTGTGCAGGGTTGACAGGATCATGTGCCCGGTCAGCGCCGCCTGCACCGCGATTTCGGCGGTTTCGGTATCGCGGATTTCGCCGACCATGATCACATCGGGGTCCTGGCGCAGGAACGACCGCAGCGCCGAAGCAAATGTCAGCCCGATCGACGGCTGAACCTGGGTCTGGACCACGCCGGGCAGGCGGTATTCGATCGGATCTTCGACCGTCAGCAGCTTGCGCTCCACCCCGTTGAGCTCGGCCAGCGCGGCATAAAGCGTGGTGGTCTTGCCGCTGCCGGTCGGCCCGGTCACCAGCACGATGCCGTGCGGGCGGTGGATTGCGCTGCGCAGACCCTGCGCCAGATCCGCGTCAAACCCCAGCGTCAGGAAATCGAGCGCCAGTTTCGACCGGTCGAGAATGCGCAGCACCGCGCTTTCACCATGGATCGATGCGGCCGTGGCCACGCGCAGATCGATTTCGTGCCCGCGCACCGCCACGCGCATGCGCCCGTCCTGCGGCAGGCGGCGTTCGGCAATGTCGAGCCCGGCCACGACCTTGATCCGCGCGATCACCGCATTGCGGATGGCGGGTGACAGGCGGTGCATTTCGCGCAGGATGCCATCGATGCGGAACCGCACCACCAGGCTGTCATCGGTCGGTTCCAGATGGATGTCGCTGGCGCGGGCATCAACCGCTTCGGCAATCAGGCGGTTTACCGCGCGGATCGCGGGGGCATCGCTGACCAGATCGCGCAGCCGGTCGATATCTTCGATGCTGGCAGCATCATCGATCGCATCGGGATCAATTGCCCCGGTCGCCGTGTCGGATTGGCACAGCCGTTCGATGGCGGCGTCGATATCGCTGGTGCGCGCAACCTGCCGCTCCACCGCGCAGGCATAGACATGGGCAAAGGCCTGCACCACGAACGGATCGAACGGATCGACCACCGCCACCTGCACCGCATCCGCCGTGCGGGCAATCGGCACGGCGCGAATATCGCGCAGGAATTCGGGCGCAATGGCGTGATCCAGCGGCGGCGCCGCGCGCAGCACCGCCTCATCGGCGCGGGGCAGGCCGCTGGCCCTGGCCAGCGCATCGCACAGCGCCTGTTCGGAAACCAGGCCCAGCCGGGTGGCCACCGCGGCCAGCCGTTCACCGGATTCGGCCGCTACTGTTTCGGCGCGGGTCAGCGCCTCACGCGAAAGCAGGCCGCTGTCGCGCAATACCGTGGCCACTGATGCGGAATTTGATGCAGAATCCGGGTGCGGCGCCGCGGATCGCTCTGCGGCAAACCCGGTGGCGCGGCTGCTGCCACGATTGGACAGGCCCGTGCCCTGCTTGTCAGCGTCCAACCGCACGCCTGCCCATTCCCGACCAGAACCACCAACCACCCAGCGCGGCCAAGCCTGTCCGCCTAGGCCGGGATTGCGACAGTGCTGTGACATTCACCGATCGCGCAAGTCCCTGACAGCGGCCAGCGCAACCCGGCACCCGGCACCCGGCACCTTTCCCCCCCCTTATATCTCGTTGCCTCCGGTTGGCATTGCCGGGACGGACAGGCCGGGTGCCGAATTATGCGGACTGCAACAAAAGTCACATATTTTTGTCATCGATGGCTTCTAAACACCAGAACCGCCAATGGGGCACTTGTTGGGGTTGGGGGCTTTTACCGATTTAAATCGTTGCTAACAGATTGGCGCAATTCACGCAGCTGAATAGTTTTTAACCAAACTTTTCAGGGGTTTTCTGCACCGGCCGCAATTTCTGCGGTTCCGGAACGAGACCGTGCGCATCTTGTTCTGGTTACGAATCGCGACGTTTCAAATCGATATCCCCGTTTTCAGCAGAGTGTTTCGACGGTTCGCCTGATTCCCGAGTTCTTCATTGCTTCCATCCTTGGAGGGTGCATACCATGCAAAAGTTCAAGTCCATGCTGCTTGGCGCGACGATCGTCGCCGGCCTTGCGGCCACTCCGCTCGCGGCGCAGACCACGGTCACGTCCAACCCCTACCTGATCGACGCACCGGGCCTGCCGGCGGATTCGATCACCCCCTCGGGTGCCACGACTGCGATCGCCTATGAAGGCGACACCGCGCTGCACATCGCCGGTGCGACCTCGATCCAGAAGGTTCTGGTGCGCGTGATGAACTGCCTCGGTTCGCCGAAGCAGCTGGGCAACTCGGGCGCTGGTGGCGGCTCGGCCGGCTTCAGCAAGATCACCCCGATCACGTATGCCGGCCAGACCGGTTCGCTCGGCAACGTCGCGCTGACCTGCAACAACAGCGATGCCAACGTCCTGAGCGCCTACAGCGCGACCTACAGCGGCACCGCCGGCGCCACGTACGAAGTGCAGCCGCAGGACGGCGCAGGCTACGGCTTTGCCGGCAAGTATGTCGGCACCGGTTCGGGCTTTGGCCGCAACTCGTGGAAGTTCTTTGCTGACCTGTTCGACGGCAGCACCCAGAACGGCGCCGGTTCGGTTGCCACCGGCGTGCACAACCCGTTCAACGATGCAACCGGCGCCACCGACGGCCGCTGGAAGCACCTGCAGGCTGCGTTCTCGGATACGCCGCTGTCGCAGGCCGAACTCGCCACCTACACCACCAACGCTGCGCCGAAAGCCGGCCCGGCGATCCAGGTGCCGATCTTCGTTCTGCCCGTCGCGATCGCCTATTCGACGCAATATGGCATTGCGGCCGACGGCACGACCGCGCTGAACTTCAACCCGCAGTTCCACGCGACCGTCAACGCCAAGACGATCCCTTCGATCCGCCTGACCACCCAGGCCTATTGCGGCATCTTCAATGGTGACATCACCAACTGGAACGATGCCACGCTGACCGCGCTGAACAAGAAGGTTCTGCTCGGCGATGTGAAGGACACGCTGTTCAAGACGCTCGGCGCGCCGATCCGTCTGGTTGGCCGCATGGACGGTTCGGGCACTACCAACGTGTTCACGCGTCACTTGTCGACCGTGTGCTCGAACACGAAGCTCTACACGCCCAAGGCCACTGCCGGCGCGAACAAGTTTTCGACCAATTCGGACTACCTGCCGTACAACAAGACCACCAACGGCGCGGCCGATTTCACCACCGTGCGTACCGACACGAAGTATGGTCCGAACGGCAGCGGCTTTGCCGGCAACGCCAACGCGGTTTCGGGTGACTACTACAAGGGTGGCTCGATCCTGAACATCGGCACCGGAACGCCCACGGGCACCCCGACCACGGGTTACGCCGGCACCGGCCTGTTCACCCTCGCCAACGGCGGTGGTGACCTTTCCAAGACGCTTGCGCTGACCCCTGATTATCAGGGCAAGGGCACTGGCGACAGCCGCAAGCTGTCGGGTTGGATCGGTTATATCTCGGCCGACTTCGTGCAGCCTTCGACCGTTGACGCTCCGGGCACCGTGGTTGCGGCCAGCCTGGGCTACACCGGCGCGCCCTTCGTTTATCCCTCGTACACGCAGGGTCTGAAGGCGTTCGGCACGATCCTTCCGCCGGAAACCGATGCCACGGGCGTCTATACCTCGGGCGCCGACACGCGCCAGGTGGCCACTTCGACCACCACCACGGGCAATGCCACGCGCAGCAACCCGACGGCGTGGACCGACGTGCTCTATGCCGACGCCACCAACACGCTGGCCGCTCCCACGGCTGGTTATCCGATGACCGGCACCACGCAGGTGTTCACCTACACCTGCTTTGCCACTGCGGGTAACCGCGAAGCGATTGCCGAACTGCTCGGCACGCTGCTCGGTCAGGTCAAGAAGGATGCCGCCGGCCATGCTTTCGCCGCCGGTGCCTTCGGCAGCACCAACCCGACCTGGACCGGCATTGTCGACCAGTCGAACCTGGGTATCGTGCCCAAGGTTTGGCAGACCGCGATCGCCAACACCTTCCTGAACAACACCAACAACACCGGTGTTGATACCTCGGGTTCGCTGAACCTGTGGATCCAGGACACCGTTGTCCCGGGCGTGAAGGCGATCCACAAGAATGGTGCGATCACCGGCTACACCGTTACGGCGACCAACCCGAACACGACGGCCTGCACCGCCACCGGCGGCACAACTCTGCCCGGCGCATAATCGGTCTTCGACCGGTCAAGCCGACCATGACAGAAAGACCCCGGGAGCAATCCCGGGGTCTTTCCCGTGGGGGGTGGTGATTGGAGAGGGGATTCCCGTTTCCATCGGGCCGTCGCACTTGTCACGACAGTTACACACAAACGCAAGAAAGAGACCGTCTCGATCTTGGGGGCAGCGAACAGCAATGCGTGGTGGGCGCGCACGCACGGGTGGTGCGTGCGGTATTCTGGCCGTTTTGGCGGCTTGGGGGGCACCGGCCCACGCGAGTGATTCGCCTGCAGCCGCTGCACCAGGAAACGCGAATCCGGCGCAGGCCAAACCCGCGCCGACGCTTCCGGCAAACGCGACCGCTGCGCCAGACCGGTTTTTCATCCAGGCCTACGATGTTTCCGGCGTCACCGTGTTGTCGACCCGCGAAATCGAGGCGCTGGTCTATCCCCATTCCGGCCCGGACCGGGGGCAGACCGATGTCGAAGCCGCGCGCAAGGCAATTCAGGATGCCTATGCCGCCAAAGGCTATGGCGCGGCGCTGGTCGATATTCCGGTCCAGGCGCAGGACACGTTTTCCGCCGGGATCGTGCAGATCGTGGTTAACGAAGTACCCGTGGGCCATGTGCGCGTGGTGGGCAGCCGGTTCCATTCGCTGTGGGTGGCGCGCGAGGCGCTGCCCGCGCTGGCCGAAGGCGCGCCGGTCAATCTGAAAGCGCTGCAGGCGCAGGTTGCGGTGGCCAACCGCTATCCCGACCGCGCGATCGATCCGCAATTCAAGCCGGGCCGGGTGCCGGGCGAAATCGATGTCGATCTGAAAGTCACCGACGAACATCCGCTCCACGCCAGTGCGCAGCTTGATGACGATTTCAGCCCCAATACCAAGCCGCTGCGGCTGACCGCCTCGGTGCGCTATACCAACCTGTTTCAGGCCGGGCAGACGGCGGCGTTCACGTTCATCGTAGCGCCGCAGAACTATCACGATACCGAAGTGTTCGCCGGGTCCTATTCCATCCCGGTGCTGAACACACCGTGGTCATTTTCGCTGTCGGGATACCGTTCCAACAGCAATGTCGCATCGCTCGGCGGATCGTCGGTGCTGGGCAACGGGTTTCAGGTGGGGGCGCGCGTGCTTTATCGCCTGCCTTCTGCCGATACCTCGCAATCGCTGAGCTTCGGGTTCGATTTCAAGGATTTCAAGCAAAAGATCCTGGTTTCTGGCGCGCTCGCCAGCTCTGCCCCGATCCGTTACATCCCGGTGGAGCTGCAATATGCGCTATCGGGCGCGACCGAACACAGCAGCTATGACGTGTCGCTGGGGTCCACGCTGGGCCTGCGCGTGATCAAGCAGGTGGTGTGCATCGACGTTGCCGGGTCCTGCGTCCTGTCCGATGCGTTCCAGAACCGCGAACAATATTCCTATGAAAACTTTGCCCGGTTTAACCTGTCGGCCGATTACAGCCATGTCTTTGGCAATGATGTCATCCTGGCTGCGCGCCTGACGGGGCAGCTGGCCGACGGGCACCTGGTCACCAACGAACAGTTTGCCGCCGGCGGCGTGCAGACCGTGCGCGGCTATTACGCATCGGAAGCGGTGGGCGACAACGGCATCGAGCCGAGCCTGGAGCTGCGCCTGCCCAGCCTGGCGTCGAAATTCGGCAGCTGGGTGTCGGAATTGCGGCCTTATGCCTTTGCCGATGCGGCGTTCCTGCATGTCGATTCGGCGCTGACCGGCCAGCGCGGCAATTATCGCATGATCGGCGTCGGTGGCGGGCTGCGGTTCCGCATGTTTGGCAAGGTTTCGGGCGAAATTCTGGCGGCGCTGCCGCTTACGGCGGGGCCGGTCACACCAGCAGACCGCGCCCGCATCAATTTTCAGATCAAGGGGGATTTCTGACCATGCGCGAGACTGGATCGGGGGCGTGCGGGCATGCCGGCGGTGCAATGGCCCGATGGTGCCGGCTGCTGGCCAGAATGGCGTCCGTTCAGGCGGGCGTTCTGGCGTCCGTTCTGGCGGGCGTTCTGGCGCTCAGCCTTGCCGTGGCGGCAACGCCCGCGCTGGCCGCGCCCGAAAACCAGGGCTGGTGGAACAAGGACTGGAGCTATCGCAAGCAGGTCACGGTCGATACCAGCCCGACCGGGATCAACGTGTCGGGCGCGATTGGCAAGACAGTCGTGCTGATCCGTCTGCACAGTGGCAATTTCACGTTCACCGATGCCATGCCCAATGGCGCCGACATCCGCTTTGTCGATGCCGACAACAAGACGCCGCTGCCATTCCACATCGAAAAGTTCGATGCGACCAATGGCCTGGCTGCGGCGTGGGTTTCGGTGCCCAATCTGACCGGCGGTGAAAAGCACGTCATCTGGCTCTATTTCGGCAACAAGTCGGCCCCTGTCGGCGCCGATGAAAAGGGTACGTTCGACGCCGATACCATGGCCGTTTACCATTTCGGCGAAAACCCGGGTTCGCCCAGCGCCGACAGCACCGCCAACGGCAATACCGCCAAGGGCGCGCCTGCGGGCATCGACGATGGCGGGATCATCGGCAAATCGGCGCGGTTCCCCGGCCAGGGGCAGATCGAAATTGCCGCTTCGGGATCGCTCGCGATGCCAGCGGCGGCGCCGTTCACGTTCACGGCCTGGGTAAAGCCCGATCAGCTTGCCGGTGCGCAGGCAGTGTTTCAGCGTGGTGGCCTGACCATCGGGCTGAATGCCGGGGTGCCGTTCGTTTCGGGCCCGGGCGTGGCGTTGCAGGGCAAGGCCGCGGTGAAGCAGGGCGAATGGGTGCATATCGCGTTCACCGCCGATGGCACCGCGACGCACCTTTATGTCAACGGCCAGGATGCGGCGACCGGCGCCGGCGCGCTGGGTGCGATCGACGGATCGGCGTTCATCGGCGGGGCGGCGGGTCAGCCGTTCAATGGTGAACTCGATGAAGTGCGCCTGTCGAAAACCGCGCGCCCGGCCACGCAGATCCTCGCCATGGTCGCCGCCGAAGGCCAGGGCGGCAAACTGGTGAGCGTGAGCGAAACCGCCGAAAAGCAAAGCAGCGGCGGCGGCGTGTTTTTCTTCGTGCTGTCAAAGCTGGAAGGCGTCGATGAAATCGTTGTCGGGCTGTGTCTGGCGCTGTTTGCGCTGTCGGCCTCGGTGATGGCGGCAAAGTTCCGCTATCTGTCGAAATGCACCAAGGCCAATGCCGCGTTCATGCGCCAGTTCCGCAAGATGGACGATCTGGTGCCGGTGGCCGAAATTCCTGATCTCGATGCCAAAAATGCCAGGCTGATCAAGGATTCGCCGCTGGCGCACATCTATGACGTGGGGATCGAGGAATTCAAACGGCGCAAGGCGCGCTGGGGCAGCCAGCCGCTGTCCAGCCAGGCGATCGATGCGATGCGCGCGGCCACCACCGAAGTGGTCGTGGCCGAAAACCACAAGCTTGATGCCTGGATGGTGATCCTGACAATCGCCATTTCGGGCGGGCCGTTCATCGGCCTGCTGGGCACGGTGATGGGGGTGATGAACACCTTTGGCGGCGTGGCGATGGCTGGCGACGTGAACGTGAACGCGATCGCACCGGGGATCGCCGCGGCGCTGCTCGCCACGATTTCGGGCCTGTTCTGCGCCATCCCCTCGTTGTTCGGCTACAACTACCTCAACTCGCAGGTGACCCCGCTGGCCAGCGACATGGGCGTGTTCATCGACCAGCTGATCACCCGGCTGGCGGAATTGCAGGCCGACGAAGCCGCCGAACAGGCGATGATGGGCGGCGGCGGCCTGTTCTGAACACGACGCGCGACAAAACGGTTTTTTGAAGGAGCTTTGCCATGGATGTGGGTGGCGGCCGCAAGGCCTATGACGATATCAATATCACCCCGATGCTGGACCTGGCCTATGTGCTGCTGGTCATCTTCATCCTGATGGCAACCGCCAGCGTGCAGGGGATCAAGGTCGATCTGCCCAAGGCGAGCTCTGCCAAAAGCCTGGTCCAGCCCAAAACCGTGGCGATCACGGTCAACAACCAGGGGCAGATCTTTCTCGATGCCTTTCCGGTAACGCTCAGCGATCTGGAAACGCGGCTGCGCAATGCCAAGGCGCAGAACCCCGACGTGCCAATCGTGCTGAAGGGCGACCAGACCGCGCAATATGGCAAGATTACCGAAGTGCTCGACCTTTGCCGCCAGCTTGATCTGAACAAGGTCGGCCTGGTCACCGGCAAGCCGACGGCATCGTAAGACTGTCGCTTCATGGCCAAACCGGACCATACCCCCGATCCCGACGAAGCCGGCGGCATGCTCCGCTGGCTGGCGCTGGCGATTGGCGGCCTGCTGCTGCTGGTGGCGGGATGGTATGTTTACAGCCAGATGACCGCGACCACCGGGGTGAAAGTGGAGGCGCCGCCGCCAGCCGTGGTGGCAATGGTGCCGCCGCCGCCGCCACCTCCGCCGCCGCCACCCCAGCCGCACCCGCCCGAACCGCAGGACAAGCCCAATCCGGTGCCCAATCCGGTGGAGCAGAAATCGGCGCCGGCGCCGGTTTCGATCAATGGCCCGGCGCAGGCAGGATCGGATGCGTTTGGCCTGCAATCGGGCAATGGCGGCGGCATGGGCACGGGCGCCGGCACGTGCACCGGCAGCTTTTGCGGTGGCGGACCCAGCGGCCCGCCGATGAGCGAACAGTTCTACAACCGCTATATCGACGGATTGCTGACCGAACGGCTGGCGGCCGATCGCCGGCTTAACCGGCTGGCCTTTACGCTCGATATCGGGGTTACGATCTCGCCGTCGGGGCGGGTGACCCAGGTGACGATCCTGAAATCGAGCGGCAGCAGCGATCGCGACAAGCTGGTGCGCGAAATTCTGCTGGCGATCAGCGATCTCGATTCACCGCCCGCCGGCATGCGCTTTCCGCAACGCTACCGAGTCAAGGGGAAGCGGCCGACATGATCACCACCCTTATGAACACGACCATGAAGCGGGCCCTGACCATCCGGGGCGAGACAATCTGGATCACGATGATGAAGGATCACGCCATGTTGCAGCGCCAATGGACCCGCAAGGCAGCCCTGCTGCTGGGCCTGTCCTGTACCGCCGTGCTGGGCGCCTCACCCGCGCTTGCCGCAGCGCATTCCAGCAACGCGATGATCAATCTGGTGCGCCTGCTGGTGGCGCAGGGCACGATCAGCAAGGACAAGGGCGACGCGCTGATTGCCGAAGCGACGCGCGAAGCCGAAGAGGCGCGTGCCGAGGAAATCGTGGTGGCAGCCAACGCCGCGCGTGCAGCCGTTGGCGCAGGCGCCGGGGCAGCCGGGGCACCGCAGATGGCCGGCGCAGGCACTGCCGCGGCGGCTGGCACGCCGGCCGCTGCGGCCGGCACGCAGATGGCGGCCAATCTGCCGCCCGCGCCCACCGGCACGATCCGCGTGCCCTATATTCCCGATGTCGTGCGCGATCGCATCCGCGACGATATCAAGGCCGACGTGATGCGCGAGGCGAAGGCCGAAGGCTGGGCCTCACCGGGCGAAGCCGCGCCCGACTGGACCCGGCGCGTCACGTTGGGCGGCGATCTCCGCCTGCGCACCCAGTCGAATTTCTACAGCCGGTTCAATTCGACGCTGATCCCCAATTTCCCGTCGATCATCGCCACCGGGCCGATCAATCTGTTGAGCGGCAACATCCCGTTCCTGAACACCACGGTCAACAAATATGGCCTGGCGCTGATGCGCGCGCGGTTCAACATGGACGTGGCGATCACCCCCAAAATCAGCGCCGGGTTCCAGATTGCCACGGGCAACGATGCCAATCCGATTTCGCAAAAGGCCACGCTGGGCAGCGATTTCTTCAAGCGCAACATCTATCTGACCAAGGCGTTCGTTTCGGCCAAAGTCACCGACTGGGCCAGCGTGACCGGGGGCCGGTTCGGCAATCCGTTCTATTCCAGCGATGCCATGTTCGGGCCGGAACTGTCGATGGAAGGGCTCTATGGCGAATTCACGCTGCGCAACCGCGCGCTGGGCCATGCCGATTTCAAGCTGCGCGGCGGGGCCTTCCCGCTCGATTTCGGCAGCTCGAATTTCCCCGATGTTTCGACCATCAAGCAGTCCACGCCGCAGAAATGGCTGCTCGCGGCGCAAGTCGAAACCGATTGGCGGATCGGCGCGAAATCGCGGTTCGATCTGGCCGCGGGGTATTATGCTTTCACCAATGTGGCGGGTCGCCAGTCAAAGCCCTGCGCGCTCGGTTATGCCGTTACGCAGTGCTCCACCGACGGGTTTGCGCCCTATTTCATCCAGGGCGGCAACTCGCTGTTCCAGATGCGCCAGATCGTCGATGCCGCGGGCAATCCGGTGAACGGCAACCAGCTGCTCGGGCTGGTGCAGAAATTCCACGTGCTCGACGTGATCGGCACGCTGCACGTGCCGGTGGGCCCCGGCACCGAATTCAGCCTGATGGGCGATTATATCAACAACCTGGCGTTCCACCGGTCGCGCGCCTGCCGCTATGGCGTAGCGGGCGAGCCGGTGAACAACGGCGGTGCCGGCGGCAGCGGCAATATCTGCGATCCGGTCGCGGCCAATCGCACGCCCTATCTTGCCGGCCGGCAGGGCTATCAGGTCATGGCCTCGTTCGGCAATCCCAACCCCAATGCGCGCGGCGAATGGCGCGTGTGGGCCGGGTACAAGTATCTGGAAAGCGATGCGACGCTCGATGCCTTTGTCGATCCCGATTTCCATCTGGGCGGCACCAATGCCAAGGGCTTTATCCTGGGCGGATCGCTGGGCGTGGCGCGCAATGTGCGCGCCGGTGCCCGCTGGCTGAGCGCCAACCAGATCGTGGGCGATCCACTGGCGATCGATGTGCTGCAAATCGATCTGACCGTGGGGTTCTGATGCGCACGCTGCTGATCATCGCCGCCGTGATGCTGCCCCATATGGCGCAGGCGCAGGCGCAGGGCCAGAACGGGGCCCAGGCTGGCCCCGCCCAGGCTGGCGCCACCACGGCAGGGCCCGAGGCGCAGGTCGAAAGCCTGCGCCAGCGGCTGCTGAGCGCGCAGCAGACGATCGCCACACTGGAACGCCAGCTGGCCACGGCCAAGGATCGCGCCGTGCTGGCCGACCAGTGCCGCGTAAAGAACGGCCGGCTGGTGTTCATCGCGCGAGAGCTTATCGAAGGCTACGAAAAGCGGTATCATCAGGAACACAAGGACCCGCTGCAACTGGGCCGCCGCCGTTTCGAATTCGAGCTGCAGGCGCTGTCTGACGCGATTTACGACAATCGCGCCGATGTTCCGCTGCGTGTGCCCGGAGAGAACGGGAAAGGCGAAGCTGCGCCAGCCGGCCAGATTGCACCAGCCCCCGCTCCAGCTCCAGCTTTGGCCCCCGTGCCGGCAAAAGCCCCCGCCGCACCTTCCGTCCCTGCCAAACCCAACGGGCAATGATCGACCATGGTCCAGTACCGGCACCCGCGTAAGATCATGACCCGCCAGCCGGTTTCGGCCGGGCTGCGCCTGCTCGGCGGGATCAGCGTGTCTGCGCTGGTGCTGGCGCTGTCGGCCACCCCCGCCCAGGCGCAGCTGGCGCGGCTGCGCGCCAATGCCGGCACCCAGAATCCGTCTTCGGCGGCGGCGGCCACGCCCGGCACCCCGGTGCGCCCGGTCACCATGACCGAGGCGCTGCAGCGCCAGCAGGCGATCCAGACCCGCGCCCAGGCGCTGTCCAGCTATATCCAGCAGGCGCAATCGGCGGCGCGCGCCTCGGCCCAATCGGTCAGCACGATCACCGACGGGATTTCGGCGCGCGGGCTGAACCCGATCGCCCCGGTGCTGGCGGTGACCAGGATCAACCCCGCCGACACCACCCCCAATGCCGCGCCGGCTTCCACGCTGTCGGTCAACGACAGCACCGGCCTTGCCACCTGGGAAGGCGCAACCGCGCCGGTGCAGACCACCGCAAGCAGCGGCGCAGTCACTGTCACGATCAACCAGACACAGTCCAATGCCCTGCTCAGCTGGCAAAGCTTCAATGTCGGCGCCAACACCACGCTGGTCTTTTCGCAAAAGCAGAACGGCACCGCGCAGCCCGGGTGGACCGTGGTCAACCGCGTGGCCAATGCGGTGGACCCCACCCGCGTGCTGGGCGCGATCAAGGCCGATGGCACGGTTGTCATCCTCAATCGCAACGGGGTGGTGTTTGGCGCCAATGCGCAAGTCAGCCTCAATTCGCTGATCGCATCGAGCCTGGAACTGGGCAATTTCGCCTCGGGCCTGACCAATATCGGCCAGACGCAATATTTCGTCGCCTCCACTATCGCCCAGCGCAACACCGCGTTCCTGCAGAACGGGCTGCTGGTTTCGGGCGTGTCGGGATACAAAGGGCAGATTCTGTCGGCGCTGCTTGCGCCGGGCAATTACAATGTCAATGCCAGCCTGGCAAACGCGGCAGCCGGGCCATCGGGTGCGGTAACGGTCGAAGCCGGCGCCACCGTCACCTCGGCCGCGGGCGGCTATATCATCCTGGCCGGGCCAATGGTTACCAATGCCGGGCTGCTGTCGGCCACCGATGGCCAGGTCAGCCTGCAGGCCGGCACGATCATCGGCGCGCAGACCTCGTCCGGATCATCGACCAGCCTCGATCCCAATGTGCGCGGCCTGGTGCTGTCAACGCAGGCGCCCGCGCCGCCCACGCAACTGCCCGTGCTGCCCGATACCCCGGCGCCCGATCAGGGCGTGGTGATCAACACGGGGTTGATCGAATCGCGGCGCGGCTATGTCTCGCTGGGCACCGGCATCTATGGCACGGTGACCAACAGCGGCCTGATCGAAGCGACCACCAGCGTGTCGCGCAATGGCAAGATCGCGCTGACCGGCGGCACGGTCACGCTGACGGGTGGCGGGACCGGTGGCGGGGCCGGCACCACCGGCGCCCAGGCCAGCGGGATCGACATTCAGCCCGATGCCAATGGCGAAACCATTCCCCAGGGCACGCCGGATGCGCCGCCCGGTTTCAAGACATCGCAGATCGTGATCGGCGATGCGATGTCGAGCTATCTGTCGAACGACGCCCTGCAGAACATCGCGCTGTTCCCCTCGACATTCGCGATGGGGGCCAATGCCTTCATTTATGCGCCCAGCGGCACGGTGATTGTTGGCCACGATGCCTCCACCGGCAATTTCACGCTGCAGACTGCCGTTGCCAGCGGCGTGTCGATTGCCAATGGCGCGACCATCGATGTGGCCGGGATCATGGCGGTCGAAGTGGCGGCTTCGGTCAATACGGTCAAGATCAGCCCGGCCAAGCAGAACGAACTGCGCGATACGCCCAATTACCGATCGGCCACGACCGATGGCAGCTTCACGCTGAACGGGCAGACGCTCTATGTGGATGCGCGGGTGTCGGGCACGCAATCGGACGGGGTGGCCTGGCTCGGTTCGCCGCTGATCGAAGCGGCCAGCGCCACCAGCCAGATCCCGGTCACCGCCGCGCAGTTGATGACCAGGGGCGGCCGCATCAGCATCGATCTGGGGGTGCAGACCGCCGCGGCCAATCTGGGCCCGCAGGGCGTGCCGCGCATCAGCATCGACAAGGGCGCGCTGTTCGACATTGCCGGTGGCTGGGTCACCTATGATGCCGGCTATACCCTGACCAGCCAGTTGCTCACTGCCAGCGGCGGGGTTGTCAGCATCGCCAATGGCGATCCCAACGGCGCCTATGTCGGCGTGGTCAACGGCTTTACCGCCGCGCAGCCGCATTTCGGCATTACGCAGACGTATTACAACGCCGCGATCCACGGCGTGACCTATAACGCCGCCTATGACGAAGGGCACGATGCCGGCGCGTTGCAGGTTATCGGCACCGAAATCGCGTTTGACGGCACGGTTCTGGGCAATGCCTTTGCCGGGGCGAACCAGCTTGCTTCGGCGCAGGCGGCCAGCGCCAAATCCTCGATCACCGGCGATCCGCGCGCGGTGCAGTACAGCAAATATCAGCGTCCCGCCGGCGGCCTGTTCCAGATCGGGTCGTTCAGCGGATCATCCAGCTTTGGCCTGGGCCAGGATATCATCGTCTACAACGGCACGCGCGGCAGCGATCCGGTCAATCCTGCGGAATTGCTGCTCGATGGGCAGATGCTGTCACAGGCCGGGCTGTCGGGGCTGGTCATGCAGACCAGCGGCGCGGTCACGCTCGCCGGGGCGCATGACACAACGCTGGAAACCGCAGCGGCGCTTACGCTGACAGGCAATGCCAATCTCAGGCTTGCGTCCGGCGGCGTGCTGGAAATCGATGCCGGGCGGCAGGTTCGGCTGGATGGTTCGGTGGCCATCCCCGATGGCCGGATCGCGGTGCGCACGTATCAATTGAGCAACGTGACAGTCGACGGCATCGGATCGGTGGGCAATCCGTTCCGCACCGATGACGATATCGCCCATGTCTATGCGCAAGGTGCCGCGCTGCCCGCCGGGGCGTTCGACATCACGGTCAACGGCACGCTCGATGTTTCGGGCAACTGGACCAACGACTATATCGACCAGGCACAACCGCAAGGCGCGGGCTATATCAACGGCGGGTCGATCAGCCTGACCGTGGCCCCGCGCGTGTTTGTACCGGTGGGCGCCAGCGCGCTGACCGCGGCGGTGGCCGGCGACGTTTCGGGCAGCATCGCGATCAATCCGGGCGCGCTGATCGATGTGTCGGCGGGCGGCTATGTTTCGGCCAGGGGCGCGCTGACGCTCAGCGCGACCGGCGGCAGCGTCAGCCTGATCGACCAGACGACGTATGCCTCGGTGGCGGCGCTGCCCGAACCGAACATCGACAGCTTCGGATCGACATTCATCGGCCAGGGTGTGGCCTTCACCCCCGGCAATCCGACCAGCAGCAGCGAAGGCGTGGCGCCTGCGCTCGTGCCCACCGCGCAAACCAGCACGGTGCACTTTGCCCCCGGATCGATCCGCGGCTTCGGCTTTGGCGGGGGCGGCACATTCACGCTGGTATCGCCCGATATTGCCTTTTCCGGCCCGGGCAACGCCCCGGCCGATGCCAATGCAACCGTGCTGCCGCTCGATTTCCTGCAGCAGACCGGGTTTGGCACGCTGGACCTCACGGCCTATCATTCGCGGCTCTACAGCGGGCTGTTTGACAACAACAGCGCCGGGATCTCGGCGTTTTTCGATACCACGCGGCTGGTCGTCGGATCGGGCGCAACGCTTGATCTCAGCCAGGCGCTGCTGCCTTCGATCCTTGACCAGTCGACCACGGCGCTGCTGCTGGGCCTGGCCAGCGGCATGCATGTGGCAGGGCAGTTGACTGCCACGGTCCCGACCGAGGCCTGGTACCAGAAAGCGGCGACGCTGCATCTGCGCGGGCTGATGGAGCTTGATGTCGCGGCCGGCGGCACGATCACCGGCGCACCGCAGGCCACGATCATCACGCCAAAGCTGTACAATGCGGGCACGATCACGCTGCACGGCGGGACCATCGCCGAAATTGCGACGATGCCCGCCGCGCTGAATGATACCGGCATCGGGCTGGTCGATGCGGCCGATGGCGGCACCGGCTTTGCGGCGGTGTTTGGCGTGGCCGATGCCGCAGGGCGCTATCAACTCGGCGCGCTCAATACCGCCGGGCTGACCAATGCCGATGGATCGGTGCAGACCAACAACCAGATCTTTGCCACCGCCGGCAACGAACATTTCCTTTATTTCCTGGGCCAGGTCGGCACCGGCGATGGCATCGTTCTGGCCAAAGGCAGCACGACCGATTTGTCCGGCACGCTGGTGCGCAATCCGGCCGCCGCGTTCAGCCCCACCGGCACGATGTATACGATGGGCCATCTGATCGATGGCGGCACGCTGGGTGCGGCGGCGGCGTTCAAGCCGGCTTCGAGCACCGCCTATGCGCTGTTTGCCAATCCGGCCTATGGCTTTTCATCCTACCCCGATCCGACCAGCCCGTCATCGAGCCCGCCACCGCTGCTGGCGCAGACCGCCGCGCGGCAGATTGTGGCGCAGCCGGGTTCGACCATCGACGTGTCGGGCGCTTCGGCGATGGTCGACGTGGCCGATGCCGACAATCTGGTCACGCGCAGCCTGCAATGGAGCAATGGCGGCACGATCGCGCTGCTGTCGGGCGGAACCCTGTCGGGCGCCACGATCCGCGCGGGCGGTGGCGCGGCGCAGGCCACCGGCGCCACGCTGGAATGGCTGGACCCGACCATCCGCGCCGCCGACGATGGCAAGGGCGCGCGCGGCGTTGCCTTTGCCGACCAGATCGGCACGGCCGGGTTTTCGACGCTGGTCGCCGATGGCGGGATGACGCTGGACGGCACATTCACGCTGGCGCTGAACAAGGCGGTGCTGATCCAGTCACCCACGTCGATCAGCGAAGACGTGATCGGCAGCAATGTCGCGGTCACGATTTCGGCAACTGCGGGGACCAGGGCCACGGTCAGCGCGCCCTATATCAATTTCTACAGCCGGTTGGGCTCGGTAAAAACCAACGGCAACGGCGCCACCGGCACTGCCGAAGTCACCTTTGCGGCCGGGGCGGCGGGCATCGATTTCATGGGCGGGATCCAGTTTGACGGATCGATCGCCAACCTGAACCTTGCCAGCGCCGGCGATATCCGCCTGATCGGTGTCGACGATCGCAGCCAGAGCAGCGCACTGCCGGTGCTCGACGGGCAGTTGATCGCGGCGGGCAATATCACGTTCGATGCGGCGCGGGTCTATGCCACCACCGGCACGGGCAATCTGCAGCGCATTCTGGAAGATGCCGCCGGCGCCAGCGACACCAATCCGCCGTCGCCTTATCTGCTGGCCGCGCTGGGATCGTCTTCGATCACGTTCCTGGGCGATCATATCGATAAAACCACGCCGCTGTCAGCCGGATCGTATCTTGTGGTCCAGGCCGAAACGGTCAACCAGAATGGCTATCTGGCGGCGCCGCTGGGCAAAATCGCGTTTGGCACGGCGGCCAGCCCCGATGGCACGGTCACTTTCGGCAGCGGCAGTGTCACGTCGGTTTCGGGCGCGGGGGTAACCATTCCTTATGGCACCACGACCGATCTCAGCAAATATTTCTTCACCCCGGGCACCGGCGGCGCGCTGACCCGGCTGCCCAGCGGCGCGCTTTCGGTCACGGCGACGACGATTTCGGTGAACAAGGGCGGCACGGTCAACGGATCGGGCGGCGGCGATGTCTTTGCCTTTGAATTCGTATCGGGCACCGGCGGATCGCGCGATGTGCTCAGCCGGTTCAACACCGATCCGTTTTCGTCAAACCATTACAACGCGACCACCGGCATCGGCTATCAATATGCCGATCAGCGGCAGGTCTATGCGCTGGTGCCGGCGGCCGCCGCGGCAAAGGTTGCGCTCTACGATCCGATCTATTCGGCCGATTACAGCGCCTCGCCGACATTCGACAACAATGGCGTGCGCGGGCCGACCAATCTTTATGGCGCCAATGCCGGGATGGCGGTCACGCTGGATGGCGGCGACGGCATTGCGGCGGGGCAATATGTGCTGATGCCGGCGCATTATGCGCTGTTGCCCGGTGCCTATCGCATTGTGCAGAACACCGGCACGGCGGCGCCCGCACCGGGCAGCGTGCAGACCCTGCGCGACGGGTCGATCGTGATGGGCGGCACGCTGGGCACGGCGGGCACCGCGCTGTCGGGGTCGCAGCGCCTGTCATTCACGATCCAGTCGCAGGCCACGCTGCTCAAATATTCCGACATCCAGACCACCAGCGGCACCACCGCGATTTCTGCCGCGGCCAAGGCGCAGAATCTGGCGACACCCGCGCTGCCGCTCGATGCGGCGCGCATCGTGCTCGATCCGTTGTCGCGGCTGACCGTCGATGGCGTGTTCAATCTGGCCGCGGCCAGCGGCGGGCGCGGGTCCGAAGTCGATATTCTGGGCAAGCAGATCGTCATCAACGCATCGGGACAATCGACCGAGCCGCAGGCGCTGGTGCTGACCAACAAGACGCTTGCCAATCTCGATGCCAGCAGCCTGCTGATCGGCGGCGAACGCACCGACAACAGCGATGATACCACCACGCTGGGGGTAACTGCCACGCGGATCGTGGTCGGGGCTTCGGCCGATATCAAGGTGCCCGACCTGATTCTGGCGGTTGGCGGCAAGAATTCGAAGCTGGTGATCGAAACGGGGGCAAAGATTGTCGCCACGGGCGCGGTCGCCAATCCGCGCGCCGGCGATTGGGTGATTGCCTCATCCACGACGCCGTCGGCCGATGGCTTTGACGTATCGGGCATCGGATCGGTGCTGCAGGTGACCAACGGCGTGCAGCGGCTGGTCGATCGGCGGGGCACTGTGGCCGCCGCCAATGCCAACCGCCCGACCGGGCTCAATATCAGCGCCGCCACGATTTCCGGCGCCGCCGTCACGATCGACACCAGCAACCATTTCAGCGTGTCGGCGCTGGCCACGATCACGGCGGGCAGCCTGGCGCTGTCGGCCAACGATCTCGGCTTTGGCACGGGCGGCACGGTCGATGCCGCGCTTGAGGCAAAGCTGGCCACGGTCGCAAACCTCACGCTGGCATCGCGCCGGGCGATCACCTTTGCCGCGAACACCACGCACACGTTCCAGGCGCTCACGCTCGATGCACCGGGTATCGGCATGTTCGGCCAGACCGGCGGCGCCGACAGCCTGACGATCAAGGCGGGCGCCGTGCGGCTGGGCAATTCGGCGGGGGTCGTGCCGGCCTGTGGCACAGCCGGGGCCGGGATCTGCGGCACCACCGGCAATATCCTCAATCTCGATGCGACCAGCCTGACTTTTACATCAGGCACGGTCCAGACCTACAGCTTTGACGGGGCGGTCAATCTGTCCGCCACCGGCGGGGTCTATGTCGAAGGCAAGGGCTCGCTCGCGCTGGGGCAGGCGGCGCTGCACCTCGCCACCCCGTTCGTGATCGACCGCGCGGCGGTGATCGATCCCGATGCGGCCTCGCCCGCGCCCAGCGACAGTGCAAAGCCCGCCGGCAATTACACGATTCCGGTGCGGCCCGATTACACCTTTGCCACTGGCGGCACGGTCGCGCTGACCGCGCCGGCGCTGGCCGCGGGCGCGGCCACGCCGGTGGCGGCGGGCCTGCGCGCACCGGGCGCGACGATCCGGTTCGGTTCGGCGGGTACTCCGGTGGCCAGCCTGTCGGTCGATGGCGTGGCGGTCACGGCCACGGCCGGGGTGATCGACGTTCGCTCTGCCGGGTCGATTTCGGTCACCGGCGGGGCCTCTCTCGCCACGCCCGGCTATGCCCGCAGCTATGGCAACAGCCAGGATCTCACTACGGTTTCGGCCGGTGGCGGCACGGTCAACCTGGTGTCGAACGCGGGCGATATCCGCTTTGCCAGCGGCACCGCGATCACCGTCGACAATGGCACCGGCAAGGCCGGCACGATCAACCTGGTCGCCAGCGAAGGCGCGGTCAGCCTGGCCGCAACGCTTGATGCGGGGTTAACCGGGGCGGGGGTAACCGGGGCGCGCGGTGCCTCGCTGCTGGTCGATTCGGCCAGGGCGGCGTTCGATCTCGACAGCTTTGCCGCCAGCTATGGCACCCGGTTCGAAGGCGCGATCACGATCCGCAGCGGGGTCGGCGATCTGGTGCTGGGGGCCGGGCATACCCTGACCGGCAGCGCGATCAGCCTGACTGCCGATGGCGGGGCAATCGCCCTTGCCGGTACGATCACTACCGCGGGCGCGGCTGTTTCCGGGCTGACCCCGGCGGCGGTGGCCGCGTTGCGCGTCGATGGCGGGCCGGTGGCGCTGTGGGGCATGACCGGCGTTGCGCTGGCCGGCACCGCGCGGATTGATACGCACACCGGCGGCTATGGCCAGACCAGCCTGCAGCAGGCGAGCGCGGGCGATGTCACCATCGGCATCGGCACTGCGCCCAGCGCCGCGATCACGATTGCCACAGGCGCGACGATCGACGTATCGGCCACGGCCACGCAGGCGGCGCTGGCTGCGGGCCAGACCGGCAACCGGCTGGTGGCGCAGACGGTCGAAAACCCCAATACGCTGGTCAACCAGACGGTGTACCAGTTCGTTGGCGCCGATACCGGGGGCAATGTCCTGCTGCGCGCGCCCGTCATCGGCACGGCAAAAAATCTGGTCAACGGCCAAAATCTGGTCAACGGGCAAAATCTGGTCAATATCGCGGCCAAGGGCACGATTGTCGGCGCGGCATCGCAATCGGTCGAAGGCTATGCCACCTGGAACCTTGATCAGATTGCCGCCGGCGGTCTTTATGACGGGGTCCGCACGATCAGCGGCGGGGTTACGCTCAGCACCACTGCCACGGGCAGGAACATCCTGTCGGACAGCTTTGTCGGCGCAGACGGCACGCAATCGGTGCCATGGTTCATCCAGCATTTCGCAATCAGCGCCAGCGATGGCAGCAGCCTGGGCGCGTTCCGCCTGCGCCCCGGGGTCGATCTTGTTGCATCGGGCGCGATCACGCTGGCGACCAACTGGAACCTTGCCGCCGGAACGGTCGATACCGCGCAGGCGGTCCGCGACGGCTATTTGACCGCGCTGCCCGAACTGGGCACGCGCGCCGATGGCACGCCCTATTACGCGGTCACGGCCGGGGCGGAAGGCGCGCTGCTGGCCAGGGATGTTGCCTTTACGTATCGCGTGGGCGGCAAGGCCAGCGGCGAGGCGGGGCTGATCACGCTGTCGGCGGGCGGCAATCTGGATATCCAGGGCTCGATCAGCGACGGCTTCTTTACCTTTGCCGACAAATCCGATGCGACCTGGATCAATTACCAGCTCGGCGGGACCAACCGCGCTTATGATCCCGCGTTTCTGGCCTCGTGCGGAACGGCCGCAAATTGCGCCGCCGTCACCACGCTGGGCCAGGTTTCGGCCGGGACCGTGGCGGCCGGCACCGCCAATACGCTGTCCATCGATCTGACCAAATATTACACCGGCAACCAGAATGGCCGGCCGACGGTGTTTGCCCCTTATGATCCGGCGGCGAACCAGGCCGATGCGCAAGGCAGCAACAGCGATCCGCTAAGCGGTAGTGCTTCGGGCGATCCGATCGGGTTTGGCGTGCTGTTTCCGCGCCTGCCCGATGGTTCGGTGATCCATTCGAGCAGCCTGCGGCTGGTGGCCGGGGCAACCGGTTCGGCCAATCCGCTGCATGTCGATCAGGCCAATGGCGCCGGCGTTACGGTCGAGGGCGAATCGCGCTATTCGCTGGGCGCCAGCGCCGGGCAGCCGCAGCTTGGCAGCGCGGTTGATCTGAAACTGGCGCTGGCCGGATCGACCATTGCCAACGATCCGTCCTATGGGCTGTCATCGCTGATCGATGCGACGCCGGGGCTGTCGGGCGACAGTTATACCACGCTCAACTGGGGATCGGGTTCCAACGGCACCCCGCTTGAATTGCGCACCGCCGCGGCCAGCTTCTTTGCCGGCAAAGCGGCGACTTTCATCATCGGCACCGGCGGCCGCGCCGGCGGGGTGACCGCCGCGCTGTCGGATATCCTGGCCTTTCTGGCGACGGTTCAGCCGACTTTGCTGGCCGACATTGCCGCGGCCAGCACCACCGCCCCGGCAGGCTTGCTGACCGAGCCCGGGATTTATGATTTCGGTACCCCCACGGCCTATGCGCGCAATCTGGTGCGCACTGGCGACGGCACGATATCGGTGGCGGCAGCGGGCAATGTCGATCTGACCAATGCGGCCTACAACACGGCCAATTACGGCACGGCGGTGGTCTATCGCGATGCCAAGGGCAACCAGGTCAAATCCAACAACGCGCGCGGCGCACAAGTGGGCGGCACCGCGATCTATACCGCCGGTGTGCGCGTATCGGCCGATCCGGTCATGGCGACAGTTGCCGGCACCACCACCCAACTGGCCGTTTCGCCAACCAGCGCGACGCTTGCGCTTGCCGCGCAAAGCGCTGCCTTCATCCCGTCGTCGCAGGGGCTCGATCCGCAGGCCGGGGTGGTCGCAGCCGGCGGTGGCGCGGTTTCGGTCGCAGCCGGCGGCAGCGTGCTGGCACTGCGCGATGTATGGGGTCTGGATTTCCTCGGCAACGCGATCACCAGCAAGGACGGTCGTGCGTCAAGCTATGATCCCGCGCTGATCGGCGATGCCACGCAGCGCTGGCGCGTCGGCACAGTCGGGCAGGATACCGAAATCGCGATTGCGCCCAAATATTTCAGCAGCGGCATCGGCGCGCTGGGCGGGGGCAATGTCGCGATCGCTGCGGCCAGCGGGGTAACCGATCTGACCGTGGCGCTGGACACGTCAGTCACGACCACGGGCGTGGCCGGGGCCACCGGCACGGCGCAGGCGATCGTGCCGACGATGATGACCTTTGGCCATGGCGATCTGACGGAAACCGTGGGCGGCAATCTGCTGGCGGGGCAAATCGACGTGGCCGGCGGCACCGGCACGATCGCGGTGGGCGGCAATGTCGTCGGCCATGGCGCAGAGCCGCTGGCGGCCGATGCCGACCCGGTGCAATATCTTCAGGTGCGGCTGGCCAATGCCGATCTGGCGCTCAGCGCCACCGGATCGATCGCGATGGCCGGGGTATCGGCGCTGGGCGCGGCCAATGGCCTGAACAGCACGACCGAATACAACGCCGCCGGATTCTATTCGCCCACCGCCGCATTCAGCGCAGTGGCAACCGGCGCGCTGGCCTATAACGACAACCGGTCGAACCAGACGGTGCCGTTCCAGCTTGGCCTGGGCGGTGCGGGGGTGTTCGGGGGCAGCGTGCTGCCGCCCAGCGTGACGCTGGCGGCGCTGACCGATTCGCTGACCGCGCGCGAACAGCCGCTGCTGCTCTATCCCTCTGCCTCGGGATCGCTCAATCTGTTCAGCGCAGGTTCGATCGATTCGCTGGTCATCGCGATGAGCGACAGCAATCCTTCGCTGCTGCCTGGCGCGTTCAGTGCCAGCCAGATCACGCTGTCATCGCTCACGTCCACCGGGGCCGGCAATGTCACCGCGATCCAGGGGCTGGGTTTCGGCATTCCGGGGGTCGATCCGTCCACCGCGCAATCGTTGCTCTATCTCTATCACGATCAGGCGATCCTGCACGCGGGCGATACCAATCCGGTGCGCGTCTATGCCGGGGTGGATATCAGCACATCGCTGATCAACGTGCCCAAGGCGGCGCAAGTGATCGCGGGCCGCGACATCAGCAATCTCTATTTCACCGGGCAGAATGTCCAGGCCACCGACACTACGGTGGTCCAGGCCGGGCGCGATATCCTGGGCACCACCGCATCGTCGACCGCGTTCAACCTGCCTTATGTGGTCAGCGGCAATTTCGTGCTGGGCGGGCCGGGCGAACTGCTGGTCCAGGCCGGGCGCAATCTGGGGCCGTTCATCAACTCGGCCACGGTCAATTCGGTGTCCTATGCCGGCGGTATCCAGACTGTGGGCAATCTGTATGATCCGTGGCTGGGCAGCGCGGGTGCGGATCTGACCGTGCTGTTCGGCGTGGGCAATGGCATCGATTATACCGGTTTCCGGGATACCTATCTCGATCCGGCCAATTTTGCGAAGCTGGATGGATCGCTGTTTGTCCAGACCACCGATGCGCTGGGCAACAAGCATCCGGTGCGTGGCCAGCAGATCTATGCGCCGATCCTGGCCGAATGGCTGCGGACCAATGCGCCCGAAGCGTTTGCGGCGGTATTCGGTTCGGCCGGCACCTATCCCGATACCACTGCGGGCAATGCCGCGCTGACGACGGCTGCCTATGGGCAAAGCGCCGCGCTTTATCAGGCGTTCACCGCACTGCCCGCGCTGCTGCAGGACAAGTTCCTGGTCAACAAGGTCTATTTCAACGAACTGGCGCAGGCGGCGCAACCAAGCTCACCGTCCTATCTGCAATATTTCCGGGGCTATTGGGCGATCGACACGCTGTTCCCGACCAGCCTCGGCTATACCGCCAACCTGGCGACCTATACCGTGCCGACATCATCGGTTACTGCCGATCATCCGCGCGGGGTGCCGGTGCGCAATCTGGTCAATGGCCAGCCGGTTCCCGCCGCCACGGTCAGCACCGGCAATGCCGATTTGCGCCTGGCCACGATCCAGACCGCCAGCGGCGGCAATCTGACGATTTTGGGCCCGGGCGGCAATTTCATCGCCGGTTCGGTGGTGCGCACGTCGACCCAGGCGGCCTCGCGCGTCAGCCGCTTTGGCGTGCCGGCGACCGACAGCCTGGTGCTGGGCGCGATTGGCTCGACCGCGGCGCTGCCGATCAGCGCGATTCCGATCGGCTATGAAGGCGTGCTGACGCTGAATGGCGGCGCGATCAACGCCTTCACCGATGGCAGCTTCCTCGTCAATCAAAGCCGCGTGTTCACCGAAGCGGGCGGCGATATCGTGATGTGGTCGTCCAACGGCAATCTCAACGCCGGGCAGGGGCCGCGCAGCGCGTCGAGCTTCCCCCCGGTGACAGTCAACACCAATCCCGATGGCTATAGCATGGTTGACAGCGCCGGATCGGTATCGGGCGCGGGGATCGGCGCGTTCCAGCGTTCGCCAACCGACCCGACATCATCGGTGATCCTGATCGCACCGGCCGGTCTGGTCGATGCCGGAGACGCCGGGGTGCGCGCAACGGGCGACGTGCTGGTGGCGGCGGCGCGCGTGGCCAACGCCGATTCGTTCAGCGCCGGCGGCAGCATTTCCGGGGTGCCTTCGCATGTGGCGGTTGCCTCGGCCACGCCAACCAACGCAGCCAGCTCTACCGCGGCGGCGCAGGCGGCCACATCGACTGCCAATCAGGACAACAGCCAGCGGCCATCCATCATCACCGTCGATTCGCTGGGCTTTGCCGGCAATGCGCAGAACTGCGTGGACAATCCCGACGATCCGAACTGCAAGACGAACTGATCGCGCTGCCCCGGATTCACGCGGATATGCGATGACTGGAACCCATCGCACACCGTGACGATCAAACGCCGCGCGGGCTTATACCAACATGCCGCGAGCCAAGCGCACTGCACGTTGGTATCAGACCATCTGAATTCGGGGCCAGCCCAAAACCACAAGGGCGGCCAGGGCCAACATCGTGCCCAGCGGGATCGGTGTCATGCCCCCCGCGGGCCGCCCGCGCAGCGCCTGGATCGCGGCCCAGCCCAGCCCGCCCAGCGCCGCGATCAGCACCACCGCCGGCAGCGCGGACAGCCCCAGCCAGGCGCCGATCGCGCCCAGCAGTTTGGGATCGCCGCCGCCCAGGGCTTCGTGCCCGCGCGCCCGGCGCCAGATCTGGCGCAGCGCCTCCAGCCCGCCCCAACCCAGCGCGGCGCCGCTGGCGCGTGCCAGCAGATCGGGCTGCGGCACCACCGCCGCCGCCACCAGCCCCAGCACGATCAGCGGCAGGGTGATGGCATCAGGCAGCCAGAAATGCCGCGCATCGAGCAGCGCCAGCAGCACCAGCGCCCAGCCAAACAGTGCCCAGCCGAACATTGCCCATCCGAACAGTGCCATCCCCGATTCATAAATGCCCGATCCACCGGTGCCCAGCGCCAGCAATGCCACCACGCCGCCGCCCACTTCGGTCAGCCACAGATCGGCAGGCAGTGGCGCGCGGCACCAGGCGCAGCGGCCGCGCTGCATGGCATAGCTGATCAGCGGCACCAGCTGCGCCGGGCCCAGCGGGCGATCGCAAGACCGGCAGCGCGATCGCGCCGCCGCCCAGGGCTCACCCCGCGGCCAGCGATCGGCCACCAGCGCGACAAAGCTGCCGACGATCGATCCGGCCGCAAATGTGGTGGCCAGGATCAGGATTTCAGGCGCCATCATCGCCGCAAGCCCTACACGCCCGGATGGCGCCACGTCACCCCCATCTGCATCGTGGTTCCAGGACAAACCCGACATTTGCCCGCGCACATGACATCAAATTGACAAATGCCCGCCCTAGGCCCGGGGCCGCAAGGGGTTGGAATGGGTTTGGGCGAAACAGCCGGTAACGGAAATGCGGGCGCGAACGGTGAAATTCGTGCCGATGGCGGAAACGGGGGCGGGGACCGTGCCCCGGGCACCGATTCGCCGCGTGATGATCACGTGATCGGCGAACACGCAGTATCCGATATCGAACGGCAATTGTGCGCCGGCGCGGCGGAAGGCGTGCTTGATCGCCTTCAAGTGCGCCATCCCGATGCCTGGCGGCTGCATCTGCCCGGGCTCGATAGCTTGCTGGGTCCCGAATCACCCGGCCCCGAAGACCGCGCAAGGCTGCGCATCTGCATCGCCACCGAACAGATCACCGGGCCGGTGCGCAACGGCGGCATCGGCAGCACTTATGCCAATCTGTCGCTGATGCTGGCCGAACAGGGATTTTCGGTGACCGTGCTCTATCTGCGTGGCCAGCAGGTTGAAACCGCGACCATCGAACATTGGGTGGCGCACTATGCCGCGCGCGGGGTGCGGCTGGTGCCGGCGCCGGATTATGCGCGGGCCGAACGCTTCGCCTCCAACGCCGATCGCTGGCTGCGCGTGCCCTACAACATGATGCGCTGGCTGATCGACAATCCGATGGACGTTGTCCACGTGTCGGAATGGCGCGGCACCGGGTATCTGAGCCTGCTGGCCAAGCGGCAGGGCTGGGCTTTCGAAAAAACGCTGTTCGTGGTCAAGATGTCCAGCCCGTGGATGTGGAACCGGCTTTATGGCGGCCACATGCTCGATCGGGCGGACGATCTGGTGAAAACCCATGCCGAACGCCGCAGCGTCGAACTGGGCGATGTGGTCGTTGGCGGCAGTCTGCATCTGCTGCGCTGGATGGCCAGCCAGGGCTATGCCCTGCCGGCGGGTCGCGCCTTCGTTCAGCCCAATGTGGCAACTTTCGCCTCGCTCGAACCGCTGATGCGCAGCCGCACGCTCACCCCGGGCACGCGCAAGCCGATCGACGAACTGGTGTTTTTCGGCCGGCTGGAAGTGCGCAAGGGCCTGTTCGTCTTTTGCCAGGCGATCCGCCGGCTGGTGCGCAAGGGCGTGCCGCTGCCGCCGCGCATCACGTTCATGGGCAAACCGGGCGGGCGGCTGCCCAGCCATCCCGAAATGGAAACGCCCGATTATATCCGCGAAGTGTCGGAAAACTGGCCCTGCGAAGTGCAGATCCTGACCGGATTTCAGCAATACGACGCGATTGAATACCTGCTCGGCGGCCAGCGATTGGCAGTGATGCCCTCGATCATCGAAAACAGCTCGATGGCGATTTACGAAGCCGCGATCTGCGCCATTCCCACGCTCGCCACCGATGTTGGCGGCAATGCCGAACTGATCGATGCGCGCGATCATGATGCGGTGCTGTGCCGGCCCCATCCGGTGGCACTGGCCGACAAACTGGAAGAGGCGCTGCATCTGGGCGGCATGGTGCCGCGCCCCAGTTTCAGCAACGATGCGAACCTTGGCATCTGGCAGGCATTTCACGGCCAGCTGGCCGGCGCGCTGCATCGCCGCCTGCTCGATCGCGCCGAGGACGGGCGGGCGGCAGATGTCGCCGCAACGGCTGGCGTATCGCCATCAAGCGCGGTGTGCATCTATTTCACCGGCCATGCCGGCGCGCTCGATGCCACTCTGGCCAGTCTGGCGGCGCAAACCGTGCCGCCAGCCGACGTGCTGATCGGGGTCGATGCCGACAACGAGGATGATTGCACGATCGCCGCCGAGGCGCTGGAACGCCACGGCTTTCCCGCGCGCGCGATCGAATGCTTCGATCTTGATGCCGGGGCGGCGTTCAACCGTCTGGCCGATGCCGCCGCTGCCAGCCACGCGCTGTTCGTGTGGGAAGGGGCCACGCTGGAACCGCATGGCCTGGCGCAGTTGCAGGCGATTGCCGCGCGCACCGGGGCCGATGTGCTGAGCTATCTGGCCGAAGTGCGCGAGCTGGGGGCCGAGGGCGCGCCAGAGCTGAAAGGGCAGTTCATCGTCGGCGTGGCCGATGCCTTTTTCGATGAAGACGGCGCGG
Source organism: uncultured Sphingomonadales bacterium (assembly GCA_903832325.1). Lineage (GTDB taxonomy): Bacteria > Pseudomonadota > Alphaproteobacteria > Sphingomonadales > Sphingomonadaceae > Novosphingobium. The sequence goes on along the minus strand of CAILBC010000023.1, from coordinate 104,786 downwards.
AAATGCCGTTGTTCGTGCGGCGCGATGCTTTTGCGCGGGTGGGCGGGTTCACCACCGATTATCGCCTGCTCGGCTATGATCGCGAATTCGTCGCGCGGGCGCAACTGGCCGGGATGGTGTGCGAAACCGTGCCAGCGCGGCTGGGCAGCACTGTGGCGCAACCGGCCGAATGGCTTCGCGCGCGCGGCTATGATCTGTCGGCCACGATGTTCCGCATTGCCCGGCCCAAGCTGGCGGCGGCGCCGCTGGCGATGCGCGATACGCTGCTGCTGGCGCGCGGCATGGCGGCGCGCGGCGGCGGCAAGGGCAAGGCCGATCCAGCCGCCAATCCCGAAGGTGTGCTGATGCGCATCCTGGCCGGGCTGAAGCCCGATCGCGCCGCGCCCGCCAGTGCGCCAGACAGTGTGCCAGACGGTGCGCCAGAAAGTTCGCCAGATGGGGCGCCAGACCGGGCGAAACGGTCGGGCAAGGCCGCGCCGCGCCGCACGGCGCGCAACACCGCCACTGATCACGACGACCGTGGCGCGGGTGTCGGATCGTTCCTCGCGCTGCTCGACAAGATGGCCAACGAAGATGGCTTTGCCCCGATTGATCCACCGCGACCGGCACGGCCGCGCGGCCTTTCGGGCGCGCTCAAGGCGCTGGCCGCCGCCGGCGATCTTGGCCGCGATGGCCAGGTCGTGGGCCAGGTGCTGGGCATTCACGGCAACCGCATCCATGGCTGGGCGGCGCATCTGGGCAAAGGCGCAGCGCCGGTCAGCGTGGAACTGATCGTCGACGGGGTAACCCAGGTGACGATTGCCGATCGCAACTTTGCCCCCTTTGCGCAGTTGCCGGCCGAGGCGATGCGCGCCGGGTTCGTGATCGAATTGCCGCCGCAGGTGGATCGGCGCAAGTCGGGCACGGCGTGGCGCGTTGCGGTGGTCGGCAGCGCCTGCGTGCTTGGCGAAGGCGTGGCAATGCCGCGCGGCACGGTCGCGGCGGGACTGGGCCTCGATGGGGCTCTGGATCACGGCACCGAGATGATCATGGGCACGGTGCGCCACCGCCGCGAACCGATGCGCCGTTGCGTGCTGGCGCTGTTTGCCGATGGTGTGTTCGTGGCGCGCATTGCCGGCGATGTTGCCGATCAGGGGCGCTTTGCGCTGACCCTGCCCGATCTGCTGCAGGCCGGCGGCGCGCGCGAGCTTGCGGTGGTCGATGCCGAAACCGGGGTCTTGCTGCCGGGCGGGCCGCTGGCGCTGAGCGATGGGCGCGTGGTGCGCGCACGATCGGGCTTTCTGGGGGTTTTCGGACGATGAACGTGCTGGTCACGGGGGGCTGCGGCTTTATCGGTGCCAATCTTGTGCCCCGGCTGGCGGCCGCGGGCCACGCGGTGCGGGTGCTGGACAACGAATCGCTCGGTCGCGCCGAACATCTTGATGGATTTGCCGGCGAATTCGTGCACGGCGACATCCGCGATCCGGCGGCGCTGGCGCGCGCGCTCGATGGCATCGATGCGGTGATCCACCTTGCCGCCGATACGCGCGTGATCGAATCGATTGCCGATCCGGCGTTCAATTTCGATGTCAACGTGGTCGGCAGTTTTCGCCTGATCGAGGCGATGCGCGCGCGCGGGATCACCCGGCTGATCAACGCATCGACCGGCGGGGCGATCATCGGCGAGGCCGAGCCCCCGGTGCACGAGGCCATGGTGCCCAACCCCATCGCTCCTTATGGTGCGACCAAGCTGGCGGTGGAGGGGCTGTGTTCGGCCTGGGCGGGCAGCTATGGCTTTGATGCGCTGTCGTTGCGCTTTGCCAATGTCTATGGCCCGCGCTCGTATCACAAGGGCAGCGTGGTCGCCGCGTTTTTCCGCCGGATTGCGCAAGGCCTGCCGCTGGTGGTGCATGGCGATGGCGAAGCGGTGCGCGATTTCGTGTTTGTGGGCGATCTGTGCGACGGGATCATGCGCGGGCTCGATCGCCGCTGTCGCGGTGTGCTGCAATTGGGATCGGGCGTGCCGGTTTCGGTCAACGCGCTGATCGCGGCGATGCGCGCGACCGTGGGGCAGCCGATTGCGGTGGACTATCAGCCGCCGCGCAATGGCGAGATCGAACGCACCTGGTGCGACATCACGCGCGCCCGCGCCGTGCTGGATTTCAGCCCCGATACCCCTCTGGCCGAAGGGCTGGCGCAGACCTGGACCTGGTTTCAGGATCATCGCGCGGCCGGTGCATGATACCAACGTTCATTGCGCCTGACTTGACGCAGGTTGGGATAAGCCCGCGCGGCGCTTGAGCGTCATGATGTGCGATGCGTTCTGCGCATCGGACATCCGTAAAAGCCGCCTGATACGGCACGGCAGCGGGCCCCTGTCCGGCTTCGGGGCACTCGTCCGGATTGTTACAGCACCCCCCCGGCGATGTCGCAACCGTGTCACATTGACCAACTACCAGCCTTGGGGAAGGGGCTGATATCCTTACAAACTGACGGTTAAGTTCGTGTAAACGCGCTGATTTGGTTTCGAATATAATGCAATGGAATGCGTGCCGTACACCAGATCCGGCGACTCCATGGGCAAGATTTTCGCAAGCGAATCATCGCGGTTATTCAGGGCGCATCACGTTTCATCTCGCCGACCCGGTGCCAACTGCAAATCGGGGCGATGCAGGTTGCGGATGAACGAGCGGTTGTATGGTGGTCACCGCTGTCGTTACGGAATTTCCTGGGGGTCGATTATGCTTCTTTTCATTGACGAGCCGCGCAATCTGAAAATTGTGCGCCAGCCTCCCGAAGGCGGCCTGCGCGAACCGCTGGGCAAAGTGAAGAAGCAGCAACTGGCCATTCCCGAAGAGATGGCCACCGTCCTGAAGGACGAAGAAGTCGTTGAAATCGAAGCCGCATTTGACCTTCTGGCGGAAGGTGAAGCCGCCCGTATCAAGGCGGCGGTGGCCTCGTTCCCGGCCACGATCCGCGAAGTTCTCGCCTATTACAAGGAAGGCGCCAACCCGATGGAACAGCGCTGGATCCTGGGCGCCCTGCTCGAAGGGCTGCGCGTGGTGCGTCGTCACGATCGCGAGACTGCCGCCTGATTCGCCGCCTGAGTCCCCGCCTGATTTGGGCGGGGCGGGTGATCCGGGTGCTGCTTGGCCCCCGCCAGATCGCCGCCGCGCCCATCACTTTTGCTAACGTCAGGGTTTGAGTATGGAAACAGTCATCGTTCTGGGTGGCGACGGATTTTGCGGCTGGCCCACGGCCCTGCACTTGTCCAGTCTCGGGTATGACGTGGTGATCGTCGACAATCTGTCGCGCCGCAAGATCGACATCGATCTGGAGGCCGATTCGCTGACCCCGATCAGCGCGATCAGCGTGCGTCTTGCCGCGTGGCATGAAGTGACCGGCCGCACGATCCGGTTTGAACGGATGACGGTGGGCACCGATTATGACCAACTGCTCGATCTGATCCGCCGCGAACGCCCGCGCGCGATCGTGCATTTTGCCGAACAGCGCGCCGCGCCCTATTCGATGAAGGGCACGCGCGAACGCCGCTATACGGTCAACAACAACCTGAATGCCACGCACGACGTGCTCTCGGCGATTGTCGACAGCGGGCTGGACATCCATCTGGTCCATCTCGGCACGATGGGGGTCTATGGCTATGGCACGGCGGGGATGTCGATCCCCGAAGGCTATCTGCCGGTGAAAGTGGAAACCCCCGAAGGCGCCAAAGAGATCGAAATTCTCTATCCCGCGCATCCGGGCAGTATCTACCACATGACCAAGTCGCAGGATGCGCTGTTCTTCTGGTACTACAACCGCAATTACAAGACGCGCATTACCGATCTGCACCAGGGCATCGTGTGGGGCACGCAGACCGACCAGACCAGCCTGGATGAACGGCTGATCAACCGGTTCGATTACGATGGCGATTATGGCACGGTGCTCAACCGGTTCCTGATGCAGGCAGCCATCGGCTATCCGATGACGGTGCACGGCACCGGTGGGCAAACGCGCGCCTTCATCCACATTCGCGATACGGTGCGGTGCATCGAACTGGCCATCGCCAATCCACCCGCGCGCGGCGAACGCGTGGCGATCATGAACCAGATGACCGAAACGCACCGCCTGATCGATCTGGCCCGGATGATCGAACAGATGACCGGCGCGTCCTATCAACTCGTGCCCAATCCGCGCGTTGAAGCCGCCGAAAACGAACTGTCGGTGTGCAACGAACGGTTCCTGAAACTGGGGCTGAAACCGACCCGCCTGCACGAAGGGCTGGCCGTGGAAGTGACCGAGATCGCGCGGCGCTATGCCGGCCGCTGCGACAAGGCCAAGATTCCCTGTGTGTCGCAATGGACCGGCCCGCATCCTGAATCCCTTCCGGAAACGGTTCGTCCCGAGGTTGTCCGTACGGAAGCCGGGCGTCCGGAACCGGTGCGAAGCGAACCGCGGACCGATCTGCGCGCGCCGGTGGTCAGCCTGATGCTGATCAGCAATGACGAGCCGGCACGGATGCCTGTGGCGCTGTGACGGCATGACCGGCCGGGCCGTGTGGCCCGCCGGAATGAAACGGATTTCGGCCCTTCCGCCCGGCGGAAGGGCCGCAGTGATGAAAGCAGGCGTTCCGGCAGGGACGCGCGACGGAGTGATGGCAATGGTGGCGGGTGGCGATAATGGCGACCGGGATGGCGACGGGCAGAACCGGGGCAATGCACCAGATGATGCAGCCTCGCAGGCGGCCGCACGGTCGCTCCAGGATCTTCTGGCGCGTCTGCCGGTGGCCCGCAACCGGGCCGATGCCGGCGTGACGCCGGCAGACGTGCAGCCGGTCGGCGCGCCGCTGCGCACCAATCGCGAATACAACGGGCTGGATGTGGAAGAGCCGGTGGCCCCTGCGCTTGCCCAGTCTCCCGGCCAGTCCCCGGGCCAGTCTCCCGCTCCATCACCTGCGCCCGCGCGCATTGCGGCCACCGCGGCTGCGGCTTCGGCCAGCGCCGGTGAAACGCTTGCTCCGCCGCGCCCCGATGCCGATCAGGGCAGCCGGCCATCACGCCGTGAAGCGCCGGTGCTGCCGCGCCGCGCAACGCGCATTTCAACCGGGCGGATCATCTGGTTTGTCATGGCGTTTGTCGCGCCGGTGCTGCTGGGTGCAGCCTATCTGTTTTTCATCATGCCCGATCAATATGTCACCGAATTCCGCTTTTCGGTGCGCGTGCCGGTCGGCAATCCGGGCTCTGAAGGACGGACGTCGAACGGATCGTCGGTTTCGGCGCTGTTTGGCGGCAACCCCACGCCGGGCACCGACCTGCTCGACAATTTCACCGTGGCCGATTACGCGCGCAGCGCCCAGGCCGCGCGTGATCTGAACACCAAGATCAATCTGAAGGCGCTGTACAGCAAACCGTCCGATCCGTTCACCACGCTGGGTGCCAATGTCAGCCAGGAACGGCTGGGCCGGTACTGGAAATCGATGGTCTATTCCGATTATGATGTGACCACCGGGCTTGCCGTGGTGCGGGTAAAGGCGTTCACGCCGCAAGACAGCCTGTCGATCGCCAATTCGCTGCTCGCGCTGTCGAACCAGCTGGTCAACGACATCGGCGACCAGTCGCAGGGCGATACCGTCCGCTTTGCCAGCGAACAGGTCAATCGCGCCAAGCAGCAAGTGGTCGATCTGCAGAACCAGATTGCGGCCATGTCGCGCAATGGCGCGCAAAGCCCATCGATCGGCGTGATCCAGGCCAACACCAATGTCGCCACGCTGACCCGCAGCAACATTGCGCAAATCCAGGCGCAGATCGAAGTGCTGAACAACCAGCTGCACAATCCCGAAGCGCCGCAGATCCTGCTGCTGCGCCAGGAACTGGCCGCAAACGAGCGGCAGCTCGCCGGCGCGGTGCGCACGGCCAACAGCGATACGACAAACGCCTACAACGTGCTGACCACCAACCTCGCCAATGCCAGCCAGGTCTATTCCTCGGCGCAGGCGGCGCTCAGCTATGCCCGCGCCACGGCCGCATCGCAGCGCCTGTACCTCACGACTTATGTGCGCCCGACCTTGCCGGAAAGCGCGACTGCGCCCGACCGCCTGATCGATCTGCTGCTGCTGATCGTGGTGTCGGGCATGGTGTGGATGCTGGGCATGCTGGTGCGCAATTCGATCATGGAGCACGGGCTTTGAGCCAAGCCTACCCCAGTGGCAGGATCTATGCCGCCGGGCCACGGCGGCATGCCCTGCGCAGCCAGTTCAATGTGCTGTCGGCGCTGCTGTTTCGCGAAGCGGAAATGCGCCAGGGGCAGAACTTTGCGCTCGGGTATCTGGCGGCAGGGATCGAACCGCTGATCATTGTCGGCACGATCGGCCTGTTGTTTTCGGCGCTGGCCAAGACGCCGCCTTATGGCACCAGCCTGCTGCTGTTTCTGGGCACCGGGGTGTTCCCGATTTATCTGTTCATTCACACCTCGCTGCGCCTGCGCCAGCCGATGAACCCCGGCGCGCAACGGCAGCGGTTTCCGATCGAGCGGCCGTTTGATCACATTCTGATCCACGCGGTGCTTCATCTGGTCAGCAGCGCGCTGGTGACGGTGCTGTTTTTTGGCAGCCTGTATTATTTCTGCGGGGTCAATGCGGCGATTCCCGAGGACCCGGCCACGGCGATCAGCGCGCTGTTCATCATCCTGCTGCTGGGTATCGCAACGGGCATCTGCAATTCGGTGATCGCGCGGATCTTTCCGATCTGGGACGTGCTGTGGCCGGCCTTTGCGCGTGCGTCGCTGCACTTTTCCGGGCCCTATTTCGTTGCCGCCTATCTGCCGCCCGACAACCGCTGGTTTTTCGGACTGAACCCGGTAATCCACGGGGTGAACTGGTTTCGCCACGCGTTCTATCCGTTCTATCCGAACCAGCTGACCGATCAGAGCTATCTGCTGACAATCACGTTCGGGCTGCTGTTTCTCGGCCTCCTGCTCGAAGCCGGAACACGTCGCCACTTTGAGGAAAAGGACTGAGCCCATGATCCGGCTCGACACCATGAGCTATGCCTATTTTCGGGGCAAAACCGTGTTTGACGGCGTGTCGATCGACCTGCCGTCGCACCGCCGCATGGCGGTGCTGGGCGGGCCCGAAACCGGCAAGACCACGCTGATCGGCCTGCTGTCCGGGGTGATTGACCCCACGGCCGGCCGCATCCAGCGCTTTGCCCATCTTTCCTTCCCCGCCGGATACAGCCGCGCGTTCCGCATGCCGAATTCGGTGCGCCAGAACGTGATCTTTGCCGCGCGGATCTATGATGCCGATCCCGATGACGTGCTGGCGTTCATTGCCGGGATTGTCGATCTGGAGGGCATGCTCGATCGCCCGATGCGCGATCTTGCCGTGCCGACGCGGCTGGCAGTGGCCTTTGCGCTGACTTACGCGCTGCCGTTCGATACCTATCTGTTCGACAATATCATCGGCCCTGGTGATCCGGCCACGCGCGATCTGTGGCGCACGCTGTTCGAAGCGCGCACGGCGCAGTCGGGCGCGATTCTCGCCACGCGCCAGCCGCGCGCGGCAGAGGCCTATTGCGATTGCGCGCTCGTGCTGCGGCGCAATGCCCAGCCGGTGTTTTTCGAAAACATGCGCGAAGCGATCGCGCTGTTCGAGGAAGAAAACCCCGCCCCGCGCAAGCCTGCCCCTACTGCCGGCGCATCCGACCAGGCGCAGGGCGATTCTGCCGCTGCGCAGGGCGATTCCGCTGCTGCGCAGGGCAATTCTGCTGCTGCGCAGGCTGTGGCCAAGGCCGCCGAATGACCCGTTGCCCCGCAATCGTGCCGATGGCTTTGGCCATTGCGGCGGCGCTTGCGGGCAGCGCTCCGGCCATTGCGGTCGATAAGGGAGCACGGGCGCCCGCCTGCTTTACGGCGGCAGACAACCGGCGGCTGACCTTTCCGGTGATCATCCAGGCGCCACCACCGCGCCCGCACGACAGCCGCTATCCGTTTTACCCGCTCAGCGCTGCGGCAACGATGCAGGTGGGCACGCTGGCCGGGATGCGCGACGGCATCGATGGCTATGCGTTTCACTGGGCAAACCGGTCAAACGCCGCGCTCACCGGCGATCAGGGGCGCGTGATCGTGCGCAAGCTGAACCTGCAGCCTTCGGCGCTGGGTTCACGGCGGCAACGCACCGCATTTTCCGATGTGGCCCGGGCGAATGCCTGTTCGATGGCGCAGTTGCACACCCTGCTGGGCCAGCCGGACGCGGCGCGCAACGCGGCGCAGAACGGGGCCATCGCGCTGGTGCGTGAAACCGAACAGCCCGATGCCGGTGCGGGCGGGCCCGATGATGCCTGCATCGTGCCCGCAGGTGCCTTGCCGCCCGCCGCGCGCGGCGTGGTGCTCGATTACGAAGTGGCCGATGGGCGCAGCGGCGATGAAACGCGCCGCTTTCTGGTGGGCTATGCCGCGGCGGTTCACGCCGCCGGGCGCCGTGCAATCCTGCTGACCAACCCGCTGAACGCTCCGACCCAGCGCTTTACCGGGATCACGGCCGAAAACGCGCCCGTGATTGCCCGCGCGTTCGACCAGATGACGCTGATGCTGTGGAGCGGCAATGTCGAACAGAGCCTGGCCGAAAGCTATCGCGTGCAGCGGGCGCTGGTTGATGGCGCCGGGCCGGTCGATCCGGCGCGGCTGATCATCGATTTCGAACTTGCCGGCACGACTCTCGCCGATGCCGCGCTGGTGCACGATATCGTCACGCGTGACCGGCTGGGCGGGCTGATGCTGTGGCGCAACCGCGCGCGGCTCGATGGCGATTGCGCCAGCGCGGTCAACCGCAAGATTGCCCTGGCCACGTTTGGCAGCGATGCCGCCGCCGGGGGGCAATCCCCGTGGTAACATCGCCCGCCCGGCGCGCGCAGGCCGCCATGTTTTCAGACTTTCCGATCCCGACGACTGCAATCCAGCCCGAGGCATGCACGTGACAGACCATCAGCCGATGTCGACCATCCTTTCCACCGCCAGCGCCGCCGGAGTGCGGCTGACCCGAAGGCTTGTGCCGGTGGCGCTCGCGCTGTCGCTCGCGGCCTGCGCCTCGATGCCGGTTACCGGCCCGCTGGCGCCCGAAATCCACAAGGAAGCCGGTGATCTGGCGCCGCCGTTTCTGCTGGTTCCGGTCAGCCGGGTAACCTTGACCGCGCTGTCGCATGCCGCGCCCGATGGCCTCAGCCATCTCGACGCGCCGGCACCGGCGCCGGCGATCACGGTCCATGTCGGCGATATGGTTTCGGTCACCTTGTGGGAATTCGGCAGCGGCCTGCTGGGCCCGGTCAACACCGAAAACCAGCAGAACCAGGGCCTGATCGGCGCGCAAAGCGCGACCGTGCCCACGCAGACCGTAGACCAGACCGGCAACATCATCATTCCCTTTGCCGGTGAAATCCATGCCGCGGGCAAGACCACGCGGCAGGTGCAGCAGGCGATCATCGCGGCGCTGCGTGGCAAGGCCAACCAGACCCAGGCGCTGGTCCAGGTGGTGCAATCGACCGAAAACGCCGTGACGGTCAGCGGCGATGTCAACCATCCCGGGCGATTCCCGCTGATGTCCAGCGGCACGCACCTGCTCGATGCGATTTCGCTGGCGGGCGGCACCACTGGCAAGGCGCGCGACATGCTGATCCAGCTGACGCGCGGCGGTGTGGTGCGCCAGGTGCGGCTGGCCGATGTCCAGGCCAACCCGGCGGACAATATCTTTCTGATGCCCAATGATCTGATCACGCTTGATCAGGAGCCCCAGACGCTGGTCGTGCTGGGCGCGACCAACAAGAACCAGGAAGTGTCGTTTGGCAAATCGCGGGTCACCCTGACCGAGGCGCTGGGCAATGGCGGCGGCCTGTCGGACCAGCTGGCCGATCCGTTCGGCGTCTATATCCTGCGCTATGAACGGCGCGACGTGGCCAAATCGCTGCGCGCTGCGCCGTTGCCCGACTATCTGGAAGCCAATGATATGGTCCCGGTGGTCTATCAGCTCAATTTCAAGACCGCCGACGGCATGCTGATGGCGCAAAGCTTTGTCATGCGCGATCGCGATCTGGTCTATGTGGCCAATTCGCCTTCGGTCCAGCTGGGCAAGCTGGCGCGGCTGTTCGACGTGATCACCTCGGTGTTCAAAAGCCGTTCGACGGTCGGCTATACCTATTGAAGGCGCACATGACGTGACCATGCGCCACAGTGAGAAGACGGATTTGTTATAATGGCCAAGCAGGACAAGAAGGAAAAACCCACGCTGGTGGCCGAACCGCCCAAGGCTTTCGAGCCGATGCGCGCGGCGCGGATGCTGCCGTCGTTCGGGCACCTGCTGGGCAGTATCGAGCCTGCCGCCTACAAAGTGCCGTCGATGATGTCGATGGTCGAAAAGCGCGTGCTGTTCAACCTGGCGCGCAAACACTATTCGGGCGAGGGCGTGATCATCGACGCCGGGATTTTCCTTGGTGGATCAACGGTGTGCTTTGGCGAAGGGATCCGCGCCAATGCCCACGCCCGGGCCATCAAACGCGCATGGGACAAACCGGTGATCGCGTTTGAAAAGGCGATCATCGGCAACCGCATGCCGGAATTCTTTGATCGCAACAATGTGACCGGCATGGGCGCGCCGGGCGAAAGCTTTGCCGACGCGCTGCGCGAAAACATTGCCGCGGTGGCCGATCTGGTCGATCTGCGCATCGGCGACATCATGGAAACCGCGCGGGGCGTCGATCACCCGGTGGAAATCCTGTTTCTCGATGTGCTGAAACTGCCCGATATCAGCAAGTTCATGATCCGGCAGTTTTTTACCCGGCTGATCCCCGGCGTGTCGATCGTGGTGCACCAGGATTATTTCTACGAACTGCTGCCCTATATCATGACCGACCAGGAATTTTTCCGGGACTATTTCACGTTCATCGGTGAAGCCTGTTCGACGGCGCTGTTCCTGTGCACCAAGGCGATCCCGCTCGAGGCGATCGAACAGCTGGAAGCCGGCCTGTCGGCCGACGAACAGGAACGTCTGGTCAGCATCGCCTTGCAGCGGTCGACCGACCCTGCGCGCCGGTTCATGGTCGCGCTGGCAAAAACGCGCCTGATCAACCAGCTGCAAGGCGAAGACGCGGCTTACGATTATCTCTGCCATGTCCGCCGCGAATTCCCCGAACAGGCGACATCGCCGCTGCCGCGCCTGCGCCAGGCGCTGCAGGCGGTGGAAAAACTGTGCGCAGGCGGGCGCTGATTACAGCGCCATGATCGTGCGCACCTCATCACCCGCATAGGCCTTGATCGAGGCCCCGGTGATCGCCGCGCCGGCCATGGCGGCGTTGAATGCGGCCATGTGCGGTGTGGCAAAGTGTGCGGCCAGCGCGGCTTCGTCCTGCCAGCGTTCGATGACGCGCAGCAGGCCCGGCTCGGCCAGATCGACCGAAAAGGCATAGTCCAGACAGCCCGGCTCGCTTGTCTGCGTGGCATGCATCATCGCGATTGCGGCGCTGCGCAGGCGTTCGATATCTTCGGGCGCCATTCGCACCCATCCGGCAACGATGATCATCGGCATTCTCCCTTTTTCCGGCAGTTGGCGGCCGCTGCAGTCACCCGTGCCAGCCGGTGGATCGCGGCGCAATAGGCCGCTTCGGTGCGGGTTTCATACTTGATGCCCGAAGCGGTTATCGCAAGGAGCGCGGCAAATTCCTGTGCTCCGCCCAGGGCGGCCAGATCGGCGCCCGCCGCGGCCATGGCCTGCACCCGGCTGGCCTCATCGCCAAAGGCCGGGCGAAGGGCTGACCCACGCACTTGCCCACGGGCACGGGACTTGGCACAGCACCCGAACGGTTGCAGGGTGTGGGCGCAAGCCCGGGTGCCTGTCCTGCCGCAAAGAGGGTGATGGCGCATGGTTAAGTCTGTTGCCGGTCTGGCGCTTGGTCTGGCGGCCCTGGCCAGTGCGACCTTTGGCCCGCCGGCAGTGGCCGCGCCTGCCTCGGCCACTGGCGCCGCGCACGCGCCATGGTGGACCCATGCGGTGATCTACGAAATCTATCCGCGCAGTTTTCAGGACAGCAACGGCGACGGCGTGGGCGATCTGAATGGCGTGACGCAGCGGCTGGACTATCTGAAACGGCTGGGCGTCGATGCCATCTGGCTGACGCCGTTCTATCCCTCGCCCAATTATGATTTCGGCTATGATGTGGCCGATTACACCAATGTCGCGCCCGAATATGGCACGATGGCCGATTGGGACCGGCTGGTCGCGGCGGCGCGCAAGCGGGGCATCCGCGTGCTGGTCGATTTCGTGCTCAACCACTCCTCGTCCGAGCATCCCTGGTTTCAGCAATCGCGCGCATCGCGCACCAATCCCAAACGCGATTGGTATGTCTGGCACGATCCCGTGCCCGATGCCCGGGGCGTGGCCGGTCCTCCGACCAACTGGCAATCGATCTTTGGTGGATCGGCGTGGACTTTGGACCCGACCACCGGGCAATATTATTACCACATCTTTCTGCCGCAGCAGCCCGACCTGAACTGGCGCAACCCCGGCCTGCGCAAGGCGATGCACGATGTGATGCGGTTCTGGCTGCGCCACGGCGCCAGCGGGTTCCGGCTGGATGCCACGCCCTATCTGCTGGAAGACACCGCCTGGCCGCAGGACCCCGATCCCGCGGGCGGCGCGCCGGTGGGCCTGAAACCCTATAACGCCGGGCTGCCGGGCAATCATCCGATCATGCGCGGGCTGCGATCGATCGTTGACCGGTTTCCCGGCGATTGCGTGTTGCTGGGCGAAAGCAACATCGCCACGATTGCCGATCTGGCCAAAGTCTATGGCGCGCACCAGGACGAGATCAACCTGCCGATGGATTTCCTTTACAGCGGGGTCCAGAAACTTGATGCGGTGGTGTTCAAGGCGCGGATCGATGATGCCGAAACCCGGCTGAACGGCGCGCCCCCGGTGCTGTTTTTCAGCAATCACGACAGTTCGCGCCAGGCCACGCGGTTTGGCGATGGCGTGCACGATGCGCAGATCGCGCGGCTGACTGCGGCGATGACGCTGACCGTGCGCGGCACCGCGCTGGTCTATTATGGCGAAGAGCTGGGCATGACCGACTTGCCCAAGGCGGCCCTTGCCACTGTGCCGCTGGGCCCCACGCGCAAAGTGGCGGACAATCGCGACCCCGAACGCACCCCGATGCAATGGACTGGCGCGGCCGGCGCCGGTTTCAGCACCGGCACGCCGTGGCTGCCGGTCAATCCCGCGGCGGCGGCCAGCAATGCCGCGGCGGAACGGGCCGATCCGGGCTCGCTCTATTCCTGGTACCACGATCTCATCGCGTTGCGCCGCACCAATCCGGCCTTGCGCAATGGGGCCTATGTGCCGCTGGAATCGGGCAATCCCAAAGTGCTGGCATTCGCGCGGCAGACGGCCAAAGGCCAGGGCGTGCTGATTGTGCTGAACATGAGCGACGCGCCCCAGCACGTCCACATTGCCGGCTGGCCCGGACGGGCCCCGGTGGCGGTGCGTACCGTGTTGGCCAGCCCGGCCGCGGCTGCGCCCGGCCTGACCGATGCGCAGCTGGCGCCATTTGCAGTGCGGCTGACCGCTTATGTTACAGATTGATTTCAATGACGAAATTTCGGTCCGCGCGCCGGGTTTATTTGCTGCGCGGGCCCCGCACTTTTCCAATCGTTAACTGCAAACCCTTATCGCCGGGATCATCGGACGCGGTCTGGGTGAATCATGCTTTCTCTGCGAGAACTGGCGATCGGATTTGACCCGGCCCACCCCGATGATCCGGGCGAAACGATCTATAACCGGTTCCGGCAGGATCTCGATTGCCCGCTGATTGCGGTCGTCGATGATGATTGCAGGCCGATCGGCCTGATCGAGCGCAATTCGTTTCTCACCCGGCTGGCCGGGCAATATGGCCGCGCCGTGTTTGGCAAGCGGCCGATCGCGCCGATCATGGACAGCGCGCCGCTGCTGGTCGATGCCGATACCGATGCCGGCGATTTTGCCCAATATGCGCTCGATGGGCATTCGGGGCGGCTGCTCAAGGGCTTCATCGTGGTCGAACAGGGCCGCTATCTGGGCGTAGGCGCGGTGATCGACTTGCTGAAGGCCGGGGTGGCCGAACGCGTTGTAACCGAAAAACGCCTGCGCGGGCTGGCAGAAAACTTGCGCAAATCAAAGCTTGAGGCCGAACGCCAGCGCCGCTTTGCCGAGGCGGTGATCGAACATATCCCTTCACTGGTAACAGTGCGTTCGGCCACAACAGGCAGGTTTGTGCTGGTGAACAAGGCCGGTGCGGCCATCCTGGGCGTCGATCGGGCCGGCATTGTCGGCAAATCGGTGGACGAGATCACCCCGGCGGTGCTCGGCGGCCAGTTGGCGCATGCCGATGCGGTGTTGCAGAACCTGCCGCCGGCGATGCGCCGCGATCTGCCGTTTGAACGCGCCGGATCGCCCGGTGGGCGGCTGTTGCGCGTGGCGCAGATCCCGGTGGCAATGCCCGATGGCGATCCGCTGGTGCTGACCGTGGCCGAAGACGTGACCGAGGCCAGCCGGGCACTGTCGCGGATCGAACAGTTGGCCCATTTCGACGTGCTGACCCGGTTGCCCAACCGCGCGCTGTTTCAAGACCGGCTGGAGGCGGCGTTGCGCGCAGTCGACCGTTCGCACGCCGAGGATGCGCCGATCGAGGCCGGGCTGCTGATTATCGATATCGACCGGTTCAAAAGCGTGAACGATGTCTTTGGCCATTCGGTGGGCGATGCCGTGCTGTGCCAGGTGGCCGATCGCATCCGCAGCGTGGTGCGTGCCGATGATCTGCCGGCGCGGCTGGGCGGCGATGAATTTGCGGTGCTGCTGCGGGGCCGCGATGTGCGCGCGATATCGGCGGCAATTGCCGACCGGCTGACCGAAGTGCTGTCGCAGCCGTTCGATCTGGCCAGCCAGACCGTGCACCTGGGCGGCAGCGCGGGCATTGCGATCTATCCGCAAGATGCCCGGCGCGCCGAAGATCTGATCCAGCATGCCGATATGGCGCTCTATCGTGCCAAGGCCGAAGGCAAAGGCGTGTGGCGGCGGTTCAATCCGGGCATGCAGGCGATCCTGCGTCAACGCGGCGAACTGGAAAGCGCGCTGCGTCTGGCGCTCGAAAACGGCGAACTGGCGGCCCATTTTCAGCCGATCCGCAATCTGCTGCTCGACCGCGTGACCGGGTTTGAAGCGCTGATCCGCTGGAATCACCCGAAACTGGGCCCGATCGCCCCGGCGCGGTTTATCCCCCTGGCCGAAGAGATCGGATTGATCGGCCCGCTGGGCGAATGGATGATCCACGAAGCCTGCATGATGGCCAGCCGCCTGCCCGACGGCATGACCATGGCGGTGAACATTTCGGCAGTGCAGTTCAGGCTGAAAGGGTTTGTGCCGCGCGTGGTCCAGGCGCTGGCCGCAGCGGGCCTCGCGCCCGAACGGCTGGAATTCGAAGTGACCGAAAGCGTGCTGATGCAGGACGAAGCCCAGGTGCTGAAAAGCATTCGCAGCTTGCGCGATCTGGGCGTGCGCATCGCGCTCGATGATTTCGGCACCGGCTATGCCTCGCTCGCCTATCTGCAGCGGTTTCCGTTCGACAAGATCAAGATCGACAAAAGCTTTACCCAGGGCCTGCCGGGCGATCAGGCGTGCTGCGCGATCATCACCGCGGTTACCGCGCTGGCATCGCAACTGGGCATGGTCACCACGGCCGAAGGCGTGGAAACCGCCGAACAATTGCAGGCGGTGACGGCTCTTGGCTGCAGCGAAGTCCAGGGTTTTCTGATTGGCCACCCGGTGCCCGACCCGGTCGCGCTGCTGCGGCCGCAGGCGATGAAAACCAGCGCCGCCTGATCGGCGCGCCCGTTCGCGTCATAATTCTGACACAGATCGCCGTGCTTGATGCCCCCGATAACGGGGCAACGGGGGGACAAGCGCGTGGTGGCAGTTTCGGGACCGGCGAGATCTGCCGGCCCATCGGGCGCGATGCCCATCGAAGCGGATCTGCCCGCGGTGCCGCTGCGCTGGCTGGCGCTGGTGGTGTCGGCGCTGGCGATCTTTGCGACCTATTACGAATCCGATGCGATCGGCGAAATTGCCGATCTGCTGATCCGCCAGCGCGGCTTTACCCAGGGCCAGATCGGCAGCCTGAATGCCGCGATCTATTGGCCCAATGTGGTGCTGGCGCTGGTCGGCGGGGTGCTGATCGATCGCTATGGCGCGGCGCGCATGGCGCTGTGGACTGCGGCCATCGGCGTGGTGGGCGCCGCGTTGACGGCGTTTGGCACGCCCTATGCCGTGATGTGGCTGGGCCGGCTGATTTTTGGCGTGACCGAGGGTGCGATCTTCATGGCGCTGGTTGCGGGCCTCGCGCTGTGGTTTCCGCGCAGCGGCGTGGCGCTGGCCACTGGCCTGTTCCTGTCCCTGGCGCGGGTCGGGTCGTTTTTGTGCAACACCTCGTCCACCTGGGCGCGGCCACTCTATGATGCCGGGTGGCAGGCGCCGCTGTGGCTGGGCACGGCGATCATGGCGGCGGGTTTCGTGGCGGCGGTGGTGCTGTGGCTGATCGATGGCCGCCGCCCGTGTCCGCCGGCGCGGTCCGTCGGCGCCGTGGCACAGGCGCGCGGGCTGGCGCGGCTGCGGTTCAATGCCGGGTTCTGGTATATTCTGGGCCTCCACGTGCTTTATGCCTCGGTGTTCTTTCCCTTCCGGCAGACTTATGCGGTGGAATATCTGCAACATGCCAAGCACTTGTCGCTTCAGGCGGCGGGCCAGGTCAATTCCGGGGTGTTTGCCGCGGCGATCTTCGCCACGCCGCTGTTCGGGCTGATTGCCGACCGGTTTGGCCATCGCGCGCTGATGCTGGTGTTTGGCACGGTGCTGCTGCCGGTTACGCTGCTGGTGCTGGGGCTGACCGATTGGTCGCCCTGGGTGTCGACCGTGCTGATGGGGGTGAGCTGGGGGCTGGTGCCCGCGGTGATCTGGCCGGCCACCACGATGATTGTCGCGCGCGAACAGCTGGGCACCGCGCTGGGGCTGATCACCCTGATCCAGTCGCTGGGCATTGCCGGATCAAACCTGCTGGCCGGCATTCTGGCCGATCGCGCGGGTGCGGGCCCGCTCCATCCCGAAGGCTATGATCTGGTGCTGTGGTTTTTCGGCGCGATCAGCATCGCGGCGCTTGTTTGCGTGGTGCAGTTGTGGCGGTTCGAAACCGGGCCGAATGGCCACGGTCTCGAACGGCCATCGGGAACCATCAGCCGATAAGGTGCGAGTTGGCGATGGTCAGCTGGAACAGCGTTTGCAGCGCGGCCGAAATGCTCTGGTCCGATTGCACGGTATAGACCAGCGGCGATCCGTCGTTGGCGGCCGATGCGCACGATTGCAGCGCCGGCAGCACATTGGGCAGATAAGGCGCGACGTTGGATTGCGACCAGGAATCGCCCACCAGCACCGCCGAGGAATAGGCGGTATACAGGATCGCGATTTTGATCCCGCGGTTTTTGATCGTGGTGCAGGCGGCAATGTCGGCGTTGCTGAATTCGCGGTTCACGCGGCCCGATCCGGTGTTTTCGTCGGACACGCCGTCGGTGATCAGCAGCATGACTTCCTGCGGGCTGGCCGCAGTCAGCCCGGTGCCGGGCGTCGGCATGACCGAATTCATCGATGTCAGCATGTTTTTGGTTTCGGTGGCCTGGTCGTTGATGCTGGTCGTGGATGTCGGCTGCCCGTTTATGTACCACCAGTCGACATTGCTATCGAGCGCGGGCACGCTCGATGATGTCAGGCTGTTGACATTGGCCATCGTGCTCCACTGGGTCACCGGGCTCGACGCGCTGGGATGGGTCCAGTCATAGCTGAAGAATTGCAGCTGATAGGTCACGTTGTTGATCACTGCCTGCCCCTGGGCATAAGGGATCAGGTCCTTGGCGGCCAGGGTTTCGTCGGACACGCGCAAATCGATCGCCGATCCGGAGGGGTAGATTGATGTATAATTGTGCGTCAGCCAGTACCCATCAGCATAGAACCCGACAATCGATTGGTTGTTGGATGACAGGTCCTTGTAGCTGATCGTGGTGTTGCTCGTGGTGTTTGAGCTGGAAACATTGGTGCCGATCTTGGTTCCGGCGGAATTGTACAGGTTGCTGCCGCTGATAAGGTAATAGACCCCGGCATTGGCATTGCCGGTGTTGTAGAAATCCTTATCGATGAACACGCCCTTGCCGTTGACATCCTTGACATAGTTGTAGCCCGGGAACTGCTGGTGGCAGGCAAAGGCGCAGCCATCCGACGTCGCACCCTTGACCGAGCTGATCCCGGTGGATGTCGTGGGCAGCAGCATCGAGGGCGACCGGTCCATGACCAGGAAGAAATTCATGTTGGGCGCCTGCGTGGCATAAGCGGTCGATGTGCCGCCGATGGCCAGCGAACTGGCGCCGAGAATGCCGCTGAACATGTTCAGCGACAGGCCCGACCAGGTTACCACCACGGTGCGGCCCAAGTTCAGCCCGCCCTGGTCGGTCACCGCGATGTTCAGGCTGGTCTGGGTGAAATCCTTGTAATCGGTCACTTGCGTGGTGAAGATCGTTTGCGCGGCATCGTGCGGGGTGGGCGATGTCTGCTCGATATACAGCAGGTCGGTCGCGGTCAGCGCGGCGGCATCGGCCACCGCATTGATGCGCGATTGCAGCATTTCGGCACGGGCATAATCGATGCAGAACCCCAGCCCGAACATAGTCGGCAGCAAAGTCACCGCGGCAATCAGCGTGACATTGGCATCGCGTTCACGGCGCATCGCGCCGATCAGGCGGATAACGCGGCGGGCAAAGTTTGCGATCATGGCCATGCTCACGATGTCAGCGGGATGTAGGTGGAAAGCCGGGGCAGCATGAAATAGCGGTTGTACAGCTTGGGAGAGGGGATCCACCCGCCGCCGAACAGCGGCGTGTAGTTGTAGGAAATCTCGCCCATGATGAAATACCCGCCGGTCTGGTTGTTCGAATTGCTCGGGATCATCAGCGATGGCGCCATCCCGGTCGGCAGGTTGACCACCGCGTTGGCCGCCAGCGCGGTTGCGTTCTGGGCCTGGCTCCACACCACTTTGGCATGGCTGGCATCGGTCACCTGCACTTCGGTGATGCGCAGCGAAGCATTGGACGAGTTGTAAGGCGCCAGCACATAGGCCGAATTGCTGAGCACTGCGGTCAGGTTGGCAGTGGATACCGATCCGTACTGGCTGGTCAGGTCGGTGATGGTGCGCGCGGTCAGCGAAACCTTGCGCCCGCACGTGACCATGTCGCTGACGACATAGGCGCCGGTGTACATCAGGAACAGCACCGGCGCGAGCAGCGCCATTTCGACAAAGGCCACGCCCGACCGGTCACGCGCCAGCCGCAGCGCGGCGCGCGCCATGCGGCGGAACCGGATCAGCGTTGCACGGGGCAGCAGTCCGACCATCAATAGCCCTCCGTCTTGGCGACCGAAGTGGCGATCAGCACGTCATACATCGTGTTGTTCTGGTTCACGTCAGTCACCGAAGTGATGTTGAAGCCCAGCAGCGAAATCACCGGCCAGAAATAATACAGGCGCACCACCACGATCGCGCCTTGTGTCCCGGGGTTGTAATTGAACGTGTTGTTGACATTGCCATTGCTGTCGAACGTCCAGGTCGGTTCGGCCAGGTTGACCGTGGAATAGCTGGAGCCGCTGGAAACATCGGCAAACATGTAACCGCAGCCCATGAAACTGGGCATCTGCGCGCATACATAGTTGTAGAATTGCTGCTGCGGGGTGGTGATGAGCTGGTTCTGCGCGTTGTACACGCCCTGGAAATTGGTCTGCGCCTGGCCGGTCAACACATAGCGCGCCGACCCTTCGCATGCGGTTTCCAGCGCGGCCTGCGCCAGGAACACCAGCACCAGTTGCAAAGTTGAAAGCACCAGCGCGAACAGCACCGGCGCGATGATCGCAAATTCGATCGCGGTGCCGGCTTCGGTGCTGTGGGCAAGCCTGCGCCACAGCGCCATGCGCGCGCCGTGTCCGTCGCATGGCGCTGTGGCGCCTGCATCGCGGTTAACGGGGGCTTGATCTGCCCGAAATGGCGACATGGTGTCCATCAGGGGCAGAATTTAAGCAAAATCACCTAATGATTGGTTTCCAGATCGGCGGTAATTGGTGCCATTGGCGCACCTGTCCCATTCCTGGCCGGTTGTGTGCCGGAAACTGGTTAACTCCCGGCCCCCCGGCCCGCGGCGAACCTTCAGCCCCTGCCTGCGGCGAACCTTCAGCCCTTCCGCGCGGTGTTCACCGCGTCCTGCAGCGCATCGCGCCCCACCGCGCCGGCAATGATCCTGCCGCCGATGGCAAAGGCCGGGGTGCCATTGATGCCCAATTGCCGGGCATAGGCCAGGTTGTGTTCGATTTCGTGGCTGACTTCGTCGCGCCGGGCATAGCTGCGCGCGGCATCGATGTTGACCCCGGCGCGCGTGGCGGCGGCGGCAATGCTGGCCTCATCGGGGCGCGGCCCGGTAAACATCGCGGCGTGATAGGCGGCAAAGCGCCCTTGCGCCGCTGCCGCCAGCCCCATGCGCGCGGCCGGATCGCTGACCGGTGCGATAATCGGCAATTCGCGCAGCACCACTTTCAGATCGGGGTTGGCGGCGATCACGGCATCGACATCGGCAACACTGGCGCGGCAATACGTGCACGCAAAGTCGGTGAATTCCACCAGGGTCACGGTGCCCGCCGGATTGCCCAGCACGGCGCCGGGAAACGGCGTTTCCAGCGCTGCACGCAGCGGTTTCAGCCGATCGGCGGTTTCGCGCGCCTGCAACCGGTCCATCGCTTCGGGCAGGATTTCTGGATGATCGAGGATATAGGCGCGCACCAGCCCCTCGATCGCCGCGCGCTTGGCGGGGTCGATCCCCGCTGCGGCCAATTGCGCGCCGGGATCGGCGGCAGCGTGCTCGCGGCTGGCGCGATACCAGCCCAGCGAAGCCAGCGCGATCAGCGCCAGCCCGATGATCAGGGCGCCAAGGCGGAACGAGGAAGATCGGGAAACGGTCATGGGGCTGGGGTCTACTTCTTCTTGCGCGTGCGCTCAATCATGGCGCGCGAGCTCATCGCGATGTCCTGCGCGCGCAGCCAGTCGGGCGATCCTTTGGGCAGCGCGGCCTCGGCGGCTTCGGCATTGCGCAGCGATTCGGCGAAATGCAGTTCCATCTGCTGCTGTTCGGCGCTGGCCAGCCGCGCACGCGGCGTGTCGCCCTGCGCTTCATAAACCACGCCCAGTTCATACCAGGCAAAGGGGTTGTCATGATCTTTGGTCACGGCCGCTTTCAGCACGCGTTCGGCTTCGGCAAAGTTGGCGCGGTCTTCGGTTGCCAGCAGGGCATGGCCGAATGTGGTGGCAATCAACGGCTGGTTGCGCGTCAGGTCCACCGCGCGGCGCAGCGGGTCGATCGCATCACGCGGGTGGCCGGATTCGAGCAGGACCTGGCCCTTCAGTTCCAGCGCATAGGGATCGTCGGGATCGATCGCCAGAATCGCGTCGGTTTCGGCCAGCGCACGGTCCATAAAGGCCTGTTTGTGAAAGGCATAGGCGCGCGCATAGTGCGCAGGGATGTCGGTCATCGTTTCGGGATAGGCCGCCAGAGTCATCGCCGGCTCGGCCAGATAGCCATAAAGCTTTGCCTTCACGCGCAGGAACCGGCGCTGCAGATCAGGGTTTTCCGGCCGGTTCCACGCCGGGTCCTGCGAAAACGCATCCTGCAGCGTGGTCAGACGGTCGGCAGTCATCGGGTGGGTGCTGTAGAATTCCGCATCGGCATTGCGCTTGAATCCGGCGCGGAATTCGTAATTTTCCAGCTTCTTGAAAAAATTGACCGATCCACGGCCGGAAATACCCGCCGCCGACAGGAATTTGACGCTGGCGGCATCGGCGGTCGCTTCTTGCGTGCGGCTGAATGCCAGATATTTGCCCAGTGCCGCCTGCTGCCCGGCCATGAAAATGCCCAGCCCCGCATCGGGCGCGCCCGCCGCCGCAGCCGCTGCGCCCAGCAGCAGCGACAGCAGCGTGATCGCGGTCGCGGGCTTTGACCCTTCGCCGCCGCGGATCGCGTGGCCGCCAACAATGTGGCCCAGTTCGTGGGCAAACACGCCCTGCACTTCTTCGGCGTGATCGGCCGCGCTGATCAGCCCCGAATTCATGTAGACCGCCTGCCCACCGGCGACGAAAGCGTTGATTTCGCCATCATTGAGCAGGTTCACATCGACATTGCGCGGGTCCAGCCCGGCGGCGGCGATGATCGGCGCCGACATGTCGCGGAAAAACGCCTCGGTTTCGGCATCGCGCAGGATTTCCTGCGCCCGGGCGCTGCCCGCGCTGCCCGCAAACACCGCCAGGGTGAGGGCAAGCGCCGTTCCGGCGGTCAGGACCTTGTTGCGCAACACCGGGCCGCTTTATCGCTGTGCCGTCTGAACCGGTGCTGAAGCCCGGCCAGTGGTGGCGCCATTGGGCGGCGCTTCGGCCGGGGGCCGGCCGGATGAGCCGGGGGCGGTGCTGCGCGCCAGAAAATCCAGCACATGCGCCAACGCGCGTCGGTCGCGCGCAAACGGGCGGGCAAAGCGCATGATCAGCCCTTCGTGGCCAATGCCCGGCAGCACGTGGGTTTCGCTGCGCGCGCCGCAACTGGCGAGCGCGCGCGCCAGCGCCAGGCTGTGGCGCGGGCGCACCCGCCGGTCATCGGCGCCGTGGATCAGCAGCAGCGGCGGCGCCGTGCCGTGCGCATGGGCGATCGGCTGGGT
Organism: uncultured Sphingomonadales bacterium; assembly: GCA_903832325.1. Lineage (GTDB taxonomy): Bacteria > Pseudomonadota > Alphaproteobacteria > Sphingomonadales > Sphingomonadaceae > Novosphingobium. The sequence continues at coordinate 81,964 of CAILBC010000023.1, read as the reverse complement.
TTCACGCAAATCGGCCACATGGCCAAACGTGGCGATGGTGCTGTGATCGTCGAGCGGCAGAAAATCATAGGGCCCGGCCAGCCCGACAATGCCGCAGGGCGGCGGCACCCCGGCCTGGCGCCAGCGCCGGTCCAGCCCGAGCATCGCGGCGTTATAGGCGCCGGCGGAATGCCCCATCACCACCACGCGGTGCGCATCCCCGCCCCATGCCCCGGCCTGCGCGGCAATCCAGCCCAGCGCCGCCGCACCGTCTTCCAGCATCGCGGGATACCGGGCATCGGGATGAAGCCGATATCCGGCCAGCACCACGGCATAGCCGTGCGGCGCCAGCATGCGCGCGACAAAGCGATAATCGTGCGGCGCACCGCTGGCCCAGCCGCCACCATGGATAAAGGCGATCACCGGCAAGGCCCGCCCGGTCCGTGCCGGATCGAGCGCCGCAGCGGCGGGCACAAAGACTTGCAGGCATTGCGCCGCGTCGGGGCCATACTGCGCGCTGCATGCCAGGCGGATGGCGCGATCACCCCCGGCAAACACGCGGTCGGTGGCATCGAGCATCGCCACGCTGCCCCGGCGCGTGGCAAAGCGCACAGCCGCCAGACCCAGGCCCCCGGCCATGACCAGCCCCAGCCCGGCCCAGGCGCGCGCGTTCATCGCCCGATCATCGCGCGGCGGGCACGCCGGCCTGAAGCCGGAACACGGGAAAGGGGCAAAACCATTGGCCAACCCCAGCACGAAGCGCGCCCGAGATCAAGCGGCGCCCCGGGTTGCGGCCAGGCAGGGGTCAGCCGGCCAGATGGCGCGTGGCGCGCGCCAGCAGTGCGGCATCGTCGGTGATTTCGCCCAGCATCGCCAGATCACCATCGCTGCCGCGGCGGACCAGAACGAGCCCGAATTCGGCCCCTTCGCGGGCCAGTTCGCTGATCGGGCGCGCGGGCAGCGTGCGGGCGGTGGCTGCCCAGGCCTTGCGTTCGGGCGCGGCGCGGCGATCTTCGCCCCGGCGCAGCGCGCGTTCGCGCGCGATGATCGCCTTCAGCCCGCCTTCGGCCCCGGCCAGCACATCGGCCAGCGCGCCGCGCGCCACGCCGCTGCGCCGGGCATGGCCCAGTACGGTGGCATATTCGGTCAGGCGGGTTTTGTCGTAAGCGGCACCGAACACCAGCTTTACCAGCGGGATAAGCGGCGCGCGGTCCTGCATCACCAGCCCGGCTTCGGCCACCAGCCGCGCATAATCATCGGGCGCGGCCTCGGCCGCGAGGGCAAAATCCCAGGCGCGGCCGATCGCGGCATAAAGCGATTGGCGCGTGCGGTCTTCGTTGGCCAGCGCGCGCAGTGCCGAAGCCCGCGCAGTTTCCAGCCATTCGGCAAGCGTGACCGGTTCGGACCGTTCCGGCGCGGGAGCGGGGCCAGGAACAGCTGGGCGTGGAACAGCCGGAACGGGAGCAGTTGCTGGCGCGGTGCGGCCGGCAGCAAGCGCTGTCAGCCGGCGCGGCGTTGTTGTCGGACCATGGCCGGCAGGCCCAGTCAGAAACGGTGACAGATCGAGCGTGGCATCGCCAATTTCCGCATCATCCGCATCGCGGCCGGAATGGGGCAAATCCGAAGAAACCGGGCCGTCGGCCCAGGTGCCCGCGCCGTGGGCCCAATCGTCCAGACCGTCGTCATCGTGGGCATCTGCCGCATCACTGCCGCGCGTTCCGGGCAAAGGACGCCGGGGCTGGCGCAGGTGCGAAAGCGCCGGCGCATCGAGTGCCTGGCCGATTTCGTGGAGCAGCGCATCGGTGGTGCGCTGGTCTGCCAGTTCCTTCCAGTTGATCACGCCATAGATGTAATCGATCGTGTCATCGTCGGTTGAAAACGGCAGCAGGATCCCGCGATAAAGGATCGTCGCCCCGTGCAAATTGACGAATTCCGCCTCAAACCCGATCGGCGCCTCGTTGGCGATGATCTGCAGGTAATGATCGGTAATGCGCGACAGCACCGAACGACCCGGGACCTCGCTCAATCGGCCGATCGACTGGTTGTCACCGCATTCGGCGGCGAGCGCCGCACCCAGCGCCAGCACCACCGGATCTTCCACCCCGTTGTCGAAATGCAGCAGCACGGAATTGCCGGAAAATTCGGGCAGATCGCCCGCAATCAGGCGGTCGGGCGCGGGAAAACGGCGTTTGCCCAGCAGGCCTGCCCAATAGTTGTAGGCGCGCACCTGCATGCGCCGTTCGTCCTGGCCGATCACCGGCGGCGGCGTATCGATCACATCGTCGCCGGGCGCCCCCTGGGCATTTCCGTGGTCGTGCCCGCGGTCAAAGGCATTGGGGTCTTCAGGGCCCTGATCATCGGAATCGAAACCCGACCTGCGCAGAACATCCATATCGCAATCGCACCTTCCCCGGCTGGGCGAATCCGGCACCGGTCTCTGCACCAGCGCCTTGATCGCCCCTGTTTGGCGCAACATGGTAAAAATATGGCTAAGTTGTGCGGCCCGATCGATGGCCTGCCGCCCTGCGATTCAGCGGGGCGTGTTGGCCATCGGCGGGAACACGCCGCTCATCGCGACAAACCCGGGCAGAAACCGCACCCGGTCGCACCAGCGGCGCAGCGCGGGCCGGTCGCGCAGCGACAGGCCGCCATCTTCGCACGGCGCGATGAACACGAAACAGCCGACATCGGCAATTGTTGGCGTGGGCCTGGGCAGCAGCCATTGCCCGCCCGCGCGCTCGGCAAACCACAGATGGCGTTCGGCGTGATCGAGCAGGCGATCGGCCTCTGCCCGCGCCGCAGCAGCATCGCCGGCCGCGCCAAAGGTATCGATCATCCGGGCCAGCCCCGCGCTGCCGCCCAGATCGCGCGCCAGGCCCAGCCAGCCGATCAGCGCCGGTTTGTCCGCCGGAAACCAGGCCGGCCCATGGCCCAGCGCCAGATGCGCCAGGATTTCCTGCCAATCGCCCAGCACGCGGTCCCCGTCGATCAGCACGGGCAGCCGCCCTGCCGGCGCCAGATCCAGAAACGCGTCGGTCTGATCATCGTGGCCGGGATAGACATCCATCGGCGCCAGCGTCAGCGGCACGCCCAGCAGCCCGGCGAGCAGGCGCACGGCATAGCAGGGCGCCAGATGGTGCGCATCGTACAGGATCATGCCCCCCGCTCCCCACCATTTTGCTCCGGGCCATTTTGTTCGATCCGGCGGCGCAGCGCGCGCAGCAGGCGGTCCGCCGCCAGGCAATCGCCATCGGTTGCCACCCCGCGCACGATCGCCGATTGCGCATCGGCAGGCTGAACCACCAGCGCCAGGCCGGGCCAATCGGTTTCCGCCAGCGCCTCGGCCACCACCGCGGCCGGGCGCGCCACGGGCAATGCGCGCACCACGGTGCCGGCGGGTAGCGCCGGGGGGGCACCCTGCGGATCGATCCCGCTCCAGATCAGGCCGCCGGCTTCGGCTGCGGGCCAGACTTCGGCGTGGATCGTGCCGGGCACTTTCATCGCCGGTTGCGCCGGGATGTACGTGCAGGCGCCGCCGCGCGCAAAGCGCCAGGCATGGTATTGGCAGCGCAGTTCATCGCCCGCCACTTCGCCCAGCGACAGCCGCACGCCGCGGTGCGGGCAGCGATCGCGCCAGATCTGCACCGTGCCATCGCGCGTGCGCCACACCGCCAGATCGTGCCCGCCCAGCGTGGTGCGATAGATGTGGCCGGGAATAACGTCATGGTCGGCGGCAATCGCATACCAGTCGCCGGGCGAAAATCCGGGCCAGAAGTCGGGCCAGAAGTCGGGCCGGGCGCCGGCATCAAACGTGCCCCCGTCGTTGGCGCTCATCGGGGCGCTCCGGCCGCTTCTGTCGCGGTGATCACGCCCCAGCGCAGCCCGATCGCCGCCAGCCAACGGCGATAGGCGACCGACGACCGGTCTGCCCCGATCGGCAGTTCCGCCCCGTCATACAGCGGCAATCGCGCCGGGCGCTGGTTTTCCAGAATCGGTTTGTCCTGCATGAAGATGATCTGCTGAAACGCGCGCAGCGCCGCCGGCGTGGTGCCATCGGGCAGGCACAGCAACAGCGGGTGGGCAATACTGGTCACTTCGGTCACCGGCTGGACAAACAGGTAGATCACGTCGAACCGGTCGCGGTGCACGGGGTTGTCCTTGTAAAGGCACGTCGCCAGCGGCCGCTCCACTTTGTAGAAATAGTCAACCAGAAAGCCCTCGGTCGCCGCGGGTGAGGCCTTTGGCTGGTACATCCGGCAGCGCGTGGCGATCAGCCCGCCATGCACGCCCGCATCGGGCAGCGGCGCCACGTCATAGGGCAGCACCCGGGTTTGCGGATCATCGCCCAGATAGCCGGCGTGGACATAGCCGAGATGGCCCAGATCGAGGAAATTTTCGATCACGCGCGGGCCCGCGGCGCGCACGCCGATTGCGCCCACCACCACTGGCGGGCGATCGGGCTCATCGGCTTCGGGAATGGCCAGCACCGGCTGCACCGGGGTGCCAAGGCAAACCCAGACCAGCCCGTATCGTTCGCACTGCTGCAGCGGCGCGCCATCGTTGCGCCGCGCGATGATCGTGCCGGCGGCATCGATCGTGACCACCAGCGGCACATGCAGCAGCACGGTGTGATGCGCGCGGCCCGGGTCCAGCGTGCAGCGCGCCGCGACCGGGTGCCAGTCGTTCCACAGGATCGGATCGGGTGTCATGGTGCGCCATTCTTGCATGCCGGGCTGCGGGGTAAATTGCGCTTCGCCAATGTCCAGCCGGTTTTTTGCCGGACGGGTTCAGTCTGGCTGGCAGAACGCCGGGCGATGCTGCAGTGCCACACTGTCTCGCAAATGCAAAAAAGGGCATTGGCGCCGGGCCCATGCCACGGCTAGGGCGCCGGCGGGCACCGAGTGCAGGGAGCAGACATGAACATTTCGACGAACGCCGGCCGCAGCATCATGGCTGCGCGCACCGGGGCCGGCCTGGTTTCGGTGCTGGCGCTGGCGCTGGGGATTGCGGCCACACCCGCGCACGCCGCCGATGCGGCACCGGCCGCCACGCCCGCCGATGCCGCCGCCGCCGCGCCGATCACCGATATCGTGGTCACTGCGCAAAAACGCGAATCCAACGTGCAAAAGACGCCGCTGGCAATCACCGCGCTGCCGGCCGATCTGCTGAAGCAGAATGCGGTGGTCGATGCGGTCGATCTGAACGGGCTGGTGCCGGGGCTGGTGGTTTCGACGTCCGAAGGGTTCGAACGCAATCTGGCGATCCGCGGGATCGGGTTCAACGTGCCGCAGAACGACAGCGCGCAGCCATCGATTTCGTACCATGTCGATGGCATCTACATTGCCAACCCGGTCGCGCTGAACACCAATTTCCTCGATGTCGATCATGTCGAAGTGGTGCGCGGGCCGCAGGGCACGGTCTATGGCCAGAATTCGACCGGCGGCACGGTCAATCTGGTTACCGTAAAGCCAAAGCTGGGCCAGACCACCGGCTTTGCCCATGTCGATACCGGCATGTTTGCGCTGGCGCAGTTCGAAGGCGCGATCAACCTGCCGGTGGGCGATACGATTGCGGTGCGCATCGCCGCGCAGGGCACGCATCACGATGGCTATGCCCGCGCCACCCAGGTGCCCGGCACGGGCGGCAATTACCAGCTGTCCAACGAAAACAGCCTGCACGCGCGGATTACCGTGCTTTATCAGCCGACCGAGCGGTTTTCGATCGAGCTGCGTGGCGAATATGCCCGCGCGCGCAATCACGAAACCCAGGGGAAGAACATTTTCGACCCCAACCCCAATCCGTGGCAGCAAACGTCGGATTGGCCGGGGTTCATCCAGTACGACAACGACCTGCTCAGCGGCACGATCAATTACGATTTCGGCTTTGCCAAGCTGAAGGTGCTGGGCAGCTGGCAGATGGTGCGGCAGAACGGATCGGTCAACGAAGACGGGCTGGATCTGGCCAATGCCGTGGCGATTTATGGTTATCCGGGCGGCGCCTATGGCTATACCGACGTGCACGACATGCAATATTTCTTCCACCGGTCGACCGCACGCACCGCGGAAATCGATCTGGCTTCGCCCGGCGGGCAGACGATCGACTGGATCATTGGCGGGTTCTATCTGGGGTCGGACTATCGCGTCGGCTATGACCAGTATGCGATCCACGCCTTTCCCACCACGGGCGATCCCGGGTCGCTGCTCAACCAGCTCTATCCGATTGTTACCGATCCAAACGCGCTGGGCTTTGATTCGCCCAACGGGTTTTTCTATCCCTATTTCTATTCCTATTCCTATCTCACGCGCCATTCGTGGTCGGCCTATGGGCAGGCCACCTGGCATGTCACTCCGGCGCTGCGGCTGACCGGCGGGGCGCGCTATACCCACGATACCAATACCACCAGCATCTGCGATTATGCCTGTGCGGCGCCGGTCAACGTGGCGCTGTCGAACACGGCCTGGACGGGCAAGATCGGCGTGGAATACGATGTGGCCGCGCGCACCATGGCCTATGCCAGCTGGTCGACCGGGTTCAAGCCGGGCGGCGGCAACATTTCGGCAACGCCGCTCGTGCTGGGCTATACCTACAACCCCGAAACCATCAAGGCGTGGGAACTGGGCGTGAAGACCACGCAGCTGGGGGGCAAGCTGCGGCTGAACCTGGCCGGGTTCTATTATTTCTACAACAACCTGCAATTCGAAGGCGAAGATGCCATCGCCTACCAGGGCGGGGTCGCCAATATCCCGGCGATGCACGTTTACGGCATTGAGGCGGAACTGAGCGCGGTGCTGCCCGCAGGTTTCCGGTTTGATGGCAACCTGACGGTCGAAGGCAGCAAGATGACCGGGCATTACCAGCTGCTCGACAACATCGGCGGCTACAACATCGACAAGAAGATCTTTGCCCAATACCCCTATGGCGACATCTGCGTGTTTCTTAGCACGCAATGCGCCGCGCAGGATGTGGCGGCGCGGTCTTCGGCCTATTTCGATGTCTATGGCAATCCCGCGCCAAATCTGCCTGCGGTCACCGCCACCGGCACGTTGAGCCACACGCTCGATCTGGGCAACCGGTCCACCCTGACCAGCGCGCTGCAGGGCGAATATCGCCACAGCTATGTCAACGCGCCCTATGGCGATCTGGCGATCAACGGGGTGCATGTCTATCGCACGCCGGGCTATGTGCTGTGGAACCTGTCGCTGCGGTTCAAGCCGGCCAATCCCAACCTCACCTTTTCGGCGGCGGTGAAGAACCTGTTCAACAACGGCGCGGTGCTGGGCCAGTTCACCAACCAGTTCGGCGGCGAAGTGACCCGGCAATACGAACCGCCGCGCCGCGTGATCGTTTCGGCCGAATACCGGTTCTGATCGCGGCAATCGGGGGGCGGGGTTTCGGCCTTGCCCCCCCGTGATTGCCAATTGCTGCTCCTTGCCTATGGTCACTGCCATGAACGATGCAACGCACGCTGCCCCGGCCTCATGGCTTGACCGTCGTTTCGCGTTCCGCGCGCGGGGCAGCGATCTGCGCACCGAAGTGCTGGCCGGCTTCACCACCTTTTTCACGATGGCTTATGTCGTGATGGTCAATCCGGCGATCCTGGGGCTGGCCGGTATGCCGATGGCGGGGGTTGCCACGGCGACATGCGTGGGCTCGCTGATTGCCTGCCTGATCATGGGGTTTCTGGCCGATGTGCCGGTGGCGATGGCGCCGGGCATGGGGCTGAATGCCTATTTCAGCTTTACCGTGGTGCAGCAGATGCATCTGCCTTGGCAGGTCGGGCTGGTCTGCGTGTTCCTGTCGGGCCTGTGTTTTCTGCTGCTCACGCGGCTGGGGGTGCGCCAGCTGGTGATGTCGGTGATCCCGCATCATCTGCTGGCGGCGGTGGCGGCGGGCATCGGGCTGTTTATCGCGCTGATCGGGTTCAAGAATGCGGGCATCGTTGTGCCCAATCCCGATACGATCGTGGCGCTGGGCAAATTGACCGATCCGGCGCCGCTGCTCGGCTTTGTCGGGCTGGCGCTGATCATGGCGCTGACCCTGGCGGGCGTGCGCGGGGCCATCCTGATCGCGATCCTGATCACCACCGTGGTCGGCATTGCCACCGGCATGTCGCCGGTCGCGCCTGTGCACCAGACCTGGGCGGACATGGGCTCGACCTTTCTGGCGCTTGATCCGGCCTGGGCCTGGCGGCTGTTCGGCCACGGCTGGGGCGTGGTCGAAGTGATTTTCGTGTTCCTGTTCGTCGATCTGTTCGAAAACATCGGCACGCTGGTTGCGGTCACGCGCAAGGCCGGGCTGGTGCGGCCCGATGGATCGATCCCGCAGCTTGACCGCATGCTCTATGCCGATTCGATTGCGTCGATGATCGGCGCGCTGCTCGGCACGACCACGGTCACCAGCTATGTCGAAAGCGCGACCGGGGTCGAAGCCGGCGGGCGCAGCGGGCTGACCGCGGTGGTTACCGGGCTGCTGTTTCTGGTGGTGCTGCCCTTTGCGCCTTTTGCCCAGCTGGTGCCGCTGGCCGCCACGGCGCCCGCGCTGATCGTGGTCGGCGCGCTGATGATGGCGCCGCTGACCGAAATCGACTGGAACCGCAGCGAAGAGGCGATCCCCTCGTTCCTTGCCCTGGTGATGATCCCGCTGACGTTTTCGATCGCCAATGGCCTGGCTTTCGGCATTACCGCGCATGCGCTGATCCAGGCGCTGCGGCGCGATTTCACGCGCAAAAACTGGCTGCTTTATGCGCTCGCGGTGCTGTTCGTGTTCCGCTTTGGCTATATCGCCGGGGTGTAAGGCCAACGTGCAATGCGCTTGAGTTGACGCACGTCGGGATAAGCCCGCGCGGCGTTTCCAGCCGTATTGGCACCGATTGCCGCATGTGCCCTGGCTGATCGGCAGCGATCCGCTTCGACCTCCGCCCCGGCCGCATCTATAACAAAGGTTATAGTTGCATCTGGGCTATCCGGGCGGAACAGGACATGAGCGACGGCACCGATTTCCGTTTTTCCGACGTGCTGGATCGCGGGGGCGATGCCGGCGGCGATAGCGATTTTCCGCGCACGGTCGACTGGTCGTCAGGCGTCGAATCCCGGACTGCGGCATCGTATTCCTGCGTGCTGGTCTCGCTGGGCGATGGCGCCGCTGCGGCGCGGCAGGCCTGGGTCGAATCGGTGTTCGGCACGGTCCATGTCATCCGCTATGCCGAAAGCGCGCTGGGCGAAATCGCGCGCGCGATTGTCGCGCACCAGTTTCTGGTGGTCAGCGGCCGCGATGTGAAGCGCATCCGGCGCATGATGCACAACCTGGGTGCGGTTGTTGCCAACCGGCCGGGCATTTGCGTGGTCAATGATCTGCCGGCCGATCGTCGGGATCTGCTGCGCTCCGCCGGCTTTGCCGAAGTGTTCGATTGCACCGCGATCCACCCGGGCGATGCGCGCTGCGACAATCTGCCGCTGGAACACTGGTGCCGGGCCAATGCGCCGCTGGCCGATCGCGTGGCGCTGGAAAACGCGGCGATCAACCGGGTCTGTGCCGCCGAACTGCTGACCAGAACCGAACGCCGCGTGATTGCCGAAATGGTGCGCGCCGACGGGGCAGTGGTGGCGTACGACACGCTGCGCCGGGTTGCCGGTACCGCGCTGCAGCCTGCGGAAATGACGTATCTGCGCGTGATCCTGTCCGGCATCCGCAAGAAACTGCGCGATGGCGTAACAATCCTCGCCATGCCCGAATCCGGCTATGCGCTGCAATGCGTTGCCGAAAGCGCGAACATCGGACAATTGGCCGCCTAGGTATTGGCGCGCATCATGTGCACCAGGCTTTCAACATCGAGCGGCTTGCGCACGAATTGCCAGGCCGAATCCAGCGTGTCTTCATCGGGCACATAGCCGCTCATCAGGATCACCCGGTCAACCAGCCGATCGCGCCAGGCCAGCGATGCCAGATCGATGCCGCTGGCTTCGTGCAGCTTCACATCCGTCAGCAGGATGTCGAAATGCCGCGATTCCAGATGCGCCCGGCCTTCTTCAACCGATGTCGCGCACGTGGGGACAAAGCCCATTGATTCGAGCATTTCGGACAGCGCTTCCAGCGCATAAGGTTCGTCTTCGACCAGCAACACCGATATGCCCGTGCCGCGCGCCGGCGCAGGTTTGTCACCGGCCGGCAGGGCGCTTGCCGCATCGGCGCCGGTGGCCGCGTCGATGGCCGGCAGGTGGATGCGGATCGTGGCGCCGGCGCCGGGGTTTGACAGCGCGCAGGCATCACCGCCCATTTCGCGTGCAAATTCGCGCACCGAGGCCAGCCCCATGCCGCTGCCATGCGGTTTGGTGGAAAAAAACGGCTCAAAGGCATGGCGTATGACTTGCTCGGTCATGCCATAGCCGGTGTCGCTGACCGTGATCACGATCCAGTTCCCCACTGTGCGGCCGAACGCCGCGGCAACCGGGTTGAACGCCGCCGGCTCCAGTGTTGTGCCAATCGCGATCATGCCGCCATCGGGCATGGCCTGGCGCGCGTTGATCACCAGATTGATCACCGAATTGATCAGCCCGGATGTCGAGGCCTTCACGGTCACGCCCGGGGCATGCAGATCGAGCATCACATCGGCCTTGCGCCCGGCGATATGTTCGAAATAGCTGCGCTGTTCGGCCAGCAGCGCGTCAACCGCGATGATCTGCGGCGAATCGTGCTTCTGGTTCGACAGCGTCATCAGCGAGCGCGCGATTTCAGACCCGCGCTCCGCAGTTTCCAGGATGATGCCGTTGCGCCGCCGCACGTCGTCGGGAATCTGCGCGGCTTGCTCGATGCGGGTCGCATTCAGCTTTATGATCGACAGCAGGTTGTTGAAATCATGCGCGGTATAGCCGGCAAAGCGGCGGCCGCGATTGATCACATAGACGTTCTTTTCCCGCTCTGCGGCAAGTTCCGCGGCCATCTGGCTCGATTCATCGAGCAACGCGCGCTGCATGGCCACCAGCAGCAGCCCGGCCACGATCGAATCCGCCAGGCCGAAATCCGACATCTGCAAAGTGCCGTCTTCGATCGAAAACATCGCCGGAATCTGGCTGACCGCCAGCAAATAGCCGTTTGCGATCGGCACCGCCGTGCCATCAAGCAGCGCGCGATCCTGCTTGCACGCCAGCCGCAGGAATTCGCCGCTTGCGGCAATGCGGGCAAAATCGGCCACCGGGTCTGCGCCCGACCAGTGAAAGTAATCCAGAAGGTATTCGCCCACGCGCGGCCCGTCGATCGCGCTGCACAGCCCGTCCCCCACGCGCAGCAGGGTCAGATGCAGATCGACAACCATATGGCTGGGAAACAGCCGGTTCATGTGCGCAGGTTCAAGTGCGATGGTCATGGTTCAGGCCAGGTTGATCCGGAATCGCGCCGGGCCTTCGGGGTGGATCAACTGCTCCACAGTGCCGGCCAGGCCGAAATGCCCGACCAGCCCTTCCAGCAGGCCGACCACCATCGGTTCCAGCCCGCTGCGCTGCGAACGGTATTCCACGCAAAGTTCTTGCGCGCTTTCGCTTATCACCGAAAACGAAGGGACCACCGCGTCGGGCATGGTCACGCGCACGGTCTGGTGCATGCGATCCAGATTGCGCAGCAGGGTCGCCAATTCGTTGCCGGTGAAATTCAGGATCGCGGCATAGGCCCCCTTTGACACGAACCGCACCCAGTAATGCCCGAAAACGCGCATGGTCTGGTCCATCGGTTTATCAAACCGGGCCGACACCGCAGCCAGCAGGCGCATGGTCAGCGCGTCGTCATAGACCGACTGGCCGATCATTTCCCCAGGGCCGATATCCTGTTCCTTTTCGATGGCCAGCCAGGCCGGATCGCCCAGCGTATCGATCACCATCTCGCGCATGGCGCGATGAATCAATCCGTACATTGTCGCAACTGCTCCACCCGTAGTAGTGTTCCCGCCTGGAACCGGAGAGCATGTGCTGTCATGTCAAAGTCCAGTCTTTTCCCCAGCCGTCTTTTCAGGGCTTGCCGCTTTTGAGGCCATGCCCTGCGCGCCGCAGATCTGCTCGCACTTTGTGGTCAGCGTGGCGATCTGCAACTCGATAATGCCAAGCTTTGCGCGCAGATAGGCGGCATTGTCAGCATCCAGCAGCGGAGTTATCCGCATGCCGATATTGCCCGCCGTCAGCTGCATCACATTCAGCGTCTGCTTGAGTTCGTGAAGTGCTGATGCCCCGGACGCCAGCAAGCCGGGGAGGCGGTTTTCGATTTCCACCATGATGGCGCCATTTCCCTTTCATGATTTGCTTCAGGACCCGCCTTCAACTCTGATTCGGTTGCATTATCAAGCCTTACCGTTTATTAAGGACCGAAATGATACCAATTGTTTGCGGGCCACCGCAACTTTGGTATCGTTATGGCAAGACGGTCTTTTGTACGAACCGTAGGGGCGCAAACAGGGGCGATCGAAAACAGCAGTAGTTGCAGCACAATCGGGCAGGGGGTAGGTTCAATGGGCCAGGCCGTGGCGCAAGCCGCAAAGGTTTCCTCTGCTCAAGGGTTGAGCGGACCCACCGGTGGCGCGCTGTCCCGCTGCAAGGTGTTGCTGGTCGATGACGATCCACTGACGCTTGAGGCCTATGCCGAAGTTGCTGCCGCGCTGGGGTACACCAGTGTCCAGGCCAGCGATGCACTGACCGCGCTGCGCCTGCTTGCCGATGATCCGGCGATCGGCATCGTGGTTACCGATCTGCACATGCCTGCCATGGATGGCCTGTCGCTGCTCGATGAAGTGGCTCTGCGGTTTGAATCGGCGCGGCCGATCGTGACCATCGTATCGACCGGGCACGCCACGATGGATGCCGCGGTGCAGGCCATGCGCAACCATGCACAGGATTTCCTGACCAAGCCGGTTTCCACCGGCGAACTGGCCGCCGCGCTGCGCCGCGCGGCCGGGCAATGGACCCAGTTGGCCATGCGCCGGGCGCTCGATGCAATCCTGCCATCTCCCGATCCCGAAACGCCCCCGGCGGCCCCGGTGAGCGCGGCCGATCGGGAAGTGACCGCGCAGGATCTGCTGGAACTGGTCAAGGTGGTAAAGCGCAGCCGTGACCGGCGCGCAGCGTTTTTCGATCCCAACCTGTTTGCTGATCCGTGCTGGGATATCATGCTCGATCTCGCCTGTGCCCAGCTGGAAGGTGAAGTGGTGCCGGTGTCCAGCGCCTGCGCGGCCACGCGCCTGCCGTTCAGCACCGCGTTGCGGCATGTACGCCAATTGGTCGAAATGGGCCTGGTGCGGCGGTGGAAAGATCCCAAGGACCGGCGCCGCGATCTGCTGGCCCTTGAAGAGCCCGCATTTGCCGCGATGACCAATTTTCTGATCGAAACGCGCAAACGAATGCCGTGATACCATCGTGCAGTGAGCTTGACTCGCTGCAGTTGGCATAAGCCCGCGCGGCGCTTGAGCGTCATGCTGGGCGATGCGTTCCACTGATCGCGCATCCGTATGCCGACGCCTGCCACTGCATGGCCCCTGTGCAGGCTACCGCTGTGCAGGCTACCGCTGTGCAGGCGACCGCGCCCTGCTTGCACAAGATATCGCCACTTTGACATCAATCGCAGGGGCCATCCCTGTGCACGCTGCCATCGCGGCTGCGATCATGCGCGACAATACGTAGCGGCTGTGCAATTCCAAATCTCGGCAAACAGATGCTTAAGGCTAATGTTGCTGGGTCAAACAAGGCCCTTCGGGTCGCACCGAATGTTAAAAAAGTCTTAAAATGGCCGTTTTTTTTACTTGGATCAATTCGCCAAGTCAAGGCAGCGCATTCGGATCGGAGTGTGAATAAATGCCTGGTCTTGGGTTGGTAAACAGGTTTTTCTGCAGGGTAACTGACAGCCACGCGCCAAAGCCTGGCGTTGTCTGGACCGGCAGTGCCTTTCGCGGAACCTGCCAATCCTGCGGTCAAGCTCTTGAAGCGCGTGGCGTGCTGGGCTGGGTGCCCGCGCCCACTGGTGGGAGGTAAGCGGACATGTCACGCAGCGTACTCCACATCGTTGATGCCGACTGGACCCGGCGCGCCCATCTCGCGCGGCTGGCATTGGCCGCCGGGCATCATGCCGAAACGTATTCGAGCGCCGAAGAGCTGGTGGCCCATTCGCCGCGCGATGGTCTGGTGCTTACGCATGATGGCTCGCCAGCCACCGACGCAGCCGGGGTGATCGAGGCGATCACCCGCTCGGGCCAGTGGCTGCCGGTGATTGCCATGGCGGACGAACTGGATTCGGTGGCGATCGTGCGCGCGATGAAGGCCGGCGCGCTCGATTATCTGCCCGTGCCGCAGCAGGTTGCGCCGCTGAACGATGCGATCGCCCGCTCCGCACCCGAAGTCGATGTGCGCCGCGCCCGGCAATGCCGCGCCGCAGATGCGCGCAAAAAAATCGACCAGTTGACCGCGCGCGAACGCGAAGTGCTCGATCTGCTGGCCGAAGGCGCCAGCAACAAGGATATGGCCCGCGTGATGGGCATCAGTGTGCGCACCGTCGAAATCCATCGCCTGCGGATGCTGAGCAAGCTGGGCAGCATCAATTCGGTCGATGCCGCGCGCCTGAAGTTCGAAGCGACCGAACTGGGCAGGCTGTGCTGACTTTCGCCGGTTGTTGATCTGCTGCCGCACAAAATACCGGCATAACCCCTGGAAATAAACGACCGGGCCCGCTCTGATGAGTGGGCCCGAAGCGGTTGCGGCATCGTCATAATGGCTCGACCACGTTCAAAAAAGATCTGGTCAGTTAGGATTAGTACTACGCAAACATTTCTGGCGGACTTAACGCTTTGTAATGCATTGCTTGGCCTGCGGACAAGAGAGCAGGATAAGCCATGACCAGTTGCGAAAAAGACGGCAGTCTGCTGCGGGCCAAGGTCGGGCCTGCTGCGGCCAGGCTTTTCTCGTTGTGTGGCCGGGTTTTCCGTGATCGGCAGGCCGTTACCCTGGTGGAATACGGATTGCTGGCATGCATGGTCGCCATCGCAATGATTCCGGCACTGAACGGCCTGGAAAACACGCTGGTCGACACGATGAACTATGTTGCCGGCGATTTGCCAAACAACCAATTTAATCCGTAATAGTACTACGCAAAATATTCCTCTGGGCTTAACTTGCGCTTCGGTATTCCGCCACTCGCAATGGTTAATGTGGGTTCGGTGATGACTGGAATTGATGACGGATATTGCTTGATCCATCGGGTGATCGACCGGCTGGCTGAAGCGCCGAAAGCGGTCCCGGGGATGCGCGGAACGATTGTCAGGGCGGTGGCCCGGTTGCGCGCAGACAATGCCCCGGTCCGCCATATTGCCCCGGTCCGCCATATTGCCCCGGTCCGCCATATTGCCCCGGTCCGCCATATTGCCATTGCCGAACGGGTTTCAGCCGCGCTCCACACCATCGAACGGGCGATGCTGCTGCGCGATGAGGCGCGCCTGGCCGATGGCCTGCGGCACCTCGCCAGCCGGCGCACGCTCTGGCTGTCGCCGCCCGCGCTGTGCCGCGCCACGCCACGCCACTGGCCCCGGCGCACCTGTTTCAAACGTAGCTGCTTCGGCGGCAGGACCAAGGGACTGATCGATGTCTGACCATGAGAATTTCCGGCTTCGTGCCATTGCGCAGGGTTTTGCCGCGCGTGTTGCACGGATTGCTTCGCCGTTCCGGTTTTTTGCCAGGCGACCCGGTGCCGGCGCATCTGTGGCTGGCCGGGATGATGCCACGCTCGAACTGACGGCAATGCATCTCGAAATCTGGTTCGATGATTATGTCGAACACACGATTTCGCTCGAAGACTATATCGCAAACGTTCGCGCCGAAATCGCCTCGATCCGCCACCAGGCAGACCATGCGGCGCATTTTGCAGCGCGCCTGCCGGTGCTTGGCTTCCGCTATCGTCGCCGCCAGCAGGCCCTGCACGATGCGCTGCAGGCGGCGCAGTGGTGCCTGAATTGGGCGGAGCGCCGCGTCGGATTCAGCAGCTGCCTGGCCGAAGCCGAAGATCGCTGGGCGCGCGAAATCCAGCCCGCTGCCCTGGCCGCCTGACGGGCCGGAAAACGCCATTCGTTCGGCCACTTATACGGATGTGCGATGAGTGGAACTCATCGCACATCGTGATGCTCAAGCGCCGCGCGGGCTTATACCAACATGCGTCAAGTCAAGCTCACTGCATGTTGGTATTATGCAACTCTACTTAGTACAAAATCCCGGATTGTTTAAGGGCGCGTGAACTATTCTGCACTTGTTCCGGCGGATCGCGCGCGGGCCAACGGTTAACGCGTCTGGATCGGCCGGCGCGCTGAACCTGCCGCCCCGCTGCAGCGGTTGCCGGGTGAGACGAACGGGTTGGGGGCGATGAAAACAGATATCTTCGGCAAGAACGCCAGAATGAAGGTCGGGGCGGCACAACAGCGGCGCCAGCATCCGCGGTTTCGTTCGGCGCATCCGGTGCAGATGATCACGACGACGCGCCATGTCACGGCGATCATGCAGGACGTGTCGATCATGGGCGTGCGGATCACGGTCGACAGTCCGCCATGGGTCGGGCGCGAAGTGGTGGTGCGCGTGGGCGGTCAGGATGCCTTTGGCGCTGTCGTCTGGGCCAATGACGGGCAGGCGGGGATCGCCTTTGAAAAGCCGATTTCCATGGCGCGGGTGCTCGATCCAGATGCCGTGGCGTGATGCAGGCGTGATGGTGACAGCAACGGGGGTGCGATGACCTTTCCGATGACAGCTTCAGACAAGAATCCGGACATCGTGCGTGAAGCGCGCGAGCGCCGCCTGATCCGCGCCGAAATGCGATCGGACCGGCTTTCCCCGCACGACATCCTGATCCGCAATGTCTCAGGCAGAGGGCTTGGCGCCAATTCGCGCGGCACTTTGCCGCCGATTGCGGGGGAACTGGTCACAATCCGCCTGCCCGACGGGCAGATGGTGCAGGCGCACGTGCGCTGGACCGAAGGCATGGGCTTTGGCGTGGAACTGGACAGCCCGATCAATCTGGCCGCGCTGTTTGCCGCGATCCAGCGGCTGAAAGACCTGGCCGATACCGGCGCCACGTTCGAAGTGAAAAGCCGCCACCGCGTTACCACCTGGCGCCCGGACGAAGACAAGCTGCGCCGGATTTGACCCCGCGCTGCGTATGAGCGTGCCAATGCGCCCATGCCGGGGCGGGGCGATATCCCGCTTTGAAACAGCCGATGCCGTATAATTGCTAAGGTGACAGAATCGGGTCGGATTCAATATGTTTTCTGTGCAGGACTTCTGAATACTTCCGCTGAATTTTGTCTTCACCTGTCCGATGTCGAAGGCCGGCTTTGCTGCAACCGGTTTCCCGGCGCTGTCGTGGTCATTGTCCGTGCCCCTGTTTTCGCGTGATATAAAACCCGCGGTCCAATTGAAGGACTTGCCGCACCGGCTGCAACTGGGGCGGCACATGCGCAGCGTCGGGCGGCTGAGCGCGATCCTTGGCGCGGCGCTGGGCCTGTCGCCGGCGGAGTGCCGCAGGCTGGGCAGGGCAGCGGCGCTGCACGATGTGGGTAAACTTTATGTCCCGGCGCAATTGATGGACAAGTGCGCCGCGCTCACTCCGGATGAAATGGCAACGATGCAGCAGCATCCGCGCCTCGGGTTTGTTCACCTGGCGTCGATCGGGCCAAATATGTTCGCCCGCTTTGCCGCGCTGATCGCGTTGGAACATCACGAAAACTGGGACGGATCGGGCTATCCCAAAGGCCTTGTCGGCGAAGAAATCGGCCTGGAAAGCCGCATTGTCGCTGTCTGCGATGTTTACAGCGCGCTGCGTGAAGCGCGCCCCTACAAGGCAGGCATGGACCACGCCGCGGCGATGACGGAAATCTGCGACGGTGCCTCGCCGCAACTGCTTGGCAAATTCGATCCCCGCGTTGTCGCAGCGCTGCGCACATGCGAGGCCGCCATCGACCGGGCCTTTGCGGGATAGGCGGGCAGACCGATCCGGCGGTTACCAGCCTGCCTGCCAGCGCAAACGACCGGCCTCTGCGTCGATCCAGTTTTCGATGCGGCCGTACCGTTCGCCAATGCGGCCGATCGCACGCCAATCACCTTCGTCGCATTCGTGGCGCTGGCGATCTTCCAGCCGGTCTATCGCGGCATGAATGCGCGCCGCGGTGCCCGGGTCGATATCGCCTTCGTCCACTTCATGGCCCAGCCGCTGTTCCAGCAATCCGGCGCGCTGACCGGAACACACCGCTTCGGCCGCGCGTGCCTCCCGCCATTCCTGCGCCTGTGCAGTGCCGCCCGGCGCGAAACCGGCCACCGCGACAGCCATCACGATTGCCATACCTGCAACGTTTTGCATAACAACCTCCCGTCGATTGCGTCACACCATCTGCGGATCAGGCTATCACCCGCCGCTTGGCCCAGGCTGAACCGGTTGTCGTCGCAGGTTCAGCATTGCAATACAGGGGTCCGATCATGCCCAATGCCGATCTTGCCCGCGCCCCTGGCGATGATGATGGCGATGCCGCGATCGCCCACGCCGCATCGCGCAGCACCTGGGTCAGCGTGGCGGTCAATTCAGCCCTGTCGGCGCTGCAGATCGCCGTGGGATCGCTGTCGGGCTCGGCAGCTCTGGTGGCCGACGGGATTCATTCGCTCTCCGACCTGGTGGCCGATTTTCTGGTGCTGTTCGTTTCGGCCCATTCGCGGGCCGAACCCGACGATCGCCACCCCTATGGCCACCACCGCTTTGAAAACGCGGCCTCATTGGCGCTTGGCCTGCTGCTGGCCGGGGTGGGCATCGGCATGGAGTGGACTGCGGTCATCCGGATCGAGCACCACGAGGCGATTCCCAAAGTCGAAGTGACTGCGCTCTACATCGCGCTTGCCGCGCTGATCGCAAAAGAGGCGCTGTTCCGTTACATGCTGGCGGCCGCACGGCGCGCCAAATCGGCCATGCTGGTGGCCAATGCCTGGCATGCGCGGTCTGATGCGGCATCGTCGCTGGTGGTCGGGCTGGGTATCATCGGCAATCTTGCGGGCTATTCCCTTCTCGATCCGGTGGCGGCGCTGGTGGTCGGGATGATGGTGCTGAAAATGGGCTGGTCGTTCGGCTGGGAAGCGCTGCATGATCTGATGGACCAATCGGCCGATGACGATGAAGTAGAGGCGATCCGGTCAACCATCCTGGCAACGCCGGACGTGCGCGGCTGCCACAATCTTCGCACGCGCAAACTGGGCGACATGCTGAGCGTCGATGTGCACGTCGATATCGATGCCGACATTACCGTAGAAGCGGGCCACACCATTGTGCAGGCAGTGGAAAATGCGCTGCGCGATCGCCACCGCGTACTGGGCGTGATGGTCCATGCCGATCCATGGCGGCCGGCCGGCCAGGTGCGCTGAACAGCGGGCACCCGCCCCATGCCTGATGATCAGGCCATTCGTTGCGGCGCCGAAATGGTTTTGAAAATGTGGTGCACCCGACAGGATTCGAACCTGTGACCTCTGCCTTCGGAGGGCAGCGCTCTATCCAGCTGAGCTACGGGTGCGGGACAGGCGGCGGCAGTTATCAGCAAAGCGGGCTTCGTGCCAGCCTTTTTGCGGCCTTTGCGGGGCGGCGGTTTTGTGCTGCGGGCGGGGTTTCCATGTTTCTGATTTGTTCTTATGGTGGGGCATGGTTGATTCGTCACTTGCGCTCCCTGCCGCCGGCGATACCGGGCCCGCCGATCCGCATTTGCGTGAGGCTGTGGCCGTGGCGCGCGGGATTGCGCGGCTGTTTGCGCGCAATGATATCTGGTGCCTGCCGGAAATGCCGCTGCGCAATGGGCGGCGCGCCGATCTGATGGGGATCGATGCGCGCGGGCAGGTGATCATTGTCGAAATCAAGGTGGCTCGCGCCGATTTGCTGGGCGATGCCAAATGGCCCGATTACCTGGATCATTGCGATCGGTTTTTCTGGGGCCTGGCCGCGCATCTTGATCGCGCGGTGATGGAAACCGCAGGCTTCCGGCCGGAAGCCTGCGGGTTGATCGTGGCCGATGGGTATGATGCCGAAATCCTGCGGCCCGCGCCGCTGTTGCCGCTGGCGCCGGCACGCCGCAAGGTGGAGGTGGAGCGATTGGCGCGTGCTGCGTTGCGCCGCATGGTGGTGGCGGCCGATCCGGCCTGCGCGGGGGTGCCCAGCCTTTAGGGGCCCGGTTGCAGGGTCCGGCTGCGGGGGCTTTTGCGGGGGCTTTTGCGGGGTCGGCTGTTGGGCCGGCCATGCTGCATCCGCACAAATCCCTTGCCATCCGGGCGCTTTGGGTCTAATGGCCGCGGCGCAAGGACGGCGACGATGCATTTTGTCGCAGGCCCGGGCAGCGTGAGATTGGCCGATTTGTTTCGGTACTGGTCCGCCCCGGCTTCGCGTTCGTGCCGTTCACCGCTTCCCTTTCACGCACGGGTCGCCCTTTTCGACCCCCTTTGGTGTCGTTGCGGTCCCTCTGTTTGACGCGCGACCGGCACCGCCTTTGCGAAAGACACCATTATAATGTCCTATTTTTCCGACCTCGGTCTGGCCGAGCCCATTTTGCGCGCGCTTGCCACGAAGGGCTATACCGATCCCACCCCGATCCAGCGCCAGGCGATCCCCGCGCTGATGGAAGGGCGCGATCTGCTGGGCATTGCCCAGACCGGCACTGGCAAGACCGCCGCCTTTTCGCTGCCTTCGCTGCACCGGCTGGCGGCCAACCCCGTGGCGCGCAAGCCGGCATCGTGCCGCATGCTGGTGCTGTCACCCACGCGCGAACTGGCCGCGCAGATTGCCGACAACATGCGCGGCTATGCCAAGAACCTGAACCTGATGGTCGATTGCGTGTTTGGCGGCGTGCCCATGCCCAAACAGGCGCGGCGCCTCGTGGGCGGCACCGATGTGCTGGTGGCCACGCCCGGGCGCATGCTCGATCTGATCGACAACCGCGCGCTCACGCTCAGCCGCGTTGAAATCTTTGTGCTTGATGAAGCCGACCAGATGATGGACCTGGGCTTTATCCATGCGCTGAAGCGTGTGGCGGCCATGCTGCCGGCCAAGCGGCAGAGCCTGTTTTTTTCGGCGACGATGCCCAAATCGATCGAAGATCTGGGCCGCCAGTTCATCCAGAACCCGGTGAAGGTCGAGGTTGCCCCGCAGGCCACCACCGCCGAGCGCGTCGAACAGTATGTGACTTTCGTCAACCAGGCTGAAAAGCAGGGCCTGCTCAGCTTGCGCATTCGCGCGCTGATCGCCGACAAGACGCTTGATCGCAGCCTGGTGTTCAGCCGCACCAAGCACGGCGCCGATCGCATCGCGCGCCATCTTTCCGCCGCCGGCATCGAGGCGCGCGCAATCCACGGCAACAAGAGCCAGGCACAGCGCACCGCCGCGCTTGAAGCGTTCCGCCAGGGTTCGTGCCCGGTGCTGGTTGCCACCGACATTGCCGCGCGCGGTATCGATGTGGCCGGTGTCAGCCACGTGTTCAATTTCGAGCTGCCCAATGTGGCCGAACAATATGTCCACCGCATCGGCCGCACCGCGCGCGCCGGCGCCGATGGCGTGGCGATCAGCCTGTGCGCGCCCGATGAAAAGGCCTATTTGCGCGACATCGAAAAGCTGACGGGCGTAAAGCTCGCGCCGATCCCGCTGCCCGCCGATTTCCAGGCCGAAGCCGCCCGCCTGCCCAAGCCGGTGCACAAGGCATCGGATGACGATGACAACCGTGGCGGCCGCAACGGGCAGGATCGCCGTGGTGGCCGCGGTCAGCCGCAAGGCCAGCGCGGTGGCGGTGATCGCGCCGCCGATGGCCAGCCAAAGCGCCATTTCGTTCCGCGCGGCGGCCCGGGCGTGGGCCAGCACCGCAACAAGGTGCGCCGCGCCGTTTGACCCTTATTCGGGACGGACCATGTTCGGTTCGTCCCGAAACATGCGGCCCGGCCCACAAGGCACCTGTGCAGCACGGCAATAGCTTGGCATAAGCCCGGCCATGCTTGCGCTTATCCTGTCCGCGCTGGCCATGACGCTGATCGTGGCAATTCGCTATCTGCTGGTCAGCGGCCTGTTCGCCTGGGCCACGGCGCGGGTCAGGCCGGGGCATTATGCCGGCCTGACGCGCCAGATCCGCATGGAAATGGGCTGGAGCCTGGTGTCCTGCGTGATTTATGGCGTGCCTGCGGGCATCATCGCCTGGGGCTGGCAGGCGCATGGCTGGACGCGGATCTATACCGACCCCGGTGCCATGCCGCTGTGGTGGATGCCGGTTTCGCTGCTGGTCTATCTGCTGGCGCACGATACCTGGTTTTACTGGACGCACCGCTGGATGCACCGCCCGGCGGTTTTCCGCGCGATCCATGCCGTGCACCATGCCAGCCGCCCGCCCACGGCCTGGGCGGCGATGAATTTTCACCCGGTTGAGGCGGCGATTGTCGGCCTGTTCATTCCCGCGCTGGTGTTTGTCGTGCCGATCCAGGCCGGCGTGCTGGCCACGGTGTTGCTGATCATGACGGTGATGGGCGTGACCAACCACATGGGCTGGGAAATGTTTCCCCGTGCGCTGGTCCATTCGCGGCTGGGCCACTGGCTGATCACCGCCAGCCACCACCAGCGCCACCACGAGCAATATCGCTGCAATTACGGGCTCTATTTCCGCATCTGGGATCATTGGGGCGGCACCGACCGCGGAGTTTCTGCACCATGATGATGATGTCCACTCGCGCCCGGCTGGCTGTGATGGCCGGCGCGCTGCTGGCGCCGGCAATGGCCCGGGCCGATGCGGTGCCGGACCCGGCCGGCGGCGTTTCGGTTACCGTGGTGATTTCGGGCCTGCGCGCCGCGCACGGGCTGATCCGCGCCTGCCTTACCACGCGCGCCGCCACGTTTCCCGAATGTGACAAGGACCCGCAATCGTTGCGGCTGACCGTGCCGGCGCAAAATGGCCCGGTGCTGGTGTTTCGCCATGTCGTGCCGGGCAACTATGCCGTGTCGCTGTTCCACGATCAGAACGGCAATGGCCGGCTGGACAAGACTTTGGGCATTCCATCCGAAGGCTATGGCTTTTCGCGCAATGCGCCGATCAATTTCGGCCCGCCCAAATTCGCCGCCGCGCGCTTTGCTGTCGAAGCGGCCGACGTGACGATGCCGATCGCGGTGCGCTATATCCTGTGATGCGCGGGCTGGTGTAATGGCCTGGAGCGGGGATATCGTGGCCGATGCGGCGCCGCGCCGCGCCGGTGGCTCTCTGGCTCCGTTCGGTTATCCGGTGTTCCGTGCGATCTGGAGCGCCAATCTGTTTTCCAGCATTGGCTCGGTCATGCAGGCCGTTGCTGCCGCCTGGCTGATGACCGAGCTGACCAGCCGCCACCTGCTGGTCGCGCTGGTCCAGGCATCGAGCACGATCCCGATTCTGCTGCTGGGGGTGTTTGCCGGGGCGGTTGCCGATAATCACGATCGGCGGCTGGTCATGCTGTGGGCGCAATCGTTCATGCTGGTGGTGTCGGCGGTGCTGTCGGTGCTGGGCTATGCCGGGGTGATCACGCCGTGGTCGCTGCTGCTGCTGACGCTGATGGTGGGCATGGGCACCGCGCTGAACGGGCCGGCGTGGCAGGCATCGGTGCGGTTGCAGGTCGATCGCGCCGATTTGCCGCAGGCCATCGCGATCAATGCCATCGCGTTCAATCTGGCGCGCAGCCTGGGCCCGGCATTGGGCGGGCTGGTGATTTCGCTGTGGAGCGTGAACCTGGCCTTTGCGCTGAATGCGGTCAGCTATCTGGCGATGATCGTGGTGCTGGCGCGCTGGCATCCGGTGATCACGCCGCAAGTGCGCCAGCCGATCGGCCCGGCGATCATGGCCGGGCTGCGGTTTTGCCTGGGGTCCAGCCCGATCGCCCGCGTGCTGCTGCGCGGCGCGCTGTTCGGGTTTGGCGCCGCGGGGTTTCAGGCGTTGCTGCCGGTGGTGGTGCGCGGGCCATTGCACGGTGATCAGGTCGGTTATGGCCTGGTGGTCGGCGCGTTCGGGTTTGGATCGGTGCTCAGCGCGCTGGTGGTCAGCCGCATCCGCCGCCGCATCGGCAGCGAAAACGTGGTCAGCATCAGCACCGCGGTGTTCGTTGCGGCGCAAATGCTGCTGTCATCGGTGCACGGGCTGGCGCCTGGGATGCTTGCCGCGCTGATTGCCGGATCGGGCTGGGTGGCGACGATGACCAGCCTGAATGTGGCGATGCAACTGCGATCGCCCGAGGTGATATTGGCGCGGTGCCTGTCGATCTATCAGGCGGTGTCGTTTGGTGGCATGGCGCTGGGCGCCTGGGTGTGGGGCGGGCTGGCCGATCGGCTGGGGCTGGTTACCAGCCTGCGCCTGTCGGCACTGTGGCTGGCGGCAACGCTGATCTTGCGGCTGGTTGCGCCGATGCCCGCGCGTGCCGAAGGACGAATTGAACCCGTGGGAGACCGCCTGACATGACCCCCGCCCACCCCACTGCGCCTGCCGCAGATGCGCCCTTGCGCTCGGTGCTCTATATGCCCGCATCAAACCCGCGCGCCATGGCCAAGGCGCGGGATCTGCCCTGCGATGCCGTGGCGCTCGATCTGGAAGACGCCGTCGCGCCCGAGGCAAAGGCCACCGCGCGCGCGGCGCTGGTGGCAGAGGCGCGCGCCGGCGGGTTTGGCCATCGCCGGCTGATCGCGCGGATCAACGGGCATGACACGCCGTGGGGCGCCGATGATCTGGCTGCGCTGGCGGCCGCGCCGGTTGATGTGGTGCTCGCGCCAAAGATCGCGGGAGAGGCCGATGTGGCCGCGCTGTCGGCGGCGATGGATGCCGCAGGCTATGCGCCGCACGTGGCGCTGTGGGTGATGATCGAAACCCCGCGCGCGGTGCTGGCGATCGAACGGATTGCCGCCATGGCGCGGACCACGCGGCTCGCCGGGTTCATGCTGGGGCTCAACGATCTGGCAAAGGATACCGGCATGGTCCAGGCGCCGGGCCGCGCCGCCTTTGTGCCGGTGCTGGTGCAGGTCATGCTGGCGGCGCGCGGGGCGGGCCATGCGGGCACGGGCGGGGGCACGGGCGGGGGCGGGGGCGCGGGCACGGGCGGGGGCAGGGGGCTGATCCTGCTCGATGGCGTGTGCAACGCGATCGACGATCCCGCCCGGCTGGAGGCGGAATGCGTGCAGGCGCGCGATCTGGGCTTTGGTGGAAAGACGCTGATCCATCCATCGCAGATCACGATTGCCAACCGCGTGTTTGCCCCCGATCCGGCCGCGCTGGCCGAGGCGCAGGCCATCGTCGCTGCCTTTGCCGACCCGGCCAACGCCGGCAAAGGCGCGCTGAAAGTCGATGGCAAGATGGCCGAGATTTTGCACCGCGACATGGCCGCGGCGTTGATCGCGCGCGCCGCCGCGATTGCCGCGCGCGGCGCCTGATCGTCACGAAGCGCGATGGGTTCCACGCTTTGCACGTTTGTCTGGCAGGATCGGTGCAACAGGCGCAAACCCGGTTTTGATGGTGCCGGCTCTCGTGATAGCCTGTGGCCCCAACGCGCGGAAGGCCGGGGCCGGACCGAATCGTCCGGGCGACGGCGGGAGAAACCGATATGGCGATCGTGTGTGCCGACACCTGGCAGGGCACTGCCAACAATGGCAAATGGGACAACCATGAAAGCAGCCTGAGCAAGGACGAGATGATCGCGCTGGCCGGCACGATCCCCGGCCTGTTCACCACTGATCCGCTGCCCCCGGGCACGCCGCAATGCTTTATCGATCTGGCCGAATCGTTCAAATCGGGCACGGTGACAATCACCAAGGGCATCCACCAGCGCGACAGCAAAGTGCATTTCGACGTTACCGGATCGAAAGGCGTGACCCGTGGCACGTTCCACGTGTTTGTCGTGCCGAGCGTCGACAAGATCGCGGTATCGCCAAAGATCGGCTGGGGTGCGCCCAAGTTGACGGGCAAGACCGTCGAACGGACGTTGTTTGCATATGCCGTCAGCGGCCTGTCATATCGGGTCGGCGCGATGGACCACCTGTTTCCCGCGGTGTTCGCGCAGCTTGCCGATCTGGAAAAGCCGCTTGGCCGGCCCCGCGGCAAAAGCTTTTCGGCCGGCAATTCGAATGCCGTGCCGACCAACTCAGAGCGCGAAACGCTGCTGGCCACGCTTTGACACCGGCCCACCGGCCCCTGCCCGGGCTTGACCTGGGCCGGGGCTGGTGAGGCAATTGCCCGTTTCGTCATCTGGTCGGGGGCTTGACAGCGCAATACTTGCAGGCGTGTATCGCCGCAGCAATGCGGGGAGATGATGCATCGCGGGGATGGGTGGGTCCCAACAAGTGTTGGACAAGCCATCCCGACATGGTGATAACGATGGCCTCGGAAAAAGGCCCTCAGTGGAGAGAACGAGATGACGCAATCTGGATCGAAAGTTCGGTTTGGCGGACTGGTGTTGTGCCTGGCGGTGTCCGGCCTTGCACTGGCGGCCTGTTCCAAGAAGAGTGATACTGCCGATACCGCGGACACCGCGCCCGCTGCCACCACCACCACGGCCGCCGCGCAAACCGCCGATGCGGCTGCGCCCGCCGCGGCCCCTGCCGCCAAGGCGCCGGCTGCAGACAACACCGACACCATCAGCGGGGCAAAGTTCGCCGCGTTCACCGGTGATGCCACCAAGGGCAAGGCTGCCTTTGCCACCTGCCAGACCTGCCACGCGATCGATGCGGGCGTGAACAAGATCGGCCCGTCGCTGCACGGTGTGGTCGGCCGCGCGGCCGGATCGATTGCCGGGTTCACCTATTCGTCGGCCAACAAGACCAGCGGCATCACCTGGAGCGAAGCCAAGCTGTTCCAGTATCTGGAAAATCCGCAGCGCGTCGTGCCCGGCACAAAGATGAGCTTCCCCGGCTGGAGCGATCCGCAGAAGCGTGCGGACGTGATTGCCTATCTGAAGGCCAATAGCTGATCATTGCGATCCGGCAGGGGTGACCTGCCGCATGCGCACAACAACGCCCGGTGGCCCGTGCCACCGGGCGTTTGTGTTATCGCATGTCGCGCGTGCGCTGCGCCAGGTCGGCCAGGTTCACCGGAAACGACAGCAGCAGCAGCACCGCGATCCAGCGCCAGTCCAGCCCGGTCAGCGCGGCGCGCAGGGCCAGCAGCATCAGCGCGCCCGGCGCCAGGCACAGCAGCGCGCGGCGCGCAGGCCAGTGCGCACGGGCCATCAGCCACACCGCCTCGATGCCTATCACCGCCAGCACGATATCGATCGCGTGGCCGCTGGCAAACAGCCAGATCATGAGCGAATCCATCGTGGCGGTCAGGAAAATGGCCCGTTCAAGCGCACGATCGCCATGTTGAGCCAGCCGGCGAAAGTGATCCACAGCAGATAGGGCACCAGCAGGATCGCGCCCGTCATCGATCGGCGCCAGATCGTGATGATTAGCGCCAGGACCGAAATCCACAGCACGATCGCTTCCACTTCTGACCAGTCGGGCCGGTGAAACTGAAAGAACAGCATGCTCCACGCGATGTTGAGAAAGCCGTTCAGCGCAAACAGGCCCAGCAGCCATTCGCGTTCGCGCCAGGTTGGCGCGGCCAGCCAGCCGTTCACCCCGGCCAGCGCGGTAAAGGCGTAAATCGTGATCCACGCCACGCCATAGGCCGCATCGGGCGGGGCCCAGCGCGGCTGGACCAGGGCGTGATACCACGGGCCGATGCTGGTCGCCGTGGCACCCATCACGGCAACCATCGATGCCATCAGGCAGGCGATGATGATCGGAAAGAGCGCGGCGCGGCTCATCGACCGGCCCCCGCGGTTTGCAGCAAGTGGCGCATATCTTTCACAAAAATGCGCAAATAGGCCAGCGGGCTGGAATAGACGAGTTGCTTGTTCATATAGGCCGGCCAGATCATGTTCTGCACATCGCGATCCTCGCACATTGCCACAAAGCGTTCGCGGCGCCGATCGTTGCAATACCAGAAGTGCTGCATGATCCCCAGAACCCAGAACACCTGGCCATGCGCCCACATGAACCGCCGGCGCGCTTTGGCCAGTTCGCGGGCGTTGCCGGTGGTCAGGAATCTGCCGACCGCGCGTGCCGCCTCGCGCCCGGAAACCATCGCGTAATAGATCCCTTCGCCTGATGCCGGGGCAACCACCCCGGCGGCATCGCCGGTCACCAGCACATCACGGCCATTGTCCCATTTGCGCAACGGGCGCAGCGGAATCGGCGCGCCTTCGGAACGGATCGTCTCGCACCCGCCCAGCGCCTCACGCGTGCGCAGCCGGCGCACGGCATCGCGCAGGCGGAAACCCTTTTGCGCGCTGCCGACACCGATGCTGGCGGTATCGCCGTGGGGAAAAATCCAGGCATAGAAATCCGGCGACAGCGCCTCCTGATAGAACACGTCGCAGCGGCTGCGGTCAAAGGTTGCGTCCGATTTGCGCGGAGACCGGATCACTTCGTGATAGGCAAACACGCAGGGCATCTGGTCTGCGCCTTTCAGCGTGGCCCGCGCCACGCGCGATCGTGCGCCATCGGCGCCGATCACGCAGCGGGTGGGGATGCGGTGTTCGGCGCCATCATCGGCGCCGGTATAGACCACCACGGCATCGCCGCGGTCATCGCGCTCGATCCGGTCGAACCGGCCGGTGCGGCGTTCTGCCCGGGCGCCGGCCGCACGTTCGCGCAGCCATTCGTCAAACGTGTCGCGATCGACCATGCCGACATAGCCGGCACTGTCGCGCTGGTTTACCGGCATGTCGACCGCCCGGTCCGAAGGGCCGATGATCCGCGCCGCCAGCACGCGTCCGACGATCAGGTGGTCGGGAATCGCAAAATCGCGGATCAGCCGGGGCGGGATCGCGCCGCCGCAGGGTTTGATCCGCCCGGCCCGGTCCAGCAGGACCACGCGGTATCCCGCATTGGCGAGGTCGGTTGCCGCGGTGGCCCCGGCCGGACCCCCGCCAACCACGACACAGTCTGCCCGATCATTCATACGGTCGATGGCCGCGAAGGCGCAGGCGCCGGCGCCGCGCGCAGCGCCAGCGATGCGGCGACAAGGAACAGCAGCCCCTGCGCGCCGAACACCAGCATGAAGGTCATCGGTGTCGATCCGATCAGGGCGCGGCCCAGATCGAGCCCGACCGCACCGAACAGCCCGCCACAGGCAAAGGCAATTGCTTGCGCCGCACCCCATACCCCCATGCGCATTCCTTCGCGGTTTTCACCATTTGCACCGGCCAGGCCCATCATCGCGCCGATTGCCGCAACGGCAAATACCCCGTTGCCGATACCCAGCGCCGCGATGTTGGCAGCCAGCGGCCAGCCCGGCCCGCTGCGCGCCGCCAGCACCAGCCCGGCAAGCGCGATGGCCGAACCGATGCAGCCGGCGACGATCCACAACCGCATGGTTTCGGCGCTGCGCCGGCCGAGCACGCTGCCGCCCACGCCGACAACCACCATCCCGGCGAGCACCCCGGCGTGCAACACCCCCGCCAGCCGCGTCGATTCTCCGGGGGAATAGGCAAACAGCAACCCGGCAAAGGGTTCCAGGATCAATTCCTGCATCGAATAGGCAAACATCGACAGGAACACGAACAGGGTAAAGCGCCGGGCATCATCGTCGGCCATCATGTCGCGCAGCGCCGCGCCAAAGCTTTGGCGCGGGGCGTGCGGCGCGGCCAGGGCCGATACTGTCCGGGCCGAAACGGCGCGACCTTCGATACCCCATACGCCGGCCATGGCCACCAGAAAGGCGCAACCGGCAACCCCGCAGATCACCCGGGCGAGGCGCGGCAGCGAAAACGGATCGATCAGCGCGCCGGCCACACCGGCGGTAATGACGATGCCGGCAATCATCATGATCCAGGTCATCGCCGCCGCCGCCGCGCGCCGTTCGGGCGCCACGCGCGTGGCCAGCAGCGCCAGCAGCGATGTGCCCGCCGCCCCGACGCCGGCGCCGATCATCGAAAAGGCCAGGATCGCCAGCGCCATGCCCCAGGGCGAATGCGCCGCCAACAGCGCCAGCGCCGCCACCGACATCATTACGCCCAGCGCCAGAGCCGCCATGCCCAGCACGATCCATGGCGTCCGCCGCTGCCCCCGGTCCGAACCGTGGCCCCAGATCGGGCGGGACACCTGCACCGCGTAATGCCAGGCGACCAGACCTGCCGGCAGCGCGGCAGGCAGGGCATATTCGACGACCATCACGCGGTTGAGCAGCGATGTCGCCAGCATCACGATCGCGCCGATGGCGCTTTGCACCAGGCCCAGCCGGACTATGCCGAACCAGCCGAGATGGCCCGGCGTCACGGCATTTTGCAGAGTCACGCCATTTCTCAGAGTCACGCCATTTCCTGGAGTCACGCCATTTCTCAGAGTCACAGGCCCGACACTCCGCCCAAGCCAAACGCCGTTGCCAGCATGCCAAAGACATACAGCGTGGTGCCGGTGGCATTGTACCACGGGGTATGCGCGCGCGGGTCGCTCAGCAGGCGGCGCATCAGCACGATCTGACCCAGCAGCAGCAGGCCGACAATCCCCGCGACCAGGCGGTGGTCCCACTGCACCAGCAGCGCGACGACCGCGATCTGCGGCAGGGCCATCACCACGCAGGCCACGCGCGCCGCCGGGCCCACGCCCAGCACGACCGGCAGCGAGCGCAGCCCGGTTGCACGATCGCCCTCCACCGCCTTGAAATCGTTCAGCGTCATGATCCCGTGCGCGCCAAAGCTGTACAGCGCCAGTGCAATCAGCACACGGGTCGCGGGCAACGCGCCGGCCATCACGCTGGCGCCGGTGAACCAGGTCAGCCCTTCATACGTCAGCGCCACGACCGCCGGGCCCCATATGCCGCTGACTTTGAACCGGAACGGCGGCGCGCTGTAACCCCAGGCGCAGATCAGCCCCAATGCAGTCGCGCCCAGCACCCAGGGCCCGGTGGTCCAGGCCACCAGCAGCGACAGCGCCGTGCCGATCAGCGCGATCCACAGCCCCCAATGGCCGGCGATCCGGCCCGACGGGATCGGGCGGCCAGGTTCGTTGATGGCATCGACATGGCGATCGTACCAATCGTTCACCGCCTGGCTTGTGCCGCAGACCAGGGGCCCGGTCAGCGCAATTCCGGCGATCAGAAAGGGCCAGCGGCTGGCAATCGGCACGCCCGAAGACACCACGCCGCACATGAACGCCCATATCGGTGGAAACCAGGTGACCGGTTTCAGCAGTTCGAGCACATCGCGCGGTGCCGGCAGCGGTGTCGCGAGTCTGGTGGTGCCCGTAATAGCCATGATCGAAAGCTATGCCGGACACTTGCAGGCGTCAAAGAGAATTTACACCCGGACTTTGCCCCGGTGTGTCAAGCCGGCAGGACAGTGCACGGTGCCGCACGCGACGCCTCAGCTGTCGCCCGTGGCGGGGTTGGCCAGGCCATAGCGGTGCAGCTTTGAATAGAGGCTTTGCCGGCTGACACCCAGGATTTCGGCAGCCGATGCGCGGTTGTCCGAAGTATAGGCCAGCGCCGCCTCGATGCACAGCCGCTCGATCATGTCGGTGCTTTCGCGCACGATTTCCTTCAGCGAAATGCGCCCGACCAGTTCGGTCAATTGATCGACCGAGCGCGGAACGTCGCGCGTTTCGGGCTGCACTTCGCGCAGGCGGCGCGCGACATTGCGGATGGTAAAGCCAAAGCAGTCCTTGCCATCCATCGCCGCGATCACGCCGGAAACCTCGATTTCCTCTTGCGCACCGGCGGCGCCGCGCATGATCGTGGAAACATTGCGCACCGATCCGTGTTCGCGCATCTGGCTGACGATCAGTTCCAGATCGATGCCGGGGCGGCCCAGCCAGGCGCCCAGCCAGGCGCCGGCAACGCGATCGGCCGAAGGCATCTGCACCAGTTCGACAAAGGCGGCATTGGCAGTCAGCACGCGCAGTTCGCGGTCGACCAGCACAAAGGCATCGGGCATCCGTTCGACAACGTCGCCCAGCGTGGTGTCAAACCGGTGATCGGCGCTGATCGGCACCGACGGTTCAATCCGCACGATCAGCATCGGCGTGCGCGACTGGCGGAACAGGCGCGCCGAAAACCGCGCTTCTCCGCGCCGTTCGCTCAGCCGCAGCACCACCGGATCAAGATCGTCGGTCGCTTCGGCCGCGCCCAGATAGGCAATCAGATCGTCGCGCTGGTCACTGGCGACAACTGCGCTGGCCAGATTGCCGATCAGCGATCCCTCGCGCGCATCAAGCAGGCGATGCGCGGCCGGATTGGCTTCGCGGATGCAGCGGGTCTGGCCATCGACGATCAGCACCGGCTCTGAGGCCATGTCGAACAGCAAACGATAGCGGGTTTCGGCCTGGCGCAGGCGGATGTAATCGCGTTCGAGCGATTGCTGCGTCTGCAACAGGCGTTGCTGCATTGCAGCGGCCGCGCGCATGTCGCGGCCGATGGCGATCACCCGGCCGCTGTCGCCCAGTGTCATCACCATGTACCGCACCGGCACATCGCCACCGGCGGCCGCATGGTTCACCTGGCGCCAGCGGGGCGGCACGGCGGCCGCGGCATCGCGTACCATTTCGGTCGCCTTGGGCCGGCTTTCGATGGTCATCGTGTCGATCCACGGTTCACCCACCCAGTCGGCAAAGCCGTGGTTGGCCAGATCACCCTGCGAAACGGCAACATCGATGATCATGCCGTCTTCCGACAGAATGAACGTGACATCGCCCACCGCGGCCAGCAACGTGGCCGCCACACCCGCAGGAAGGTGGCCCGGCAATGTGCCTGGCGTGGTGAAGACCGTGTTCCGGGAAGGGGCGATATGCTGGCTCATTGACGAGCGTTGCACTCCAGACGAAAGTCAATTTTTATGGAGCAAGCGCCCGTTCGCGTTCGCGGACGAGTTCGTCTGCAACCCTCGGCGCACTCTTGGCATCCCCGGCCGTACCATCGGCACCGACATGCACTGCGAGATCGGGATCCGCGCTAAAAATCCGTCCCCCCACCATCACGCCGACATGCGGGTTTTTGGAAACACTCCGCAATGCAGCAATCGTCGAGCGCATCTGCGCAATATGGCAGTCGCAGCTGACGGTCAATCCGATTATGTCGTACCAGTCATTCTCGACAGAGCGCAGCAAATCTGCGGTTTCCGCATCTGTCAGACGTTCGGTCAGCCAGCCTTCGCGACGGAATATGTCATCGATCATGATCGTGCCGAAACTGTGCCGATCACCGGGCATCGACGCAAACAGCGCGCGGCGACTGCCGGGCGTGGCCGGGTGTTCGGCGCGCAACCGGCCAGACATTTCGTGCACGATTTCCTGAAGCCGCCACAGGCCCATCGTCACGTCGACGAAATCGCACGCATCGGTTTCCCAGAACACGCCAAGCATCCGCGCGGTCGGTGCCAGCAGGTCGACCAGTACGGATTCAAAGGTAATGCCGCGTGCCAGAATGGCATCGACATGGTGGAGCAGCATGTCGGCCTCTACCTGCATGACCAGCGGGGCAAAGGCCTCCACTTCCTGCAGGGTGATCACCGTGCCGGTCACCATGGCGGCCGGCTGCGACGATCCGTCCGCATGCGCGACCATCAGCCGCGGAATGATTTCGCCCTCGATCAGCTTTGACAGCGACCGTTCGTATTGACTGTCGAGATGAACCCGGAATGCGGCCAGGTTCATGGCATCGGGCGGAAAGCCCCGTTCGACAATACACCCGTCGCTCGCAGACGGATGGCCTTCATACCGGTTCATTGATGCCATCCCCGGCTCTCCCCGCCTGACCGACACATTTCGTCTGTGCGCCGGGCATCCTGCTGGTCCCTGCGACTCGCAGCCTATGCCTCTTGCCGTCAACTGGCAACACCGATCAGGCCGCTTCCGCAAAAAGTGTCATATTATTTGGACGTCAAATTTTGTTGACACTCTCTTTGTCAGGGCTAATCTTCGAGGGTGAAATCAGAAAGGGCGGCGAGAGGCGATGCGGGCGGATAATCAGGCTTTCTCAGCGAAAAAGGGCGGCGCTGCGGCACCGCTCTATACGTCTGCAGAGCGCCTTCGCCGCGACTCGACCCCGTGGACACTGGTGCAGGGCGTGCTTGCGCCGATCCAGTTCCTGATCTTCCTGATCAGCCTGGCGCTGGTCCTGCGCTATCTGGCCACCGGATCGGGCGCCGCGGCCGCCACCGCCTCGATCGTGGTCAAGACGATCACGCTTTACACGATCATGATCACCGGCTCGATCTGGGAAAAGGTCGTGTTTGGCAAATGGCTGTTCGTGCCGGCGTTCTTTTGGGAAGACGTGTTCAGCATGCTCGTGCTGGCGCTGCACACCGCCTATCTGGTCATGCTGATCGGTGATTACGGCACCGAACACGGCCGCATGCTGCTGGCGCTGGCCGCCTATGCCACATATGCGGTGAACGCGACCCAGTTTCTGCTGAAACTGCGCGCGGCGCGGCTGCAATCGGCGGGTTCCGCCGGTCCGGCGTCCCCTGCGCCCGCAGCGATGACCGGGGTGATGGCGCGATGACGACCACCATTCCCGCCACAAACCCGATTCCCGCCGCAAACCCGGGCCTGGCGAGCTCGGCTTTGCCAAACCTCGGCTGCAGCACCGCGCCGGTGCTGCGCGAACGCGGCCAGCGCGAAGTGTTCTGCGGCCTGACCGGGATCATCTGGCTGCATCGCAAAGTTCAGGACGCCTTTTTCCTGGTTGTCGGATCGCGCACTTGCGCGCACCTGCTGCAATCGGCCGCCGGCGTGATGGTCTTTGCAGAGCCGCGTTTCGGCACCGCGATCATCGAGGAACGCGATCTGGCCGGGATGGCCGATTGCAACGAAGAGCTTGATCGCGTGGTCGATCGCCTGCTGACGCGGCGCCCCGATATCCGCCTGCTGTTCCTGGTCGGGTCGTGCCCGTCCGAAGTGATCAAGCTGGACTTGTCGCGCGCGGCCTCGCGGCTGTCGGTCAAGCATGCCGGGCAGACCAAAGTGCTCAACTATTCGGGATCGGGCATCGAAACCACTTTCACCGAAGGCGAAGATGCGTGCCTTGCGGCGCTGGTGCCGGAATTGCCCGCTGATCAAGCAGCCGAGCCGGTGCTGATGATTGTCGGCACACTGCCCGATGTGGTCGAAGACCAGTTCGTGCGCCTGTTTGCCGAAATGGGCATTGCCACGGTCCATGCGCTGCCTGCGCGGCGGTCCGACGCGATGCCGCCGGTTGGTCCCAACACCCGGTTCCTGCTGGCGCAGCCGTTTCTGGGCGAAACCGCGCGCGCCCTGGAAGATCGCGGTGCGGTGCGGCTGGATGCGCTGTTTCCGTTCGGCGCGGAAGGCACGACGAACTGGCTGCATGCCGCGGCGCAGGCCTTTGGCATCGATGAAATGCATTTCCGCCGGGTGATCGCACCGGGCCGTGAACGCGCCAAGCGCGCGATCGAACACAGCCGCGCCCGGCTGGAGGGCAAGCGCGTGACGTTCCTGCCCGATTCGCAGCTGGAAGTGCCGCTGGCGCGGTTCCTGTCCAACGAACTGGGCATGCACCCGGTCGAAGTGGGCACGCCCTATCTGCACCGCCGCCATCTTGCGCAGGAACTGGCGCTGCTGCCCGCCGGCACGCTGATCAGCGAAGGGCAGGATGTCGATCTGCAGCTCGATCGCGTGCGCGCCGCCCGGCCCGATCTGACAGTCTGCGGCCTGGGCCTTGCCAACCCGCTGGAGGCCGAAGGGCTGACCACCAAGTGGGCGATCGAACTGGTGTTTTCCCCGATCCACGGCTTTGACCAGGCCGGGGACCTTGCCGAACTTTTTGCGCGGCCGCTGCGGCGCCGCGATGTGCTGAGGGTCTGATGCAACTGACCGTCTGGACATACGAGGGCCCACCCCACGTCGGCGCAATGCGGATCGCCACGGCGATGGAGGGCGTGCATTATGTGCTGCACGCGCCGCAGGGCGATACTTATGCCGATCTGCTGTTCACGATGATCGAACGGCGCGCCAAGCGCCCGCCGGTCACTTACACCACGTTCCAGGCGCGCGATCTGGGCAAGGATACTGCCGAACTGTTCCAGAAGGCAGTGCGCGATGCCTATGCCCGCTTTGCCCCGCAGGCGATGCTGGTGGGCGCATCGTGCACGGCCGAGCTGATCCAGGATGATCCGGCCGGGCTGATCGAGGCGATGGCGCTGCCCATTCCGGTGGTCCCGCTGGAACTGCCCAGCTATCAGCGCAAGGAAAACTGGGGCGCGGCCGAAACGTTCTATCACCTGGTGCGCAAGATGTGCGGCGGCCAGACGGCGCGGGTGCGCCAGGACAGCGATGCACCGCGCGCCAATCTCCTGGGCCCGACCGCGCTGGGCTTTCGCCACCGCGACGACGTGATCGAAATCACCCGCCTGCTGGAATCGCTGGGCGTTGCGATCAATGTCACCGCGCCGCTGGGTGCCACGCCGGCCGATCTGGCGCGGCTGGGCGATGCCGATTTCAACATCTGCCTCTATCCCGAAATCGCCGACACGGCCTGCCGCTGGCTGGAACGCCATTTTGGCCAGAAAACCGTGCGCACCGTGCCGATCGGCCATGGCGCGACGCGCGAATTCGTTGCCGAAGTCGCGGCGCTGGCCGGGGTTGATCCGGCAGGGGTGCTGGCGACATCAAACATGCCGTGGTGGAGCCGGTCGGTCGATTCGACGTATCTGACCGGCAAACGCGTGTTCATCTTTGGCGATGCCACCCACGCGATTGCCGCGGCGCGTGTCGCGCGCGACGAACTGGGTTTCGAAGTGGCCGGACTTGGCTGCTACAACCGCGAATTTGCGCGCGATTTGCGCGAAGCGGCGCAGATTTATGGCGTCGAACCGCTGATCACCGACGACTATCTCGAAGTCGAAGCCGCGATCCAGGCGCTGCAGCCCGAACTGGTGCTGGGCACGCAGATGGAACGCCACATTGCCAAGCGGCTGCGCATCCCCTGCGCGGTGATTTCGGCGCCGGTCCACGTGCAGGATTTTCCCGCCCGCTATTCGCCGCAGATGGGCTTCGAAGGCGCCAACGTGCTGTTCGATACCTGGGTCCATCCGCTGGTCATGGGGCTGGAGGAGCATCTGCTGACGATGTTCCGCGATGATTTCGAATTCAGCGATTCGGCAGGCGCTTCGCACCTGGGCCATGGCGCGCCGGGCCACGCGCCGGGCCACGCGCCGGGGCTGGCGCCGGTGGCCCAGCCGGAGCTCGTGCTGGCCGTTGCCGAAGGGGCCGCCGATGCAGGCGGTTCCGCCCCTGTTGAAGAACCTTCGGGCTGGTCGGCCGAGGCCGAAAAGGAACTGCAGAAAATCCCGTTCTTCGTGCGCGGGAAAGCACGACGGAACACCGAGCGCTATGCCGCCGAGCAGGGCATAGCCGCAATAACGCTCGCCACGCTCTACGATGCGAAGGCGCATTATGCCCGTTGACCGCTCAGCCATTCCCGTACGCGTGGTTATCATCACGCTCGACAATCACCTGTCGGGCGCGGTCACCCGGGCGCAGGATCATTTTACCCGCAGCAATTCGGGCGTCACGATCGGGTTTCATGCCGCTGCCGACTGGGAGGAAAAGCCCGAAACGCTGGAGGCCGCCCGCGCCGATATCGCGCAGGGTGACATCATCCTGATGACGATGCTGTTTCTGGAAGATCACATCCGCGCCGTCCTGCCGCAGCTGACCGCACGGCAGAACGAATGCGATGCGATGATCGGCCTGATGTCGGCGGGCGATATCGTCAAGCTGACGCGGATGGGCGATTACCGGATGGACAAGCCGGCCACCGGCCTCTTGTCGATCATCAAGAAGATGCGCGGCACCAACAAGGCCGGCGCCAGTTCCGGCGCGGGGCAGATGGCCGTGCTGCGCCGCCTGCCAAAGCTGCTGAAATTCGTGCCCGGCACCGCGCAGGATGTCCGCGCCTATTTCCTGACCATGCAATATTGGCTGGCCGCGTCGGACGACAACGTGTTCGACATGATCCGCGCGCTGGTCGATCGCTATGCCTCGGGCGAACGGCGGTCGCTGCGCGGCACGATGAAGGCCGTACCGCCGCGCGATTATCCCGAAGTCGGCGTCTATCACCCCGCCCTGCCGCAGCGCATGGCCCGCACCGTGACCGAACTGCCCCGCCACCGCGCGCCAAAGGGCACGGTCGGCCTGCTGATGCTGCGGTCTTATGTGCTGGCCAAGGATGCGGCGCATTACGACGGCGTGATCGCCGCGATGGAAGCGCAAGGGCTGAACGTGATCCCGGCCTTTGCCGGCGGGCTCGACGGTCGTCCGGCGATCGAAGCGCTGTTCATGAAGGATGGCGTGCCGACAGTCGATGCCGTGGTCAATCTGACCGGGTTCAGCCTGGTCGGCGGGCCGGCCTATAACGACACGGCCGCGGCCGAAGCGATTCTGACGCAGCTCGATCGGCCCTATATCGCCGCGCATCCGGTGGAATTCCAGACATTGCAGGCCTGGGGCGCCAATCGCCAGGGTCTGTTGCCGATCGAATCGACCATCATGATCGCCATTCCCGAACTGGATGGCGGCACCGTGCCCATGGTGTTTGGCGGCCGTTCCGATGGCACTGATACGGCCTGCACCGGCTGCCACCGCGCCTGCACGTTTCCCGCCACGGGCCAGGTTCGCGCGATGCAGTCCTGCAGCGAACGCGCCGACATGCTGGCAGCCCGGGTGATGAAAATCGTGGAGCTGCGCCGCGCGGCCAATGCGGAAAAGCGCATTGCCGTGGTGCTGTTCAATTTCCCGCCGGGTGCGGGCGCTGCGGGCACCGCACAATTCCTGGCGGTGTTCGAATCACTCCACGCCACGCTCGCGCGGCTCGATCGCGAAGGCTATACGGTCGACGTGCCGGCAACCGCCGATGCGGTGCGCGAACGCATCCTGATCGGCAATGCGGAACGCTATGGCACCGAAGGCAATGTTCATGCCCGGGTCAGCGCAGACACCATCGTGCGGGGTGAAACCTGGCTGAAAGAGATCGAGGCGTCGTGGGGTCCGGCGCCGGGCAAGCTGCAATCGGATGGCGCTTCGGTGCAGATTCTGGGCGCGCAATTCGGCAATGTCTTTGTCGGCATCCAACCGGCGCTGGGCTATGAAGGCGATCCGATGCGCCTGCTGTTCGAGGGCCGGTTTGCCCCGACACACGCCTTTGCCGCCTTCTATCGCTGGCTCAGGGAAGATTTCCGCGCCCACGCGGTGCTGCATTTCGGCACGCACGGCAGCCTGGAATTCATGCCCGGCAAACAGACCGGCCTGACTGCGGAATGCTGGCCCGACCGCCTGATCGGCGATCTGCCCAACATCTATCTTTATGCCGCCAACAATCCGTCGGAAGGCGTGCTGGCAAAGCGCCGCTCGGGCGCCACGCTGGTCAGCTATCTGACCCCGGCGCTGACCAATTCGGGCGTGTACAAGGGGCTGGCCGATCTCAAGGCCTCGGTCGATCGCTGGCGCCAGGCCGATCCGGGCAGCGATGAACTGGCCGACCTTGCCGAACTGATCGCCGACCAGGCCGCTGCGCTCGATCTTGATGGCAGCGATATCCCGGCGCTCGCCGCGCGCCTTTACGAAATCGAACGCGAACTGATCCCGCAGGGGCTGCATGTTGCGGGTGCTGCGGCAACCCGCGAAGAACGCATGGCCATGATCGCGGCCTCGGCGAGCGCGCGCGGCCAGGCTTTGTCGCCGGCGATGATCGAGGGGATCGTCAATGGCACGATCCGGCTCGATACGCCGCTGCTGAAAGACATGGCGGCGCTGAACACCGCGCTGTCGACGAATGGCGAAATCGACGGCTTGGTCCGCGCGCTCAGTGCCCGGTTCATTGCGCCGGTCAGCGGCGGCGATCTGCTGCGCACCCCGGAAATCCTGCCGACCGGGCGCAACATCCACGGGTTCGATCCGTTCCGCCTGCCTTCGGCCTATGCAGTGAAGGATGGCGCGGCGCAGGCCCAGCGCCTGATCGATCGCAGCCTGGCCGATGCCGGGCATATTCCCGAAACCATCGCGATGGTGCTGTGGGGCACCGACAATCTGAAAAGCGAAGGCGCGCAGATTGCCCAGGTGCTGGCGCTGATCGGTGCCCGGCCGCGGTTTGACAGCTATAACCGGCTGGCCGGTGCCGAACTGATCAGCCTGGAAGAACTGGGCCGTCCGCGGATCGACGTGGTGGTCACGCTGTCGGGCGTGTTCCGCGATCTGCTGCCGCTGCAGACGCGCATGATGGCAGAGGCCGCGCTGCTGGCGGCGCAAGCCGATGAGCCGGTGGAGATGAATTTCATCCGCCGCCACGCGCTGGCGCACAGTGCCGAAAACAACTGCGATCTGGAAATTGCCGCGCTGCGCGTCTTTTCCAACGCCGAAGGGGCCTATGGCGCCAATGTCAATCTGATGATCGACAATGGCGGCTGGTCCGATCCTGACGAGCTGGCCGACAGCTTTGAACGGCAAAAAGGCTTTGCCTATGGGGTCAAGGGCGCACCGGTCCGCCAGGCGGCGGTGCTGGCCTCGGCGCTGAAAACCGTCGATTGCGCGTATCAGAATCTGGAAAGCGTTGAACTGGGCATCACCACGATCGACCAGTATGTCGATGCGCTGGGCGGGATCAGCCGCGCGGTCACCCGCGCCAAAGGCGGCCAGACCGCGCCGGTCTATATCGGCGACCAGACGCAAGGCACCGGCAAAGTCCGTTCGTTGCAGGAACAGGTCGCGCTGGAAACCCGCACGCGCATTCTCAATCCGGTCTGGACCGAAGGCCTGCTGCGCCACGGCTATGAAGGCGTGCGGCAGATCGAAGGCAGCGTGACCACCACCATGGGCTGGTCGGCCACCACCGGCGAAGTCGATCCCTGGGTCTATCAGCGGATCGGCGAGACCTATGTGCTCGATGCCGCAATGCGCGAACGGATCGCCGCACTCAATCCTCGGGCGGCGGCGCGTGTCGCCAACCGGCTGATCGAAGCAAGCGAACGCAACTATTGGCAACCCGATGCGGCAACACTCGCCGCGCTCCATGCCGCCAGCGATGAACTCGAGGATCGTCTCGAGGGTGTCGTTGCGGTGGCGGCATAAAGGAACAGATGATGGCGCTTTTTGATCCCCCGGCCGCCCCTGCAATCGGCCGTCGGCGCGATACCATCGGTCTTGATGGCGAAGGCAGTGTCCAGGTCCAGCTCGATCCCAAGGACATGATCGGTACGGCGAAAGTCTTTGCGGTCTATGGCAAGGGCGGGATCGGCAAATCGACCACATCGTCCAATTTGTCGGCGGCGTTTTCGCTGCTGGGCAAGCGGGTGCTGCAGATCGGTTGCGACCCAAAGCATGACAGCACGTTCACGCTGACCAAAAAGCTGATGCCCACAGTGATCGACGTGCTGGAAACCGTGGAATTCCACGCCGAGGAACTGCGGCCCGAAGATTACATGTTCGAAGGCTTCAACGGGGTGATGTGCGTTGAAGCCGGCGGGCCCCCGGCGGGCACCGGCTGCGGCGGCTATGTCGTGGGGCAGACGGTCAAGCTGCTGAAACAGCACCACTTGCTTGAAGAAACCGATGTCGTGCTGTTCGACGTGCTGGGCGATGTGGTCTGCGGCGGCTTTGCCGCGCCGCTGCAACATGCCGAAAGCGCGCTGGTGGTCGCCTCCAACGATTTCGACAGCATCTTTGCGATGAACCGGATCATGGCGGCGATCCAGGCCAAATCGAAGAACTATGCCGTGCGCATGGCCGGGATGATTGCCAACCGGTCGGCCGCCACCGACGAGATCGACCGCTTCAACGAAGCCACCGGGCTGAAGCGCCTGGCGCATTTCCCGGACCTTGACGCGATCCGCCGTTCGCGGCTGAAGAAATGCACGCTGTTCGAAATGGATTCGACCCCCGAAGTCGATGCCGCCTGTCTGGAATACAAGCGGCTGGCCGCACAGCTTTGGGCCGGGTGCGAACCGCTTGACGCGAAGCCCATGAAAGATCGTGATATTTTCGAATTCCTGGGATTCGAATAAGATGAACACGGCGACCTACGACCGGTTCCGCGGGAACCTGGAAACCTATTTTGACCGCACCGCGGCCAAAGCGTGGGAACAGCTGACATCTGACGCGCCGGTCAGCGGCATCCGCGCCACAGTCCGCGCCGGGCGCACCGAAATGCGCAACACGCTGCTGTCGTGGCTGCCGGCCGACATGCGCGGTGTGCGCCTGCTCGATGCCGGGTGCGGCACGGGCGCGCTGGCGGTCGAGGCGGCGCAGCGCGGCGCCGAAGTCGTGGCGATCGACGTGGCCGGCAGCCTGGTCGCGATCGGGCGCGACCGCGCGCCAGCCGGGCTCAATATCGACTGGCGCGTGGGCGACATGCTCGATCCGGCGCTCGGCCATTTCGATCATGTGGTCGCGATGGATTCGCTGATCCATTACAAGCCTGCCGATATTGTCGGCGTTGTCGCACGGCTTGCCGATACCACCCGCGCCTCGATCGCGATGACGTTTGCCCCGCGCACGCCGCTGTTGATGGCGATGCTGGGGATGGGCCGGCTGTTTCCGCGCGCGGACAAGTCGCCGGCGATCCTGCCGGTGCGGGACCAGTTGCTGCGCACGATGATCCAGGGCTCTGTGCCGCATGCCCGCATCGGGCGCGATCGCCGGATTTCCGCCAGTTTCTACACCAGCCACGCGCTTGAAGTGGTCATGGGGGAGGTTGTCACGCGATGAGCTACCTTCACGCCCTGAAGGCTTCGCTTGCGCCCGGGGTCACGCAATCCGGCGCGACCCGCATCGGCCGAGTTGAAAGCCTGAAGACCGGCGCGTTCTGGAATCGCCTGGGCACGCGGTTCCTGC
Organism: uncultured Sphingomonadales bacterium; assembly: GCA_903832325.1. Taxonomy (GTDB): domain Bacteria; phylum Pseudomonadota; class Alphaproteobacteria; order Sphingomonadales; family Sphingomonadaceae; genus Novosphingobium. The sequence goes on along the minus strand of CAILBC010000023.1, from coordinate 39,112 downwards.
CGTTTGCCGATGCCGCGACCGACGATCTGCCGCTGGGCCGCATCCTGCGCCTGTCGCTGTTCCAGGTGTCGGTGGGCATGGCGGCGGTGCTGCTGACCGGTACGCTGAACCGGGTGATGATTGTCGAACTGGGCATGTCGGCCAGCCTTGTGGCCGTGATGGTGTCGCTGCCGCTGCTGTTTGCGCCGCTGCGCACGCTTATCGGGTTCAAATCCGATCACCACGCCTCGTTGCTGGGCTGGAAGCGTGTGCCCTATATCTGGTTTGGCACGCTGATGCAGTTCGGTGGCCTGGCGATCCTGCCTTTTGCGCTGCTGGTGATGACCGGCGGCGGCACCGGGCCGGCGGTCATCGGCCAATTGGGTGCGGTGGCCGCGTTCCTGCTGGTTGGCGCGGGGATGCACACCACGCAGACGGCCGGCCTTGCGCTGGCCACCGATCTGGCGCCGGATCATGCCCGCCCGCGCGTGGTTGCGCTGCTGTATGTCATGCTGCTGATCGGCACGATGATCAGCGCGCTGGTGATCGGGCGGCTGCTGGCCGATTTTTCGCCGACCAAGCTGGTCCAGATCGTGCAGGGCGCCGCCGCGCTGACGATGGTGCTGAACCTTGTCGCGTTGTGGAAACAGGAAGCCCGCAGCCCCCGCGGCGTGCGATCGATCGAAGCGCAGCCGTCGTTCGGCGAAGTCTGGGCCGTGTTCATCGCCCGGCCAAAGACGATGCGCCTGCTCGTTTCGGTCGGGCTGGGTGCGGCGGCTTTCACCATGCAGGACGTGCTGCTGGAACCTTATGGCGGGCAGATCCTGGGCCTTTCGGTGGGCGCGACAACGTCGCTGACCGCGCTGTGGGCGGTGGGCATGCTGGCCGGGTTTGCTTATGCGGCGCGGCGCCTGGGCGAAGGCGGCGAACCGCACCGGCTGGCCGGTTTTGGCGGCGTGGCGGGGATCGGCGCGTTTCTGCTCGTGCTGTTTGCCGGGCCGCTGCATTCGGTGCTGCTGCTCGAAGTGGGCGCGACGTTCATCGGGCTGGGCGGCGGGCTGTTTTCGGTCGGCACGCTGACCGCGGCCATGGCAATTTCCGATACCGAGGCGCTGGATGGCCGCACCGGCCTGGCGCTGGGCGCCTGGGGCGCGGTGCAGGCGACGTGTTCGGGCCTGGCCATCGCGATTGGCGCCTTTGCCCGCGATCTTATCTCGTCAGCGGCTGTGGCGGGCCGTCTGGGTTCGACTCTGGCCGGGCCCTCGACGGGCTATATTTCAGTATACGCGTTTGAAATTGTGTTGCTTTTTGCCACCCTTGTCGCCCTCGGACCGCTTGTCCGCAGCGACATCAGCTCGCGCGCCCCGGGCAATACCCGCTTCGGGCTCAGCGAATTTCCGATTTGAAAGGGGAAATCTCATGCATCCCAACCTGACCAACGGGATCGATGTCGCTCTGCTCGTGTTCTGGGCGTTCGTGCTGTTTTTCATCTGTCTGGTGTTTTACCTGCGCCGCGAAGATCGCCGCGAAGGCTATCCGCTGGAAGACGAAATGAGCGGCCGCATCGACACGCCCGGCGGCGTGCTGAGCACGGCATCGCCCAAATCGTTCCGCCTGCCGTTTGGCCATGGCACCGTGGTTGCCCCGGTGGGGCCGACCGAAGGCCGCGAACCGGTGAACATCGCTGCGCGCCGCACCGAAGGGTTTGGCGGCGCGCCCTATGTGCCCACCGGCAACCCGCTGGTTGATGGCGTCGGCCCGGCGGCCTGGGCCAACCGGGCCAAGCGGCCCGATCTCGATATGGAAGGCCATCCGCGGATCATCCCGCTGGCCAAGGCCGCGGGTTTCAGCATCGCGCGCGAAGATGCCGATCTGTCGGGCTGGCCGGTGGTCGGTGCCGACGGGGCGGTTGCCGGCCATGTCGGTGGACTGTGGATCGATACGGCCGATCGTCTGGTGCGCTATATCCAGCTTGCCGGCGAAGGCGCGCCGCTGCTGGCGCCGATGATGATGGCCTCGGTCGATCGCCGCCGCCGCCGCGTGGTGATCGATGCGCTGAAGGCCGCGCAATTCGCCGGTGTGCCGCGTCTGGAAGCCGACGACCAGATCACGCTTTATGAAGAAGAGCGCGTTCAGGCCTATTTCGGTGGCGGCTATCTTTATGCCACCGCCGATCGCCAGGAGCCGATCCTGTGACCGAGTACGAAGTCGAACCGATCCGCGGCCTTCCCGGCCATCTGCCCGCAGGCGAAGAGATTGTGTGGCAGGGTGCGCCGGATTGGCGCGCCCTGGCCCGCGGCGCGTTCAGCACGCGGCTGGTTGCCGGCTATTTCGCGCTGCTGACGCTGTGGGCGCTGGCCAATGCGGTGATGGCCCATGCCGGCTATCTGGGCGTGGAAATGACCATCACGCTTGGTCTCATCGGGCTCGCGCTCTTGCACGCGCTGGCATATGCGGCGGCCCGCTCCACGGTCTATACGCTGACCAACCGCCGGATCGTGCTGCGCATCGGCATTGCCGTGCCCAAATGCATCAATCTGCCGCTGTCACAGATCGGCGCGGTCGATCTGGCGCAGCGCGCCGATGGCACCGGTGATATCGCGCTGACCATTGCCGGGCCGGCCAAGCTGGGCGTGGTGGCACTGTGGCCCCATGCCCGGCCGTGGAAGATCATCACCCCGCAGCCGATGCTGCGCGGTGTGCCCGATGCGCAGGGCGTGGCGGCGCTGGTTGCCCGCGCGTGCCTGGCTGCCAATCCCGACGGCCTTGCCAACACCCGCGCGGCCCAGCCGCACCGGGCGCCCTCGTTTGCAGAAGCGGTGAAAGCATGACCACGCACAGCCACGCCGACATGCTGCCCAAGGGCACCCTGATCATCGCAGGGGCGTTGGTGCTGTTTGCGTTCACCGCCACGGCGGCGATGCGCATCGCGCATGTGCCGCCCTCGGCCTCGCCCGTGGCGATGCGCCAGGCGGTGCATGCCGTGCCGGTGGAAACGCGCAACTTGCGCTTTACCGACCGCGCCGATGGCGCCGTGCTGATCGAAGATACCGATCGCGGTGTTACCGCATCGGTGATCGAACCGGGGCAGAAAACCGGGTTTATCCGCGGCGTGATGCGCGGGCTGGCGCGCGAACGGCGCATGCGCGGCATCGGCGATCAGCCGCCGTTCACGCTGTCGCTGTGGCCCGATGGCGAACTGTCGCTGACCGACACGGTGACCGGCCGGTCGATCGAAATGACCGCGTTCGGATCGACCAACCGCGCTGCCTTCATGGCGCTGCTGCCGCCGCAGGGGCCGGTATCATGATCGCGCTGCGCCGCACCCGTTTCGACACGCGCTGCACGATCGAGCTGGAATACAGCACCGAATGCCTGTGCGCGCATGTCGAGCTGGCCGACGGAGTGGCGGTTGGCGCCGGTGACAAAGTGCGCGTGCACGGCGCGCCGATCAGCCTGAACTTTGGCGAACGGCGCGTGCTGCAACGCACCGCCACAGTGGAGCGCGCCGGCCTGATCGGGCGGCTGTGGACCAAGTTTGCCGGCCATTTTGAACTTAACGAACTCTACGAAGTCAGCTTCAGCGACGGGACACTCTGATGAACGCGATTTCCTCCATAAAGCCGGATCGGGACAGCGAGCTGCTGGCGGCGGCGTGCAAGGACACCATCCTTACGCCGCGGTTCTACACCACCGATTTTGCGGCGATGGACCGGATCGATGTCTCGCCGGTGCGTCGCGAATGGGACGCGCTGATCAAGGAAATGGTGAACGATCCAAACAAGCTGCATTTCAAGCGCACCCAGGCGTTCGACGGCGTGATCGAAAGCCTGCCCGACGGCCTGCGCGAAGAATTCGTCGATTTCCTGGTCAGCTCGCTCACCTCGGAATTTTCCGGGTGCATTCTTTACGCCGAAATTGCCAAGCGGGTGACCAATCCGGATATCAAGCAGCTGTTCCGCCTGCTGAGCCGCGATGAAAGCCGCCACGCCGGGTTCATCAACGAAACGCTGAAAGATGCCGGCATCGGGATCGACCTCGGGTTTCTGACCAAGGCCAAGAAATACACCTATTTCCGGCCCAAATTCATCTATTACGCGGTCTATCTCAGCGAAAAGATCGGCTATGCGCGCTACATCGCGATCTTCCGCCATCTGGCCAAGCATCCCGAACTGCGCTTCCACCCGATCTTCAACCGGTTCGAACAATGGTGCAATGACGAGTTTCGCCACGGCGAAGCCTTTGCGATCCTGCTGCGCACCGATCCCAAGCTGCTGACCGGGGTCAACAAACTGTGGATCCGTTTCTTCCTCGTGTCCGTATATGCCACCATGTATGTGCGCGATCACAACCGCCCCGCGTTTCACAAGGCGCTGGGGATGGACCCGACCGAATATGACCACCGCGTGTTCAACATCTGTACGGAAATCAGCCGCCAGGTGTTTCCGGTGGTGCTCGACAGCGATTCACCCCGCTTTCGCGCAGGGCTGGAGCGGCTGCGCAAGCTTGCCGGGGCGATCGACGCGGCGCGGGCCCAGGGCGGGGTGATCGGCACGGTGAAGCGGATCGGCCTGACCATCGGTGCCGGTCTGGCGTTCGCCGGGCTCTATTTCGCGCCGGTCAAACGCAACATCGCGCCCGCCACGGTGCGGCTGGTTCCGGCCTGGTGATCCTGCCCCCGCTCATCTTCGCGTTCCTGATGTGGTTCATCGGCACCGCGGCGATCGTCTGGCTGGATAGCCGGCCGCGCACGACTTATGCGACCAGCCTTGCGCTGGCCGGGCTGGTGGCGATCGCGGCGATCGTGCTGGTGGGGGTGCGGGCCGGCGATGCCAGTGCCGCGGGCGCCTATACCGCGTTTGCGGCGGCCATCGTGATCTGGGGCTGGCACGAAATGAGCTTTTTGATGGGCATTGTCGCGGGGCCAAACCGCGCCGAATGCCCGGCCGATGCCACTGGCGGCTGGAAACGGTTCAGCGCGGCCACGGCAACGGTGATCCACCACGAACTGGCCATTGCCGCCACCGCGATCGTGCTGTTTGCCGTGACCTGGGGGCAGCCCAACCAGACCGCGCCGCTGACATTCCTGCTGCTGTTCGTGCTGCGGCTGTCGGCGAAGTTCAATCTTTATCTGGGCGTGCCCAATCTGAGCGATGAAGTCTTTCCTGACCATCTGGTCTATTTGAAAAGCTATTTTCGCAAACGCCGGGGGAACGCGCTGTTTCCCTTTTCGATCGTGCTGAGCGTGGGGCTGACGGCCTGGGCGTGGCTGGCGGGGCAGGGCGCGCCGGCGGGCAGCGGGGCCTGGGCCAGCGGCACGCTGCTGGCCGGGCTGGCCGCGCTGGGCGTGGTCGAACATTGTTTTCTGGTGCTGCCATTGCGCGACGCCAAACTGTTTCAATGGGCGTCGTCGACGTCAGCCGGAACGGCAAAAGCCGCCATTATTCTCGAACAAGCTGGCATCCTGGAACAAGCGGGGAAGATTAAATGAAGTACGAGGCATTTTTCCAAGCCGAACTCGCAAACCTCAAGGATGATGGCCGTTACCGCATCTTTGCCGAACTGGAACGCAAGGCCGGCGCCTATCCCGCGGCGGAACAATTTGTCGAAGACGGCACGCGGCCGGTCACCGTGTGGTGTTCGAACGATTATCTGGGCATGGGGCAGCACCCCAAGGTCCTGGCCGCGATGCACGAAACGCTCGATCGCTGCGGCGCGGGCGCCGGCGGAACGCGCAACATTTCCGGCACGACGCACAGCCACGTGCTGCTTGAAGCGGAACTGGCCGATCTGCACGGCAAGGAATCGGCGCTGCTGTTCACGTCGGGCTATGTTTCGAACTGGGCGGCGCTGGGCACACTGGGATCACGCATCCCCGGCTGCGTCATCCTGTCCGATGCGCTCAATCATGCCTCGATGATCGAAGGCATCCGCCACAGCCGCGCGCCGGTGCACAAATTTGCACACAATTCGCCCGAAGATCTTGATCGCCGGCTGTCGCAGCTCGATCCCGAATTGCCCAAACTGGTCGCGTTCGAAAGCGTCTATTCGATGGATGGCGATATCGCCCCGATCGCCGAGATTCTCGACGTCTGCGAAAAGCACGGCGCGATGTCGTACCTTGATGAAGTGCATGGCGTTGGCCTTTATGGTCCGCGCGGCGGTGGCGTGGCCGAACGCGAAGGCCTGATGGACCGCGTGACCGTGATCGAAGGCACGCTGGGCAAGGCGTTTGGCGTGATGGGCGGCTATATCGCCGCATCGACCGCGCTGTGCGATTTCGTCCGCAGCTTTGCCAGCGGCTTCATCTTTACCACCGCGCTGCCGCCCGCGCTGGCCGCCGGCGCGACCGCCAGCATCCGCCACCTGAAGGAAAGCAATGCGGAACGCGAACGCCATCGCGACCGCGTGGCGCAAGTGCGCCGCCGGCTGGATGCAATGGGCATTCCGACGATGGATAACCCCAGCCACATCATCCCGATCATGGTGGGCGATGCGCACAAGTGCAAACGCATCAGCGACTGGCTGCTGGAACACCACGGCATCTATCTGCAGCCGATCAATTACCCCACCGTGCCCGTGGGCACCGAGCGCCTGCGCCTCACGCCATCGCCGGTGCACACCGATGGCGACATTGATCGCCTGGTAACTTCGCTCAGCGAAATCTGGTCGATGTGCGAACTGGCCCGCCGGGCGATGGCGGCCTGATCATCACAAAATCCCCCTCTCCTTCGGGGGAGGGGATTTCCTCAGGTTTGCAGGCTGTCACGCCCCGCTTTGCCGGGGCGCCTGAGCGTCACGTTGTGTGATAAGTTCCACTCATCGCACAGCCGCATTATTGCAGCACGTGGCGGCGCATCCAGAACAGGCCGGCCGCTACGCTGGCGACCACCACCGGCACCACCACCGCCATCGCGACATCGTGCGACACGAAGGTGATCACGCCCAGCATGTGCCCGATCAGCGCGACCATGTAATAGCTGATGGCGACCACTGACAGCCCTTCGACGGTCTGTTGCAGGCGCAGTTGCAGGTGGGTGCGCGCATCCATCGAGGCGAGCAGATCGCGGTTCTGGCGCGCCAGGGCGATATCAATGCGCGTGCGCAGCAGGTCGCTGGTCCAGGCCGCACGGCGCGACAGGTCATCCAGCCGGGCGGAGAACGAATCGCAAGTGCGCACCGCCGGCACGAGCCGCCGCTCGGTGAAATCGTCAAGCGACTGGTACCCGCGCACCACGCCGATGGTCAGGCTGCCCAGCCGGTCCACGCTCAGCTGCGCATAGGCGCGCGTGGCGCTCATGCGGTATCGCGTTTCGGCGACGATCCGCGCGAGTTCGGCCGACAGAAAGCTCAATTCGTCCAGCAGCTGGTCGTCCTGCGTCGATCGTTCGGAGACCGCGTGAGTCAATTCGGCGAGCCGCGCCTCCAGCGTGCTGACCGCCGGTGTCAGACGCTGCGCCAGCGGCAGGCCGAGCAGCGCCATATTGCGGTAATTGCCCAGTTCCTGCAGCCGCAGCAGCAATTGCCCGGCCTCGTCATGCTGCAATCCGCGATCGTGGACCAGCAGGCGGCCATAGCCATCGGCGTTGAGCCGGAAATCCGAGGCAATCCGCGCAATGCCCCCCGCCACATCGCACACCACCGTGGCGGCATCGGAAAACCAGCGTGACAGGTCGAGCGCGGTCGGGTCCCATTCGGGTCCGCCAACCAGCGCGATCTGTGTCGAACGGATGATTTCGCCGGGCATCCCGGCATAGAGCCGATCGCGCACCGGGTCGAAATCGGCCGGATCGAACGGTTCGGCAGTCATGCCCTGGCGCACCAGCGTATATGTCGCGAATTCGGTATGGCGTTCCCACACCAGCGTGATGCCGTCGATCAGCAGCACCGCATATTTGGCAGACAGCGGGACCAGCTCGGTGGATAGCCGTTTCAGCGCCTCGATATGCGCGCGCGCCGCATCGGTGTTGGTTTCGCCCAGCACGGTGACAACCTGCATCAGGCGGCACGGGGTTTCCAGGCGGGGCAGGCGGCGGACATGCATTTCCGCCGAAAGGGCGCCGCGCAAGGGATGATCGTGGATCGTCATGCGCGCGGCCCTGGATGGTAGGGGAGAGGTGATGGAGCCCGCGCCGCCGTGGGTACGGCGGCGCGGGGCCCGATCATTTCGCGGCGGTTCCCGGACCGGCGCCATTCATGGCCAGCGGCGCGGGCTTTGCCGCGTCGGCGGGTGCGGCGGCGGGTGCTGCAGCCGGTTCGGCCGCAGCGGCCCCGGCATGTGCGGTATAGGGCGCCACAGGGCCCCACAGCGCCGGCGCCTGGGCCATCATGCTGACCCCTCCCAGCGGTTTGTTCACGCCCTGGTGGCAGGTCGTGCAGTTCACCTTGTACGGATCGCCCATCGGCCCCTTGCGATCATGATTGTCGGGGAACACCGATTGCAGCGAGCTGATATAGGTGTTGTTGATGTCGCGAACCATGCGGATGCCGTACCAGGCGGTTGCCCGCTGCGGCCGGCTGAGGTTCCAGGCGCCAAACGCCTGGGTATTGTGGCAGAAGGTGCAATTGACCCCCAGCGCCTTGCTCATGTGCATCATCAGGCCATAGGATTTTTCGGCGGTTTGCACCGAAGCGCCCTTGCCATCATATTTGGGCAGTACCGTCGTGCCATAAACGCGGATGTTTTTCGCGCCCAGCAGATAGTCGGCAAATCCGGTGGTCGGCAGATCCGAATAAGCCGCATCGGCGCTGACCGGGTTCTGGTCGTGCCGATCACCCAGGATCGAACCCGGATGCGGCGCGCCGGCCGACAGCGCCCACTTGTTCGCCGGCACTGCATTGCCGCGGTGGCAGGTATAGCAGGTGACGCCGACTTTCTGGACATGCGGAGACCAGGTCGAATTGATCGTCTGCGTCATCTGCAGCATGCGCCGCGCGACGACTTTGGTGTACTTTTCGTCAGACGCCATGTTTTCAGGGTTGTGGCAATAGGCACAGCCCTGTTCCGGCGGCGCCACCCACTGGCTGATTTCGGCCATCAGGTGGTTGAACCGCTCGGTGCTGACTCCGCTCAGCACTTTCACGTTCTGATAGGTTTCGCCCGCCTTGGGACCGCCATCGGCGGGCAAGGGATAGGGCGCATCGGGGATCGTGCCCGGCGAAACCATGTGCTTCACGTCGATGATCTGGTTCATGCCCGTGCCGCGATAGCCATATTGCACGGTCTGTTTGTGGCCGGGTTCGCACCCGCCAAGCGCCAGGAGACCCAGGCCGCTGATCACCGCCAGGGCGGTTCTGGTATAGGGGGTGCGCTTCATTTCGGTGCTCCCGGCAAAGTTGCGGGATCGATGACGCCTGTGCCCGGATAACCCGGAGCATAGTGATGCATCACGGCCCACATGTACCAGTTGTCGACGACGGTGCCGGTCAACAGGATGCCGATACCGCCGGTCAGCGGGGTCAGCACCGCGAACCACCATGCCCAGCGGTGGATCGATTCCATCGTAGCGTTAAAGCCCATGGTCCAGCGCCAGAACAGCGCCGCACGTTCCGAAGCCGTGCCACGGTCGGTGATCTGTTCGATTTCGCGTTCGCCGCCATAACGGCCCACCGCCAGGATCGTTGCGCCGTGCATCGCAAACAGCAGCGTCGAACCATAAAGGAACACGATCGAAAGACAGTGGAACGGATTGTAGAACAAGTTGCCGTACCGGATCGAGAATGCCGCAGTCCAGTCCAGGTGCGGGAAGATGCCGAATGGCACCGCCTCTGCCCAGCTGCCCATCAGCATCGGGCGGATAAAGCCCAGCGTGATGATCAGGAAGATGCCGGCGGCAAAGGCCCAGGCCACATGCGTGCCCATGCCCAGGGCGCGTGCCCGGATATACGTGCGCAGGAACCACAGGATCAGCGCGGTGGTCATGCAGAAGCCGGCGATCAGCCACCAGCCGCCCTTGTTCAGCGGCACGAACATCGAAAAGCCGTATTCCGGCCCCGGCGGTTCAAGCGCCAGCCAGGGCAGCATGCGCACGAACTGTACGGGGTTCCAGCCGACGCTGGCCCACATGTTGAGCCCGATGATTTCGAACGACAGGAAGGCAAAGATCAGCGAAGCCATGCCGAGCGTGCCGAGATAGATCGGCCCGATCTGGGCGTTGCCGAATTTGCCCATCCAGTAGTTGTAAAACCCCGGGCCGGTGCGAGTGAAGGTGGCATTGCGCAAGGGGGGTCCCGCTTCGAGCGGTCCGCGCAATTGCACCTGGGTGAACATGTTTTGATAGCGTGCCATCGGGCGAGTCCCTCCTTAGGACCAGATCGGCAGATTGAGCCACCACGACCACCATTCCGGCCAGCCGCGTGTCCAGAGGGGCCCCGAAATGATGATGCAGACCGCGCTCCAGAACCCGGCGGACAGCGCCAGGAACAGACCCAGGCGATGGATGCCCAGCGTGCCCACCGAATATCCGATCGTGTCACGGAAAAATCCGTCTTCGTATTCGGGCGATTTCACGTCTTCACCCGGCGCCGGATTGACCGACGACAGGACCAGCGCGCCGTGGAAGGCCAGTGCGCCACCGGTTACGAAGAAGAAGCTGACTGCGATCATGTGGGCGGGATTGTAGTGGAAATGCAGATACTGGTATCCGGTGTTCGACACCCAATCCAGATGGCTGAAGATGCCATAGGGAAAGCCGAAGCCCCATGCCCCCAGCAGAAACGGCCGGATCACTTCCAGCGAAACATAGGCAAAGATCGCAAAGCCATAAGCAAACGGCACATGATAGCCGATGCCCAGTTTGCGGCAGATTTCCACTTCGCGCAGCGCCCACGACACAAAGGCCCCGATCGCGCAGATCGTGATGACCTGCCAGAACCCGCCTTCACGCAGCGGGGCCAGTGCCAGGCCATAGCTGATGTCGGGTGGCGCAATGCTGATCAGCCACGGGTTCCACGTGGGCCCCAGCGAGGCGGCGTAGATGATCAGCAGCGTGCCCAACGTCGCGGTAATCGCCGTCGTTACGCCAAAGAAACCGACATAGAAGGGGCCGACCCAAAAGTCGAAAAGGTCGCCGCCGATGAGCGTGCCTCCCCGCACACGATATTTTCGCTCAAAGCTCAGCAGCGCCATTGCTCTTCTCCCCCTCCGGCATATGCCGGGGATCGTTTGCTGTCAGGAATTGGCCGAGCGACGAGTCCGGGCCTGGTGTCCGGCCTCGTCAGCCCGCCATCGCGCAAAAGCGCGACATGCCATCCAGTCAGGTGCCCGCCGGTGACGCCATGGCAGCCGCAGCCACCTTCTTGTGCGGACCATCGAGCCAGTTGAACCGATCGGTGCTCAGCAGGATGAAGTGAATCAGCAGTGCCAGCACAAACAGGAATACAGCCAGTGCGACCAGCGCGCGGCGCGGGTCGAAGATCAACCAAATTCTCCACATAACGTGGCTCCTTCTCATTTACTGCCCAGTTTCCGGGACACTGTCCCGGAAGCCGGGGATTAAAACCAAGGACGCCAGTTCCAGACCAGCACGTGGGCGATAATCGCCACAACCGTGAAGATCATGAAGCTGGTCACAAAGAGCTTGTGAAACTCTTTGGCCTCTTCTGGGGTCAGGTAGGTCCCTGGTCCCATCCTTTCGTTCGGATCGCTCATGTTTTCGTCTCCATTTTTCCCGACGAGGGCTGGAACGCGCCAGGCGCGCTCCGACGGCATCCACACGGGCGTGACGCCCGCGAGGATCGGTGTACCCGCGACCCGTTCGGATCGATGCGGGAAAGGCTGGCCGCGCTCATGCGTCGCGGCTTTCATGAATGGCGAGCGCCAGGCGCTCGGGGCTGACGCTCGGCTCACCCGCGCGGCGGGCGGCGCGTTCGGCAGCATCGCGGATGCGCTTGGCCATCGAAATGCGCACCAGCACGGGGGCGCGTTCGACAACCGCATCAAGCTCGGTCTTGGCGGCTTCATCCCAGGCCAGCTCGCGTTCGATCCGCGCCGGAGTGGGTTCGGCCTTGTCGAGCTGACCGGCCAGCGGCAGGATGTGGAACAACGCATCAAACAGCGCGTTGCACACTTCCTGGACAAGGTAGGTCGCCCCGGAATAGCCCATGAACGGTGTGCCGGTGTGGCGGCGGATCACTGCGCCGGGGAAACTGGCGGGAATATACACGCCGCGTCCGCCGGCTTCGGCCATATACATGCGTTCGTTGAAGCTGCCGAACAGCACCAGTGGCGGATTGGTCGCGATCATGTCCTTGACCGCCTGGTTGTCGGATTTCGACCCGGCACAGCGCGACACCGCGAAATTGCACGGCAGGCCCATGTCATCCTCAAGGAATTTGCGGATGCCGCGCGCATAAGTATCGGTGGCAACGATGCCAAAGCTGGCGGTGCCAAAGAAATCCTGCGTGACCGAGCGCCACAGATCCCACAGCGGCTTGATCGTGGTATGCTTTTCGCGGGTTATGAACGGTTCGGGGTCCAGCCCGGTCAGTTCGCCCAGCTTGCGCAGGAACAGCGTGGTGGATTCCAGCCCGATCGGCGCCTGAAGATAGGGGCGTTCGAGCGTTTCGCACAGGCCGCGGCCAAATTCGCGATACATGCACACGTTGACCTGGGCATCGGCCAGCTTGCGCACATCGACCAGGTGGCTGGCCAGCGGAAAGACCATGTTGATTTCGGCGCCGATGCCTTCGACCAGGCGGCTGATCTCGGCGAGGTCGGACGGCATGTTGAACGTGCCGTACATCGGCCCGATGATGTTGACTTTCGGCCGATCGCCCGGCTTTGGCGCGCGCAGGGCAGGCACTTTTTTGGGGCCGAACTGGGTCCACAGCCAGGTCAGCGCGCGATCGGCGGCCTGCCACTGGTCCTCGTCAATCGTGCGCGGCAGGAACCGCTGGATATTGGTGCCTTCGGGCGTGACGCCGCCGCCGATCATTTCGGCAATCGATCCGGTAACGACGACTGCGGGCAGATCGGGATCGAGCGTGGCCCAGGCGCGCTTCATCGCGCCTTCGGTGCCATCGCGGCCCAGTTCCTGTTCGCCAAGGCCGGTCACGACAATCGGCAATTCGTGCGGGGGCAGGCCATCGGTATAATGCAGCACCGATGTCACCGGCAGGTTTTCGCACCCCACCGGGCCGTCGATGATCACCTGCAGGCCTTTGACCGCGGTAAACGCATAGACCGCGCCCCAATATCCGCCGGCCCGGTCATGATCGAGGATGAGCGTCATGTCAGACCCCCACGCTGGATTCGGCTTTGGCCGCGGCGATGCGCTTTGCCGCGTACCGGGCCTTGAATTCGGGATGGTCGACGGGTGTGGCGTTCCACACGCCGGCATTGGCTCCGGTGCCGACGCCGTCGAAAAATGCGCTCATCCTGTCGAACCGGTGCTGGTTGGCCAGCGCCGCGTTGATCACCATGGCCAGACTGCCGGCGCCTGCCGGGCCCATCAGCGGCCGTGCCGAAATCAGGTTGGTGAAATAGAGCGAAGGGATCGATTTCTGCTTGGCGTGCTGCACCACCGGCGTGGTGCCGATCGCCAGATCCGGACCGAATTCTTCAACCGCGGCAATGTCCTGTTCCAGGCTCGCGCGGAATTGCACACGGGTGCCGCGGGCTTCCAGCCATTCGCGATCGGGATCGGACCAGACCGTGCGCGGGCAGGCTGTGCCGACATAGGGCACTTGCGCGCCGCTTTCGATCAACAGCCGCGCGACCAGCAGTTCCGACCCTTCATAGCCCGATACCGTAATCCGCCCGTTGATCGGCCGTGCTGCCAGGGCATCGGCGATTGCGGGGAGAAAGCGGTTCTTGGCCGCATCGATCGCCGATTGCGCCACGCCGCAGGCCTGGCCGATGGCATCGAGCCAGGCGGCGGTGCCGTCACGCCCCACCGGGGCCGACCCGACGACCGTGCGCCCGGCCGCCTGGAATTCGCGGACACTGGCGGTGTAGAACGGGTGGATCGCGCCGACGACTGCGCAATCGAGCGCGGAATAAAGCTCTCGCCATTCGCGCGTCGGCACGACCGGACCGGCGGCAAGCCCCAGCGGCGCCAGCAGCACGCCGATGCCCGGGGGATCGGCGGGGAACATTTCGCCCAGCAGCGTCACGGTCGGCCGGTCGGGGCGTTGTTTGGGCGCGGCCACCGGGCCGGCCTCGGCCTCGCGGCGGGCATAGGACAGCATTGCGCCGGCCAGCACATCCTTGGCCTCGGCATGGGTCGGCACGCCAAAGCCCGGCACATCGATGCCGATCACGCGCACGCCGTTGATCTGGTCGGGCAGCAGTTGCAGCGGCACGCCCGATGCGGTGGGCACGCACAAGTTGGTGACGATGATCGTATCGTAAAGCGCCGGATCGGCCAGGCCCTCGACCGCTTCCTTGATGTCCTCGAACAGCTTTCCGGTGACGAGCGTTTCGGAACTGAACGGCACGTATCCGACGCTGCGCCGGGCGCCATAGAAATGCGATGTGAAGGTCAGGCCATAGACGCAGCAGGCCGAACCCGACAGCACGCTGGCGGTGCGGCGCATGCGCAGGCCCACGCGCAATGACCCGAACGCCGGGCACATCGATTGCGGCTGGTCATGCGGGCCCTTGGGATAGTCGGCGGCGTAACGGTCGAGAATTTCCGATTTGCCGGCCTGCGCCGCGGCGGTGCGCATCGTGTCCTTCGCGCCGCACCCGCCTTCGGCCGGGGCGGACCCCAGATCGATGCGGTCGCGATCGCGTGGAGGGGTGATCACAGTCATGCGTCAGGCCACGTCGTACACGACTTCGAGGCTGGGCTTCGTCACGAAGGCGCCGCCGCGCATGTCGGCCTGGGTGGCCGGTTTCAGCGAGTAATCGGCGCCGGTGATATCGGCGCTGAACAGGCCGAGCAGACCATCCTGATCAAGCGGGGTGGGCCGCAGCGGCGGCGCGCTGGCAACATTGAGCGCCAGATTTTCGAACAGTGATGCCCATTGCCCGCCGGGTTTGCCGATGATCTGGTAATTGGCGCTTTTCTTGCGGATATCCTCGTTGGCGGGGATCGCGGTGAGCACCGGAATGCCCACGGCTTCGGCAAAGGCATTGGCTTCGCCGGTGCCGTCGTCCTTGTTCAGGATCATGCCTGCAACGCCGACATTGCCGCCCATCTTGCGGAAATATTCAACCGCCTTGCACACGTTGTTGGCAACATAGAGCGATTGCAGGTCGTTCGATGCGACCACGATCACTTTCTGGCACATGTCGCGCGCGATCGGCAGGCCAAAGCCGCCACAGACCACATCGCCCAGGAAATCGAGCAGGACGTAGTCAAAGCCCCATTCGTGAAAGCCCAGCTTTTCCAGCGTTTCAAAGCCGTGGATGATCCCGCGTCCGCCGCAGCCGCGCCCCACTTCGGGCCCGCCCAGCTCCATCGCGAACACGCCGTCGCGCTGAAAACAGACATCCTCGATCGTCACGTCTTCGCCGGCCAGTTTCTTGCGTGACGACGTTTCGATGATTGTGGGGGTCGATTTGCCGCCGAACAGCAGGCTGGTCGTATCGGATTTGGGGTCGCAGCCGATCAGCAGCACGCGCTTGCCCTGTTGCGCCATCATGTAGCTGAGATTGGCGAGCGCAAACGATTTGCCGCTGCCACCTTTGCCATAAATCGCGATGATCTGCGTTTCGCTGGTCACCGGGCCGGTGTGAACGGGATCGGGTTCTTCATGCGCTTCTTCACGCAGCTGGCCAGGATCGAGCATGCTCATAGTTCACTCCAATCAAGGACCATCTTCAGGCAATCGGGATCGGCAAAGGCCTGCGGATAGGCGTCTGTGGCCTGGGCCGCGGGGCGCACGTGGCTGATCAGCCCGTCGAGAGAGAGGTTGCCGCCGGAAATCAGCGCGGTGGTCGCGGCAATGTCGGCAGGGGTAAATTCAGCGGCGATGCGCAGATGCGCCTCACGCATGAAGGCGGGCGGAAACGCGAAAGACACCCGGTCATAGAACCCGGCCAGCACCACTTCGCCGCCTTTGGCGAGGCGGGGCATCAGCGTGTCGAGAATGTCGGTCGCGCCGCTGGCGTCGCAGATCGTGCGATAATCGCGGCGATCATCGTCGGCCGGGTCGATCACGGCATAGCCCGCGCCATCGCGCCGGGCCGGGTTGGTTTCCCACACCACGGGTGGCGGGGCGCCGGCGGCAATCGTCTGCCGCGCGATCAGCCGGCCGAGAATGCCATGCCCGACCACCAGATCGGGCATGCCGCCGATCATCACGGCGTGGCGCGCGGTGGCGGCCAGGGCAAACAGGATGCCGTCGCGGCCCAGCGTTTCATCCACCGGCACGGCGCGTGCCGCAGGCAGGATCACCGTCCGCGCGGTTCCGCCGAACAGGCCGCGCGCACCCTGATAGCAATTGGCACCCGGAACGAAGACCCATTCGCCGATTCGCGCAGTGGCGCCTTCGCCGGCATCGACGATCCGGCCCACCGATTCATAGCCGGGGACCAGCGGATACCCCATTCCGGGGAAACTGGGCATGCGCCCGGTCCACAGCAGCTTTTCGGTGCCAGAGGAAATGCCGCTCCAGTCGATATCGACCCGAACGTCGTCGCGGCCCATCGGCGTCAGCGCCAGCTCGCGCAGGGCGAGCCTTTCCGGCGCTTCCATGATGACCGCCATCGCGTTCACACGCACATCCCCCGCGATTATGAAGTTCGGACTGAACTCTGCTTAGGTGTGTAGTCTTATCTGGACAGTTCGGGTTGTCAACAAGATTGGACAGTTCGTTTACCGGTCGGCAATGATAATTCGTGCGGCCAGTGGCACCGCAGGGGCGACGAGCCGTGTTCCGGCATAGTCGGCGGCCTGCATCAGCCGCCCGGAATTCGTTGGTGCGGCGCGGTCTGACGAACGCCATTGCCTGCAAATAGAGGCCGAAACAGGCGTTGCCCGCGGGCGCCGCGTCAGGCGTTGTCGCTTGCGGTCCGGCAGGGAACGGCGTGCCGCCCGGGGCGGCGCAGTATCGATCGCACGCAGCAAAACCGCCGCCAGGCCATCAACATTGCCGTGCAAAACCTGCACCGGCGTGATGATATCGCGCCGTTGCAGCGGCGAATCGGCCAGGACGGCGCCGCCGTTATGCGTGGTGCGCAGACCAGGGCCGGCGCCGGCGAATCGGACGCAACGGTGTGGAGCCAGTGATGGTGCGCCACCAGTTCTGCGCCATCATTTCCGCAAACACCCCGGTTTCCCTGGCAAAGCGGTGCCGTCGCATCGCGCAGCCCGGCAGTCCGGCAGCCCGGCAGGCCGGCAGGCCGCTGCGCCAGGCACAGTCAATTTTGGCGCACAAAACTGCATGTCAATTAAATTGGACACATGGTGGCGCAGCGTTAATACTCCTGTTTGCGGTCACGCCGTGTCCGGGAAGGATGTCGGGCAGTACCGGACGAGACGAAAGCGGAGATCGAGACATGCACCCAGGCCATGCTCAGCCAGATTTTCAGGGCACGACTTGCGCTCGATCCGGCGTGGCCGACGGCGCAGAACAGTCCCGCCGGGTTCGGGATCCGGTGTCTTTCGACGGGTGGAGCCCTTTATGGACCGGCCTTGCACGGGTGGGCGGCGTGCTTCCGCCGCCAGGGCAGCCGGATTCGGATCCCTGGGCTCTGTTGCGCGGGCAAGAGCACCGATCCGGGCGCCGGGGCCCCGACGGCAGCGCTTTCCGGCCGGTCAGCCGCCGGCTTGCCGCCGAAGGGCCGCGTTTCGATGTGGTGGTCGACGCGGGTGGCTATGCCTGGTGGTATATCGACGCGACCAGCGCCGATGGAGACCACGGGCTGACCATCATCGCCTTTATCGGCAGCGTGTTTTCGCCCTATTACAAGTTCAGCGGCCGGCATCGACCCGAAAACCACTGCGCCATCAATGTGTCGCTCAATGGCCCGCGCGGATCAGCCTGGGCGATGACCGAACGCCCGGCGACAAAGCTCAACCGGTCGGCCGATCATTTCACGGTCGGGCCCAGCGGGATTTACCGCGATGGCGATTCGCTGGTGATCGAAATTGCCGAAATTTCCGCGCCGTTGCCTTATAAAGTGCGCGGCACGGTGCGGATCACCCCGGAAATTGCCGGCACCACCGCGTTTTTTCTCGATCCGGCGGGGCGGCACCGCTGGCACCCGGTGGCGCCGCGCGCGCATGTGGAGGTGCGGATGACGCACCCTGGGACCAGTTGGTCGGGCCCGGGCTATTGCGATTCGAATTTCGGCGAAGAACCGCTGGAGCACGGCTTCAACGACTGGCACTGGTCACGCGCGCATCTGCGCCATGATGTCGCAGTGCTGTATGAAGGGCACCGGCGCGATGGTGCACCGTTCGATCTGGCGCTGCGCATGGATCGGCAGGGCAATTGGCACGATGTGGTCCAGCCTGCGCCGGCGCGCCTGCCGCGCACCGGCTGGATGGTCGAACGCACCACCCGCGCCGATGCCGGATCACGCCCGCGCGTGATCAAGACCTGGATCGACGCGCCGTTCTATGCCCGGTCAAAGCTGGCGACGCGGCTGTTTGGCGAAGAAGTGCACGCCGTGCACGAAAGCCTGTCACTCGGCCGGTTCCGGTCACCGATCGTGCAATCAATGCTCCCCTATCGCATGCCGCGCATCGTCTGGTGAGGCCGCGGCGGCGGCGCGCGCTGCCATGGCCTGTTTGTCCCTGGCGATCTTGTCCTGCGCGATTTCGCGATTGACCGAAACCAGCTGCCACGCGCCGATGCCCAGCGCGGGGACGCCACATACCGCCATGTCGAACAGGCTGAACCAGGCCGTACTCATGCGATTACCTCCGTTGCGAAACCGGTAATCAGCCCGGCGATCTCGCCCGGCTGTTCCTCGTGGGCAAGATGACCGAGGCCGGGCAGTTCGACAAGCCTTGCCTGGGTAAGCGCCGCTGCCGCGCGCGCATCGGCCAGTGCGATTGCCGCATCGCCGGCGCCGTGGACCAGCAGCAATGGCACACCCGCCAGCCCGGGATGGCGCGCCAGGTCGCGCCGCAATCCGGGCAAATCCCACGCCGCCATCATCCCGATCGCGCCCGCGCAATGGCCCGATGTGGCAAACAGCCGTTCATAGCAGGCGATCCCCGGCGCATCGATTCGCGATCCGGTGCTGCGCGCAAGGAACCGCGCGGTTTCGCCGGGGGTCCGCGCCATTCGGGCAAACAGGTGCGGAGCCAGCGGGTTGACAAACAGCATGCGCGCCAGCGACGGAAACAGCACGCCGGCCAGCCCCGGAATCGGCAGCAGCGCGGCGCCCAGCCCGACAATCGCGCGCGGCGCCGCGATCCCGTCCAGTACCATGCGGATGGCGATCGCCGCGCCGGCCGAATGCCCGACGATGATCGCAGGGGCGCAATCCAGCGCGCGGATCAGATCGCCGGTGGCGCCGGCCATGGCCGCCATGGTCAGCCCGCCCGGCGGGCGCCCCGCGGTAAAGCCGTGGCCGGGCAGATCGGGCGCGATCACCCGGTATCCTGCGGCCAGAATCGGGGCAAGGTCGCGCCAGCTGTGCGTGGCCGCGCCGGTGCCATGCAGCAGCATCATCACCGGCGCGTCGTCGGGCCCCACGCTCTGCACATGCCAGCGCATCGGCCCCGCCTGGACAAACCGGCTGGTCGCCCGGTTTGGCCAGTCGCGCCCTTCGCGGTCCCAGCGCGGCCCGCCCTTCATTCCCGCTGTGGCGTTCATTCCCGCTGGGGCCCTCTTTCCCGCTGGGCCCCTCTTTCCCGCTGAGCTTGCGCGATCGCGGCGTGCATTGCGGCCGAATCGGCGCGCGGCAGCGGCAGGTATCGCGCGCCCATTGCTGCGGCCAGCGCAGCGCCTTCGGGCCGGGGCCGCGCCGATGTGTCGATGAACGCGGCGGGAATGCCGGCCAGCGCGATTGCCCTCGCCGCATCGCGCGCGTCGGTTTCGGCCAGGCTGCGCACCGCGCGGCCATCGGCGGCGATATTCGCGCGGCCATCGGTCAGCACGATCAGGAACGGGGTACGACCGCGCGCGCGCGCCGCTTCGGCCAGATCGTGCGCGGCGGTCAGCCCGGCCGCCAGCGGGGTGCCGCCGCCGCCGGGCAATTCGGCCAGCATGCGCCGCGCGCGCGTCAGCGATCGCGTCGGTGGCAGCAGCAGTTCGGCCGTGGTGCCGCGAAACGCCACCAGCGCGACATGCGCGCGCTTGACATAGGCTTCTGCAAGCAGGCGCTCGACCGCGCCCTTGGCCTCGGCCAGCCGCGCCACGGCCGCTGACCCGGAGGCATCGACCGCAAAGATGGTGACCACTTCGGATCGCGTTTCGAACCGCCGCACGCGCAGATCGTCGCGCCGGATATGCACCGCGCCGGCCCCGGTGCGCAGCCTTTGCCACGGGGCCGCAGCGCGCAGCGTGTCGATCACGCTCAGCCGCCGTCCACCGCCCGGCACGCCTGCCACCGTGCCCTTTGGCCGCCCGCGCACGCCCGATTTGCGCCGTTCGCCGGCGCCGTGCTGGTTGGGTGTGCGTGCGGTGCGGGCTTTGCCCCCGGCGGCGATGCGCGCGAGCACATCGGCGGGCAGCGATGCGAGCACCGCTTCAAGCACCACATCTTCGACCGGGCCGGGGTCCTTGCGTTCGTCGTCGGTATGGCCCGGCTCCTGATCGGGCGGTTCCTGATCCGGTTCGGGCGGCTCTGCATCGGGCGCGGGCATGGGCAGGCGCGTGGCGCGCGGGGCCAGCACCATGCGCGCGCCAAACGCCAGATCACCGTGCGAAATGGCATCGCGCCCGTCCAGATGCGCCATGGCCCGCGCCGCACGCAGCGCAAACAGCGGCGCGCGCGCCGAATCGATGCCCAGCGCGGCCGCGATCCCCGCCAGCGTGTCCAGGATGGCGTCTGGCGGCACGGGCGCTGCCGCATGGGCCGGGGCAGGCCCGTTTGCGGCATCCGGCGCGGCGCAGCGCGGGTCTGCGTCAGTCAGATCGATCCAGAAGGCAACGCGTTCGGTCATCGTGGCCGGGGGGCGTTCGTCGGGTTCGATCCCGTCGTCCAGCGCCATCACCACAAATCGCGCCGGGCTGCGCAGCGCAGTGCCATCGCGTTCGACCACCAGCTCGCCAGTGTCCATCACCGCCGCAATCCGCCCGGCGACAGCATCGGGCATGCGTTCGGCCATCGGCACGATGATCGCGCCGCCGTCCGCTTCGGCCAGCAGGCCCAGGCGCGACACCGCCTGGCCCCGCGCCAGCGTGGCGGTCAGGTCCAGTCCGCCCAGCAGACGCTCGTCATCGATATGCGACGGCATGCGGCGCACCGGCGCGCCTTCGGGCAATGTCAGGCGCAAGGCATCGATCAGTCGGTCGTGAAAATAGCTGCCGGCCCGCACGATCATCCCGCCGAGCCCCGGATCGATCCCGCACAGTTGCGCCGCGATCAGCGCATCGTTCAACGGATCGGGCCCTGCAGGATTTGATGTGGCGGAATCGGTTTCAGCAGGGGTTTCAGCAGGGGCTGCGGCGGGGGCTGCGGCAGGGGTTGCGGCAGGGATTTTGGCAGGGGGCGGGCTCAAGCCAGCAACTCCTCCATCGCCCGTTCGATCCGCGCCGACGATCCGGTTTCATCGAGCACGTTGCGGCGCAGGCGGTGGCGCAGCGCCATCGGTGCCACCGTGGCGAGATGCTTGCGGGTGACGACATCGGCGCCATCCAGCGCCGCCAGCGCCCGGCCTGCGCGCATCAGCGTCAGTTCGCCGCGCAGTCCGTCGGCGCCGACCGCGAAGCACAGCCGTGATGCGAGTTCCAGCACCGCGTCAGGGACCACCACATCGGCCAGCGCCGCTTTGCCGCGCGCGATCCGTTTCAGCGTCTTGCGCTCTTCACGCCGCCATTTTTCGGCAAAATCTTCGGGGGTGCGTTCAAACGCATCGCAGCGTTTCAGGATTTCGACGCGCTGCGCCAGATCCTGCGGGGTGCGCACTTCAACCGAAAGGCCGAACCGGTCGAGCAATTGCGGGCGCAGTTCGCCTTCTTCGGGGTTGCCGCTGCCGACCAGCACAAACCGCGCCGGGTGCCGCACGCTCAGCCCTTCGCGTTCGACCACGTTTTCGCCCGATGCGGCCACATCGAGCAGCAAGTCGACAATGTGATCCTCCAGCAGGTTGACTTCATCGATGTAGAGAAACCCGCCATGCGCGCGCGCCAGCAATCCAGGCTCAAACGCCTTGATCCCCGCGCCCAGCGCGCGTTCCAGATCGAGCGCGCCGACCACGCGGTCTTCGGTTGCGCCCAGCGGCAGATCGATGAACGGCACCTGCATGGTCTGTTTTGAAGGGGCAGCAGTGCCATCCTGATACCCGCCCTGTGATACCGGAATCGGCGGCAGCAGCGCAGCCAGCGCGCGCACTGCGGTCGATTTGCCGGTGCCCCGGTCGCCAAACACCATGACCCCGCCGATGCGCGGATCGATCGCCGCGATCAGCAGGGCTCGTTTCATTTCGTCCTGGCCGACGATTGCGGAAAAGGGGAAGGACACGCGCACCAAGGGTGTGTAACACGGTCTGGACACTCCGCAAGATGGACATGACAACGATGTGGATACCAATAGTTGTGGCTGTCGGCGGCGCGGTTGCACTGGGCGGGCTGGGCGGGCTGATGACCCCGATCGGCCCGTGGTATGCCAATTTGCGCAAGCCCGGGCTTCAGCCGCCAAACTGGCTGTTCGGCCCGGCCTGGACGACAATTCTGGGCCTTGCCGCCTGGTCGGCGATCATCGCCTGGAACGCGGCGCAGGCCTCTGGCGATCCGGGCGCGGGCAGGCGCGTGATCATCCTGTTTGCGACCAACGCGCTGTTCCATGCGCTGTGGAGCCCGCTGTTCTTTCGCGCACGCCGGCCCGATTTGGCGCTGATCGAGGTCGTGTTCCTGTGGTCGTCGCTGGTGGCGCTGGTGGTCGGGCTCTGGCCGATTTCGCACGAGGCCAGCGCGCTGATCGTGCCCTATCTGCTGTGGGTCAGCTTTGCCGCCTGGCTCAACCGGCAGATCGTGCTGCTCAACGCTCCGTTTGCCTGAACCTGCCCGATCGGGCAGGCGAAAAGGCCCGCCGCAGGCAAAGTCTTAACGATCCATCAACTCCTCGGCGCGTATTCCACCCGCATGCTGCGACGCCCTGTTTCTTTTGGAAAAGCTGCTGCCGGCCCCGGGCGACGCCAGGCCACGCGCATGGCGTTCGGGCGGCAGGTGCGGCTGATTCTGGTTGCCGGGACCGACAATTGCCATCTTGAAGACATGTCGCAGACCGGCGCGCGCGTCACGCTGACCCGGCTTGCGCCGCAGCCGCGCGACGGGGTCATGCTGGTGATCGGCGAAGAACGGATTTTCGCGATGGTGGTGTGGCATCGCGGCCGCGAATGCGGCCTGGCCTTTGACAAGCCGATGACCGCGCAGGATCTGGCGCGGTTTCACGCCAGCCTGCCCCCGCGAAGCATCACCGGGTAATTTTCAAGTCCGCCGCAGCGCGGATGGCGGCACGCCGAAACGCTGGCGTATGCGCCGCGAAAAATGCGCCGCGCTGACAAACCCGCAATCGAGCGCGATCTGCGTCACGCTGGCATCGGTGGTGCGCAGTCGGTGCGCCGCGCTGTCGAGTCGCAAATTCAGCATCGTGTCGGACAGGCTGCGGCCCAGATGATCGTGAAACAGCCGCTCGATCTGGCGCAAAGACCGCCCGCAGGCGGCGGCGATCGCCGCGCGCGGCGGCGGGCGATCGAGCGAGGCCTCGATCAGCGCCAGCGCCTGCAGCACGACGTGGTTGGTCGTGCCGTGGCGCTCGGCCGGGCTGGGGCGCTGCGGCCCGGCGGCATCGCGCGGGGTGGTGCGGATGAACCATTCGCCCACGCGCCGCGCCAAATCCTCACCAAGGCCATCCTCACCAAGGCCCTGCGGGCCATGATCGCGCGCAATCAGCGCCATCGCCAGATCGAGCCCGGCCGTGCCCCCGGCGCAGGTGATTACCGGCCCGTCGATCACGTAAAGCCCGGTCTGCAGGTCGATATCGGGAAATTCCTCGGCCAGCAGCGGGCGATGTTCCCAATGGATCGTCGCGCGCCGCCCTGCCAGCAACCCGGCGCGCGCCATCACATAGGGCCCGCCCGAAACCCCGGCGATGGCGCAGCCCCCGCGCGCCAGTTGCCGCAGCCAGCCATATGTTGCCGGATCATTGAACCGCCGCGGATCGCCGCCGGCAAAAACGAACAGCACCCGGCAATCGAGCCGCTGCCCCACTTGTGCATCGGCCAGGATGCGCGCGCCGCTGCTCGCTTCGACCGCGGCGCCATCGGGCGAAACATGCACCCATTCGTAAAGCGTTCGGCCCGACAGCGTGTTTGCCGCGCGAAACGCTTCGACCAGCGTGGCATAGCCCATCAGCGCAAAGCCGGGGATCAGCAGCAGGCCCAGCCGGATCGCAGGGGGATGGATCGGGGGGGCAAAATCGGTGTTCATGTCTTTTTCGGACATGGCGATAACATAAATGGACAAGCATCGTCCGCGCAAGCCGCCTAGTTTTCCCGGCAGGAACATTTCTTGGCCCGCGCGAAAGGCATCCCATGCGCTATTCGATCCTGCAACTGGCCCGTCAGGCGCTGGGCCGCCATCGCGGCTGGGGGCCGGCGTGGCGCGATGCCAGCCCGCGCGATGGCTATGACATCGTGATTGTCGGCGGTGGCGGGCACGGGCTGGCCGCGGCCTATTACCTTGCCAAAGTGCACGGCATTACCAATGTCGCGCTGGTGGAGCGCGGCTGGATCGGTGGCGGCAATGCCGGGCGCAACACCACGATCATCCGGTCGAACTATGCGCTGCCCGGCAACGAGCCGTTTTACGAATGGTCGATGAAGCTGTGGGAAGGGCTGGAGCAGGATCTGAATTACAACGCGATGGTCAGCCAGCGCGGCGTGCTCAATCTCTTTCATTCCGATCCGCAGCGCGATGCCTATGCCCGGCGCGGCAATGCGATGCGGCTGCACGGGGTCGATTGCGATCTGCTCGATGCCGATGCGGTGCGCAAAATGGCACCGTTCCTTGATTTCGACAATGCGCGCTTTCCGATCCAGGGCGGGCTGCTGCAGGCGCGCGGCGGCACCGCGCGGCACGATGCGGTGAACTGGGGCTATGCCCGTGCCGCCTCGGCGCTGGGGGTCGATATCATCCAGAATTGCGAAGTGACCGGGTTCGTGCGCGACAACGCAGGCGCGGTCACGGGCGTGGAAACCAGCCGCGGCACGATTCGCGCCGGCAAAGTCGGGCTGGCAGTGGCGGGGATGACCAGCCATGTCGCGGCCAAGGCGGGGCTGCGCCTGCCGATCGAAAGCCACGTGCTCCAGGCGTTCGTATCCGAAGGGCTGAAGCCGCTGATCCCCGGCGTGATCACCTTTGGCGCAGGCCATTTCTATATCAGCCAGTCGGACAAGGGCGGGCTGGTGTTTGGCGGCGATATCGATGGCTACAATTCCTATGCCCAGCGCGGCAATCTGCCGGTGGTGGAGGATGTGTGCGAAGGCGGCATGGCGCTGATGCCGATGATCGGCCGGGTGCGGATGCTGCGCAGCTGGGGCGGGGTCATGGACATGAGCATGGACGGATCGCCGATCATCGATCGCACGCCGATCGACGGGCTCTATCTCAATGCCGGCTGGTGTTATGGCGGGTTCAAGGCGACGCCGGCTTCGGGCTGGTGCTTTGCCCATCTGCTGGCCAATGACGCGCCCCACGAAACCGCGACCGCCTATCGGCTGGACCGTTTCCGCACCGGCCACATGATCGATGAAAAGGGCGCCGGCGCCCAGGCAAATCTCCACTGATGGCCAATCTCCACTGATGGCCAATCTGTACTGAGGAACCGACCCGATGCGTATTCCATGCCCGTATTGCGGATCGCGCGATTCGCGCGAATTCGTCTATCGCGGCGATGCCGCACCCGTGCGTCCGGCCAGTGATTTGGCCAGTGATAATGCCGACGCGATGTTCGATTACCTCTATCTGCGCGACAACCCGGCGGGGCAGTTCGAGGATTTGTGGTATCACGCCCAGGGCTGCCGCAACTGGCTGCGCGTGACGCGCGACACGATCACGCATGACATCGCCGGCGCCGTGCTGGCCCGCAGCGGGCGCGCAGCATGACCACGCAGCCCTTTCGCATCGCCAATGGCGGCCTGATCGATCGCAGCCGCACGCTGTCGTTCACTTTCGATGGCAAGGCTTATGTCGGCCATCCGGGGGACACGCTGGCGTCGGCGCTGCTCGCCAATGGCGTGCGGCTGTTCGGGCGCAGTTTCAAATATCACCGCCCGCGCGGGGTGCTGACTGCGGGCAGCGAAGAACCCAATGCGCTGGTCACGCTGCGCGATGGTGCCCGTGCCGAACCCAACACGCGTGCCACCTCGATCGAATTGTATGACGGGCTGATCGCCACCAGCCAGAATCGCTGGCCCAGCCTGGCGTTCGACCTGATGGCGGTGAACCAGCTGTTTGCCCCGCTGTTCGTCGCCGGGTTCTACTACAAGACGTTCATGTGGCCGGCCAAAGCCTGGGAATGGCTTTATGAACCGGTGATCCGCCGCGCGGCGGGGCTGGGCGCGCTGTCGGGCGCGGAAGATCCCGATCATTATGATCATGCCCATGCCTTTTGCGATCTGCTGGTGGTGGGCGCGGGTCCGGCGGGGCTGATTGCCGCGCTTGATGCGGGCCGCGCCGGGCTGCGCGTGGTTCTGGCCGATGAAAACCCGCAGCCGGGCGGGCGCCTGCTGTGCGACCGGGTGTCGCTGGGCGGAGTGGCCGGCCCGGATTGGGCCGCCGCCGCCGTGGCCGAGCTTGCCGCCATGGCCAATGTCCGCGTGCTGACCCGCACCACGGTGTTTGGCCGGTTTGACGATGGCGAACACGGCGCGATCGAGCAAGTGGCCGACCATCTGCCCGTGCCGTTGCCCGGGCAACCGCGCCAGCGGATGTGGAAAATCGTGGCGCGCCAGACGATTCTGGCCACCGGCGCCACCGAACGCCCGATCGTGTTCGATGGCAACGATCGCCCCGGGGTGATGCTCGCCAGCGCGGTTTCGACGTATTGCAATCGCCATGGTGTGGCCCCCGGGCGGCGCGCGGTGGTGGTGACCGCCGGCGACAGCGGCTGGGAGACTGCGGCCGATCTGATTGCCGCCGGGGTCACGCTGCTGGCGGTGATCGATACGCGCAATGTCGTGCCCGATGCGCTGGCGGCGCCGGTGCGTGCCGCCGGGGCCGGGGTCATCATGGGCGGGCAGATCGTGGCCGCCAAGGGCAGCCCGCTGTCGCGGGTGATCGCGCGCGATGCCGCCGGCGCCAGCCACACGTTTTCGGCCGATCTGCTGGCGGTTGCCGGGGGGTGGAACCCGCAAGTCGCGCTGGCCGCGCATCTGGGGCACAAGCCGGTGTGGCGGCAGGATATTGCGGCCTATGCGCTGGGCGCTGGTCCGGCCGATCTGCGCGCGGCGGGTGCGGCCGATGGCGTGTTCGGCCTGGCGGGCACGCTGGCTTCGGCGCGCGCGGCGGCAATGGATGCGATTGCCGCGCTGGGGGGATCGGCCGCGCCGGCCGCTTTGCCTCAGGCCGATGAAACGCCGCACGGGGTCAGTGCGGTCTGGGCCAGCGGGCCGTGCAGCGGCAAGGCATTTGTCGATTTTCAGCACGATGTGACTGCCGGCGATGTCACGCTTGCGGTGCAGGAAGGCTTTACCAGCGTCGAGCATCTGAAACGCTATACCACGCTGGGCATGGCGACCGATCAGGGCCGCGTCAGCCAGGTCAATGGCCATGGGCTGCTGGCCGCCGCCACCGGGCGTGCGCTTTCCGAAACCGGCACGATCCGCGCGCGGCCGCCGGTCGTGCCCGTGGCGATCGGCGCGTTTGGCGGGCACCATCGCGGGCGCCGGTTCCGCGCCGAACGCCACACTGCCAGCCACGGCTGGGCCGCGGCGCGCGGTGCGGTGTTTGTCGATGCCGGGCAATGGAAACGCGCGCAATGGTATGCCCTGCCGGGCGAAACCCACTGGCGCCAATCGGTCGATCGCGAAGTTTCGGCCACGCGCGGCAATGTCGGCATTTGCGATGTGTCTACACTGGGCAAGATCGAGCTGATCGGCGCCGATGTCGGCACGCTGCTTGACCGGTTGTATATCAATGGCTTTGCCGCGCTGCCCGTGGGCAAGGCGCGCTATGGCGTGATGCTGCGCGAAGACGGCCTGGTCATGGATGATGGCACGGTCACGCGCTTTGGCCCGGATCGCTGGTTCATGACCACGACCACCGCCAACGCGGCGCGGGTGATGCAGCATGTCGATTTCGCGCGGCAGGTGCTGTGGCCCGAAATGGACGTGGCGGCGGTTTCGGTGACGGAACAGTGGGCGACGTATTCGATCGCCGGGCCGCGGTCGCGCGATCTGCTGGCGGCGGCATTGCCCGATGCGGACCTGTCGAATGCCGCGCTGCCGTATATGGGCGCGGTCGGCTTGCGCTGGCGCGGCGCGGCGGCGCGGCTCTATCGCCTGTCGTTTTCGGGCGAGCTGGCTTATGAATTGAGCGTGCCGGCGCATAGGGGCCAGGCGCTGCTTGACCACCTGTTTGCGGTGGGGGCCGACTATCATCTCGTGCCCTATGGCACCGAGGCGCTGGGCGTGATGCGCATCGAAAAGGGCCATCCTGCGGGCAATGAACTGAACGGGTGGACCACCGCGACCGACCTGGGGCTGGGTCGCATGGCGTCGAAGAAAAAGGACTTCATCGGCCGCATCATGGCCGAACGCCCGGCACTGATCGACCCCGCGCGGCCCCGGCTGGTCGGGCTGCGGCCGGCCGATGGTGCATCACCGGTGCGTGCGGGCGCGCATCTGCTGCGGCCGGGCGCCGCCGCGGTTGCCGCCAATGACGAAGGCTATGTCAGCTCGGCCTGTTATTCGCCGACGCTGGGCATGCCGATTGCGCTGGCGCTGCTGGCGCATGGCGCGGATCGCCATGGCGAAGAAATCGTGGTGCACGATCCCGTGCGCGGTGCGGATGTGCGCGCGCTGGTGTGCGATCCGGTGTTTTTTGATCCGGATGGGGAGAGGCTGCGTGGCTGATATCTGGACGAAAGAGCTGGCCGGATTTGGCCTGGCCAGCGTGATGCTGCGCAACGGGGCAGCGATCGATGCGCTGGGCGCGGCGCTCGGCTTTGCCGTGGCCGATGGCCCTGTTACCAGCAAAGGCCCTGTTGCCAGTGGTGGCCCTGTTGCCAGTGGTGGGGCCGGGCTGGATCTGTGGGGCACCGGCCCGGGACAATGGCTGGCCCATGCGGACCAGGCGGGGGCCGATTGGGCCGACGGGCTGGGCGAAACGCTGGCGGGGATTGCCGCCGTGGTTGACCAGTCTGGCGCCTATACGCTGATCGAGGTGGGCGGGGCCGATGCCCGCGCCGTGCTGCAAAAGGGGCTGCCGGTTGATCTGTCGGCGCCTGAAGTCCTGCCCGGCGCGATCTGGGTCAGCGCGATTGCGCATATCGGCGTGATCGTCCACTGGGCCCACCCCGATCGCTATCATCTTGCCGTGTTCCGCAGCTTTGCCGCCAGTTTCCGTGAATGGCTGGACGAAGCCATCGCGGCGCTTTGATCACCTTTCCGACCGCTTTATCTGTCAGGACATATCGATGACCGAATATCTGCTTACGCTGTCGTGCCGCAACCAGCCCGGGATCGTTGCGGCGATTGCCACGGCCGTGTTCAACCATGGCGGCAACATTACCGAAGCCTCGCAATATGACGATGCCGAAGCCAACCGCTTTTTCATGCGGCTGGTCTTTACCGTCGATGCAGGAGCGGATGACGGAGCGGATGATAACGCGGTCATGCGCGAACTGGGCGCGGTGGCGCAAGCGCACGCCATGCAATGGAGCCTGCGCCGGCGCGATGATCTGCAAAAGGTCGTGCTGATGGTCAGCAAATTCGACCATTGCCTGGTCGATCTGCTCTATCGCCTGAAAATGGGCGAAATCGCGATGGATGTGGTCGCGGTGATTTCCAACCATCCGCGCGAGGCGCTGGGCGATGTCAATCTCGGGGCGATCCCGTTCCACTATCTGCCCGTCACGCGCGATACCAAGGCCGCGCAAGAGGCGCAGATCAAGGCGATCGTGACTGACAGCGGCGCCACGCTGGTGGTGCTGGCGCGTTATATGCAGATCCTGTCGGACGACATGGCCGCCTGGCTGTCGGGCCGCTGCATCAACATCCACCATTCTTTCCTGCCCGGGTTCAAGGGCGCCAAGCCCTATCACCAGGCGCACGAACGCGGGGTAAAGCTGATCGGCGCGACCGCGCACTATGTCACCGGCGATCTCGATGAAGGCCCGATCATCGAACAGGACGTCGAACGCATCACCCACGCCGACAAGCCCGACGATCTGGTGCGCAAAGGCCGCGATATCGAACGCCGCGTGCTGGCGCGCGCGGTGCAATTGCACCTCGATGGCCGCAGTCTGCTCCATGGCAACAAGACGGTAGTGTTCCGGGATTGAGGCGCTTTTTGCAAAATTCGCCTGGCGAATTTTGAAGACCGGGCGGGGCCGCTCCCCCGCGTGGCCGCCCGCCGCCGCTATTCTGCGGCCGGCCGGGCGGGGAAGCGCGCCGCTACCGTCCTGCCCAAAAGCAATATTCCTGCCGGGAAATATCTTTTCTCCTTGATTGACATTCTGCCGGGCGGCGGACTATCTCGAAGGCCTGCTGTTCGGGAGAATCACGAAAGATGTGCGGAATTGTCGGCCTGTTCCTGAAGGACCCGGCGCTCGAGCCCGAACTGGGCCGGCTTCTTGCCGACATGCTGGTCGTAATGACCAGCCGCGGCCCCGACAGCGCGGGCTTTGCCGTCTATGGCGCGGGCGCGGCGGACCAGTTGAAAGTGACTGTGCGCGGGCCCCGGCTGGATGATGTCGCGGCGGCGCTGGCAGACCTTGCCACCGCGACTTTGCGCGACACGCACATGGTGCTGGCCTTTGCCGCGTCGGACGAGGCGGCGGTGCGCGGCTGGCTGGCGCTTAATCGCCCCGATCTGGTGGTGACCGGCACCGGCAAGCGTATCGAGCTGTATAAGGAAGTGGGTCTGCCCCGCCAGGTGGCCGATCGCTTTGCCCTGCCCGCGATGGCCGGCACCCACGGCATCGGGCACACCCGCATGGCGACCGAATCTGCGGTGACCACCGATGGCGCACACCCCTTTTCGACCGGGCGCGACCAGTGCCTGGTGCATAACGGCTCGCTGTCGAACCACCGTTCGCTGCGCCGCCGGCTGGAACACGAAGGCCTGCAGTTTTCCACCGACAACGACAGCGAAGTGGCCGCGGGCTATATCAGCTGGCGCCTGCGCGAAGGCGACAGCCTGACCGCCGCGCTCGAGGCGGGTCTGGAAGATCTCGACGGGTTCTACACGTTCGTCATCGGCACCGAAAACGGCTTTGCCGTGATGCGCGATCCGATTTCGTGCAAGCCGGCGGTCATGGCCGAAACCGATCGTTATGTCGCGTTCGGTTCGGAATACCGCGCGCTGGTCGGCCTTCCGGGCATTGAACAGGCGCGCATTTTCGAACCCGAACCCGCCCATGCCTATGTCTGGGAGCGCAACTGATGCCTGTCGTCGATCTTGCCGTCACGTCAAAGCGTGATCTCAACGCGGCGCTGCACGCCCTTACCGCCGATACCAACGAAACGCTGTGGCACGTCGCCAATCCCGAAGGCGCGCACGCGATCGCCGCCGGGGTCGATGTGCCGATCACGGTCGAAATCGATGGCCACGCCGGCTATTACTGCGCGGGGATGAACCAGCGCGCCACGGTCATCGTCAATGGCAATGCCGGGGTGGGCGTTGCCGAAAACATGATGTCGGGCAAAGTCCATGTGAAGGGCGATGCCAGCCAGGCGGCGGGCGCGACCGCGCATGGCGGACTGCTGGTGATTGATGGCAATGCCTCTGCCCGTTGCGGCATTTCGATGAAGGGCATCGACATCGTGGTGAAGGGCTCGATCGGCCCGATGTCGGCATTCATGGCGCAGGCCGGGAACCTGGTCGTGCTGGGCAATGCCGGCGAAGCGCTGGGCGACAGCCTGTATGAAGCGCGCCTGTTCGTGCGCGGATCGGTGCAGAGCCTGGGTGCCGATTGCATCGAAAAGGACATGCGGCCCGAACATATCGAAATCCTGACCCGCCTGCTGGCCGAAGCCGGCGTCGAAGGGGTCAGCCCGCAGGAATTTCGCCGCTATGGTTCGGCGCGCGGCCTGTACAATTTCCACGTCGACAACGCCTCGGCCTACTGAGGAACGCCCAGATGGACAATTCCAAGATTCCTCAGACCCTGCCGCGGTTTTCGGCGACGTTCGATCCGCACACGCTGGCCGAAATCCGTCGCGCTGCTGCCACCGGGATTTATGATATCCGTGGCGGCGGGACCAAGCGGTCGCTGCCCCATTTCGATGATCTGCTGTTCCTCGGCGCCTCGGTTTCGCGCTACCCGCTGGAAGGCTATCGCGAAAAGTGCGCCACCGATGTGTGGCTTGGCACGCGCTTTGCCAAAAAGCCGATCCATCTGAAAACCCCGATCACCATCGCGGGGATGAGCTTTGGCGCGCTGTCTGCCCAGGCCAAGGAGGCGCTGGGCCGCGGCGCCACTATTGCCGGCACCAGCACCACCACCGGCGACGGCGGGATGACCCCCGAAGAACGCGGCCAGTCGCAAACGCTGGTCTATCAATACCTGCCCAGCCGTTATGGCATGAACCCGGATGACATCCGCAAGGCCGATGCGATCGAAGTGGTGATCGGCCAGGGCGCAAAGCCCGGCGGCGGCGGCATGCTGCTGGGGCAGAAGATTTCGGACCGCGTGGCGGCGATGCGCACGCTGCCAAAGGGCATCGATCAGCGCTCGGCCTGCCGCCACCCCGATTGGACCGGGCCCGATGACCTGGAAATCAAGATCGAGGAACTGCGCGAAATCACCGATTGGGAAAAGCCGATCTATGTGAAAGTCGGCGCCACGCGGCCCTATTACGATGTTGCGCTGGCAGTGAAATCGGGCGCCGATGTGGTCGTGCTCGATGGCATGCAGGGCGGCACTGCGGCAACGCAGGACGTGTTCATCGAACATGTCGGCATCCCCATCCTTGCCGCGATCCGCCCGGCGGTGCAGGCGCTGCAGGATCTGGGCATGCATCGCAAAGTGCAGCTGATCGTTTCGGGCGGCATCCGCAATGGCGCCGATGTGGCCAAGGCGCTGGCGCTGGGCGCCGATGCGGTGGCCATCGGCACGGCCGCGCTGGTCGCGCTGGGAGACAACGATCCGCGCTGGGCCGCCGAATATGCCAAGCTCGGCACCGAAGCCGGCGCCTATGACGATTGGCACGAAGGGCGCGACCCGGCCGGGATCACCACGCAGGACCCGGAACTGGCTTCGCGGCTCGATCCGGTGGCGGCGGGGCGGCGGCTGGCCAATTACCTCGCCGTGCTCACGCTGGAGGCGCAGACCATCGCGCGCGCTTGCGGCAAAAGCCACCTGCACAATCTGGAACCGGAAGATCTGGTTGCGCTGACCATCGAAGCGGCGGCCATGGCCCGCGTTCCGCTGGCGGGCACCAACTGGATCCCTGGCCAACAGTTCTGAACAATAAAAGGATATCGGGATGAGCATCGATCTGGCGGCGGTCGCCCGGGAAAAGGGCATCAAGTATTTCCTGATTTCCTATACCGATCTGTTCGGCAGCCAGCGCGCAAAGCTGGTGCCGGCGCGGGCCATCGCCGAAATGCAGAAGAACGGCGCGGGTTTTGCCGGCTTTGCCACCTGGCTCGACATGTCGCCCGCCGATCCCGATCTGTTTGCCGTGCCCGATCCCGCCAGCCTGATCCAGGTGCCGTGGAAAAAGGAACTGGGCTGGCTCGCCGCCGATCTGTGGATGGCGGGCAAGCCGGTCGAGGCATCTCCGCGCAACGCGCTGAAGGCGCAGATCGCCAAGGCGGCCGCGCTCGGCTATCAGCTCAAATCCGGGGTGGAATGCGAATTCTTCCTGATCACGCCCGATGGCAACAGCCTGTCCGATCCCGCCGATACCCAGACCAAACCGTGCTATGACGAACAGGCGCTGATGCGGCGCTATGACGTGATCACCGAAATCTGCGACGCGATGATCGATCTGGGGTGGAATCCCTATCAAAACGACCACGAAGACGCGAACGGCCAGTTCGAAATGAACTGGCACTATGACGATGCGCTGCTGACTGCAGACCGCATGGCGTTTTTCAAGTTCATGGTGAAATCGGTTGCCGAAAAGCACGGCATGCGCGCCACGTTCATGCCCAAACCGTTCATCAATCTGACCGGCAACGGCTGCCACATCCACCTGTCGCTGTGGAAAGACGGCCACAACGCGTTCGAAGCCGGCGATGACATCAGCCCGGTTGCGAAAAACTTCATCGGCGGCCTGCTGCACAGCGCCCCGGCGCTGGCCGCGATCACCAACCCCACCGTCAACAGCTACAAGCGGATCAACGCCCCGCGCACCAATTCTGGCGCAACCTGGTCGCCCAATTCGGTCACCTGGACCGGCAACAACCGCACCCACATGATCCGCGTGCCCGAACCCAACCGGCTGGAACTGCGCCTGGCCGATGGCGCGGTGAACCCCTATCTGCTGCCCGCGGTCGCGCTGGCGGCAGGCATGGACGGCGTGGTCAACGGCCGCGATCCCGGCCCGCGCATGGATTTCAACATGTATACCGAGGGCGAAAAGGTTGGCAATGTGCCCAAGCTGCCGCTGAACCTGCTCGATGCGATCCGCGCGCTTGAGGCGAGCCCCGTGCTGGCCGAGGCGCTGCCCGAACTGATCCCGGCCTATACCAAGCTGAAATACGCCGAATGGAACGATTACACGCGCCACCTGACCGAATGGGAACGCGCCAACACGCTGGATTGCTGATCCGATCCTCGCGAAGCCGGGGGAGGGGGTGGGCCATGCCCTGCGGCTGCCGTATCCCGCCCCCCTTCGTCATCCCGGGCTTGAGCCGGGATCAGGCTTCTTGTGCCGGGGTACGGATAAATATCGTGTAAATAAAACATCTTGCATCAAAAAGCAGCCTGATCCCGGGGCGGCGAGGTTCCGATGCTTGCGGCAAAGGACCATCCCCCATTGATCCCGGGTGTTTTTCCCGTTGATTGGCGGGCGCCGGGTCTGGCAATCCGCGCGGGTTCGTGCTGTCAGAAGGCCGGTGGGCGATGCGCCCGGGTGATAAAGGGACTTGTGCAATGACCATCGTGCGATTGGATTCCGGACCGCGGATGAGCCAGGCCGTCGTGGCCGGCGGCCTCGTTTTCACTGCCGGCCAGGTGGCCGAAGGGCCAACCGTTGCCGCACAGACCGAGGCCGCGCTGGCGCAGATCGATGCCCTGCTCGCG
Source organism: uncultured Sphingomonadales bacterium (assembly GCA_903832325.1). Taxonomy (GTDB): domain Bacteria; phylum Pseudomonadota; class Alphaproteobacteria; order Sphingomonadales; family Sphingomonadaceae; genus Novosphingobium. The sequence continues at coordinate 3,642 of CAILBC010000023.1, read as the reverse complement.
CGCGCCGGCACCAGCAAGGCCAACCTGGTCAGCGCCACAATCTGGCTGGTCGACATGGCAGACTTTGCCGAAATGAACGCCGTATGGGACGGCTGGGTCATCCCCGGCGCCACCCCCGCCCGCGCCACCGTCGGCGCGCCGCTGGCGGCCCCCATTTTCAAAGTGGAAATCGCCGTCGTCGCCGCACTCGACTGACCGGCCCACACCCAGCCACCTGCGCCCGCCCGTGCCGCCGGATCGGCCCGCGCCGGTGCTTTCCTTCCCGCGCGATGAATGTAGGATGCGCGGGCAGGAAATTTGGGGGTTTTGGTATGCGGAATTGGGCAGTTTCTGGCGCACTCGCTGTGGCGCTGGCTTTTGCGGGGGCACCGGCAGGGGCAAAAGTCGCGCCGGCCGATACCGTGCTGCACCATGGGCAAATCCTTACGGTCGATGGCGCGGACCGCGTGGTCCAGGCCCTCGCCATCCGCGGCGGGCGGATTGTTGCGCTGGGCAGCGACAGGGCCATCGCGGCCTATATCGGCAAGCGCACCAGGGTCATCGATCTTGCCGGCAAGACCGCAACGCCGGGGATGATCGATGCCCACGCCCACATGCTGGAGGGCGGGATTGACGAGGTTGCCAATCTCCAGCTGGGTGAGGCTTCGAGCGTTGCCGATTTCCTTGCCCGGGTGCAGGCGCGCGCCGCGCAGTTGCCGGCCGGGGCCTGGCTTACCGGATCGGGCTGGAACGAAAGCCGGATTGCCGAGCATCACCCGCCAAGCCTTGCCGAACTCGATGCCGTATCCGGGGGGCATCCTGTCGCACTGCAGAACACCACGGGGCACTATACGCTGGTCAACGGCGCCGTGCTGAAGCTGGCCGGGGTCGGACCCGGCACACCCGATCCGGCCGGCGGCCGCTTTGACAAGGATGCATCGGGCGCGCTCAACGGCGTGCTTTATGACAGCGCGCAGGACGCGGTGCTTGCCAGGCTGGTGCCGCCGGTCGATGCGGCAACGCGGGCGAAAGGGCTGGCGCACGTTATCGCCGGGGCGCTGTCCGAGGGGCTGACCGGCATCAAGGACCCTGACACCGCCCGTGAACAGTGGGATGTCTATGCCGATGCGGCGCGCAAGGCCCCGCTTCCGCTTCATGTCTGCACCCTGGCCGCCGCGCGCACCACCATGGCCACGGCGCACGCAGCGGTGAACGATTACCGCCAGCGCAAGCGCGACGTGGCGGCGATGAAGGGCCGCAATCTCGACGTGTGCGGGGTGAAAATCTACCTCGACGGATCGGGCGCGGGGCGAACGGCGTGGGTCTATCAGCCGTTTGAACGCGATGCGGCGCACACCAATCCCGGCACGGGCCTGCCGCAGATGGCGCCCGAGGTCTACCGCGCAATGGTCGCGCTGTTCACCGGCGAGGGGATTCCGATCGGCACCCACGCGATCGGCGACCGGGCGATCGATACGGTGGTCGATGCCTATGCCGACGCGCTGAAGGCAACGCCCAGGCAGGGCCTGCGCCACAGCCTGATCCACGGCAATGTGCCGACGGACCATGCCATCGCCGTGATGGCCGATCTTCAGAAAACCTACGATTCCGGTTATCCCGAGGCACAGGCCGAATTCCTGTGGTTCCTGGGCGATGCGCTGGCCGCCGGATTTGGCCCCGACCGCAGCGCGCGCATGATGCCCTATGCAACGTATCGCAAACAGGGCCTGATCTACAGCGACGGGTCGGACTATCCGGTCACCCCTTATGCGCCGCGCTATGGCCTGTGGTCGTCCGTCGCGCGAGAGCCCGATGGGGATCGCTTTGGCAAGGCGCCGTTCGGAACGGCCGAAGCGGTGGACATCCACACCGCGATGAAAAGCCACACGATCTGGGCGGCGCGTCAGATTTTCCTGGAAAAACAGACCGGCTCGCTCGAAGTGGGAAAACTGGCCGACATCGCGATCTGGGACCGCAATCCCTACACTTCGCCCACCGCCAGCCTGAAAGACATGCACTGCCTGATGACGCTATTCGGCGGCAAGATCGTGTTTGAACGCAAGTGATGCGGCAGATTGCAGGGGGCGAGCCCGGAATGTGATCGTCGGCATTTGCATGCACTGGGGCCTTAAAGTCGACGCCAGATGGCAGTTTAGTATTCTGTCCGCGTAATTCTCCCCGCCGTAATTCTCCCCGCCCGCCACTCCCCCCAGCGTCACCCCGGGCCTGACCCGGGGTCCAGCTTTTCTTTGCGCAGGGATGATACAGGATGGCGTCATGGAACAGCTATTTCGTATACTGTCCCCGGAATTCGCGGCTTGGGCAATTTAGTATACTGTCCCCGGAATTCCACGTCCCCGGAATTTCGTCCCCGGCAACCGAGCGCACGTGTCATACCTCTGAAAAAACTCATGATTTCCCCATGGATCTAGCAGGGCCAGGCGAGTCAGTCATCGACATCTGCTGGGTTGGCGCGGTACAGCCGGTAACCATTCATATAGTCGGCTTCGATCCTGTACGGTCCGTGCAATTTCTTGCGCAAATTGGATATGTTGACTTTGACCGAGCGCTTGAACGTAATCGGATCGCGAGGGTCGACCAGGCGAGTCAAGGTCTTGATCGAGAGTGACCTGCCCTCGTGGCGGCCCAGCGCATAGATCAGGTCCAACTCGCGCGGCGTCAGATCACCTGGTTTGCAAATGTGCGCGATGGCGTTGATGCTGTTCTTGGCCGAACGTTCCACCTCTCGGGTCGCGGCATAGCGATTCATAACCGCCATGATGCGCGCCTTGCACTCCAGCGGCGGCGTCTTGGCGGGATCGATTACTTCGTCAAAGCCGCTGCTTAACAAACGGGCACGGCGCTGTGGCGTAGAGCCGTTGATGAGCGCGACTTTTGCCGTGGTGTTTAAAATCGCGCGATTGGTTCGCATAAAGCGTCCCAAGCGTGTGGGATCACTCCCGCCAATAACCAGTATTTCATAATCCGCTTGAGCGCGCGAAAGAGCAAACGACTCATCTTCAGAAAAAACGCGTTTCGAAAATTTCGCAAAAACCTTATTTAGATATAATTCTCGCTCATCTAAATATGAATCTTGAGACGAGAGGTATCTTACGTCAAACAACAATTCGTTCGAGTAATAATCAATAATAATACTCTCGATTTCAGAAATATTATCTTGATCAAAAAACATCGGATTATCAACTATCATGCGATGACCCCGCCACAACGTCGTTTTTTTTTGCAGTGCATTGCTTCGAACAACGATTGGAGTAAAAGACATCGCTGCTGCACAGGCAGTTTCGACGGACTTCAAATCCATGCGCGGTGGCAGTGGTAGCAAACGTGCGGTGAAGGGTGGCTACGCGCCAATGGTTAACGCTGTTGGCCCTAAAAATAGCGATTTAATCGTTTGAAATCAAAATGCGAACTATCGTTTGTTAGTGCATATTTCCCGGCTTTTCGTTGAAATGCCCTTTGGGGAAATGTTTCGTTTCAGGCGGTTTCAGTTGAATCCATGGCAATTCCGGGGACGTTGCGTAATTGAAGTAGTCATCCACCTTGTTGGTACGGAGTCGCGGGCGCGCTCCAAACAAGGGGATGACCGATGACAATTTATGCAGGATTGGACGTGTCTGACAAGCAGACTCATATTTGCGTGGT
>CAILBC010000022.1 GCA_903832325.1 uncultured Sphingomonadales bacterium | reverse complement strand
GTTTGCTCGGCCGCTTGGGAACCTTGAAGATCGGCTCCACCGTGTCAGCGCGCACATATTTACGGATCGTATTGCGCGACAACCCTGTCCGCCGACTGATATCTCGGATCGGAATCTTGTCGCGATAATACCAGCGTCGGAACACACTGAGCAGGTCCATGTCGATCACTCCAATGCCCCCCGACTGAAAGCCAGGGGTGAGGAAAGCATGGGTCAATTCTCAGTGAAAATTTATGGACCTCCCGGGTCAATTCTCAGCGCAACTCAACATCCCGGCGCATTCCACCGCGAAATTACCGCGAGCGATGCACCGGATACCCCATCAAATGGAGGCCTAAGTGTTTGAATTTATTGATGGAGCGGGTGAAGGGAATCGAACCCTCGTCGTAAGCTTGGGAAGCTTCTGCTCTGCCATTGAGCTACACCCGCGCGGGGGTTGTGGGGGTTGGCCCCGTGCCCGGCAGGGGTGCGCCATGCCATGGGGTGGGGGCTTGCGTCAAGGTTTGTGCGCCGGGGATATTGGGTGTCGGATTTCGGGTGGGGCGGCTTTCCTGGCAAAGGATGGTGCGCGCCCTTGACCGTGGGGCGGTCCTGCGGGCAGACAGGGCGGGCTAACCCCCTTGGAGAGGACCAGCATGTTCAGTCACATCATGATCGGCGCGAATGACATCGACGCCGCAAAGACGTTCTATGACGCGACATTTGCCGCGTTTGGCGGCAAGCCCGGAATTATCGATCCCTATGGCCGGCTGGTTTATCAGCACAACGGCGGCATTTTCATCATCACCAAGCCGATTGACGGCAATGCGGCCTGTGGCGCCAATGGCGGCACGATCGGCTTTGCCATGACCCCCGAACAGGCCGACGCCTGGTGGGCGGCTGGCCAGGCCAGCGGCGGCACCGCCTGCGAAGACCCGCCGGGGCCGCGCGAAGGCAGCCCTTATTATTTGGCCTATCTCCGCGATCCCACCGGCAACAAGCTTTGCGCGCTGCACGTGCTGGGCTGATCGATCCGACGCGAAGACGCGCGATTTTCCATCGCGCGACATGATCGCTTCATGACTGGGGCAGGATGCGGGATTGACGATCCGCGCATCCTGCCCCAGCGCATGCCGGCAATCGCAAAATCCTGTGCAGGACCCCAAGACATGGAAACCGTTTCGACCACCAAGGCGCATGGCGGCACGCTGAGCGTGCACACCCACGCATCCTCGTCCACCGGCACCACGATGACATTTTCGGTGTTCGTTCCCCCGCAGGCCGCATTGGGCGCGCCGCTGCCGGTGCTGTATTATCTGTCGGGGCTGACCTGCACCCACGCCAATGTGACGGACAAGGGCGAATATCGCCGCGCCTGTGCGGAGCTGGGCATTGTCTTCGTTGCGCCCGATACCTCGCCGCGCGGCGATGGCGTGGCCGATGATCCGGCCGGCGCCTATGATTTCGGGCTGGGCGCGGGGTTTTATGTGAACGCCACGGCAGAACCCTTTGCGCGGCATTATCGCATGTGGGACTATATCGCCGACGAGTTGCCGGCGCTGATCGCGGCGCATTTTCCGGTCGATCCGGCGCGCGCGGGGATCACCGGGCATTCGATGGGCGGCCATGGCGCGCTGACGCTGGGGCTGACCTATCCTGATCGGTTCAAATCGCTGTCGGCCTTTGCGCCGATTGTCGCGCCGGGGCAGGTGCCCTGGGGGCACAAGGCGCTGGGCGGATATCTGGGCGATGATCGCGCCGCGTGGCGCGCGCACGATGCCGTGGCGTTGATCGAAGACGGGCGCCGCCCGGCGGGCGATATCCTGGTCGATCAGGGTGATGCCGACAGCTTTCTGGCCGAACAATTGCGCCCCGAATTGCTGCGCGCTGCGGCCGATGCGGCGGGTGTTGCTCTGACGTTGCGGCTGCAGCCGGGGTATGACCACAGCTACAACTTCATTTCGACGTTCATGGAAGACCACATCCGCTGGCACGCCGCGCGGCTTTAACGGGTGCTCCCTCGGCGCAAGCGCTGGCGCTTTGGGAGCCGCCCCACCCCAACCCCTCCCCTGAAGGGGAGGGGCTTTAGCGTGAAGTCATCAGCAATGCTCAAGTGCCGCGCGGGCTCTAAAACCTGATTACCTGACGTCTTTGGCCACGGCGTCGAGCAGGCCGTTGACGAATTTTGCCTCGCGCTGGTCGAAAAACGCGTGGGTGACGTCAAGGTATTCGTTGATCACCGTGCCCACGGTGATGTCCGCGCGCCCGATCAGTTCATAGGCGCCGGCGCGCAGGATCTGCAGCATGGTCTTGTCCAGCCGGGGCAGCGACCAGCCTTCGGCCAGGCGCGCTGTCAGCCGGCCGTCGATTTCCTCGCGCCGGGCGACCACGCCGCGCACCACATCGTCGAAAAACGCGACATCGGCATCGAGATATTCGACATCCTCGATCTCTCGGCCGAGCCGATGGCGGTGGAATTCATCGATCAGCCCGTTCAGTTCGGGCTCTTCCATGTCAAACTGGTACAGCGCCTGCACCGCGGCCAGGCGCGCGGCCGAACGGGCGCGTGCGTCGTTGCGATTGTCGCTGCGGGTCATTGTTCAAATCTCACTTCGATGGATCGCGCGTGCGCGGTCAGCCCTTCGGCATTGGCCAGTTCGATCGCCGCCGGGCCAATTGCAGCCAGCGCCGCATCGTCCAGCGCGATGAACGAGGTGCGCTTCATGAAATCGAGCACCGACAGGCCCGAAGAAAACCGCGCGCGGCGCCCGGTGGGCAGCACGTGGTTGGGCCCGGCGACATAATCGCCGATCGCTTCGGGCGTCATCCGGCCCAGAAACACCGATCCGGCATGGCGTATCTGCGCAAACAGCGCCTCGGGATTGTCGGTGGCAATCTCGACATGTTCGGCGGCGATGCGGTTGGCGAGCGCGGGCGCTTCGTCCAGCGATCCCGCCACGATCACCGTGCCATAACGGTCCCAGCTTTCGCGCGCGACCTGGGGCCGGGGCAGCAGCGCCAGTTCGGCATCCACCGCGGCGATCACCGCATCGGCAAACGCGGCATCGTCGGTGATCAGGATCGATTGCGCGGCGGGGTCGTGTTCGGCCTGGCTCAACAGATCGGCGGCGATCCAGTGCGGATGGTTGCGCGCATCGGCAATCACCAGGATTTCGGACGGGCCGGCAACCATGTCGATGCCGACCACGCCATAAAGCTGGCGCTTGGCCTCGGCCACCCAGGCGTTGCCCGGGCCGGTGATCACGTCGACCGGGCGGATGCGCGCGGTGCCATGGGCCAGCGCGGCAATCGCCTGCGCCCCGCCGATGCGCCACACTTCGTCCACGCCCGCCAGGTGCGCGGCGGCCAGCACCAGCGGATTGATCACGCCATCGGGGCAGGGGGTGGCAATCACCAGCCGGCCAACGCCGGCAACGCGCGCGGGGATTGCGTTCATCAGCAGCGATGAAGGATAGGCCGCGCGGCCGCCCGGCACATAGAGCCCGGCGCCATCGACCGGGCGCCAGACTGCGCCCAGCCGCACGCCTTCGGCATCGGTATAATCCCGGTTTTCGGGCATTTGTGCGGCGTGATAGGCGCGGATGCGCTGCGCCGCGAGCTCAAGCGCGGCGCGCAGATCGGGTGTCAGCGCGTCATAGGCTTCGCGGCACACGTCTGCGCCGATGCACCAGTCGGCATCGGTTTTCGGCACGAACCGATCGAACTTCGCGGTGTATTCGGCCAGCGCCGCATCGCCCCGCGCGCGCACATCGGCAATGATTGCCGCAACATCGCGCGCCACATCGGCATCGCTTTCGCGCCGATCATCGACCAAGCCGGCAAAGGCTGCGGCAAAACCCGCGTCAGAGGTGACCAGCCGCTGCATCAGCCCGGTTTCCGCGCCGCGACCAGTTCGCGAAAGGCATCGACCAGCGCGCCCAGCCGCGCGCTGTCGGTTTTGAGCGCGGCGCGGTTGACAATCAGCCGCGCCGAAACCGGCATGATGTGGCTGGTTTCGATCAGCCCGTTTTCCTTCAGCGTGCGACCGGTGGACACCAGATCGACAATCCGGCTGGCCAGCCCCAGCGTGGGCGCAAGCTCCATCGCGCCGTTCAGCTTTACCACTTCGGCCTGCACGCCCAGCCGTTCGAAATGGCGGCGGGTCAGATTGGGGTATTTGGTGGCGACGCGCGCGTGGCTTTCATTGGCATTGGCGCCGCTTTCCACCAGGCTGACCGGCTCGGCCACGCTCAGCCGGCAATGCCCGATATCGAGATCGACCGGGGCATAGAGATCGGCATAATCGAATTCGTCGATCACGTCGGACCCGACGATCCCGGCCTGCGCCGCCCCGTGCGCAACAAACGTCGCCACGTCGAATGCGCGCACCCGGATCAGGCGGATATCGGCATGGTTGGTGGCAAAGCTGAGCGCGCGCGAGCTCTTGTCGAAGAACTCTGCGTCGGGCACTACACCGGCCTGTCCCAGCAGCGGCAGCGCTTCGTCGAGGATGCGGCCCTTGGGCAGGGCAAAGATCAGGGGCGCGGTCATGGCTGACACGCGCCCTATGGCAAAGGGCCGGAAAGGGCAACCCGAGTGGCACCGATCACCCCGTCAGGCATCCCTGTCGCACCCGATCCGGCGGTGATTGCGGCGATTGACTGGCAGGCCGATTATGCCGACCGCAACCATGCCCCGATCACCGCGCGGCTGGTGCGCGCGCAGCACGCGCTGATGGCCGGGCCAACCCGAATCGGGGAACGCCTTGCCGCCTGGCCGGCAACGGCGATGGAGGATGCCATGCCGCTGCGGCTGACCGGCGGGCTGCACCACCTGCACCTTGCCGGGCGCGATGATCGGCTGGCCCCGGTCTATGCCGGCGCACTGACCGACCAGGCCAGCGTGAATGCGCGGGTCTGCGCGGTTGTTGCCGATCACGATGCGGCGCTGCTGCCCTGGCTGGACGGGCCGCCGCAGACCAACGAGGCGGGCCGTTCGGCGGCGATCATGGGCGCGCTGCTGTGGCTGGCCGGGCGGATTGGCCCGCGGTTCGAACTCAACGAGCTGGGGGCGAGCGCGGGGGTGAACACCATGCTCGACCGGTTCCGCTTTGATCTGGGCGGCACGACGGCAGGGGCTGCGGATTCGCCGCTGCGGATCACGCCGCAATGGCAGGGGCCGCCGCCGCCCGCGACCGCCCCGGTAATCACGGCGATTCGGGGGTGTGATCGCGCGCCGGTCGATCTTACCGATCCCGATCAGGCGCAGCGGCTGAAGGCCTATGTCTGGGCGGACAGCCCGGAACGCATGGCGCGGCTGGACGCGGCCATCGCGCTGGCGCACCGGCAGCCGCCCCGGCTCGACCGCGCCGATGCCGGCGAATGGGCCGGCGCGCGGCTGGCCTCGCCGCAAGAGGCCGACACCACGCGCGTGATATTCCATTCGATCGTGTGGCAATATCTGCCCGAAGCGACCCGCGCCGCGATCACCGCCGGGATCGAGGCGGCCGGCGCACGCGCCGATGCCGCGCGCCGGCTGGCCTGGGTGCGGCTGGAAACCAACCGCACCACGTTTCGCCATGAATTGACTGTGCGATACTGGCCCGGCGGGGCGGAGCCGGTGGTGCTGGGCACCGCGCATGCGCACGGCGCCTGGGTGGAATGGTTCGGGCCGGGTTAAGCGGCTCTCCACCGCGCATAGCGTTCGCGCCAGCCGCCGTGGAATGATCCCCATTCCCAGATCGCCACGACCAGCAGCACCGCGCAGCACCACGCGGTGAACGCGATCGCCGAAAAGGTCATGAAGCGGCACGCGCCAAGCAGCCCGGCGAGCAGCACAAGCCCGGCAACGTGGCTGAGCGGCAGCAGCCCGCGCAGGCTGAAAAACCGTTTGAACAGGGCAAGGCCCCCCAGAAATCCCCCCACCGCGCCGCCCGTTGCCGCGATCAGCGCGGGGCTGGCGACGGCCGCCGGGGCCGCCATCAACAGCGCATCGGCCACTGCCGAGGCGACGACGCTGGCGACGATCGGCAAGTGAGCATAAGTATAGGCATTGCGCGCGATGCGGCCGACATCCTGGCTGTGGGTGATATGATGCGCGCCGCGTTCGGCGCCGGTGTCGAAATAGATCCACCACATCAGCACCGACCCGGCAAAGCAGGCGATCAACGCCAGATCACGGGGCATATCGGGCGCGCGATCGGCAAAGGCGGTGCCGGTTACCACAATTCCTTCGCCCAGTGCGATCAGCACGAACAGCGCGGCGCGTTCGGCCATGTGGCTGCCCGAAATCTCCCAGTCCGATGCGCTTGACCGGCCCAGCCCGGGCACTTGGAAAAATGCGAAGGGTCCGGCATATTCGATGGCCAGCGCCAGACTCCACAACGCAAATTGCGCCCCGCGCGCGGATACCAGCGCGCCGCCCAGCCACAGCGGGGCCGATCCGGCAAACCAGCAGGCAATCCGCAGCAGATTGCGGCTTCCCGACGGATTGTCCTTTGCCATGGCCCAGACCACAAACAGCGTGCGGCCAATCTGCAGCGTGCAATATGCCCCGGCAAAGACCAGCGCGTCCCGCGTGCCGTCAAACGCATGGGGCAGCACTGCCGCCATGATCAGGCTGGCCAGCATCGCGCCGATCAGCATCAGGCGCACCGGTACGGCATCGGGATTGGCCCAGTTGGTGGCCCACGACGTATAGATCCAGGCCCACCACATGGCGAAAAACAGGATCGCCGCCTCGGCCAGCCCGTTCAGGCCCAGGTGGCTGCGCACGAATTGCGAAATCTGGGTGATAGCAAAGGCATATACCAGGTCGAAAAACAGCTCCAGATTGCTGACCGCCGCATGCGCACCCGGTTTGCGCAGCAACCCGCGCGCCATCTGCTCAGCGGTCCCGCGCCAGAAAGGCGTCGATCGCGGCGTTGACCGGCCCGGGCGCTTCCCACGGCACGAAATGGCCACAACCGGGAACCGGCACCACGGTCAGATCGGCTATCAGATCATCCATGCCATCCAGGTTTTCCGGGCCGAGCGCGTGATCGTCCATGCCCCAGATGACCAGTGTCGGGATGGTCAGGCGCGGCACCGGCAGCGGGCGGAAATCGGCGGGCAAGGCATAAGCCGCATCCAGCGGCGGCACAAAGACCGGGCTGGCGCGGTACCAGCTGATCATTGCCAGCGCGGCGGCGGGATCGGCCCAGTCGGCCTCCAGCGCGGCGCGCTCTGCAGGCTCCATTTTTGTTGATGCAGGGCCAGGCAGCACCCGTGCCAACAACGGTGCCAGGCCCTGCGCGGCAAGGCCGGCATCGTTGGCCGGATCGCGAAAGGCGCGGAAATACTGGCTGGCGGCGCGTTGCGACGGGCTGGTCCACAGCAGTTTCGGGAAAATCGCAGGGTGCGGCGCATTGGCGATGATCGCCCGCATGACCCGGCCCGTTGCCTGCCCCAGCATCGCCACGCCCCAGGCCACTGCACCGCCCCAGTCATGGCCGATCACCGTGAACCGGTCGATCCCCAGCGCATCGGCCAGCCGGAACACATCGCCGATCATCTGGCCCGGGGCATAGTGTTCCACCCCCACCGGCTTTGACGATCCGCGATAGCCGCGCTGATCGGGCGCGATGCAGCGGAACCGGCCGGCCAGATGCGCGATCTGGTGCCGCCAGGTGCGGTGCGATTCGGGACCGCCGTGCAGAAAAATCAGCGCCGGCGCATCACGCGGGCCCAGGTCGACCACATCGAGCGCGATCCCGCCGCCGATTTCGACGCGGACCTGAGGCAGGGCCGTCATGCGCTGTCGCCTGCCGGTTGCGCCATGCGTTCGGCATAGCCGACGCTCAGCGCGGCGATCTGGTCGAACAGCGCATCGGGGGTGCGGCGCAGTTCGGCCATCTGTTCCTCGATGCCGGTGGCCAGGATGATCTCGCGCTCGCCCGCGGCAATGCGATCGAGCATCGTGGCGGCCACGGCATCGGGGTCCAGCCCGTTTTCGATGGCGCGATCGCTGGTGCCACGCGGCGATCCGTCCGCGGTCAGCGCGTTGCGCGACACGCCGGTACGCACCGAACCGGGGGTGACGACATGAACCTGCAGGCCCTGGGCCACGATTTCGGAGCGCAAGGCGTCGGCATAGCCGATCAGGCCGAATTTGGCGGCGCAATAGGCGGTGCGCATCGGCACGCCGACTTTGCCGGCTACGCTGGAAATCATCACGATGCGCCCGGTGCCGCGCGCCACCATGCGCGGCAGCAGCGCCTGCGTCAGCGCAATCGGCGCCATCAGGTCCACCGCGACAATCCGGTCATAGACATCATAGGCGGTATCGATGGCGAGCGACCGCTGCGAAATTCCGGCATTGTTGATCAGCATGCCGATCCCGCCACCGCGCGCCGCCGCCCAGTTCCATGCTGCATCGGCCGCGGCATGCATGGCGGCATGGTCGGTCACTTCGAACGGCAGGACCAGCGTTTCGCCGGCAATCGTGCCCGCCAGATCATCGAGCGCCGCGCGATTGCGGCCCGACAGCACCACCGCCGCGCCCCGCGCCGCCACCGCGCGGGCCAGCGCCGCGCCAATGCCCGATGATGCGCCGGTGATCCACGCGACTGTGCGCTGAAATGCCATCTCCGTGCTCTCCCGTGATTGTTTTATGCCCGTGATTGTTTTCGGGTTGTGTGTGCGCGTGTGGCGCGGTCATTCGCCCGGGGCGCGGGCGCGGATCGCCAATGCGTGCACGCGCTGCCCGGGTATGTCGCCCAGCGCGGCGATCACCGCGCGCTGGCGCTGCAACCGGGTCTGTCCGGCAAAGGCGGCGCTTTCGATCACCACGGTAAAGTGCGATTCGCCCGATCCGTCATGGCCGGAATGGCCATGGTGGCTATCGCTGTCGTTGATCACGTCGAGCGCGGTGGGGGCAAACGCCGCAGTCAGCAGCGTGGTGATTTCATGGGCAATGGGTCCGGTCATGGCTTCCATCCTAGCCAATCAGGCGGCATGGGAAAGCGAAATGACGCAGAACCGATTCCATGGCCGGATTCCTGGCAGCGCGCGGCCGTGCAGCGCGCCCGGCTGCCCCGAACCCGGCGAATTCCGCGCGCCGGGCGAACGCGCACCGGGGTTTGATGGCCCCGGCAGCTATCGCTGGTTCTGCCTGGAACACGTCCGCGCGTTCAACCAGGGTTATGATTTCTTTCGCGGGATGACCCCCGAACAGATCGAGCGCGCGCAATCGCCGCTATCGGGCTGGGCCGATCAGACGCGCGCGTTCCGCCCCACGGCGGGCATCGACGAGGCGCCGCGCTGGGCCGATTATGTCGATCCGCTCGATGCCATTGGCGCGCGGGCGCGGGCGCGCGCGGCCGACATGCGCCGCACCCACGATGCCGCCCGGCGCGGGCTGAACCCGGCCGACCGCCGCGCCTATGATGCGCTCGGCCTGGATATGGATGCCGATCGCCGCGCGTTGCGGGCGCGCTATTCCGAACTCGTGCGGCGCTATCACCCCGATCGCAACGGCGGCGACCGTTCCCACGAAGCGCGGCTGGGCGAAGTGGTGGAGGCCTATCAGCATCTGCGCCGCCTGCCCGCCTTCGCCTGACGCCGGCGGCGCGCGGTTCAGCCCTGCGCGGATGCCGGATCTGGCGCGGCCTTTGGCGCGAGCCGGCCCAGCACGCCGATCGTCACCCCGAACCAGACCATGCCCAGCACGGTGGCCAGCATCACCCGGCGCATATCTTCGCCCTGCTGGATCACCGGTGCGTTGAACACGGTGACATAAAGCATCGTGCTGGCATTGCAGACCAGCGGCAGGCGGCCCGCGATCACCAGGAACAGCGCGACCACCATCAGCGCCAGCGCGCCAATGATCAGCGGCCCATTGCCCAGCGCAGTGCCGGTCTGCAGCAAATAGCTCAAACCGGTTCCGACCAGCCCGCCGATCACTGCCGGCGCCAGCGCGCGCAGATCGGAATGGGTGACCGATGTCCAGTACCACAGCAGCAGAAACCCGGCATAGACCGGCACGACATGCAGCGCCGCGCCGATCACCACAAACCCGATGATCAGCGCGACCGCAATCGCCGTGACCACCAGCGCGGTCATCAGCGGCAGCACCGGGGGTGTTCCGGGCGTATGGGCAACGGCGGGTTCGCTTGGCATCGGTCTCTCCATGGCTGGCGCGCGGTTCATGCCGGGCTGCCGTGCCGGGCAGGGTCGCAAGCCAAGGGCGTGCTTGTCAATCGCTGCTGATCGGGCCAGTGAGCGTGGCATGATCGCACAGCTTGAACCCTTTCACGCCATGGCCGTTTCGGCGCTGGCGCATCGTCTCGCGGCCGAAGGGCGCGCGGTGATCCATATGGAATTCGGCCAGCCTTCCACCGGCGCCCCGGCGGCGGCCATCGCCACTGCGCACCAGGTGCTCGACAGCGATGCCATGGGCTATTGGGAAAGCCAGCCGCTGAAGGCGCGCATCGCGCAAAGCTATCGCGAACGCGATGGCATCGCCATCGATCCGGCGCGGATCGTGCTGACGTGCGGCGCTTCGCCCGCGCTGGTCATGGCGCTGTCGCTGGCCGGCGGGCCGGGCACCCGCGTGGCGTTTGCCCGGCCGGGATATGTCGCCTATCGCAACAATGCGCGCGCGCTGTTCATGGAACCGGTGGAAATTCCCTGCGGCGCGGATACGCGGTTTCAGCTCGATGCGGCGGCGATTGCCGCGATCGATCCCGCGCCCGATGTGGTGCTTCTGGCCAGCCCGGCCAACCCCACCGGCACGATCATCCCCGCCGACGAACTGGCGCGCATTGCCGCGGTCTGCGCCGAACGCGGCATCCGCCTGATCGCCGATGAAATCTATCACGGCATCGCCTTTGGCAGCCCCACGCCCAGCGTGTTGACCGTGGCGCCCGATGCGCTGGTGGTGAACAGCTTTTCCAAATATTTCAGCATGCCGGGCTGGCGCCTGGGCTGGCTGGTGGTTCCGCCCGATCTGGTCGACCAGGCGCGGGCGCGGATGGGCAACCTGTTTCTTACCCCGCCGGTGCTCAGCCAGAAGGCGGGCCTGGTGGCATTCGATTGCCGCGACGAACTGGAAGGCCACGTGCGCACTTATGCGCGCAACCGCGCGCTGATGCTGGAGGCGCTGCCCGATCTGGGGCTGGACCGGATCGCCCCACCCGATGGCGCGTTCTATATCTACGCCGATGTCGGCCATCTGACCGATGACAGCCTGGATTTCGCAATGCGGCTGCTGCGCGATACCGGGGTTGCAGTGGCGCCGGGGATCGATTTTGACCCGGTGCTGGGCCACCGCTTCATCCGCATCAGCTTTGCCGTGGCCACACCGCTGGTGGAACAGGCGCTGGCCCTGCTGAAGCCGTGGTTTGCCGCGCAACCGCGCCGCTGAAGACAAAAAAAGGGGGCGGGTGCCACCGGCCCCGCCCCCCTGATCCATGCCGGTTTACAGCGCGATGCTGATCGATGCCTTTACGCCATAGGCGACACCCTTGTCGGCGCCGCGCTCGATGTCGGTGCCCACTTTCCAGGTATAGTCCAGGCCGCCCTGCATGATGCTGAACTGGCCGACCCAGGCCGATGGCAGATGGCCGCCATTGATGCTGAACGTATCGCCGGTTTCAAACGTCGCCGTGGTCGTGCCCAGATTGCCCGCCAGCCAGGTGCGGCGGCCGGCCTCCAGCTCGACCGTGAAGGGGCGGCCTTCGTGGTTGCTTGGTCCGGCGCTCCACAGTGCGGCCAGCGTGGTGGTGGCCACGGTCTGGCTGCTGGTGCGTTTGCCCACGGTCAGCGCGATCGGCGTGTCGCCGGTTTCGATATAGCGGTTTTCCTGAAGGCGGTCATATTCGAGGAAGCCGCGCGGGCGCAGGCTGAAATGATCGCCCATCGGCACGGTGTACGATGCCCCGCCGGTCAGCGCCGCGGACCAGCCCGCCCAGTGGCCGTTGGCGGCATAGGTGAAGTTGCTGGTGGTCACCGCGTTCTGCGTGGTCGTGGTGTACTGGCCAAAGAACGTGCGGCTGGATTTGAACGATTCCCGGCCCAGCGAACCGCGGCCCCAGATATAGAAATTGCCGCTCGATTTGCGCCAGAACGTGCCGATCTGAAAGGCGTTGGTCTTTACCGACTGATACGTTGCCGATTTGGCATCGCCGGTCAGCCAGGCCAGTGTCAGGCCGATATTGCCCAGCGGCGTCACCTTTTCATAGCCCATCGACAGCCCGCCGCCGCTCGATTTGAAGCCCGGCGTGTCGCCGTAGGTGCGCGTGCCGGTAAACACGATCGGTTCGATCCAGGCCGCCGAATCGCTGATCGAAAACATCGTCGAATCGTCGTCGAGGTGCTTGGCCGCCAGCCGCGATGCGCGGGTCACCACGTCGAACGTGCCGCCCGCATAGTTGGGCAGCAGTTCGTTGAAGCGGCCGCGCAGCGTCGGGGTGTCATAGATCTGCAGCAGCGTGCTCTGGATCAGCGTGTTGTTCGCCGCGTCGTTCAGGATCGCGGTATAGGCTGCCGATTGCGCCGTGGTCAGCCCCAGCTGCGCCGCGGTGGCGCGTTCGATGTCGACATAGACGTTGTTGGCATCGGTGCTGATCGTGCCGTTGAACAGCACCGGCAGATTGAGCGACGAATTGGTAAGCGTGCTCGCGCCGGTCAGCGTGGTCGCGGTCAGCACGTCGTACTTCTTGGTGATGTTGCTCAACGAATTGACATAGAGCGAGATTTTCGCGCCGCTGGCAAATGTGGCGCTATTGGCCTGCAGCAGCGACGATGTTGCCGTGGTGCCATCGATATAGACGCGCAAGTTGCCGCCCGATGCCACGTTCAGCGAATTGATCGCGGTCGTGCCCACGGCATTGGCGCCGAAAATGCCGCCATTGACCACCACGTTGAAGGCGCTGCCGCCGGTAACCGTGCCCAGGAACTGCGCCGCGCTGCTCAGCGTCAGCGTGCCGGCATTGCCGCCCAGTGCCAGATTGCCGGTCAGCTGGGCATTGTCGGTCATCGTCAGCGTTTCGGTGCCGGTGCCGGTGAAATTGATGTTGCCCACCCAGCGCGTCACGTCGGCCAGGCTGATCGTGGTGTTGCCGCCGGCGATATAGGTGTTGCCGGTGATGCTGCCGCTCTGGATCTTGATCGTGTTGTTGCCGGTGCCCAGATAGATATCACCGGTGATGCCGGCATAGAGCGTGGCCGTGGCCGGGTTGTAGGTGGTTGCCGCCTTGTCGGCGGTTTCGTTGGTCTGGTTGGCCGAAGTATAGCTTTGCGTCAGCGTGACGCCGGTGGTGTTGGCGCGCAGGTCGATCGCGGCCGCCGTGGCGTTCAGCGCCGTGGCCGCCGTGCCCGAAATATAGCCCTGGTTGGTCAGCGAAGTGACCGAGCCCGACAAGTCCTGGATGGCATAGACATTGCCGCTGGTCTGCTGGCTGGCAGTGGCCTTGATCGTGCCGGTGTTGAGGATCGTGCCGACCACCGATCCGGCATTGATCAGCAGCGCGGTGGCGCCGGTATCGATGGTGGTGGCGCTGACCGTGCCATAGACTTCCAGCCCGTTGGTCAGCGTGACATTGCCGCCGCGCCCGCCGATCACCGTGGCATAGGCCGCGGTCGAGGTGGTGTAGGCATTGGCCGAGACCTGCCCGTCGATGCCCAGGGCAAAGGCCCCGTTGTTGGTGGTGCCGCTGCCGATGGTGATGTTGCTTGCCCCGCCGATCTGCAGCGCGGGATTGTTGCCGTACGACGTGATCGAACCGCGGTTGGTATCGGTCGATGTGGAGGTGGTCGGCGCGTTGATCAGCACGCCGCCGGTGACATTGCCATCGATTTCCACAATCGGGGCAAGGCCCGCGGCAAGATACGTCGTGCCGACCGGCGTGCCGGTGTTGAGCAGCGAACGCGACATCACCAGCGCGGTGCCGCTGGTATCGGTATAGCTGTAGCCGTTGGTGATGGCCCCGTCGATCAGGATGGCGCCGGTCACCGCGCCCGACTGGACATAGCCCTGTGATGCCGAACCGGTAACCTGCACGGTGCCGCCGATGGTGACATTGCCCGTTACCGTGTTCAGCTTTACGCCATAGCTGCTGTCACCCAGGATAGCGATCGCGCCCTGCGTGTTCAGCGAACCCTTGAGATCGCCATCGATCTGGATGCCCGCCGAATGTTCGCCATCGATGGTGATCGTGCCGGTATAGGTGCTCGAACCAACAGTCGTCGCCGCGCTGTTGACGATCGTGCCGTTGATCGTGGTGCCGGCCGCGCCATAGATGCCATAGCGGCCCGACACGCCCGAAACCGCGCTTTCGACAAAGCCGCTGCTGATCGTGGTCGGGGTGAAGTTTTCCAGCGCGGTGATCGAGCCGGTGTTGGTGATCGTGGTGGTCACCCCGGGATTGAGCTGGATGCCGATCGCGCCGTTGGCGGCGGTGGTGGCAGTGCCGGCATTGATGATGCCGCCGCCGTTTACCGTGACATTGCTCGACGAATCGACCGTGACCACCGGGCCCGGGGTGCCGGTCAGCGTGCCGGTGCTGGCAATCGTGACATTGCCTGCGGCCGATGTCTTGTACGTTGCGGTGGTGCCGGTCGATACCGTGGTATCGGCAAGGGCGGGAGAGGCGACCGCAAGGACCGCGACGCAACCAAAGGCTGCCGGGGCGGCCGAAGCCAGGAATTGCGAAAATTTGCGCTGCGTCAGCATTCTGTCATCCGGCATTGAGGTCCGGTCGGCGAGGGACCGTCGGGACCGTGGTCTGGGGGACGGCTGACAGGTAAACCTGCCCCCCGCCCGTCGAAATCTTGGCGAACCCCATACGCCCGCTTTGCCCATGCGCAAAGCCCGTCGCGCGGGGTCCGGAACGGGTAACGTGGATAGTCGGAAAACCCTGCAAGGCAAGTCGCACAAGAAAAGAACTTGGGCCGCCTGAAAAAAGACCGTGCGCGATACCGCCGTAAACTTTGGGTTCATCAGCCGCGCGGCACCGGTTGCGCGGGGGATCGGCCGCTCTGGCGTGCCGGTGGACTTGGGTACGCCGGGGGGCGTGGAACAGACCTCTTGCGCAATGGTTCGTGGCTATGACCCTGTTCGAAGCACCGATCGCCCGGCTGGATGGCCATGGCGCGACGCTGGATATTCCAGCCGAAACCCGTTTTTCCGATGATCGGCCCGTGCGGCCGCGCCGCCCGGCGCCGCCTGTGGCGCCAGAGCGCCGGAATGAGGTGCCGGTCGATCTGGCGCGGCTGGACGATGTCGCGCTGGTTCAGGCCGTGGGCTCCGGATCGGTTGCCGCCTTTGCCGTGCTGGTCGATCGCCATGGCGGGGCGCTGTACCGCGTGGCGGCGCGCATGCTGAACGACGGGCACGAAGCCGAAGACGTGGTGCAGGATTGCTTTGCCCGGCTGTGGACCCATGCCGCGCGCTGGCAGCCCAGCGGTGCGGGGCTGGCCGGGTGGCTGCACCGCGTGACGATCAACCTGTGTTTCGATCGCAAGCGCCGGTTTCGCGTGGTCACCACGCCCGATTTGCCCGATATTGCCGATGCCGCGCCACTGGCCGATGAACGGATCGAAGCGGCGCAGGCCCAGGCCCAGATTGCCGAGGCGCTGGCCGCACTGCCGGAACGTCATCGCGCGGCGCTGGTCTTGTGCTATCTTCAGGGCTTCTCCAACGCGGCGGCTGCCCGGATGCTTGATCTGCATATCAAGGCGATGGAATCGCTGCTGTTCCGCGCGCGGCGGCAATTGCGCGAAATCCTGACTGCACGCGCGGTGCCGTGGCACGATCTGATCGCCGCGGGTGAAGCGGAAACGGGCCCGCGCGATGGAGCGGGGCCATGGTGACCGCGCGCCCCGATCTGGCCCCCGACCCGGCCGGCAACGACGAAGACCTGGCGTTGATCCGCCAACTGGCTGCATTGCCGCCGCTGCCGGTGCCACCGGGCCTGACATCGCGCATTGTGCGCGATGTGCCGCGCCTGGCGCAATTGCCGGCGCAGGGCAGGGTTGCGGGCCGTGCTGCCGGCTGGTCGCGATGGCTTGGCCCGGTGGCTTCGCTGGCAGCGGGGGTGGCGGTTTTTGCACTGATCCTGCCCCGCGGCGCGCCGGTGGCGGCGGTGTCTGTGCCCGCGCGCGCAGTAACAATGGCACGGCCGGTCGCAGTGCCGCCTGCCGATGCGCCTGTCGCTGCGCGTGCTGCGCCATTGGCCGATGCAACGGTTCGCGCAGCGCCCCTTCGCCAACGGCCCGGTCTGCGCCGCGCCGTGGTACCGCAAGCCGATGCCCAGGCACCTGTCCTGGCCATCGAGAGCGCCGCGCCGGCGCCGGCCGTGCAAACCGCCGCGGCATCTGTCGTGTCCGCCGCCGCGGCGGGGCCGGTCGATCTGGCCGCGCAGACCGCTGGACCTGCGGCAACCGGGCCATTGGGCGCGCGCACCGGGCTGATGGGGCCGACTTTGCCGCAAGGCTATGGCTTTGCCGGCGCGGCCGGTGCAGCGCGCGGGGAATTCGGCACGCCGGCCGGCCCGGGGATACCTGCAGTCGGGCCGGCAGTCGGGCCGGCAATCGGGCCGGGCGGCCGACCGCACTGATCCGCCTGCGGTATTTGCGCCCAAACCGAGTGCGGGCCCAAACCTCTTGCCGGCCCAAACCTCTTGCCGGAAGGGCACCGCAGGGGCATGGTGCTCCACATGGGGACACCAAGGCGCGCGCCGCCCTGCCGGGGCGGCCAATAAGCCGGATCTGGCAGGCAGGATCTGGCCGGGTGGGCCACACAAGCGAACGGGAAGCACACAGCGTGTCAGCACGAATTCTGCTGGTTGAAGATGACAGCCAGATTGCCGATTACATTGCGCGCGGGCTCGATCAGGAAGGCTTCGTGGTCGATCGCGCCGATAATGGCCGCGATGGCCTGTTCATGGCCACCGACAGCCAGTTCGATGTGGTCGTGCTTGATCGCATGTTGCCGGCGATGGACGGGCTGACCGTGCTGAAGGCGATGCGCGCGGCCGAAGTCGATACGCCGGTGCTGATGCTGTCCGCCCTGGGCAGCACCGATGATCGGGTTTCGGGGCTGACCGCGGGCGCCGACGATTATCTGGGCAAACCGTTCTCGTTTGCGGAACTGCTGGCACGGGTTCAGGCCCTGGCGCGGCGGCGCAGCGGGGTGACCCGGGTGCAGGATACCCTGTTGCGCTGCGACACGCTGGAACTGGACCGGCTGACCCGCGCGGTGCGGCGCGGCACGCGCAAGATCGTGCTGCAACCGCGCGAATTCCGCCTGCTGGAATACATGATGCAGCACCAGGGCGAAGTCGTGACGCGCACAATGCTGCTCGAGGCGGTGTGGGATTATCATTTCGACCCTGGCACCAATGTGATCGACGTGCATATCAGCCGGCTGCGGCGCAAGATCGACGATGGCGAAGATCGCGTGCTGTTTCACACCGTGCGCGGTGCGGGGTACCGGCTGGCGGTGGATTGAGCAGCGGTGACACGCACTGACAGGCCGTTTTTCAGCCGAACGGATGCCCCCGCGCGCGCCGCGCGCCCGCCGCGCCGGATGTCGTCGACAATGCTGCTGCTGGTCGCCGGGGTCTTTGTGCTGCAGCTGATGTCCAGCGCCGGGGCGATCTTCTTTCTGCGCGGCCAGATGCTCGATGTGGTGCGCGCCGATCGTGTGCGCCAGGTGCTCGATGTGCGCGACGATCTGCTCGCGACATACTTGCAGGGCGGCCGGCCGGCGCTGGCGCAGATGATTGTGCGCCAGCAGGGCAGCGCCGCCGATCCCACCGTGTTCATCGCGTTGACCGGCGGGCCGAACCCGCTGCTGAGCAACCTTGCGCGCGCCCCGCAACTGCCCGTGGCGCCGAACCCGCGCCCGGTGATGGTCCATCTGGGGCCCGACATTCCCGATATCGAGGGCATGGCGATTGCCGGGCAGATGTCGGATGGCGAACGCCTGATCGTTGGGGTGATGGGCGCCACCGAACGCCGGTTCAATCTGGCCTTTGCCACGGCGGCAGGCCTTACCATTCTGGTTGCGGTGGCGCTGGCGCTGGCCAGCGCGCTGCTGCTGGGGTTGGAAATCAGCCGGCGCACCTTTGCCATCGCACAGACGGCGGAACAGTTTGCCTCGGGCAATTTCGGCGCGCGCCTGCCCGAAAGCCGCAGCGGCGACGGGTTTGACCATTTGCGCGTGCAGATGAACCGCATGGCCGACCGGATCGACACGCTGGTGTCGGAACTGGGTGCGGTGTCGGTGTCGCTGGCGCATGATCTGCGATCGCCGGTGGCGCGGCTTTCGGCAGCGATTGACACCGCGCTTGACCGGGTGGACGAACCCGGCGCGGTGGAGGCGTTGCACGCCGCGCGCGAAAACGCCGATGGCCTGCGCCGCATGCTCGATACCGCGATCGAGATCACCCGGCTGGAAGGCGGCGCGGTGGCCGACCAGCGCGCACCGATCGATCTGGCTGCCGTGGTGCAGGACATGGCCGAATTGTATGAGCCGCTGGCCGAACAATCAGGCGTGCTGTTGCACACCCGGCTGGCCCCGGCGACGGTGGTGGCCGATCGTGAACTGCTGTCGCGCGCGATTGCCAATCTGATCGACAATGCGCTGAAATATGGCGCGCACGCCGTTCTGCTCAGCACGACGACAGGGCCGGGCTGGGCCGAAATCGCCGTCAGCGATGATGGCCCGGGCATCCCCGAGCAAAGCCGCAATCGGGCGATGGAACGCTTTGTGCGGCTGGACAATGCGCGCACGCTGCCCGGCGGCGGGCTGGGGCTGACCATGGTCAAGGCGGTTGCCCGGCTGCACGGCGGCGATCTGCTGCTGTCGGACGCTGTGGGCGCCGGCACCGGCATGCGCGGCCTGCTGGCAACGCTGCGCCTGCCGGCCTGAATCCCCGATTTTCAAGAGGGCCAGATCTCGAAAGAATCAGGTTTCGAAAGAATCAGGCCCCTGGCGTTTGCTGGGTGTTGACCCGCCCGGTCCGTTCCAGCTTGCCCCAGCCGATGCCCAGCCCCGACATTGCCGCACCCACCGCGCGGATCACCACGCCATACATCAGCTGGCGATAGACGAACCGTTGCGACAGCAGCAGCAGCGCGGGATAGCGTTTTTCGCGCACATCAAGCCGATAGGCGATCCAGCCGCAGACGACATCGATCGTCGTAAAACCGATCCAGTAGATCGCCATGCGCAGCACGTCGGTCTGGGTCTGGGCCCAGCCGTGCTGCATCACCCGCACCGCAGTGCCGATGATCGATACCCCCAGCGCCAGATCGATCAGCGGCGAAATCATCGCGAACACGATCTGGAACAGCCAGGCCTGCGGCATGCCCACAAAGGCCAGCCCCGACGGCGAACGCGCATTCAGCACCGACCGGTGCTTCCACAGGCACTGCAATGTGCCAAAGGCCCAGCGGAACCGCTGTTTGCCCAGTGCGCGCAGCGTTTCGGGCGCTTCGGTCCAGGCCACAGCATCTTCGTCATAGGCGATTTTCCAGCCGTGGCGCTGAATGGCGATGGTCAGATCCTGGTCTTCGGCCAGCGTGTCTTCGGGATAGCCGCCAACATCGTCGAGCGCAGACCGGCGCCAGGCGCCCACCGCGCCCGGCACCACCATGATCGCATCGAACTGGGTCAGCGCGCGGCGTTCGATGTTTTGCGCGGTGACATATTCGATACCCTGCCAGCGGGTTACCAGATTGACCCGGTTGCCCACTTTGGCATTGCCCGCGACCGCGCCGATGTTCTCTTTCCGGAACCAGCGCACCAGCCGGGTGATCGTGGTCGTTTCGAACTGGGTATCGGCATCGAGCGCAACGATGATTTCGCCCTGCGCGACGGCCAGCGCCCGGTTCAGCGCGTTGGCTTTGCCGCCATTGACCATGGTCATCAGCCGCACGCGCGGATCGGTGCCGAATGCGGCGGCAACGAATTCGCTGGTGCGGTCCTTTGATCCGTCATCGGCGACGATCACTTCCATCGGGTGATAGTCGCTGGCCAGAATGCGGTGGATCGAGGATTCGATCACGCGTTCTTCGTTATAGGCGGGGATGATCACCGAAACGAGCGGCCGCCAGGGCGCGCCTTCGGGTTCGGCCGGGGGGCGCATGTCGGGATCGCGATCGGCAAGCAGGGCAAGCCCGGTCAAGCCCAGCGCGCGGATCACGCCCAGCGCGATGGCAAAGAAGAACATCCAGTTCAGCCCCGACAGCAGCCCGGCCAGAACCACGAAAATCCCCACGTCCAGCCGCACCGCGACCAGATCCCAGCCCTCTACCTTTGGCATGACCGCATCGCGATCGAGCCCGGCCAGTTGCGATGCCGGAACCAGCGCATAGCCATCGGCGCGCAGCTTTTCGATGATTCGCGGCAGCGCCGCCACGGTCTGGCTGCGATCGCCGCCGCCATCGTGGAGCAGCACCACATTCACCGTGCGGTCGGGCGTCGCCTGTTCAATCGCGGCGATCGTGCGTTGAAAGATGTCATCGGCCGTGCGTTTCTGCCAGTCGCCCGGATCGCCATGCAGCCCGACAATCGAATAGCCCTGTTGCTGCGCGATCAGCGCGGGGCCCAGTTCATCGGGCGTGGTCGGTTCCGCGTCCCCGAAATAGGGCGCGCGGAACAGGCGGGTGGACCGGCCGGTATAGGCCTCGATCAGCCGCTGCGTGGCGTTCAGTTCCAGCCGGATGCCGGTTTCGCTGACATCGGCGAGATTGGGGTGGGTATAGCTGTGGTTGCCGATTTCCGACCCGCCGGCGATGATCCGCTGCAGCAGGCCGCGATTTTCCACGCCGTTTTCGCCGATCACGAAAAACGTTGCCGGCGCGTGATAGCGTTCCAGAATATCGAGAATT
Source organism: uncultured Sphingomonadales bacterium (assembly GCA_903832325.1). Classification (GTDB taxonomy): domain Bacteria; phylum Pseudomonadota; class Alphaproteobacteria; order Sphingomonadales; family Sphingomonadaceae; genus Novosphingobium. Next base: position 295,694 of record CAILBC010000022.1, on the reverse strand, counting down.
TGCCTGGTATATTTGGGATCGGGGCCATCGTCGAACGTCAGCGCGATCTGCTTTGGCCGGTCGCCGGTCCGGCGCACGACATAGGGCATGGGCAGCTGGTCATAGGTTTCGTTGACGATCAGCGCCGAATGCTGGTCATACGTCAACGACCGCGAACCGCCCTGCGGCACGGCATCGACGCGCAGGATTTCGCCATTGCCTTCGATATCGACATTGGTCAGTTCGTGCAGGGGGCCCAGATTGGCCCGCGTGCCGCCCTTGCGCCAGTTATCGAGCGCAATCCAGAATCCCGGATCTTCCGACCCCAGCCGCCACAGCGCCACCGAACCCACGCCCAGTTGGCGCAGCACCTGCATCTGGTTCCAGCTGGCTGCGGCATCGATCATCCACACATCGTGGCGCACGCCGGGCGTGGCCGGATTGGCGTCGTTGTCATCGTCAAAGGCGAAACCGGCGTTGCCGCTGGATTTGTCCCAGGTTGGCCGGGTGCCCGAATCGAGTGCCGACAACCAGGCTTCTTCGATGGTCAGCGGGTCGGCCGCGCCGCCATGCCAATCATAGGCATAGCTGCCCAGCGCCATGATCACCTTGTTTGCCGGCACACCCTTCAGCGCATCGCTGACATGGCTGACAAACCAGTTGTTCGATGCGATCGGCCCGGGCGTTCCGGTCATGTAATGTTCGTCATAGGCCATCAGCACGACTTTGTCGGCCACCGCGGCAAAGGCGCGCGGGCTCCAGGTTTCGTCGTCGATCGGCACGGTGACCGAAACCAGCCGGTGCTTTGGCGCCAGCCGCGCGTGCAATTCACCGATAAAGCGCAACAGGTTCGCCACGCCTTCGGGCGGCAGGTTTTCGAAATCGACCATCACCCCGGCATCGCCGTTGGCATCGAGCGCATCATCGATTTCGCGCACGATCGTCGCGCGCTGCGCCGGATTGGCAAGCGCGCGGCTGGTGCCGGCGCCGTCCCACACCCCGCTGGAGGCGTTTTGCAACACATCGACGACCAGCGGGCGGTGGATCTGCCCCGCCAGGATGCGACGCATGCGGGTATCGTCGGTGGCGGTGAAATTGCCCTTTGGATCCAGCGACATCAGCGTGGGGGCAACCCAGTCGAGACCGGCCGCCTTGCGCTTCAGGCTTTCCACCGCGCCTTCGCCGAACGGGGTGTAGAAACCCACTGTCAGGTTTTCCGAAGCGCGCGCGGCGCGCACCGGGTGACGGCCGAACAGCGTGCTGAGCCGGCGCGACAGGCGTCCGACCTGGGTGCGCAACGGCAGCGGCTGGGGGCGTTCAAACCCCAGCTTCAGCGGTTGCGAAACCGGCACCGTGGCCACGGTGGTGGCAAAGGCCAGCGCCGTCAGGATCAGCAGGGCAATTCCGGCAAACAGCGCGCGGCGGGTCCAGCGGCGTCGACGGCCGGTCGGATCAAAGAAAATCGGACGTTGCACTGCGTACCCCGGTTTGAACTGAACCGCCTATAGCCGTACCGGGTGACGATGGACAGCCGGGATGGAACTGGAACAGGGGACCGTCACGTTGCAGCTCGCCCCCGACTGCCCACCGTCGTCTGGTGCGATAGGGGCGCGCCGGCAAACAGGGGGTGAGCAGATCATTACCGATTGGCCATGAATGCCGGTTCCTGCGATTTTTTCGAACAGCAGCGTCCCAGACTTTCCGGCTGCCACGCAATCAGCGCCTGGGCTATGTTTCAGTCCTGACCTTTGCGGGAACCGAACCATGACCACACGCCAACCCGTTTTCTTCCTGTCGCACGGCGGTGGCCCCTGGCCCTGGCTGGATGGCGAATTCCGGCGCGGCTTTGACTGGCTGGAGGCGTCGTTGCAGGCGCTTCCGGCGCAATTGCCGGAGCGGCCGCGCGCGGTGCTTGCGGTTTCGGGGCATTGGGAAGAACCGGGCTTTATCGTTTCGACCGCCGCCAGGCCGGGCATGGTCTATGATTATTACGGCTTTCCCGAACACACCTATCGGATCAGGTATCCCGCACCGGGATCGCCCGACATTGCCGCGCGCGTGGTCGAACTGGGCCGCGCGGCCGGCATTGCCATCGGTAGCGACCCGTCGCGCGGGTTTGACCACGGCACCTTTTCGATGATGCAGCCGATCTATCCCGATGCCGACATGCCGGTGGTCAGCCTGTCGATGAAGCTGGGCTATGATCCGGCGGCGCATGTGGCGCTGGGCGCGGCACTCGCGCCATTGCGCGATGAAGGTGTGGTGATCCTGGGCTCGGGGCTCAGCTATCACAATTTGCGCGTGTTCAATGCCCAGGCGGCCGCGCCGTCAGCCGCCTTTGATGGCTGGCTGCGCCGGACTTTGCTGTCGGACGATCCCGCCGCGCGGATTGCCGCGCTGGAAGAATGGGAAACGGCCCCTGCCGCGCGCCAGGTCCACCCACGCGAAGATCACCTGATCCCGCTGATGGTTGCGGCGGGCGCTGCTGGCGCAGACCCGGCCACCTGCATCTATTCGCAGGACGATCTGCGCGGCGGGATTACGGTTTCGGCCTGGCGGTTCGGCGCGGACATTACGCCCACCGGGTTTGACCGTCTGGGCGATGGCGCCCTGGCAACGGCGCCGCTCAGCCCTTCTTGAACCAGCCAGCCAGGCGGTCGAGCGTGTTGTCGTCGGCTTCGGCTTGGCCAGATCCGGCTTCATCGACTTCGCGCAGTTTGCGTTCCACCCCGCGCCACAGCCGGTCCAGCGCCTGCGCCGCGGGCGTTGCGGGGGCAAACGTGCCGATCGGCGCGCGGCGAAACGCGGTGCGTTCGATTTCGGCCGACATCGGCACCAGCGGATAGCCGGCCATGCGTCCGTTGCGCGCGGCCTGGTGTTCGCGGCGCCGCCCGTCGTAAAGCGCCAGCACCGGCAGGATCGGCGGGTGGCGGCCGGATATCGATTTCAGATCGCGGATCATCAGTTTCAGCGCGCGGGTCGATAGCGGCGAAGGCGGCAAGGGCACGACCACGACATCGGCGGCAAGCAGGACCTGATAGCTCACTTCGTTCTGCAACGGCGGGCAATCGAGCACGATCCGCCGATAGCGCCGCCGCAGCCGTCCGGTAATTTCTGCCAGGCGCTGGCGCCGCCCCAGCCGGGCCAGCTGCCAAGACAGCGTGCGCAGCGAATCATCCGCGCCCAGCAGATCGAGCCGGGGATAGGCGGTGGGGCTGATCAGATGTTCGGGCTTGCCCTCTTTCTGGAATATCCCCGCGACATTGCCGGCCTTGCGGTGCGGCATGTCGAGCAGGAACGCGGCGCCGCCCTGGGCATCGAGATCCCACAGCAGCGTGTCCATCGATCCCAGCGTGGCACTGCGCCACGCCATGTCCACCGCCAGCGTGGTTTTGCCCACGCCGCCCTTGGGACTGTAGACCGCAATGACATGGCGATCCGGCTGCGCCACTTTGTCTTTTCCCCGCGAACATCCCGGCCGCACCCGATATGCTGCACCCTGGCGGCCGGCGACGTGCCGGCGGACGTTTCTGAGGGACCGATGCCATGGATTGACCCGGGGCGACAATCCGGTTTGGCCATGCCGATGTCCCGAAACCGGGCGATTTCGGCGCGGCCGGTGCCCTGCTATCCGCCAAGCGCGCGATGGCAGCCGACCACGGCGCGGGCCAGCGCGCCGCGCGCCGCGACGAGCGCGCGGCCGGCATCGATCCGCCGGGCCTCCGCCACCACGAGCTCGATCCGGCTGGTTTCGCCCGCGCGCTGTGCGGCGCGGGCACGATCGAGCGCGGCGGCGGCGGCGGCATCGGCGGCCGTGCGCGCCGCCAGCGTCTGGCGCGCCGCGCCCAGCGCGACAAACGCGTTTTCAACATCGGCGCCGGCCGACAGCACACTGCCGCGATAGCTGGCCAGCGCCTCTCGCTCGGCGCCGCGCGCGCCGGCCACTTCGGCATCAACCCGGCCAAAATCAAACAGGCGCCAGCGCAAGCCGATCGCGCCAGTGATCACGTTCGACGAATCCCCGCCCAGCAAAGACAGCGCATTGCTGGAAAACCCGAACAGCCCCTGCAGATTGAACCGCGGCCAATATTCGGCCAGCGCCGCGCCGATCCGCGCGTGGCTGGCGCGCAGCCGCGCCTCGGCCACCACCAGATCGGGGCGGCGGCGCAGCAGATCGGCGGGCACGCCGGCGGCCGGGTCTGTGGCGGCGGGCACGGGGTCGGTCGCGGCGATGCCGTCGAGTTCGGCCAGCCGGCTTTGCGCCGGGCGCCCGGTCAGGATGGCGATGCGATTGCGCGTGGTGGCAACGGCGGTGGCGGCATCGGGCAGCACGGCCTCGATTGCCAGCAACGCCACGGCGGCATCGTCATCATCGCGCCGCGCGGCATCACCGCTGGCCACCCGCGCGCCGACAATGCGCGCCTGTTCGGCCACAAGATCGCGCTGGTGCTGCAGTAGCGCCAGATCGGCGCGCGCGCTGCGCCAAACCAGATAGGCATCGGCAATTTCAGCCGCGATTGCCAGCCGCGCGGCCGCAACGCCCGCGCCCGCCGCATCGGCATTGGCGCCCGCGCCGCGACTTTGTGCAGCCAGCCCGCCGGCGAAATCGATGTCCCAGCTTGCGCCCAGGCCGATTTCGCCCTGGTTCTGCACGCGCGACAGCGACGGGACATAGCGCGTCAGCTGCCCCAGCCCGCTGTCGACCGATTGGCGTTGCCGCGCCAGCGATCCCTGCACCTGGGCCGAGGGCAGTTCGGCCGCATGCGCCATGCGCGCGGCTGCCCGCGCCTGATCCACGCGGGCCAGCGCGGCGGCCATGTCGGGATTGTCGGCCAGCCCCGCCGCGATCAGCCGGTCAAGCGCCGCATCGCCAAAATCGTGCCACCAGGGCGTTGGGCCGGCTTGATCCGGCGCGCGCGGCACCGCATTGGCGGCATTCCACTGCGGCGCCAGTGGCAGCGCGGGCGCATGATAGGGTCCGGCACCGGCGCAAGCGGTGAGCAGCAGCGACACCAGCGCAGCGGCAAGGCCACGGCGATTGCGTTTTATGATCATGCCGGAACTCCCGCGGCAAGGGGGTGCGTGCCGGGTTCATCACCCTGCGGGGCGGGACGCGCCAGCAGCAGATAGAGCGCCGGGGTGGCGATCCGTGCGAGCAGGGTCGAGGTGATCAACCCGCCGATCATGGTGATGGCCATGGGCGAATAGAGCCCGCTGCCTTCGACCGCCAGCGGCAGCAGCCCGCCGATTGCGGTGATCGAGGTCAGCAGCACGGGCAGGAACCGCGTTTCGCCCGCGCGCTCCACTGCTTCGCGCACCGGAACCCCGTCCCGCCGCAGTTGCTCGGTGAAATCGACCAGCAGGATCGAATTCTTGATCTCGATCCCGACCAGCGCGATCATGCCGACCGCCGCCGTGAACGACAGGCTGTTACCCGTCAGCCATAGCGCCAGCAGCGCGCCGAAAATGCCCAGCGGCACCACCGTTGCCACCGCCAGCACATTGCGGAAGCTGCCGAATTCCAGCACCAGCACTGCCAGGATGCCCACCGTGGCAATCACGATCGCCGGCAGCAGCCCGCCAAAGCTGCGCGCCGAGGTTTCCGCTTCGCCGGCAATGTCGAGCCGGTATCCCGGGGGCAACGGCACCGCCGCGTTCAGCCGGGCGACCGCATCGGCCGTGGCGCGACCGACCAGCACACCCTTTGCCACATAAGCGGTGAGCGTGACGGCGCGTTCGCGCTGGTGGCGCTGGATCGATCCGGGCCCGCTGTCGAGCGTAACGCGCGCCAGCGATGACAGCGGCACGCTGCCCCCGGTCAACGTGGGGACAAAAATGCGGTCGAGCGCGGCGATTTCGCGCCGCCCCTGCATCGGCAGGCGCACGGTCACCGGGTATTGATCGCCATCGGCATCGCGCACGATGGCCGGGGTGGCGCCGCCTATTGCCAATTGCACCGCCTGGCGCAGTGCGCCGGGGGCCACGGCCAGGGCGCGGGCGCGCGCCTCGTCCACATCCAGCCGCACATCGGTGCGTGTGGCACGCAGCGGATTGGCCACATCGCGCAATTCGGGCATCGCGCGCAGCGCGGTTTCGCCCGCATCGGCCAGCCGCGCCAGCACCGCCAGATCCGGCCCGACGATGCGCAGCGCCACTGGCGCTTCCACTTGCGGGCCCTGGACGAATTCGATCACCTTGATCCGCGCGCCGGGGATCTGCGCGAAATCGGCGCGCAACCGGGCGAGCACGCCGGGCGACGTGCGCGCATCCCAACGCTGAAACGAGGCGGCCACTTCGCCCAGCGCGGGGTCTTCGGCCGATGCGGGGTTGTTGTAATAGATCTGAGGATTGCCCCGGCCGCTGTTTTCGATGGTCCAGGCAATCGACGGTTCGCGCGTCAGGCGCGCCGCCACGGCGTGGACCACACGGTCGGTTGCGGCCAGCGCGGTGCCGCGCGGCATTTCCACGCGAACGATGAATTGCGGCAGATCGGCAGGGGGGAACAGGCTGCTGCCGATGGCGCCCGCCAGCGGCAACGCCAAAAGCGCGATCAGCGCGATTACCCCCAGCGCGCGCCACGGCCGATCGAGCGCGCGGTGCAGCAGCGGGCTATAGACGCGCTCGATCCCGCCATGCAGCGCGCGCAGCATGCGGTTGCCTTCGGGATCGGCGTCGCGCGGCAGGATTCGGCTGGCGACAAACGGAATCAGCGTCAGCGCCACGATCAGCGATCCGCCCACCGTTCCCAGCACCGCCACCGGCATCGACCGGATGAACGCGCCCGATCCTTCGGGCAGCGCGATCAGTGGCAAAAAGGCAAACATCAGGCAGGCGGTGCAGCCCAGCACGGCCAGTGCGATCTGGCTGGTGCCGGCGATGGCCGCGGTGGTGCGGCTGGCCCCGTCGCGCAGCCAGCGCGACACGTTTTCGATCACCACGATGGCATCATCGACCAGCAGCCCCAGCGACAGGACAAAGCCCGCCACCGATAGCTGGTTGATGTTGAACCCCGCCACCTGCAGCACTAGCACGCCGATCAGCAACGATACCGGAATGGCGATCATCACCACCCCCGCCGCGCGCCAGCCCAGCGGCAGCAGCGTGATCCCGACAATGATGAACGCCAGCAGGAAATCGCGCGCCAGCAGCGCCATGCGGTGGTGGACATTGCCGGCCTGGGCAAAGCCGGTGTCAAGATGCACGCTGCCGGGCAGAGTCTGCCGGAATCGTGCGGTTTCTGCATCGATCCGCGCGGTCAGCGTGCCGATATCCTGATGATCGCCCTGCGATGCCGTGACCAGCAGCGCGCGATGGCCGTTGAACCGCACGACATGCGTGGGCTCGGCGCTGTCCCAGCGGACCTGGGCGACATCGCCCACGGTCAGCATGCGGCCGCCCGGCACGGGCAGCGGCACCGCGGCCACGGCCGCCGCATCGGGAAAGGCCCCGGCATAGCGCAGGCTGAACCGCCGATCGCCGGCATTGACCGATCCGATCGGGCTGTCGACCCCGGCCGCGCGCAAGGCATCGACCACCGCGCCCGGCGCCAGCCCGAGCGCGGCCAGCCGCGTGCTGTCGATCGCCACGGCCACTTCATTGCGCGGCGCACCGAACACTTCGGCAATGCGGATGCCGGGAATGCGGGCAAACCTGTCGCGCAGATCGCGCGCCAGTTTGTCCAGCGCGCGCATTGGCAGGATGTCGCTGGTCAGTGCGATCTGCGCCACGGGCACATTGCTGGGGCGCGCGCGTTCCACTTCCAGCCGGGCGATGCCCGCAGGCAGGCGCGACCGCAGCGCGTTCACTTCGCGCACCACTTCATCATATTTGCGATCGGAATCGGTGCCCCACAGATATTCGCCCTGGACCACCACCACGCCATCGCCGCTGACCGAGCGCACTTCGCGCAAGGCATCGAGCCCGGCCAGCGCATCCTCGATCGGCTTGGTCACCTGCTGTTCCACATCGCGCGGATTGGCCCCGGGCAGCACGGCGGTGACGATATAGAGCGGAAAAGTCAGTTGCGGATCTTCGGTCTGCGGCATGGTGACGAAAGTCAGCACGCCAAGCGCAGTGACCAGCATCGTGGCGAGCAGCGAAAACTGCCAGCGGCCGACGGCAAAGGCGATGATGCGGGTCATGCGCCGATCACCGCAACGGTCTGGCCTTCGGCAACGAAGCCGGCGCCGGTGGTGATCACCCGCGCGCCGGCGGGCAGGCCGCCGACCAGCGCATCGCGATCGTCAAACCCGAAAAAGCGCAAGCCATGGCGCCGCGCGCGCCCGGCGCTGTCGATCAGCCATACATCGGCGCTGTTGGCGCCGGCATCGATCAGCGCCTCGGCCGGGATGCGCTGAATGGCCTGTGCCGGCGCCCGATCGGCGGGCGCGGCAAAGGCCACGGCGGCCGGGCTGCCGCTGGCGAGCGCCATGGGTGCATCCAGCCGCACGTCCACCGCGACCAGCCCGCTGCGCGCATCGGCCGCGCCGGCAATCCGCCACACGCGCGCTGTCAGCGGCGCGGTTGCGCCGGTGGGCCAGACATGCGCCGTGGTGCCGCGCGCCAGATGCGCGGCCAGGTCTGCGGGCACATCGGCGACGGCCAGCAGCGGCGATGTGCGATCGGCCACGCGCAGCACCGGCGCGCCCGCGGCCACGGTTTCGCCGGTTTCGGCACCGCGCGCGAGCACCAGCGCGGCAAAGGGCGCCCGCAGTCGGGTGGAGGCCAGATCATAGCGCGCGGCGGCCAACCCGGCCGCGCTGCCACGCGCGGCATCGCGCGCATCGGCGGCGGCGGCGGGGCTGGTGGCGCCATCTTTGACCAGGGCGCCGATGCGCGCCGCATCGCGTGCGCTGCGTTCGGCATCGGCGGCGCGCATCGCTGCGGCCGCGGCATAGGCAGTGGGCTCGATCGCCGCGACCAGCGCGCCCGGCGCCACCCGGTCGCCCGGGCGCAGCGACAGGCTGGTGATCCGTCCGGCCACGCGGAATGACAGTGTCGCCTCGCGGTCAAACCGGATCGTGGCGGCAAAGCGCCGCTCGTCGGCCGTATCGGCCGGGCCATTGGCGGCAACAGTGACTGCGCGCACCGCCAGCGGCGGGGCGGCTGTGCCGGCCATGGCCGGATGCGCCCGCGCCAGCGTCAGCCCGATCACGCCGGCGCCGCAAGCGGCCAGGGTGGCAAACGAGGCGATGAAAAGCAGGCGGCCGGATAGCAGGCGGCCGGATAGCAAGCGGGGGGTGGTCATGGGGGGTATCCTCGGAAGCTGTTCCTATCGGTGATAGCCAATCAGTGATAGGTTGGCAAGCATTTCCTATCACTGATTGGTTGACGATTGCGCCGATCTGCGCAACAGAACCGTCATGGTTGCACCGATCAGGCGCCCGCCCCCTGGCGAACGCCGCGAACAGATCCTGAATGCTGCGCTGCGCCTCTTTGCCGAACGGGGCGCCGGCAATGTGACCACGCGCCAGATTGCCGAGGCGGTGGGCATTTCGCAGCCTTCGCTTTATGCCCATTTCCCTTCGGCCGATGCGATCGCCGACGAATTGTGCGTGCGCGCCTTTGCCGCGCTTGAGGCGCGGTTTGCCGCGATGCTGGCCAAAGAGTCGGACCCGCGCCAGCAGATCGACCTGCTGGGCCGCGCCTATATCGAATTCGGGCTGGAACACCCGGACATGTACCGCATCGCGTTCATGCCCACGCGCGTCGACTATTGCCCGCCGGGGATGGTGTTCGAAGGCGGCGCGTTCGATTTTGCCGCGACCGACCCCGGGCTGGCTGCGGGCCTGCGCGCGTTTTCCGCCTTGCGCGGGCCGATCGTGCAAATGTGCGGGCGCGATGATGACGAAGTCGTGGTGATCGCGCAGGCGGTCTGGGCCTCGGTCCACGGGCTTACCTCGCTGTTGATCGGAAAGCCGTTTTTTCCCTGGGCCGAACGCGAACGGTTGATCCGCGCGGTGCTCGACATGGGCCACGCCCTGGTCGAAAGCCGCCGTGTGGTCGATGCCGGGGTGGCGCCGGAACCTTTGCCCGCCGCCTGACCCGGCATTATGGTGCGGCGGTGATGCTGATGCGCACGCCGTCTGCCGTTCCGACAAAGCCGGCGCCAAAGGCCGACGCCGGGGTGTGCGCGCCGCGCGCAACCGGGCCCGCCAGCATTGCCTCGACCGCGCGCACCGCGATGTCTGCGGCCAGGGCATAGCCTTCGCCCCCTTCCAGCAGGCCGGTCGCCCGCTGCGCGCCGCGACCGCCTTCTACCCACACGCGCGATGTGTGGGTGTGGCCGGGCCCGGCCGCGCCAGCGTGGCCACCGGCGCCCGCCATCGCCCGACGCACCGGGGGCAGGCGCAACAGCCAGGGCAGCAGGGGCGCGATCAGCGACAGCGGAATGGCCTGGGCCGCGGGCATCGGCACCCCGGCAACGCAATCACGGACCCCGGTGACATGCCGCACCGCGGCCAGCTCGGCGAGGGGCGCACTGGCAAAGGCCGGCGCCGCCGCGCCGGCCCCGCGCCAGCGCCGGCGCGCCAGTCGCCGCGACACCAGCGCCCCGCCGGCGATTTCGCGCCCGCCACCGGCCAGGATGGCCAGCGTGCTTTCCCCGACAGCGGGCGAACTGAACGCCGAATCGGCGGCCACCCCCACGCGCAGCCAGTCCGCCCCGCCCAGCGCCTGCGACACTTGCAGCGCCAGCCCGTCGCTGGCGGCAACGCCAAACCCCGCCGCGCCGACCAGCGCAACGCCCGCCGCGCGCGCGGCCTGGTCCATTGCCAGCAGCTGTTCGAGCGCGGGCAGCTCACCATTGCAATCGACATAGTCTACCCCTGCCGCCAGCGCCGCCGCGATCAGCGGCGCGGCGGTGCGCGCGAAAGGCCCGGCCACGTTGAGCACCAGCCGCTGATCGGCCAGGGCCGCGATCAGGCCCTCACTACCGTCCAGCTGCCGATCGTCCAGTTGCGCCTCGATCACCTCCAGCCCGTGGCCGGATGCCAGCGCGGCAAGCCGGGTGCGGTCACGGCCGATCAGGCGCGGGCGATGCCCCCGCGCCAGTGCGCGTTCGAGCACCAGGCGGCCGGTCACCCCGGTTGCGCCAAACAACGCCCAGGGCTGCCCGGCAGTCAGGGCGGGGTAAGCATTTGCTAACTCATCAGGCATGGTTTTACGCTCCTATGCCGCGGTCGATCATGGCGAAGACGGCGTCCGCCAATGTGCCCGCCGGGCCGGGCAATTCTGCGAAATGGGCCATGCGCGCGATCTGGGCGAGCATGCCAAGGACCAGCGATCCCGCCAGCGCGGGGTCGATATCGGCGCGCACGCTGCCTTGCCCCTGCGCCTGTTCGATCCGCCGGCGCATCGCCCCGGGCAACCCTTGCGCGCGCAGATCGTCGGGCATGTCGCGCCAGAACCGACGCAGGTTTTCCAGCGTGAAATGCACCGCATCGGGCGCGGTTTCGATCAGGGCCAGCGCTGCGGTCACCACGGCGCGCAGATCGGCGCCGGGCATGGCGAGCGCCGCCGCCAGCCGCCGGTAGCAGGCTTCGAACAGGCTGCGCGCCAGATCGTCCTTGGTGGCAAAATGTTTGAACAGCGCCGGGTTGGTATAACCTGACCGCGCCGCGATATCGCGCACCGTCACCCCGTCGACCCCGCGCGTGGCAAACAGGTCCATCGCGCCCAGCAGGATCGCCTGCTTGGCAGGAGGATCGTCTGTCGATACGAAAAAGGGTAGCGCCGTAGGTTTCATGATGCATGGGTTAGCGCATGCTAACTCAAAGTCAAGCAGCATTCTCGCGGTGGAGCGCCTGGCAGAATGCCGGCCGCGACCGAATCATGGCGGGCAAAAGATGCGCCTTGCCTAATTCGTTCGAATGAACAAGACTGCTGGCGATGGCTTCGATCCCTACCGATTCGCGCCTGCTCGATGTTGCGGTCGATCATTTCGGCCGGCACGGGCTGGATGGCGCCAGCACACGGGCGATTGCGCGCGATGCGGGCACGCCGATGTCGTCGATCACCTATCACTTCGGCGGGAAAGAGGGGCTCTACCTTGCCACCGCCGATCACATTGCCGCGCAGATGCGCCGCCAGATCGCCCCGACCATCGAACGGGCCGCGGCGCTGTGTGGCGCCGAAGGCAGCATTGCCGATGCGCGCGCGGCGATCCACGCGATGCTGGGCGGCATGGCGATGGTCATGCTGCATGATCAGACAGAGGCCATGGCGCGGTTCATCGTGCGGGAACAGGCCGATCCCACCGCAGCGTTCGATCGCATTTATGACGGGGTGATGGGCAGCATGCTCGACCGCCTGGGCGGCCTGGTGCAGCGCGTGTCGGCCAATCGGCTCGATCGGCACAGCGCGCGGGTGCGTGCGATCACGCTGGTTGGCCAGGTGCTGGTGTTTCGTGTGGCGCGCGCCACGGTGATGGCGGGCATGGGCTGGGCACGGATCGGGGCGGCCGAAACTGCCATTATCGTGCGCACGATTGCCGCCAATCTTGATGCCATTCTTGACGTTATAGAGGCGGAATCCCGCCGCATGACAGGGGACCATGGATGATACGCCGTCGGATCGCGGGATTTGCGGCGCTGGCCGCGTTGCTGGTGGCCGGCACTGCCACGCGCGGCTTTGGCCTGTGGGCGGCGGGCACCGGCGGGGTGCTGACGATGCATGGCAATGTCGATATCCGGCAGGTCGATCTGGGCTTTCGCGTGGCCGGGCGCATCGCCGCGATCCCGTTTGATGAAGGTGCGCATGTCGCGCCGGGCACGGTGCTGGCCAGCCTCGATACCACCCCGCTGCACGACCAGTTGGCCGCGGCAGAGGCGCAAGTGGCCGTGGCCGGGGCCGAAGTGGACAAGCGGCGCAGCGGCAACCGCCCGCAGGACATCGCGCAGGCCGAGGCAAAGCTGGCCGATGCGCAGGCCGGCCTTGCCGCCGCGAAAGAGGATTTCGACCGCCGCGCCGACCTCGTGAAAAGCGGTGCGGTCAGCCAGGCGCTGTTTGACAGCACTGCGGCAAAGTATCGTTCGGCCCAGGCGCAAGTGACCGCGGCGCAGGCCGCGCTGTCCTTGCAACGCGCCGGCTATCGCCATGAAGACATCGCCTCGGCCGTGGCCACGCACGACCAGGCGCTGGCGCAGGCGGCCAAGGCACGCACCGATCTGGGCGATACGGTGCTGCGCGCGCCCAATGGCGGCACGATCCTGACCCGCGCGCGCGAACCCGGCGCGATTGTCCAGCCCGGCGAAACCGTGCTGACGCTGACGATCGACCGGCCGATGCGCGTGCGCGCCTATATTCCAGAGCCCGATCTGGCGCGGATTTCGCCGGGCATGGCGGTAACGGTGCGCACCGATGGCAACGATCATGCCTATCACGGCACGATCGGATCGATCGCGCCCACCGCCGAATTCACCCCCAAGACGGTGCAGACCGAGGCGCTGCGCAGCGATCTGGTCTATCGCGTGCGGGTGATCGTGGCCGATCCCGACGATGCCCTGCGCCAGGGTGCGCCGGTAACGATCACCGTGCCCGGTGCGCGCGCGCCTGCGCACCACTGACATGGGCCAGCCTGCCCCCGATATCCCCCCCGCCGATATCCCCCCCGCCGGGATGACCGTTGCTGATTGCGCCGTTGCTTCGGTGCAAGGGCTGACCAAGCGGTTTGCCGGCCAGCCGGCGCCGGCGCTCGATGCGGTGTCGATGGCGATCGTGCCGGGGCGGATGACCGGGCTGGTCGGGCCCGATGGCGCGGGAAAGACCACGCTGATCCGCATTCTGGCCGGGTTGATCGATCCCGATGCCGGGCAGGCCCGCGTGTTTGGCCGCCCCGCCACCGATACCGACCGCAGCATGATCGGCTATATGCCGCAACGCTTTGGTCTGTACGAAGATCTGACCGTGATGGAAAATCTGCGGCTCTATGCCGATCTGCGCGGGCTTGCCCCGGCAGACCGCGCCGCCAGTTTTGACCGGCTGCTCGATTTTACCGATTTGCGCCGGTTCACCGCGCGGCTGGCGGGCAATCTGTCGGGCGGGATGAAGCAGAAACTGGGACTGGCCTGCGCGATGGTGCGCGCGCCGCGGTTGCTGCTGCTGGATGAACCCGGGGTGGGGGTCGATCCGGTTTCACGGCGCGAACTGTGGCAAATGGTCAAGGATCTGGCGACAGACGGGATCGGCGTGCTGTGGTCCACAGCCTATCTCGACGAAGCGGAAAAGTGCGACAGCGTCACGCTGCTGAACGAAGGCCGCGTGCTCTATGACGGGCCGCCGCAGGCGCTGACCGACCGGGTGCGCGACAGGGTGGTGCGCGTGGCGGTGCCCGGTGCCGGCCGGCGCGTAACGTTGCAGCACGCGCTCGATGATCCGGCGATCCTTGATGGCACGGTCCAAGGCGATGCTTTGCGGCTGATGGTGGCGGCCGATGCGCCGGTGCCATCGGCTGCGGCCCTGGGCCTGGCGCCGGGATCGCTGATCGAACCGGCGCGGCCACGGTTTGAAGACGCGTTCATCGATCTGCTGGGCGGCGGGCCATCGGGCACATCGCAACTGGCGCAGAATTACCGGCAGATCCCCGAAAGCGACGCGCCGGCGATCGTGGCGGACCGGCTGACCCGGCGGTTTGGCGAATTCACCGCGGCCGATCATGTCAGCTTTACCGTGCCGCGCGGGCAGATCTTTGGCCTGCTCGGCCCCAATGGCGCAGGCAAATCGACCACGTTCAAAATGCTGTGCGGGCTGCTGACCCCCAGCGAAGGCACCGGCGCGGTGGCCGGGTTCGATCTGCGCCGGGCAAAGGCCGATGCGCGCCAGTCGCTGGGCTATATGGCGCAGAAATTTTCGCTTTATGGCGATCTTTCGGTGCGGCAGAATCTCAATTTCTTTGCTGGCACTTATGGTCTGCGCGGGGCCGCCGCGCGCGATGCGATCGACCGGGCGATCGCGGTGTTTCATCTCGATCGCTATCTCAATGCCAATTCGGGAACGATGCCGCTGGGCTTCAAACAGCGGCTGGCGCTGGCCTGCGCGGTGCTGCACCAGCCGCCGGTGCTGTTTCTGGATGAACCGACATCGGGTGTCGATCCGCTCGTCCGGCGGGAATTCTGGACGCATATCAACGGCATGGTGGAAAAGGGGGTAACCGTGCTGGTGACCACCCATTTCATGGACGAAGCCGAATATTGCGACCGCGCCACGCTGATCTATCGCGCCAGGCAGATCGCCACCGGCACGCCCGATGAATTGAAGGCGCTGGCCGGCAAATCCGATGCGACGATGGAAGACGCCTTCATCGCGTTGATCGAAGCCTCTGACATGCAGCGCGAAGCGGCATGAGCGGCCTGTTCAACCCGCGCCGCTTCACCGCGATGCTGGTGAAGGAAGGCCTGCAGATCGCGCGCGATCCGTCGACGTTCCTGATCGCCTTCGTGCTGCCGATCCTGCTGCTGTTCCTGTTTGGCTATGGCGTGAATCTCGATACCGCGCGCAGCCGCATCGGCATTGTCCAGGCCGATGGCAGCCAGGCGGCGCAAAGCCTGGCCGGCGCCTATCAGGGCTCGCAATGGTTCGATGTCGTGGCCACCGGCACGGTCAGCCAGCTTTCGCCCGATCTGGTGGCGGGGCGGATTCGCGGCATCGTGGTCATTCCCGACGGGTTTGGGCGGCAGGTGGCGCAGGGCGGCGGCACGATCCAGGTGCTGACCGACGGATCGATGCCCAATACCGCCAGCTTCATCGGCGCCTATGCCGAAGGCGTGCGCGCCACCTGGGCCGCCGCGCGCGGCGCCGGTCGCGGCATGGTGGCAGCCCCCCCGATCCAGACCGCGGCGCGGTTCTGGTTCAATCCCGAACTGAAAAGCCGGTACAATCTGGTGCCCGGCGCCATTGCGGTGGTCATGACCATGGTCGGCACGCTGCTGACTGCGCTGGTGATCGCGCGCGAATGGGAACGCGGCACGCTGGAGGCGCTGATGGCGACGCCGGTGGGCATGGCCGAATTCATCGCCACCAAAGTCGTGCCCTATTTCCTGCTCGCGCTGGGATCGATGACGCTGTGCACGGTGCTGGCCATTTTCGTGTTCGGGGTGCCGTTCCGGGGCAGCCCGCTGGCCCTGCTGGCGATTGCCAGCACGTTCCTGTTTCCCGCGCTGGGGCAGGGCCTGCTGATTTCTGCCGCGACCAAAAACCAGTTCGTGGCGAGCCAGGTGGCGCTGCTGTCGGCGTTTCTGCCGACGATGCTGCTGTCGGGATTTCTGTTCGAAATCAGTTCGATGCCCAAACCGATTCAGGCGATCACGTATCTTGTCCCGTCGCGCTATCTGATCCCGCAATTGCAGACGGTGTTTATCGCCGGGGATGATTGGGGCCTGTTTCTGCCCGATATGGCCGCGCTGATCGGGTTTGGCCTGGTGTTTTTCATCCTTGCGGTGCGTGCCACGCGGCGGAGGATCGCATGATCGCCGCGCTGTTCGGCCCGCGGCTGGCCGCGATCATCGTCAAGGAGCTGTGGGCGGTGCTGCGCGATCCGCGCGCGCGCATTTCGCTGATCCTGCCGCCGCTGATCCAGCTGGTGGTGTTCGGCTATGCCTCCACGCTGGAGGTCAAGCACGTGACAATCGGCGTGCTGGACCGCGATGGCGGGCAATGGAGCCATGAAATCATCCAGCGGCTGGCGGGCAGCCCCAATGTCAAACGCATCATCCGGCTCGATTCCGATGCCGCGCTCACCCGCGCGGTCGAAACGCAGCAAGTGGTGGCCGCGCTGCGGTTCGATTCGCATTTTTCCGCCGATGTCAGCGCCGGGCGCGGCGCAGTGCTGGGCACCGTTTTCGACGGGCGCAAATCCAATGCCGCGCAGATCGTCAGCGGCTATATCGATCGCATCGTGGCCGGGGTCGCTGCGGATATCCACACCGCGCGCGCCCCGCCGCCGCAGGGCGGGGCGATCGTGGCCACCTGGTTCAACCCCAATCTCGATTATGTCTTTTTCACGATCCCGTCGCTGGTGGTGGTGATCTCGCTGGTATCGGCGACATCGGTGGTGTCGCAATCGGTCGCGCGGGAAAAGGAACTGGGCACGTATGACCAGCTGATGGTTTCCCCCTTTCGTGTGTGGGAAATCCTGGCGGGCAAGATGGTGCCCCCGGTGCTGTTGGGTGTGGCCAATGCCACGGTCTATCTGGTGGTCAATCCGCTGGTGTTCCACGTACCGTTCACCGGGTCGGTGGTGCTGTTCTATGTGTCGCTGGTGGTTTTTCTGCTGTCGGTCAGCGGCATCGGCCTGTTGATTTCGGTGGTGGCCAATACGCAGCAGCAGGCGTTTCTGGGCATGTTTGCGCTCACTGTGCCGGTGTTCCTGCTGTCGGGCTATGCCGCGCCGGTCGACAACATGCCGGCCTTTCTGAAAATCTGTGCCGAGGCCGACCCGGCCAAGCATTTCCTGATCGTGACCGAGGGCCTGTTTCTGAAAGGCATGCCGGCGGTCGATGTCTTTGCCAACACCTGGCCGATGGCGGTGATCACGCTTGTTACGATCGGCGCCGCCTCTGCCCTGTTCCGATCGCGCCTGGAGTAACCCCGATGCGCCGCCTTGCCCCGTTCGTTCTTTGCGCCCCGCTGTTTGTCGCGGCCTGCACGGTTGGCCCCGATTATCACCGGCCGGCGATTGCTGGTGAAACCGGCGCCTGGGCCGCCGCCGCCGCCGCGGCCAACACCACGGGCACTGGCACCGGCACTGGCGAAGCGGACCTGTCGCCCTGGGCAAAGCTGGGCGATCCGGTGCTGAATGATCTGATCGCGCGCGCCCTGGCG
Organism: uncultured Sphingomonadales bacterium; assembly: GCA_903832325.1. Taxonomy (GTDB): domain Bacteria; phylum Pseudomonadota; class Alphaproteobacteria; order Sphingomonadales; family Sphingomonadaceae; genus Novosphingobium. The sequence goes on along the minus strand of CAILBC010000022.1, from coordinate 277,898 downwards.
GCCAATCCCGGCATTGCCGAGGCCGAAGGCCGCCTGCGCGAGGCGCGCGCGCAATATGGGCTGACCCGCGCCAACGGCATGCCGCAGGCATCGATCGCCGGATCGGCACAACAGACGCAGACCAGCCTCAACGGCCAGTTTCCCGCGGCCAGCATCCCGTTTTACCAGCGCGATTTTTCGCTGTTTGACACAGGGTTCGATGCCTCGTGGGAAATCGATCTGTGGGGCGGGCAGCGCCGCGCTGTGGAATCGGCGCGTGCGCAGATTGCCGCGGCGCAGGCGCGCGCAGCCGATATCCGGCTGCAGACCGTGGCCGAAGTGGTGCGCGCCTATGCCCAGTTGCGCGGGGGGCAGGCGCTGCTTGCCGCCGCGCGCGACGATGCCGGGGCGCAAGGGCAAACCGCGCAGATCGTGCGCCAGCGGCTTCAGGCGGGCGAGGCAGCGCGGTTTGACGAAAGCCGCGCGCGCGAACAGGCGCGCACCGCGCATGCGCCGATCGCCGGGCTGGAGGCCGATGTCCATGCCGCTGCCTATATGCTGGCGCTGCTGACCGGCCGCCCGCCCGAGGCGGTGGCCGATCTGGTTGCCACGCCCGCTCCGCTGCCCGCGCTGCCCGCCAATGTTGCCGTGGGCATGCGCGCCGACATGCTGCGCCGCCGCCCCGATGTGCGCGCGGCAGAGGCCGATCTGGCTGCGGCCACGGCCGGCGTGGGGCTGGAAACCGCCAGCCTCTATCCCCGGCTCAGCCTGGGCGGCAGCCTTGATCTGCAGGCGCGCAAAGTGGGCGATCTGGCTTCGGGCAACAGCGTGCTATTTGGCCTGGGCCCCAGGCTGAGCTGGGCGCTGTTCGATGCCGGCAAAGTGCGCGCGCGCATCCATGCCGCCGATGCGCGCAGCGATCAGGCGGCCGCGCGCTATACCCGCGCGGTACTGGCCGCGCTGGCCGACAGCGAAACCGCGATCAACCGCTATGCCGCGTGGACCGCGACCGTGGCCGAACGCGATGCCGCGCTGGCCGCCAGCCGCCAGTCGCTCGATCAGGCGCGCCAGCGGTACACGGCGGGGGAGGATGACCTGCTGGCGCTGTTGCAGGCGCAATCGGCCCATAGCGGCGCCGAACGCGCCGCATTCCAGGCGCGGCAGGCCGCCTTCGAAGCCTATGCCGCGCTGGTCAAGGCGCTGGGCGGCGGCTGGCAAGAGGGCGCCTGACCGGATCGGCCATGCCCGCCCCCATCATTTGACCAATCGGGCGTTGCGCACGGCCATCGCAAACAACTGGGTCAGCGCGGCGGAAATGCTGCCGCCGCTGGTGACGGTCTGCATCAGATAGCTGCCGTCCGGATTCTGGCTGGCGCACGATTGCAGCGCGGCCTGAATCTGGGAAATCGTGGTCGTCATCTGGGCCTGACTGGAGGAAAAGATCGACCCCGAATTGGCCAGCGTGGCCGGATCGTAAACTGTGTAGAGGATGGCGATACGCGTTCCGGCATTCTTGATCGCGGCGCATTGCGCCAGTTCGGTTGCGGTCAACTGCGAACACACGCGCCCCGATTGCAGGCAGCTGGTGCCCGACCGGCTGATGTCCATCATCCCGTCGGTGACCAGAATCATTACGCTTTGCGGCGATGCCACGGTGCCGGCGCCCGCCGATTTGGGCAGGATGGTGGACGACATCGTGGTCAGCATCGTCGGAATATCGGTGTCTTCATCCGCGTTGGATACGCTCGATGTCGTCCAATAGCCGACATCCCATAGCAGCGGCGCCTGCAGGCCCAGATCGGGAAACGTCGATGATGCCAGCGGCGCGGTCGTGGCCACATCGGTCATCACGCCATAGGGCGTCGTCGATGGCGATGATCCACTGGTTTTCAGTGCGGCCGGCGACGCATAGTTGAAGGTATAGAATTGCATCTGGTATTTTGGCGGAACCAGCAGCGTGGAATATTCGGCCTCCACATTGGCGGCGTATTGCAACAGGCCCTGCGCCGCCTTTGTTTCGGCATCAATGCGCAGTTCGATATTGGACTGCCCGGGCGCCACCAGCGCGTAATTGCGCGCAAACCACCAGGTATCGGCATAGGCCACGGTAACGGTAACGCTGGTATTTGCCGTGTTGGTGTATTTCATGCTGTAATTGGCATAAGTGCTGTTGAACGAGCCCTTTGTGCCAGTGCCGGTAAAGGTCACGCTGGTTCCGGTCTTGTTCAGCTGAACGCCGTTGTTGTCCTGCAGGATGGTGTTGGTCGGGCTGTTCACGCGGAAAAACGGCGTGGTTGACGCCGATGCGCTGGTGTTGGTGTACAGCGTATAGCCGTTGGTATCATTGGCGTACGTAAAGCTTTGCGGGTTCGCGGTGTGGCAGCCAAACGCGCAGCCGGCGCCAATTTGCGGCGTGTTGGTGCGCGCGGTGCCGGCCAGCATCTGGCTGATCCCGGTCGATGTCGTGGGCAGCAACATCGATGGGGACGTATCGAGCACCACATAGAAATTGATGCTGGCCGCCTGCGACGAACTGGCGGTGCCGGTTCCGCTGATCGCCAGGGTTGTCAGATTCAGGATCGCGCCGAAAAAATTGGTCGATTGCGCGGTATAGCTGACGGTTACGGTGCGCAGCACGCCCAGGCTGCCCGAAAAGCTGTCGGTGATCGTGGGTGTGACGACCACGTTGTTCAATCCCCAGTATCCCGATGTCTGGGTGTTGAACATGTTCGATGCCGCCGTTGAGGCGACGGCATCGGATTGCGAGATCATGCCCGGGTCCACCGCAGCCAGCGCCGCGGCGTCGGCCGCGTTGTTTAGCACGTTCTGCAAATACTGGGCATGGCCATAATCGATGCCGAACCCGATCGCGAAAATCATCGGCACCAGCGCCGCCGCGGTAATCACCAGCACGTTGCCGCGGCTGTCTGCCAGCAGGTGACGCGCCGGACGCCCTGAACCGTGATGACGTTTCGTTGAAACATCAAGGCAGTTCAGGTTTTTGTGGCCGCGCGATTTTTTGGCAAAATGCGGTGCCAACTTTTTTGCACAATGCTTCAGTGCGGCGCCGCACAGCGCAACGATGCGGCCAAAAAAGCCCTGGCGCGGCGGATCGATCATGGTCATTTCACAGCACCTAGAGAATTCGCGGGCTCATATAGAACGTGTTTCCAAGATTTGCCGGCGTCGTGATCAAGTAATTGATCGGCGGGACATAAGAATAGCGGATCGCTCCGGCAAAAAGATAGCCGCCGGCTTTTCCAACCTGATACCTGGTGGCCGTGCCCGTGGCGAAGTTGCTGCAGACATTTGATGAATCCGGCGATACGGGCACCATTGACGCATCGATCAGTCCGCTGGGCAGTGTGATTACGCTGGCGGCGGTCAGTGTTCCGGCGGTCAGTGTGGGCGTGGCGGCTGTGGCCGTGCCGGTGGAAGACTGGGTTTGCGCCTGTGTCCAGATGACATAGGCGTGGGTGGCATCGCAGACGCGCAGCAGGGCAATTTCTTCGGTGGCATTGGCCGAACTGTAGGGCAGCAGCGCGATCGCGCTCGCGCTCAGGTATGTGGTGCCCCAGGCCGCGCCGGGCGATCCGGTAATCGCAGAAGGCGACATGTTGCGACTGGTCAGATCGACCAGCGCGCGCGTCGCGATTGCCACCTTGCGATTGCAGGCCACCAGATCGGATGCCGCATAGGCCCCGAGATAGAGAATCAGCAGGATCGGCGCGCAGATTGCGAATTCGATCAGCACCGCCGCCTGGGTATCGCGCGCCAGCCTGGTCAGCATGTCGATGCTCCGGTGGGGCAGATATAGTCTTCGGTGCTGATGACTTGCGTTGCCACCAGCATCTGGGTGCCATTGGCCTGATTCGCCAGCGTCAGCCCGAACATCCCGGTCAGCGTGGGCCACAGATAGATAAGCTGGACCACCAGGATCTGCTGCTGGCCCCCGGTGCCGGCGGTGGTGACATAGCCCGTGCCGGTCGCCGTCACGTTGCCCGCCGCATCATAGGTGAATGTTGGCGAAGTCAGGTTTGCAGCACTGAAACTGGCCGCGGAACTGACATTCACCACCAGATTGCCGCACGTCATGAAGGGGGGCAGCAGGCCCGATCCGTACGACGTCGTGGTCGATGCATTGGCGGTCGCGTTGTAGGACAATGTGCCGCAGACCGCCTGTTTGAATTGCGCCGCGGTCATGCCGGTGTTCAACGTCGATCCGGTATAGGATTGAAAGGTCTGCGCCTGGCCCGTCGCCAGCAGCCGCGCCGCCTGTTCGGCCGCCGTTTCAAGGCTGGATTGCGCCAGCAGGGACAGCGCGACTTCGAAAATCGCGAATATCATCACGACAAACGGCGCACCGACCAGCGCGAATTCCATCGCCGGGGTGCCATTGCAATCGCGTTTCAGCCGCCCCGCAAAACGCGCGATACCCAAACGCGCGACATGGTACCATACGCCACGCCCGGCCCCGCCCGACAGGGCCCGGCCGGCGGGTGCATTGGCAACAATCCTGGAAAAGGCGGTTTGCGGCATCGTAGTGTCTGCGGTTCCTGCGTGGTGGAGGCCCGTGGCCGCCCCGGCTTGTTGTCCGGCCGCCGCCGGTCGCTGATCGGGACAGCCCTGGGGCTGTTCGCGGTGCTGACAGGCTGGTTCCGGTATGGTTATGGCCTTTCAGATCGGGCCGCTGAAGTCATTGACCATCGATACAAATCTGGCAGCAAAGCAGCCGAGCAGAGCGCAATCCAGCAAATTTCGTGTTGAATTTGGCATCGATCAGGCAATGGTTACTGCATTTGTCCCAATTCAGGTCGAATGACCGGCTGGAATGGCTTTGAAGAAATTATCGCAATCGGGAAATATTAACCTGGATTTTCGGGCGAGATGTTCACCATGTTCGATACGAGTATCCGAAAAATACGAATATCATCCCGATCCCTGCCAGAAATCCTGACATGAATCGTTCCTTTTCGTCGGTGTGGAGCATGTCTTAGGGCAGCGCTGGTTAACGCGACTCTGAAATTTTACTACGTAGTGTTTCGCTATCGCTGCGGCCATATGCAGCGAATGCCACCGAAAACGGCGATCAAACCGCCGAAACTGCAGCAATTTCCCGCCAACGTTGCGGGAATTGCGTCGTATTGCCTTGACGCGATGTCGATTTATCCGAAAAATGGCGCGGCTTATCAAGTAAATAACAATTAACGCAAAAGTAAACAGGATATTAAATCTTGATTAACGAAACTGAAGATTTTGTTGATCATTACGCCATGCTGGATGTCCTGCCCACCGCAGACGGCAGCACGATCGAGCATGTTTTTCGCCACCTGGCCAAGCGCTTTCACCCGGACCATCTCGAAACTGCGGACCCGATCCGGTTCGAAGCGATCATTGCTGCGCACAATGTCCTGAAAAGCCGGGAACGGCGCGCCGAATACGATCGGCTTTATGCCGCCCGCGCGGGGCGTCGCCAGAACGGCGCTGCGCAAATTGCTGGCGCGCTGCGCCCGCTGGAAAGCGAAGGGGTCGGCAGCGATGTCGGGGCGCAGACCACGATCCTGCTCGCGCTTTATTACAAGCGTCGCGAAAATGCCGGAAAACCGGGCATTTCAGCCCCGCATCTGCAGCGCATGGCAGACTGTTCGCTGGAACACATCGATTTCCACATCTGGTACCTGAGGGAAAAGGGCCTGATCCAGCGCACCGATGAAGGTCTGTGGGCGATCACGGTGGTGGGCATCGACCATGTGATGACCGAACACCAGCGCAAGACCACCGAGATCCGCCTGATCGCGCAGGCCGCCGATGCCTCGGCGGCGTGATCCATGGATCTGACTTTCGGCCCGTTGCTGTCGGAACAGATCAGCGATGCGCTGGTTGTTGCCGAACTGGGCCGCCGCGACATTTCGGCGACGGCCTTTGTCAACACGATGCCCGGCGTCGATATCCCGATCATCGCGCACAAAGGCGACAAATCGCTGGCGCTTCAGGCCAGGGCGCTGCGCGATGGCATCAGCGATTTTGACGCGCGCCAGTTTGTCGACATCGAAACGGGGGCGGACGGGCGCGAATGCCTTGTCCCGCGCGATCCGGGGCCGGATCTGATCTATGTCTTTGTGCTGATTCGTCGCGGCGGGCCGCACGATCGCTTTTTCATCGTGCCGCGCGATGATCTGCAGGCCTGGATTGAATGCCGCTGCCGGGCGCTGTTGCGTGAAACGGGTGCGCGGGCCCCACGCCGGTTCGATCCCTTGCCCGTCACCATCACGCTGGCGGACCTCGCCCCCCACGAAGGCGCGTGGCACGTGATCATCGATCGGCTGTAATACCAATGTGCAGTGAGCTTGACTCATTGCACATTGGTATAAGCCCGCGCGGCGCTTGAGCGTCACATTGTGCGATGAGTTTCACTCATCGCACATCCGTATAACGGGGGCCAAGCCGCCGATCACCGAATTCATACCGAAGGCTACGAAATTCTACGCAGTACAAACTCACGCGGGCGTTAACCATAATCAAGGCACCGTGGCCGGGTACAAAGTTAACGAAAGTGCCGCCATGAACGTGCTGCTGGTTGAAGATGATCCGTCCATTGTCCGTGCTGTCGAACTGATGCTGCAGGCATCAGGCATCCATATGCATGCCACCGATCTGGGCGAAGAAGTCTGTGATCTGAACCGGCACCATGATTTCGATATCATCCTGCTCGATCTCAATCTGCCCGATATCCATGGCTTTCAGGTGCTCAATGCCTTGCGCCTGGCCCGGTCAAAGACTCCGGTTCTGGTCATTTCGGCAACATCGGATGTGGAATTCCGGGTTGATTGCCTCGGTCGCGGTGCAGACGATTATCTGACCAAGCCGTTCGGACTGGATGAACTGCTGGCGCGGACCCGGGCGATCGTGCGCCGCTCGCGCGGTCATGCCCAGTCGATCATCCGCACCGGCTGTCTGGCGGTCGATCTGGATACCAAAGAGGTCGAGGCCGATGGACACAGGGTGCCGCTGACCGCCAAGGAATACGCGATGCTGGAACTGCTGGCCCTGCGCAAGGGTACTGCCGTTTCCCGAGACATGTTCCTGAACCACCTCTATGGCGGACTTGACGAACCTGATACCAAGACAATCGATGTGTTCATGAGCCGGCTGCGGCGAAAACTGCACGATGCGTGCCACGGCGCATGCCCTGTCCAAAACATCTGGGGCCGGGGATATGTCCTGCGCGATCCCGATCAGGCGATGCTGGCGGCCTGACGGTATTCGCTGCCGGTTCAGCGTTCACGCACGTGTGTGCCGGCGCCGGCGGTGATGAACAGCACTTGTGTCGGCACCGAAACATCGGCGGTGTGCCACACGCCGGGCGGATTGATCGCATAGTGCCCCGCCGTCAGCGTGACAGTCGTGGCCGCGCCATCCGGATGCTGCTGGATCAGGGTGATCGCGCCCGTCAGGCACACCACGACTTCGGCGCCGGCGGGGTGCATTTCCCAGCTCGTCCAGGGCTCGGCAAAGCTGAACAGGGTGACCAGCCGACCTTCGGCGCCATCATCGGTGTGCCGCGCTGCATAATCCGCATACCAGTCATACCCGCCGGTAAACGGCGGTTCGACCACCGCGGTGGCGCCCAGGCCGAGATGCAGCGGGGTCGTATGGAGATCGTTCACGCTCATCGCCGGGGTCCTGTCATGCCCGCGCCCGTGGCCTCGCACGGATCTGCGCGGCACGGATGCTACATCACGGCGCGGCGGTCCGGCAATCGGCAGCGATGTCGTGGCGGGCAAAAGGCGCCTTGGTCGCAAAGCCTGATCCATGCTAGCCGCGCCGCGATCCTGCTGGAGCGCCATGTGATGCCTGCCGTTCGTTTTTCGCCGCTGATCGGCCGGATTGCCGAAACCTGCACCGATGTCTGGGCGCTGGGTGAACGCGCGGGCGCGATGATGGCGCAAGGGCGCGATGTGATCCACCTGGGCGTGGGCGATCCCGATATGGATGTGGCGCCGGTCATCCAGGCCGCCGCGACCGAGGCGATGGCAAACGGGCGCACGCATTACGCGCCAATCGGCGGCGAACCGGCGCTGCGCGCTGCGATCGCGGACCACGCCGCGGCGTTGTATGGCGTTGCGGTCGGTGCCGACGAAGTGGCGGTCTGTTCGGGCGCGCAAGGGGCGCTCTATTCGCTGTTTCAGGCGATTGCCGGCCCGGGCGACGAAGTTCTGGTGCTGGCGCCTTATTACACGACTTACCCGGCGGTGGTCGCGGCCAGCGGCGCCGCGATGGTCGTGGTGCCGCTGTCGGTCGATAGCGGATACCGGCCCGATATTGCCGCAATGGCCGCGGCGATCACCCCGCGCACCCGCGCGATCCTGATCAATTCGCCCGGCAACCCGACGGGCGCGGTGCTTGCCCCGGGCGATATCGATGCGATCATCGATCTGGCCCGCGCGCACGATCTGTGGCTGGTGTCAGACGAAGTCTACTGGTCGCTGTGTTATGACGCGCCACATGTTTCGCCGTTTGCCGGCCGCTGTGCGGATGACCGGATCGTGGTGGTCAACAGCTTGTCCAAATCGCACGCGATGACCGGATTTCGCATCGGCTGGATCATCGGGCCGCGCGATCTGGTCGATGCGGTGGGCATTCTGGCGCAATCGCTGCATTTCGGGATCAACCAGGTGGCGCAGGATGCCGCCGTCACGGCGCTTTCCCATCCGCAGATTGCCGATATGATCCGTGACCGTTTCCGCATCCAGCGCGATGCGCTGGTCGGCGCGCTGTCACAGATTCCGGGCCTGCGCTTTTCACCGCCGCAGGGCGGCATGTTCCTGCTGGTCGATGTTGGCGCAACCGGGCTGGATGGCCGCGCCTATGCCACCGGCCTGCTCGAAGCCGAAGGCGTTGCGGTTGTGCCGGGCTTCGGCTTTGGCGACAGCGCGATCCCGATGGTGCGGATCGGTTTCCTGTCATCGCCCGCCCGCCTGGTCGAAGCGGCCACCCGCATTGCGCGTTATACCCGCGCGATCATGGGCGTTGCCGCGCCCGCCTGAATTACTCCCACTCAATCGTGCCCGGCGGTTTTGACGTATAGTCATAGACCACGCGGTTGATGCCCTTCACTTCGTTGACGATGCGCGTGGCGACGCGGGCGAGGAAGGCGCTGTCGAACGGGTAGACATCGGCGGTCATGCCGTCGGTCGAAGTGACCGCACGCAGCGCGCAGACCGAATCATACGTGCGGAAATCGCCCATCACGCCCACCGTACGCACCGGCAGCAGCACGGCAAAGGCCTGCCAGATCGCATCGTACAGCCCGGCCTTGCGGATTTCATCCAGATAGACCGCATCGGCCTTGCGCAGGATGTCGCAGCGTTCGCGCGTCACTTCGCCGGGGATGCGGATGGCAAGGCCCGGGCCGGGGAAGGGGTGGCGGCCGACGAACACGTCGGGCAGGCCCAGTTCGCGGCCCAGCGCGCGCACTTCGTCCTTGAACAGTTCGCGCAACGGCTCGACCAGCTTCATGTTCATGCGATCGGGCAGGCCACCGACATTGTGGTGGCTTTTGATTGTCACCGATGGTCCGCCGGTGAATGACACGCTTTCGATCACATCGGGATAGAGCGTGCCCTGGGCCAGGAAATCGGCGCCGCCGACTTGCCGCGCTTCTTCTTCGAACACGTCGATGAAGGTCTTGCCGATGAACTTGCGCTTGGCCTCCGGGTCGGTGACGCCTTCCAGCCCGTTCAGGAACAGCGTGGCCGCATCGCGGTGCACCAGCGGAATGTTGTAGGTGTTGCGGAACAAGCTGACCACTTGTTCGGCCTCGCCCAGCCGCATCAGGCCGTGATCGACAAACACGCAGGTCAGCTGGTCACCGATCGCTTCGTGGATCAGCACCGCCGCCACCGCCGAATCGACCCCGCCCGACAGGCCGCAGATCACGCGCGAGCTGCCGACCTGGGCGCGGATTTCGGCAATCTTGGTCTTGCGGAATTCGGCCATCGTCCAATCGCCGCGGCAGCCGCAGACGTGGCGCACGAAATTGGCAATCAGCCGCCCGCCATCGGGGGTGTGCACCACTTCGGGGTGGAACTGGGTGCCGTAATATTTGCGCTGATCATCGGCGATCACTGCAAACGGCGCGCCGTCGGACACCGCGACAATGCGGAAACCGGGCGCAAACCGGGTGACTTTGTCGCCATGGCTCATCCACACCTGGTGGCGTTCGCCCACTTGCCACAGCCCGTCGAACAGCACGCAGGGCTCGGTCACGGTCAAAAAGGCGCGGCCGAATTCGCCCGAATCGCCCGGTTCGACCGTCCCGCCCAGCTGGTGGCTCATCACTTGCTGGCCATAGCAGATGCCCAGAATCGGCAATCCGCTGTCAAACAGCACTTGCGGGGCGCGCGGGGACCCGTCTTCGGGCACGCCGGCGGGTGAACCCGACAGGATGATGCCCTTGGGCTTCATCCGGTGAAACGCGGCCTCGGCCTGCGTGAACGGGGCGATTTCGGAATAGACCCCGGCCTCTCGCACGCGGCGTGCGATCAGCTGGGTCACCTGGCTGCCGAAATCGACGATCAGGATAGATTCGGCCGGCAGGATGGATTCGGCCGGCAGGATGGATTCGGCCGGCAGGATGGATTCGGCCGGCAAAATGGATTCGGCCGGCAGGATAGACTCGGCCGGAAGGCCGGATTTTGAATGTGGGTCGGTCATGATGGGCGGATAAAGGCATGCACCGGGCCTGTCCAGCGTCGCACGCGCCGCAGCCGGTTGCATAAACTGCACCTGCTGATGAGCTCTGCTCAATTGCTCTATACGTCAAATGGCGTATTGGCCGCCTTGTTCAGTGGCTCCGTGCATTTACACCCTGCCGGCGCGGTGAACTGGGAGACTGCCTGAAAGTGCCTCACCCTATGGAGGACACCATGCGCAGCTTTACGACTTACGTGCTGCCGATCATCCTCGCCGCTGGCGTCAGCGGCCTGATGTTCACCGCCACGCTCGCCTAAGCCACGGCTTATGCGGACTGCGTGATACCGGTTCGGCAACAGATATGAACTTCCGCATCGCGGCCGCCCCGATGGGTGCATTTTGCGCCCAAAGGGGCGGTCGTTTTGCTTTTTGGCGTTTTGCATTTTCCGGCGGATGATCCGATATCTGCAAAAATGACCGGCGCGATCACCCGTTTTGCCCCCAGCCCCAACGGGCCGCTGCATCTGGGCCATGCTTATGCGGCGATTGTCGCGCACGATCGCGCGCACGCCGATGGTGGCGAATTCCTGTTGCGGATCGAAGATATCGACGGGGTGCGCAGCCGGCCAGAGCTTGCCGCGGAATTCCGCGACGATCTGGCCTGGCTGGGGCTGACCTGGCGCGAAGTGCCCGCGCAATCGACGCGGATTGCCGCCTATCGCGATGCCTTTGCCTCGCTGCTCACGATGGGGCTGGTCTACCCTTGTGTCTGCACGCGCAGCGATGTGGCGCGCGCCGCCACGCGCCTGGGGCCCGATGGTCCGGTCTATCCTTCCACCTGCCTGCGCCGCGGCGTGGCGCCTGGCCGCGATGTGGTCTGGCGGATCGACATGGAACAGGCGGCCGATCTGGCCGGGCCGCTGACCTGGCGCGATGAACGCCGGGGGGGGCAGAACGCGCGGCCCGATCTGTTTGGCGATGTCGTGCTGTGGCGCAAGGATGTCCCGGCCAGCTATCATCTGGCCGCCACGATCGATGATGCCGCCGACGGGGTCAGCGTTGTCACGCGCGGGGCCGATCTGTTTGCCGCCAGCCATGTGCACCGCCTGTTGCAGGTCCTGCTCGGCCTGCCCGAGCCGGTGTGGCACCATCATCCGCTGCTGGTGGAGGCCGACGGGCGCAAACTGGCCAAGCGGCGCGGCGCGCCCGCGCTGGGCGATCGGCGCCGCGCCGGCGAAGACGGGCGCAGTGTCGCTGCCGAACTGCGTGCGACCCTCTTTGACACTGGCCTTTCGCTGTCCGACTGCGTAGACCCGGAACCATGATATTTGTCCTCATCCCCGTTCTGCTGGTCCTGATGGGCCTTGTCGTGTGGTCGCTGGTGCGCGGCATTGCCGCCTTCATGCAAACCACCCGCGCCGGGCTGGAACGCGGCGATGAAGGCCTTCGTGAAATGCAGAACCTGCAGAACCGGATGATGTTCAACCGCATCAAATATCAGGGGCTGGCGATCGTGGTTGTCGCGATCCTGCTTGCGATCGGCGGCGGCCACAAGTAACCGCAGGCGCACGCCATTCCGCGCGCAAAGGCAGGTCCCTTGGTCAAGCTCAACAAGATCTACACCCGCACCGGTGATGACGGCACCACCGGCCTGGTCGATGGCACGCGCCGCGCAAAATACGATGCGCGCATGGTCGCGATCGGCGACATTGATGAATTGAACAGCGCGCTCGGCTTTGCCGCGTTGTCCGTCGCACCCGCCATTGCGGGCGAACTGGTGCGCATTCAGAACGATCTGTTCGATCTGGGCGCCGATCTGGCGACGCCGCTGGGCGCGTTCGACACCCCCGATTTCGCACCGACCGACATGGTGCTGCGCATCCTGCCCGGGCAGGCGGTCTGGCTGGAACAGGCGATAGACCGGCACAATGCCGCGTTGCCGCCGCTGACCAGCTTTATCCTGCCCGGTGGCAGCGAAGCCGCGGCGCGGGTGCATCTGGCGCGCGCGATCACGCGCCGGGCCGAACGCGCGATGGCCGCGCTGGCCGCGGCCGAACCGGTCAACCCGTCGGCGCTGGCTTATGTCAACCGCCTGTCGGATTACCTGTTCGTGCTCGCGCGGGCGATCAACGCCGGCAATGACCCGCTGTGGGTGCCGGGCGCCTCTCGCAGTTGAGCCTTCGACAGGAGATCACGATGAAAACAGTTGGCGTTATCGGCGCAGGCCAGATGGGGTCGGGCATTGCCCAGGTGGCGGCGCAGGCGGGCATGACCGTGCTGCTGGCCGATGTCGATCTGGCGCTGGCCGAACGCGCCTGCGCGCGGATTGCCAAGGGGCTGGCGCGGCTGGTCGAAAAGGACAAGATCACTGCGGCCGCTGCCGATGCGGCGGTCGCGCTGATCCATCCCGTTGCCGATTATGCGCCGATGGCCGATGCCGACCTGATCATCGAGGCGGCGACCGAGCGCGAAGACATCAAGGCGCGGATTTTTGAAGCCGCCTGCAAAGTGCTGGCGCCAAACGCAATTCTGGCTTCGAACACCAGCTCGATCCCGATCACGCGCATGGCGGCGGGTACCACCGACCCGACACGCTTTGTCGGGGTGCATTTCTTCAACCCCGTGCCGCTGATGAAGCTGGTCGAAGTGATTCCGGGCCTCGCCACATCGGACGCGACGGTGGCGGCAGTGCGCGCCTTTGCCGCCGACCGGTTGGGCAAGGATGTCGTGGTGTCGCAGGACGAACCCGGCTTCATCGTCAACCGCATCCTGGTGCCGATGCTCAACGAGGCGTGCTTTGTGCTGGGCAGCGGCACGGCCAATGTGGCCGACATCGACAAGGGCGTGAAGCTGGGGCTGAACCATCCGATGGGGCCGCTCGAACTGTCGGATTTCATCGGGCTCGATACGATTCTCGAAATCATGCGCGTGCTGCTCAACACCACCGGCGACAGCAAGTATCGCCCCGCGCCGCTGCTGATGAAATATGTCGAGGCCGGCTGGCTGGGACGCAAGACCGGTCGCGGGTTTTACGATTACAGCGGCGATGTGCCGGTGCCCACACGCTGATCGCGCCATACCGGCGCAAAATGACGGAGTTCCACGGGCAAAATGACGTAGTTCCACGGATCGCCGCACGGCCCCTGCCGTGCAAAATTCACACCTGCTCCGCGTGTCCGATCGCGTACCCCAATTGCCCGTCGCATTGGACGCGCGGAGTTCCCCCTTTCATGGCAACATGTGTGGCGCCGGAGCTTTTGGCGGCGCCCGCCTAGAGCCTGATGACATGATATCGAATCATGTCATCAAGCGATAAGCCCGCGCGGCGCTTGAGCGTTGCTGATGATTTTGTTGAAGCTTGCTTCAACCTAAAGTCATCTCGCTCTAGTGCGCGGCGCCCCATGAGCGGCCATGGCCGATTTCCACGCCCAGCGGCACTGTCAGATGCACCGCGGGCGCGGCCGCGCCGGTCATCACCCGTTCGATTACTGCGCGCGCTGCCGGCACGTCTTCTTCGGGCAATTCGAACACCAGTTCGTCATGCACTTGCAGCAGCATGCGCACCCGGGGCAGGCCGGCTTCGGCCAGCGCGGGCATCATCCGTGCCATCGCGCGCTTGATGATATCGGCGCAGGTGCCCTGGATCGGCGCGTTGATCGCGGCGCGTTCGCTGCCGGTGCGTTCGTTCTGGTTGCGCGCGTTGATCCGGGGGAACCAGGTCTTGCGGCCAAACAGCGTGGTCGAATGGCCCACTTCGCGCACGTGCTCCAGCGTTTCGTGGATATAGCGTTGAATGCCCGGAAACCGTTCGAAATAGCGGTCGATCATCGCCTGCGCCTCGTCGGCACTGGTGCCCAGCCGCGTCGCCAGGCCCCAGCGGCTGATGCCATAGAGAATCGCGAAATTGATCGTCTTGGCACGGCCGCGCGTGTCACGGTTCACTTCGCCAAACAGTTCCATCGCGGTGCGCGCGTGGATGTCCTGCCCTTGTGCAAAGGCTTCGCGCAGCGCGGGCACATCGGCCATGTGCGCCGCCAGCCGCAGCTCGATCTGGCTGTAATCGGCCGACAGCAGCACGTGGCCGGGCTCTGCCACAAAGGCTTCGCGGATCTGGCGGCCGATTTCGGTGCGCACCGGAATGTTCTGCAGATTGGGATCGTTCGATGACAGGCGCCCGGTCTGCGCGCCGACCAGCGAATAGCTGGTGTGGACGCGGCCGGTGGAGGGCTTGATCGCGGCCTGCAGCGCGTCGGTGTAGGTTGATTTCAGCTTTGACAGCTGGCGCCATTCCAGCACCAGCGTCGCAACTTCGGCGCCTTCGGCCGCCAGCCCTTCGAGCACGGCCTGGTCGGTCGAATATTGCCCGCTCTTGCCCTTGCGCCCGCCTTTATAGCCCAGCCGGTCGAACAGCACGTCGCCCAATTGTTTGGGGCTGCCGATGGTGAAGGCGCCGCCGGCCTTTTCGTGAATCACCGTTTCCAGATCGGCAATCCGCGCGGCAAATTCGCCCGACAGGCGCGCCAGCGCATCGCGATCGACCTTGATCCCCGCCGCCTCCATCCGGGCGATCACCGGCACCAGCGGCCGGTCGACGCGCTGATAGACGCGCGTGCCGCCTTCGTCGGCCAGGCGCGGGGCCAGCCGCTGGTGCAGGCGCCAGGTCACTTCGGCATCTTCGGCGGCATAGCGCGTGGCATCGGTCAGCGGCACTTCGGCAAACGAGATCGCCTTTTTGCCGGTGCCCGCCACGTCCTTGAAGGTGATGGTGGCATGGCCGAGGTGGCGTTCGGACAATTCGTCCATGCCGTGGCCCCAGGGCGCCACATCGCCGCGCCCGGCATCAAGGCAGAAACTGATCACCATGGTATCGTCGATTGGCGCGACCGCGATGCCGTGGCGCGCCAGCACGATCAGGTCATACTTGATGTTCTGCCCCACTTTCAGCACGGCATCGCTTTCCAGCAGCGGGCGCAGCAGCGCGCAGGCGGTGGCGCGGTCGATCTGCACCGGGCTTTGCGCAAACATGTCACCGCCGCGGTGGCCCAGCGGAATATAGCAGGCCGTGCCCGGCCCGGTGGCCATGCTGATCCCGACCAGTTCTGCCCCCACCGCATCCAGCGCATCGGTTTCGGTATCGATTGCGACAATGCCGGCCGCAAACGCGCGCGCGATCCAGGATTCAAGCGTCGCCACATCCTGCACGCAGGCATAGCCCGCGGTTTCGATCGGCGGCCATTCGGGCGGTGGCTGCCGATCGCCCGCGCGCGCCGTGTCGTCGGCGGCAGGGTCGGTTTGTGCCGGTGTGCCCGATGAAAGCCCTGATGACATTTTGGTCGTGGCCGGGGCGGCGCGCGTGCCCAGTTTGCGCAACAGGCTGGTAAACCCGTGTTCGCCCAGGAACGCGGCCAGCGGATCGGGCGGGATCGCGCCCAGCACGAAATCGTCGAGCGGGACCGGCAGCGCGCAATCCTCTTTCAGCGCGACCAGCCGGCGCGACAGGCGCGCCATGTCTGCCTCGGCAATCAGGCTTTCGCGCAGTTTGCCCGGCTTCATCGTTTCGGCCTGGATCAGCGCCGTTTCCAGATCGCCGCTTTCCTGGATCAGCTTGGTGGCGGTTTTCGGGCCGATGCCGCGAATCCCCGGCACATTGTCCACCGCATCGCCCATCAGCGCCAGCACATCGCCCACGCGTTCAGGCTCCACGCCGAATTTCTCGATCACTTCGGGAATGAAGATCCGTTGGTTCTTCATCGTGTCGAGCATGTCGATGCGCGATCCGTCGGCGCCTTCGCCCACCAGCTGCATCAGATCCTTGTCCGACGATACGATCGTTACGTCCCAGCCGCGCGCGCTGGCGGCGCGGGCGTAGGATGCGATCAGGTCGTCGGCCTCAAGCCCGGCCTGTTCGATGCATGCCAGGCTGAAGGCGCGCGTGGCATCGCGAATCAGCGGGAATTGCGGCACCAGGTCTTCGGGCGGGGGCGGGCGGTTGGCCTTGTACAGCGCGTACATGTCGTTGCGAAACGTGATCGACCCGGCATCGAGAATCACCGCAAGATGCGTCGGGCCATCGGCAGCGTGCAGATCCTCGGCCAGTTTCCACAGCATGGTGGTATAGCCATAGACCGCGCCCACCGGCACGCCGGCCGGATTGGTCAGCGGCGGCAGCCGATGATAGGCGCGGAAAATATAGGCCGACCCATCGACCAGATAGAGATGGCTGCGGGGTTTCGCGGGTGCTTGCATGGGGTGGTGTTAAAGCATCGCGCAAAAAAGTGGGAACCGGTTTTTTGCATAAGCGATGCGACCAACAGGGAACAGGCATCGCGCAAAAAAGTGAGAACCGGTTTTTTGCATAAGCGATGCGACGCTTCACGAAGGCGGGGCATACGAATTTTTTCGCCTGCTCGTCGCACGTTCGGACCAATTCGGCGTTTTTGGCGCGAAACGGGGCTTTGCAACGGCTCGGCGCGGGTGCAAACCGGCCTGACGCAGTGCCGCAAATGCGAAAAAAAGCCTTGGCTTCCCACGCGATATGACAAGGGTGGGGGTCAAGATGCGTTGAACGCTTGCAACGCGATGAATTGCCGATTAATTGACCTGCGAAGTCTATCGCCAGAGTAGGCTTTGCGGCGGGCTGCATGCCCGGCGCGGTTCCATTCAATCCAGGGATTGTAACGCATGCGCAAGCTCATCCTCGCCGCTGTCGCCGGCACTGCTTTTGCTCTCGCGGGCTGCACCGGTGAAAAGGCTCCGGAAGCTACCGAAGCCGCTGTTGAAGCCACCGACACCGGTTCGGCTGACGCTTCGGACGTCGCTGCCGACGCCAGCTCGGCTGCTGCCGCCGATTCGAGCGCTGCCGCCAAGATGTAATCCGCGCCCGCAAGGGCACAGATTACCGGCACGTCTTCGAGACGGAAATCAGGAAAGGGAGCACGGTCGCAAGGCCGGGCTCCCTTTTTTGCGTGTGTGTGCCCACCGGTTTGATCAAGAGCTGATCACGCCGCAGCGGCATGAAAAAGGGCGCCGTTCGGCGCCCTTTTCGATTCCGGCCGGTTGCCCCGGGCTTTACAGCGTGATGACTTCAGATTGAAGCAACAACACAGTCCAGCCTTCTGTTATCGCGTGATTTTTCGGCAAAAACCGGTGTCCGCCTTTTGCAATCACGCTCTATCGGCGACTTTGCTGCATCGCACCACGGGTCAGGCCCTGGGCATAGCCATCATACAGCGCGCGCGTCACTTGCGCGATCAGCGTGGCATGCGCGGTGTGCCCTTCGGGCCCGGCAACAAAGATCGCCAGCGCCAGGTGGCGGCCATCCGGCAGGCGGATGATGCCGACATCGTCGGTCACGCCCTGCAGCGTGCCGGTCTTGTGCGCAAACACGGTGCCATCGGGCAGGCCGGCGCGCATGCGATTCTTGCCGGTGCTGGTCCGCGTCATCGTGTCGAGCAGCACCGCGCGCGATTGCGGGCTGAGCGCGCCGCCGCGATCGATCGCGGCGAGCAGCGACAGCATGGCGCGCGGGGTGCTGGCGGTATGCGTGTCGAGCGTGGTGGCGGGGTTGATTCGCCCGTCATCGCGCACCAGCGTCGCCATCGTGCTGTCGAGATGCTGGCCGGCGATGCCGTTGCGCGCCAGCCAGGCGTTCACCGCGCCAACCCCGCCCACCGCGGTGATCAGCCCGTCGGTGGCATGGTTGTCGCTGCGCGTGATCATCAGCTCCATCAGGTCTTGCGCGGCCATCACCGGGCCCGGGCGCAGCGGCGCGGTGCTGCTGCGTTCGTTGCGTTCGGCCACGGGCAGCATCATCGGCAGCGCCTGGTCCAGCCGGAAACGGCCTTGTTCCACACCCGAAAGGAACGTGCCCGCCACCGCGATCTTGGCCGTGCTGGCCATGGGAAAGGGCATGTCGCCATTGATCAGCACTTGCCCGGTGCCATCCAGATCGGCCGCGGCCACGCCCACGCGGCCACGGGCATGCGCCACGATGGATTCAACCGCCCGCTGCACGGCAAAATCATGCGGGTCCTGCGGGGCGCCGCCGCCGGGCGTGGCCGTGGTGCGGCTGTGCACCGCCGGTGTGGAAACCAGCACCGCCGGAATGGCGGCCGCGCTGGCCACAAGCAACGCCAGGGTGCGGAAACGAAACGCGAATTCAGCCATCAACGACCCTGTGCAGTGTCCTGTCACGATCCCGGCCACGCAAACCCTTGATGGCCGGTCATGCCATGTGTTGCCTGTTCTAACCGATTGCGAATCGGGGGGAAAGCCCTTCGCAATCATCCGGACGCCGGGGGCGGGCGGTCCGGCCCGACACTGCCCGTGCAAAACGCCGCAGCGCAGAGGAAAGGCTGGACTTTAATCGGCTGATTAAGGATAGCTGGGCCCCGCAAACCGGCGCGTCAGCATCGCCGGGCACTGGGAACCAGGGATGACCGATACCGCCGCCAATCTGGCAGCCGCGCTGGAACAGGCGATGGCACGCGCCGGCCGGCACGGCGCGATTGCCGGGCTGCAACGCCTCACCGGCGGGGCCAACATGGAATCGTGGCGGTTTGATTGCGGCGGTGGCCGCTACGTGCTGCGGCGTGCGCCTTCGGCCGAATGGCTGGCCGGGCGCGCGCTCGATATGGCGGGAGAGGCGCGCGTGATTCGCCTCGCCGTGGCCGGCGGGGTGCCCGCGCCCGAAATCGTGCTGGAACTGCGCCCGGAAGACGGGCTGGGCGCCGGCTATGTCATGGTCTGCCTGGCCGGCAGCGCCGATCCGGAATTGGCGCTGGGGTCCACCGCTGCGCTGGCCGAAGATATTGCTGCCGCCATGGCCAAAATCCACGCGCTCGATCCCGCGCAGGCGGCGCATCTGCCCCGGCTGGAGGCACCTGCAGGGATTGCCCGGCTGGCCGCGCAGTTCGATGCGGCAGGTGCCGATCGGCCGATCATCGCGCTTGGCCTGGCCTGGCTGCGCGCGCATGTGCCGCCGCCGGCGCGGCTCTGCGTCGTTCATGGCGATCTGCGCATCGGCAATGTGATGGTCGATCAGGGGCGCCTGTCGGGCGTGCTCGATTGGGAACTGGCGCATCTGGGCGATGGGCACGAAGACCTGGCCTATGGCTGCATGACCGTCTGGCGCTTTGGCCGGCTGGACAAGCCGGGGCTGGGGCTGACCGATATCGCCCACCTGGCGCACGCCTATCAGGCGGCGGGGGGTGAACCGTTTGACGCGGCGCGATTCCGCTTCTGGCTGGTCTATCGCACGGTGTGGTGGGCGCTGGGGTGCCTGGAAATGGGCAAAGCCTGGCGATCGGGCGCGGACCGCTCGCTCGAACGGGTGGTGGTCGCGCGCCGCACGGCCGAACAAGAGCTCGATCTGTTGTTGCTGCTCGCCGATGATGCCCCTTTGGCAGAGGCGCAGCGTCCTGTTGCGCCGCTGGCCCCTCCGGCGCCGGCGGCCGAGGGCGAATCGGCCGCTGCCGAAATCCTGACCGCGATTTCGGAATGGCTGGCCACCACGGTAAAGCCGCAGTTGCAGGGCCGCGATCGCTGGGAACTGGCGGTGGCGCAAAATGCGCTGGGCATCGTGCGGCGCGAACTGGCGGGGCAGCGCCGGGCGCATGACCGCGCGCTGGCGCAGGCGATTCTGGCGGGTGAAGCGGATCTCTCCACGCCTGGGCTGCTGGCCGATCTGCGCCACCGGGCGCTCGCCACCTTGATATCCGACATGCCGAAATATCCGGCGCTGGCTCCTGCGATGGCGCAGTG
Source organism: uncultured Sphingomonadales bacterium (assembly GCA_903832325.1). Taxonomy (GTDB): domain Bacteria; phylum Pseudomonadota; class Alphaproteobacteria; order Sphingomonadales; family Sphingomonadaceae; genus Novosphingobium. The sequence goes on along the minus strand of CAILBC010000022.1, from coordinate 257,462 downwards.
GTCCGGCGCCTTTGGGGAGCACACCTGATGGATTTTGCCCTGCCCGCCGATCTGGTGGCCTATCTGGCCGAACTCGATGCCTTTATCGCGGCGGAAATCACCCCGCTGGAACAGGCGGACGACAATATCCGCTTTTTCGACCACCGCCGCGAATGGGCGCGCACCGATTTCGAAAACGGCGGCCTGCCCCGCCACGAATGGGAGGCGCTGCTGACAGAGGCGACGCGGCGTGCCGATCGCGCCGGGCACTGGCGTTTTTCCGCGCCCAAAAAATACGGCGGGCAGGACGGATCGAACTTGTGGATGGCGGTGATTCGCGAACATTTCGCCGCAAAGGGCCTGGGGCTGCACAACGATCTGCAAAACGAACATTCGATTGTCGGCAATTTCCCGTTCGTGGCGATGTTCGAACATTTCGGCACGCCCGAACAACAGCAGGAATTCATTTCCGGCGGGTTTGCACGCACCCGCCGCGCGTCATTTGGCCTGACCGAGGCGGCGCATGGATCGGATGCCACGCATATGGAAACGCGCGCGGTGCCGCATACGCGCGATGGCGTGCCGGGCTGGCTGATCAATGGCGAAAAGATGTGGACCACCGGCATGCACGTGGCCACGCATTGCGCCACATTTGCGCGCACCGGCGGGGCCGATGGCGATGCGCGCGGGATCACCTGCTTTCTGGTGCCGAACCCGTGCGACGGGCTGGTGATCGAGGAATACTTGTGGACGTTCAACATGCCGACCGACCACCCGCGCGTGTCGTTCACCGATGTGTGGGTGCCCGATAGCGCCATCCTGGGCCCGGTCGGTGGCGGGCTGGCGATTGCGCAAAGCTTTGTGCACCAGAACCGCATCCGCCAGGCGGCATCGTCGCTGGGTGCCGCCGTGTTCTGCATCGAGGAATCGGTGCGTTATGCCCGCACGCGCAAACCGTTCGGCGAAGATCTGGCGCGCAACCAGGCGATCCAGTTTCCGCTGGTGGAACTGGCCACGCAGGCCGAAATGCTGCGCCTGCTGATCCGCAAGACCGCGTGGGACATGGACCACATGGAACATCGCCAGATCGAACGCGAACTGTCGGACAAAGTGTCGATGTGCAATTACTGGGCGAACCGGCTGTGCTGCGAAGCGGCCGACCGGGCAATGCAGGTGCATGGCGGCATCGGCTATTCGCGGCACAAACCGTTCGAACACATCTATCGCCACCACCGCCGCTATCGCATCACCGAAGGATCGGAAGAGATCCAGATGCGCAAAGTAGCAGGGTTCCTGTTCGGCTACATGGGGCCGAAAAAGCGTGAGTTTGATGGGTAACAGCAACGCGCAGTGGGCCTGACTCACCGCGCGTTGGTATAAGCCGGGGGGGCACTTGAAACGCGCGGCCAGCGCGTTTCAAACACACCACTCAAACCCCGGCGGCAGCTTTCAGATCGTCCACCAGGTCGGTGCGTTCCCACGGGAACAAGTCGCCGCTGGGCACGCGGCCGAAATGGCCATAGGCGGCGGTGGCCGAATAAATCGGCTTGTTGAGCGCCAGGTTCACGCGGATGCCGCGCGGAGTCAGCCCACCCAGCCGATCGCGCGCAACTTTTGCCACCGCGGTTTCCAGATCGCCATCGGGCACCACGCCGGTGCCATGGGTATCGATATAAAGCGACAGCGGCGCAGACACGCCGATGGCATAGGCCACCTGGATCGTGCAGCGGCGCGCAAGCCCGGATGCCACCACGTTCTTGGCGAGATAGCGCGTGACATAGGCCGCCGAACGATCGACTTTCGTGGGGTCCTTGCCCGAAAACGCGCCGCCGCCGTGCGGGCTGGCGCCGCCATAGGTATCGACGATGATCTTGCGCCCGGTCAGCCCGGCGTCACCATCGGGGCCGCCGATTTCAAAGCTGCCGGTGGGGTTGATGTGATAGACCGTGTTGTCGGTCAGCAGCGCGGCCGGGATCACTTTGGCAATCGCGGCTTTTACCCAGGCCTTCAGCTCCGCATCCTTTGCGCCTTCGTCCCACCCGGCCTTGTGCTGGGTCGATACGACGATTGCGGTGGCTTCGACCGGCTGGCCATCGGCAAAGCGCAGCGTGACCTGGCTTTTCGCATCGGGTTCCAGAAACGGCGCGGCGCCCGAATGGCGGTCATTGGCCAATTGCTGCAGAATCTTGTGGCTGTAATCCAGCGTGGCCGGCATCAGATCGGGGGTTTCATCGCAGGCAAAGCCGAACATGATGCCCTGGTCGCCCGCGCCTTCATCCTTGTTGTCGCCGGCATCGACGCCTTGCGCGATATGCGCCGACTGGCCGTGCAGCTTGTTGAGAAATTCAAAGGATTTCCAATGGAACCCGGCTTGTTCATAGCCGATGCGCTTTACTGTGGCGCGTACTACCGCCTCCACCTCTTCGGGGACGCCGGGGAACCATTCTTCCTTGTCCGAATCATAGATGCCAATGCCGCGGATTTCGCCCGCCAGCACGACCAGTTGCGTGGTCGTCAGCGTTTCGCAGGCAATCCGCGCTTCGGGGTCTTTCCCCAGGAACAGGTCGACCACGGCATCGCTGATCTGATCGGCAACTTTGTCGGGATGGCCTTCGGACACGCTTTCCGAAGTGAAGAGATAGTCGCTGCGCATGGCTACACCATATAAAGGTTTCTTTATGTGACCCCTCTTTAGCGACGTCGGCGGCGTGTGGCAACCAGCCCCGGCAAAAGAACGACAAGGGCAAAGCCAAGCGAAAGCATGTTGCCCAAACGCGCAAACGGCGTCGGCGGCCGCGCAGCGGGAACGCGCCCGTCGATGCGCCCGGCCATGCCATGCGCGATCACCTGCCGCACGCCGCCGCCGGCATCGACCACCGCGCTGATCCCGGTGGTGGTCGATCGCAGCACCGGCAGGCCTTCTTCAATCGCGCGCAACCGCGCCTGCGCCAGGTGCTGCGGCGGGCCCCAGGCGCCGAACCAGCCATCGTTCGACGGGTTGACGATATAATCGGGCCGGTTGGCGCGATCGACCACCGCGCCCGGAAACACGATCTCGTAACAGATCTGGAACCCGGCGCGGCCAAACCCGCCGCGCGCCGGATCGCCCAGCGCCAGCGTGCGCGGCCCCGGCCCGGGCAGGAAATCGAGCTCACCCGCAACCAGCCGCGACAGGCCCAGCGGGGTCAGCCACTCGCGCATTGGCAGATATTCGCCATAGGGCACGAGATGCGCCTTGGCATAGCCGCCGCGGATCGTGCCTGCCGGATCGACCAGCGTGATCACGTTCCACGCGCCGGCCACATGGTCACCGGTGCGGCCGGTCACAGCCAGATCGGTGGTGCCTGTCATCAGCAGGCTGTCGCGCCCGATCACCGCGCCCAGCCGTTCGCGCGCCAGCGCCGGATCGCCGCCATAAGTCGTCTGCGCATAAATCAGGCGGTCATACCCGGGGCGCAGATAATCGGGCAGCGCGCCTTCGGGCCACAGCACCAGGCGCGGGCCCGGCGGGGTGGCGCCGTTGCGCACCGACCGGCTGGCCAGCTGTTGAAACTGGCTTTCATAAAGCTGCGGATTGTTGATCTGGTCCTGCCCGATCATCGGCTGGACCAGAGTATAGCCAAGCGCACTGTCGCGCGCATCGCCGCCCAGCGGGACCAGCAGCATCGCCACGGGAATGGCCGCTGCGGCCAGCGCCAGTGGCCAGCGCCGCGCGCGGGCGGCGCGCCAGGCATCGAGCCACAGCCCGGCCAGCAGCACGACCAGCCCCGACAGCGCATAAGTGCCGCACCACGCGGCCACGCGCGCCAGCCCCGGCCGGTCGAACGGGCCCAAGGCGACCACGCCGACCGGATTCCACGGAAAACCGGTGAAAACCCACCCGCGCAGCCATTCGCTTATGATCCAGCACGCGGCCAGTGCCGGGCTCGCGGCGACACCGGCCCCGCGCAGCGCGCGCGCGGCGCAGGCGGCCAGCGCGGGAAACACCGCGAGATACAGTGCCAGCAGCACCACCGCCACCCAGCCCAGCCAGGCCGGCATCTGCGCCTGATAGGTAAAGGCCGTGGCGATCCAGCCATTGCCGACGCAAAACAGCCCCACGCCGAACAGCCACCCGGCCAGCGCGGCATCGCGCCGGCGCGGCGCCGCATCGATCAGCGCGATCAGCAGTGCCAGCGCGGCCAGCATCGCCGGCCACAGCATCAACGGCTGAAACGCGCAGGCCGCCAGCGCGCCGGCGCCCAGCGGAACCACAGCGCGGATCGGCCAGGATCGACCGTTCGGCCCGGGGGCTGCTGCGCCCCGCTTCATGCGCCGGATTTCATGCGCCGGATTTCATGCGCTGGTCAGACCGGGCCGCGTGCCAGACCCGGATCAGCCTTCGGCGGCATCCTGCGTTTCCGGCAGCGGATTCTTGCGGGGGCGGCCACGCTTTTTGGGCGCCGCTGCGTCCGCTTCAGCGGCGGCCGGGGCAGCGACCGGAGTGGCGGCAACAGGTGCGGCAGCAGGGGGCGCCGGTTGCCGGGCTGCATCACCTTCGGCCGTTGCACGCGGCATCCGCAGCCGCCCGGTGCGCGCCGGGGCCGCATCGGCGGCGGCAGGATCCCTGTCGCTGCGCGCGGGCCGCGTCGGCGCTTCGTTGGCGCTGTCGGGCCGGACGCCGATGGCCGGCGGCAGCATTGATGCATCAAATCGGGGTGCCGGTTCGGCCACCGGGGCGCTGTCGGAACGCGGTGCGCGCGGCGCGTCGCCATCGGCACGGCCGTCATTACGGCCCTCGTTACGGGCATCATTACGGCCCTCGCCACGGCGGCCGACAAAGCGATCGTTGCGGCCGCGCGGCGGGCGGGCATTGCGCGCATCGCGGATGAACGGGTTGTCCGATGCGGGGGCGATCGGTTCGCCTTCGGCCGCGCGCAGTCCTTCGGCGGGCACGTCGGCCGCAGCGGCGGCGTCGGCGGGGGCAAATCCGCGCGGTTCGCGCCCATCACGCGGCTCTCGGCGTTCGCGCTGATCGCGGTATTCGCGCGGTTCGCGCTGGTCGCGTTCATCGCGGCGCGGTTCACGCTCGTCACGACGCGGTTCGCGCTCTTCGCGGCGGGGTTGGGGCACGCGTTCAAAGGTCGGGAAATCGGGATCGACGCCGAATTCGGCCATATCCTCTTCACCATCCTGATCCTGCCAGCGATCACCGCTCACGCTGCCGCCGGGCTGAAATCCGGGGCCTGGCGCGCCGCCGTTCTGGCGCAGGCGCTGTTCATCCTGGCGCACCCGGGCATCGGCCAGCACGCGGAAATAGTGATCGGCAAACTGCAGATAATATTCCGCCTGAACCCGGTCGCCGTTGAGATGGGCGTCCTGGGCCAGCTTGCGATACTTTTCCAGCAACTGCGGGGCATTGCCCCGGGCGCGGCTGTCGATCCGGTTGACCTGGCTGTTGCCATTTTGCGGACGGTTGCTGCCGTTGTTAATGTTGTTGTTGCCGCGACCGCGCCGACGGTTGTTCCCACGATTGTTGTTCAAGTCAGGCACGTCCTTGTTTCGGCGGCTTTTGTCCAGGGCATGTCCAAGGATCTCGGGATAGCCCAGATGCAGCGCAACCTTTGCCTATGCGCCCGCGCCGCAACAGGGCGGGCGGGTTGATCCCAGCATCTGCCTTGCGCCGGCCAAAAGCCGACCAAGCCTTGCAAATGGTGGAGCAGACCGGGGCGGGAAGCGATCATCCACCCCTTGTCTGAGCCGCTAATTAGGGGCGCGTCAAAGGCTTGCCAAGCGAAATATTCGGTCAAATTTCGCCAATCGGGTCGATTTCCACGGCTTTCTGGGGTTTCCGGGTGATTTCAACAACCCGCGGGCGCCCCGCCAGATCGGGATGGACGCACGCGGCCAGCCCCGCCGCACCGGCCAGCGCGCAAACCGCATCGGCCTGGGTCCAGCCGATTTCCACCAGCGCCACCCCGCCCGGCGCCAGCAGCGCATCGATCTGCGGCACGATCACGCGATAATCGTTCAGCCCGTCGGCACCGGCAAACAGCGCACCATGCGGTTCGTGATCGGCCACCGAGCGCGCCAGTGCGGCGCCTGTTTCCACATAAGGCGGATTGGCAAGCACCAGATCGAACCGGCCCAGTGCATCGGCCCGGCCCGCATTGGTCCAGTCGGCATCGGTCCAGTCGGCATCGGTCCAGTCGGCCACGATCAGCCTGGCCCTGTCGTCCAGCCCCAGCCGCGCGGCATTGCCCTGCGCCACGGCCAGCGCCTCTGCCGATCGGTCCAGCCCGATGCCGCGCGCCTGCGGCCATTGCGCCAGCGCCGCCAGCAACAGCGCACCCGATCCCGTGCCCAGATCGATCACCCGCGCCGGGGGCTGCCCCTGCCGCAGCGTTATCGCCAGATCGATCAGCGTTTCGGAATCCCCGCGCGGGATCAGCACGTGCGGGTTCACTGCCAGATCCAGCCCCCAGAACGCCTGGGTGCCGGTGATATAGGCCACCGGTTCATGTCCCAGCCGCCGTTCGATCAGCACGGCAAACCCCGCCGGCACCGCATCGCGCATGTGGCGCAGGATCAGATCGGACCGCGATACGCCCAGCGCATGCGCCATCAGGATTTCGGCATCGAGCCGCGCCGTATCGCTCACCGGCGCCAGCCGCGCGGCCGCAGCGGCCAGTTCAGCACCGATCGTGGCCGCCGGCGCGGCCCCTGCGGGCATCAGACGTCCATCGCGGCCAGCCGCTTGGCCTGGTCTTCGGCGGTCAGCGCATCGATCAGTTCGCCCAGGCCCGTGCCCGCCAGCACTTCGGGCAGGCGGTGCAGCGTCAGGTTGATGCGGTGATCGGTCACGCGGCCTTGCGGAAAATTATAGGTGCGGATGCGTTCCGACCGGTCGCCCGATCCCACCATCGCGCGCCGCGCCATCGCCTCGGCATCCTGCGCTTCGGCGCGGCGCTGGTCGAACAGGCGCGTGCGCAACACTTGCAGCGCCTTGGCTCGGTTTTTGTGCTGGCTGCGTTCGTCCTGCTGGATCACCACGATGCCGGTGGGCAAATGGGTGATGCGCACCGCCGAATCGGTGGTGTTGACATGCTGCCCGCCCGCGCCAGAGGCGCGATAGATATCGATCTTCAGGTCGCGATCGTCGATCGTCATATCGACTTCGTCGGGTTCGGGCAGCACGGCCACCGTCGCGGCCGAGGTGTGGATGCGCCCCCCGCTTTCGGTAACGGGCACGCGCTGCACGCGGTGCACCCCGCTTTCGTATTTCAGCCGCGCAAACACGCCGGTGCCGGCAACATGCGCGACCACTTCCTTGAACCCGCCGATGTCGCTGGTGTTGGCCGAAATCAGTTCGACCTTCCACCCCTGCTCTGCGGCGAAGCGTTCATACATGCGGTACAAATCGGCGGCGAACAGCGCGGCTTCGTCGCCGCCGGTGCCGGCGCGGATTTCCAGCATTGCCGGGCGCACGTCGGCGCTGTCGCGCGGCAACATGGCCAGCGCCAGCGCATGTTCCGCCCCGGGCAGGGCCGCGCGCACCTGCGCCGCCTCTTCATCGGCCAGCGCGCGCATTTCGGCATCGCCATCGGCCAGCGTGGCCAGGTCGGCCAGATCGGCACGCAGCGCGCGCACCGCCATTGCCGCGCGCGCGACCGGCTCCAGCTCTGCATAATCGCGGCTGGCGGCAATGAACGCCTCCCCCTCCAGCGTGCCCGACGACAGCCGCGCCTCAAGCTCGGCAAAGCGCGCGGCGAGCTGTTCCAGGCGCGAATCGGCAATCGTCATGCGGTGCCCGCATCGGGCAGCAGCGCGCGGACGCGCTCGGCCAGGGCTTCATCCCCGCGCAGCCGCCAGCGCGGCGCGCCATCGGCCAGCGACAATCCGGCCAGCAATCGCGCCGGGATCTTCGTCGCCTTGTCATAGCGTTTGCGGGGCGATCCGGTGGCGACGAGTTCACCCGACAGCCCGGCGCGGCGCAGCACGGCCAGCGCACGCACCGCGGCATCGATCGCGGCATCATCCTCCACTGCAATCACCAGGTCGGCGGCCGGTTCGTCCTTCATCCCGACGAGCATGGCCAGCCGTTCGATCCCCGCGGCCCAGCCCACCGCCGGGGTGGGTGGCCCGCCCAGCGCCTCGATCAGCCCGTCATAGCGCCCGCCGCCCAGCACGGTGCCCTGCGCGCCCAGCCGGTCGGTCACGAATTCGAACGCGGTGTGGCGATAATAGTCGAGCCCCCGCACCAGCGCCGGCGCGCGCACCCAGGCCACCCCCGCGGCATTCAGCCCGCTGGTCATCCGGCCAAAGAAATCCTGCGCCTCGCTGCCCAGATAATCGTCGATGCGCGGCGCATCGGCCGTAAACGGCCGGTCGCGCGGGTCTTTCGAATCGAGAATGCGCAAGGGGTTGCGTTCCAGCCGGTCCTGCGAATCCTCGCTCAGATCGGCGCGGTGATCGCGGAAATAGGTGATCAGCGCGGCGCGCCAGGCTTCGCGGCTGGGCGCATCGCCCAGCGTGTTGAGGTGCAGCGTCACGCCATCGGCAATGCCCAGTTCGTGCAGCAACTGGTCGGCCATGGCCAGCAGATCGACATCGGCCTGCGGGTCGGCCGAACCGATCACTTCGGCATCGAGCTGGTGAAACTGGCGATAGCGCCCCTTTTGCGGGCGTTCATAGCGGAACAGCGGCCCGTGCGTGCCCACCCGCAGCGGCGCATACTGCTGCCAGCCGTTGGTCAGATAGGCGCGCGCGATCCCCGCGGTGAATTCGGGGCGCAGCGTCAGCGATTCGCCGCCGCGATCGTCGAACGAATACATTTCCTTCGATACGACATCGGTGGTTTCGCCCAGTGACCGCGAAAACACCTGGGTCTTTTCAAACACCGGCATTTCGACACGGCGAAAGCGATAGAGCCGCCGCACGCGTTCAAACGTGGCGACGACATGGCTGAAGCTTTCGGCCTCGGGCCCGATGATGTCCTGCGTGCCACGAATGGCCTGGGGCGTTTCGGCCTTTGGAATTTCGGCGCGTGCGGGGTCTTTGGCGTTGGTCATGGCTTGCGCGCATAAAGCAAAGCGCAAAAAAACGGGAACCGGTTTTTTCATCGTCGCGGCAGCGCCCGCAATCATGGCCGCTACAAAAGGCTGGGGGGTGGGCCTCCGGGGCGGTTGCGCCGACGCCATCAAATTGTCATGGAACGGCAATGACACACATTTCTTCGCTGCTGCGCGGCGGGGCGCTTCGTGCCTCCGCCTTCATCCCGGTTCTGATCCTTGCGGCGGCTGTGCCCGCGCAGGCGCAAATCCAGCCCGCCACCAATTCGCTGCCGATGGCGGTTCCGGTCACCCGGGCGCTGCCCGATCCGGCCGATGTGCCCTATCCCGGCACAATCGCGGTGGATATCGATGCCACCGACCTTGCCACCGGGGTCTATCGCGTCACCGAAACCATTCCCGTTGAACCCGGTGCAAAACAGTTGGCGCTGCTGCTGCCCGAATGGATTCCGGGGCACCACAGCCGTTCGGGCCTGCCGGCAGAACTGGTCGGGGTGCATTTCAGCGCCGCCGGCAAAGATCTGCCCTGGCACCGCGATCCGGTTGATATCTATGCCTATGTGGTCGATCTGCCCGCCGGCACGCAAAGCGTCACCGCGCAGTTGATCCACACTTCTCCGCTGCATCAGGAACCCGGCGACCGGGTGACCGTAACGCGCGAGATCGTCAATCTGGAATGGGACAAGATGACGCTCTATCCCGCCGGGCACTATGTGCGCCAGATCCGGGTAAAGCCCAGCGTGACTTTTCCCGAAGGGTTCACCGCGTTCACCGCGCTGGACGGCAAGACGGTCAGCGCGAACCGCAACGCCTGGGATACGACCGATTACGAAACGCTGGTCGATTCGCCGATCTTTGCGGGCAAGCACGCGCGGCGCATCCCGATCGGCGAAGGCATTGCAATCGATGCCGTGGCCGATCGCGAAGAGTTGCTGGCGATCAAGCCCGAAAACCTCGAAACCTATCGCAATCTGGTGAAAGAGGCCGACGCCGCGTTTGGCGCGCGCCATTTCGATCATTATGATTTCCTGCTGGCGCTGACCGACCGGCTGAGCGGGGTCGGGCTGGAACACCACCGGTCGAATGAAAGCACGTATGTGCCCAAGGCGTGGACCGACTGGGCCGCCACCGATTGGGATCGCAATGTTGTGCCGCACGAATATTCGCATTCGTGGGATGGCAAATTCCGCCGCCCGGCGCAGTTGTGGACGCCCGATTATCGCCAGCCGATGATCGACAACCTGCTGTGGGTCTATGAAGGCCAGACGCAGTTCTGGGGCCTGGTGCTGGCGGCGCGATCGGGCGTGCAGTCCAGGGCGATGGTGCTGGCCGAACTTGCGACTTATGCCGGCACGTTCAGCGCGACCGCGGGGCGCGAATGGCGATCGGTGGAAGATACCACCGCCGATCCGATCTTTGCCTCGCGCCGGCCAAAGCCCTATCCCTCGATGTCGCGCGGCGAAGATTACTATACCGAAGGCGCGCTGGTCTGGCTTGAGGCCGATCAGATCATCCGCGATGGCACCGCCGGCGCGCGGGGCATCGATGATTTTGCCCATGCGTTCTATGGCATGCGCAATGGCGATTGGGGCGTGCTGCCCTATACCCGCGCCGATGTCGTTGCCACGCTCAACGCGATCTTTCCCTATGACTGGAGCGCGTTCCTGAAAACGCGGATCGAATCCCCCGGGCAGCCGGTGCCGATGGGCGGGATCGAACGCGGCGGATATCACCTGGTGTGGAAGGAAGAGCCCAATCCCTATGACCAGGGGCGCATGGGCGAGGCCAAGACGCTGGGGCTGGGCTATTCGCTGGGGGTCACGCTCGATCGCGAAGGCAAAGTGCTGTCCACGCTGTGGGGCAGCCCCGCGTTCAAGGCGGGAATCGTGCCCGGGGTGCAGATCTTTGCGGTGAACGACCTTGCCTATGACGCCGATACGATCAAGGCCGCGCTGACTGCGGCCAAAGCCGCGGATGCAAAGCCGATTGCGCTGCTGGTCAAACGCGACGGGCGGTTTGACACGGTCACCATCGCCTATCACGGCGGATTGCGCTATCCGTGGCTGGAACGTGATGCCGCGGCCAAAGGGCCGACGGGGCTCGATCGCCTGCTGGCGCCGCACCGGGCGCCAGCAACCCGTTAACCGGGGGGCAGTGACCGGGACGGCTTCGATTGCAGGAGCAAAATGGCGTGGTGACGGATAGCGTGGCGCGGGATGATGGCGCACCGGCGCGTGCGGCCATGCCGGGCGGTATCGGGCAATGGCTGGCCCCGCCGCGGTTCCTGCTGTTCATCGCGCTGTTTGCCGGGGGCGCCTGGCTGTGGCGCGCGCTGGGTCACACGCTGGCCGATTCGCTCGATCTGGGCTTTGATGGCGCTGCGCTGGTGTTTCTGATCAGCCTGGCGCCGCTGTTCCGCCAGCGGTGCGACAGCGCGGCGATGCGGCAGCAGGCGGCGCGCAACGATGCCAACCGGGTGGTGGTGCTGGGCATCACCACGCTTCTGACTGTGGTGATCATGGCCGCAATCGCGGGCGAATTGCCGCATGTCGGCCATGGTGCAGCCGGCAGCCGGGCGATTGCGCTGGCAAAGGTGATTGGCACGCTGATGCTGACCTGGCTGTTTGCCAACATGGTCTATGCGCTGCACTATGCGCATCTCTATTACAGCGCGGATGAAACGATTGACGGCGAAGCGGGCGCAGACCGCTGCGGGCTCGACATTCCTGGCGGCGAAGATCCCGATTATCTCGATTTCGTCTATTTCGCGTTCACGCTGGGCATGACATTCCAGACCGCCGATGTGAACATTACCGGCAAGGCGATCCGGCGCATCGCGATCCTGCACGGCTTTGCCGCATTTGTGTTCAACATCGGGGTCATTGCCTTTACCATCAACGCCATCGGCGGGGCGGCGGGCTGAACATCCTTGCACTTTGGTATGATATAACTTTTGTTGCGATGCACAAAAACGCAGGCTAGAGGCCATCGCATCATTCGCCACCGGCCCCGTCTGGGCCCCTGCAGCAAAGGCAGTTTATGCGCATCGACATGATTCCGACCGGCAGCAATCCCCCGGAAAGCCTGAACGTGATCATCGAAGTGCCGGTGGGCGGCGAACCGGTGAAGTATGAATTCGACAAGGCGTCGGGCGCGCTGTTTGTCGATCGCATCCTGCACACGCCGATGCGCTATCCCGCCAATTACGGCTTTGTCCCGCACACCCTGTCGCCCGATGGCGATCCGCTCGATGCACTGGTGATCGCGCGGTCACCGTTCGTGCCCGGATCGGTGGTGCGCGCGCGGCCGATCGCGGTGCTGAACCTGGAAGACGAACACGGCGGCGATGAAAAGCTGATCTGCGTGCCCGACGACAAGACTTTTCCGTATTACACCGATGTGATCGAAAAGTCCGACCTGCCCGAAATCGTGCTCGCGCAGATCGAACACTTTTTCACGCATTACAAAGACCTGGAAAAGGAAAAGTGGGTGCGCGTCGGCACCTGGGGCGGCGCCGAAGACGCCCGCCGCATCACGCTCGAAGCCATCGACCGCTACAACGCGGCGAAGCATTCGGGCTGAAACTGACGCTTTGCGTGTTGCCGGGGTTCAGTCCCCGGCAACCGTCATGCCGTCGATGCGCAAGGTCGGCACGTCGATGCCATGCTTGCGCTCCAGATCGTCTGCGGCCACCAGCGCGGCAAACATGCCGATCAGATTGCCGGCGATGGTGAATTCGGCGACCGGTTCGCCGATCACCCCGCCGCTGATGCGATAGCCACTGGCGCCCCGGCTGTAATCCCCGGTCACCCCGTTCACGCCGCTGCCGATCAGTTCGGTAACATAGACGCCTTCATCGATGTCGGCGATCAGGTGCGCCGGGCTCAGCGTGCCCGGCATCAGCACGACATTGGCGGTGGCAACATGCGGTGCGCCCGATCCGCCGCGGCTGCCATGGCCGGTGGGGGCCAGGCCCAATTGGCGCGCGGCGGCCGAATCCATCAGCCATCCGCTCAGCCGGCCCGCCTCGATCAGCGCACGCGGGGCGGTGGGCAGTCCTTCGCCGTCGAACGGGCGCGATCGCAGCCCGCGCCGCACATGCGGATCTTCGGCAATGGTGATCGCGCTGTCGAACAGTTGCGCACCATCGCGATCGAGCAGGAAACTGGCGCGGCGCGCGATTGACGATCCGGCCATCGCCCCGATCAGATGCCCGACCAGCGATGCCCCCACGCGCGGATCGAACACCACGCTCATCGGCCCGCTGCGCATGCGGCCGGGGTTCACCCGGCGCACCGCACGCGTGCCCGCTTCCCGCCCGATCGTATCGATTGCGGGTAGATCGGCCGCATGGCGTGCCGATGCCCAGGCATGATCGCGCTGCATCGTGGCGCCTTCGCCAGCCACCACGCTGGCCGAAATGCCGTGGCTGCTCGCGGCATAGGCGCCGGAAAAACCGTGGCTGGTGGCCAGTGCAAAGACCGAACGGCCGCTGCTGGCGCTGCCGCCGTTGCTGTTGGTCACCCCTGGCACGGCCAGTGCGGCGGCTTCGACTGCTTCGGCCATGCGGCGCAGCGCCTGGGGCTCGGCCTCCCCCCCGTCATCCAGATCGAGCGCCGGCACGGCATCGCGCAGCAGCAGCGCCGCATCGGCAAGCCCGGCATAACGATCGGGCGGCGCCAGCCGTGCCATCGCCACCGCGCGGGCGGCCAGTTCATCCAGCGCGGCATCGCCCAGATCGGTCGATCCGATCGAGGCCGAACCGCCGCCGGCAAAAACGCGCAGCCCGATATGTTCGGATTCGGACCGTTCCACATCTTCGAGCGCGCCCAGCCGCACGCTCACGCTTTGCGACCCGTTGGCAAGATAGACCACATCGGCCGCGGTCGCGCCCGCCGCCTGCGCGCGCACCAGCAGGGCCTGACAACGGTCCTGGGCATCTTCGGGAGAAAGCATCGGTCAGGTTGGTCCAGTCTGCGCAAGGGTCAAGCCACGCCGCTTACCCCCGCGCCCCGATGCCATCAACATTTCAATGGGACCAGCGCGCCCTGCACGGTCTTTTTCGGGGGCCTTTGCGGGGCTTTCAGGCGAGAAGGGAAACGGCCAGCTTGAACAGCCCGGTCACCGCAAAGGGCAGGCCCACCGCAAACAGCCACACCGAAAGCTGATCGCGGCGGAACAGCGTGCGATAGGCCGGATCGGCCGCGCCCGCATCGCCCAGCCCTTCCCAATGGCGTTCGTAATGGCGGAACAGCGGGATGATCCCCGCCACCAGCACCACCAGCGCAAACAGCGGCAGCATCGATGCGTTCTGATCCGACATCACGTTGATCGTCACGAAAATCTGCAAGGTGGTATAGACCAGCAGCGCATAGGCCACGGTGTCGCTCATCCGCTTGCGCCAGTCGAGCCGGTGGGTCGCGGCGCGGGCGGGCAGATGGGTCGCGCCAGCAACCTTGAGGGTCTGGCCAAGTTTAACTGGGGACTGCGCAGTGGCTTTTGCCATCGTCCTGGTCCTTCTCTCCGGTGGAAAAAGTAGATCATGCCGGCGACCGCTTGGCAAGTGGGTTGAATCGCGCAAAGCCCCGATCCAGAGCGCCGATCTGCCTTGCGAACACGACTGACCATGCACAAATCCTGCCAGATGCGATGCGGCGGGGTTTGCCAGCCGGCCCGGGCAGGCTATGACGGGCGCAACCGCCGGGCGGCTTTCGCCTTTTGGGAACACCATGGACAACGATTGCGCGAAACGATGACAGCCAGCGGCAACAGCCCAGAATCAGTCGTGCAAGACCCCGCTGCATCCGCGGACCTGCACCCGGCCAGCGGGCTTGAGGTCGTTTCGATCGCCAAGTCCTATGACAAGCGCGCGGTGCTGTCTGACATCTCGCTGTCGGTGGCAAAGGGCGAAGTGCTTGGCCTGCTTGGCCCCAACGGCGCGGGAAAGACCACCTGTTTCTATTCGATCATGGGGCTGGTGCGCCCCGATTCGGGCCGCATCCTGCTTGATGGCGTGGATATCACCCGCCTGCCGATGTATCGCCGTGCGATCCTCGGGCTGGGCTATCTGCCGCAGGAAACCTCGATCTTTCGCGGGCTTACAGTCGAACAGAACATCGCCACGGTGCTCGAACTGATCGAACCCGATCGCGCCACCCGCGCATCCGAGCTGGAGCGGCTGCTCGAAGAATTCGGCCTGACCCGGCTGCGCGCCAGCCCGGCCATGGCGCTGTCGGGCGGCGAACGGCGGCGTTGCGAAATCGCCCGCGCGCTGGCGGCGCGGCCGTCGATCATCCTGCTCGATGAACCCTTTGCCGGGATCGACCCGATTTCGATCAACGATATCCGCCACCTGGTCACCGATCTGAAACAGCGCGGCATCGGCGTGCTGATCACCGATCACAACGTGCGCGAAACGCTCGATATCGTCGATCGGGCCTGCATCATCTATGGCGGCCAGGTGCTGTTTGCCGGCAGCCCCGAGGCGCTGGTGGCCGATCCCAATGTCCGCCGGCTCTATCTGGGCGAGGGTTTCACGCTCTGATGCCGGCTCGGGGGGGCTAACGGCAGTGGCTATCGGACCAAGGCTGGACCTTCGCCAGAGCCAGTCACTGGTGATGACGCCGCAATTGCAGCAGGCGATCAAGCTGCTGACGCTGTCGAATCTCGAAGTCGAAGCGTTCATCGGCGAAGCGCTCGATGCCAATCCGCTGCTTGATATGGCCGAATCCGGCATCGATGCCGACCTGCCGGTCGATGCCGATCTGCGCCGCACCCATCTTGAAACCTCGCCGGTCGATCAACTGGTCGGCGAAGGCCGCGCCGCCGAAGACCAGCCGCTCGATATCGATCCGGCCAGCCTCGATCGCGATCGCGATACGGGGGACAATACCAGACCGGACAATACCAGACTGGGCGACAACAGCGGGCCAGACAACAACAACGGGTTGGGCGATAGCGGCGACTGGAGCGCGGCCGGGGGCAGTGGTGCCGAAGGCGAAGGCCCGGGCATCGATGACCACGGCGGTGGCGAAGCGAGCCTGGCCGCGCATCTGCACGCGCAGATCGGTGCGACCACGCGCGATCCGCAGCTGCTGTTCATCGCGCGCTGGCTGATCGATCAGCTCGACGAAGCGGGATACCTGACCCAGCCGCTGGCCGGAGTGGCCGCGATGCTCGATGTGCCGCCCGATCGCGCCGAAGCCGCGCTGATGCTGGTGCAAACGCTTGATCCCACCGGGATCGGCGCGCGCGATCTGGGCGAATGCCTGGCGCTGCAAGCGCGTGAGGCCGATCGTCATGATCCGTGCATGGCGCGTCTGCTCGCCAATCTCGATCTGGTCGGCAAAGGCGAACTGGCGCGGCTGCAACGCCTGTGCGGCGTGGATGACGAAGATTTTTCCGACATGCTGTCCGAATTGCGCGGCTATGACCCCAAACCGGGGCTGCGCTTTGGCGGCGGGGTGGCCGAAGCGATCGTGCCCGACATTCTGGTGCGCGCGGTGATCATGGCCGATGGCGCCGCGGGGTTCGATATTGCGATCAACCAGGCGACGCTGCCGCGCCTGATTGTCAACCGCCGCTATTTCGTTGAAATGCGCGGCGCCTGTGTCACCAAAGAGGCGCGCGCCTGGCTGGGCGAGCGGCTGGCCGATGCCAACTGGCTGTTGAAGGCGCTGGACCAGCGGCAAAAGACCATTTTGAAAGTGGCGAGCGAAGTGGTGCGCCAGCAGGACGGATTTTTCCGCCACGGCGTATCGCATTTGCGCCCGCTGACGCTGCGCACCGTGGCCGAGGCGGTGGCGCTGCACGAATCGACTGTCAGCCGGGTGACGTCGAACAAGTACCTGCACTGCGCGCGCGGCACGTTCGAACTGAAATACTTCTTCACCTCGGGCGTCGCCTCGTCCGATGGCGAGGGTGCCGTTTCGGCCGAAGCGGTCAAGGCCGCGATCCGCCAGCTGATCGATGCCGAAACCGCCGATGCCGTGCTGTCGGACGATGCGCTGGTCGATCTGCTGAAAGACCGGGGGTTTGACCTGGCGCGGCGCACGGTGGCCAAATATCGCGAGGCGATCGGCCTTGGCAGCTCGGTGCAGCGGCGTCGACAGAGGGCCCTGGGACAAAAAGCCGGTATGAATGCCGGCGGCCGTTCGTGAGGGTTTTGCGCATGGGCGCGTGCCACCCTTTGCCGGACAATGTGCGCGATACCTTGCCACCGCCCCCGGCGCAGGGATATGCGCGATCGGTGATGACAAAGGCCACCACGGCACCCCGCGCGCGAACCCCAAAGGACCCTTCGGCATGATTGATCGCGATCCTGCCGGGGATAGCCATGGCGCACCGCCGCTGGGCCTGGGCGCAGTGCTGTGGCGGCTGGCGCTCGCGCTTGGCGCGGTGGCGGCGATCGGCGTGTCGGGCGTGGCGATCTATCGCAACCAGCGGCAAAGCGCCGGAATGCCGATGGCCGTGGCCCCGGCCCCGCGCGAAACCCCGGCGGCCACGGTAGAGGATGTGATCACCCGGCTGCAACGCCAGGTGCACGAAACCCCCGATGATGCCGATGCCTGGCGGACGCTGGGCTGGTCCTATTTTCAGCGTGACCAGTTTGCCCAGGCCGCCGACGCGCTGCGCCACGCCACGTTTGTCGATCCCACCAATGCGCGCACGTTTTCGTTCCTGGGCGAGGCGCTGCTGCAGGCGCGCAAAGACCAGCGCCAGATGCCGCACGAGGCGCGCGCCGCGTTCGATACCGCGATCCGGCTGGACCCGAAGGATGCGCGCGCGCGCTATTACCGCGCGGTGGGCTGGGATCTGGCCGGGCAGCACCGCCGCGCGATCCGCGGCTGGCTGGCGCTGTTGCAGGATACCCCGCCCGATGCCCCCTATGCCGGGGATATCCGCGCAGTGATCAAGACAGTGGGCGCGCGCCACCATATCAAGGTGGACAAGCGTCTGGCCGATGTCCGCTATGTGCCGCCCGAAAATGCCCCCGCCACACCGCTGCCTTCGGCGCCGCTTCCGGGGCGCCATGGCGGCGCGCCCACGTTGCCGGGCCCGATCGGCCGGGCCATGCGTGCGGCCGAAGGCGTGCCGCGTCCGGGGGCGTCGGCGTCACCCGGCGCGGAATGACGCTGCCGCACCTGCCGCCCCCGGCCCGCACCCCCGGCCCAACCGCCCATTCATGGTACCCTGCGGGCAGTTGGGCCGGGGGAGCGGGCCGGTACCGACTTCCCGAAACGGAGTTTCGGGTCAGACACTAACAAGCGTATAAGCAAAAATGCATATTTCGGCATTGACGAAGTTTCCGTCAGTGCAGGATTGACGATAAATTAACCTTTCATGTTCATAGCTCCTATGGTTAATGAACGGCGCGTCCCTCTGCCGGGGATCGAAGCCATCGGGGGTAATGGCAAGAAGGGATTGTTCGATGCGGGTTCTGCTGATCGAAGACGAGCCGACCACTGCCAAGGCGATTGAGCTGATGCTCTCTGCCGAAGGCTTCAATGTCTATTCAACGGATCTGGGCGAAGAAGGCCTCGATCTGGGCAAGCTGTATGATTACGACATCATCCTGCTCGACCTCAATCTGCCCGACATGCACGGCTATGACGTGCTGAAGAAGCTGCGCGTGGCCAAAGTGCAGACGCCGGTGCTGATCCTGTCGGGGATTTCGGAAATGGACAGCAAAGTCCGCTCGTTCGGCTTTGGCGCCGACGATTATGTGACCAAGCCGTTCCACCGCGAAGAACTGATTGCCCGCATCCACGCCGTGGTGCGCCGGTCAAAGGGCCATTCGCAATCGGTCATCCGCACTGGCAAGCTGTCGGTCAACCTGGATGCCAAGACGGTCGAAGTGGACAGCGCACGCGTCCATCTGACCGGCAAGGAATATGCGATGCTGGAACTGCTGTCGCTGCGCAAGGGCACGACGCTGACCAAGGAAATGTTCCTCAACCACCTTTATGGCGGCATGGACGAACCCGAACTGAAAATCATCGACGTGTTCATCTGCAAGCTGCGCAAGAAGCTGGCCCATGCCTGCGGCGGGGACAACTATATCGAAACCGTCTGGGGCCGCGGCTATGTCCTGCGCGATCCCGAAGACCTGTCGGCCATCGAAGCCGCCTGATCTGCATGCACCACCGGGGTGCTGGCGTGCCCCGGATTGACCACTCCCTGGAAATGACCCGCCTTCTGGCGGGTCTTTTTTTGGCAGTTGCTGCGATTGCAATTGGCCTTCGCCCAGGCCGACGCCGGTGCTGCACCTTTGCCCGAAACATGCCGACAAAATCGCGCCAACCACGAATACCAACGTGCAGTGAGCTTGACTTGACGCACGTTGGTACAAGCCCGCGCGGCGCCTGAGCGTCACGTTGTGCGATGGGTTCCACTCATCGCGCATCCGTAGAAGACGTCAGCGGGACCCTGGACCGGTCCGGGGGCACGGTATCTGTCTGGAGCGGCATGCGGCCGCCTGGTCACTGCTTGTGTGCGGCCAGCCAGTCGATCCACACTTGCCACATGTCGGTCTGGCGGATTGGGTCGGCGGGGGAATGGCCGCGGATCGGGAACAAGTAGAACTTTGTTTCCACCCCGTTGTCCTCGAGCGCGCGGTACAGGCTGATCGCCTGCGTGAACGGGACGCGGAAGTCCTCGCTGTCGGACATGACCAGCGTGGGTGCCTTGATCCGGGTCTGCATCGAGGCGGGGCTTTGGCGCCACAGCTGTTCGGCGCCATCGGCCTTGTAGGGCGAGGCGCCGAGCCGCGCCGCCTGCCCGATGTTGGCGTCGCTCTGGTCAAAGGCGGTCTGCCAGTTGGTGACCGGGGCGCCGGACACCGCTGCCTGCCATTTGTCCGGATAGCGGCCCAGCAGCCAGGTGGTCATGTATCCGCCATAGGACCAGCCCGAAACCAGCGGCTTGCCGGGGGCGACATCGGGCCGTGCCATGACCTGGTCGAGGCCCGCCATCACGTCCTGCCCGGGCCCTTCGCCGGCATCCCGGAAAATCGCGGCCTTGAACGCATTGCCAAGGTTGTCGCTGCCGCGGTAGTTCGGCTCGAACACGATGAAGCCCCGCGCCGCAAGCGCCTGTGGCGCGATCGTGAAGCGCATGCGCGTTGATGAATTCGGCCCGCCGTGAATGATCAGCGCGACCGGGTATTTCGCGCCCGGCGCGGCGTCGGGCGGCAGCGTCAGGGCGCCATCGATCATGGTGCCCTGCGGACCCTTCCAGTGCACTTCCTCCATCCGCCCCAGTTTGATGGTGGCGATCCAGTCGTTCACCGCGGTCAGCTTGCGCGGCGCGGCCTTCAACCCGTCCATGACATAGAGTTCGCCCGGCGTGTCCGGCGACTGGCCAATGAACGCGAACGCGCCCTTGCTGCTGACATCGCCATCCACCCAGTAGCCGTTGGCGGGCATGACCGGGCCGGTCGACAGCCGCTGCGCCTTGCCATTTAGGTCCAGCGTCCACAGACCGACACCAAGCCCGTCATTTCCGCTGATCAGCACGCTTTTGCCATCGGGCAGCCACCAGGTGCCGTAAAGGTTGCGGTCCACCTCTTTGCTGAGGTTTCGTGAGGGCGTGCCAGCCCCTTGCACCAGCCACAGGTCCTGATTGCCGACAGGGACGGAATCGTGCGCGCCCCAGAACACCACGTTGCGCCCGTCGGGTGAGACCAGCGGATAGCCGAGATACTGCGTTTCGGGCGACAGTGCGGTGATCGTGCCGCTGGCCAGCTCAAGTCTTTCCAGTTGCGCTTGCGATCGGTCGCCAGACGCAGGCGTAGCCTGTTTGACGAACACGATCGCCTTGCCATCAGGCGTAAATTTCAACGGCGAGGATGGCGGTCCGGGCGGCAGCACGGTGGGCAGGGACCAGTCGCCGCTGGTCAGCCGCTGTTCGCCGGTCCCGGTGGCATCGACCAGCCAGATATGGGTCGAACGCGGCTTTTCGCGCACGGTCAGGTCATTGTGACCGAAATAGAACCCGGTGTGATATTTGTCTGCGCCCTTGGGTTCGGGGGCCGGATCGGTGGCGGCCAACGCGATCGACTTGCTGTCCGGGCTCCAGGTGAATTGCTGGACCGCAGATTTGACGTGCGTGACCTGGATGGCATCGCCGCCAGCGAGCGGCGCGACGAACACCTGCAGTTTCCTGTCAGCGTCGGGGGCCAGAAACGCCAGTGACCTGCCATCGGGCGACCAGCGCGGCTGTGCCGCCTTGTGCCGGTTGGCAGTAAAGGCGCGCCGCGCACCGCTGGCGACATCGACCAGAACGATTTCGGTGCGGTATTCGTCCTCGTCCAGATTGGCGTGCGATTCGACCAGCGCGATTGTCTTGCCATCGGGAGAAAACTGCAATGCCGACAGGCCAACAACGCGGGCAAGGTCCGAAGGGACGATCACTCGCGGTGCGGCAACAGCGCCCGGCGCGGTTGCCGTCACCAGCGGCAGCAGGGCCCCGACCAGCAACCAATACGTGCGCGTCTTCATGCCAGGCCCCCTGCCAGCGTGGCCCGAATTCAGTTCCACCTGATCAGGTTGTGCGATCTCGGCCGGGTTTTCCAAACCCTTTTTACCGCCGGGGGCGGGGCGGGCCGGGGGCGCCAGGCTCTGTCCCGGCGCGTTCAGTGCGCGGCGGCGACGCCCCGTTCAGCCGCGGTCTCTTGTGCGCGTTCTGGCGGCGGTGCGGCGGGGGCAACCCGGGGTTTGGGCTTTGGCGCCAGCCACACGAAGCAGGCGGCGAAGGCAAGGATCGCGGCGCAGCCCAGGAACACCCGGTTGGTGGCCAGTGTCACCGCCTCGACCTGGACCATATGATCAAGCATCATCCGCCCGGCCAGCCCCTGGTTCATCAGGAATGCCGGCGGATTGACCAGTCCGGTCAGTTCGGAATGGGCATATTTGGTTTCATAATCCCACATCGTCGTCGACAGCGACGTGGCAAAGGCGCCCGACAGCGTGCGCATGAAGTTCTGGATGCCCGCCGCCGATGCGGTTTCGCGCGGCAGGACCGATCCCAGCGCCAGCGCGGTCGTGCCGACAAAGAAGAACGGCATGCCGAACCCTTGCAGGAATTGCGGCAGCGACACGTCATAAAAGCTCATGCCGGTGGCCCAATGGGTGCGCAGGATCGCCATGACCCCCAGCCACCCCGCGCCAAACGCAATCAGCCCGCGCACGTCGTAGCGCGTGGTCAATTGCGCCACGATCGGCGACATGATGACCGCCAGCATGCCCATGAAGCCCATCGCCTGCCCGGCCACGGTGGCGCTGTAATCCAGATTGGTCTGCAGGAACAACGGCGTCAGCACGACCATCGCAAAGAACGCGGCATACGTGGTGCTTTGCGTGATCACCCCCACGGTAAAGCCGCGATGGCGAAACACCGACAAATCGACAATCGGATCGCGCTCGGTCAGTTCCCAGATCAGGAATGCGACAAACCCGACCGCCGCAACGATACCCAGGGTGCAGATCAGGCCGCTGGCGAACCAGTCTTCTTCGCGCCCTTTGTCGAGCATGATCTGCAGCGCGCCGACCCACACCACCAGCAGCGCCAGCCCGACGAAATCGATCGGCCGCTTCACGGTCGGCGTTTCATACCGCGTGATCAGCCGCAGCGCGACCGTGGCGCAAACCGCGACAATCGGCAGGTTGATGAAGAAAATCCAGTGCCACGACAAATCGTCGGAAATCAGCCCGCCCAGGATCGGGCCGGCGATCGGCGCGCAAACCGTGGTCATCGCCCACAGCCCCAGCGCGGCGCTGGCCTTGTTCGGCGGGAAAATGCGCATCAGCAATGTCTGCGACATCGGCATGATCGGCGCGCCGCACAGCCCCTGCGCCACGCGGAACGCGATCAGCGCCTCCAGGCTTTGCGACAGGCCGCACAGCAGCGAAAACAGCCCGAACCCCACCAGCGACAGCAGGAACACGCGCACCGCGCCAAACCGCGCGGCCATCCACCCGGTCAGCGGCACGCAGATCGCCTCGGCCACGGCATAAGACGTGATCACCCAGGTGCCCTGGCTGGGCGAAACGGCAATGCTGCCCGAAATATGCGGGACCGAAACATTGGCGATGGTGATGTCCAGCACCACGACAAAGTTCGACAGCGCCAGCGCAAACGCGCCCAGCGCCATCATCGGACCCTTCAGCGGTTCGACAGTGGGCGGGGCAAAGACGGGGGCGGGTCCGGCCATCTGCGTTCTCTCAGTTGCCGCGGGTATCGATCACGGCATCCATCGACAGCCCCATGCGCAAAGGGTGCCGTGCCAGTTCGGCCGGATCGAGCGCGATGCGCACCGGCAGGCGCTGCACCACCTTGATCCAGTTGCCGGTGGCATTCTGCGCCGGGATCACCGCCAGCGCCGATCCGGTTCCCCCGGAAAAGCCGACCACGCGGCCGTGATAGACGACTTTCCCGCCGTAGATGTCGGCGGTCAGTTCAACCGGTTGGCCGGGGTGGACCCCGCGCAACTGGCTTTCCTTGTAATTGGCATCGACAAACGCCTGCTGCACCGGGATCACGGTCATCACGGTGGTGCCTGCGGCCACCCGCTGTCCCACCTGCACGCTGCGCTGCGTCACCACGCCGTCGACCGGCGCGCGCACCACCGTGCGCTCCAGATCGATCCGCGCCTGGTCCAGCCGGGCCTTTGCGGCAAGCACTTCGGGGTTGGTTTCGGGCGTGGTGCCCGCAGTCAGCGCGGCATTGGCCGCTTCCTGCCCGTCGGCCGACCCGCGCGCGGCCCGCGCCTGCGCCAGGCCGGCGCGTGCGGCGGCAAGGTTGCCCTGCGCGGTGGCAAACGCGGTCTTTGCGCTGCTCAATTCCTCGCCCGATACGCCGCCGTCGGCAGCCAGCGCCTGGCGCCGGTCCAGATCGAGCCGCGCGCGCGCCACATCGGCCTCGGCAATCGATACTTGCGCCTGCATCCGGCTGATATCGGCCACGCGTTCGCCCACGGTGGCGCCCAGCGCGCGGCCGGTGGCGATTGTCTGGCGCGCCTTGCGCAGCGCGCCGGCATAGTCTGCCTCGGCCGCGGCGAGCGCGATGCGCGCGTCGGTGGGATCGATCACCATGACCACATCGCCTTTGTGCACGGTCTGCGTGCTGGTGGCGTGCACTTCGGCCACTGCGCCGCTGATCAGCGGGGTGACCACGGCGGCATCGGCGTTGACATAGGCATTGTCGGTTTCGACGTAGCGGCTGCCTTCGATCCATTGATAGCCCAGATAGCCCGCTGCGGCGATTGCCAGCACGCCGCCGAACAGCGCAAAGGCGCGTTTGCGGGGGGATGCCGGGGCTGGGGTGGCGTCGGTATCGGCCATGGCGGTTTCGTGTCCTGAGCTGGGAAAAGGGGGATCAGATGGCAAAGCCGCCGCCAAGCGCACGGATCAGATCGACCCGCACGGCCAGCACGCGGCCTTCGCAATCGGCAAGCAACTGGCGGTTGCGCAGGAACGCCTCTTCGGCGGACAGCACCGACAGGTATGGCGACAGGCCGCCGGCATAGCGGCGCCGGGCAAGGTCCCAGGCTTCCTGGCTGCGCGCGACGGCTTCGCGCGCGGCGGCCAGTTCGATGCCCAGCGCCTGTTGCGCCGCGGCGGCATCGGCCACATCGCGCACTGCCTGAACCAGCGTATCGTCGTATTGCGCGACCGCCAGATCATAGCCGCCGCGCGCGCTGCGATAATTGCCCGCCAGGCGCCCGCCGGTAAACAGCGGCAGGCTGATTGCCGCCTGCGCCTGGCCGGTTTCGGACCCGACCGCGGTCAGGTTGGCCAGGCCCAGCGATTGTGCGCCCAGCAGGCCCAGCAGATTGATATCCGGAAACCACGCGGCGCGCGCCCCGCGCACCCGTGCATTGGCGGCCTCGGCACGCGCGCGCGCCGCCGCGATATCGGGCCGGCGCCCGACCAGATCGAGCGCCAGCCGCTGTGGCAGCGGCAGCGCCGCGAATTGGGCAAGCGGCGGCGCAGTCACGGTCAGCGCGCGGTCGGGACCATCGCCCAGCAGCGCCGCCAGCCGGTTGCGCGCCACGCTCAGCGCCAGATCGGCGGCCGCCAGTTCGGCGCGGGCGACCGGCACCGCGGCCTCGGCCTGGCGCTGTTCGGCGCGGGTGTCGAGCCCGTTGAGCACGCGCTTGGTCACCAGCGCGGCGGTCTCCTCGCGCACGGTCAGCGCCTTTGCCGCCACATCGCGCAACGCCGCAAAGCGGCCAAGATCGGCATAGGCGGCGGCGACGGAGGTTGCGATTGCCAGCCGTGCGGCGCGCGCCTCGATCGCGGCGGCGGTGCGTTCGGATGTCGCGGCCGCCAGCGCCGCATGGTTGCGGCCGAACACGTCGAGATCAAAACCCAGATTGCCCGAAACCGATCCGTTGCTGTGCCAGCCGTGCGGCAGAAACACGGGCGGAAACCCCTGGTTGTAGCTCTGCTTGATCGCACCGGCCGCGCCGCCCGCCGATGCAGTGGGCATCAGCGCGGCCCTGGCGCTGCGCGCATCGCCGTCGGCCATGCGCAGCCGCGCGGTGGCCTGGGCCAATGTCGGCGACGCCGTGATGGCCTGTTCGATCAGCGCCGACAGTTGCGCATCGCCCAGCGCCTGCCACCAGTCTTCGGCGGGCCAGGCCGATTTGCCGGGAACCTGCCCGTCAAGGCTGGCCGTGGCCAGTGTCTCCGGGCCGCGCAGCGCGGGTGCCGCGGCCATCGGCGGGGGAACGGAACAGGCGCCAAGCAGCATCGGCACGATGAGCAGGGCGCCGGACCGGCGGCGGGCAAAAAACGGGATCATCGGGGCTCCGCGCACTGACTGTACAGATCGGTCACTACCGGCTGGTCTAACGCTTGACCTCACGGTGTCAAGCGCTAAGTGTACACAATGGTCACTAAGTGCAGGCTGTCCCGCAGTACACCAGATGAACGCCGCGATCACATCATTGCGGTGGCGGCCGAGGCGTTTGCCCATGAAGGCTATAGCGCGACCTCTATGGCCACCATCGCGGCACGGCTGGGCGGATCGAAAGCCACGCTTTACAAATACTTCCCGTCAAAAGAGGCGCTGTTCGAGGCGGTCATGGGCCGCAATTGCGAACGCGTGCTGGCCCCCTTGCGCGATTTGCGCAGCAGCGACAGCGATGATCTCGAACAGTTGCTGACCGGATTCGGCGCACGCTTTCTGGCGCGGATCTATGAGGCGGGCGCGCTCGATGTGCATCGCCTGATCCACAGCGAGGGCGCGCGCTTTCCCGAACTGGCCGAAGTGTTCTTTCGCGCCGGGCCCAACGCCGTGGTCGAGGAATTGCGCGCCACGCTGCAACGCTTTGCCGATGCCGGGCAGATCGCGTGCGACGATCTGGTGCTGGCGGCGGGGCAGTTCCTGGGCATGTTGCGCGGCGATTGGCACATGCGCTTTGCCGTGGGGATCAGGCCCGCGCCCGATCCGGACGAAATCGCGCGCCAGGCGCGCCATGCCGCGTGCATCTTCGTCCACGGGTTGCGCCTGCGTTGATCCTGGCCGCAATGGCCGTTGACCGGGGCGCCCCACTTTGCCATCGCGCACCGCCATGACGACCACCGCCACCCCCGATCGAGGCCCGCCCAAGGACCCGACCACGCTCAACCGGCTCTATGGCCGGTCGCGGGGCAAACCGCTGCGTCCGTTCCAGCAGGCGCTGGTCGACCAGTTGCTGCCGCAGATCGCGGTGCCCGGCGAAGGCCCGATCACTGCGGAGCGATTGTTCGGACACGATTGCCCGCTCCATTTCGAAGTGGGCTTTGGCGGTGGCGAACACCTGGCGCATCGCGCCGATCTGCTGCCCGATCACGGCTTTATCGGCGCCGAACCGTTCCTGAACGGTGTGGCCCAGGCGCTGGCCCATGTCGATGGCGACAGCGGGCGGCCCGAAACGCAGCGTGCGCCGTTGCGCAATGTGCGCATTCACCACGGCGATGCGCTGGACGTGCTGCGCCGCATCCCCGATGGATCGCTGTCGCTGCTTTATCTGCTGCATCCCGATCCCTGGCCCAAGGCGCGGCATATCAAACGGCGGATGATGAATGACGGGCCGCTGGAATTGTTTGCGGCCAAGCTGAAACCGGGCGGCGAATTCCGCTTTGGCACCGACCACCCGGTCTATCTGCGCCACGCGCTGATGATCATGGCGCGCCATCACGCGCGCTTCGAATGGCTGGCGCAGGCCCCGCGCGATTTCCAGGTGCGCCCCGGCGGCTGGCCGGAAACCCGGTACGAGGCGAAGGCCCGCGCCCAGGGCCACGAAGTCTGGTATTTCCGGTATCGCCGGCGTGGCTGACGGCGATTGTGGTTAACGGTACGATAACCCTGTTGGCGCTATGAACGTCGGGGGCGGCAGGATGGTCCGCCACGGAGCACCAGACCATGTCGCCTTCGCCCAGTGCCGAGCTGATTCTTGCCGAAATGCGCGAATTCGCGGCCTTTTCGGCGTGTGAACAGCGCTATATCCGCCGCAGCCTCGATGTCGGGCTGGGCCGGGCCGATGCCTTTCGCCTGTGGGCGCGCAACGGGGCGGAAACCGCCTCGATTCGCGGGCAATATGTCGCCTATCAGGATCTGAAGCTGTTGCGCCGCACGCTGGGCGCCGATGACCGGCCCGCTTCGGTCGACACGATCATGGGGCCCCTGCTGCGCACCACGATGTTCGACCTGGCGCAGGAACGGCTGACCGGCTTTTGCGCCTATCGTTTTTTGTATGAACGCCTGCTGGGCGCAGACGTGCGGCCCTGGTTGCCCGGTGCGTTCTGCGGTGCCGCCGCGCTGCCGCAGATCCGCCCCGAACGGCGCAAGATCCTGCTCCAGTCGATCAGCGAAGCCGCTGCCACCGCACCCGGCTGGTCGCGCCGCGCACCGATTTTCCTGCCCGAATTCGTGGAACTGGAAGCAGCCTGATACCATTGTGCAGTGATTTGGACTTACTGCTCATTGGTATAAGCCGGCGCGGCGCCTGAGCGTCACGACCTGTGATGAGTTCCACTCATCGCAGGTCCGTAGGACGCCGCTTACCCGCGATAGAGCGCATCGATCCGCGCGGCATAGCGTTCGCGGATCTTGTGGCGGCGGATTTTCATCGACGGGGTCAATTCCTCGTTGCCGATGGCAAAAGGTTCGTCGGCAAAGGCAAACTGGCGCACTTTTTCGATCACCGAAACATCGGCGTTGACCCGGTCCACCGCGGCGCGGATCGCCGCGCGAAACGCCGGCAGGTCCTGCAGCGCGGTCAGGTCGAAATGTTCGCCCGCGCCGCGCGCCCAATCAAGCGCCCATTCGGCATCGGGCACGATCAGCCCGACGATATAGGGCCGCTTGTCACCACTCACCATCGCCTGGGCGATTTCGGGCTGCAGCGTCAGCATGCCCTCGATCTTTTGCGGCGAGACATTGTCGCCCTTGTCGTTGACAATCATGTCCTTTTTGCGGTCGGTGATCACGATCCGCCCGGCGCTGTCGATATGGCCGATATCGCCGGTGTGCAGCCACCCGTCGCGAATCGTGCGCAAGGTTTCCACTTCCGCCTGCCAATAGCCGTGCATCACCAGTTCGCCGCGCACCAGGATTTCGCCATCTTCGGCAATGCGCACTTCGACTTTGCGCAAGGGCGGGCCGACTGTGTCCATGCGCACGCCGGCGCGCGGGCGGTTGACCGAAATCACCGGGCCTGCCTCGGTCTGGCCATAGCCTTGCAGCAGCATCAGGCCCATGGCCTCAAAAAACTGGCCCACTTCGGGGTTCAGCGGGGCGCCGCCGGCCACCAGCGCCTTCATCCGCCCGCCAAACCGCTGGCGGATCTTTGGCCGCAGCGTGATCTCCAGCGCCAGATCGAGCAGGCGATCGGTCAGGCGCGCGCGCCCCGCGGCGCGCCGTGCGGTCAAGGCCAGCGCCTTGCCCATCAGCAGCGTCGGGAACCGGCCCTGTTTTTCCACCTGCTTCATGATCCGGGTGCGCAGCACTTCAAACAGGCGCGGCACGACCACCATCAGCGTCGGGCGCACTTCCTCGATATTGCTGGCCAGCTTTTCCAGGCCCTCGGCATAATGGATGCAGCCACCCATGCCGATCGGCAGGAACTGGCCGGCGCTGTGTTCATAGGCATGGCTGAGCGGCAGGAATGACAGGAACACTTCATCGCCCCAGCCGAAATCTTCGCCCAGGACATGCGCCGCACCATCGACATTGCGCAAAATCGCGCCGTGATGCTGGCGCACCCCGCGCGGGGCCCCGCCGGTGCCGCTGGTATAGATGATGCACGCCAGATCGTCGCGCGCGATGCCGGCCACGCGCGCTTCGACTTCGGCGCGGGCGATTGCCGCATCGCCCGTCAGCAGCGCCTGCCACTGGTGAAACGTCAGCGCGCCCGATTGCATCTGCCGCAAGGGTTCGATGCCGATCACGTGTTCGACATTGGGCGTGCGCAGTGCCGCCGCCAGCAGCGGCTGCGCCAGCTTTGCGGTCGACACGATGATCGCCCGCGCACCCGAATTTTCCAGAATATGGTGGTGATCGCGTTCGGTGTTGGTGGTGTAGGTGGGCACCGTGATCAGCCCGGCGGCCATGATCGCCAGATCGGCAATGCACCATTCAGGCCGGTTTTCCGATACCAGCGCCACCCGGTCGCCATCGCGCAGCCCGATCGCGCGCAGCGATCGCGCCAGCAGGCACACCTGATCGGCAACCGTGGTCCAGTTGGTGGCGTGCCACGCCCCGCCGTGCTTGGCGGCCAGCATCGGACGGGCGCCGCGTTCGCGTGCGCGGTCCAGAAACATCGCCACCAGATTGGGATAGCGGTCAAAATCGGTCAGTTGCACGGCGGTTTGGCGATCCTCTCCCCGGGTCGTGAACCATCCATGGTCCACGGCCCGCTGCTGTTATCTGCCGGGTCTAGGGCGCACCTGACCCTACGGCAAGCCGGCTGGTTCCGCTTCCACAGCCGCGGCCAAAAAACATCACGGCGAAACGCTGGCGCCTTCGCTGCGCGGATCGGCTGCACCGTGCCAGCCAGTGGCGGTGTGTTCCACTGCATTGGCTTTCAATCGCATCGGAAAGACCACGATCTGGCCCTGGCCCAGCGCAGTCAGCGCGGGGACCATCGGCTCCAGATTGCTGCCCGCCTCTACCGCGATCCGTTCGCCGGGGATCGGCATGACCACGCCCAGGCCGATGGCCGCGCGCGCATCCAGCCCCCAATCGAGCGTGCCGATCAACACGCGCAACACCTGCACCGGGATCGTCACGCCGCCTGCGGCGCCCGCGGCGATGCGGATATGGCCTGCGCTGTCGAACACCACCACCGGGCTCATCGAACTGCGCGGGCGCTTGCCCGGCTCCACGCGGTTTGCGGTCGGTTTGCCCGCGCTGTCGGGCACGATGTTGAAATCGGTCAGTTCGTTGTTGAGCACATAGCCGTTGACGATCAGCCCCGATCCGAACCCGCTTTCCACCGTGGAGGTATAGCTGGCGACATCGCCTTTGGCATCCACCGCGACGAAATGCGTGGTGCCGTGTTCGTCCACCGGCGCGGCCATGGCATAGGCATCGCTGGCCCCGGCGGGCGCTCCGGGCAGGGCCACGGGCAGCGTGCTGCCTTCGTGAATCAGCGCCGATCGCGCCGCGATATAGGCCGGATCGAGCAGCCCCTTCACCGGCACCTGGACAAAGCCCGGGTCGGCAACAAAGCGGTCACGATCGGCAAAGGCCAGCCGCTCGGCCTCTGCCATCAGGTGCCACGCCACTGGCGATGCCGGGCCCAGCGCCGCCATGTCGAACCGTTGCAACATGCCCAGTGCCTGCAACACGACGATGCCGCCGGCCGATGGCGGCCCCATGCTGCACACTTTCCACGTGCGATAGGGCGCGCAGACCGGATCGGGCGCGCGCGCGCGATAGGATTCCAGATCGGCCAGCGCCATCGGTGCCGGATTGACCGCGGCGGCGGTTACATGCTGCACCACCGCGGCGGCATTGGCGCCGGTGTAAAAGGCGCGCGGCCCTTCGTGCGCGATGTGTTCCAGCGTGGCGGCCAGCGCGGGGTTGCGCACCGTGGTGCCCACCGCCAGCGGCTTGCCTTCGGCATCGAACCACAGCGCACGCGCAGCCGGGTCCATCGCGGCAATCGATTTGAACAGCGCCAGCGACGCATTCAGCCGCGGGCTCATGGCAAAGCCGTCGCGCGCCAACCGGATCGCCGGTTCGAACAGCCGGGCCCAGGGCAGGTGGCCGTGGCGGCCATGGGCCAGCGCGGCCAGCGCCAGATTGCCGGGCACGCCCACGCTGCGCCCCCCGGGCACGGCCTCGCCATGGTCCATTGGCCGCCCATCGCGATAGAACCATTGCGGGGTCGCTGCGGCCGGTGCGGCTTCGCGCCCGTCATAGCTGTCAACCTGGCCGCCGGCGCTGGCCGTGACCATGAAACCACCGCCGCCAATGCCCGAACTTTGCGGTTCGACCACACCCAGCGCCAGCATCGTGGCAATCGCCGCGTCGGTGGCGCTGCCGCCGGCACGCAGGATTTCGGCCCCGGCGGCAGCGGCGCGCGGATCGGCCGCTGAAACGATGCCGTGGTCGCCGTCGGTTGGAGCAGGCGCGGCGGCCAGCACCGGCACCGGCACAGCGGCGGCAAGCGCCAGAGCGGAAAGGGCCAGAGCGGAAAGGGCCGAACGCAGGCGGTTCGGGCGGCGAAGCGGGGTGCGGAGCGTCATCACGATGGTGATGCTATGCGCTGCCCACCGCTTCTGCAATGCTTCCCATGCCTTCGCGGCGGCAGCGTTCGGCCAGGCCGCGCACGATGCGGCGCGCCAGCCCGGGGCCGTGATAGACCAGCGCGCTATAGATCTGCACCAGGCTTGCCCCGGCGCAGATCCGTTCCCAGGCATCGTCGGCGCTGGCGATCCCGCCCACCCCGATAAGCGGAATCAGCCCGCCGCTGGCACTGCGGAAATCGCGCAGCCGCTGCAGCGCCAGATCGCGCAAGGGTTCGCCCGACAGGCCGCCGCCTTCGCCAGCATGGCGCGATTGCAGCGGCGGACGCGCGAGCGTGGTGTTGGACACGATCAACGCATCGATGCGGCGGTCAATGGCAACGCGGCAGATCGCGTCGATATCGCGCAAGTCCAGATCGGGGGCCAGTTTCAGGAAAATCGGCGTGGTCAGCGTGCCGCGCGCCGCGATCACCGCATCCAGCAGCGCCGCCAGCGCGCCTTCATCCTGCAGATCGCGCAGGCCGGGCGTGTTGGGCGAAGAGATGTTGACTGTCAGATAGCGCGCCAGCGGTGCCATGATCCGCGTCATCTGCGCATAATCGGCAATGCGGTCGGGCGAATCCTTGTTCGCGCCGATGTTCACCCCCACGATCCCGGCGCTTTGCGCCCCGGTGCGCGCGCGCAGCCGTTCAACCACGGCATCGGCACCATCGTTGTTGAACCCCATGCGGTTGATCACCGCGCGGTCTTCGGTCAGGCGGAACAGGCGCGGGCGCGGATTGCCGGCCTGCGGGCGCGGGGTCACCGTGCCGATTTCGACAAAGCCGAACCCCAGCCCCAGCATGGCATCGGGCACTTGCGCATTCTTGTCGAACCCCGGTGCCAGCCCCACCGGGTTGGGAAAGGCGATACCCGCCACGCGCTGGCACAAGGTGGGGGCAATTTCGGCCTGGCGCGACAACGGCGCGGCACGCAGCGCGGCAATCGTCAGGCGATGGGCAGTTTCTGCCGGGATTCGGAACAGCGCGGGGCGCAAAAGATGATAGAGCATGGGCAAACGTAAAATCACTCGGCCAGAATTCGCAACGCGGCCCGGCACA
The DNA here is from genome assembly GCA_903832325.1 of uncultured Sphingomonadales bacterium. Taxonomy (GTDB): domain Bacteria; phylum Pseudomonadota; class Alphaproteobacteria; order Sphingomonadales; family Sphingomonadaceae; genus Novosphingobium. Next base: position 224,591 of record CAILBC010000022.1, on the reverse strand, counting down.
GCCGGGTCGTATGGGTTCAAGACTGGCACCCTGCGCGCGCCGCCCGCCCCGGGCTAGGGGGAATTAGGTCGAAATTCAACAAAGGTGCGCATTTTTGCCGCCCGCCGGACCCGGTGCACACGCCAACCATCGTTCAAGTGTTGCAAAGCTGTCACCGATTTTGTCGAATCCATCCAATTCACGACTCGCGCGATGGACTAGCCATGTCTTGCGACCCGAAGGGCCTGGTGCAGCGATGTATCGGGTTCTCGACTTCAGGGCGGCCAGGGCCAATGGCTCGGCCGCCCATTTTTTGTCCGGGCGCCACAACGCCGCGCCGTCTTTGCACTGGCCCCGCTGTATTTGGCGATAGCGCAAGTCGCTTTAGTAAAGCCGGCTGCTATTGTTGCACAGTTGTTCAGAATTCCACCCCGCTTTGGCCCGGGCGCGGGTTCGTTCCGGGGGGGTGCATCCTTCGGGCACCTTGTCATCCGCCATGGCGCCACCTAAGTAACCAGACCGAATCAGTCCGATTTCGCGCGAGGGTCGACAATGCGCTTGTCCAGCATGGCGGATTATGCCGTGGTCATCATGACCGCCGCAGCGCGACATTGCGGCCACGCGCGCGTATCGGCGCAGCAACTGGCCGATGAAACCGGCCTGCCCACGCCCACGGTGCAGAAACTGGTCAGCAAACTGTCGGCTGCCGGGCTGCTGCGCGGGCTGCGCGGCGCGGGTGGCGGGCTGATGCTGGCGCGGCCGGCGGCGGCGATTTCGCTGGCCGACATGATCGAAGCGGTCGAAGGGCCGATTGCCATGGCGGCCTGCAGCGAACGGCTGCGCCAGGACCGGCCCACGCATGAACGGCCCACGCATGAACGGCCTGCGCATGAACGCGCCCGCCATGATTGCACGCTGGAAAGCGCCTGCCTGGTGCGGCCGCACTGGGCAGTGGTCGATGCGGCGCTGCGCGGCGCGCTGGCGGCGGTTTCGCTCAGCCAGCTGGCCGCGCCCGGCAGGCCTGCTCCGGTAAAACCGGCGCAAGTAAAACCGGCACCAGTAAATTCCGCATCAGCAAACCCCGGCCCGGGCACCGCAGCCCCCGCGATGAACGAGATTTCAGCATGAGCGAAGACCTGGAAACCCCGGTGCGCGACGAAGCCGCACGCGACGCCGCTGCGCGCGCCGCCGATTATGAACATGGCTGGTCGTCCGACATCGAACAGGAATATGGGCCCAAAGGGCTGTCGGAAGACACCGTGCGCTATATCTCGGCCAAAAAGGATGAGCCCGAATGGATGCTCGAATGGCGGCTGAAGGCCTATCGCCACTGGCTGACGATGCCGATGCCCGACTGGGCCAAGCTCAACATTCCGCCGATCGATTATCAGGCGGCCTATTACTGGGCCGCGCCCAAGACCAAGGACGGGCCGAAAAGCCTGGATGAGGTCGATCCCGAAATCCTGCGCATTTACGAAAAGCTGGGCATTCCGCTTGCCGAACAGGCGATGCTGGCGGGCGTGGAGGGCGCGCGCAAGGTTGCCGTCGATGCCGTGTTCGACAGCGTGTCGGTGGCCACCACGTTCCGCAAAGAGCTGGAAAGCGCCGGCGTGATCTTCCGCTCGATCAGCGAGGCGATCCGCGAATATCCCGATCTGGTGCGCCGCTGGCTGGGCAAGATCGTGCCGATGCACGACAATTTCTTTGCCACGCTCAATTGCGCGGTCTTTTCCGACGGCACTTTCGTCTACATTCCCGAAGGCGTGCGCTGCCCGATGGAGCTGTCGACCTATTTCCGCATCAATGCCGAAAACACCGGCCAGTTCGAACGCACGCTGATCGTGGCGGACAAGGGGTCCTACGTTTCCTACCTCGAAGGCTGCACCGCGCCGCAGCGCGATGAAAACCAGCTGCACGCCGCGGTGGTCGAACTGGTCGCGCTCGACGATGCCGAAATCAAATATTCCACCGTGCAGAACTGGTACCCCGGCGATGCCGAAGGCAAAGGCGGGATCTACAATTTCGTGACCAAGCGCGCGCTGTGCCAGGGTGCGCGCAGCAAAGTCAGCTGGACCCAGGTCGAAACCGGGTCGGCAGTCACGTGGAAATACCCCAGTTGCGTGCTCAACGGCGAAGACAGCGTGGGCGAATTCTATTCGGTTGCGGTGACCAACAATTACCAGCAGGCCGATACCGGCACCAAGATGATCCACAACGGCAAACGCAGCCGGTCGACCATCGTGTCAAAGGGGATCAGCGCCGGCAAATCGAACAACACCTATCGCGGGCTGGTGCGCGTGGCCGCCAATGCCGAAGGGGTGCGCAACCACACCCAGTGCGACAGCCTGCTGCTCGGCGCCACCTGCGGCGCGCACACCGTGCCCTATATCGAAGTGAAAAACCCCAGCGCGATCATCGAACACGAAGCCACCACGTCGAAAATTTCCGACGATCAGCTGTTTTACGCGATGCAGCGCGGGCTGGCGCAGGAAGATGCCGTGGCGCTGATCGTCAACGGTTTTGCCCGCGAAGTGCTGCAACAACTGCCGATGGAATTCGCAGTCGAAGCGCAAAAACTGCTCGGCATCAGCCTGGAAGGGTCTGTCGGGTGATTGACCGGGTTGCCTTTGCAGCGTCGGCGCGCAGGGCACGGCCCCACCCCAACCCCTCCCCTGAAGGGGAGGGGCTTTGCGGTCGTGCCGAAGGGTGTCTGCAATGACCCTGACACCGATGGAGGACTCGCGGCGCCTCAACTCCCCTCCCATTCAGGGGAGGGGCCGGGGGTGGGGCCTGTCGGCCGGGATCATCGCGGAATTGAACGCGCGGGCATCGGCCATGCGCAAGTACCCCACCGAGCCTGAAAAACGCCTGTGGCACGCGCTGTCCAACGGCCAGATGGAAGGCCACAAGTTTCGCCGCCAGGCGGTGATCGGGCCCTACATCGCCGATTTCCTGTGCCCGCAAAAGGCGCTGATCGTCGAAGTGGATGGCGACACGCACGACGGGGACCATGATGCGCGGCGCGATCAGGCACTGGCGGATTATGGGTTGCGCGTTCTGCGCGTGACCAACCACGATGTGATGACAAATCTGGACGGCGTTTCGCAGCATATTCTCGCCGTCCTTCAACAAACGCCAAATCGCTGGGCCAGCGCTGCAGGCCATGATGGTGACGCGGCATGAACCAATCGCGCCATCCAAACCCATCCCCTGAAGGGGAGGGGCTTTATCGTGCCGTTTACTCCTTGGAACATTTTGTAAAATGACCATGCTCCAGATTACCGACCTTTCTGCCACTGTCGCGGACAAGCCGATCCTCAAGGGCCTGTCGCTCAGCGTCAATGCCGGGGAAATCCACGCGATCATGGGGCCCAATGGCGCGGGCAAGTCCACGCTCGGCTATACGCTGGGCGGGCGGCCGGGCTATGACGTGACCGGGGGCAGTGTCCTGTTCGAAGGGCAGGATCTGCTGGCGCTGGCGCCGCATGAACGTGCCGCAGCGGGGCTGTTTCTGGGGTTTCAGTATCCGGTCGAAATTCCCGGCGTGTCGATGGTGCAGTTCCTGCGCGAATCGCTCAATGCCCAGCGCAAGGTGCGGGGCGAAGAGCCGCTGTCGGGCGGGGCGTTTCTGAAACTGGCGCGCGAACAGGCCGCGCTGCTGAAACTGGATGCCGAAATGCTGAAGCGTCCGGTCAATGTCGGGTTTTCGGGCGGCGAGAAAAAGCGCGCCGAGATGGTGCAGATGGGCATTCTCGATCCAAAGCTGGCGATTCTCGATGAAACCGATAGCGGGCTCGATATCGATGCGCTGAAAGTCTGCGGCGAAGGGATCAACGCGATCATGCGCCGGCCGGACAAGGCGGTGGTGCTGATCACGCATTACCAGCGCCTGCTCGATCATGTGAAACCCGATTTCGTTCACGTGCTGGCCGCCGGCCGCATCGTCCGGTCGGGCGGGGCAGACCTGGCGCTGGAACTGGAAGAGCACGGGTACGAGGCGGTGGTGGCATGACCGCGGCGCTGCCCACCCGGCATGACGAAGCCTGGCGCTATGCCGATCTGGGCGCGCTCGCCCCGCTCTGGCCGGTCACGCCCGAAACGATCGTGCTCGCAGCCGGCGAAACGGCCGCGCACACGCTGATCCTGAACGGCGCCGGCGCCGAAGTGCGCGATATCACGATCACCCTGGGCGAAGGCGCGCATCTGGCGTTCCACGCGCTGAACGCCGCGCGCGGCTATGGCCGCATGGCCTTGCGCGTTACGCTGGCGCGCGGCGCACGCTTTGAATTCGGCGCGGCGCAGCTTGCCGCCGGCGACCAAACGGTCGAAATCGTGACCGAAGTGGTCCATGCCGAACCCGATGCCACCTCGCACCAGATCGTGCGCCAGGTGCTGGCAGGCCGCGCGACGGGCAATTATCTGGGCCGCGTGGTCGTGGCGCGGGGCGCCGTCGGCACCGATGGCAACCAGTCGATCCGCGCGATGCTGCTCGATCGCGGCGCGACCGCCAATGCCCGGCCAGAACTGGAAATCCATGCCGACGATGTGAAATGTGCGCATGGCTGCGCGATCGGCGAACTCGACAAGGATGCGCTGTTCTACCTTGCCAGCCGGGGCCTGCCGCCCGCCGCGGCCAAGGCGCTGATGCTTCAGGCGTTTCTGGCCGAAGCCTTTGTCGGCGCGCATGACGAAGATCGCCTGACCACCGCCGCCCTTGCCGCGCTGGAGACAGTGCTGTGAACGCCCCCCTGAACCATGCGGACACGTTCCCCGGGCTGCGCACCCGCGATGGTGCGCGCTGGCACTATCTGGACAGCGCGGCCACCGCGCAAAAGCCCAATGCGGTGATCGATGCGGTGTCGCGCGCCATGGGCCCCGATTATGCCACGGTGCATCGCGGGCTTTATGCGCGGTCGGCGGACATGACCATGGCCTATGAGGCGGCGCGGCGGCAGGTTGCGGGGCTGATCGGCGGCGCCGAAGACGAACTGGTGTTTACCCGCGGCGCCACCGAAGCGATCAACCTGGTGGCGCAAAGCTGGGGCCTGGCCAATCTGAAACCGGGCGACCGGGTGCTGCTGTCGCAACTGGAACACCATTCCAACATCGTGCCCTGGCAATTGATCCGCGCGGCAACCGGCATCACCATCGATGTCTGCCCGCTGACCGACGACGGCCGGATCGATCTGGATGCCGCCGCCGCGATGCTGACCCCGGCGCACAAGCTGGTGGCCTTTGCCCACGTGTCCAATGTGCTGGGCGGTGTGCTCGATGTCGCGCGCGCGGCGGCGCTGGCGCATGGCGTGGGTGCGCTGATTCTGATCGACGGGTGCCAGGCGGTGTCCCGCGTGCCGGTCGATGTTGCCGCGCTTGGTTGTGATTTCTACGCCTTTTCCGCGCACAAGCTTTATGGCCCCACCGGGATCGGCGCGCTGTGGGCGCGGCCCGACATTCTGGCGGCGATGCCGCCGTGGCAGGGCGGCGGATCGATGATCGACCGCGTGTCGTTTGCCGAAACCTCCTGGGCCCCCGCGCCGCAACGGTTTGAGGCGGGCACGCCGGCGATTGTCGAGGCGATCGGGTTTGGCGTGGCCGCAGACTGGGTGCGGGCAAAGGGGCTGGCGGCAATCCACGCGCACGAATCCGCGCTGGTCGCCACGGCGCGCGATGCGCTGGGCCGGCTGAACGCGGTGCGCCTGTTCGGCCCCGAAGACAGCGCGGGGATTGTCAGCTTTGCCATCGAGGGCGTGCACCCGCACGATCTGGGCACGATCCTCGATGAGGAAAATGTCGCGATCCGCGCCGGGCACCATTGCGCCCAGCCCTTGATGGCCCATCTGGGGGTGCCGGCCACCGCCCGCGCCAGTTTTGCCCTGTACAACGACGAAAGCGATATCGCGGCGCTGGTGCGCGGTATCGAACGGACCTTGAGGATTTTCGCATGACCGAGGAACGCAAGTTCATCATCGAGGAAGTGACCGCCGTCGACGCGCCGCCGCGCGCGCATGTCGAGGATGTTGCCGAGACGCCTGCAGAAACATTGCCGGGCGAAACACTGCCGGCTGAAACATTGGCCGAAACGCTTGGCCGCAAGCGCGACTATCTCGAAGGTTTTCTGGCCGAACGGCCGCAGGGCGCGGGCGCGCACGAACCGGGCGGCGATGTCTATGAAGCCGTGGTTGCTGCGCTTCGCGAAATCTATGATCCGGAAATTCCGGTCAATATCTACGACCTGGGGCTGATTTACGGGGTGGAGATCGACAGCGATGGCCATGCCGCGGTGGCGATGACGCTGACCACGCCGCACTGCCCGGTGGCCGAAACCATGCCGGCCGAGGTGGAACTGCGCGTCGCCTCGGTACCCGGGGTGCGCGATGCGGAGGTCAATCTTGTCTGGGACCCGCCGTGGGACCCGCAGAAGATGAGCGACGACGCCAAGCTTGAACTGGGGATGTTGTGACCATGGACACCGTGACCCGCCCGCGCGCCGTGCGCGAACGCCCCGCTGCCGTGGTGCTGACCGCGGCCGCACAGGCGCGCATTGCCGATCTGATGGCGCAGGCCCCTGCCGATGCCATCGGGGTAAAGCTGTCCACCCCGCGCCGCGGCTGTTCGGGCCTTGCCTATTCGGTGGATTATGTGACCGGGGCCAGCGCCATGGACGAACGCATCGATACGCCCGGCGGCACGCTGTTCATCGATGGCGGATCGGTGCTCTATCTGATCGGCAGCACGATGGATTGGGTGGAGGACGATTTTCAGGCCGGCTTCACGTTTGCCAACCCCAATGCCAAGGGCACGTGCGGCTGCGGTGAAAGCTTTACCGTCTGATTTCAGACGGCTTTGTGCCAACGGCAGGTCTGATCAAAGCAGGCCGACCAGCGGATTTTCCCCCCCACCCATGATCGCGTCGATGCGGTCCATCGACAAGGCGTGGGTGAATTCGGCGCCGATGCGCAGGCCTTCGGTCCAGCGCACGATCGCGCTGATTGCCTGGCTGCCGCCGGCAAAGCCCAGGCGGATGAACTGGCCCGGGCGGTAATCGGCCCTGTCGGCAAAGCCCAGGCAGCAGCCGTGCGCCGAAAGATCGACCAGCCGCACCGGCACGGGCTTGCCCGGGATTGCGTTTTCCTGGCGCAGATGGGCGCGACGGTCATCATTGGCCGGGCTGGTATGGAGCGCGGCCTGCGCGCGGCGCGCGGCGGCTTCGGCGCGGCGGCGCGCGGCTTCGGGCTGGATATTGCGTTTGCGTTCCATCGCGGTCAGCCCCGGGGGGCTTGCTCTTCGTGCAGAAACGCGATCAGCGCGGCTTCCAGTTCGTCAACTTTGCCATCGGCTTCGACATGGGCGTCGAGCCAGTGCTGTTCGGCCGGGGTCACGGCGAAATCGGCGCGTTCTTCGGCCACATGGTCGCGTTGCGGTGCGCGGCGGCCAAATCCGCCGGTGCGCAGTGACGACATCAGCCCGTTGGGCGTGGTGCGCACCATGCGCATCAGGAATCCGCCGATGCCTTCATCGCGGCTGGCGAGAAAGCGTTCATGCGCGGCCTCCTGTTCGGGGGTGGGCATCGCCAGGCCCTGCCAGCCCTGCAGGTAATTGGCGACGCCCTGGACAAACAGCGTCTTCCATTCCGGGGCATTGTCGCTGCCCAGTGTCGCATCCTTGACGCGGAACAGCATTTCGGCCTCTTCCGCGCTCACCCGTGCCGGGCCAAAGCCGCCGGGGGCAAAGATCACGCGGCGCAACAATGCGCATTCGGCCGCGGTGATCTGCCCGGCCGGATCGGCCTCGCCGCGCGTCGGCCCGGCGCCGAACACCACGGCGCGTTCGATCTGCACCAGAATATAGGATTTCATCCGTTCCGGCGTGGAATCGCATTTTTCCAGCAGGTGGACCAGCAATTCGAGCTTCGCCGGCGAATCGAGCCGCCCGTCGCGGTCCATCCGCACGATCAGCCAGTCGGCCTGCGTTTCCGAAAGGTGGCCGCGCGGGTGGCTGGTGGTGATCAGGAACTCGCTCACCGCTTCGACAAAGAAATCGATCCACGCCCGGCCGGGCGCGCGCACTTCGTCATTTATGGCAAGGATTTCTTCGACTTCGGTGATGTCGACCACCCCGTCGGGCCAGATCCGGCGGCGCAGCGCCAGCACGGCATCTTCACTGATCGCGCCGTCGACCACGGCGCCATCGGGCAGGAAACGGAATTGCATCATCGTGCGCGAATCCGAAATGAGGGTTACTCTTAACGGATTCGGTTATGCCATAGGTTGGTTTAAGGCAGTGTTACACCGCGCCGCGCCGCCCAGCCCAAAAACGCGCGGCTGGACTGCGGGGTCTGGCTTTCTGTCGGACTGCGCTCAGGCGTTCGCCAGATCGGGCGCGGTTGCTTCGGCGCGCAACAGCGCCACCGCTTCGGGCAGAGTGACCACCTGCTGTTGCGGATCACCCAGCCGGCGGATTGCCACAGTGCCCTCTTCGGCTTCGCGCTTGCCCACCACCAGCAGGAACGGCACTTTCTGCAGCGAATGTTCGCGCACTTTGTAATTGATCTTTTCGTTGCGCAGGTCGCTTTCCACACGAATGCCCGCGGCGGCCAGCGTGGCGACCGCGCTTTGCGCATAGCCATCGGCGTCTGACACGATCGTTGCCACCACGGCCTGCACCGGGGCGAGCCAGGTCGGCAGGCGGCCGGCGAAATGTTCGATCAGGATGCCGATGAAGCGTTCGTAAGATCCGAAAATCGCGCGGTGCAGCATGACCGGGCGGTGCCGTTCGCCATCTTCGGCGATATAGCTGGCATCCAGCCGTTCGGGCAGCACGCGGTCCGACTGGATCGTACCCACCTGCCAGGTGCGGCCGATCGCGTCGGTCAGATGCCATTCCAGCTTTGGCGCATAGAACGCGCCTTCGCCCGGCAGTTCTTCCCAGCCATAGGCCGGCGTGGCGAGGCCCGCGGCAACCACGGCGGCGCGCAGTTCGGCCTCGGCCTGGTCCCACATCGCCTCACTGCCAAACCGCTTTTCGGGGCGCAGCGCCAGCTTGATCGCGTAAGTGAAGCCGAAATCCTTGTAGATCCGATCGGCCAGCGCGCAGAAATTGCGCACTTCGTCCACGATCTGGTCTTCGCGGCAGAAAATGTGCGCGTCGTCCTGGGTAAACTGGCGCACGCGCATCAGCCCGTGCAGCGCGCCGTGCGGTTCGTTGCGGTGGCAGCAGCCGTTTTCATACAGGCGCAGGGGCAGTTCGCGGTACGATTTGATCCCCTGGCGGAAAATCAGCACATGCGCGGGGCAATTCATCGGCTTCAGCGCCATCCACGCGGCGTCATCGGACACCAGCGGGCCTTCATCGTCCACATTGGGCACTTCATCGGGGATCACGAACATGTTTTCGCGATATTTGCCCCAGTGGCCCGATGCCTCCCACTGGCGCGCATCCATCACTTGCGGGGTTTTCACCTCGCGATAGCCGGCGCCATCGATCGCGCGGCGCATATAGGATTCCAGCTCGCGCCAGATGCGATAGCCCTTGGGGTGCCAGAACACCGATCCGTGCGCTTCGGCCTGAAGATGGAACAAGTCCATTTCCGCCCCCAGCTTGCGGTGGTCGCGCCTGGCTGCTTCTTCCAGCCGGGTCAGGTGCGCATCAAGCTGCTTTTTGTTGAGCCAGCCGGTGCCATAGATGCGGCTGAGCATGGCATTGTTCTGATCGCCGCGCCAATAGGCGCCCGATACGCGCGTCAGCCTGAACGCGGCCGGATCGAGCCGGCCGGTGGAGGCCAGGTGTGGCCCGCGGCACATGTCGAACCAGTCATCACCCGACCAGTATACCGTCAGGTCTTCGCCTTCGGGCAATTCGGCGGCCCACTGCGCCTTGAAGCTTTCGCCGCTGGCCTGCCACCGGGCGATCAGGTCGGCGCGGTTCCACACTTCGCGGCGCAGCGGCTTGTCCGCGGCGATGATCTTGCGCATTTCCGCCTCGATCGCGGGCAGATCGTCTTCGGTAAAGGGGCGCGCTGCGGGCGCAAAATCGTAATAGAACCCGTCATCGGTCGATGGGCCAAACGTGATCTGCGTGCCGGGAAACAGCGCCTGCACCGCCTCTGCCAGAACATGCGCGAAATCGTGGCGCACCAGTTCCAGCGCATCGGCCTCATCGCGCGCGGTCACCAGCGCCAGGTGCGCATCGCGGTCCAGCGGGCGGGTGATATCGACCAGTTCGCCATCCACGCGCGCGCCGATTGCCGCTTTGGCCAGGCCAGGGCCGATTGCTGCGGCAATCTGCGCCGGGGTGGTGCCGGGCGCGACTTCGCGAACCGAACCGTCGGGCAGGGTGATGTTCAGCACTTCGGACATGGACGTCAAACTCGCTTTCGCTTGCGGCGCGCGATGCGCAATCGTGGCGCGCCGGTCGCCGCCGCTTTGGCAGAAAGCGGCGGAATCTGAAAGGGGGCCTGAGAGGGGTGCTGAAAGGGGGGCCGAAAGGGGGGAAGGGGGGGTCAGGCGTCGGCGCGGGCGCGCGCGGCCAGCAATCGGGCGATCAGCCAGCCGGCGATGATGCACACAAACGGCATCACCGGATAATGAAACCGCGATTGCCCGGAAAAGACCACCGCAATCGCGCTGGGAAATGCTGCCACGGCATAGGCGATCAGCCACCAGTCGATCAGCCGCTGCCCGGCGGCGCGGCGCGCGCGCACGATCGGCCAGGGCGCCACGGCAAAGGCCGCCAGCAACAGCCAGTACCACGCCTGGTTCAGCGCACGGACCGCCAGAAAGGCATGGGGCGCAGCGCGAAACGCCGATGATCCGGTTTCATAGGCCCACTGGCCTTCGCCATCGGGGCCCCACAGCCGCCACAGTTTCAACGGCGCCTGCCGAGCAAAGCCCGCCGGGTGGCTGCGGATCCACGCCATGCCCAGCCGCCGCGCCTCGGCATCATAGGCCACTTCACCCAGATCGTGCCGCGTATTGAGCCATCGCACCACGGGATCATCGGGGGTGTAGCCGCCATTGGCGCTGTCGTTGTTGCCGGTCAGCAGCGTGAACCCGCCATTGGTCGATACGGGCACCCAGGCGCCCATTTCGCGGTGGTTGCGCAAAGTCCAGGGCGCAACCGCCAGCGCCGCAACACCCAGGATGATCGCGCCCTGCGCCGCCACGCGCGGCAGCCGCTGCCACACGCGCGGCTCTCGCCACAATGCAATCGCCATGATCGCGGGCACGATCACCAGCGTCTGCGCCTTGACCAGCGTGGCCAGGCCCAGCACCAGCCCGGCCGCGACAAGCGCCGCCCAGCCCCGCAGCGGCGTGCGCGCCGGCACCACCATCAGCCAGATCGCAAAAAGCAGCAGCGCGGTATAGGGCACTTCGGTCAGCGCCAGCGGCACATAGAGCACGGCATTGGGATAGACCGCATAGGCCAGCAGCCCGGCCCGCGCCGCCGTTTCCGATCCGGTCCAGCGCCGCCCCAGATCGAGCATCAACCAGCCCGTGGCCATCGCCGCCAGCAGATTGACCACGCCCACCGTCCACACCGACACCCCGCCCACGCGAAACGCCAGCGACAGCAGCCATGGCCACCCAACCGGCCAGAACGCGGTAGGGTGGCCCTGGCCATCGAGGTAATCCATCCCCGCCGCCATCTGCGCGGCATGGCCATAATACCAGTCCGCATCCGAAGTCGGGGTGACATGGCAGGCGATCATCGCCGCACGCGGCAGCACGAACAGCGCGACAATCCACACCATGGTCCAGCGGCTTTGGCCAAATCGATCAAGCAAGGATTGCACCATGCCCCGCAGCATAGCGGCGGAGGGTTAAATCCGCCTTATACGGCGCGGAATTGCCCAGCCACGCGCGATCAAGCGCGGCCTCGGCAGCGCGCGCCTCAAGACTGTGACCCAGTGCGCGTTCGGCCTGGGCCAGGCCGTAAAGCGCCCACGAATTGCCCGGCGCCACGATCAGCGCCTGCTGGAATGCAGCGCGCGCCTCGGCCGGCTTGCCCGCGGCCATCAGCGCCGCGCCCAGCGACTGGCCCACCGGATAGTACCAGTACGGCGGCTCGGTATAGGGGATCGTCGCCTCGATCGCCTGGGCCACGCGATATTGCGCGGCGGCGGCATCGAAGCGTCCTTCGGCATAGTCCAGCCGCCCGCGCGCGACATGCTGGGCCAGATGGATCAGATCGCGCACCGGCATCCCCTGCACGTTCAGCGCGGCGATCTGCGGGCTGGCGGCGATCGGGTCCATCGCGGCGATTTCGGCCAGCGCGGCATCGCGCTGGTGCAGCCGCGCCTGCGCGGTGGCGCGCGCATAGTGCCACATCGCCGTCAGATAGGGCAGCCGCGCATCGGGCATGGGCTGCGCCAGGATCTTTTCGGGGGTGCCGGCCTGCGCATAGGCAAAGGCCCGCGCCGACAGCACGATCTGCGCCGTGCCGATCGTGGCGGCGCGCTCTGCCGGGATGATCCGCGCCAGCTTGTCCGCCTGATCGATCGCGGTGGCAAAATCGCCCGCCTGCTGCGCCGAAGCCACAATGAAGTGCACGTTGTGCGGGTAATAGTCATAGCGATAGATGCCGTCATCGGGCACTTTCGCCAGATAGGCCTCGTCGGCGCGGGCGGCAGCGATGTTGGCGGTGATCGCATCCTTGAACCGGCCGACGCGATAGAAAATGTGCCCCGGCATATGTACCAGATGGCCCGCCACCGGCAGCGCCGACCGGTTGAGCGCATCGGCGGCGGCCTCACCCCGTTTGGGGTCGACGTAATTTTCCGTCAGGTGGATATACAGGTGCGCCGCCTCCTGGTGCTGCGGATGGCGGGCCAGCACGCCTTCGACCAGCGAAACCGCGCGACCGATCCGCGGATTGGGATTGCGGCGATCGGCATCCCAGTAATTCCAGGGGGTGGTGTCCATCGCCGCCTCGGCCGCGATCACATCAAGATCGTCGTTGCCCGGGTTCTTTGCCGCAAGCGCCAGCATGGCATCGGCAAAGGCCGCATCCAGCTTGCCCCGATCCGCGCCGGCGCCATGGCCATAGCGCAGATCGAGCGCGGCGATCAGCGCGCGATCGAGCGCGGGCGCACGCGGGGCCAGCGCACGGCCGCGTGCCATTGCCGCATCGGTGGCGGCGCGGGACCCGTCATCCATCGGCGCATTGATGTTGGGGCCATAGGCCAGCGCCTCGCCCCAGAAACACAGCGCGCACCCCGGCGCCAGCGCCTGCGCCCGCCGGAACTAGGCAATCGCGGCGGCATGGTTGAAGTTGTAGGCCATTTCGAGGCCCTGATCGAACCACGGCCGCGCCGCCGGGGTAATCCCGCCGGGGTTGAACGCCGATCGCGGCACGCCCGGGTACAGCGGCAGGGCCCTGACCGCCGCCGCCGTGATATCCGCGCCCGTGGCCAGTTGCGCGCTCTGGCGCAGCATGCTGGCACCGCGGTTGCGCCCGGCGCAGGCAATCGCCGCCAGCCGCGAGGGATCAAGCGCGGCGATCGCGGCGGCATGCGCCCGATCTTCGCCCAGCCAGCGCGCCGATGACGCGGCACTTGCGCCCGAAAGCAGCGCCGCGCCCAAGACCACTGCCCGCATCCATGCCATCGCGCTTCCCCCGGGATTGAACGCAAGGATTACAGGATGGCCCGCCGCGCAATAAGCGCGGTTTTGCGTGACATGACGGCCCGTGCGGGCCTAATCGAGCCGCCATGGATTCCCTCGCCTATCTCGATCTGGCCGATGGCCGCCGCATCGCCCATCGCTTTCGCCCCGGCACTGCCCCCGCGCTGGTGTTTCTGCCCGGCTACATGTCGGACATGGGCGGCACCAAGGCGCAGGCGCTGTGGGATTGGTGCGGGGCGCAAGGGCGCGCCTGCCTGCTGCTCGACTATTCGGGCTGCGGGGCCAGCAGCGGCGATTTTGCCGAGGGCACGCTGACCCGCTGGTGCGAAGAGATCGTCGCGCTGGTCGATTATTGCGGGCTCAATGCGATCGTGCTGGCCGGATCGAGCATGGGCGGCTGGCTGATGCTGCTGGCGGCAGAGGCGCTGGGTGGTCGCGTTGCCGGGCTGGTGGGCATTGCGCCTGCACCCGATTTTACCGAATGGGGCCGCGATGCCGCGCAGCAGGCGGCGCTGGCGCGCGGCGAAGTGGTGCTGGAGGATAATCCCTATGGCCCCGAACCCACGCCGATGTACCCCGCGTTCTGGGCCGACGGGCAGGCGCGGCGGCAATTGGGCGGAACGATCGGCTTTGCCGGGCCGGTGCGGCTGATCCACGGGCAGGCCGATGCCGATGTGCCGTGGCAGATTTCGCTGCGGCTGGCCGAGGCGCTGTGTTCAGACGATGTGCAGGTCCATCTGATCAAATGCGGCGATCATCGCCTGTCGCGCGATGCCGATATCGCCCTGCTGCTGACCGTGCTGGCGGATCTTGTTGAAACCGCTGCCAAAGGGATTGCCGGATGAGCGCGCTGTTGCTGGCCATGCTGATGCAGATCGGCCCCGATCCGCATGTCTATCCGCAATCGCCGCTGCCCGGCATCACCCAGCAGCGCAAGGATGCCGCGCCCCAGGTGGCACCGCCGCCGGCGCTGCCGGCCCCTGCCGATCCGATGGTGCAATGCCTCGCGCGCGGTCGCGATGATGCCGAAGCGGGTGAAGCCTATGCACGCGAATGGCTGGCGCGCGCCAAATCCCCGGCAGACCGCGCCGCGCCAGACCAGTGCCTGGGGCTGATCCTGTCCGATGCCGGCGATTTTTCCGGGGCGCGGGCCGCCTTTGCCGATGCCGTGGCGGCAACCCCGCCGGCGCAGGCCGCCACCGCCGTGCCGGTGATGGCGATGGCCGGCAACGCCGCGCTGGCCGCGGGCGATGCCGCAGGCGCGCTGGCGTGGTTTGATCGTGCGCTGGCGGTCAGGGACTATGCCGATGTGCCGGCGCGTGCGGCGATCCTGGTTGATCGTGCGCGGGCGCAAGTTGCGCTGGGCCGCAATGCCGATGCCGCAAACACGCTGGCCGATGCGCGCAAGGCTGCGCCCGATGACGCATCGGCGTTCCTGCTGTCGGCCACGCTGGCGCGGCGCGGGCACGATCTGGCCACGGCGCAGGGGTTCATCGAAACCGCGGCCAGGCTTGACCAGCACGATCCGGCCATCGGGCTTGAGGCCGGGGTGATCGCGGTGCTGTCGGGGCACGAGGGCGCTGCGCGCAAATCGTGGAATTCGGTCGTCGCCATTGCGCCTGCCACGGCAGAGGCCGATACGGCGCGCGGCTATCTGGCACAGCTGGGCCCCGAGCCCGCGGCGCCTCTTGATCCGCATGGCGCAGCACCCACATCTGGTGCTCCTGCCCCTTCTGCCCCTGCCCCTGCGACAACTGCGAGGACGCCATGAAGCTATCGGTGCTCGATCTGGTTCCGGTGATCGAAGGCGGCAGCGTGTCGCGCGCGCTGGCCGAGGCCGCGCTGCTCGCACGCGCCGCGGAAGAGGCCGGATATCACCGCTATTGGGTGGCCGAACACCACGGCATGGAGGGCATTGCCGGCGGGGCCACTGCGGTGGTGCTGGCGCATGTGGGGCAGGCCACGCGCACCATCCGCATCGGATCGGGCGGGATCATGCTGCCCAATCACAATCCGCTGGTGATTGCCGAACAGTTCGGCACGCTGGATGCGCTGTTTCCCGGGCGGATCGATCTGGGGCTGGGCCGTGCGCCTGGCGCCGATCAGCGCATCGTGCGCGCGCTGCACAAGGACGTGAACCGCGCGGCCGACGAATTTCCCAATGATGTGGTGGAATTGCAGGCGCAATTTGCCGGCGATCCGCGCCTGCCGATGCAGGCCAACCCCGGCCAGGGCGCAAAGCCGGAGCTGTGGATTCTGGGATCAAGCCTGTTTGGCGCGCAGCTCGCCGCGATGCTGGGGCTGCCATATGCCTTTGCCTCGCACTTTGCGCCCGATCATCTCGATGCAGCGCTGGCGCTTTATCGCGAACGGTTTCAGCCATCGGCCACACTCGATGCGCCGCATGTCATGGCCGCAATCAACGTGATCGCGGCCGACAGCGATGACGAGGCGATGCTGCTGGCCAGTTCGATGGACCAGTCGTTCGTGCGGCTGCGCAGCGGCAGCCCCGGGCGCCTGCCGCCGCCGGTGCCCGGCTATCGTGACAGCCTGCCGCCCGCATCGCGCGCCATGCTCGATCACATGCGCCAGGTTTCGGCAATCGGCGCGCCGCGCACGGTCGCCACCGCGATAGAGGCATTTGCCAGGCGCACCCGCGCCGACGAGATCATCGTGGCCGGCGCCACCTTCGATCCGGCGCTGCGTCGCCGCAGTCTGGCGCTGACGATGAACGCGGTGCGCGATCTGGTGGCGGCCTGATCGCCTTTTGCAAATGTTTTTGGCCGGATAGGCAAAGCCACGGGCCCCGATGTGCAATGACAGGTTAATCTGCGCGGCTTAGCTGGAGCGTGATGACATGATCTTGAATCCCGCCATCAGGTGATAAGCCCGCGCGGCGCTTGAGCGTTGCTGATGACTGTGTTGAAGCTTGCTTCAACCTGAAGTCATCACGCTTTGAGCATCCTGCCGCAGAGGGCTTGCCTGCGCGATGGCGCAGGGCTAGTTTTGCATGATTAATGCGCAGTGATAAAATATAATTATAATCTATAGCAAGATTGAAAGCTGCGCCGGGAAGGAACTGTATGGCCACGTTGACCGAACCTGCGCTTTCCGGGCTGTCGCTCGAAACCGCGCTTGCCGGACGATTCGCCGATTCGCTGCTGCCGTCGGATGCGCCCGATTTCGATCCTGCACGTCTGGGCGATGCGGCGCGCTTCACGTTGCGCGCGGCGGCACGGCGCAAAGGCACCGAACCCTCGCTGGCAATCGAAAGCGTGGCCGGCACCGGCACCAGCCCGCGCTATCTGCGCATTGCGGTGGTCAACGACGACATGCCGTTCCTGGTCGATTCGGTCTGTGCCACGCTGACCCGGCATGGCCTGGCGATCGATCGGCTGGTCCATCCGGTGCTGGCGGTGCGGCGCGATCCCGATGGCCGGATCGTCGGCCTGCCCGAGGGCGAGGCAATCGGCGAAGTGCGCGAATCGATGATCTATTGCGAAACCGAGCGGGTCGATGCGCGCGCGCGGCGCGAACTGGTCGAAGATCTGCACCAGACCCTGGCCGATGTGCATGCCGCAGTGGCCGATTGGCCGCGCATGCAGGCGGCGATGCTCGATGATGCGCGCACTGTCCCCGATGCCGAGGCGGCGGCGCTGATGCGCTGGCTGGCCGATGGCATGTTGACCCAGCTGGGCCGGGTGGTGCGCCATTGCGATGGCCGGATGGACGAACGGCTGGGCATTTGCCGCGCCAGTGACGCGCCGCTGCTCAGCGATGCATCCTATGCCCGCGCCTTTGCCTATTTTGCCGGGCCCGATGAGGCTGGCGCGCCGCCGCGCGTGCCGCTGGTGGTAAAGGCCAACCGCATTGCGCGGGTCCATCGCAGCGTACCGATCGACCTCTTCATCGTGCCGTTGCGCGAACGTGGCGAAGTCGTGGCGCTGTCGGTCCATGCCGGGGTCTGGACCAGCGGCGCGCTGTCGGCCGCGCCCGACCGGGTGCCGCTGATGCGCAGCCAGCTTGATGCGTTGACTGTGAAGCTGGGCGTTTCGCGCCACGGCCATGCCGGAAAATCGTTGGCCCACGCGCTGACCACGCTGCCGCACGATCTGCTGATCAGCTTTGCCGATGACGATCTGGAACGCATCGCCACCACGATGATGAGCCTGCTCGATCGGCCGCGCCCGCGCCTGCAACTGGTCCAGGCGCCGCTCGCGCGCCACTTGTTCGCGTTTGTCTGGCTGCCGCGCGATGTGCAATCGACCGAAGTGCGCCAGCGTGTCCAGACCATGCTGGAAACCGCCGCCGGCGCGCAAGTGATCGATTGGAGCCTGCAAGTCGACAGCAACGCGCTGGCAATCATCCGTTTTGTGCTCGATATCCGCGAAGGCAGCAGCCACCCCGATGCAGTGGCGCTCGATCACGCGCTCCAGGCGATGGTGCGCGGCTGGGACATCGCGGTTGAGGCCGAACTGGCCCGGTCGGAAGACCCGTCGCGCGCCGCCGCGATTGCCGCGCGTTTTGCCGATGCCTTTCCCGTTGGCTATCGCCATGTCTATGGCCCGGCCGAAGCCGCCGAGGATATTCGCGCGCTGCGCGTGCTGCATGCCACGGGCGCGCCGCGCCGCGCGGTGCGCCTGCACCGGCTGGGTGCCGAAGAGGATCTGCGGCTGAAACTGTATCAGCGCGATGGCGCGATCGTGCTGTCCGATGCGGTGCCGGTGCTGGAAAACTTCGGCTTTCGCGTGATGCAGGAAGTGCCGACTGCGCTGTCGGGGGGAAAGCTGGGCTATATCCACGATTTCCTGGTGGCCGTGCCTGCCGAAGGCGGGATCGAGGCGCTGCTGGCGCGCAAGGGTGCCATCGAGGATGCGCTGGCCGCGGTGCTCAATGGCGGGGCGGAAGACGATGGCTTCAACCGGCTGATCACCGGGATCGGCCTTTCGCCGCAAGAGGCGAACTGGCTGCGCGCCTGGTTCCGCTATTTGCGCCAGACCGGGCTGACCGCGGCGCTGGTGACGGCGGTGGGCGCGCTGCACCGTGCGCCCGATGTTGCCCGCGGGCTGATCGCGCTGTTTGTCGCGCGCCACGATCCCGCCTTTGCCGGCGACCGCGCCCTGGCCGAAACCGCCGCGCAGGCTGCAATCCGCAGCGGGCTCGCCGGGGTGAGCGCGATCAGCGATGACCGGCTGCTGCGCGCGTTTCAGACCACGGTGGGCGCGATCCTTCGCACCAATGCCTTTGCCGCTGGCGGGCATGAGGCGCTGGCGTTCAAGATCGACCCCGCGCAAATCGGGTGGTTGCCGCGGCCGGTGCCGTGGCGCGAAATCTTTGTCTATGCGGCGCGGGTGGAGGGCATCCATCTGCGCGCCGGGGCGATTGCGCGCGGGGGGCTGCGCTGGTCAGACCGGCGTGATGATTTCCGCACCGAAGTGCTGGGCCTGATGAAGGCGCAGCGGGTAAAGAACGCGGTGATCGTGCCGACCGGGGCCAAAGGCGGGTTCTACCCAAAACTGCTGCCCGATCCGGTGCGCGATCGCGATGGCTGGCTGACCGAAGGGCGCGCCAGCTATCAGGTGTTCATCCGCGCGCTGCTGTCGGTGACTGACAACATCGTGGCGGGCGCGGTGGTCCACCCCGCCGATGTGGTGGTGCACGATGGCGAAGATCCCTATTTCGTGGTTGCCGCAGACAAAGGCACAGCCACCTTTTCCGACACCGCCAATGCCATTGCCGAAGCGCAAGGGTTCTGGCTGGACGATGCTTTCGCCAGTGGTGGCTCCAAAGGGTATGACCACAAGGCGATGGGCATTACCGCGCGCGGCGCGTGGCTATCGGTGCAGCGCCATTTCCGCGAACTGGGCGTGGATGTGCAGGCCGATCCGGTGCGCGTGGTCGGGGTTGGAGACATGTCGGGCGATGTGTTCGGCAATGGCATGCTGCTCAGCCGCGCCATACTGCTGGTGGCCGCGTTCGATCATCGCCACGTGTTCCTTGATCCGCACCCCGATGCGGCGCGCGCGCGGGACGAACGCGCGCGGCTGTTTGCGTTGCCCCGATCGAGCTGGGATGATTATGACCGCGCCGCGCTCTCGCCGGGCGGGGGGATTTTTCCGCGCAGCCTGAAATCGATCCCGCTGAGCGACGAAGTGCGCGCCCTGCTGGGGATCGAGGCGGCGGAAATCGATCCCGAATCGCTGATTTCGGCGATCCTGCGCGCGCGGGTCGATCTGCTGTGGTTTGGCGGCATCGGCACTTATGTGCGCGCCAGCGGCGAAAACAATGTGACCGTGGGCGATCCGGCCAACGATCCGGTGCGCATTCCCGCCGCCGAAGTGGGCGCGCGGGTGGTGGGCGAAGGCGCCAATCTGGGCCTGACCCAGGCGGCGCGGATCGAATTTTCGGCGCTGGGCGGGCGGATCAACACCGATTTCATCGACAATTCGGCCGGCGTCGATTGCTCGGACAACGAAGTGAATATCAAGATCGCGCTGGCCACGGCCAAACGCGCCGGACGGATCGACGAACCCGCGCGCGTGCGCCTGCTGGCCGACATGACAGATGCGGTGGCCGATCTGGTGCTGACCGACAACCGCTTGCAGGCGCTGGCGCTGTCGGTGGCCGAGCGCGGCGGCGCAGCGGCGGTGCCCGCGCTGTCGCGGCTGATCGACGTGCTGGAAGACAGGGGTGAGCTTGATCGCGCTACCGAGGGCCTCGCCCCGGCCGAAGACTATGCGCGGCGCGCGGGCGCGGGGCAGGGCTTTACCCGGCCCGAACTCGCGGTGATCCTGTCCACGGCCAAGCTGATGCTGCAACGCGCGATAGAAGACAGCGCGCTGGTTGATGATCCGGTGCTGGAAAGCGAGCTGATGGCGGCATTCCCGCCGGCGATGCACGAAGCGTTCGAAACCGATATTGTCCACCACCGCCTGCGCCGCGAAGTGATCGCGACCAGGCTGGCAAACCGCATCGTCAACCGGCTGGGCCCGGTGCACCCGTTCGAACTGGTCGAAGAAGAAGGCTGCGGCCTGGCGCAAGTGGCGGCGGCGTTCGTGGCGGCCGAGCGGCTGCTCGATTGCGACACCACCTGGCAATTGCTCGATCATGCGCAGATGCCCGAAACCGCGCGGCTGGCGATGTTTGACCGCACCGCGCGTGCGCTGCGCGGGCATATCGCCGATGTGCTGCGCGCAGGGCACGGCACTTGCGCGGTCAGCGATCTGATCGAGGACCTGGCCGGCGGGGTCGGGCTGCTGTCGCACACCGCGGCGCAATTGCTGCGCGGCGAGGCCCAGGCCGAAGGGCGCAGGCTGGCGGCCGAACTGGCCGGCCTTGGCATTCCGGCCGAAATTGCGGCGCGGGTGGTGCACCTTTATGATCTGGATGGCGCCATCGGGCTGGCGCATCTGGCTGCCGAACGCGGGGTCAATGCCACTGCGCTCACTGGCGCCTTTGCCGATATCGGCACTGCGCTGGGGCTCGATTGGGCGCAGCAGGTGGCCAGCCGCGCCAGCCCGTCCGATCCGTGGGAACGGTTGCTGGTGGCGGGCCTCGCGCGCGATTTCCAGCAGATGCGGCTGGAATTTCTGGCCCGCGCGGGCAGCGACGATCCCGCCGCCTTCACCGGCGCCTGGCTTGATCGCAATGCCGGCCCGGTGCACCAGTTCCGCGCGCTGATCGCGCGCGCGCAGGCAAGCGGCGCGGTGGCCCCGGCGATGCTGGCACAACTGGCCAGCCAGGCGCGGACACTGCTGATGCGCTGACCGGGGCACAAGGCGATAAAGTTTGGCGATCCCGGCCATTTTTGACCTGCATCGGTTGACGCGCCGGGTGTTTTGCCCAAATCGGACAGCCTGAACGGTGGTCAGCTCGGGGACAGTCAATGGCGGATGTGGTAATCGTGGGCGCAGGGCACGGCGGCGCACAAGTGGCGATCGCGCTGCGTCAGAACGGCTTTGCCGGAACGATCACGGTGATCGGCCGTGAACCTGAACTGCCCTATGAACGTCCGCCGCTGTCAAAGGACTATCTGGCGCGCGAAAAGACCTTTGAACGGATCATGATCCGCCCGGCGGCGTTCTGGGCTGACAAGACGATCGATTTCGTGCTGGGCCGCGAAGTGGTCGCGGTCGATCCGGCGACGAAAACGGTGACCACCGACGATGGCGCGGTGATCGGCTATGGATCGCTGGTCTGGGCCACGGGCGGCGATGCGCGCCGGCTGACGTGCGACGGCCATGATCTGGCCGGGGTGCACGCGGTGCGCACCCGCGCCGATGCCGACCGGCTGATGGCCGAACTCGATGCCGGGGCAAAGCGCGCGGTGGTGATCGGCGGCGGCTATATCGGGCTTGAAGCGGCGGCGGTGCTGACCAAGTTCGGCGTTCATGTGACTCTGCTGGAGGCGTTGCCGCGCGTGCTGGCCCGCGTGGCGGGTGCGGCTCTTTCGGAATTCTATCAGGCCGAACACCGCGCGCACGGGGTCGATCTGCGCACCGAAGTGGCCGTGGCCGCGCTGGAAGGCGCCGATGGCAAAGTCACCGGGGTGCGGCTGGCCAATGGCGATATCCTGCCGGCCGAAATCGTGATTGTCGGCATTGGCATCATTCCGGCGGTTGCGCCGCTGCTGGCAGCCGGCGCCGAAGGCGGCAACGGCGTCGTGGTCGATGATCTGTGCCGCACCAGCCTGCCCGATGTCCATGCCATCGGCGATTGCGCCGCGCATGCCAATGGCTATGCCGATGGCGCGGTGATCCGGCTGGAATCGGTGCAGAACGCCAATGACCAGGGCACCACGGTGGCCAAACTGCTCACCGGCAATCCGGTGCCGTACAAGGCGGTGCCGTGGTTCTGGTCCAACCAGTATGACCTGCGGCTGCAAACCGTCGGCCTGTCGATTGGCCACGATGCCACGGTCACCCGCGGCGATCCGGCCACGCGCAGTTTTTCGGTGATCTACCTCAAACAGGGCCGGGTGATCGCGCTCGATTGCGTCAACATGGTCAAGGACTATGTCCAGGGCAAGAAACTGGTGGAATTGGGCGCGGTGATCGCGCCGGACCGGCTGGCGGACACCGCCACACCGTTGAAAGAGCTGGCCTGACCCCAATCCTGCCCGTGCCGTGGAGGATCATGGGACCGGCAGCGCGCCTACCAGGCGGTCCAGCGCCCAGTCGGCGGCATCGGCCACGGCCGGGTCGGGGTCGGCCAGCAGGCGGCGCACCGGTTCGAACAGCGCGACATCGCCGCTGTTGCCGGCGGCATAGAGGCAATTGCGCACAAACCGGTCGCGGCCGATGCGCTTGATCGGTGATCCGGAAAACAGCGCGCGAAACCCCGCATCGTCAAGCGTGAGCAGATCGGCAAGACGCGGCGCGGCAAGCTCTGCACGCGGCAGGAAGGCGCGGTGGGCGGCGGCCGCGCTGGCGAACGAATTCCACGGGCAGACGGCCAGGCAGTCGTCGCAGCCATAGATGCGGTTGCCCAGCGCCGCGCGGAATTCGTGCGGCACCGGCCCTTTGTGCTCGATTGTCAGATAGGAAATGCAACGCCGCGCATCCAGACGATAGGGCGCGGGAAACGCCTGCGTGGGGCAGGCGGTCTGGCACGCAGTGCACGATCCGCAGCGATCGGCATGGGGTTCGTCGGGGGGCAAAGCCAGCGTGGTAAAGATCGCGCCCAGAAACAGCCAGGACCCGTGCGCGCGGCTGACCAGATTGGTGTGTTTCCCCTGCCAGCCGAGGCCGGCCGCGGCGCCCAGCGGCTTTTCCATCACCGGCGCCGTATCGACGAAGACTTTTACCCCGGTATCGGGTGCGGCGGCGACGATCCACCGCGCCAGCGCCTTCAGCGCGCGTTTTACCACTTCGTGATAATCGGCGCCCTGGGCATAGACCGAAATCCGCGCCCGGTCGCGCTCTGCCGCCAGCCGCAGGGGATCGGCCGCGGGGGCATAGCTCATGCCCAGGGCGATCACGCTGTGCGCTTCGGGCCACAGCCCTTGCGGCGATCGGCGATGATCGAGCCGCGTTGCCATCCATTCCATCGTGCCGTGGTGGCCTTCGCCCAGCCACTGTTCCAGGCGGCGCGCGCGCAGCGGATCTTCGTGCGCCGGGGCAAAGCCGCAGGCGGCAAAACCCAGCGCCTGCGCTTCGGCACGAATCTTTCGGGCAAAGCTTTGCGCATCGTTAACCAAACTTGCTGCCCCGTCCGTTCATCGCCTAGGGTTAATCGGTCGGTCCATGAAATACGAACCGACAGCAGCCTTTGTGGGGGAATTGGCCGTAATGGGCAATGGAGTGGGCGCACCCGTTGGGCCGCCAGATACGGTGTCGGCTGATCTGGCCATCGAGGCGCGGGGCCTGGTCAAACGCTTCGATGGCACCACTGCGGTCGATGGTGTCGACATTTCGGTGCCAAAGGGCGCGATCTATGGCGTGCTCGGCCCCAATGGCGCGGGCAAGACCACCACGCTGCGCATGCTGCTGGGGATCATCGATCCCGATCAGGGCTATCGCCGCGTGCTGGGCACCGAACATCCCACCGATATTGCCCACCGCATCGGCTATCTGCCCGAAGAACGCGGGCTCTACCCGGCGATGAAGGCCTATGAGGCGATTGCCTTTCTGGCGGCGCTGCGCGGGGTGCCGCTGGCCGAAGGGCGCCGGCGCGCGCGCGTGATGCTGGAAGAATACGGGCTGGGCCATGCCGCCGAGCGCCAGATCCGCCAATTGTCAAAGGGCATGGCGCAGCAGGTGCAATTGATCGGCACGCTGATCCACAATCCCGATCTGGTGGTGCTGGATGAACCCTTTTCCGGGCTCGATGCAATCAATCAGGGCCGGCTGGAACAGCTGATCCGGGGCCTGGCCGCGCGCGGCGCCACGGTGCTGTTTTCCACCCATGTCATCGCCCATGCCGAACGCATGTGCGACCAGGTGGCGATCATCGCCGGGGGCAAAGTGCCGTTTGCCGGGCCGGTCGACGTGGCGCGGGACCGGCTGCGGCCGCAAGTGCGGCTGGAAACGCGCGTGTCCGATGGCCCGTGGCGCGCCGCGCTGCCCGCCGACGCGCGCTGCGACATAAAGGCGCAGGGCACGGCGTTCTGGTATTTCAGCCTGCCCGAATCCGGGGTGGAGCCGCTGCTGCGTGCGCTGATCGAAGGCAATGCCGGGATTCTCAGCCTGTCGATCGAACGCGCCGGGCTGCATGATGCCTTTGTCGCCATCGCCGGCGAAGCCGCCGCGCGCGCGCTCGAGGAAAACCGCGAAGAGGCCGAAGTGACCGGCAGGAAATCCATTTTCGGAAAAGGACGCCGCTGATGCTTGCCGAACGTCTGCGCGCCGCGCAAGTCATCGCCCGGCGCGATTTTGTCGCGGTGGTCTTTTCCAAGGCTTTCATTTTTTTCCTGCTTGGCCCGCTGTTTCCGATCATCGTCGGCTTTTTTGCCGGGATGATCGGCGCCAGCGTGCAGCACGATCTGGATCGCGCGGTGATCGGCATTGCCATGCCCGCACACCAGGGCGATCAGTTGCTGGCCGCGCGCGAGGCGCTGATCGAGCATATGCCGGGTGGCGCGCCCGAGATGGCGGTGATCGAACGGCTGCGCCCGGGCGAAACCTTTGACGCCCGCGCGGCGCTCAACAACCGGCAACTGGCCGCGGTGATCACCGGAACGATCGACGCCCCGGTGCTGACCGGCACCCCGGGCCGGGTCGATGAATGGCGCGGCGTGGTCGGGCTGTTTGCGGCACGCGCGCGCGCATCGGATGCCGCGCCCTATCCCGACGTGCGCACCGACGTGGTGAAAACCAGCGCGTCGCACGAACACAATGGCCAGGTGATCACCGCGCAGGCCGGGCAATTGCTGCTGTTTTTGCTGACAATGCTGCTGGCGGGCATGGTCCTGTCGAATCTGGTCGAGGAAAAGGCGAACAAGATCATCGAAGTGCTTGCCGCATCGATCCCGATGGACGCGCTGTTCATGGGCAAACTGTTTGCCATGCTCGCGGTCAGCATGGTGGGCATTGCCGTGTGGAGCACCGGCTATGGCGTGATGGTGCTGGCCGGCGCGCGCTCGATCCCGTTCCTGGCCGCGCCGGCGGTAGGCTGGCCGGCGTTTCTGGGGCTGGGCTTTGCCTATTTCGCGATGGCTTATCTGCTGCTCGGATCGATGTTCCTGACGATCGGCGGCCTCGCCAACACGGTGCGCGAAGTGCAGACGCTGTCGATGCCGGCGACGATGCTGCAATTGATCGTGTTTTTCATGGCCAGTTTTGCCCTTGCGCGTCCGGGAAGCTGGATCGAGATCGTGGCGCAGGTTTTCCCGATCAGTTCGCCCTATGCGATGCTGGCCTATGCCGCCGAACATCGCGGGGTGATGCCGCACGTGATCGCGCTGGCGTGGCAGGGGCTGTGGGTCATGGCGATCGTGCGCGGCGGGTCGATGCTGTTCCGCCGCACGGTGATGAAATCGGGCCCGGCGCGTTCGCGCCGGCGCACGGCAGTGCCGGCCTGATCGCGTGGTTGGACTTCTCACCTCGTTGGCCTGACGCAGCGGGCTTCGCCACCGCCAAGTGCTTATTGACATCAGTGTAGGTTGCAGGAATAAACCGGGGTGAGGGGGGCAAAACGACCCCCGCCGGAGGATTCCAGATGGCCACCCAGCTTTCACCCGAAGCCGGTTTCACCTACCGCACGTCGCCCACCGCCTATCTGGCGTTTGAGGATTGGCTGCGCGCCAATCCCCAGGCGCGGCCCGTGCACACCCATCCGTGGGATGTCAGCCGGTCAGACATCTATGTCAACGACACCTGGGGCCCGATCTTTGCCGAAATGCGCGCGCAGGCCCCGGTCAACAAAGTGACCGGCACGCCCTATGGCGATTACTGGAACGTGGTGTCGCACAAGGCGATCATGCACGTCGAATCGCTGCCCGATATCTATTCTTCGTCGTGGGAACACGGCGGCATCACGATCGGCGATCCGCCGGCCGATGTCGATCCGGTGAAGCTGGCCGAACGCCAGTTGCCGATGTTCATCGCGATGGACCGGCCGCAGCACACCGGGCAGCGCCGCACGGTCGCCCCGGCCTTCACGCCGGCGGAAATGGTGCGGATGGAATCCGAAATCCGCAGCCGCACCGCGCAAGTGCTCGATTCGCTGCCGATCGGCGAACAGTTCGATTGGGTCGACAAAGTGTCGATCGAACTGACCACGGGCATGCTGGCGCTGCTGTTCGGTTTCCCGTGGGATGATCGCCGGCTGCTGACATTCTGGTCCGACTGGGCCGGCGATGTCGAACTGACGCTGGCGCAGGATCTTGCCGATGACCGGTTCGCCATCCTGAATGAAATGGCGCAGTATTTTGGCCGCCTGTGGATGGAACGCATGGGCAAGGCGCCCAGCCCCGATCTGATTTCGATGATGATCCATTCCCCGGCGATGAGCCGGATGAGCCCGCAGGAATTCATGGGCAATCTGGTGCTGCTGATCGTGGGCGGCAACGACACCACGCGCAACACCATGTCGGGCATCATCCACGCGCTGCACACTTTCCCCGATCAGCGCGAAATCCTGGAAAACGATCGTTCGCTGATCCCCAATGCGGTGCAGGAATGCATCCGCTTCGTCACCCCGCTGGCGCATATGCGGCGCACGGCCAAGGCCGATGCGGACCTGTTTGGCCAGCAGATCCGCGCCGGGGACAAGATGGTGATGTGGTACCTTTCGGCCAACCGCGACGAAACCGTGTTCACCAACCCGGACAAGCTGATCGTCACGCGTGACAATGCGCGGCGGCATCTGGCGTTCGGGCACGGCATCCACCGCTGCGTCGGCGCGCGACTGGCCGAATTGCAATTGCGCGTGCTGCTTGAGGAAATGCGCGAACGGCGCCTGCGCGTCCATGTGACGGGTGAAGTGGAGCGCGTGCGCGCCAACTTCGTCCACGGCTTTCGCCGCATGGAAGTCACAGTCGATCGCTACTGATCTGCGGCGGGGCGGGCGGTCATCTGCGGTTCAGGCGGCGGGGGTCATTCCGCCGCTGTCCCGCGGCGGGCCAACCTGCCCCCCCCGACCCCGATCCGTCGCGGGACAACCCCCCCCGACATGCAAAAAACTCCATGCAAAAAACCCATGCAAAAAGCCCCGCCATGGCGGGGCTTTTTTCTGGCAGCACGCGGCACCCGCAGGGTGAACCGCCGTGACCGGTCAGGCGGCGGCGGTGACCGCCTTTTTGAGTTCGCGCTTGACCTTCAGCGCGCGGGTGCTGAGCGCTTCGTCGCCGGCCTTGAGCAGCCAGTTGTCGAGCCCGCCGTTGTGTTCCACCGAGCGCAGACCATGGGTCGACACGCGAAAGCGAAAGCTGCGATCCAGCTTTTCCGACATCAGCGTCACGTTCTGCAGGTTGGGCAGAAACACGCGCTTGGTCTTGTTGTTGGCGTGGCTTACGTTGTGGCCGACTTGGCGGCCCTTACCGGTCAGTTCGCAAATGCGCGACATGGCTTAAAACTCGCTTGGGTTCGTATGATCTGAAAGTGAAGTGGCGGCCTTTATCCAAACGAGCGACGAAGTCAAGGATTCGCACACGCCCGCCGCGATGATTCGCCGTTGCACGGGTGCGATGATTTCCCGCCGTGCGGGTTCATTCGCCCGCGCAAGCCTGCTAGCGCAAAGGTCGTGACCGTTTCCCGCTGGCCTTTGCCCGAACCGATGCGTCTGGCGCTGGACGAGGCCGCTGCTGCGGCCCGTGCCGGCGCCGTGCCGGTGGGTGCGGTGGTGGTGCACGAAGGGCAGGTGGTCGCCGCCGCCCACAATGGCCCGCGCGACAGCCACGACCCGACTGCCCATGCCGAAATCCTGGCGATTCGCGCCGCCGCGCGCGCGCTGGGGCAGGACCGGCTGGATGGCTGCGATCTGTGGGTTACGCTGGAACCGTGTGCGATGTGCGCCGGCGCGATCGTCCATGCGCGCATCGCCCGGGTCTATTACGCTGCGCCCGACCCCAAGGGTGGCGCGGTTGAGCACGGCGCACGCGTTTTCGACCAGCCGACGGCGCTGCACCGGCCCGAAGTCTATGCCGGATTGGGCGAGGCAGAGGCGGCAGAACAACTGCGCGCGTTTTTCCGCGAGCGCCGCTGATTCGTTGCGGGAAAGTGCCACCCACCACCCCGCGCCCCCGGCCCAACCGCCCATTCACGGTACCCTGTGGGCGGTTGGGCCGGGGGTGCGGGGTGGTGGGTGGCACCGAAACACACCCCCGGCGCGTTTCGATCAATCAACGCCGCGGCACGACTTCGTAGCCGGGCTCTTCGGGTTCGTCGTCGACCATCTGGTCGGGGAAGCCGCTGCCCAGCACTTTCAGGCCCAACGGCTCTTCATAGCGGCGGATGATGTTCGGCGAAAATTCGCGGTCGCCATAGACCTGGCGCGCTTCCTTGAACAGGCGCACGATCAGCGGCGACATTTCCAGCGGCACGCCATGTTCCTGCGCCAGATCGTCGAACAGGCCGATATCCTTTGACACCAGGTCCATGGTGAAATTGATGTCGCGGCTGCCGTTGAGGATCACCTGGCTTTCGGTTTCGTGGACAAAGCTGTTGCCCGACGAAATGCGGATCGCCTCATACGTGGTGTTCATGTCGAGCCCGGCCGCCTTGCACGTGGTCAGTGCCTCGGCCAGCGCGACCAGGTGCACCGTGCACAAATAGTTGGTCATCACTTTCAGCCGCGATGCCGTGCCCAGCGGCCCGGTGTGCAGCACGCGCCGGCCCAGCGTGGTCAGCACGGGCAGAACCTGGTCAAACCCTTCGCGCGGGCCGCCGGCAAAGATCGAGATATTGCCGGTTTCGGCACGGTGGCACCCGCCAGATACCGGGCATTCCATGAACAGCGCGCCGCGCGCCTCCACCGCCGCACCCAGCCGCAGCACTTCGGCATAGTCGGTGGTGCTCATTTCCATCCACACCTGCCCGGGCTTCAGCACGGCCACGAACCCGTCGGGCCCTTCGGCCACGGCGGCGCTGGCAGCGGGCGAGGGCAGGCAGGTGATCACGATATCGACCGCTTCGGCCAACGCGCGCGGGCTGTCGGCGGCGGTGGCCCCGCGCGCAACGAATTCGGCCACCAGATCGGGGTTGAGATCGCGAACGGTGACCGTGTGGCCGTTGCGCAGCAGGCTTCCCGCCAGCTTGCCCCCGACATTGCCCAATCCGATAAACCCGATACGCATGGTCTGCCTGGCTCCTGCCCGCGCGAAGATGGCATCCGGTCTGCGGCGCGGCGGGCCATGCGACAATTCAAAATTGTGCCGCCACCGGTTAGAATTCCTGTATTCGCCGCCGTTGCGCGGGCGGCGGCGCGCTGCGTTCAGGCCGGATCAGCGGGCGGGGGCAGCCTGGCGCAGCGCGGTGATCAGCGTCTGGCGCGCCTGGGCAATGCGCGGCTGGCGCAGCACGGCGGGAGACCAGACCATGAAATAGGCATTGGTGGAGGGCCCCACCGGCGCGGGAATTTCGACCAGATCACCACGCGCCAGTTCGGCCGCGCACAAATAGGCCGGCAGCACCGACCAGCCGAACCCGACCATCAGCAGTGCACGCAGCCCGCGCAGATCGGGCGTGACCATGGCCGGGCTGACCGTCGCGCGAAACAGGTGGTGCACCTCCAGCCATTCGTCGATCAGCGGGCGTTCGATGGTATAGGCCAGCATCGGTTCCTCGGCGATCGCGGTGCCCAGGTCGGCCGCCGCCATGATCCGCGCCGCCACGGCGGGCGCGGCAACGGCCAGCACCGGTTCGCTGTGCACCAGTTCGCTGCGCAGCCGGCGATCGGTCACCGGAAACGCCGACAGGCCCAGATCAAACGTGCCATCGATCAGCGCCTCGACCACGCTATCGCGATCGGCAGTTTGCAACCGCACGCGCATCCCCGCCTGCAACAGCGGAACCAGCAGCGGCGCGATCACTTCCGACAGGAAATCGGCATGGCCGACAATGCGCACCGCGCCCGCCAGATCGGCTGATCGCGCGCGCGCCGTGGCCAGCGCCGCCTCGGCCAGATCAAGCCGGTCGCCAATATCGGCGGCCAGTTCGTCCGCCGCCGCCGTGGGGTTTACGCCGTGCGCATGGCGATCGAACAGGCTGCGGCCAATCGCGCTTTCCAGGCTGGCGATAGACTTCGACAAAAGTGCGCAGCCGGACAAGCATGATCCCCGGCGCATAAAAAGTTTTATGGCGGTCGTCCAGTTCGCTTGTGAGGCACCACCCCCTAACTTATGTTAGTTGGCATGCAACGAAAGAGTGCCGATTCTGAAGCAGGACCGTTGCCGGACCTTGTGAAGGCGGTGTCCCTGCCGATTGCACCGGCCTCTTTCCGCCGACCAAGCCCGGGCCCCCCACCCCAAGCCCCCCCCAAGGGCTGGCCCGTGCTGCGGCGAGGCATCGCACCCGCCCCCCCCACCCCACCGCGATGCCTCGCCGCCCTTTGGGCGGCAATTCGATACGCGCCGCCCTTTGGGCGGCAAAGCGTTGAGGGCGGCCCCAAATCCTGATCCCCTCAGGCACCGACTTCACAAAAAACCAAAAAACTCCGTTCGTCCTGAGCCCGTCGAAGGACGCGCGCAACGATCGGGCTGAGGGATTATCGCCAAGCGCGGGCGCCAGTACGCGTCCCGTGGCAAGCTCGGGACGAGCGAAAATCGGAATTTGGGCAGGAAACCCGCAAAGGCTGACACCCTTTCCGCTCAGGCCGGAGGACTTGCCCCGGGGCAATCGGACATCGTAGAGGCAAAACACGGCCACCGTCGGCGCGGCGCAGGAACCTGTTCGATGATCATCGCTTCGATTCCCGATTTTCGCGAAGCCGCGCGCCGGCGTCTGCCGCATTTCCTGTTCGAATATATCGATGGCGGCAGCTATGCCGAGGTCACCCTGCGTCGCAACATTGCCGATCTGGAATCGATCGCGCTGCGCCAGCGCGTGCTGCGCGATATTTCCACGATCGATACCGGCACCACGCTGTTTGGCCAGGCGGCGGCATTGCCGGTGGTGCTGGCCCCGGTCGGGCTGGCCGGGCTGGCGGCGCGGCGCGGCGAAGTGCAGGCGGTGCGCGCGGCCAATCGCGCGGGCGTGCCGTTCACGCTGTCAACGGTGTCGGTCTGCCCGATTGCCGAAGTCGCCGCCGCATCCGATCGCCCGTTCTGGTTTCAGCTCTATATGATCCGCGATCGCGCCTTCATGGCCGATCTGCTGGCGCAGGCGCGCGCCGCGGGATGCAGCGCGCTGGTGTTCACGGTCGATCTTCCGGTGCCGGGCAGCCGCTATCGCGATGTCCGTTCGGGCCTGTCGGGATCGCCTGGGCTGCGCGGTGATTTGCGCCGCTTTGCCCAGGCGGCCGCGCGTCCGGGCTGGACGTGGGATGTCGGCCTGTTCGGGCGGCCGCATCATCTGGGCAATGTTGCCCCGGTGCTGAAGGGCAAGACCGCGCTCAGCGATTTTCTCGGCTGGATGGGGCGCAATTTCGATCCGTCGATCAATTGGGCCGATCTCGAATTCATCCGGTCGCAATGGGATGGCCCGTTGATCGTCAAGGGCGTGCTCGATGCCGATGATGCGCGCCACGTGGCGGACCTGGGCGCCGATGGCCTGGTCGTTTCGAACCATGGCGGGCGCCAGCTCGATGGTGTGCTGTCGGGCGTGCGCGCGCTGCCGGCGATTGCCGATGCGGTGGGGGACCGGCTGACCGTGCTGGCCGATGGCGGGGTGCGATCGGGGCTGGATGTGGCGCGCATGCTGGCGCTGGGCGCACGCGGGGTGATGCTCGGCCGCGCCTGGGCCTATGCGCTGGGTGCCGGTGGCGAAGCCGGCGTGGCCCGCATGCTCAAGCTGATGGCCGCCGAACTGCGCGTGGCCATGGCGCTGGGCGGCTTTACCCGGATCGATCAGATTGACCGGACGGCCCTGGCCCAATCGCTGATCGCCTGAGAGCGATCATGAGAGCGATCAAAGGCCCATTACCCCGCGGATCGCGCTGACTGCTGCGGCATTCAGCGCCAGCGCCTCGGCCTCGCTCGCGCCTTCGGTGTAGCAGCGCAATTCGGGCGCGTTGCCCGAACCGCGCAGATGAATCACCCCGCCGCCGGCAAAGCGCGCGCGCACGCCGTCCGTCATATCGATGGACTGCGCCGCCCCGGCAAAGGCGCCAAACAGCGTGGTTTGCAGGGCCAGGCGCCGGGCCTCGTCGCCTGCGGTCAGCCGGCCGAACAGATCGGCCGATGCGGCGGGAGGAAACGGCACGATCCGGTCGGAAAAAGTAAAGCGCTGCGGCAATCCGGCCAGTTCGGCGGCAATCCCGTGCGACCCGGCGGTCAACAGTGCCAGCATCGGCAGCACCGCATCGCGTGTGGGCAAGGCACGGGTCATTCCTGCCTTTCCGGCAATCGCGCTGCCCAGCAGGAACCCGCCATTGGCCTCGTATCCGGTCACGCAGGCCGATCCCGCAGCCAGTTCGGCGGCCATCGCGCTGATCACATAGGGTGATCCGATGCGCGTGCGCACCACGTTGGCAAAGCGGCCACAGGCTTCGACCGCGGTGTTGCTGCTCACCGGGGTGGCCACGCTGGTTGCGCCCACTTGCGTCGCGCAGACAATGCCCAGCACATCGCCGCGCACCCATTTGCCGGTTTCATCGGCAATCAGCGGCCGGTCCGAATCGCCGTCGGTCGATACGATCGCATCAAATCCGTGCTGCGCCGCCCAGTCGCGCGCCAGCACGACATCTTCGGGGCGGATCGCCTCGGTATCCACCGGCACAAACACGTCAGACCGGCCCAGCAGCATGATTTCGGCGCCCAGTTCGGCCACGATCCGCGCCAGGATGTCGCGCCCCACGGCCGAATGCTGATAGATCCCGATGCGCTTGCCAGACAGCGCGTCCACACCGAAATGATCGATATAGCGGCGCACATAGGCCTCTTCGACATCGGTCACCGCGGGCAGCACTTCGGCTTTGGCCAGCATGCCGTGATCGTCGAACCGGCCGCCACCAAGATCGATCACCTGCCGGCCCATGCCGGCCTCATCGGCCTTCAGCAGTTCGCCCGCGCTGCGATAGAATTTGATGCCGTTGCGGTCGGCCGGGATATGGCTGCCGGTCACCATCAGTGAAGGGATGCCTTGCGCAAAGGCATAAAGCGCCAGCGCCGGCGTGGGGACATAGCCGCAGAACACCGGAACCCCGCCGCAATCGCGCACGGCGCGCGCGCAGGCGGCCAGAATGCGCGGCGTGCTGGGGCGCAGATCGCCCGCCAGTGCCACCGCGCCGCCGGGGACAAATTCGCCCTGTTCGGCCATATAGGCCAGAAATCCGGCGGTATAGCCATGGCACACGCGGTCGGTCATCGCCGAAACCAGCCCGCGCGCACCGCTGGTGCCAAAGGCCACGCCGCAATCGTGCATCAGCGCCTGGACCGTCGTTGTCATCGCCATCCTCTTCGGTCCGCCGCGCCGCAGCGGCGGGCATCCCGCCGGGCACGGACAGCCCGCGCCCCATGCCCGCCCTATGCGCAATTTGCGGGGGCTTTACCAGCTTCGCAAAACGGTGCCGGGCCAGTCCGTGCCTTAAACCGCAGGTCGCAAGCCTCAGGCGCCGGATGCGCCCAGCTTGCGCGCCCGCAATGCCATCACCAGCGCGGGCACTGCCAGAATCAGCGCCACAATCAGCGCCTGGATCGCGGCAACCCATTGGCCATGCCGCGCCGATCGCGCATCGGGAAACAGCACGATCGGCTGCACCACGCTCTCGCCCGCCCGCGCCGCGCCGCCATCCGCCGTGCTTTCGCCCGACAGGCCCGCCAGCACCGCCGGCGGCAGCGCGCCGGGCGCCAGATAGCCGCGCCGGGCAAACCGGGGCAGGCCCCCGGCGCTGGGCTCCATCGGCATCGCGGCATAGACCGCGCTGGGCGATCCATCATCATGGCGCAGCATGATCAGCGCGGTTCGCCGGCCCAGGCCCGATATGCGCTCGTCCAGGATCTCGGCGCCTTGTCCCGGGCGCCCGTCGGTCAGTTCCACCGGCCCTTCGGCCAGATCGCCACGGTCTTCGATCGCGCGCAGCGACAGGCGCGATGGCGCGGCCACCGGCTCGCCGGGCCACCACACTGTCAGCGCCAGCCCCGCCGCAAGCGCCACCGCGATGACCGAACCAAGCCCCAGACGCCGCGCCAAGCGGGCGGCGACAAGGCGCGAATCGTCTGCCGCGCTGCGCCCGGGCCACAGCGGCGCCAGCGCCGCGACCGCCACTGGCAGCAACAGAACGGGCAATGCGGTTGGCAGATACCAGCCAAATCGGTGCAATTGCCAGGCGATCAGCCCCGCATTCCATGCCTGAAACTGCCCCACGACAAGCGCAACCGGCGCCAAGGCCAGCACCATGACCGCGCGCCATGGCCAGAGCCTGGTTCGCTCCGGTGCCGCCGCCGTGCTGTCCGAGACGCCCAATTCTGCCTGTCCGATCGCCATTTGCGCCCCTTTCCGGCCGTTCGGCATCCCCATCGCGCGCCGCCGGGTGTCCGATGCGCAGGCTAGCACCGGCATTTTCGAATTGGAGGCAACTTGCACGGAACCGGTCCTAACTCGCCTTTGCAGCCACGACTGCTTGTGTAAGCATTCGCTCTAAGGACAGTTGTTCAGTATTTTCCGCAGCGACTGTCGACAATATCTTTCATGATGTGAAGATCCCGTATTCTAAATCGGGATATCTCATTTGAAAAAGGCTTGATATTTGTGGCCGAAAATTCGCTTTTCAATCAGGATAACCCAGATATGGCGGGGTATTGTGGCACAAGCACTGTGCGCGATGTCTTCCGCCGTCGATGGTTTTTGCTTCTGGGCGCGCTGATTGCCGGGCTCCCGGCTGCAATTGCAGTCGGCCGCGATGTGTGGACCACCGAACAAGGCGCGCACGGGCCGATCATCCTTGTTACCGGGCTGTGGCTGCTGTGGCGCGAAACCGGGCCCAGTGAATCGGGTCAAGGTGAATTGGGGCATGATAAATCGGGTCAGGGTAAATCGGGTCAGGGTAATTCTGGCCGGGGGATAGCGCCGGCGGGCCGCCAGGCTGCGCGCGCCATGATCGTGGCGATGGTGCCGCTGGGCGTGCTGGCGGTCTATTGCGCGATCATCGGCAAAGTCTGGTTGCAGGCGGCTGCGGTCTATGGCCTGGCCGTGCTGGTCTATGCGTTGGCGGCCGGGCCGGGCAATGTGCGCCGCGCCTGGTTTCCGCTGGTCTATCTGGGCTTTCTGGTGCCGCCGCCGCCCGCCGTGATCGTGCCGCTGACCCGCACGCTGAAGCTGGGGATTGCGGGCTCTGCGGCCGATTTCCTGGCCTGGCTGGGATATAGCGCCACCAGCCTTGGCGCATCGCTGTACATCGATTCCTATGAACTGGTGGTGGCGGCGGCCTGTGCCGGGCTGAACTCGCTGACCAGTCTGCTCGCGGTCGGCCTGCTCTATGCCTTTCTGCGGCACCGCGCGCATCCCGTGGCGATGCTCTATCTGGCGCTGTGCGCGCTGCCGGTGGCGATCCTGGCAAATTTCCTGCGTGTCGTGCTGTTGCTGCTCGTTACGCATTACGGCGGCAACGCCATGGCGCAGGGCCTGCTGCACGATGCTGCCGGGCTGACCACGTTCACGCTGGCGCTGGGTGTGATGGTGCTGATCGACATGCTGGTGCTGCGCTATGTCGAGGCGGCGGGCCCGATGCGCCATCGTGCCGCGCTGGCGGCGGTGCGCGGTGCTTTGCCCGCCCGGCCGGCCAAAGCGCGCCATGCCGTGCAGCGCGGGGCCAGATCATGAACCGCGCGCCGCTTCACGCACCCGCATTGCGCTGGCCGGCGCTGGCCCGGCCCAGCCGGCGCGATTGTCTGGCGGGCGGGCTGCTTGGCCTGATCGGTGCGGCATCGGTGCTGCTGCGCCCCACCAGCGCGGCGCCGGTGCTGACCGACCGCTGGATCGATGCGGCGGTGCCGCAACGGCTGGGGCCGTGGCAGGTGGCAGCGCGCGACGGGCTCGTCACGGCGCCATCGGACGAATTGTCGGCGCGGCTCTATGACCAGATTCTCACCCGGATCTATCGCGTCGATCGCGGCTGGGGTGCGGGTGCGGGTGCGGGTGCGCCAGTGTCGGCATCTGCATCGGGATCTGTATCGGCATCGGGCATGGCACAGCTGCCCGATGTGGCGCTGCTGATCGCTTATGGCCGGGGGCAGGATGCCGATGTGCAGTTGCACCGGCCCGATGCCTGCTATCCGGCGCAGGGCTTTGTGCTCAGCGATCCGCAGGCGCTGCCGATCCGTTTTGCCGGGCGCACCGTGCCCGCGCAGATCGTGACCGCGCGGCGCGACGATCTGGTGCAGCAGGTGATCTTCTGGACCCGCATTGCGGGCACTTTCCCACCCGACGTCGCTGCCGAACGCCGCGTGATCGTGCGCGAAAATCTGGCCGGGCGCATGCCCGATGCCGTGCTCGTGCGCATTTCGGTCGATTTGCCGGCGCGCGCCGATGCCGTGGCTGCGGTGCTGGGCTTCATCGGCCGGCTGTCGGCCATGCTGCCGCCCGATGGTCGCCGCCTGCTGGTCGATGGCTTTGCCGGCGCGCGCCCCCAATCAAACGCCTTTTTGTCAAAATTCCAGATGTCCGGGGACTTATGACCAGACCATATCAGTTTGATTCTGCCAAATCCATGCGCCGCCCTGCGGTGCGGCCTGGCACGCACTGGCTTCGTGCGCGCGCTATGGCGCTTGGGCTTCGTGCGCGCGCTGTGGCGCTTGGGCTTCGTGCGCGCGCTGTGGCGCTTGGGCTTCGTGCGCGCGCTGTGGCGCTTGTCTGGGCCCCGGGCCTTGCGCTGATGGTGCAAGGGTGCGGCGGTGTGCCCGCCGGGCAGGTGGAGGCGCATGTCAACGGGCGCGAAATCAGCGACCGTGCGGTGGCGGCAGAGCTGGCCGCGGCCAATCTGCCCGACAATGATCCCGCCGCGCAGCACCTTGCGCTCGACAAGATCATCGCGCGCTATCTCCTGATCGAAGAGGCGCAGCGCCAGGGCATCGACAAATCGCCCGATTTCCTGGCCTTTCGCGATCGTGCGCAGGATCTGGTGCTGGCGGACATGATGGTGCGGCGCTGGGCCGCGGCGCTGCCGGCACCGGCGCCTGCCGATATCGATCGCTATGTCGCGGCCAATCCGTTCCGATTTGACCGGCGCGCCTTTGTCCAGGTGGAAGAGATCGAGGCGCCGGCCGGTTCTGCCTCCATAAAGGACCTTGCGCCGCTTCACGCGATGGATGCGATCGAGGCCTTGTTGCGCGCGCACCACGCCGAATTTCGCCGGGTCAGCCAGGTGCTCGACACCGCGCTGATCGATCCGGCGATGGCACGGCAGCTGGCATCGGCGCCGCCGGGTGAACCGGTTGTCTTTGCCGGCGCGCCGGGCAAGGCGGCTGGTTCCACCGGCGGCAGCCTGCGCGTAATGGCGGTGGTGCGCAGCGATCCGGCGCCGATCGCGGCCGACATGCGCACCGCGCTCGCCGCCGATGCGCTGCGCCAGACGCTGATCGCGCAGAAACTGGCCGGTTTGAAAGCGGGCGCGCGGATTGCCCTTCGCGCCGATCTGCAGCCCGGCGCGCCGGGGCCAAAGTAAATCCTTTTGCGAGGCAATCCGCGTGGACCCGTGGCGGCACCGGCGATAGCCCGCCCCTCATCCCGCCCCGTTCACCATCCGGCGTTTCGACCGGTCAATTGGCGAGTGCACCAATCATGACGCGTCTGCATCTTTTGGCAGGATTTTTGGCCGGCATCGTGGTCCCGGCGCTTGCCCATGCCGAAATCACCGGATCGGCCAGCACCGTGCTGCGCCTTGACGACAATATCTTTGCCTTGCCCGCCGATGATCAGCCCGCCGGACTGGTGCGGTCAGACACGGTCTATTCGGGCAATGCCGATATCGATGCGCGGTTCAATCCTGCGGGCTACAAGATCGATCTTGAGGCGGGGATCGATTACGAAGCCTATGCGCGCAACACGGCCTACAACAACGTGGGCTATGCGATCCAGCTTTCCGCTACCCCCACGCTCGATCGCACGCTGACTGTCAGCGGCAGCCTGACCGCGCGCCGTGCGCTCAGCAACTTTGCCTCGCTCGGGCTGCCGGGGCGCGATGTGCAGACGCTGTTCGATGCCGCACCCCAACTGGCGGTGAAACTGGCGGGCGAACTCGTGCTGGTCGCGGCCCCTGTCTATACGCGCAGCAGCAATACCGCCGCGCTGTTCGATGCCTATAACTACGAACGCTATGGCGGATCGCTGGGTATCGGCTGGCACACCCCGCTGGGCAACCGCATCGATCTCACCTTTGGCGAGCGGCACACCGGCGGGCTGGGCAACCGGTTCATCAATCTTGGCAATGTCGTGGTTAACCAGCCGACCAATCTGCGCGACCGATCGATCGATCTGAAGCTGCATTACCAGATCACCTCGATCACCAGCGTCAATGCCGCGGCGTCTTATGTCTGGCGGCATGACCATACGGTGCTGGCGCACAGCTTTTCCGCGCCGTTCGGCCAGGTCGGGGTCAAATTCGAACCTTCGGACCATGCGGTGATCAGCGCCGAGATCGGGTGGCGGCTGGAAACGGTGGATCAGTTGTTCGTCGATTCGGTGCGCACCAGCTATGCCAATGTTACCGGCAGCGTTCAGCTGGGCCAGCGCTGGCGCCTGTCCAGCCGGTTCGAATACAACCATCGCAAATTCGAAGCGGACCAGCTGGCCCTGGTCAACAGCTACAGCCTGGGAGCGATCGACCGCGCCGATCATTCCTATCACGGCGAAGTCGCGGTGACGTATGGCCTGTCCAGCCATTTTGCCATCGTGGCCAATTATGCGCATGAATCGCGCGATTCATCCTACCATTTCGCCAATTTCCGCGAAAATATCGGCCAGATCACGCTGATTTACGCCTTTGGCGCCCATCCTGAAACGATGACCACCGCCATGACCGGGCGCGGCCGCTGATGCGCGCGCGCATTCGCAGCCACACGCTGCGCCTCGCCCGGAAATCCGCCCCAGGGGAACAGACCATGCTGCAACCACACCACAAATCGCTTTTTGCGCCGGGATCTGTCCGGCATTCCCGCACCGCCCGGCCCGCTCGTCTGACGCTTTGCGGGCTGGCGCTGTCGGCGCTCCTGTCCGTGGCGCCGGCCTGCGCCCAGATGGCAGGTGGTGGCGGACAGGCGTCAACCCCGACCGGCACGGCCATGCCGGCCCCGGTCGTGGTGGGCAATGGCGCGGCGGCCGATTACCAGATCGGTGCAGGCGATCTTTTGTCCGTTGCCGTTTATCGCGCCCCCGATATCGGTGGGATGCTCCGCACCGGGCGTGATGGATCGGTTGAAATTCCGGGGGTTGGGCCAGTATCGCTCGACGGATTGACCGCAGTCGATGCCGCCGCACAGATCGCTGCGGAAATCCGGCGGCGCGGCATCCTGCTCAATCCTCAAGTCACCGTTCTGGTTAGCGAAGTGCGCGCTCATGTGATTCAGGTGATGGGCGAAGTCGGCCGCCCGGGCAGCATTCCGCTTGATGCGCGCAGCCTGATGCTGTCCACCGTGCTGGCGCGTGCCGGGGCGCCGATCGGCACCGGGGCGGGCAATGTCGTCGTTATTCACCCCGATGGCACGCGCGAACGGTTTTTGATGGCTGATCTGGTTTCCGGCAATGCCGACCGCCCGGCGCGCAGCGGCGAAGTGCTCGTCGTGGCTGCTGCCGGGGTGGTCTATGTGTCGGGCGAAGTCGGCCGGCCCGGCGCCTATCCGATCGAAAAGGACATGACCGTGGGGCAGGCGCTGGCGCTGGCCGGCGGTTTCACCCCCAACGCCAGCCGCAGCAATATCAAAGTCACGCACAAGCGCGGCGATGGCGACAAGGCTTTGATCGCCCGCGCCGACGCTGGATCGCCGATCGAACCGGGCGATCTGGTCATGGTCGGCCGCCGAGTATTCTGATCATGCGTATTCTGATCATGCGTATTCTGATCATGCGTGTTTTGATCAAGCGGGCCACCGGTCTGCATCGGGCGCCGCGGCTGCACCCGTCCACCGTATCAGCGCTGCGCCGGCTGTGCCGCAGTGGCCACATTCCAAAGGGACAGGCATCATGAATGTTTCCCAATTCCTGCGAATTCTGCTGGCGCGCTGGCGCGTTCCGGCGCTGGCGATGGTGCTCGGCCTCGTGCTTGCGCTGCTGTGGGCGCTCATCGCGCCCAGCCGCTATACCGCCGTGGCCCAGGTGCTGATCGATGTGCGGGCCCCTGCGGCGGTTGCGATCAACGGCGATCCCGGGGTCATGCCGCAGTTGCAGTCCGATTATCTGGCCACACAGGTCGATGTGATCCAGTCGAACACCGTCGCCCTTGCCGCGGTGGATGCGCTGGGGCTGGTGCGCAATCCGGATGCGATGGACGTCTATCGCGAAAGCGGATCGAAACTGGATGCGCGGTCCTATTTCGCCGCGCGCCTGCAAAAGGATCTGCGTGTCACCCCGTCGGAAAGTTCGCGGGTAATCGCGATCAGCTTTACCGAGGCCGATGCGCAACTCGCGGCGATCTATGCCAACACGTTTGCCGATGCCTATCGCAAGGTCACGGTCGATCTGCAGCGCCAGCCGGCGCAACAGGCCAGCGACAACTATCGCAGCAATGTCGACAATCTGGCCCGGCAACTCGCCGAGGCACAAGCGCGGCTCAGCGCAAAGCGCGCCGAACTGGGTGTCGCGACCAATCCCGACGGGTCGGGCGCCGATGATACCAAGCTGATGGCGCTGTCGCAGCAGCTTGCCGCCGCACAGGCGACGCAGGCGGCGCTGAACCAGCGCAGCGCGGGTGGCGCGCTGCCCGATGTGATGAGCAGCCCGGTGGTGCAAAGCCTGCAAGTGGAAATCGCCAGGCTGGAATCGCAGCGCCGACAATTGGCAACGCTCGCCGGGCCGAACAATGTCGATTATCGCCAGGTGACCGGGCAACTGGACACGCTGCGCAGCCAGCTGGCACAGCAAAAGGCGCTGGTGGCGGCAAGCGCGGCCAACACTTCGGGCCAGGCGACGGCCAGCGTTCACCAGTTGGAAGGCGCAGTGGCGGCGCAGCGGCAGAAAACCATCGCCAGCCAGAAGGCGCGCGGTGAACTGCTGTCGCTGCAGGAAAATGTCGACAACCTGAAAACCACCTATGAAGCGCTGAGCGCACGCCAGGCGCAAAATGCGCTCGTCAGCGCGAGCAACATCAGCAACGTGACGCTGCTCGCGCGGGCCGAAGCCCCGGAAAGGCCCGCCGGGCTGCCGCGCACGCTGCTGGTCGTGGCCAGCGGCCTGGTCGGTCTGCTGCTCGGCATGGGGCTGGCGATCATTTCCGAACTGCTCGATCACCGGCTGCGCGTGCCTGACGACATTCCCGCCTGGCTGGGTGTGCCAAGCCTGGGCGGGGTGCGCCAGGCGGCGCTGCCCGGGCGGCGGCTGCTGCTGGGCGCAACCATGCGCTATCTGCCCGGATCATCGGGGCGGTGATGCGCCGGCCGATCCTTATCGCCTCAATGCCATACCAACGCTTGCCGCGTGCCGGCGCATTTGCGCCGTCCACGCCACGAAAGGGACCAGACCATGGCCTATATGACTGATGCTGTGGCCGAACCGGCCGCCGATCCCCAACCTGCTGCCCACCCTGGCGCACACCCTGGCAACCTGCCCGACGATGGCGGCACGATTGGCCGCGCGCTCGAACAGGCGCACCTGATTACCGCAGAGCAGGCGGCGGAAATCACCGCCTTTGCCCGCAGCCACGGGCGCCCGTTCGGCGATGCCGCGGTCGAACTCGGGGTGATCGATCAGGACACGCTCGATCGCGCCGTGGCCGAACAGATCGGCGATCCGGGCGATGGCTGGTCGGGCGAACCAGTCACGTTTACCCGGCCCAATTCGCCCCAGGCCGAAGATTACCGGTCAATCCGCAATGCGCTGGCGCTGCGCTGGTTCAAACACCCAAAGGGCGAACGCACACTGGCCGTGGTCAGCGCCGACCGGGGCGAGGGCCGATCGCTGATGGCCGCCAATCTGGCCGCCGGCTTTGCCCAGGTCGGGTTCAACACGCTGCTGGTGGATGGCGACATGCGCCATCCGCGCCAGCACGCCATCTTTGGCATTTCGCCGGCTGTGCCCGGGCTGTCGGCGCTGCTGTCGGGCGCGCGCGGGGCGCAGGGGCTGGTGCATGTGCTGCCATCAATGCCCACGCTGTCGGTGTTGCCGGTGGGCGGCATTCCATCAAACCCTCAGGAACTGCTCCTGCGCGAAACGCTGACCCAGTTCATCGATCATGTGCGCCAGCGTTTTGACATGATCATTGTCGATACGCCCGCGGCCGCAGTGGGCAGCGATTACCAGATCATCGGCTCGGCCACGCGCGGCGCCCTGCTGGTCACGCACGCATCGGCCACGCGCAGCCTGCGCGCGCGGCGCGTGGTCGATCAATGCCACAGCTTTGGCATTCCCGTGGTGGGATCGGCGATGTTGGGAGTGGAATGATGCGGGGGGCCCGGCCCCGGCGCCCCGCGTTGGGGCAGCCGGGGTCCGGGCACGCGCCTGGGGTTGTGGCGCCGCCGGTCTCAGGCCGTGGCGGATTGCCGCTGGCGGTTCCGGAACAGGCGGATCACCGGCACAAAGGGAAACAGCCATTGGTCGCGGATCGACAGCCGCTTGCGCTCTTCCTGGCCGACAATGATGCCCTCGCCATCGCGGAACGTGCCGAACACGCGGTCGATCAGGATCAGCGAATTGGCATAGTTGCACCGCGTATCTTCCAGCGGCACCGAATGGTGCAGGCTGTGGTTGCGGATCGTGGTGAAGAAAAACGCATACCACGCCGGCGGATCGGATCGGACATTGGCATG
The DNA here is from genome assembly GCA_903832325.1 of uncultured Sphingomonadales bacterium. Lineage (GTDB taxonomy): Bacteria > Pseudomonadota > Alphaproteobacteria > Sphingomonadales > Sphingomonadaceae > Novosphingobium. Next base: position 181,004 of record CAILBC010000022.1, on the reverse strand, counting down.
GGCGTAGATCGAAACCGCGGCCAGCACGTTGCCGGCGCAAAACAGCGCGGGCAGCTGGAAATCAAACAGCGCAACCACGCTCAGGCTGATCAGGAACAGCTCGATGGGATTGCCCACCGCGCCTTTCATCGCGTTCAGCTGGGTGATGTGGTGATGCGGCGCATGAGTCAGCCAGAACGGCGTGAAATTGTGCATCAGGCGATGCATCCAGTACTGCCCGAATTCGATCAGGAATATGATCAGCGCCACTTGCGCCAGAAACGGCATGTGTTCGGCCCAGGGCGTGGCAATGTGCAGCGTCTGCTTGACCGCCTTAAGCGGATCTTCGGCCAGATGCGAAGACAGCCACTCGATCGCGGTATAGCCCAGGATGACATAGAACAGGTCGGTCAGGAATTCGCGCCAGGTCAGCCGCCAGGTCACATGGCGTTCGTGAACCCATTCCAGCGCCTGAACAAACCCCAGCGTCACCCCGCCGGCGATCAGGATCGACAGCGGATTGTTGACCACGGCGCTCGGCGCCAGCGACCAGAACGCCACGACCGCGGCCACGGTGGCCGGGGGCAACAGATTGAGCGCGGCGGTGCGCATGTCATTGCCCGTCCAGAAGGCGGTCTCGGTCTTCATGCCATCGGCGGTCTTGGCCACGGTCGAACCTCGTCATCGTCTGCCGGAACAGGATAGTCCCCAAAGTCTTGCCAAATTCTGATCGCACCCGGCCGGTCACGGCCCCAACCACAATACCATGCCCCGGAACGGCCAGGCAATGCCGGAGCCTTTTTCCGCAATGGCACACCGCGCTCCGCCTGATCGAACCTGCCGATCGGTACGGCCATGCGTGTTTTGCAACGCGAATACGCAATCCCGTGCAGCCTTACGCGCAGTTGCAGCCGGCGCAGATACGCCAACTACCGTATGCCCCCGCACGGTTTAGCCCCTAGGACCAGCTTGCCCCTTCCAGCTTGCTCACGCCCATGACGCTTCACCGCTTGTCAGGCGCGACGCAATCGCGTCAGATCGGCGCGCGATGGCGCGGGTTACAACAGAACCGGGCGCCATTGCCGGGAAAAAGGTGAACGGACCGATGCTGCACAGTGTTCGCATGATGATTGCCGCCGCCGTGATGGCCTGCGCGATTGCCCCGGTCGGCGCCCGGGCGCAGCAGGCCCACGTCATCACCGTTCCCGGCTTTGCCGATTTTCTGACTGTTGACGGCCGCACCGTATGGGCCACCAACAAGGGCCGGGTTGAGCGCTGGTCACGCACGCGCAAGCTGGCCGCGGTGCCGCTGGCCCATCCCTGCGGCGCCATGGCCCTGACCAAAGGCGCGCTGTGGGTGGCGGACTGTTCCACCGGCACGCTCAACCGCATCGACACGCGCAAGGCCCGGATCGTGGCGACAATCGCCACCGGCATCGCCAACCCGATGGGCGAACTCAATGTCGTCGAAGGCGCCGGGTCGGTATGGGTCGGCAGCGACGCCAAGGGTGCGATCGCCCGCGTCGATCCCGCAACGAACAAAGTGATCGCGACCATCCCGGTCAATCCCGGCGCGTTCTACATGGCCTTCGGGCTGGGCTATGTGTGGGCGGTCAGCGGGACGCAGCAGACCATTCAGCGGATCGATCCGGCGACCAACACTGTGACCAAAACCACGCCGCTGGGCCGCGAACCGGGCTTTCTGGTTGCCGGCGAAGGTGCGGTGTGGGTCCAGGAGCAGGGCGACGGCACCCTTGCGCGGATCGACCCGGCCAGTGGCGATGTCACCGGCCGGGTGAAAGTGGGCGACAACCTGAAATATGGCGACATCGATGCCGGCGGCGGCAAAGTCTGGCTGCGCACCACGGATGACCAGGAGTTCGCAGTGATCGATCCCGCATCGCTGGCCATCCTGGCGCGCGTGGGCAAAGTGGTAGGCAGCGGCGCGCTGCGCTATACCCCGGCCGGGGTGTGGACCACGGCCCACGACCACCACACCCTGTCCTGGTGGCCGGCGCCCGCAACGATCGGCACCCCCCGCTAGGCTGCGCCGACAAATTGCGCGGCCGGAACACCCAAAAGACTCGCCCTCGCAGCCGTCATGCGCAAAATCATCACCATCGCAAACGCTCGAATCCGTGACGCAATGGCACGGCCTCAACTGACTTGATGACGAGGAAAATGGGGCTATGTCCGCCCCCTCCACTTGCTGCCGTTCAACGGTGCAGCGAATGCTTCCGCGCCGCACAGTATGCGCCGCGCTCGGAGGCTTCAAACGGTGCCCTGAGGCGCAGGCCTTATGCGCGGTGAGGGCGGGATGCGGATCATGCCAGTCGCTGGCGCCGCCAATGGCCGGGGGTGGTGCCGGTGGCGCGGCGGAACGCGGTGGTGAATTGCGGCTGGGCGGCAAATCCTACCGCGAGCGCGATTTCCGCCAGACCCTGCCGCGGATCGGACAGCAGCGCCTTGGCCCGGTCGATCCGCCGCTCCAGCAGCCAGCGAAAGGGTGACATCCCGGCCGATTGCTTGAACGCGCGGCTGAAATGCGATTGCGAACAGCCGGCGATTTCCGCCAGCATGTCCAGCCCGATATCTGCGTCGATCTGCGCCTCCATCGCATCGCAAACCCGGCGCAATTGCCAGGGGGCCAGCCCGCCGCGCGTGACTTGCGGTTCGCCAAACCCGTGATACCGGCGCAGCAGCGTGCCGATCAGCGGGATGGCGCTCGCCTCCAGTTCCAGCGCGCTGGCGCCCGATTGCGCGGTGCGCACATGCCGGTGCACCAGCGCCTCGAACTCGCGATCGGGGTGAAAGATCAGATCATCGCGGATCATGCCGCTGGCGCGCGCGCCCGGGCGGATCGAATCGGCCACACGGTCGATCAGCGCATCGGGCAGGAAGGTCTGGGCAAAGCGGATCGCCCCGCGCGCGCGCGCGTGGTTGGGCGTGCCGCGCGGTTGCACCGCGATGCAATGCGGCCCGCTGGTCCGGCCGGCCGCCTTGCCGCAATGCCAGGTCACTTGCGTGCCGTGCAACCGCGAGGCGATCACCGTAACGGGCAGGCCATCGGTCCAGCATTCTTCGCCAAATCCGCCGGCGGCATCAAACAGCGCAACCGGGGCGATCCACCCCTGGGCCACGCCAAACCCTTTTGCCGTGCCGCCCAGCGCGCCTGCCAGGTGGGCATAGGCCGTCTGCGCCCCGGTATCGTCGGTCGTTCCGGACTGTTCCATGCGGTGCCCCGTTTCGGGAGGGATCGAATCACAAACATGACTAATGGTCAGGTTATACGCAATTTGGTATGGAGTCCACGCCGCTGCCGGTTCAGGGTGGTTTGCCGCGAATCCCGCCCCGCCCTGCGGCCTGTCGCGTCAGGAGCCTGCACCGGAATGACCGGAAAATGATGGAAAACTATGGCGTCCGCACTGCGCCGCAACAGGCCCGGTCGCAACGCAAGCGCGACCGGATACTCGATGCCGCGCAACGGCTGATCCATGAACGCGGGTATGGCGCGATCACGATTGCCGATGTCGCGCGCTGTGCTGCGGTCGGAAAACAGACCGTCTATCAGATGTTTGCGCACAAGGAGGCGATCCTGTTCGCGCTGTGTGAACGCAAATCGGCGCTGATCGATGCGCACAACGAGGCGCGCCTGCGCGCCGCGCTGCCGCTGGGCTGGCGCGCGGTGACACGGGCGGGAATCGAAAGCTTTTACGATTTCAACCGCCACGACCCCAGCATGGATGCGCTGTTCATCGCCAGCCAGGACGTGCCGGCGCTGCGCCTGCTGGATTTCGAGCAGATGAAGGCGCGCGTGGCCGCGGCGGCGGCCCTGTTTTCGGCAGTGACCGGCATCCCCAACGATCGCGATTTTCTGGAATTCACGCTGACCTCGACCGTAACCACGGCCTCGGTCGTGCGCCACGCGCTGCTTTATGATGACGATGTGGCCCGCCGCCTGATCGACCACCACATCCGCACCGTGATCGCCCGGCTGGAAATGATGGGCGCCGGGCCGTAATCGCATAAACCGCGATGGTGCAATTTATGGGTTCAGGGCCTGGATAGATGATTGCGCCGCCGATCGGGTGATCGGGTGGCGCGATCCGATCGGCGCTTGCGCGGCGGGTCGATCCCCTGCTTGCGCACCCCCAGCAGCGCGCCCAGGCGGTTGCGCAGGGGCAGATCGCACATGCGCGCAACCGCCATCGCCACACCGGCCGTGGCCGCCAGCGCGACTATGCCGGCAATGGGCGCCGGTGCGGCAGGCGCGGCGTGCAGCCGCCGCAGCACCACCCCTGCCAGCACCAGCAGCGGGGTGTGCAGCGCATAGATCGGGTATGACAGATCGCCCAGCGCCTGCGACAGGCGCCGGGCGCGCGGAACCATCGTGGCCCCGGCCACGATCAGCGCGGGGAAAGCCAGGCCGATGCAGGCGATATCGTACCACGGCCAGACCAGTGCCCGCGGCAAGGCAAGCAGCAGGACCAGACCACCCAGCAGCGGCCAGACCGGTCCGGCGCGGTGCGGCCGGGCCGGCACATGCCGTTCGATCGCCACCCCCAGGAAAAACGAAAATGCCGTGCGCGCGATGGCCAGCCCGGCAGAGGACCAGTCGGCACCGACATCCGCGCTGCCATGCAGGACAATGCCGGCTGCCAGAATCATCCCCGACACCGCAATCACCAGCCAAAGCCGCGCGGGCGTCAGCCATCGCCACAGCAGCGCCAGCATGATGTTGGCCGCCATTTCAAAAAACAGCGACCACGCCGCCACGTTGAACGGCGCCAGCCGCCCGATCGGATCAATCGCGAGCGGCGATGGCACCATCATGGCGGCGCTGACCAGCGCGACAATCAGCCGCCGGGGGGCCAGCGACGGGTTGGCGTCATGCCCTGTCAGCGCAAGTGCCAGCACCACCTCGGCTGCACCGGCCAGCACGCCCAGCGCATAGAGCGGATAGAGCCTGACGAACCGGAGGCGCAGGAAAGTCCCGGCCCGCAAGCCAGCGTCGAGCCGCGCCGAATAGGCCCGGGCGATCACCAGTCCGCTAAGCCCGAAGAACAGGTCCACCGCAAGATAGGCGTGGCCGATATCAAACGGCGCAAGCATCGCGTGGGCGTGAAATGCCACCACCGCCAGCGCGGCAACGCCGCGCATCGCATCGAGCGCGGCCAGGTGACCGGGCGGCGTGGTGGCCTTTGCGGGTTTTTCCCCGGCCTTGTCGGAAGCAGTTGGCGGCATTGCCCGAACATGCCGCGCCAGGGGTGGTGGACAAAGGATCAAGGGCGCCATTTCGGTTTTAATCCGGCCAACGACCTGCCAGCCGGATACGTTCCGGCCGAATATCTGCCGACCGAATACCTGGCCAGCACTGCAGCGCCGCAACCCGGGCGCGGCGTCGCCTGCGGATATCGGCGCGTGCTGCGCCCGGCGCTGCGCGCAGGGGGTTTAGCCGCCATTTCCGACCAGCCTCGGCTTGATGCCGGCCGGCCAACGCGGTGATGGTTCCCCTGGCCGCCGCCCGCCCCGGGCAGTCGCTCGCCTGATCCGGAAACGTGCCGCCGCGCGGCGCGGCGCGTCGGACAGGACCACGGTTTTGAAAAAAGGGCTCGATGCATGCTTGCCGGCAATCACGTGGCAGAACTGTTTTTGGACCGGACGCCACCTGTGCTCGGCCCGTTGCCCGGGGTTCGTGCAGAGCTGCCGCATTTGCGCTGGCAGCCGGGAACCGCGCGGCGCCTGATCTGGCCGGTGGTTGTCGTGCTCCTGCTCACCCAGGTCACCATGGCCTTTGCCGTGGTCAGCCCGACGGCGATCGAGCTGCTGGTGCAATTGCGGCGCCTTACCTGGCTGGTGGTGGCGATCGGTGTCCTGTCCGAAGTGCTGGCTGGTGATCCTTCGGACTTGCTGGGTCCGCTCGGTGCCTTTGTGCCGTTCGTGGCGGTTGCCACCGTTTCGGCGCTGCTGAGCGTCGAACCGGTGGTGGGCCTTGCCGAAATCGCGCTTTGGCTGATCACGATGTTTGCGGCCTGCCTGGTCGGAAAGGCCTTGCGCGGGGGCAATCTGCCGCTGGTGCTGGCGGCCTGGTTCATGATCGCGCTGCTGGCATCGATCGCGATTGCCGTGTTGCGCCCCAGGATCGGCGTGGTCGTCGATGGCCGGCTGGCACACGGCGCCTGGCGCGGCATTTTCGTCAACAAGAACTGGCTGGCCTGGTATGCCGGGTTTGCCGTGCTGCTTGCCGCATTTGGCGGGTCGGTTCGCGTGGTCGTGCGGGTTGGCCTTTGTGTGACTGCGCTTGTCTGCCTCTATCATGCGCATTCGGCCGGTACGGTCCTTGCCCTGGCGGCGGTGGTCTCCATTCTGGCGATGATCGCCTTCTGGCGGTGGCTTGGTCTTTCGACCGGGTTGCAAATCCTTGCCAACTGCGCGGTTCTGGGCCTTGTCGGGACGATTGCCCGGGGCGAATATGTGGTCTTGCTGGCCGCGATGGGGCGGAATGTCACGCTGACCGGGCGCACCTCGATCTGGCAGGCCTATTTCTCGCGTGCGCTCGATACCTGGCTGTTCGGCGCCGGGCCAGGCAGCTTTACCGGGCTTTCGCTGACAACGGCCGATGTCGGCCTGCGGTTTCAAAGTCTGGGCAGGATCTTCACCCCCCACAACATGGCCATCGCGATCTTTGGCGAAACCGGGCTGATCGGGCTGGTGGCCTATGGCGGAGCCATCGCGGCGATCCTGATCAATCTGATCCGGCATCCCGATTGCCGGGGGCGAATGCTGCTTTTGGCATTCACGCTGTTCTTTCTGGTCAGCGGGCTTGATGAAACGCACGAAGTGTTCGGCGTCGGTTCCGGGCTGTTCCTGATCGTGCTGTTGCGCGCCTGGCAATGGCAGGAACTGCAGGGGCCGCAATTGCAGGGGCAGGAATTGCAGGGGCCCCAATTGCAGGGGCCCCAATTGCAGGTGCCGGGCCCGCGGGCCAGCGGCCTTGCGCCGATCGGCGGCGGGCCGGCCCATGGCAGCGTCTGATCCGGCCAACGCTGCCATGCTCGATCAAAGGGTTGCCCGGCCGGTATCGCCGCGCCGGCGGGTGGTGCGCTTGCCGCGGGGGGTGTTGCGCTATGGCCAGGCGCTGGGCCCCACGGGCATCGCGCTGGCGCTGCAATTCGTCACCTTCGCGATTACCGCGCGCGGGCTTGGGGTCATCGCTTTCGGGCTTTATGCAACTGTCACCGCGCTCGCGGCGATCCTGATCGAACTGATCGGCTGTGGCATCAGCGATGTGCTGGTGCGCGGCGTGGCACGTGATGCGAAAAGCTTTCCACGCCATTTCGGGCAGATGCTGGTGGCCTTTGCCGCAACGTTTCCGCCGGTGCTGCTGGCCGGGGCCGGACTGCTGATGCTGGGCGGCGGGCTGGCCATGCCGTTTGCGGTGGCGCTGATCGGGCTGGCGGGCGAAATGATCGCGGCGCGGTTTGCGGCATCGACCGAATCGATCCTGGTGGCGCATGGTGACATGCCGGGGGCCGCGCTGGTGCGCGTGGTCACGGCGCTGACCCGGCTGGTTTCAGCGTTGTGCTTTTTTGCCGTGGCGCGCGCGCTGGGGCTGTGGGTTTGGGTCGTGCTGGCGCAATCGATCGTGCTGGCGCTGGGGCTGTGCCTTTATGTCGCCTGTCGTTATGGCCGGCCGCGCTTTGTCTGGTCGGCGCACGATTTTCGTGCCGGGCCCGCCTTTGCCGTGAACCAGACCGCGCGTGCGCTGCAGGGCAATATCGACCGGCTGGTGCTGGCAGGGTTTGCCGACCCGGCCGCGCTGGGTGCCTATGCTGCGGGCGCCCGGCTGCTGGTGGTGGGGCTGTTCCCGATCCAGGTGTTGACGCGCATGCTCTATCCCGAATTCTTTCGCCGGGGCGTGTCGGGAATCGCCGCCACGCGCGCGTATGCCCGGTCGCAAGTGCCGGCGATGCTGGCCACCGGGCTGGCCGCGTTTGCGGCAGTGGCCACGGCCGCGCAGATCCTGCCGCACGTTCTGGGGCATGATTTTGCGGGGTCGCGCCAGGCTGCAGTCCTGCTGGCCGGCGCGCTGCCGCTGATCGGGCTGCAATACCTCGCCGCCGATACTTTGACCGGGGCAGGCCACCAGGGCCTGCGCGCCGCGCTGGCGATCGGCGCCAGCATCGGGTCCGGGCTGCTCATGCTGGGCGGGGTGCAGGTGCTGGGCGGGGTGAACGGTGTCGTCGCCGGTTTTCTGGCCGGCCACGCGCTGTTTCTGGTCGTGCTGATCGTCGCATCGCGGCTGGTGGCGCTGCGCACCGCGCCCTGATCGGCCCGAAACGGGTCGGATCGGAAATGGTGCGATCGGCTTTCCGCCGGTGCCCGAACCGCGCGTCCGGTCAGGCCAGGTCGCTGTGGCGCAGCGGTTTCAGCACGATCCAGACATAGGCAATCGTGCCTGTCATCAGCACCACCGCGATCATGCGCCAATCGTGATTGCCCAGGTAATTGGCCGCCGCGCAGCCCATCGCCGGGGGGAGATAATAGGCAATCCGGTCGTCCTTTGGCCGGGGGCCGGCCGAACGCTGCAGAAACAGCACGGCAAGTCCGGCGAAAATCCCCACGGTCAACCAGTCGAACACCGTTTCCATGCCTGTGGCCCTTTGCGTGATGCGTTGCGCGATATGACCGCGTCGGCCCGTTGCCGATCGATCGGTCCCGCATCCAATACCAGCGACAGCGCCAGCCGGTTGCGAAGTTAGCTTCGAAACGGGCGCGATCGGCCACGCGACGCCGTCTTTGATCGCGTAATTGACGGGTCTGCGGCGGCCCGGCGGGGAATCGGGCCGCATCTGGCAACGCTTTGCCACAAACCCTGAACCGGAACCATGGCACGCATGATCACTTGGCTTCCTCAACCCGCCACGCGGCATTTCGGCCGGCAGGCCGGCGCGCGCGCGTCCGCCTTGCACCGCCTGGCAATTGCAGCGGCCATGCTTTCGGTGTGCCTCGGCGCGGTGGCGGCGCGTTCGGCCGGCCTCGGCGGTACTTGGGCCAGCCCCGGCGGTACTTCGGCCAAATCGCCGGCAGAGGCGCAGGCCGCAGCGGATACGATCTGGCAAGACAGCTTTGCCGGCGGGCAGCCGCGCCGGGCAGACTGGTCGCGCTGCGCCCAGCCGTGGGATGACACTGTGGGGCAATGTTCCGCGTTGCAGGCCGGCCCGGGGGAAGAGATCTATTGGAATCCCGGCGTGATGCGCGGCGGGCGCGACCCGGTCGTGCCCGCAGACCAGGGCGGGATCAGCCTGCTTGCCCGCCCGATCATCGCCGGCGAACGCGTGCTGATCGCCAGGGCCGTGGCGCGGCAGGCGGATCTGCCGCCGCACACGCGCGATGTGCTGCAGGGTGCGGGCTGGACTTCGGCCTGGTTGCAGTCGCGGCCATCGTTTCCGGTTGGCACAACCGTTTCGGCGATGCTCCGCCCCGGTGCTGGCGCTTCGGCCTGGGGCGGGCTGTGGATGCTCAACGATCCGGCCCATCGCCGCTGGCCGCCTGAAATCGACGTGGCGGAAATCACCAATGATCCCGATGGCCGCATGCGCGTGCGCCAGGTGATCCATTATCGCGATGGCGCCGGGCAATTGCGCACGGCCGGGTGCCCCCATGCGATCATGCCGCGCGGCTGGATTGTCGCCGCGGTCACGCGCCTGCCGCACGAAATCCGCTTTTCGCTGAATGGCGCGGAACACTGCCGCATCGCCGCGCCCGATGGTTTCGACGATCCGATGACGATCATCGTCAGCCAGCAGGTCGGCGGGCTGGCTGCGCCCAGCACCGCGGCCACCGCGCCTTTCGCGCTCGATTTGCGCTGGGTCCGGGTTACCCGCGCATGAGCCCGCGCGATCCCGCCGGCCCGGGCCAGTTCCTGCCGCAATCCGCCGCGTTGCCCCCGCGCGATCCGGCTGCGCCGCTGCGCGTGCTGCAGGTCGATCCATCGCTGTTCACCGCGCCTTACGATGCGGCGCTATCCGCAGGGCTGGCCGCTGCGGGGGTGGACACGGCCTGGGCGACGCGCGCGCTGCGCCACGGTGAAGAGGCCGATCTGAACCCTGCGGACCAGGCGCTGGTCTGCTATCGCCGCAGCGACGGGCCCAACCGGCGCAAGGGGCGGCGTGTCGAGCTTGTCATGGGCCAGCTTTTCAAGGGCTGCGAACACGCGCTCGATCTGCGGCGGATCGGACGCTGCGCGCGCCAGGGCGGATTTGATCTGGTTCATTTCCAATGGGCCATCATGCCCGTGTTCGATGGCCCCGCCATGCGCCGCATCGCGCGCCACTGCCCGGTGGTGTTGACCGTGCACGATGTCACCCCGTTCAACGGTGCGGGGGTCAGCGTGCTGCAACGCCACGGTTTTGACGCCCTGTTTGCCGCGGCCGATCATCTGATCGTGCACACCCCCGGCGCGCGCGCCAGCCTGATCGCGCGCGGTGCCGATCCGGATGCGATCAGCGTGATTGCGCACGGCCCGCTCGCACTGCGGCGCAGCCCGCGCCCCGTGGTCGACAAGGCGGCCGGCCGCTGGCGCATCGTGCTGTTCGGCCGCCTGCAAAGCTACAAAGGGGTCGATGTGCTGATCGAGGCGCTGGGCCTGCTGCCGCCTGCCTTGCGCGACCGGCTGGAGGTGGTGGTGGCCGGCGATCCGCTGATCGATCTGGCGCCGTTGCTGCGGCGCGCGGCCGATTTGGGGCTTGCGGCGCCACTGCTGCAGGTGGTGCGGGGCCGGCTGGACGAACAGGCAATGGCTGATCTGCTGGGCAGTGCCGATGGCTTTGTCTTTCCCTATCGCGCGATCGAGGCCAGCGGCGTGTTGTTCCTGGTCGCCGGGCTGCAGCGCTGGGTGATTGCCAGCGACCTCGGCGCGTTTGCCGAAGTGATCGGGCGCGACGGGTCCATGGGCCAGCTGGTCATGCCGGGCGATGCGGCCGATCTGGCGCGCGCGCTGGCGCAGGGCATCGGGCGTCGCCCGGAACGGGGCGCGCATGTGCCCGGCTGGGACGAAATCGGCGTGCAGACCGCGGCCATCTATCGCCAGGTGCTGGCGCGGCGAAAGGGACGCGCATGATTGGCGGCGTGGCTAACGACAATGGGCCGAATGGAACCGTGCTGATCGTCGTGCCCGTGCTGAACGAGGTGCGCGCCATCGACCGGGTGCTGCGCGAACTGGCCGCCGGACTGCCCGATCATCTGCCTGTCGATATCGTGGTGGCCGATGGCGGCAGCAGCGATGGCACCCAGGCGCGCGTGGCGGCGATTGCCGCGCGCGATCCACGCGTGCGGCTGATGCCCAATCCGCGCCGGCTGCAAGGCGCGGCGGTCAATCTGGTGGCACGCAGCCGCGCCGATGCGCAATGGCTGGTGCGCGCCGATGCCCACACCGCCTATCCGCCGGGATATGTGGCCGACCTGGTGGCAACGCTGCAACGCACCGGCGCCGATGCCGTGGTCGTGCCAATGGATTCACGCGGTCAAACCTGCATGGCGCGCGCCATCGCCTGGGTGTCGGACACGCCATTGGGGTCCGGCGGATCGGCGCATCGCGGCGGCCGGCATGCCGGGTGGATCGATCACGGCCACCATGCGGCATGGCGCATGGCCAGCTATCTGGCAGCGGGCGGCTATGACGAAAGCTTTACCCATAACGAAGATGCGGAGCTCGATTGCCGGCTGGCCCGGTGGGGCGGCCGGATCTGGATGGAACCGGCAATCCGCCTGACGTATTTCGTGCGGCCAACATTGCCGGCATTGTGGCGCCAGTATCGCAATTATGGCCGCGGCCGGTCGCGCACCGTGCGGCGCCATCCGTCAAGCCTGCGGGTGCGGCAGGTGCTGGTGCCAACAGGGGTTGCGGCGATCGTGCTGGCCACGCTGGGCGCACCGTTCCGGCCAGAGCTGTGGCTGGTTCCCGCCAGCTATGTCGTGGTCCTGTCGGCAACCTCGATCCTGCTCGCGCTGCGCCATCGCAGCCGTTGCGCACTCGGCAGCGGCCTGGCCGCGCTGGTCATGCATTTCGGCTGGGCGACCGGGTTTGTCACCGGGCTGCTTGCCGCGCGTGAACCACGCCCGGCCGCTCTCGGCGGGGAAACGACGGCATGACCGTACCGCCGCGCCCGCCAGGTTTTGCGCCGGCATCGCGCCGCGGCGATGCGATCTGGGGTTTGCAATGCCTGCGGTTTGTCGCCGCTGCCATGGTCCTGATCAGCCATCTGAACCATGAAGTGCTGCAACGGCCGGCCCTGGCCAGCGGATTTGTGCCGTTTGCGCCGGTGTGGTGGGCAGGCGGCGTCGACGTGTTCTTCGTGATCAGCGGCTTCATCATGCTGCACGTATCGGCCGACCAGTTCGGCCGGCCTGGTGCGGTGCGCCAGTTTGCCGAACGGCGAATCGTCCGGCTGGTGCCGCCATACTGGATGTTCACCGTGCTCGCGCTGGCGGCGATGGCGATGCTGCCCGGCCAGATGGTGCACAACCGCGCAACGGCGGCGCAGATTGCAGGATCGTTGCTGTTCATTCCGGTTGCGGCGCCTGATGGCCGGGCCACCCCGGTGCTGATCCTGGGCTGGACGCTGGAATTCGAAATGCTGTTCTATGCCGTGTTCGCGGCAGGTCTTGGCCTGTCGCGGCGGCGGGGCATTTCGATGATTGTCATGGTGCTGGTGGTGCTTGCCGCGCTGGCGCTGGCCCAACCGGTATTGGGGCCGCTGCCGCTGCCGCTGGGGTTCTGGGCCAATCCGATCGTGCTGGAATTCCTGTTTGGAATGGGCCTGGCGCTGGCGTTTGGGCGGGGCTGGGTGATCCCGCGCGCCGGGGGCCTTGTGCTTTGCGGGCTGGGCATCGCCGCGCTCGTCTGGGTTCAGGCGCGTGGCTGGCCGGGGCATGCCTGGGTATGGCGTGTGGCCTGGGCGGGTGTGCCGTCGCTGCTGATCTGTGCCGGCGTCGTGCTTGCCCCGGCGCGGTCGCGCCCTGGCCCCGTGGCGCGGCTGTTCATCCTGCTGGGCGATGCGTCATATGCCTTGTACCTGTCGCATCCTTTCGCGCTCAGCCTGATGGCCATCGCGGCGGCGCGGATGCCGTTTCTGGGGGCTGCGGGCTATATCGGTCTGGCGTTTGTGGCCTGTGTGGGGGTTTCGGTGGTGTTTCACCTCCGGGTCGAACGCCCTTTGCAACGGGCCATTGCCGCAAGGCTGGCCCTGCGCCGCGATCGTGCCCGGCCCCCGCGGGTCATCCGGTTGGGGAACGCGTGATGGTCGATGCAGTCATTGCCATTCCGACGTATCGCCGGCCGGAAGGTCTGCACCGCCTGCTGACATCGCTTCAGCCCTCGCTGGCGCGGCATCGGGTCAGAGTGATTGTTGGCGACAATGCCTGCGATGCGCAGACCCGCGGGATTGTCGAAGCGTTTGCCCGGCATTATCCCGAAACGTGGTACCTGCCAGTGCCCGAACGCGGCATCAGTCAGAACCGCAATGCCCTGCTCGATGCCTTTCGCGCGATGCCCGCGGTGCCGTGGCTGGGCATGCTTGACGATGATCTGGTGGCGCCGCCGCACTGGCTGGATTGCATGCTGGTGGTGGCACAGGCCTGCGATGCAGACGTGGTCGGCGCGCCCTATGTGATCGAAACCGGGCAAAGGCGGGTCAGCCGGCTGGTGCGCAATTCGATCCTGCTCAACCGCCCGAACCACGCCACCGGGCCGATCGACGTGTTTTATGCCGGGGGCAACATGCTGATCGCGCGCCGCCTGCTGCTGGCCGAACCGTTGCTGCGGTTCGATACCGGGCTGGGCAAATCGGGGGGCGAAGACTGGGAATTCCTGACGCGGGCACGATCACGCGGCGCGCGCTTTGCCTGGTCGGCAGAGGCCTTGTGCCATGAAGATTTCCCGTTGGAACGCGCATCGGCCCGTTATGTGTTCGGGCGCTATTATTCGACCGGCAACACCATGGCGCATGTGGATCGAGCGCAGCGCGGGCGTGGCCCCGTGCTGGCAAAAGTCACCCGTCGCCTGATTGCGTCGCTGTTGCGCATGGCGGTGCATCTCGCCCGCGCCGATGTGGACGGCGCGATCAGGCGCGGGCTCGATTCGGCCTGGGCGGTGGGCGGACTGAGCGGCGCGTTGGGGTTTTGGAAAAGCGAACGCTATCGCTGATGGCACGATGTTGCCTGCGATGCGGTGAAAATCATCATTCAGGAAAAGAGCTCTGCATGAATCCGCCAACAGCTTCGGCAATGTCGAACATCAGTATTGTCACACCCAGCTATTGGGCTGACCATGATCTGGTCGAGCGCCTGGCGCAATCGATGGATCGCCATTTTAAGTTTGCGTTCAACCACTTCATCGTGATTTCACGGCGCGATCGTCATCTGTTTGCCAAAATGGCCGGCCCGCACCGTCGGATCATCTTTGCCGAAGACATTTTGCGGCCTTTCGGTTTCCGGCGGATACCGCTGCCCAGGCGCATCCGGCTGCCGCTTTTTGGCGAACGGCGATACCGTGAACAATGGCACCTTCCGGGCGCCGGGCGGGTGGGCGGATGGACCGTTCAGCAGATCATCAAGATCGCGGCTGCGGATTTCACCCGCGCGGAAACGATTGTCTTTGCAGACAGCGATATCGAAATCATCCGGGATGTGACGGCAGACCGGTTTGTCCGTGATGGCCGGGTTTTGCTGCACGAACACAGCGATGTCGCCAACAATCCGCGCAGTGCGACATGGCGACGGCACGCGCTGCACGTGCTTGGCCTGCCCCAAAGCGCGGACCGCGGGTTTAGCTATGTTGGCAACCTGATCGCCTGGGATCGTCAAACACTCATTGATATCCGCAGGAAAATCAGTGCGAACGGATCGTCTTGGTGGCTGCAACTGGCGAAGATAAAAGATGTATCAGAATATATGATCTATGGAACATATGTGAAAAATTTGGAAAATGACCAAAGGCATATTGTTGGCAATCACGATCTTTATTATTCAATCTGGGATGAGGCGAATTTGGGTCGCAATGATGCATTGAAAGACACGCATGTTGCCGTCCATCTTCAATCTGTTCTTCCCATTGGTGATGGCAAAAGGAAGGAAATCATCGCGGCCATAAAATGCAAGCTGGAGGTTTTGTAATGCAAAACCGAATTTCGCGCATGAAACGCCGGTATTTGAAATTACTCTCCGTAATAATTTCGGTCATGCCAACAAATTTCCTGAGGGTGAACCTTTACCGCGCATTGCGGCAATATAAAATCGGCAAAAATGCAAAAATCGGATTTAACGTATTTGTTGATGTCAATTCATTTTCGGTCGGTGAAGGTTGTGTCATCAGCCGCAACAATCAATTTTCCGGCCCGATTGACATTGTGGCCGGGCGCAATCTGTTTGTTGGCAAAGGCAACATCTTTGTCTGCGGGTGGTCCGTGGTCGAACGCTGGGCTGCCGACCGCGATTACGCACGAACACTGGTGATCGGTGAAAACTGCCTGATCAACCAGGATCATGTGTTTGACGTGATCGGCCGCATTGCAATCGGTGACGGCACGTGGCTTGCCGGATTTCGATCGCAGTTTCTGGCCCATGGCGCCAGCGTGACGGACCGCAATATCGCCATCGGCGCGCACAGCTTTGTCGGTTCGGCCGTGCTGTTCTGTCCGGGCAGCGGGATCGGGGATCATTGTCTTGTCGGCATGGGGTCGGTGGTGACCAGGCATTTGCCGGAAAACAATGCGATCGTGGCGGGAAACGCTGCCAGAATATTGCGACAGCGCCACCCGGACGATCCCCACGCCTGGGAAAAAGTCTGGTAATTCATAGGTCCGTCAATTGCTTGATGCCTTTGCGCGTTCGACGTGGAAATTCTTGAACGCCCCCACCCGCTTTTCCTGTTTGCGTGGCGCCCAGGCGCGGCGCCGTGGTCAAATTCCAGCCTGGCGTTGGTGGCAATCACAGCCTGCGCATCAGCAAACCCCCCGCTGGAATTTGACCACGGTGCCGAATTTGATCCACGGACAATTGCAGACTGGCCGCGTTCGTATAGTTTTCATGGCATGGCGCGCCTTTCAGCTGAACAGCGGAGTTTTCGAAAGGCGGGGGCGGGAATCCCGCCGTCACGCTATTGGCCATTTCCGGTCATGGTCATCGGCCTTTTTGCCGCTTCGGCTGATCCTTTTCTGATGCGGGCCTGCCTTGGCTGGGACCTTCCGGCCATGCATGGCAAGGCCGCGCTGGTCGCCCTTGCGGTGGTCGGAGTTTGCAGCCCTTTGCTGGTGAAGGGCGGGGTTTGGCAATGCTTGTGGTTTGCGCTGATCTGGCTGCCAGCGCCATTTGCGGCAATCAACGCCCGCTGGATTCGCAGACACAGGGCCTATTGGAAGGGCGTGCGCGAACGTGAGTCGGTGACGCGACGCGAACGCAAACAACGCGCCCGCGCGCAACAGGACGCCAATGCGCCGCGGGCACCGACCGACCCGTAGCGACCAATTGCAGCCCGCCCTGGGCTGAATCTCAACATACCTTAGGGTGTGTTGAGATTCCGTCCAGGGTGAGGCGAAAATGGTCGATTTCGAGAACCGGACCGCAGCGTACTTAAAGTACGTGAGGACCGGAAGCGCAGAAAGCGGCCATTTGCAGCCCGCCCTGGGCTGAATCTCAACATACCCTAGACAATCCCCGAATAAGTCCCTGTGGTGTGGACGATCGTTGACACGGCAAAGCCGCTGCTGCCGGCCAGCGCCGCGGAACTGACGAGGTTGAACGTGATGCTGCCGGCGCCGGCTATTGCCATTGTCGTGCCGTGGGCGGAATCGGTCAGCGTAAAGCGGTGCCCGGCCAGCGCCGACAGGTCGAGGTGATCATCCTTGATGCTGAAATCGGTGATCGTGTCCTTGCCCAGGACTTTGCCAAACACGAACGTGTCGTTGCCGGCGCCGCCGGTCAGGGTCGCGGTGCCCGATCCGGCAATCAGCCGGTCATTGCCCGCACCGCCGATCAGCGTGTCGGTGCCCGCGCCGCCGGTCAGCACGTCGCCGGCGTTGTTGCCCGCGATCGTGCCGCCCGTGGCGTTGCTGGTGCCGTGCGTGGCCGTGCCGGTCAGCACCAGTTTTTCCACATTGGCAGGCAGCGTGTAATCGACCGAGGCATAGACCGTGTCGTTGCCGGCGCTTGCGGTCTCGATCACCTGGGTCGACGTGCGGCTGACGTAATAGCTGTGATCGTTGGCGCCGCCGGTCAGTGTGCTGGCCCCGTTCAGATCGTTCAGCGTGTCTTTGCTCGCGCTGCCGGTCACCACGCTTGCCGGCAGGTTATCCAGGCTGAATGCGTGGACATAGGCAACATTCATGCTGGCGCCGGTAAAGCTGGCGCTGGTGGTCTTGTCCAGCGCCAGGTCCATGATCATGTACATTGGCCCGTGCATGTCGGCGGGCGTGGCGATCTGGCGCACGGCGACCCCGTCGAGATACCAGGTGATCGTGGTGGCGGTCCACAACAGCCCGAATGCGTGCCAGGCGGTCGACAGGTCGGGGGTATAGATCGTGCTGCTGCCCACTACCGCGCTGCCGGTGGCAAACGAATGGGTGGTGGCGGTCCAGGTGTCGCTGCCGTGGCTTTCCATAATGTCGATTTCGGCGCCGCCCGACACCGAATAGAGCCAGAATGCCGGCCAGGCCCCGCCCCCTGCGGGCAGCTTCATCTTCGTTTCGAAATAGCCATATGTCTGGGTGAAGCTGTCGCGCGTCGACAGCATGCCCGATGTGAACTTGTAGCCATAGAGCGCGCCCTGCTGGCTGGCCGGGGCGGGCGCCGCGCTGATCACCAGCGCACCGTTCTTCAGGCTGAACGGCGTGGTGGTGATCGCCGTTCCGGTGGCGAGCGAGACCATCGCCGGGTCGACAAACAGCTCTTTTTCGCCCGTTTGCGGCAGAGTGCGCGCCACCAGGGCATTGGGATTGCCGCCCCAGCCGTAATCGGTGCGCCACAGCGTCTGCAGCCCGCCGCCCGAAGCGCTGAACGAACCGGTGCCAAATTCATCATCAAACGTCACCGCCATTTTCTTGGTCACGACATTCGATGCCAGCAGGAAATTGTCGGCGGTAAAGGCGGCAATCGTCGTGTTGAGAAACTTGACCGCATCGCCCGCATCCAACTGCAGCACCACATCCGCGCCGGTCTGGGTCATCGCTGCCTTGACCTGGGCAAAGGTCTTGAACTGGGTATAGCCGGCCAGTTGCACCGTTTCCGGATTGACCGAGACCGAGGTGCGCGCACCGGGGGCAAAGTTGGTGATCACGTCAAACCCGCTGCCCGCGCCAAAGCGGAAGCAATCGCCCGCCGATCCGGTCAGCACATCATTGCCGGCGCCCCCATCGATGGTGATGTTGGGCGCGTTGCTGACGATCGCGTTGGCCCGGGCATTGCCCTGCACGCCCGATGCCGCCCAGAACACGGTCATGTTGGTCAGCACCGCGCCCATGGTGTAATTGCCGTTCACATAGGCGGTGGCCCGTCCGCCATAGCCAGCCGGTTCGATGATCTTGTCGCTGGCGGTGACGTTATAGAACACGTCGTTGCCGCCATTGCCGATCAGCGTGTGGCCGCCGGTGCCGTCCATCTGGAATTCGTCATTGCCGGCTGTGCCGGTCGCAGTGCCATTGGCCAGATTGGCAATGGTGATCACATCCGACCAACTCACCGAGGTGTTCACAATATTGCCGAAAAAATCCCGAATGACCGTCATGCACAAGCGCTCCACCTTGCGCAAAAAGTGCCGATCCCGCGATGGTCATGACTATCCGTCCGCAAAGTGCTGATTGCACCCGGTGTTCAGGATTGTTCGCCGAATGCCGATCAAAATTGTGATCGGCATGGTCGATCTGTCACAGCAAAAGAATGGGAAGGGGCAAATTCTGCGTCTGCTCGTTGATGCAGTTTTGCCCCGGGGTTCCTCAATCGCGGCTTTATGCGGTTGGTTTGCAAGGTGTGAATGGTTCAGCAGGCATGGCTACGCATCGTGGTGAACGCATGCCTAACCCTGGCGGGCCAGATGCAGCAGAATGGCCGCAATGTGTGCGATTTCACGCCTTTGCAGCGGGCAGGCGGTGGTTTGCGCCCGCGATCATCCCCAACGGAATGCGTAAACGGGGCCTTGTGCCTGGCGCGGCACGAATACGGATGGTCTTTATGCGGAAGGCGCGGTGCGTGGAACGCATCGCCCATCGTGACGCCCAGTCGCCGCGCGGGCTGATACTGGATGCAGTGAGTCATGCTCACCGCTCCCCTGTATTGCAGCGTTAAACTTGCGTGCCCGGTTGAGGCCGTCGGGAAGGGCGCCAGTCAGCAGGGGTGCGGTCAGCAGGGGGGCGGCGCAGCAGGGCGCCGGTCAGCAGCAGGCCGACAATCAGCATGGTCCAGCTATCCGGTTCCGGCACGGCGCTGCTTTTTGCCCAGATCAGCGGCAGGCGTTCGCTCAGCGCAAGGCTGCGCTGGGGCAGCAGATAGCGTCGTTCGGGCGGCAGGCGATAGAGCAGGCCGAAATCGGCCGGGCCCACCATGCGCGGTGATCGTGCCGCCAGCGCAAACAGCGCCGCGTCTGGCGCGGGCAGGTCGATGATCGCATCGTCGGCCGGCACCGGCCCGGTCGCGCCGATCAGGCGCTGGCGCGTGCTGCCGGGCGCCATGCTGCCAGGCGCCATGCTGTCCTTAAGGGGCTGGTCGTGATCGCGTGCCAGGTTGTGCGGCCGGGCATCACCCGGTTGCGCAGCCTGGCGCGGCGCGGCTG
Organism: uncultured Sphingomonadales bacterium; assembly: GCA_903832325.1. GTDB lineage: Bacteria > Pseudomonadota > Alphaproteobacteria > Sphingomonadales > Sphingomonadaceae > Novosphingobium. The sequence goes on along the minus strand of CAILBC010000022.1, from coordinate 161,206 downwards.
CGGCGAGCGGCGCGGTGTGCGGCGAAAATCGGGGGCCGGCGGCACCGGTCGCATCGGCCGCGGTGGTGGCCAGCGCAGCCCCGGCGGCGATCAGATAGGGCCGGTTGACGAACAGCGCGGTCGAAACGACCAGCGTGACCATCGTGGCAATCATGACCCGGCGGGCCAGACGGCGCTCGTTTCCGGAAAGATTGTCCACAGGCATGTCCTTGCACATGATCGGGTATCGGTTGGCATATCGTGCCGCACTGCGCAGGGGCGGATCACGCGATCGGTCGATCGCCCGATCCACCCCCTTTTGCTGCAACTATTAGGCCGCAGCCATCAGGCCGCAGTGATGAAGGCGCAGTGATCAGGCTGGTGCGAAAGCGCCGGACTGGTTGCGCTGCGTCTGGCGACGCGAACGCAGCATTCCGCCGATCAGGCCAAAGCCGAGGATCGACAGCGCCCAGGTCGAAGGTTCGGGCACGGGGGCCGAAATGTTGCCCGCGTATCCGCCCTTGCCCATCGATTTGCCGCTGATCACCAGCGTTTGCATGCCCGAAGACAGGCTGGCGACATCGATCGAATAGACATAGCCCTTGATCGCGCTGATCGCCGTGGGCGTCAGCGTAACGCCGTTCAGTGTTGCCGAAAACGAACTGAACGATTTCGAAAAGGCCGAGATCGTGAGCGAGGCAATCGTTTCGCCGGTGATGCCCGTGGTAAAAGTGAGCGTGTCGGTGAACGTGCCGGCCTTGATCCCGGTGTCGGAAAAGCTGCTATTGACGGAATCGCCCATGTCGGAATCGGCCGAATAGGACGTTCCCGACGCGGTGTAGGATACGAGCGTCGCGTGGGCCGGGGCTGCTGCCAAGACAGCAGACGCGACGGCGGCGCCCAAAACAAGTTTCTTCATCATCTGAGTACTCCCGAGCAAATAACGCCAAGGCAACTCCGAACCGGAAGCCCGGCAAAGGCTTCAAATGCAGGGCTGTCTTGTCGTTAATTTCGGGCTAACTGTGCCGCTGGGCCAAGTCCATGCGTGCGCCCCGGGGGTTTGACCCGAATCCGGTTGAATTGGCCGGGGGGTCTGTCCGGGATGGGGCGATGATTGCCGGCGCGGAAAGTGCCGACGCCGTTGGTTACGCCCGGAAGTGCCGACTTTGCGTGGCGGATCAAGGCTATGCGTGTTGGCGTGGCCATGTTTGGCAGGGCTGCGGGCGCAGATCGCAATTGCTCGATACCAGTCGCAAAATCCGGCGCATCCGAAGCCGTGGCGACCGCTGCCGGGGGCCAGCGCAGGGCGCTGTGGCGGTGTATCGGCGGGGGCCGATCCGAATCCGTGGCGGGCTGATCGGGCGCGCAGGCAGCGGGCGAACAGGGTTTTGTCCGATTCCGATTTGGTTTCACTGGTCCGCATAAGGGGTGCTGCTTAGGACACCGGGCATAGGGCATAGGGCACAGGACACGGGGCACAGGACTCGGGTCATGGGACTCGGGGCGTGCGGCACAGCACGAATGCCGCATTGCCTGTGCCCCGCCGGCCATCCCCGTGCCCCGCCCGGCAATGCTGCCCGGTATGGTGCAGGGCCATGATCAACAGGGTTTCCGCAATGCACACGCGCACCACTTTGTCCGAATCCGCGATGACCGATCGCCCAGCTGCCAACATTCCGGGCCCCCACATTCCGGGTACCCACTTTGCGGGCGCCGACACCGCAACAGACGCGCTCTGGGCGGTTGGCCTGGCGACATATCGGCGGCCCGCGGGCCTGGTGCGCGTCATTGCCCATGTGGCGCGTGCGGCGCGGTATGCCGGGATCGATCCGCTGGTGATCGTGGTTGACAACGATGGCAGCGACCCTGCCGTGGCGCGGGCCGCCGCGGACGAGGCGCAACGCCACGGCCTGCGGCTGGATTTCACCGCGGAAACCCGGCCCGGCATTGCCGCCGCGCGCAATGCGATTTTCGCGCGGGCGCAGCATCACGCGGTGCGCTTCATGGCGATGATCGATGATGACGAATGGCCGGGTGAGCGCTGGCTTCACGCGCTGGCCGCGGTGCAGGCCAGCACCGGCGCACATGTCGTGGGCGGGCCGGTGCTGCCGGTATTTCCGGCAATGCGCGCCGGGTTGCAACGCATTGCCCGGTTCTGGTCGGTTCAGCCGCAGATGCTGTCGGGCCGCACGTTCGTGTTCTGCACCTGCAATTTCCTGGTTGATCTTCATGCCATCCGTGATCATCCGCGGCCGCTGTTCGATGACCGGTTCGGGCTGAGCGGAGGGGGCGACACGGTGTTCTTTCGCGCGCTGTTCAATGCCGGGCATCCCATGGCCTGGGCCGCCGATGCCGTGGTGGAAGAAGAAGTGCCGCCGCAGCGCGCCTCGGTCGCGTGGATGCGCATGCGCCGGTTTCGCATCGGCAACCATGCGGTGAACTGGGAAATGATTGACCAGGGCCGCCTGCGCCCGCTGTTCAAGACCATGGCGCTGACGCTGCGGCTGCCGCTCTATCCGCTGCTCAATCGCGAGCCGGAGGCGCGGATCAGCGGGTGGCTGTTCGAACTCGACAAAGTGATGGGCCGGTGGAACGCGCACCGCGGGGTGCTGCACATGGAATATGCGCGTGATGCGGCGGGCAACCGTCGCGGCTGAACCGCGCGGATGCGCCAAAGCGCGCCCGCGCTGCCAGAATTACGGGGAACGAATCACGGAAAACGAATTACGGGGAACGAAACACGGGGAACGAAACACGGGGAACGAAACACGGGGAACGAAACACGGGGCGCGGTGTTGCCACTGCGCCCCGTGTTCCATTCCGGCTCGGGGATGGGTTTACAGCAGTTTCCAGGTGATCGGCACGGTCACCGTGGTGGCGCCGCCTGGCGGCGGCGGCACCTGGCCCGCGCGCTGCGGCAGCGCCAGCGCCTCTTTGTCGAGCGTCGATGATCCCGACGGGCTGACCAGTTCGGTGCGTTCCACCGCGCCGGTTGCGCTGATCGTGATTTTCACTTTGGCAGTGCCTTCTTCGCCGCGCATCTGGGCGCTGCGCGGATAAGTCTGCTTGGCGGCAATGGCGCGGGCCACCTGCCGGATCCAGTCGGTCGACTGCGCCTGGGCCGGGGTGGCCAGCATCGACAGGCCCGCAAGGGCCAGCCCGATGGTCAGGGCAAGGGACTTGTGCATGGTATCGTCCTTTCGCGATCAATCAGCGGTTTGCAAAAGTGCTGCTCCGGGGGGATGGCAGACGGTGCAAGGCGGGAGAATTTGTGCAGTGTGTTTAAGCGCTTATGGCCGGGTAGCGTTAGGTCCGTGCCAACGGCACCCTCGGTATCTTACCGGGTGGTCCCGTTCAGAATTCCGACCAGTCTTCGCTGTCGTGGCCCGGATCGGACGCCAGCGCAGTGTTTCCGGCAAATGTGGGCAAAGGGCGCGGCCGTCCTGCGGCAGGCGCGGGGGGCTGATAAAACGGGGCCTCGTGCGGATCGGGATCGTGCCAGGCTGGCGCAGCGCCACGGCCCTTTGCCTGCATGTCCCAGGCGTTTTCCGGCATGTCCCAGGCGTTTTCCTGCATGTCCCGGCCGTTTTCCTGCGTGTGATCGACATTGAACTGGCGCAGCTGGTCCATCAACCGCACGGTTTCTTCCGACAGGTTGCGCGTGCCGGCAGAGGTTTGTTCCACCATCGCCGCGTTCTGCTGGGTGAACCGGTCCATGGAACTGACCATGTCCGAAATTTCGGCAATCCCGGTGGCCTGCCGCTCGGCGGCTTCGGCAATTTCGTCGACCAGCCCTGAAACCGCGCTCACTTCGCCAACAATCTGGCGCAGCGCATCGCCGCTCGATTCGACCAGGCTGACCCCGCCGCCGATCTGGTCGGTGCTGGTGGAAATCAATGCCTTGATATCCTTGGCCGCTTCGGCGCTGCGCTGGGCCAGCGCGCGCACTTCGTTGGCCACCACGGCAAAGCCCTTGCCCGAATCGCCGGCGCGCGCGGCCTCCACCCCGGCATTCAGCGCCAGCAGGTTGGTCTGAAACGCGATGCCATCGATCACGTTGACGATTTCCGACATTTCGCGTGAGGAACCCTCGATCGATCGCATCGCCTCGATCGCCCGGCGCGTAATGTCTTCCACCGTGCCCGCGGTGGTGCGCGCCACACCCAGCCGGCTGCTGGTCTGGCGCGCATTGTCGGCGGTGATGCGCACCGTGCCGGTGAATTCGCCCAGCGTGCGGGCGGTTTCGGCAATCGAAGAGGCCTGCTGTTCGCTGCGCAGCGACAGATCGTTGGCGGCCGAGGCAATTTCCATTGTGCCGGTCTGGATCGTGGTGCAGCCTTCGACAATCTTGGCCAGCACCGTGCTCAGCGCGCCGACCGCGGTGTTGTAATCGACATGCAGCTTGGCCAGCGCGCCATGGCCATTTTCGGGTACGCTGTGGCTCAGGTCGCCCGCTGCCAGCGCGGCCAGCCCGCCGCCGATCGCCTCGATCGTCACGCGCGCTTCGGCCGCGCGCGCCTTTTCGGCGGCCGCGCGTTCGACATCGGCGGCCACCAGATCCTTGAATCGTTCCAGCGCGGCGGCCAGCGCGCCGATTTCATCGCTGCGGCCCGTGCCCGGCAGATGCACCGCCATGTCGCCCGCCACCAGCCGGCCCACCGCTTCGCTCATCCGGGCCAGCGGGCGCGCGATGTTGAACATCAGCATGCCCATCAGCCCGATCGCTGCGCACAGCCCGCCGATGATCGCGCCGATCAGCACCATCCGGGCAGAGGCATAGATCTGCGCCGAACGGTTCGAGACTTCGGCGGCGGCCTTGCCGTCCTGATCGATCATCGCCAGCACGGTGTCTTCCATGGCATAGAACCGGTCGAGCGCTTCACCCTGGAACAGCGCGCGCGCCGCAGGGGCATCGGCCCGCGCGGTGGCGGCAAACGTGGCGTTTTGCGCGGTATAGGCGGCCCAGCCCTGGCGCAGCACATCGAGCGAAGCCTTCTGCTTGCCTTCGGCGTGCCGGCCATAATCATCGAGCAGGCCGCCGATCACTTGCTCCGCATTGCGCACCAGCTTTTCGGTGCGATCCGTCGGCGCCTCGATCATGTCGCCCTGTTTGATGCGATATTGCGACAGATACGTGTGGATATCGCCCAGGTTCTGCGCCGCGGGCAGCCAGCGACTGCGCATTTCGGACGACAGCGCATCGACTTCGCCCATTTTTTGAACCGCGAACAGGCCCATCACCGCCATGATGGCCAGCAGCAACGAAAAGGCGGTAAGCAGTTTGGCGGAAATGTTGAAACGAACCATGTCGGCTCCTGCAATCAGGACAAGGCCGGACCCACGCCGGCGGTTTGGCTGAAATTAACCCTGCACCCCTGCCCGAAGCATAAGATCGGCCATCGGTACGAGCGCGGGGGGGGCGGTTAACCGGTCGGACAGCGGCAATTGCGCCAATGCCCGCTAAAGCCTTGGCATCCGCCCCCGTGCTGCGGCACGATTGCGCGATGATCATGCCCCGATTCGCCGCCGCGCTATGGTGCGCCCTTGGTCTTGTTGCCGCGCTGGCCCCGATGGTGTCAGGTGCCCCGGCGCAGGCCGCACCGGCGCGCGCCGCCCACCCCCGCGCCGCGCCAAAGCCTGCGCCCGAACCGGCGCCGATCCCGCTGGCCGACACGGTGCGCGTGGACATGGTGACGACGCTGGGCACGATCGGGCTGGAACTCGATGGCAAGCATGCGCCGATCACCACCGCCAATTTCCTGCATTATGTCGATACGAAACGATTCGACGGCATCACGTTCTACCGCGCGATGCACCTGGCCTGGGGGGATCAACCCAATGGCCTGGTTCAGGCCGGCCTGCGCGATCCGCGCCGGCTGTTTGCGCCAATCGCGCACGAGCCGACCACCCAGACCGGCCTGTCGCACAAAGCCGGATCGATCTCGATGGCGCGCAATGCCCCGGGCACGGCGCTGGCCGATTTTTCGCTGCTGCTGTCCGACATGACCGGGCTCGATGCCGATCCAAAGGCCACCGATCCCGATTTGCAGGCCGGCTATGCGGTGTTTGGCCATGTCGTGTCGGGGATGGATCTGGTGCGCAAGATCTGGGACGCGCCGATTTCCCCCACGCTGGGTGAAGGCATCATGCGCGGGCAGATGCTGGCCGACCCGGTGAAAGTGCTGACTGTGCGACGGGTGCCCACCGGGTCCTGATCGGGGTGCTGATCGGAGTCCTGGCCGGGGTCCTGGCCGGCTTCAGGCAAAGGCGTCGGGACCGAAACTTTCGGCAAAGGCGGCGGCGAGATTGTCAGGGGCCAGGTCGCGCAGGATCGGCAGGCGGCCCAGCCGGCGCGCCCTGCCCATTTCAGCAATCGTCGCCTCGTTGTCGGGGTTGGCATCGCCGACAAAGGCCACACCATGCACCGTGACGCCGCGCGCGCGCAGGGCCTCGATCGTCAGCAGGCTGTGGTTGATCGTGCCAAGGCCGGTGCGCGCGACCACGATCACCGGCAGGCCCCATTGGCCGAACACATCGGCAAAGGTCATCGCGCGGGTGATCGGCACCAGCGCGCCGCCGGCGCCTTCGACCACCAGCGGGCGGTGCGGCGGCAAGGCCAGCCGCGCAGGGTCTATCGTCACGCCGTCAAGCTCTGCCGCGCGATGCGGGCTGAGCGGCCGGGTCAGGCGATAGGCTTCGGGCAGGATGCGGTCTGCGGGCAGGCCGGACAGGCGCGCCACGGTATCGGCATCTGCGCCGTCTTCCAGCCCGGACTGCACCGGTTTCCAGTAATGCGCACCCAGCGCGCCGGCCAGCGCGGCGCTGAACACGGTCTTGCCGATGCCGGTGTCGGTGCCCGTGATAACGAACGCGGTCATTCGCAAATCCGGGCTCCGGCCTTTGCCGCGCGCAGCGGTTCTTCGCCATCCATCGGTTTCAGCCCCAGCCGGGCAAACAGCGCGGCATCCTTGTCATCGCCGGCATTGGCCGCCGTCAGCAGCTTGTCGCCGGTAAAAATCGAATTGGCCCCGGCGAGGAAGCACAGCGCCTGCGTTGCGTCACTCATCGCTTCGCGACCCGCCGACAGCCGCACCATTGACAGCGGCATGGTGATCCGCGCGACTGCCACCGTGCGCACGAATTCGATATCATCGATCTTTGCCAGCGGCGTTTCGGCCAGCATGTCGCCCAGCACCGTGCCCTTGATCGGCACCAGCGCGTTCACCGGCACCGATTCGGGATGATGGTCCAGCGTTGCCAGGGCGTGGATGAAACCCACCCGGTCGCTGCGGGTTTCGCCCATGCCGACAATCCCGCCCGAACAGACGTTGATCCCCGCGGCGCGCACCGTTTCCAGCGTATCCAGCCGGTCGGCAAAGCTGCGCGTGGTGATGATCTCGCCATAGCGTTCGGGCGACGTATCGATGTTGTGGTTATAGTAATCCAGCCCCGCCTCGGCCAGTTGCGCGGCCTGCGCCGTGGTCAGCATGCCCAGCGTCATGCAGGTTTCCATCCCCATTTCGCGCACACCCTGCACCATGGCGATGATCGCCGGCATGTCGCGATCCTTCGGGTTGCGCCAGGCGGCGCCCATGCAGAACCGTTTTGATCCGGCATCGCGCGCCTGCGCGGCGGATTGCAGCACGGCCTGCACGTCCATCAACCTGGTCGCTGCGACGCCGCTGTCGGCCTTCACCGATTGTGAACAGTACCCGCAATCTTCGGGGCAGCCGCCGGTCTTGATCGACAGCAGCGTGCACAGCTGGACTTCGCCGGCGCGGTGGTGCGCGCGGTGCACCGCAGCCGCGCAGAACACCAACTCGGTAAACGGCAAGTCGAACAGCGCGGCAATTTCGTCGCGGCTCCAGTCGGTGCGCACAGCAGCGGCGGTGTCGTGGGCGGCATCTGCCAGCATGCGGGGGGATCCTTTGGCAAAGTCACGCAATTGGGAAGGATAGGTTTTTCCCTACCCATGCCCCCGCCCATACCATCGTGTTGCCGCATGCAAACCTGTTTTTGCAGGCGGCCGCGCGCGGTTTGACCGCACGATGCGGGATGCGCGACCGATCGCTGCCGGGCATGACGGCCCGGTATCTTCAGCCAGCACGAAGGACCCGATTCATGACCCGCGCGCGTTTTGCCAGACTGTCATCGTTTGCCCTCATGGCGCTGCTGCTGGCGGCAGGGCCCGCCCGATCCGGCACGGGCTGGACCCCGGATACGATTCCCTGGCAAACCCAAGCGCCCAACGGCACGCGTTATGCCCTGCTCGAAGGTGACCGACAAAGCGCCGACGCGCCGTTTTCCTATGCCTTTTCGATTCCGGCCGGGGTTTGGGATTCGCCCCACAGCCACAGCGCCACTGCGCGCGTGTTCGTGGTGCGCGGGGTGCTGCGCATTGGCTTTGGCGACCGTTTCGATACAGCGCTGGCGCGCGCCTATCCCGCCGGCAGCTATCTTGTGGTCCCGGCGGGCGCGGTCCACTTTGATGGATCGGATGTCGATACGGTGATTATCGGCACCGCCACCGGCCCCTGGTCCACCACCTATCGCGATGGCAGCCTGCCGGCATCGGCCGGAACCCCTTTGCCGCACCGTTGATCAGTGTGCTGGGTGATCAGGGCCCGGATGATCAGGGCCCGGACGATCAGGGCCCGGATGATCAGGGCCCGGACGATCAGGGCCGTGCGCGGTCATTTGCCGAAAGGGCACTCGCCAGGACGGCGCGCGCCGCCGATGCCCGGGTCCGCCATGGCGCATCGTCGCGCGCTGGAAAGGGTACGACTGTACCGGTCGCCAGGTGCATTTCGGGTTCGGGCGCGTGCCACACCAGGCCGGTGGCGCAGGACGTCGGGTCCAGCCGGCGATAGAAATTGCCGTTGATCTGCGTCTTGGCGATCAGTTCTGCGCGAAACCGGTCGTAGAGGAGGGCATCGGGCCGCTGGCTGGCGGCGTCGCGCCAGAACCGGTCAATCGGCCCCTGGTGGGTAAGCCCCGGCATGTCGAAAATCGCCTCACCCAGCACTTTGGTCGGGCGGCCCTGGCCGATCGCGGCCAGCCCGGTGGTGCTGTTGATCACCACCACGCCCCGGCAATGCGGCAGAATTGTCGGCATGTGCTGATCGTGGCAATAGATCACCCGCCGGGCGCAGCCGGCGGCCTGCGCGGTTTCGCGGATCAGCCGGGTATAATCGCAATAGCCGCGATCCATCGGGTGGTGTTTGAACACCAGCAGCGCATCATCGGGCGCGGCGCGCGCAAACGAGATGATCGTCATCGCGATAAAGCCGGGCACCCCGCGCACGTCGGCATGGGCATGGACTTGCGCATCGTTGTGCACTTGCAGCGGCGCAAGGAAGAACCGCCCCGACCATGCGCCGGTCATCCGCGCCGCCAGGCCGCGTTCGGCCCAATGGTACCACGCCTTGCGCAAAGGGGATCGCAGCCAGGGGATCGCCTCAACAAAGGTCAGCGGGCGGTGGTGGCGATAATTGCGAAAGCGCCAGCGTCCGAAGGCCCCGGCGGCAAAATAGAGAAAGCCCCACAGCACCATGGGCCAGAACGATCGCGGCATCGGCCGCACCGCGATCGATCGGGCGGGCAGGCTGCGATAGGCATCGGGATCGCGCCGCCGCAGGCTGTTGCCATTGACGCCGTGGCGTTCCAGCGTGATGAAATCGGGGCGCAGATAGCCCTCTTCAAACACGCCGACTTCGACCCCCTTGCGCGTGGCGACGGCGTGCGCGGCGCTGTGGATCGGCCGGCAATCGCCAAACAGGAATACCACATCGATGGCCAGCGCATCGATCTGCGCCGCCAGCCAGTCGGGCCAGGCCTCCATCGTGCCGCAATAGGCGATGCCGCCGGGGTGGAACAGGCAATCGCCGGCGTTGAAATTCACTTTCCACACTTGCGCGCCCACGCCCTGAAGGTCGCGCGCAAAACGGGCGAAGAACGGGCCGACCGGGCCTTGCAGCAGCAGCACTCTGGCCCCTGCGAATGCCTCGATTCCGCCAGCGAACATGCGCGGTGCTTCCCCCCGGGCAATGGTGCCCGCCAATTGGTGACCCTGGGCCATTCGATGCCGGACCTAGCGCCCGGCGTGTGGCCTGCCCCGGCGCATAGCCGCAGGGGCGCCCGGCCGAAACCCATTCTGGGACCGTTAAGGATTTATCATGGCCATTTTGCGCCAAAGAGTTGCCGGCAGACGATCAAGCCCTGCCGTCAAGCCTGCCGTCAAGCCCTGCCGCGCCGCGCGCTCCACCCCAGCCAGGCGTGCCCCAAAACCTGCACTTTTCGCGCCTGTCGCCGCCAGAATCCGTACAGCAGCCGATCGGGCGCGGGGCCTGCCAGCAATCGATCGCGTTCGGATGCAATCGCGGCGAGTGCCGTTTCAGCCGGTACAAACGCGCCGGCTGCCGGGTCCCAGTATTGCGGATAGAGCAGCAGCGTGCCCGCCACGATCTGATCGAGATCGAGCCGCCGGCCGCGCCGAGCAAAGGCGGGATGATCCGCCGCGCGGTCTTCGGTCAGCCCCCAGCCGGCATAAAACGGCGCGCCATACGTCACGACCGGCACCCCGCGCAGCAACGCATCGAACCCGGAAAGCGACGTCATCGTGTGCACCTCGTCGGCCCGGGCCAGGCAGGCGAGGATCGATGCGCCGGTTTCGACATGATCGGCATGGGCCATTGCGGCGCGCACCGCCAGCGCGCCGCGGCGGTTGCCCGCCATGACATCGGGATGCGGTTTGTAGACTATCCAGGCATCGGGCCGCGCCGCACGCGCCGCCGCGAGCAGGGCCAGGTTGGTGCGCACGCCTGCGCCCGCTGCGGCACAACCCAGCGCGATCGAGGCATCGCGTTCCACTTGCCCCGGCACCAGCACCACGCGGCGTCCGCCGACAGGCCATGCCGGCGGGGCGGGGCTTTCGACGTTGTACTTGGTCAGGCCTCGGGCCACGATTGTGGCGCGCAGCGCCGCGGCGCGGGCGCAGAGCGCGGCATCGAACGGGATTTCGGCCAGGATCCGTTCGAGCGTCGAAGGCCGCGTGGCATCGAAATAGATGCCGCACGGATCGAACACCAGCGACCGCGGCGGGATCAGATCCGATCCCAGCCCGACCGAGCGGATGAACCCGTCTTCGATCCGCACCACCCGGTCGCGCAATGCCTCAAGCCCGGGCGGCTCGGCCGCGCCCCACACGATCACCCGATCATCGCCTTGCGGATCAAGCCGCAGCGCCGCGCGAACATCGCGCACAAAGCACACCTCGTGCGCGGCGGCGCGCAGCACCGGCAGCAGGTTCCACGCGCGCCAGCGGCGGAACCCGATGACAATGGCGCGCCCGTGCGGGGTCAATTCGCCGGCCATAGCGCCTCTTGCTCCAGCCAGGCGGCAACACGCGCGAAATGATCATCCCAGGTGGGGGCGCGGAACCCGGCAAGCGCGGCGATCTGGCGCCGGCGTTCGGGCGCATCGCCGCAAAAGGCCTCTACCGCGCGCAGCCAGCCCGGCCCGTCGGCGGGATCGAGCAGCGTGGGGATGGCGCCGGCGATTTCGCGAAACACCGCCAGGTCGCTGGCGATCACCGGCGTGCCCAGCGCCAGCGCCTCGATCACCGGCAGGCCAAAACCTTCGGCAAACGACGGCATCAGCAGGGCGCGCGCGCCGGCGATCAGCCCGGCCAGCGTGGCATCGTCGGCGCGGCTGCATTCGATCACGTGGGGGCGGATCAGCCGGTCGCGATCGAGCATGGCCTGCGCCAGTTCGGCCTCCCACCCGCGCTGCCCGGCCAGCACCAGCAGCGGCGTGGCCGGCCCCAGCCGCTGCGCCAGCCGCTGCCACACCTGCAACAGCAGTGCGTGGTTCTTGCGCCCTTCGATCGTGCCGACGGCGATGAACCAGGGCCGGTCAAAGCCGGCGGGCACCGGGTTTGGTGGAACCGCCGGTCCGCTGATCCAGGCGGCCAGGCTGGGCGGCAGCGGCAGGCCCTGATCGCGCGCAAAGGCGCCCAGTTCGTCCCGCGTGGCGGCCGAATTGGCAATGATCCCGGCGCCGGCGGTCAGCGCGTGGCGGATGCGGCGGGTATGGCGCTCGGCCTCTCCCGCGCGGCAGAATTCGGGGTGGGTGATCGGGATCAGATCGTGCAGCAGAAACACCGCGCGCAGGCCGTGGCGCGCGATCCAGCGCGGCAGCGCGGGATGATCGAGCCCGGTATGGCCGATATTGCAATAGAGCCGCCCGGCCAGATCGTGCGGGCGCACGCTATCGGCCATCAGGCCCGGTGCCATCGCAGCGAAGCGGGCCCGAAAATTGCCATGGCCATCGCGGATCAGGCCAAACAGGTGCTGCGACCGGCGCGGCGACAGCACCACGAACCGGCCGCGCCATTGCAGCACCGCCTGCGATTCCGCGCCAAAACGGTCGAGATACGCAAGGCACACGCGGTCGATTCCGGTGGGCAGCCGGCCCGCCCGGCGGCGCCAGACCATCCGGCTGGTATCGAGCAGCATGGGCGCGCGCCCGGTCATCGCGACCGGCAGGGCAAACCCCGCGCTCCGGTCGCCGCCGACCCGGATGTCACTCTATTCCGGAGCATGATGCGCTTATAATTGACAAGGTTTTGCGATCCAACCTATCCCCGGAACCAGACCCCCATCCGGGCCCTGCCTTGCGCCACTGGCGCCAGGCCGTGCCCCGGGGCCTAAGGGCAGTTGCAAAGAGCGTAAACCGAAACCTGCTCCACAATCCCCGCGCCGCCGCCCCGTTCCGTGTGGGCATCGGGCATGGCGCGGCCTTGTGGCGACGGGCGAACAGAGGGCGAGTGGAATTGCATCTCATGGCGGCCGAAGGGGACGGGGTGACCGGCAGCGATGCCGACGACGACCAGGGTGCGGCAACGCCAGCGCCAGTGTCGCGCGGGCGGTTCGATCTGGCGGCCTTGCCGGGCCAGACCCGCGCCATGCAGATTGCCGCCACGCTCGATCACGCCTTTGCCGACAGCCGGTTTCGCGACCATGTGCAACGCGCCGATGCCGCGCGCGACAGCGGTGACTGGCCGCTGGCCGAGCAGGAATATGGCCGTGCGCTGCGGTTGTTTCCGCTGCACTGGGGCTATTGCATCCAGTTTGCCCATTCCGCGAAGGAACAGGGCCTCCATGCCCGGGCAGAGGCCTGGTACCGCAGCGCAGTGGCGCTGGGCGCGCCGCCCGATATGGTGGATGAACACCTGATCTTTGTCGCGCGTGCCAGCGGGGCGACGTTCACCCGCCAGGGCATGCCCGATCTGGATGTGGCGCCGCTGCGCGCCCCGCCGACAATCCCCGATATTCGCCTGCTGGCCGATCTGGTCGGCGTGCCGCGCCTTGCCGAAGAGGAACAGGCGCTTGATCTGATGCGCAGCGCGCCCGACAACCGCGCGGTGCTGATCGCCTTTATCGAACGGCCCGAATTCGTGCGCGCCAATCGCCAGTTTCTGGAGATTCTCCATGGCTGAAGCGATATCGGCCCAGACCCCAATCACGTTGCCCGGCACGCCGGCCAGCACGCCGATCAGCACGCCGGCCGTTTCAATCGTGATCAATACCTACAATCGCGGGGCCTGGCTCGATGATGCGCTGCGCGGCCTGGCCGGGCTGGACTATCCGCAGTTCGAGGTGATCGTGGTCAATGGCCCGTCCACCGATGACAGCGCGGCGGTGATCGCGCGCTGGGGCGGCGCGATCAAGGCGCTGACCTGCGACCAGGCCAATCTGGCGGTATCGCGCAATATCGGCATCGCCGCCGCCGCGGGAGAGATCATCGCCTTTATCGACGATGATGCCGTGCCCCATCCGCAATGGCTGCGGCGGCTGGCGCTGCGCTATGCCGATCCCGATGTCGGCGCCGTGGGCGGCTATACGATCGATAACACCGGCACTGGCTGGCAAGTGCGCAAGACACTGTGCGACCGGTTCGGCAATGCGCACGAAGTTACCGATTTTTTCGACGAGCGCCCGCTGAATACGCCCGGCACGCCGTTTTATGCCAGCCTGCTGGGCACAAATTCGTCGTTTCGCGCCAGCGCCTTGCGCAGCATCGGCGGGTTCGATCACGCCTTTGCCTATCTGCTGGATGAAACCGACGTGTGCCTGCGGCTGGTCGATGCCGGCTGGCAGGTGCATTACGAACCGCGCGCGCTGGTCTATCACCAGTTTGCCGCCAGCCACATCCGGTCGGGCGATCGCGTGGCGCGCACGCTGTACCCTTCGGCTGTGTCGAAGGCCTATTTCATCATGCGCCACGGCGCGCGCGCCGATGCCACGGCCGCCGGGCAGGAAATCGACCGGCTTCTGCAGCAGATCATGCTGGCGAACCGGCGGATGGAAGAAGCCGGCACGATCGGGCGCGAACACCGCCATTCGCTCGACGAGGATCTGGTGCAGGGCATCGCTGCGGGCAAGGCGCTGGCGCAGGAGCGCGCGCAACGCGCCACCGGTGATGTGGCCCTGGCCCCGCCACCGCCGTTCCGGCCCTTTGCGCGTGCCACCGGGCGGCGCATTGCGCTGGTCAGCCAGGGTTTTCCGCCGGGAAATGTCGGCGGCATTGCCCGCTGGACGGCGCTGATGGCCGAGGGGCTGGCCGCGCGCGGGCACCAGGTGCACGTGATCACCCGGAGCGACAGCGCCGAGGAAACCGTGCGCTTTGCCCGCGGGTTCTGGCTGCACCGGCTCGCCCCCGATGAAGGCCATGCCGATGCCGTGGCCGAGCGCCACGACCTGCCGCGCAGCCACGCGGCCTGGCCCGCGCGCGTGTGGCGCGAGGCGCAGTATCTCAAATCGTTCGGGCTGGAGATCGTTTCGTTCCCGATCTGGGATCTTGAGGGGCTGCCGCTGCTCGATGATCCCGATCTCGCCACGGTGATCAGCCTGCACACGACTTATGCGATGGCGCGGCCGTTCAAACCCGAATGGACCGAACGGCCGATCTATGGCGCGCTGGTGGTCGATCGTGTGATCGCGGCAGAGCGCGCGGCGCTCGCACGCGCGCCGCACCTGCTGGCCAACAGCGCCGCGGTGCTCGCCGAAATCGAGGCAGTCTATGGCGTGGCGGCGGGCGATCGCGCCACGGTGGTGCCCCATGGGACGCCCGATCCGCTGATCACGCGCGAAGCCGCCGCCGCCACGCGTGAGGCGGCGATGCTGGCTGGCGCGCCGATCGAGGTGCTGTTCGTCGGCCGGTTTGAAGAACGCAAGGGCTTTGACATTGCGGTGCAGGTGGCGCGCGGAGTGCTCGATCTGCCGGGCGTAACGATGCGGCTGGTCGGCGATGGCCTGGGGGCAGAGGCGCTGGCGCTGATCGACCGGCTGGGCGCGGGCGCGATCCTGAATGATCCGCGCATCCGCTTTGGCGCGGGGGTGATCGATCGCGACGGGCTGGATGATGCCTATGTTGCGGCCGATCTGGTGCTGATGCCCAGCCGGTTCGAATCGTTCGGGCTGGTCGCGATCGAGGCAATGGCCGCGCGCCGCCCGGTGATCGCGCTCGATGCCGGCGGCCTGGGCGAAGTGGCGCGACCCGAACATGGCGCAGCGTGCTTTGCCGACGGACCCGATGTGGCGGCGCGGATTCTCGGCGAAATCGTCGCGCTGGGCAACGACCGCGTGGAACTGCGCCGGCGCGGCGCAGCGGCGCGCGCCGCCTGGGCGGCGCGGTTCAGCATGGATACGATGATCGACGGGGCAGAGGCATTCTTTTCTGGTGTGGCGGCGGCGCGCGAAGGGGTGAACCATGACGATTGATCCCGCCTGGCTGCGCCGCACGGTGGCGCTGGCTGCCGGTCGCGACATGCCCGAGGCCATGGCCGCCGATCTGGCCACGGTGCTGGGCGTGCGTGCCGAAGTGCTGCCCTGGCTGGTGCTGCGCGCGCAGGTCTTTGCCGATGATCCCGCGATCGGCGCTGCCATCCAGGCGCAGGCCGCGCGGATTGCCTGCCCGCGCACCAATCGCCCGACCTCGCTCCATTCCGCCGTGCGCAGCGCCGAAGCAAAAGTGCTGACCGACGAAGTGATCCGCCAGATCGTGGCCGAAAATGTCGAACGCGCGCAGCTGGGGGAAGAAGCCAATGGCCTGCTGCACCTGGCCAACGAAACCGCCGCCAGCCTGCCCCGTTATGATTTCAGCCGCCACATCGGCCATGTGCCGCCGGCGGACGTAGACCGGGATTGATCGCCTGATGACATGATCTTGGATCATGTCATCACGCTAATCCCCGCGGTCGTAAAGGTCGGTCAGGTACTGTTCCAGATAGCGTTCGGAGCGGTCATCGCCCTGTTTCTTCAGCTCGACTTCGGTCGAGCGCAGCCGCGCGCCAAACTGCGCGAGATAGCCGTTGAGGATTTCGGGATAGGCCAGCACATCCTCGTAATAGACGGTATAGGGGGTGATCATGGCGCGGCTGAAAAAATCGATCCACAGCCGCTCGTGCAGCGCCAGTTCGCGCGCGCATGTATCGATTTCCTTGAAGGCATAGGCCAGTTCGGGCTCGTCACCGGCCTTGTCATAGACGTGCCAGCGTTCGCTGCGTTTGGCGCGCCAGAAACTGATCGCCTGGCGAAAGGCATCGCGCCGCCGCACAAACAGCCACGATGCGCGCGGAAACCCATGCGCAAACAGCACGCTGGCATCGCGCGGGCACCCCACCCGGCGCGCCAGATTGTTGCGCTGGGGCCACATCAGCTTTGATGCGAAGCGCCCGCCGGCAAAGGGCGCGATCACCCCGTCGAGATAGGCATCGACATCATCGGCGCGCCACACGTGGTTGAACCGTTCCTTGCCCAGCCCGGGCAGGCCGTTTTCCGCCAGCAGCGCGGCAATGAACGTGCTGCCCGATCGATAGGTGCTGGCCAGCAGCGCGCAATCGGTCACGCCGTGCTGCGCAAATGCCGCCGCAAGACGCGCGGCGGGTATCGCTCCGGTTTCGGTAGGGGTGGTGCGCGGCATTGCAGTCATTGGCGGGCATCCCGGTCCGGGGTCAATGGCTGCGGTACCAGTCGCTCAGCGCCTGGCCAAAGCCATAAGGTTGCTGCGAGGCTTCGCAAGTGCCGGCCCAGGCCTTGAAATTGGTGGGGGTGGTGTAATCGGGCCCCTGCATCAGCGTCCACGGATAATCGATGGCCCAGCCGACCATGCCGAGGTGGTGGTTCCATGCATAAGTCAGCAAGTGGCGCACCACTTGCGGTGCATCGCCCTGGCACCCGGTGGGTTTTTCATCGGGCCGCCGCGACAGCGCGAATTCGGTGATCATGCAGGTGTGGTGCTGGCAGAACCGGCCAAAGTATGCATCCCACCCCGGCCCGGTATCGAAATGCAGATTGCCCGCGGTGAGGTATGGATGCACGCCATAGACCAGCAGATTGTCCGGGTCTTCGATTCCGGCCGCGTGGTCCAGTCGATGCGCGCCGTCCATGCCGCCCACCACCACGATCTGGCGGTGAAACCCGGCGGCGCGGATTGCGGCAACCACCGGCTCGTGCGCGGCCTTCCACTGCATCCACAAATCGCGCGGGATTTCGGGATAGAATGTCTGCTGCGGCATCGGTTCGTTGAACACGTCAAACATCAGCCCGGCATCGTCGCGCGGCAGCGCCTGCAACAGCGCGCCCCACGCCGCCAGCGTGCCGGCCCCGGGGGTGTTGGGCTGGCGCGGCGCGCCGGCGCCGTTTTCCCACTGCATCGAGATCATCACGGTCAACCCGGCCCGGCGCAGCGCGGTTACGGCATCAACCACTTCGATGCGATATTGCGGGTCATAGATCGGGTGCGTGGGGTCCAGCCCCGGCTGCGACACCTCGATCACTGCGGTATCGGCGCCAAAGGCGCGGATGCGTGCGGGCAGCGCGGGCGACCACAGCGTTTGCGATTCGCGCAGATGCGGGCCGATGATCGGGCGGTTGATCACGCGCGGCGGGACCAGCCGGCTGGTCAGCTTCACCCCTTTGATAACCCACGGCCGCCCATCGCGCAGCAGCGCGCCGCCCGCCATCGTGATCTGGCCGGGGTCTGCCGCCTGCACCGGCGCGGCCAGCCCGATCATCAGCACGACGGCGGCAAAACAGGCTATCAGGCGGCTGATCACGGTCATGTCGCGGTCCTCGCTCGGTTCACAGTCCTGGCGCTTTACCGCACTTTGGCGTAAACTTGCGCCAGCTTTTCGCGATAGGCCTCACGGCTGAATTTTGCCGCCTGGGCGCGGCCGCGGGCAGACAGATCGGCGCGCAGGGCCGGATCGCCATCGATGCTGCGGATCGCGCGCGCGATGGCCGCAGTGTCATAGGGATCGACCGACAGCGTGGCATTGGCGGCGACTTCGGGCAGGCTCGACGTGTTGGAGCAGATCACCGGCGTGCCCAGCAGCATCGATTCGAGCACGGGCAGGCCAAACCCTTCGTAGATCGAAGGGAACAGCGTGGCGCGCGCGCCGCGGATCAGGCTGACCAGCAGCGAAAACGGCGCATAGGGCAGGATCATCACGCGTTTGCGGGTGAATTCGTCATTTTCGATGGTGCGGCGGAACACGATGTTTTCCTCGTTCAGCAGCCGCAGTTCCTCGTCCGATTTCCACGCCATCGCGCCCACGATCACCAGCGGCGCGTCGACTTTGCTGGCCAGATAGCCCTCGATCATCCGGCCGATGTTCTTTTTCGGCTCGATCGACCCCCAGAACAGGTAATAGCCCTGATAATCGACCCCCACCGTGCCTTCGACTTCGCGCGCCACTTCATCTTCGGTCTTGGCCAGGAATTTCGCCGGAATATCGACCGATTGATACGTGTTGGTGATCCGATCTTCGGGAATGCCGACCATTTCCACCAGATCGCGCTTTGAACATTCCGACACGGTGACGATGTGATCGGCGATTTTGGCGATGCGCTTCATCAGCCGCAGATAGAACCGTTTGTTGTCGAGCGTGGTATAGGGCAGCTTCAGCGGCACGACATCGTGCATGGTATAGATGTTGGGCCGCCCTTTCAGCCGGATCGGCAGCGGATAGGTCCAGTGCGCGATGTCGGGCCGGTCGGCCATCGACAGGCGGGTGAGCATTTTCCAGGTGCGAAAAGTGTTGTGGCTGCGGCCGAACACATTGGTGGAATTGACGATGCGATCGAAATAGGGAAGCCGCGCGCTGAACGTGCGCGCCTCCACCCGGCCCGAAATCGGCACGTCGAACGCGTGTTTGCCCAAGGGGCCGCTCAGCCGGCTGCGCACCGCCTCGATCGCGGCCGCAATGCGGTCCTTGTCCCCGTGGTTGGCATCGAAAAACGCGATTTCGCGCATCAGCGCATTGCGTGAAGGCCCCGCGCCATAGCCATAGAGCACTTCCACCCCGTGGCCCATGGCATGGAGTTCATGGGACAAGTTGCGCGCATATGTCGCCACCCCGGTGCCCTTTTCCAGCCCGAGATTGCGTCCGTCGATCAGAATTCGGGTCATGAAACGCCGTGGTCTTTCATGGGTTCAGGCCGCCTTGCGGGTAATGGCGATGCCGAACGAGGTGGTCACCCATTGCGACAGTTTCAGCTTCAGGTGCAGTTCTTCGCCATAGGGTGGCAGATCGACATGGCGGTCATCGGGCAGATCGCCCAGTTCGAAATTCAACACCGTTTCGCACCCCATTTTCGCCAGATCGGATGCAAAACCTTCAAAATCACGCCGGCGATAGAGCACGGTCGAATCGTGGTCGAGCGTGTCGGTGTTGGAAAAGCAATTGAATTCGGTGGTGTGCACCGCAATGCCGCCCGGCGCGAGCAATCTGGCCGTGTTGCGCAGGAATTCCCCGCCAAGTTCGATTGTCCCGAGATGTTCAAAGGCGCAGGCCGACCAGATGAAATCGAACTGGCCGATATCGTCGGGAATGGCGTTCATGTCGGCCACGCGGAATTCGACATTGCGGGTAAACAGATCGGGCGGGCAGATCGCGCGCCGGTTCAGCCCCTCTTTGCCGCGCGCATGCTGGCTGGTTTCGATCCAGCCGGTGCCTTCGGCCGCTTCGGGGGCGAGGTCGGTGGCCAGGATCTGCGCGCCGCGTGCGGCAAACAGCGCGGCAAGCGGTTCTTCGCCCACGCCGAAACCCAGCCCGCGATGCCCCGGCGCCAGCTTTCCCGCGGTGGCAAGCACTTGCGCGATATAGCAGAATTCCCACTGCTTGCGATGCAGGCGCGGCACTTCGCGGATCTGCCCGCACCAGTAGGCATAGGCATCTTCGTCCATCTGGCTGCGCGTGCAGGCCTGGGATACTGGCCGCGTGAGCAGTGGCGCGGTCGATCCCCGCACGATGGCATCGGCGGCGCCCGGACGGAAAAGGCTGACGGTCATTGTGCGGGCATGTCCTTGTCTGGTTTTCGCGGGATCAGGCGGTGGTCTGGATGGCCGGGATGCTGGCCGTTTGCGGGCCAGTTTCGGGTGCAGTTTCGGGTGCAGTATCGGGGGGCGGGGACCAACCGATCAGATCCTTGAACAGGGCATAGGCCGGTTCAAAGTCATCATGAAAATGCATTTGTCCATCATGTAAGACTGCAAAATGGTCGCAATGATCGCGCACATAGGCGGCATCGTGGCTGACGATGATCATCGCCCGGTCGCGGCGTTTTTCGAACAGTTCAAGCTGGCATTTCTGCGCGAACCGCGCATCGCCCACCGCGCTGATCTCGTCGATCAGGAAGCAGTCGAATTCGATGATCATCGAAATCGCAAAGGCCAGCCGCGCGCG
Source organism: uncultured Sphingomonadales bacterium (assembly GCA_903832325.1). Classification (GTDB taxonomy): domain Bacteria; phylum Pseudomonadota; class Alphaproteobacteria; order Sphingomonadales; family Sphingomonadaceae; genus Novosphingobium. The sequence goes on along the minus strand of CAILBC010000022.1, from coordinate 140,478 downwards.
CATGCCCGATGAATACGTGCGCACCGGTTCGTGCAGATAGGCGCCCAGTTCGGCAAATTCGTCCACCGCCGCGATATTGCGCTCGAAATCGGAATTGTAGATCCGGCTGATGAAGCGGACGTTGTCGCGCCCGGTCAGCGCGGTCTGGAATGCGCCGCCAAAGGCCAGCGGCCAGGATACCGACATGCCGCGATCGACCGATCCGGAATCGGGCCGTTCGGCGCCGCTGATGATGCGGATCAGGGTCGATTTGCCCGCGCCGTTGCGGCCCAGAATGCCCAGCTTTTGACCGCGCGCCAGGTCAAAGCTGATCGAATCGAGGATCGTGCGGCGACCGTCGCGCACCGGATACGTCTTGGTCAGGTTGCGGACGCGGATCATTCGACAATGATGTCCGGCGCAACCGCGCGGATCTGCAAAAGCGCCAGAAATGTCAGCACCAGCGCCACCGCCACGATATAGCCCACATCGTAATGCGCGCGGGCATAGCTGCCGAAATAGCCCTCGCGCACGATTTCGACCCCGTGCACCATCGGCAGCAACAGCACGAAATCCTGCGCCTGGCGGGGCAGGGCATCAACCATGAACGCCGCGCCCGACAGCGGAAAAGTCAGGTACGACAGCGGGTGCCACAGCTTTTCCACCAGCTCGCTGCGCACCGACAGCGCGCCCAGAAACAGCGCCAGCGCCATGCCGAACCAGGCCAGGATGAACCACCCGCCAATCACTTCCAGCAGGTTTTCGGGCAACTGGGTCCAGCCGATCAGCGTGAACAGCATGGCCAGCAGCAGAAACGACATCGTTGCCCCGGCAAACTCCAGCAGCAGGCGCGCCACGAAAATGTCAAAAATGCGCACATTGCGGTGATAGAGCAGCGGCAGATTGGGCATCAGCGCATTGATGCAGCGCCCGGGCATGTTGCGCCACAGCAGGACACTGGAATAGCCGGTCAGCGCAAAGGCGGTGATCGGGATCGTGCTGCCATGCACTGTCTTGGTGATCGACCACAGCGCGGTCACCCCGATGGTAAAGATCATCGGTTCGACAAACAGCCACAGAAACCCGATGTTGTGCCGGCCATAGCGAGTCAGCGCCTCGCGCATCAGCAGGGCAAAGATCACCCGCCGCTGCACCGCGATCGCCGTGCCCAGCGGCACGGGCGCGCGGCGCAATTCGGTTGCGCCGGCCGCGCTCATGATCCGTGTTCCCTGATCCCGGCGATCAGCATCGTGGCCACGCCCCACACGATCAGGCTGAACACGAGCGTGGTCAGGATGCCGCGCGCGCGGTGCGGTTCGATCGCGCTGTCGGGCCGGTTGGGCTCGACAATGCGTTCGACATAGCTCGATTTGCGCTGCGCCTCGTTTTCCGCAGCCTCCAGCGAGGCGAGCGAGGCGGCCAGGCGCTTCGCGGCGAAATCGGATTCGAGCGACAGGCGCTGGTATTCCTCACCCGCGGCGGCGAGCGATTTCTTGCGGTTGCCGGCAGCCAGGCCCGATTGTTCGTTGATGCGCGTTTCGATTTCCTTGATCCGGGCATCGAGCGCGGGGATCTGCGCGCTTTGCGGGGCAACGATCATCAGCTGGCGACGGTCGCTGCGCGCCTCGATCAGTTCATCCTGCAGCTTTGACACCAGCTCATACTGGATCGGCGCCTGCTTTTCCGGGTCGATCACCCCGGCGGTGTTGCGAAACCGCGCGAGCGCGGCGCCGGCCGCGCGCGCGGCGGCCTTGGCATCGAACACTTCGCGTTCGGACGTGGTGATCAGATCGTGCCGCGCGCGCTCGCTCATGTGGTTGACCGTCGTTTCCGCCAGGCGCAGCAGCTGTTCGTTGATCACATGCGCATCGGCGGGGGTATAGGCGCGCACGGTCAGCACGGTGATGCCCTGCGTGCTGTCGCTGTCCACCCGCACGTGGCCCTCGTAATATTTGTACAAGTCCTCGAAACTGCCCGCCAGGCCCAGCGGATCGAACCGGTCGAACCGCGAAATGCCGGGGCGGGTATAGGCGCGGGCATAGGCATTGCCGTGGTTGAGCGCAGACAGCGCATCGCGCGACAAAAGGTAGCTTTGCGCCGCGCTGCTTTCGGGGGTGCCGTGGCTGAGCGTGGCATTGTTGAGCAGCAGGCCCAGCGCGGTGGGCGTCGCCTTGTCCTGGCTGCGCACGATGAAGCGCGATTCCGAAACATAGACGTCAGAGGCCAGCACCCCGAAATAGGCCAGCGCCGCCAGCGTGGGCAACGCCACGAACAGCAGGAACAAGGGGCCGGGCAGCCGGAAGCGGGCACGGGCGCGGGCAGGTGTGGTATCAGCCGTTTCGATCATGCCCATATCCGTCAAGTCGCGCCCGTTTGCCGTGCCCATTTTTCAATGACCCGGGCCATGTAACCTGCGCGCCATAGCCCGCCTTGCGCCGCAACCAAACCGGGAAAGCATCGGGTCCAGCGCAATTCGCCGCCACCGGCGGCCGGCGCGCCGTGGCCGCGGATTGCCCTGCCCGATGCCGCCCGATCCGCGCAACAACGCCGATATGGATCGATAGGGGGCAGGGGCCGGGCTGACAATTGGCTATGACCCGTTTGCAGAGCGGGGCCCCTTCGCCGTTTTGCTTGACCATGACGGGCAAAGCGGCAAAGGCCGGGGCAGCACCGTCCCGGGATCGCACGCAAGATTTGGCAGGAACGATGACACCCTCGAATTGGCTCTGTTCGAACCCGTTATCGCCGGCAGCGCTGATGGCGGTCATGCTGCTGGCCGGTTGCGGCAGCTTTGGCCGGTCGGGGCCTTATGCCGGCGTGGTCACGCGCGCGGCCGGCACACCCGTTGCCGCAGCGCCGATCACCGTGGTGGAATTGACCAGCAACGCGGCGCAGCGCGTGTTCCAGAGCGAAAAACAGGCGACCTTTGCCGAAGCGTTCGGCGATGTCGAAGCGGTCGGCACCACGATCGGCAAGGGCGATATGATCGATATCGCCATCTGGGAGGCGCCGCCTGCCGCGCTGTTCGGCACGCTGAGCCCGGTGGGCGCGGTCAATTCAGGCATCCAGGCCGCGCGCAGCACCGGCCTGCCCGAACAAATGGTTGATGAAACCGGGCGGATTTTCGTGCCTTTCGTGGGGGATGTGGTCGTCGCCGGGCGCAATCCGCACGATGTCGAACGCGAAGTGACCACGCGGCTGCACGGCAAGGCCAACCAGCCGCAAGTGATCGTGCGGATCACGCACAATGCGTTGAAAAACGTGTCGGTGCTGGGCGATGTCGCCGGCGCCGGGCGGTTCAGCGTGACGCCGCACGGCGAACGCGTGCTCGATGCGCTGGCCAATGCCGGCGGGGTGAAGCAGCCCGTCACGCGCATGGTGCTGCAGATCACGCGCGGGCACAAAGTCGCCGCGATGCCGCTGGATGCGGTGATCCGCGACCCCGCGCAGAACGTGCGGCTGGCGCCCGATGACGTGGTGACCGCGCTGTTCCAGCCCTGGACGTTCACCGCGCTGGGCGCCACGGGCACCAATGCCGAAATCCCGTTCGAAGCGACCGGCCTGACGCTGGCGCAGGCGCTGGGCCGCGCCGGGGGCCTCGCTGATGCCCGCGCCGACATGCACGGCGTGTTCCTGTTCCGGCTGGAAAGCCCCGCCGCGCTCGATCCTGCACTTGTCGCCACGGCGCGCACCACGCCCGATGGCCGCGTGCCGGTGATTTATCGCCTGGACATGAGCGATCCTTCGGCCTTCTTCGTGGCGCAAGGGTTCCACATGCGCGATCACGACGTGATCTATGTGTCAAACGCGCCGGGCGCCGACTTGCAGAAATTTTCCTCGACCGTGGCCAATCTGGCCTACGCCGGGCTGGGGATCGCGAACCAGGTGAAATAGGCCCAGGTGAAATAGGAGTTGGGGCGGTGGGTGCAAAGTCGCTCAGCCACTCCCATCCAAATCCCGCCGTTCGCGCGAACGGTCGGTCTGCCCGCGCAGGTCAGGCCGCCGCGTGTGCCGCCTGCGCCAGCCGCAACAGCCCGGCCACCAGGTCTTCGATCTGGTCCAGCGGCACGGCATTGGGGCCGTCGGACAGCGCGCGATCCGGGTCCGGGTGGGTTTCCATGAACAGGCCGGCCACGCCCACGGCCACTGCCGCGCGTGCCAGTGGCGCCACGTATTCGCGCCGGCCGCCCGATGTCGTGCCCAATGCGCCGGGCATTTGCACCGAGTGCGTGGCGTCGAACACCACCGGGCAGCGCGTTTCGCGCATTTCCACCAGCGCGCGCATGTCGACCACCAGATTGTTGTAGCCGAACATGGTGCCGCGTTCACACACCAGGATGCGATCCTCGGGCACCCCGGCGGCGCGCGCGGCGGCGCGGGCCTTGGCCACGACCTGGGTCATGTCGCCCGGCGCCATGAACTGCGCCTTTTTGATATTGACCGGGCGGCCGCTGGCGGCAGCCGCGGCGATCAGGTCGGTCTGGCGCGCGAGAAAGGCCGGGGTCTGCAACACGTCGACCACGCTGGCGGCCAGCGCCACCTGCTCCACACTGTGCACGTCGGTGAGCACCGGAAGCCCGGTTTGCGCGCGCACTTTGGCCAGAATCGCCAGGCCCTCCTCAATCCCGGGGCCGCGAAAGCTGGTGTGCGCGGTGCGGTTGGCCTTGTCGAAACTGGCCTTGAACAGCACCGGCAGATTAAGCCGCGCGGCCATGCCGGCCAGGTGCGTTGCCACCGTCAGGCACAGGGCCTCGCTTTCGATCACGCAGGGCCCGGCGATCAGGAACGGGCGCGCAAGGCCGCCGGCCGTCAGTGCGCCAATGTCCATAAATTATCCCCGCCCCCTGCGCTGATCGACCCCGGCCTGCGTCAATCGACCCCGGCCTGCGCCAATACCCGCTCGATCAGGGCAATGTCACCCGGGTTGTTGCATTCGATCGCATCCCACGGCGGCGCAGGGCACAGCGCGATGCCGATGGGCACCCCCATGTCGCAAAACCGCAGTTGTTCCAGCCCCTCCAGATCTTCCAGCATCGACGCGGGCGCGGCGGCATAGGCGCGCAGCGCATCGGGGCGATAGGCATAGACACCCATGTGCAAGTGAACCGCAGCGGCCCTTTCCGCCAGCAAGTCAGCCGGGACATGGGGGATGATCCGCTTCGAAAAATAGAGCGCGCGATGCCCGGCGTCGAACACCACGGTGGTCCCGCCGACCCGGCCCGCATCCTGATCGGCAACCAGCGCGGCGAGCACGCCGGGGGTGCAGGGCATTGCGGGCGTGGCCATGGCCAGCGCGGGATCGGCCGCGATCCGCGCGATCAGCGCCGGGATCACCCCGGGCGGTGTCAACGGCGCATCGCCCTGCAGGTTGATCACCAGCGCGGGGCTGGTGCCCAGCGCCGCCGCCATGGTGTCGAGCGCGGCGGCGCAGCGTTCGGTGCCGTTGCGGCAGCTATCCGGGGTCATCGCCACATCGGCGCCAAACGCGCGCGCGGCGGTTGCAATGCGATCATCATCGGTAACCACCACCACATGGTCGATGCCCGGCACGGCCATTGCGGTGCGCCAGGTGCGCTCGATCAGGGTGCGTGCGGTGCCGCGCGCCCCGCGCAGCAGCGCCAGCGGTTTGCCCGGGAAACGCGTGGAGGCATGGCGCGCGGGTATCATGATGACGCGCGGGCCGATGTGCGGGCCTGCACCAAGCCCTGCGTTGTCAATGGTCACGCCCGGTCCCCAGGTGAATCCCATTCCCGGCCGGCGGGGCGCACAACCGGGCCCGCCTCGGGCGCGTCCTGATCGCCCTGCACCAGGTCGTGGATGTGCAGCACGCCCAGCGGCGCCCGCGGATTGTCGCGCGCCACCACGAACAGCGCGGTAATCCGCGCATCGCGCATGATCGCGCGCGCATCGCCGGCCACGCTGCCGCTGGTGATGGTGCGCGGCTGCGTGGTCATCACGTCCTGCGCGCGCGCGCCCATCAGATGGTCGATATGGCGCCGCAGATCGCCATCGGTGATCACCCCGGCCAGATCGCCCGCGTCATCGAGCACGCCGGCGATGCCCAGCCGCTTTTCGGTCATCACCACCATCACGTCGCGCATCGGCATGGCCAGCGGCACCAGCGGCATGCGCGCGCCGCCATGCATCAGCGCATCGACCGGGGTCAGGCGGGCGCCGATCGACCCGCCGGGGTGCAGCACGTGGATGCGTTCGCGCGAAATGCCGCGCCGGCCCATCACCGTCACTGCCAGCGCATCGCCCAGCGCCAGCATCATCGTGGTCGAGGTGGTCGGTGCGATGTTCACCGGGCAGGCTTCGCGCGCGTCGGGCAGGATCAGGGGCACGTCGGCCGCGCCGGCAATGATCGATCCCGCGCGCCCGGCAATCGCGATGATCGGGCAGCCGAGCGATCGTGCATAGCGCATGATCGACAGCACTTCGGGCGTGGCCCCCGAATTCGACAGCGCCAGCAGCACGTCGCCGGGCACCAGCATGCCCAGATCGCCATGCGCCGCCTCGGCCGGATGCAGGAACATTGCCGGCGATCCGGTGGAAGACAGCGTCGCGGCAATCTTGCGCGCAACATGGCCCGATTTGCCCATCCCGGTCACCACCACGCGGCAGTTTTCGCGCATGATCAGCCGCACCGCATCGGCAAACGTGTGATCCAGCGCTGCGGCCAGGCGGTCGAGCGCGCTTGCCTCTATGGCGATGATCTGTCGGCCAAAGGCGATGGTATCATCCGGCCCCGATTGTCCTGGTGCCGATTGCCCTGTTGCCGATTGACCTGGTGCAAGGTCTGAAGCGGGATTTCCGGCAGGAAGTATGGGGGACATGGCGGCATCCTTAGACCGGGGGCGGAACGTGGATCAAGCCTGTTGGCCGGATCACGCATTCTGGAACACGCGGGACGTGCCAGACCCTGCGCGCTCATTTGCCCCGCATACCGTTTTGCATCGGGCAAGGCGCACCAAAATGCCCCCGTTCCCGAGACAAACCCCCGGTTCCTTGTACAAACAATGGCATTGCCGCGCGCGCGGTGCGATGAACCGGGCGACGGATCAGGAAACCCACCCATGCAACTGCGCCATTTGCGATATTTCGTCACGCTGGCCCGGGCGCGGCATTTTGCCCGCGCTGCCGAAGAATGCGGCGTGTCACAGCCCACGCTGTCATCGGGGCTGGTCGCGCTGGAGCAGGAATTCGGCCGCCGCCTGATCGATCGGGACCGGCGTTTCATCGGCCTGACCGCGCATGGCGAGGCGATGCTGCCCTGGGCCCAGCAGATCCTGGGCGCAATGGGCGCGATGACCGCCGCCGTTGCCACCACCCCGCTCGAAGGGCCGTTCACTCTGGCCGCGATCCCCGCCGCGCTGCCGCTGGTCGGCCGGTTCGGCGCGGGCCTGCTGGCGGCCAATCCGGGGCTGGTGCTGTCGGTGCGGTCCGCCACATCGCGCACGATCGACCAGGCGCTGCACGCGCTGGAGATCGATGCCGGGATCACCTATCTCGATCAGGACCCGCCCGAAGGCCTGATCGCGGTGCCGCTGGTCAATGAGGATTACCGTTTTCTGACCCGGCGCGGCGGCCGGTTCGATGATCGCGACACGATCGGCTGGGACGAGGCGGTGGCGCAGGATCTGTGCCTGCTGGATGAAACCATGCTCTATCGCCGCATTCTCGATCGGCGGCTGGCGCTGCGCGGCACCATTGCGCGCCCGCGCGCCACGGCCGACAGCCATGTCGCGCTGTTTGCGCTGGTCGCCTCGGGCGCGTTCAGCGCGATCGTGCCCGATAGCTATGCGCCGCTGCTGGGCGGGGTGGAATGGGCGCGGCTGCTCACGCTCGATCCGCCGGAGCCGGCGCGGCGGGTGGGGCTGGTGGTGCTCGATCGCGATCCGCCGCTGCCGCGCGCACAGGCGGCGCTGGCCGCGGCGCGCGGTTTCATGATAGACGGAATCTATCAGACTTTGCCGCTTTCGATTTGACCCGAGGGGGCAGATCGTCAATTGCGCGACCAAAGCATAATACCAATCTGCGGTAAGCCTGACTTGACGCAGATTGGTATAAGCCCGCGCGGCGCCTGAGCGTCACGTTGTGCGATGCGTTTCACGCATCGCACATCCGTATAAGGTCCTCGTAATGTCCGGAACCGCAACCAAAGTGCCCCCTGCCGAACTTGATGCCGAAATCGCGCGCATCCTTGCCGTGCATGCGGATCGCGAAGGCGCGATGCTGCCGATCCTGCACGATATCCAGGCCGCGTTTGGCCATGTGCCCGAAACCGCGATCCCCGCGATTGCCCATGCGCTGAATCTCAGCCGCGCCGAAGTGCACGGGGTGATCAGTTTCTATCACGATTTCCATGTCGAACATGATCCGCTGCCGGTGATCCGGCTGTGCCGCGCCGAAAGCTGCCAGGCGCGCGGGGTTGAGGCGCTGGCCGCGGCCTTTGCCGGCGAAACCCGCGTGCGGATTGAGCCGATTTATTGCCTGGGGCTGTGCACCGTCGGGCCCAATGCGATGATTGGCGATGCGGTGCATGCCCGGCTGGATACGTCGCGGTTTGCCGCGCTGGTTGAACGCACCGTGGTGGAGCAGGCGGCATGAGCACGACCGTACGGATCAGCGATGACGCGCTGGCGATTGCCTGTGGCGCCGATGCCGTGGCGGCTGCCTTTGTGGCGGCCGGATGCCAGGTCGAACGCGTATCAAGCTGGGGCATGCACTGGCTGGAGCCGCTGGCCGATATCGACGGGCACGGATTTGGGCCCTTGTCGCCCGAAGATGTTGCCGCGGTGCTCGCCGGGACCAGCCCGCTGGCGATCGGGCGGATCGATGCCCATCCGTTCATCGCGCGCCAGCAGCGCCTGACCTTTGCGCGCGCCGGCCGCACGCGGCCGACCAGTCTGGATGATTATGCTGCAACCGGCGGCTGGGTCGGGCTGCACCGCGCCCGCGAACTGGGGCCGGAGGCGACGATTGCCGAAGTGACCCAGTCGGGCCTGCGCGGGCGCGGCGGCGCGGGTTTTCCCGCCGGGATCAAGTGGACCACGGTGGCCCGCGCCACCGGTTCACGCAAATATATCGTGTGCAACGCCGATGAAGGCGACAGCGCCACTTTTGCCGACCGCATGGTGATGGAGGGCGATCCCTTTCTGCTGATCGAAGGCATGGCGATTGCCGCGCACGCGGTCGGGGCCAGCCACGGCTATGTCTATATCCGCAGCGAATATCCGCATGCCATTGCCAAGATGCGCGCCGCAGTGGACCTGTCGGCGGCGATCATCGCGCCGTTCCGCATGGAAGTGCGCGTGGGCGCCGGGTCTTATGTCTGTGGCGAGGAAACCTCGCTGCTCAACAGCCTGGAAGGCAAGCGCGGCGAAGTGCGCGCCAAGCCGCCGCTGCCCGCGATCGAGGGCCTGTTTGGCAAGCCGACCGTGGTCAACAACGTGCTGACGCTGGCGGCGGTGCCGTGGATTCTGGCGCATGGCGGGTCGCACTATGCTGCGGTCGGCTTTGGCCGGTCGCGTGGCACGATGCCGATCCAGATTGCCGGCAATGTGCGCCATGGCGGGCTGTTCGAGGCCGGTTTCGGCATTACGCTGGGCGAACTGGTGATGGAAATCGGCGGCGGCAGCGGCAGCGGACGCCCGGTGCGCGCGGTGCAGGTGGGCGGGCCGCTGGGCGCCTATCACACGCCCGATGATTTCCACCTGCCGTTCGATTATGAAAGCTTTGCCGCCGCCGACGGGCTGATCGGGCATGCCGGGATCAGCGTGTTTGACGATACCGCCGACATGAGCGCGCAGGCGCGTTTCGCCATGCAGTTCTGCGCGGTGGAAAGCTGTGGCAAATGCACCCCGTGCCGGATCGGATCGACGCGCGGGGTCGAAGTGATCGACCGCATCCGCGCGCGGTCGGGCCGCGCGGCAGACCGGGTCGAGGCGCTGCCCCAGATGCACAACGCGCGCAAGGCGCCGCGCAGCCTGGCCGATGACATCGCCCTGCTCGAAGACTTGTGCGAAACGATGAAGTTCGGATCGCTGTGCGCGATGGGCGGGTTCACGCCCTATCCGGTGCTGTCGGCGCTGCGCAATTTCCCGCAGGATTTCGGGCTTCCCGGCCCTGTGCAAGAGGCTGCGGAATGACTGTGGCGCCGGTTCCCGGCCCCCGCCTTTCTGGCCCCCGCCTTCCTCGTTCCGGCGTGCTTGGTGTGGTGCTGGCCGGCGGGCAATCGCGCCGGTTTGGCAGCGACAAGGCGCTGGCCGAGCTTGGCGGGCGTACGCTGATCGATCGTGCCGTGGCGCAATTGGCGCACCAGTGCGATGCGGTGGTGGTGGCCGGGCGCGATGCGGCCCCGGCGATGACCGTGCCAGACCGGCCGCACGCCGGGATGGGCCCGCTGGGCGGGCTGTGCGGCGCGCTGCACCATGCCGCCGCGCGCGGGTTCGATGCGGTGCTGTCGGTTCCGGTCGACGGGTTCGACTTGCCCGGGGATCTGCTGGGCGAACTGTCGCCGGGCCCGGCGCATTGCGCCGCCGCCCCGGTCATCGGGCTGTGGCCGGTGGCCGCGCGCGATGCGCTCGATGGCTTGCTCGCCACGGGTGAGGCCCGCGCCCATTCGATGCGCGCCTTTGCCGCGCTGGTGGGCGCGCGGGCGATTTCCTTGTCAAAATTGCCATTCAATATCAACACGCCGGCCGATCTGGCCGCCGCAAAGGGACTCCATCATGGGCTATGAACCCCAGGCCGATTTCGGAACCCCGGCCGTCAACAGCGATGTGACCGTTACCGTCTCGATCGACGGGCGCAAAGTCAGCGTGCCCGCCGGCACGACGGTGATGCGCGCCGCCGCGATTTCGGGCGGATCGATCCCGAAGCTTTGCGCCACCGACATGGTGCAGCAATTCGGATCGTGCCGGCTGTGCCTGGTGGAAATCGACGGGATGCGCGGCACGCCCGCATCGTGCACCACGCTGGTGTCCGACGGCATGGTGGTCCACACCGAAACCGACCGCCTGCACCGGCTGCGGCGCGGGGTGATGGAACTTTATATTTCCGACCACCCGCTCGATTGCCTGACCTGCAGCGCCAACAACGATTGCGAATTGCAGGACATGGCCGCCAATGTCGGCCTGCGCGATGTGCGCTATGGCTATGAAGGCGATAACCACCTGGGTGCAGCGCCCGACACGTCGAACCCCTATTTCGATTTCGATCCGTCGAAATGCATCGTCTGTTCGCGCTGCGTGCGCGCCTGCGAAGAAGTGCAGGGCACGTTCGCGCTGACCATTTCGGGGCGCGGGTTTGAATCGAAAGTCAGCGCGGGCACCGCGGCCGACAATTTCCTGTCATCGGAATGCGTGTCGTGCGGCGCCTGCGTTTCGGCCTGCCCCACCGCCACGTTGAATGAAAAGGCAGTGAAAGCGATCGGCAAGCCCGAACGCTCGGTCATCACCACTTGCGCCTATTGCGGCGTGGGCTGCACCTTCCGCGCCGAAATGAAGGGCGAACAAGTGGTGCGCATGGTGCCGTGGAAAGACGGCAAGGCCAATCGTGGCCACAGCTGCGTAAAGGGTCGCTTTGCCTGGGGCTATGCCCGCCACCAGGACCGCATGACCCGCCCGATGATCCGCGCCACCATCCACGAACCCTGGCGCGAAGTGAGCTGGGAAGAGGCGCTGACCCACACCGCGAGCGAACTGAAGCGCATTGCCGCCAAATACGGCAACAACGCGCTGGGCGGCATCGTATCGAGCCGCTGCACCAATGAAGAAGGCTTTCTGGTGCAGAAACTGGTGCGCGCCGGGTTTGGCACCAACAACGTCGATACGTGTGCACGGGTGTGCCATTCGCCCACCGGCTATGGCCTGAAAAACACCTTTGGCACGTCGGCCGGCACACAGGATTTCGACAGCGTTGAAGACAGCGACGTGATCCTGGTGATCGGCGCCAACCCCACCGATGGCCACCCTGTCTTTGCCAGCCGCATGAAAAAGCGCCTGCGTAAAGGCGCGCGGCTGATCGTGATCGATCCGCGGCGCACCGATATCGTGCGATCGCCGCATATCGAGGCCGATTATCACCTGCCGCTCACACCCGGCACCAATGTCGCGGTGCTGACCGCGATGGCGCATGTGATCGTGACCGAGGGGCTGGTGGACGAAGCCTTTGTGCGCGAACGCTGCGATTGGGACGAATTCCGCGATTGGGCCGATTTCGTATCCGACCCGCGCCACAGCCCGGAATTCCTCGCCCCGGTCACCGGGGTTTCGGCGCAGGATCTGCGCGATGCGGCGCGGTTGTTTGCCACGGGCGGCAATGGCGCGATCTATTACGGGTTGGGCGTGACCGAGCACGCGCAAGGGTCTTCGACCGTCATGGCGATTGCCAATCTGGCGATGGCGACGGGCAATGTCGGCCGGCGCGGCGTGGGCGTGAACCCGCTGCGCGGGCAAAACAACGTGCAGGGCGCGTGCGACATGGGATCGTTCCCGCACGAACTGTCGGGGTATCGCCACGTGTCTGACCCGGCGGCGCGCGCGCTGTTCGAGGCGGAATGGGGCGTGCCGATCGATCCGGAACCGGGCCTGCGCATTCCCAACATGCTCGATGCGGCAACCGACGGCCTGTTCAAGGCGTTGTATGTCCAGGGCGAAGACATCGTGCAGTCCGATCCCGATACAAAGCATGTCGTGGCCGGGCTGTCGGCGATGGAATGCGTGATCGTGCAGGACATTTTCCTGAACGAAACCGCCAATTACGCGCACATTTTCCTGCCCGGATCGACCTTTCTGGAAAAGAGCGGCACGTTCACCAATGCCGAACGCCGCATCCAGCCGGTGCGCAAGGTGATGGAGCCGCTCAACGGCTATGAAGACTGGCAGGTCACGCAGGAAATGGCGCGCGCGCTGGGGCTTGATTGGAATTATACCCATGCCAGCGAAATCATGGACGAAATCGCGCGCCTGACACCGACGTTCGCCGGGGTCAGCTTTGCCCGGCTCGATGCCGAAGGCTCGCTGCAATGGCCGGTGAACGAAGCCTATCCCGATGGCGCGCCGATCATGCATGTCGATGGTTTCGTGCGCGGCAAGGGCAAGTTTGTGGTCACCGAATATGTGCCCACCGATGAACGCACCGGGCCGCGCTATCCGCTGCTGCTCACCACCGGGCGCATCCTGTCGCAATACAACGTGGGCGCGCAGACGCGGCGCACCGACAATGTGGTGTGGCATCAGGAAGACGTGCTGGAAATCCACCCATCCGATGCCGAAAACCGCGGCATCCGTGATGGCGACTGGGTGCGGCTGGCCAGCCGCGCGGGCGAAACCACGCTGCGCGCGCAAGTGACCGACCGCGTGGCACCGGGCGTGGTCTATACCACGTTCCACCACCCGACCACGCAGGCCAACGTGATCACCACCGACAATTCAGACTGGGCGACGAATTGCCCCGAATACAAAGTGACCGCGGTGCAGGTTACCCCGTCGAACGGGCCGAGCCAGTGGCAGGAAGAGTATGACGCGCACGCCGGTCGGTCGCGCCAGATCATTGCAGAGCCGGCCGAATGAGCGGTTCCGACCACCACGTCGATACCACCGCCAAACTGGTGCGCATGATCAACCAGATCGCGCGCAACCTGGTGCACGACAAGGATCCGGTTTCGGCGATTGCCGACCATGTCTTCGCGTTCTGGACGGTGCGCATGCAGGAGCAACTGTTTGCCCACGGCACCGAGGGGCTGGACCCGCTGGCCGTGGCCGCAGTGGAACGGCTGGCGATGGGCGCGCAGTTGGCCGGTCGTCCGGGCGCGACCGACAGCGGGGATGCCGGGTGTGACGCCGGTTGACGGCGCGCGCGACCACGCGGTTGTCGAACATTTCGCCGATGGGGCGCCGCCACGCGCGCTGACCCGCACGCTGATCGATGAAGCGCCGGTGGCGATCGAAATCAACGGCGTGGGCTATGCCGTGATGATGGCCACGCCCACGGATCTGGATGATTATGCGCTGGGCTTTTGCCTGTCGGAGCAGTTGATCGGCGCGGCTGACCAGTTCGTTTCGGCCGAAAGCTTTGCCGTGCCCGATGGTGGCTGGATGCTGCGCGTGGTGCTGAATGCGCCGGCCGCAGGGCCGCTGATCGAACGGGCGCGGCTGCGCCTGGCCGAAGGCAGCTGCGGACTGTGCGGCATCGAAAGCCTGGAGCAAGTGCTGCGCCCGTTGTCGCCGGTTACCGCGCGGATCGATCTGGATACGGCGGCGCTGTTCCGTGCCGCTGCGGCGCTGGGTGATCGGCAGGTGCTGGGCCGGGCCACGCGCGCCGCGCATGCTGCCGCGTTTTGCGATCCCGATGGCACGATCCGGCTGGTGCGTGAAGATGTCGGGCGGCACAACGCGTTTGACAAGCTGATTGGCGCTTTGGCGCGCGCGCGGATCGATCCGGCCACCGGCTTTGTGCTGCTGACCGCGCGGTGCAGCTTTGAACTGGTGCAAAAGGCGGTGATTGCCAATGTGCCGGTGCTGGCGACGATTTCGGCGGCTTCGACCTTGGCGGTGGATCAGGCGCGGGCCGCAGGCCTTGGGCTGTACAGTCTGGTGCGTGGGGACAGCCTGCTCGAAATGGGGTAAACGGGTGCGCATGGCCCCGGTCCGCTTTGCCGACGCCCCGGTTTTCTCCCTGCGCCAGCGCGTTGTGCTGCTGGCGATGATCGTGCTGTTGCATGGTCTGGTCGGCATGGCGCTGCTCCGCGCCTTTGGCGGGGTGCGCGCCCTGGCAGCGCGTGTTGGATTGGGCCCGGTGATCAGCGCCCGGATCATCACCGCGCCACCACCGCCGCCCCGCGCCAGCGCCACCCGCGCCGCGCAAGGCGCCGCCGGCGCCGCCGGTCGCCGCGCCATTGCCGATCAGATCATCGCCGCACCGTCCCCGATCCGGCTCCCCGCGCATGCCGCTCCGCCGGTCGCCGGCACCGGCAGCGCCGCGCAATCGGGCGCCAGCGCCGCGGGGGAAGGCACTGGCGGCGCCGGATCGGGCAGCGGCCCGGGCAGCGGCGGCGCGGGCAACGGGTCTGGCGGCGGCATGCGCCCGGTGAAGATCGCGGGCGACCTGGCCGAGAAGGATTACCCGAAGGCCGGGCGCGCGAAACGGCTGGGCACGGCAGTGATCGTGGTCCTGACCGTGGGGCCCGACGGCCGCGTCGCCGATTACCGCGTGCACCAGCCCAGCGGCGATCCCGAGGCCGACGCGATAACCTGCAAGCTGGCCACCGAACGGTTCCGCTTTACCCCGGCACACGATGCGCAGGGCAACCCGGTTGCGGCGCAATTCGGCTGGCAACAACGCTTTTTTCGCGAATGATGTCGCTCTGGCGCGGCGCGCGGCGCTCTGGCATCATGCGCGGATGATAGCCCAGACCATCCAGCTTTCGCTTGCCCCGGTGTTCGTGCTGGTGGCGATCGGCAATATCATGAACATCCTGACCACCAGGCTGGGCCGCGTGGTCGACCGCTCGCGCATTCTGCAAAAACTCTACGCGCAGACCAGCGGCACCGAACACGACACGGTGGTAATCGAAATGCGCTATGTCGATCGGCGCATCCAGCTGATCAGCCATGCGCTGCTGGTGCTGGTGAGCAGCGGCATCGGCATCGGCGTGACCGTCGGCACGCTGTTCCTGGGCGAAATGCTTGGCCGCGAATTCCGCATCGCCACCGAACTGACCTTTTTCGCCGCGATCACCCTGCTGATGGTCGCGCTGGTCTATCTGCTGCTTGAAACGCGGCTGGTCGCGCGCAGCCTGCGCCTGCCCCCCGAATTTCTGGAACTCCACCGCGGCGAATTGTAACCTGATCGTCCCCATGCCGGGGAGGATCAGGCGAGGAGTTTTTCGCCGCGTTCGCGGATCGCGCCGGCGATCATGTTGCGCGCAAAGCCCAGGCCATTGGGGATGGTCACGTCGAACACCATGGTGGTTTCGGTCAGATCGAGCGTGGCGGGCACGGTATAGCCCATCGCGCTGGCTTCGACCGACAGGCGGTCTTCGCTGATCCAGTGGAGCGCGAGCGCCATCGATCCGCCGATCAGCGCGCTCGCCTTGGCCTCTGCCGCGTCCATGCGCGCCGAAATGCGGCGGCGCAGTTCGGCCTTGCCAAGCGAATGGGGTATTTCAAGGCGCATGCTCAAACCGGTCCGGACAGTTTCTCCGGCGCATCAAGAGCATTCCCGTAGCGATAGTCAAGATAGCGTGCCTCTGTGGCCAGCGAGTCGAGGTCGCCTTCGGCCAGGCGCAACGACAGCGCATCGATTTCCCCGGTGATTCGCGACAGCCCTTCGTTCAGCGTCTGGTCGGCGGTTTTGCCGCCGCGCTGTTCGCCGCGCAGATGCGCGGGGATGCGGGTATAGCTCGCCACCATGCCGGGCAGATGTTCGCCGATCAGACGGCGCACATCGCCCACTGCGGGTTCGGCCGGGTCGATCCCTTCCAGTTGCACGCCCAGCGCATCGAGCCGCAGGCCGATCGCGTCCAGTTGCCGCGACGCCGGCGGGGGCAGCGCGGGCCGCTGCGCCTCAAGCCACAATTGCGTGCGGCCAACGGTGGCGCGCACATCGCCGCGGTTCAGCGCGCCCAGATCGGGCACTTTGAGCCTGGGATACGTCAGCAGCAGCCCCGCCACGATCGCCAGCGCGAGCAGAGTCAGGACAAAACCGCCGAGGCCAATGCCGCCGATCACGGTGCCTGTTACCGAGACTGCAAACAGGATTACCCCGATCGCCAGGCCCGCGCGGATCAGCTTGCGCATGACATGCTGGCGCTTCAGTTCGGCCGACCGTTTGCCGATCGAACCGCCGCTGCGCCGGCCGCCCTGCTGCTGAAACGCCAGCGACGCGCTGGCGGCGCGCATGATCTGCGAATGGTCTGCAGCGTCCCCGGCCATGGTTCAGCCCACGCTGTCTAGGCTGAGCGCGGGGTGCTGCGCCGGGGTGCCGCCGGAACTGCCTTGCGCGCGGGCGATATAGGCCTGCGATTTTTCAACTTCGTTCGACAGCGTGCCGATCGTCGTCTTCATCGAATCGAGCGCCTTTACCTTGAACGTGTCGATCGAATCCATTGTGTCATAGATGTTCTGAAACGCCTTTTGCAGCGTTTCGATGGGGATCGTGCTCGATGCCGCCATCTCGTGGATTTTTGCAGTGTTGTCGCGCAGCATCGTGCCGGTGGCATCGATGATATTGGCGGTGGTGGTGTTCAGCGCGGTTATCTGCGCCAGAACCAGCCGCTGGTTGGTCATCGCCTGGGCCACGGTCACCGCCGTACGCAGCGCGGCCACGGTGGTCGTGCTGGCGCGGTCGACACCTTTGACCAGTTCCACATTGTTCTTTTTCACCAGGTCGAGCGCCAGATAGCCCTGCACTGTCACGGCCATCTGGGTCAGCAGGTCCTGCGTGCGCTGGCGGATATAGAACAGCGCGGATTCGCGAATCGCCTTGGCCTTGGCCGGGTCGGTGTGGTCCAGATCGTTGGCGGTATCTTCCAGTTTCTGGTCGAGCGCGCGGGCGATGTGGGTCATCTGTTCCAGCTTGCCCATCGCCTCCCACAGCTTTTGCCGTTCGACATCGATCGCGGCATTGTCCTTCAGCAATTCGTCCTTGCCCGAGGCCAGCCGGTCAAGGATCGCCTTGATATGGCCCTGCGCCGAAACATAGCCATCGAAATAGCGCTTCACGCTGTTGCCAAAGGGGATGAAGCCCAGCAGCTTGCGCCCGCCGGTGGTCACCCCGGCCTTGCCCGGGTCAAGCTCTTCCACCGTGCGGCGCAGCGCGGCGAGGTCTGCGCCCACGCCGCTGTCTTTGTCCATCGCGCGCACCGGCCGGTCGAGAAACCGGTTCGACATGCCCGCGGCGGCGGCGATTTCCTTTGCCCCCATCGCGGTCAACTGGTCGACCCGCTGCCCGAATTCGGGGCTGGCGGCGTCTTGCGCGACCAGGTCGGCCACAAACGCATCGACGCGGGTATCGAGCGCGGACTTGGTCTCGGTGCTCAGCGGCACCAGCCCGGCGGCCTGTTGCGGCGCGACCACCGGCACCGGATCGGGCGGAGTCAGCGTGATCGTGGGGGCAGTTTCAGGGGTCGTGGCCATAAAAACACTCGGCTGGAGGCGAATGGCGCCAAGATGGCCCCATGTGCGCTGCGCCGCAAGGGCGCGCTGTCGATGGACGATGGCGGTTGGTCGGATAACGATTTATGCTTCGTCCCATGGATCGTCGCACACTGTTGGGCGCGTTTGGCGCCGTTTTCGTTCCCGCGCCCGCTTTTGCCGCGCCCCTGCCGGCGGGCGCGGCGATGCTGCGGGCGCTGGAGGCGCGCGCGGGCGGGCGGCTGGGCGTGGCGGTGCGCGATACGGCCAGCGGGCGCGGGTTCGGCTGGCGCCAGGACGAACGGTTTGCGCACTGTTCCACGTTCAAGCTGTCGCTGGCGGCAATGGTGCTGGCGCAGATCGATGCGGGGCACGCGCGCGGTGACGAAGTGCTGGCCTATTCGGTGCTAGATGTCCTGCCCGCATCACCGGTGACCGGGGCGGCTGCAGCCAAAGAAGGCCTGCCGGTGCTGACGCTGGCGCAGGCGGCGGTGGAACGCAGCGACAATCTGGCGGCAAACCTGCTGCTCGCCCGGTTTGGCGGGCCGGCAGCGTTGACCGCGTTCTGGCGCGCGATGGGCGATGGGATCAGCCGGCTGGACAACCATGAACCCGAACTCAATCGCGTGGCGCCGCGCGCGGTGCACGACACGACCACGCCTGCGGCCATGGCCGAAACGCTGGGCCGCCTGCTGACCGGGGCGGTCCTTTCGGCCGAAGCGCGCGCGCGGCTGTGGGGGTGGATGAAGGCATCGCCGACCGGGCTGGGCCGGCTGCGCGCCGGGTTGCCCGCCGGGTGGCAGGCCGGCGACAAGACCGGCACGATGGTGGGCGACGGGGCCGCCATCCGGATCAACGATCTGGCGCTGGCGCTTGCCCCGGTGGGCGATGGCCACGGACCCGCGCCGCTGGCAGTGACAGCCTATTACGAACCGGGTGGCACGGGCGATGATATCCGGCCGCAGGACGAGGCGGTGCTGGCGGCGGTGATGCGCATCGCCACCGACCGCGCGGCATGGACCGGTCTGGCAGGAAAGGGTGTGCGACGATGATGCGCTGCGCGGTGTTTGGCGCTTCGGGCGGAATAGGCTCTGCCTTTGTGCGCCACCTGGCCGCGCGCGATGATGTTGCCGTGGTTTTTGCCGGATCGCGCGGGGGGGCGGTGCCGCAGGGGCCACGCATCCGCCCGTTCACGTTCGATGCGATGGATGACGAAAGCCTGGCGCAGGCCGTGGCAGCAATCGGCACGCCGCTCGATCTGGTAATCGTCGCGACCGGCCGGCTGACCCGGGCCGATGGCAGCGGGCCGGAAAAGGCGCTGCGCCAGCTGACGGCGGCGGCATTGGCCGAACAGTTTGCCGACAACGCGATCGTCCCGGCGATGATCGCGCGTGCGGTCCTGCCGCTGATGCCGCGCGATCGGGCTTGCACCTTTGCCGCGCTGTCGGCACGGGTCGGGTCGATCAGCGACAACCGCCTGGGCGGCTGGCACGCCTATCGCGCGTCAAAGGCCGCGCTGAACATGCTGGTGCGCACAATCGCGGTGGAGGTTGCGCG
The DNA here is from genome assembly GCA_903832325.1 of uncultured Sphingomonadales bacterium. Taxonomy (GTDB): domain Bacteria; phylum Pseudomonadota; class Alphaproteobacteria; order Sphingomonadales; family Sphingomonadaceae; genus Novosphingobium. The sequence continues at coordinate 120,802 of CAILBC010000022.1, read as the reverse complement.
CAGCCATCCGCAGGCGGTGGTGGTGGCATTGCACCCCGGCACCGTGGCCACCGCGCTGTCCGCCCCGTTTCAGCGCGGCGTGGCGGCGGAGAAACTGTTCACCCCCGATGCCAGCGCGGCGGCACTGCTGACAGTGCTGGACGGCCTGACGCCGGCGGACAGCGGCGGCTTTTATGCGTGGGACGGCGCAGCGGTGGCGTTTTGAACGGGACCACCCCGCACCCCCGGCGCGGGGCGGCGGGTGGTCCTGCAACGCGCCTGCGGTGCCTTTCAGCCAATCACGCCGCCAGGCTGTAGGGCTCGATCTCGCCGTTCAGATATTGCTTCTTGGCTTTCGCGCGGCTCAATTTGCCGGAACTGGTGCGCGGCAGGGTGCGGGGGGGGACGAGTTCGACCACGCAGTTCATGCCGGTGATCGCGCGCACTTTGTCGCGGATCTGGTCGCGCAGCTTGACCCGTTCGGCCGGGTCGGACACGCGGCAGTGGACCAGCACCGCGGGGGCTTCCTCACCCGATTCGGTTTCGATCGAGAATGCGGCAATGTCGCCCTGGTGGAACCCGGGCAGCTGTTCCACCGCCCATTCGATATCCTGCGGCCAGTGGTTCTTGCCATTGATGATGATCATGTCCTTCGCCCGGCCGACGATGAACAAGTATCCGGCGCTGTTGAGATAGCCCATGTCGCCGGTATCGAGCCAGCCATCGATCATCGCCGCCGCGGTCGATTCGGGATCGCGGAAATACGAGTGCATCACCGACGATCCGCGGCACAGCACTTTGCCGATGTGGTGGTGGGGCAGCGGTTCGCCATGTTCGCCGCGAATCACCACTTCCATCCCGCGCACGGGCAACCCGCAATTGACGATGGCGCGGTACCGCGCGGGCCGCGAAAGATCGCGCGGGCTTCCCGAAAGGCGTTCTTCCTCGACCAGTTCCACCCGGATGCCTTCGCCAGGCGGCATCACCGTGACCGCCAGTGTCGCCTCGGCCAGGCCATAGCTGGGCAGGAACGCATCGGCGCGGAACCCGGCCGGGGCAAAGGCATCGACAAAGCCCTGCATCACATCGGGGCGGATCATGTCGGCGCCATTGCCGGCAATGCGCCAGCGCGACAGGTCGAACCGGTCGGCGACATGGCTCTGGCTGGAAATGCGGCGGGCGCAGATGTCGTAGCCGAACGTGGGCGAATACGACACGGTGGTGCCCGGATTGCGGCTGATCATGTCGAGCCAGGCCAGCGGGCGCCGCGCAAAATCTTCGGTACGCAGGAAATCGACCGAAACCTGGTTGGCAATCGGCGACAGGAAACAGCCGACCAGCCCCATGTCGTGATACCACGGCAGCCAGCTGACGCAGCGATCGCCTGGCTGAACTTTCATGCCGTGCGAATGCCCCGCCAGATTGGCCAGGAGCGCGCGGTGGGTCACCGCCACGCCGTGGGGAAACCGGGTCGATCCACTGGAATATTGCAGATAGCAAATGGCATCGGGATCGGCCTGCGGCAGATCGCCGGCGGCCGGTTCGGTTGCCGCGATCTGGTCCCAGCTCAGCCCGGGGCAGCCCTGCCGCGCGGCGGCGGCGGCGCACATCGCGCCGATTTCGTCGGGGAACAGCAGCATGCGCGGGTCCGAACTGGCCAGCTGCACCGCGATCTGGTCGATATAGTTGTCTTTCCCGCCAAAACTGGTCGGCAGCGGCAGCGGCACCGGCCAGGCGCCGGCATAGATCGTGCCGCAGAACAGCGCCGCAAATTGCGGCCCGGTTTCCGCGATCAGCGCCACCCGGTCACCCGGCGCAATGCCCAGTGCGATCAGCCGCCGCGCCGCAAGCAGCGCATCGGCGCGCAGTTCGCGATAGGGATAGACGCGGGCGAGCGTGCCGCGCGCATCGTGGAAATTGAACCCGCGATTGCCGGTGGCGGCATAATCGAGCGCATCGCAAAACGTTGCAAAGTCGGAAAAGCGGCGCGGCTGCGCATCATCGTTTGGCGTCGGCACGAGCGTGTCGCTGGCGCGGACAGCATCGGAAACGGTCATCTGCTACCCCGGGTTGCCATGATTGCGGCATGTTGCATGTCTGGAACGGCAATTGCGCGAGGGAGCGCTTTGCCGCAGGTTCTCCTTTATCCGCGACTGTGGCACGAATAAGGCGTGATGATGGACGATGGCCACGATCAGGATGAACGGCGCGGCGGGCCCGGTAAACGGCGCCCGGATCGCCAGGGTGAGCGGCGGGGTGAGCGGCGCGCAAAACCGCGCCCGATCGACGCGCGCGCGCTGGACGAGATGGCGTTGGCCTATGTGGCGCGGTTTGCCACCAGCGCGGGGCGGTTGGGCGCCTATCTGAACCGGAAAATCCGCGAACGCGGCTGGGATGGCGACGATGCGGCCGATGTGGCGGGCACGGTCGCACGGCTGGTCGGGCTGGGCTATGTCGATGATGCCGGTTTTGCCCAGGCGCGCGGCGCCGGCATGCTGCGCCGGGGCCTCGGCGCGCGGCGGATCGGGGAAACGCTGACGCGTGACGGCATCGCCGCACCGCTGGTGGCAGAGGCGAGCGGCACCGAGCATCAGCGCCGCTGTGCCGCGCTGGCGCTGGCGCAGCGGCGGCGGCTGGGCCCGTTCGGGCGCGGTTCAGAACCCTTGCGCGAAACCCCGGCAGATCCGGCAGTGCGTGCCCGCCAAGTGGCGACCATGGTGCGCGCCGGTCATCCGCTTGCATTTGCCCGCGCGCTGGTCGAAGCGCGCGACATTGCCGCTGCACAGGAATGGGTCGATGAAGCCGATGATTCGTCATTTTAAAGGTAAAGCGCGGGTGAAGGGTAAGGCACGGGCCGGAATGGCCGCGCTGGCACTGGTCCTTGCCGGCGCGACGATGGCGGGTGCGGGCGCCTGTTCGCCGGTTGCCGCCAACGGCACCCCGGGCGATGCGCCCGGCGCCGCCACCACCCGGCTGCATCCCGTTTCGGGCCTCGCGGTGATCCCGCTCAAAGTCGCGACGGCCAAGGGCGAACACGCGTTTCAGGTGGAAGTGGCCGCAACCCCTGCCGAACAGGAACGCGGGCTGATGTGGCGCACCACGCTGGGCGCGGACGAAGGCATGATCTTTCCCACCGATCCGCCGCGCCGTACCGCGTTCTGGATGCGCAACACGGTGATCGGGCTCGATATCATCTTCATCGGCGCCGATCACCGCGTGCTCAACATTGCTGCCAATGCCGTGCCCTATGACGAAACGCCATTGCCATCGGCGGGGGCGGCGGCCGGCGTGCTGGAACTGGCCGCTGGGCGCGCGGCGCAGATCGGGCTGCAACCGGGCGACAAAGTCAGCTGGTAGCCGCTTGCCTATCCCCCCCCACACGGGCTAAGCGCTGTGGCCATGAGCATCCTTGGCACAATTTTCACCTGGTGGAACGGCGCCACCTTTGGCACCTGGCTCGACAGCGCGCGCAATGGCGAACGCGTCGGGACCGACGCGCAGGGCAATGTCTATTACCGCGCGAAAAAGCCGTTTCCCAAAGGCCATCCCTTTGCCGGGCGCGAACGCCGCTGGGTGATCTATAACGGTGCCAACGATGCCAGCCGCGTGCCGGCCGAATGGCACGGCTGGCTGCACGGCAATTTTGACGGCACGCCCGAAAGCAATCTGCCGCCGCCGCGCGTGTGGGAAGTGGATTTCACCCCCAATGCCACCGGCACTTCGGCCGCCTATCGGCCGCAGGGCGCGCTGGAACGTGGTGGCCGCCGCGCCGCCGCAACCGGCGATTACGAAGCCTGGTCGCCCGACCAGCCCTGAACCGGGCGGGATCGCGACACACCGTGATGGTCCGCCGGCCACCCTTTGTCCCGGCCTTGCCCGCCGGCCGTGCGGGTGCGCTGGCGCCCCTGCCGCGGTTGGCGCCCCTGCTGCTGTTGGCGCCCCTGCTGTTGGCGTTGGCCGCGTGCAACCGCCAGGCCGAAGCGCCGCCGCCGCCCGAAGCGACCGAGGCCGCCGGGCCGTCCGCGCTGGCCAGCGGCATTGTCGACAATGGCTTTGGCACCCCGGTAAAGGACCGCGTGGCCACGATCGGCCTGATCAACAAGCGCAACAACATCACGCAGGATCTGGTGATGAAACCGGGCGAATCGCGCCGGGTGGGCAATGTGATCGTGAAACTGGCCACCTGCGAGCGCACTGCGCCCTGGGAGGATCCCCAGGAAACCGGCGCCTTTGTGCAGGTGTTTGTCGAAGAACGCGCCAAAGTTCAGGACCGGATGGCCTGGCACAAAGTCTTTTCGGGCTGGCTGTTCCGGAACACGCCGTCGCTCAACGTGGTCGAACACCCGGTCTATGATGTCTGGATCAAGGACTGCGCAATGCATTTCCCGGGCGAAGAGGATGATCCCGCCGCCGCCGCGAGCAAGGCGGCAAAGCCCGCAGGCAAAAGCGCGCCCGCACCCGTGGCCGATGCCCCTGATGAAGCCCCGGCGGACGCCGCCCCGCCCGAATAGGCGGAATCGGCTGCATGATCTTCCGGCGGCCGCATCGCCGCGCTCAGCCGGTCGAGATAGTCCGCCTGCGGGATTTCGATGGCCCCCAGCGATGCCAGGTGCGGCGTGGTGAACTGGCAATCGAGCAATTCCGCGCCGCCCGCCCGCAGCGCCGCAACCAGCCAGGCCAGCGCGACCTTTGACGCATCGGGCACGCGCGAAAACATGCTTTCGCCGCAGAACACCCGGTCGAATCCCACGCCATAGAGCCCCCCGACCAGCCGTTCGATGCCGGCGGCGTCGGTGAACCAGGTTTCGATCGAATGCGCTGCGCCCAGGCGGTGCAGCGCGCGATAGCTTTCGCGGATGCGGCCGCTGATCCAGCTTTCCTGCGCATCGGGGCGCGGCGCGGCGCAATTGTCGATCACCGCATCGAACGCGGCATTGCAGGTCACCCGGAACCGGTCGCGACGCACCGTGCGCGCCAGCGAATGCGACAGGTGAAACCCGTCGAGCAGCAGAATCGCCCGCATGCGCGGTTCCACCCAATAGACTTCGGGATCGTCACGGCTGTCGGCCATGGGAAAGATCCCGGCGCGATAGGCCCTGATCAAAAGCTCGGGCGGAATGATCTGAATGTCTTCGCGCGCCATGGCCTCGTGCAGAACCAGCCGGTGTGTCATCAACTCCGGGCAAAATGATCTCCCCGGTTGCATCGCGTTCGTCAAGCCACTATGGGCAGCGCTCTTCCGCCGGGCATGCCTTTGCCTGCGCGGTGGATGCAGGAGTGTAGCTCAGCTGGTAGAGCATCGGTCTCCAAAACCGAGGGCCGGGGGTTCGAATCCCTCCACTCCTGCCAATTTTTTCCGACAAACTGTCGCCCGCCCCCTTATTTGTCGCGCCCTGATCTGTCGGGGATTGGGCTGCATGCCCCTGGCCGCTTTTTGTCGCAGCCCGACGCGGGCGGTTTGACGGTAATCAAGGCGTCAACCATGCCCGGCAAGCACTTGTTCATCTCTGTTAGCAAAAGATGACAGTTATGCTCGCAAGAGACATCGGGGTCGCAAGGAACAACGGGGTGGCAGAAGCGCGGGACAACCGCCTGTGGAGCGAACCGGCAGGATTTGGGCTTGCCAGACCGGAACCTGTTCCGGTGCCGCCGCGTGGTCTTTCGCTGCGCGGGCGCGCGCTGTGGGTGCTGGTCGGCGCGGTTGTCTATGGCTGCATGACGTTTGCGACAATCATGCTGACCGGCGATGTCCATGCGATTGCCACGCTCTGGCCGTCGGATGCGGTGATTCTGGCGCTGCTGCTGTCGCGGCCGCGGCGTGACTGGCCGGCACTGTTGCTGGCCGGGTGGCTGGCCAATCTGGTGGCCAATGGCGTGGCGCGCGAATGGGCCCCGGGCATCGTGCTGTTCGGCCTGATCAGCATGGGCCAGACGCTGTTCGCGGCGTGGATCGTGCTGCGCTATCCGGTGGATGCCGGCAAGGAACGCGCCCCTGCGCGCCATTCCCCTGCGCCCCATTCCCCTGCAACCGATGCGCCAGACCTCGATGCTACTGACCTGGATGCTGCTGACAGGGGCGATATTCTGGCCGATGGTGCAACGATCTGGCGGTTTCTGCTGGCGGCCGGGTTGATCGCGCCGGCGTTGGGCGCGGCGGCGGGCGCGCTGGTTTCGGTGCTGACTTTTGGCGCGCCGGCGGGGCCGTCCTATTTGCGCTGGTTTGCCAGCAATGCGCTGGGATTCGTGATTTTTACCCCGTTTTTCAAGGCGCTGTTTGATAGCAGCTTTGCCCGCGCGCTGGAAACGCTGTCGCGCCCGGCGCTGCTGCGCGGGGTGGCCCTGTTTGCGCTGCACGCGTTGGTCACGGTGCTGGTCTTTGGTCAAAGCCGCTATCCGCTGCTGTTCCTGCCGATTTCCACGCTGCTGCTGCTGTCCTTCGGGCTGGGGCGGCTGGCGACTCAGGCCGGGGGCATGCTGCTGGCGGTGATCGGCGCGCTCGCGACGCTGCATCATGCCGGGCCGATCCGGCTGATTCAGGTCGATCCCGCGCTGGGGTTCCTGCTGTTCCAGGTTTATCTGACGGCGCTGTTGTGCACGGCGATGCCGGTGGCATCGGTGGTCGCCTCTCGCGCGGAGGCGCGCACGCGCCTGGCCGAGCGGGAGGAATTGCTGCGGCTGATCATGGCGCATTCGCCCGATGCGATTCTGGGGCTCGACGGCAATGGCATATGCCGCTGGGCCGATGGGCCGGTGCGCGATTATACCGGCCTTGCGCCCGAGGCGCTGATCGGCCTGTCGCTCGATGGCATTGCCGCGCGCGCCGGGCTGTCGCTGGGGCAATTGCGCCGCGACAGCGCGCGGCTCGATACCCGATCGGGCGAGGGCGCCTGGCACACGGTGGAACTGCGCCCCGCCAGCCAGCCGGGCATCACGCTGGAGGCATCGTTGCGCATGGCCGCGCATGATGCGGGCCAGGCGGTGGGATCGGTGATCACGCTGCGCGACATCACCGTGCGCAAGGCGCGCGAACTGGCGATTTCGCGCCGGATCGAAACCGACGATCTGACCGGGGTGTTCAACCGTGCCGGGTTCCGCAAACGGCTGGCGCGCGCGATCGACGGCCCCGGGGACAGTGCCGGATCGCCCCGCGCGCTGACGCTGGCGCTGATCGATGTCGATCATTTCAAGGCGATCAACGATACCCATGGCCACCCCGTGGGCGATGCCGCGCTGGCCGAAATCGCGCGGCGGCTGATCGCGGGCACGCGCGATGATGATGTTGTCGCGCGGTTGAGCGGCGATGAATTCGCCATCCTGTTCCGGTGCGGGCTGGATGTGGCGCAGGCGGTGTGCGAACGCATCACGCGGATTGTCGCGGCCGAACCGCTGCACGTGGCGGGCAATGTGCTGGTGCTGTCATCGATTTCGTGCGGGGTGGCGCAATTGCGCCAGGGAATGAGCCGCGAAGCGCTGTTCGATGCCGCCGATCTGGCGCTGTATCAGGCGAAGCGCGCCGGCCGCAACAGCGTGCGCGCCGTCGCCTGAAGGCGCGGATTTACGGCCTAGGAAAAGTATTTTTCCAGCAGGTCCTGTGAACTCTTTGCGGTGGCTTGCAGGGATTGTCTGGACGCTTCCAGTTTTTCGATCTCTGCCGGAAAATCGTTTACCCACTGCTGCATCCTGAGGTGATGCACGATACTGCTGTCGCGGAAAAAATTGGCCTGATCTGCGGCGTTGAGCGTTTTGTAATCGGTCCCTTCGGGCCAGGTTCGCGATGGCGCCAGCGCGGTTCCGTCTTGCGGCCAGCCGATCCGCGCCGCTGACTGTGCAAGCTGCGCAATCGTTGCGGCATTGCGTTTTCCGGCAGCGGCAATCAGATCATCGATCCTGGCCATTTGCGCCGGGATCCCGGCGATACGCTGTTCGATGGAGATCTTGAAGGTCGGGTTGTTGGCGAGCAGTTTCTTGCCGACCTTGCGCCGCATTCTCGGGCTTTCTCCACGCCGTTTCAGCTCAGCCTTGGTCCAGGCAAGCGTTTCTGCGGGAATTCCGCTTGAATTGACATCCTCGAAAACAATCCCGCGCCCGTCCAGCGCTGATTGCAAATCGCGCATCGCGTCCCTGGGCTTGACGGTCATGTTGGTGAACCCGATTGTCACGAATTCGCCCGGGACCAGTTCGCTGCTGTAGATGTCGAGCCCTTGCTGGCTGCTGCCACTGCGCATCTGCAGCCGATGATATTCGATCCTGGTGATTTTCGCGCAATCGAGCGCAAAGCGGCCCCGCACATTGAGCTTGCCATTGGCCAGCCAGAGACAGGGCCGATCGGGGAAGCGCGTGCGCAACAAGTCGCGTGCGGCGTACAGTGCGCCGGCAATTCCCAAAAGATTGCCGTGCAGCAGAAAAGCGACCAGAAAGGCAAGCTGCCCGCGTGACAGGCCGGCGGAGTGCGCCCGAAAATAGGCCAGTGCCAGGACCAGCGAAATTCCGATCACGCCACATGCAATGCCCAGATGCACAAACCACGGTGTGCCATAGGATGTGATCACCAGCGGCGCGCCCTGCCAGCTTTGCGCCTGGGGCGGGGCAAGGTTGGCCGGGTTGCGAAGCCGCCACAGGGCAACACCCAGCAAGACAATGCCACCCAGCAGCACGCCGACATAAAGATTCGCGTAAAACAGTGCGGCAGGTTCGGTCAGTGCCGCACGCGCGCCGACTGCCATCAGCCCCTGCCATGCCAGAACATAGAGCAGCCAGCCAATCAGTACCGATTTCCTGGGCGCAGGCGCTGAAAAACGCCAGGCGACCCATGCGCCCATCGCCATCATGCCGGTAAGCGCCAGCGAAAGGCCAAACGCAGCGGCAGGCGCAAAGGCTGCAAATGCCAATGGCACAGCGGCCGTGCCGGATAGCGCGATCACCGCAGTGAACGCCCACGCCAGCCCGGCGCCAGCCTTGCGCAACCAGGGCTGCGGCGGATTGACCGGAAGGGTGAACGAAACCATCGAAACGCTGTCTAACGCAAAGCCGCTTAGGTTTGGGTTAAAGGCGAAAGACCGGGACATGGCGCCGCAGGGCCCGCCGGACGCGGCGCAATTGCCGACCATGCGTGGCAGGCGCAATCCAGACGGCATCACGACCGTTTCACCCCCGACTCTTGCGTTTTTGCGCAGCGCCGCCTAGATGCGAATCTCTCCCGCATCATGGAGCAGACGCATCGCCCCTCCCGGACCTGTCCGGGGCGGCGATGGCCCCTAGGCGGAAGGCGAGCATTTCGTTGGCAATTTATCGCTGAAGGCAAGAGCACCGTCATGGCCAAGACCAGCCCGAACGAGTTTTTCAACCAGGTTAAGGCCGAAGCGCGCAAAGTGGTCTGGCCAACCCGGCAGGAAACCGTGACCACCGCGATTTTCGTCGCGGTGATGATGCTGATCCTGTCGGTGTTCTTTCTGGGGATCGATTCCCTGTTCGGCTATGCAGTCCGCACGTTGCTATCGCTAGCCTGACCGGGCTGTCGCTAGCCTGACCGGGCTATCGCTCGCCTGACCGGGCTGTCGCTCGCTGGCATTGGCTCGCGCGGCACCCCGATTTTCAGATTTTGCTTTCAGACATCCTTTCAGGAATCCCTTATGGCCCGTTGGTACATCATCCACGCCTATTCCGGCTTTGAGAACAAGGTGCGCGAGGCGATCGTCGCCGAAGCCGAACGCAAAGGCCTGTCGGAACTGGTCGAAGCGGTCGAAGTGCCGACCGAGACCGTGACCGAAGTCAAGCGCGGCAAGAAAGTGCAAGTCGAACGCAAGTTCATGCCCGGCTATGTGCTGGCCAAGCTGACGCTGAACGACGACATCTATCACCTGATTAAGAACACCGCCAAAGTGACCGGGTTCCTGGGCACCAACAACAAGCCGCAGCCGATTTCCGAAAAAGAGGCGCAGCGCTATTTCGGCGCGCGCGAGGCCGCAGCCGCCGAACCGAGCACGCAAGTTACCGTCGATTACGAAATCGGCGATTCGGTCAAAGTCAATGCCGGGCCCTTTGCCTCGTTCAACGGCGTGGTCGAAGAGCTGGATTTCGACAAGCAGCGGGTCAAGGTTTCGGTCTCGATCTTTGGCCGCGCGACGCCGGTCGAGCTGGCCTTCGAGGAAGTCGAACTGGTCAAATAACGGCGCATGGCGGCCTGCGTGCCGCCAATGCTTGCAAATCCGGCGCGCTCTGCTATGCGCGCCCCCTTCATCCGGCATCCGTGCCGGTGATTTCCGCTGCGGGAGGCGGGCTTTCGGGCCTTGCTGTCTGACCGCTAACTCTGCGGGGGCAACCCCAACAGGACGACAAGGAGGCCATCATGGCCAAGAAGATCGACTGCTACATCAAGCTGCAGATCAAAGCCGGCGAAGCCAAGCCTTCGCCGCCGATCGGGCCCGCGCTGGGTCAGCGCGGCGTGAATATCATGGGTTTCTGCAAGGAATTCAATGCAGCCACCCAGGAAGTGGAAAAGGGCACGCCGCTGCCGACGGTAATCACCGTCTATGCCGACCGCTCGTTCACGTTCATCACCAAGACCCCGCCCGCCACGTTCTTCATCAAGAAGGCGCTCAATCTGAAGTCCGGCTCCAAGAGCCCGGGCAAAGCTTCGGCCGGCCTGATCACGCGGGCCCAGCTCGACGAGATTGCCGCTGCGAAGATGAAGGATCTCAACGCCAACGATATCGCCCAGGCGTCGAAGATCATCGAAGGCTCCGCCCGTTCGATGGGCATTCAGGTTGTGGAGGGCTGATCCGATGGCAAAGCAGACCAAGAAGATCAAAGCGCTGACCGCCAAGCTGGGCGACAACCAGAAGCTTTATGGCGTCGATGAAGCGATCGCGCTGCTGAAGGACCTGAAGAGCGCCAAGTTCGACGAATCGCTCGAAGTGTCGCTCAACCTCGGTGTCGATCCGCGCCACGCCGACCAGATGGTGCGTGGCATGGTCACGCTGCCTTCGGGCACGGGCAAGGACGTGAAAGTTGCCGTGTTCGCACGCGGTGACAAGGCCGATGCGGCGCTCGCCGCCGGGGCCGATCGCGTTGGCGCCGAAGACCTGCTGGAAGAAATGCAGGGCGGCTCGGTCGATTACGGCCGCGTCATCGCCACGCCCGACATGATGGGCCTGGTTGGTCGCCTGGGCAAGATCCTGGGCCCCAAGGGCCTGATGCCGAACCCGAAGCTGGGCACCGTGACCCCGAACGTGGTCGATGCGGTCAAAGCCGCAAAGGCCGGTCAGATCGAATTCCGCGTTGAAAAGGCCGGGATCATCCATGGCGGCATCGGCAAGCTGTCGTTTTCCGACGAAGCGCTGCGCGCCAATTTCAACGCCTTTGTCGACGCGATCGTCAGGGCCAAGCCGACCGGCGCCAAGGGCAAGTATGTCCGCAAGGTCGGCCTGTCGAGCTCGATGGGCCCCGGCCTGAAAGTCGACGTGAGCCAGGTCTATGGCGGCTGATTTTCGGGCCTGATTTGCAGGCCTGATTTTTCAGCAGCACGAGAAAACCAGACGGCCGGGAGCAATCCCGGCCGTTTTGTTTTGGTCAGACGGGCGGGAGCAATCCCGGCCGTTTTGTTTTGGTCAGACGGGCGGGAGCAATCCCGGCCGTTTTGTTTTGGCCAGATGGGCGGGAGCAATCCCGGCCGTTTTGTTTTGGCCTGCTCTCTGATTGTGCAGCGGGTTTGGCGCGTCGCACATCGGCGCGCTCAAACGCCGGGCCCCGGTATCAGAACTGCGGCACCGCGCCGCGCCGCAAATCACCCAGCAGCGCGGCAAAATCGGTCTGGCAGCGAAAGCCGATCTCGCGCGTGATCAACCCGGCGTCGTAAACCCGGTCGATCCGTTGCGGCAGCTGCCAGCCGCGCGCGGCAAACAGCGCCGGCGCCTCGGGGAAATGCCGCGCGATCACGGCGGCGGCATCGCGGGTGAGGTCGGCGGCTTCGTCGCGCGCAAACGGGGTCGGCGCCGAAGCAAGATAGGTCGCAAATCCGCCCCCGCCGCGGCCGATCGCGGCCTGGCACGCGCCCACCGCATCGGCAATGGTCAGCCGGCGGTGGAGCAGTTCGACCGCTTTCAGATTGTCACCCGCGATCGGCCCTTCGGCATCGTCGCCGGCAAAGAACCGCGACAGGCGCAGCGCGGTAACCGTGGTTTCCGCATCGGCAAACAGGCGGGCCATGTTTTCGGCGGCCAGCTTGGTTGTGCCATAAATATTGCGCGGCGCCAGCGGGCCGCTGGCTTCGTCCAGAAACACCGCCATGTCGCGCTGCCCGGCCGACAGCGCACCATCGATCATCAGCGATGTGCTCGATGCCAGCACGATATGCGCGCAGCCTGCCGCGCGCGCCGCCTCCAGCACGTGGAGCGTGCCGGTCACATTCACATCGATGAACGCCTGCATCGGCGCATGGCGCAAATCGGGCTGGTGCAGCGCGGCGCAATGCACCACGGCATCGGCGCCATCGGCAAAGGCGCGATCGACCACCGCGCGGCTGGCGATCGATCCGGTGATGGTGGTTTCGGGCCCGGCAACCGGGTCAATCCCGGTCACGCCATGCCCATCGGCGCGCAAGGCCGCGGCCAGATGCCGGCCCAGCCGGCCCGATGATCCGGTCAGGACAATCCGCATGGCCACCCCCGCTGCAATAAGCTGCGGGGGTGCTCTATCCGCCGGTCCGGTGGCATGCAAGCCACCGGACCGGGCAGGTCAGAACGCGATCCAGGCGAACAGGCGGAAGATGTTGTTGTCCGACGCCTTCGCGCCATTGCCGTCATAGTTGAAACGGGTGCCGTTGAACTGGCCATAGGCGGTATATTGCGCGCCCACGCGCAGATTGACGAGCGGGCCAAGCGGGTCGTTGCCGGCACCCCACGGCGTGTAATCGATCTGCGTCAGCACCCCGTTGCTGTCGGGCCGGGCCAGCGGACCGCCATAGAGGAACGTGTTGGCCGGGCCGGTGATGCTGAACGGCGTTACCGTCAGCCCGATTTTGCCGCGCCAGGAATAGGCGATGTCGGCGCGCAATTCGTTCAGGCTGGTCCTGGGGCAATCGACCGGCATTGCATTCAGGGTGCAAGTCGCCGCCAGGTTTTGCGATTCGTGCGTATAGTGCCCCTGCAGCGTGAACGTGCTGCCGTTGGTGGTGGGCAGGATATACGAAGCATCGATCCCGACATCGCTGTAATGGTCGGTCAGCCCGGTGGACCGGTCGCGGCCGGGGTTGATCGCCGCCTTCAGCACATAGGCGCCCAGATGCGCGGTGCCTTTGCCGATATCGTGCTGCCAGGCCACGCGGCCATAGGGCGCGATGCCGCTGATATCGCCCAGCCCGATCGGATCGGCGCCCAGCCAGGTCAGCGTTCCCTGCGCCACAGAGCGATAGCCGCCGGCCTCGAGATAGACATGGTGATCGATCCAGGCATAGGCGGACACGCCCAGAACCCCTTGTGCCAGCCCGCCGTTGATCAGCGGGCTTGCCGCCGGGGACTGGCCGGTATCCTGATCGGTATAGGGAAATCCCCAGGCCGGGGTGGTGTTGAACACGTCCTGGACCGTGGGGTTGTTGTTGATATCGATGCCATACGTGGCATCTTTGCCAAACAGGTGGCCCTGGTTGACCAGGCGCAAGTCCAGATTGTCCCACGACCACTGGTGCCCGACGCCATCATAAGTGATTTGCGCCATGCCTCCGACATGCTGGCCGATTCCGCCGGCCAGGAAAATGCTGGCCTGATCGAGCGTGGCATTGTCATTGGGGGCCAGATACTGCGGGGGCGGCACCTGGTCCGCTTTCATGTGGCTGTACGATGCGATCGCCATGGCAGACAGCGGCACATTCAGCTTCTTCACGCGCAGGGTATAGCCGTTCAGTTTGAATTCGCGGCCGAACGTGGTGAGCTGCGGGCCAAATCCGCCGATGTGGCAGGCCTGGCACGGCATGCCGGTCTGATCGGCAAAGCTGGGCACGGCCGCAGCCGGGCGGGTCAACGCCAGCGCGGCAAGGCCCATCGCCGTGGGCAGGCCCAGGCGCAGCGCCAGTTTGGCATGGTGCAGGGCACGGTGTTTTTTTGCAGGTGCGAGCGGCATTTGGGATCCCCCCTTGCGAGACAGCGTAATCATCCATCGACCGTGCGATGAGACCACGATTTTCGGGGATGGTCCTTGATCCGTGTCAGATTCGGGGGGGTAAAATAGCCTCGGAATACCCGCAGGGGCCCTTATCGCGGGATCATGTTGGCCTGCGTATAGCATTCGCTGACCAGGCTGAACGCCGCGCCGTCATCGCGCCGCAGCACGGCTGTTACGTGATGGATCGTGCCGGCGGGGCAGCCTGCCGGTGGAGGCATTGCAGCGGGCAGTGGCTGGCGGTGCAGCCCCAGCGGCGCCACGACTTTGCCAAACGGCACGCGCGTGGTGTCGAGCGTGCGGTTCATCTCCGGCGTCAGCCGCGCGGGCACATACCAGTTGCGCGCATCGGACAGCACCGTGTTGGCGCAATAGAGCAGGACATGGCGCGCGCGCAGCGGTTCGGCCGCACCCACGCCCAGCGCGGCGCGAATGTCGGGCGTGGCAGGCGCGGCATCGCCATCGTCCTGCGGCACCGCCTGAATCCGGCCGCGCAGCATGATCCCGCGCCGGCCGCACCATTCCTCCAGCGCAACGGTGGCGCTGTCATGGCGGGCAAGGGTGCGGCGAAATTCGGTAAGCGTGGCGTCGCCCTCACAACCCGATGCCAGCCCCGATGCCAACATGGCACCCAGCGCGGTGATCGCAACGCCAGGTCGGATCATATCCCGCCGTCGAACGGTTCGCGGCCCAGGCTGGCCAGCGCCTCCATCAGCGATTGCACGCAGGCGCCAAGCACGGCGGTGTCGGTGGAGCGGATCACGAAATTGGCGCCCACCCGGCCTTCGCGGAAAAACGGATAGCTGCCGATCTGCACCCCGGCAAAGGCGCGCTCTGTTTCGCGCAGCAGATCGGCAATCTCGCTTTCGGCAACCCAGCAGCCCACGGTGTGCGAAACCAGCGGCAATCCGCCCTCCAGCGTGCCGGTCAGCCCGTCAAGCATCTGCGCGGTGATCGATGGCACCCCGGCCATCAGGAACACGTTGCCGGCGCGGATGCCGGGCGCGCCCGACAGGCGGTTTTCGATCAGGCCGGCGCCTTCGGGCACGCGCGCCATGCGCAGCCGCGCATCGTTCAGCCCGCCGCGCGTGGCGTAATAGCTTTCCAGCACGGCGCGCGCGCGCGGGTGCACCACCACCGGCACGCCCAGCGCCTGGGCCACGGCATCCACGGTGATATCATCATGAGTCGGGCCGATGCCGCCGGTGGTGAACAGGTAATCGTTGCGCGCGCGCAGCGTGTTCACCGCCTCCACAATCGCATCCATCACATCGGGCACCACCCGCACTTCGCGCAGGCGGATGCCCTGCACGCCCAGCCACGAGGCCACCTGGGCAATGTTTTTGTCCTGCGTGCGGCCAGACAGGATTTCATCGCCGACAACGATCAGCGCGGCGGTCCAGATGCGGGTTTCTTGGGTCATAGCGCCGGACGGATAAAGCAATGTCCGGCGCAGGCAAAGCGACTATTCGGCTGCTTCGAGCACCTCTTCGGGCAGGGGCACCGGCGCCGGATCAAACCGCAGCACGCCATCCTCGATCGGATCGCCCTTCATCCACGCGCGGTCGCGCACATAATCGTGGTTGAGCCGCCAGCGCATGTCGGTCGCGCTTTTGGGCAGGAGGTGGCGCGAACGGTCGATATAGCCCGATTGCAGATTGAACGCGCCGGTATCTTCCACCAGATCGTGGCCTGCGGGCAGCGCCGGCGTGACCACGGCGGCGCCGCGCGCCTTCATCAGATTGAACGTGCGGCACAGATAATCGGAAATGATATCCGCGCGCAGTGTCCACGATGCGTTGAGATAGCCGAACACCGCCGCCAGATTGGGCACGTTCGAAAACATGCAGCCCTTGTAGTAATAGTGCTGCGACCAATCGACCGTCACGCCATCGATGCGCGTGACGATCTTGCCGGCCATCGTCATGCGCAGCCCGGTGGCGGTAACGATCACATCGGCATCGAGATGCTTGCCCGATTTCAGCAGCACGCCGGTGGCATCGATCCGGTCGATATGGTCGGTTACCACTTCGGCCTTGCCCGCGCGGATCGCGGCGAACAGATCGCCATCGG
This sequence comes from uncultured Sphingomonadales bacterium, assembly GCA_903832325.1. Classification (GTDB taxonomy): domain Bacteria; phylum Pseudomonadota; class Alphaproteobacteria; order Sphingomonadales; family Sphingomonadaceae; genus Novosphingobium. The sequence goes on along the minus strand of CAILBC010000022.1, from coordinate 104,599 downwards.
GAATCAGGCACAGCCGCTGGGTCCACGGATCATAAGGCGGGGTGAAATCGGCCGCGCGATAATGCGTGCCGAGCAGTTTCTGCGCCTGTTTGGTCAGATAGGCCCTGGCCTTTTCCGGGGCCTTGCGCGCGCCGTGGAATGCCACCGACTGCAATTTGATGTTCTTGAACCGGGTCAGGCGATAGGCCAGCATTTCGGGCAGGAACCGGCGCATCAGATTGGCGATGCCGTCCTTTGCCGGGCGCGAGGCCATCCAGGTGGGGGTGCGCTGCAGCATGGTGACATGCGCGGCCGTGTTGGCCATCGCCGGCACCACGGTAACCGCGGTTGCGCCCGATCCGATCACCACCACGCGCTTTCCGGCATAATCCAGATCGGCGGGCCAGAACTGCGGATGGACGATGCGGCCGCCAAACGAATCCTTGCCCGGGATCGCCGCGTCATAGGGATCATCATAATCGTAATAGCCCGAAGCGAGCATGACAAAGCGTGCCTCGACACTGCTGCGCCCATCCGGGCCGTCAACCTCAAGCCGCCACAGCGCGGTGCGGCTGTCCCAATCGGCGCTCAGCACCTGGGTGCCAAACCGGATGTGCTGCCGGATGCCGCGTTCATCGGCGATGCGATCAAGATATTCGAGAATCGACGGCCCGTCGGCGATCGATTTTTCATGCCGCCACGGTTCGAACACGAAGCCCAGCGTGTGCATGTCGCTGTCTGACCGCACCCCGGGATAGCGAAACAGATCCCAGGTGCCGCCGATCCGTTCGCGCCGTTCGATCACCGCATAGCGCCGGTCGGGGCACAGCTGCTCCATGTGCGCGGCCATGCCGATGCCCGAAAGCCCGGCCCCGACGATCACGAGATCGAGCGGCGGGCTGGCTTGTGCTGCGCTGGCGGACATTGGCGGTGATCTCCCGTGGTTTTTAATCGCTTCGTTAAACCCTATCGCAGAACGGTTCGCTTGACCAGATGCCGCGGTCTGTCCTGGCTGATCTGGGCCTGGCTTATCTAGTCCTGGCTGATCAGGTATTGTTCCCAGCGGCCCTTGGCCCCGCGTTCGGCATAAGTGATCACGGTCAGCGCCTTGCGGCCGCAGGTCACGCCGAAATTGCGGTTGACGAAGCCCCCGCGCAGGCGCGGCTTGCCTTTGGCGGCAAAGCCCTTGCACGGGCCCAGCGCGATGAGCGAGCGGTGATAATCGGCGACCGCGCTGCGCGTGAAATAGGCACGCGCATCGTCGGTAAAGCGGCCCGCGACAAAGCGGCCGGCGGTCAGCGCGGCCAGTTCGGCGCGCGCATCGGCCAGGCGGGGCAGCTCTCCGGTCTGGGCCTGGATCGCGTGGGGCAGGATCACCGCGCCGATCGCATCGGTCAGCGTGGCGGTGGCATCGGAAAAGCCGGCATTGGTCAGCACCACCACCGCCGCGCGGTCATCGGGCCAGACGGTGTTCTGCGACAGGAAACCCACCGATTCGCCGCCATGGTCGATCGCCCGCCGGCCATCGCGCTCGCCGGTGTGCACGCCCAGGCCATAGCCGTTGGTGGTGCCATCGGTCAGGCGCACCGGGGTTTCCTGAATCGCCCAGTCTTGCGCGGGCAGGATCTGCCGTTCGATCCGCGCGATGTCCCAGCGCGCCAGATCGGCCGCGGTCATCGACAGTTCGCCCGCGGCATAAAGCCAGCCGCGCGCCGGCGGGGTCACTTCGCGCACCGGGCCCAGCGCGTGCCGGTCATGGCCATGGGGAAACTGCGGCCCGTTGGTATCGTCGATGAACAGCGGGTGGATGCCGAGCGGGCCAAACAGCCGGCTTTCAAACAATTGCCCCAGCGGCGCGCCGCCGGCCAGTTCGGCAATGCGGCCGGCAACGACAAAGCCGGTGTTGGAATATTGCCAGCGCGTGCCGGGTTCGTAATCCAGCGGCTTTTGCGCCCAGCGGCGGATGATCGCATCGGGCGTGGTGGGCGTGGCCATCGCCGGAAAGGCATAGTCCTGCGGCCAGTAATCCTGAATGCCCGACGTGTGCGACAGCAGCTGGCGCACCACGATATGGTCGGCGCCGGTCACTTCGGGCAACCAGCGCGACACTTTGTCATCCAGCGACAGGCGCCCTTCGTCGGCCAGCCGCAGGATCAGCGCCGCAAGGACCTGTTTGGAATTCGATGCAATCTGAAACGGCATGTCGGGCTTTGCCGGCCCCAGCGTGGCCGAGGCGCGTCCCCAGGCGCGCGCCAGCACCAGCTTGCCATCGCGCACCACCGCGATCGACACCGCGGGCACCCCGGTCTTGGCCAGGGTGCCGGTCACCACGCTGTCAATCGCGGTTTCCTCGGACGGGGTCAGCGCTTGTGCAGCCGCGGGCAGGGGCAGGGCGCAAAGCGCAAGCGCGGCAAGGGTTTGAAAAGGGCGTGTCATGGCCACAGACTAACGGGTGGCGCGGCAGGCGCAACCGGCTTCAGACTGCGGTGATCACTCCGAACAAGTCATGATCATCGGCATCTTCGATCGCCACATCGACGAACTGGCCCGGTACCAGCGTTGCAGGCACATCGCGCAGATAGACCGCGCCATCGATTTCGGGCGCGTCGGCCTGTGACCGGCCGGTGGCGCCGATGTCGCCGTCTTCGTCGGGTTCGCCCACTTCATCGATGATCACGCGCAGGGTGCGGCCCACTTTGGCGGCCAGCTTGGCGCGGCTGATGGCCTCGGTCTTTTCCATGATCCGGGCATAACGCTCTTCCTTCACCGCTTCGGGCACGGGATCGGGCAAATCGTTGGCCGCGGCGCCTGCCACCGGCTCGAACCGGAAGGCGCCGACGCGATCAAGCTGCGCTTCGTCCAGCCAATCGAGCAGATAGCGGAAATCGTCTTCGGTTTCGCCGGGAAAGCCGACGACAAAGCTCGACCGGATGGCGATGTCGGGGCAGATGTCGCGCCAGGTGCGCAGCCGTTCCAGCACTTTGGCCTCGTTCGCCGGGCGCTTCATCGCGCGCAGCACACTGGGGCTGGCATGCTGGAACGGGATATCGAGATAGGGGGTCAGCAACCCCTCGGCCATCAGCGGGATCACCGCCTCGACATGGGGATAGGGATAGACATAGTGCAGCCGCACCCACGGCACCTGGCCGTCTGTGGTGCGCAAAGACCCCAGTTCGCGCGCCAGATCGGTCATATGGGTGCGCACGCTTGCGCCCTTCCACTGCCGCTCTTCGTGCCGCACATCGACGCCATAGGCCGATGTGTCCTGGCTGATGATCAGCAATTCGCGCGTGCCGGCGGCCACCAGCTTTTCCGCCTCGCGCAGCACGGCATCGATGCGCCGGCTGACCAGCCCCCCGCGCAATTGCGGGATGATGCAGAACGCGCAGGCGTGGTTGCAGCCTTCGGAAATCTTGACATAGCTGTAATGGCGCGGGGTCAGCTTTACATCGCCCGGCGCGGCCTGGGGGATCAGATCGAGATAGGGCCCCAGCCCCGGCGGCGCGGCGGCATGCACCGCATCGACCACATCTTCATACTGGTGCGCGCCCGTTACCGCGAGCACGCCGGGAAAGCGCGCGCGAATCACATCGGCTTCGTTGCCCATGCATCCGGTCACGATCACCCGGCCGTTTTCGGCCATCGCCTCGCCGATGGCGGCCAGGCTTTCTTCCTTGGCCGAATCGAGAAAGCCGCAGGTGTTCACCAAAACGACATCTGCGCCCTGATAATCGGCGCTCATCGCATAGCCATCCGAACGCAGCCTGGTGAGGATGCGTTCGGAATCGACCAGCGCCTTGGGACAGCCCAGGCTGACCATGCCCACTTTGGGCGGTTCGGGAAGCACCAGCGCGCCGGGGGTCTGCGAAGAATGTTTGGTTGCCATCAGGTGGCGGCGCATAGCGCCTTTTTTGTTCCGGGTCACCACCCAGCCTTATTGCCGAGAGCCTGATTGCCAAGAGGACCTGCGGATACTATGCGCCAATGCCGCCAAAATCTGCAAAAATGGCGCTGCGGGAGCGGTCGATGGGTCCGGTAAACTGGTTGGCGGTGCTGATTGCCGCGCTTTGCGCGCTGGCGGTGTCGTCGGTGTGGTACGGGCCGCTTTATGGCCGCGCGCGGATGGAAGAGCTGGGCCCCGGCGGGCTGGGCCATCGCGCCGCACCGTGGCGCACGCTGGCGCTGACCTTTGTGCTGCTGCTGCTGTCATCGGCGATGATCGGGCACATGTTTGCCCGGGTCGGTGCGGCAACGCTTGCAGCCAAACCCTGGCTTTATTTCATGATGACCGGCGGGCTGGCGGCGGCTTTTGTCATCCCGGCGATGGGGATCAATTATCGCAACCTGCGGATCAGCCTGCGGCTGGCGCTGATCGATGCCGGGTTCTGGCTGGTGGCCTATCTGTCAATCGGGCTGACTTTCTTCGTTGCCGGCCGCCTGGGCTGACCCGTTTCGGGGCAGTTTGCGGCGGCGCTTGCGCCCGGGCCGAACACCTGCTGTTCTTGGCCCCGGCGGGCAGATAATGCTGGCGGGCCGGTCTGGTGGCGGGCTGGTCTGGTGGCTGGCTGGTCTGGTGGCTGGCCGGTCTGGTGGTGGGCCGGTCGAACGGCAGGCCGGCAGCGAAAAAGGCACGCGCGGCGATGATCATTTCGGTTTCCTATGACAGCAGCGCGGCCAATGCCCCCGCCGGGTTCAAGGCGGCCGTGGCGGCGGCGGTGCAATTCTGGGAAAGCCGGATCACTTCGGCGATCACGGTCAACATCACTTTTGGCTATGGCACGGTCAATGGCCAGCCGCTCGATCCCGGCGCGGTGGGCGAAAGTGTCGCACAGGGCCTTACCCTGCCCTATGATCAGGTGCTGAAGGGGCTGGCGACCAATGCCACGTCGTCCAGCGATTTCACCTCTATCAACGCGCTGATCGCCGGCGATCCCACCGGCGGCACCCCGTTTTTTGTCACCACGGCCGAGGCCAAGGCGCTGGGCCTTTACCCCGCGACCGAATCCGGCATCGACGGCTATGTCGGGCTTGGCGCCAAGGACCCGTTCACCTATACCGGCGGCACGATCGCGGCGGGCACGTATGATGCGGTGGGCACGCTGGAGCACGAAATTTCCGAAGTGCTGGGGCGCATTTCGGGCATTGGCCAGGGCACCGATCCGGCATCGATGGTCTATACCCCGATCGATCTGTTCCGCTATGCGGCGGCGGGTGTGCGCGGCCTGACGCCGGCATCGGGCTATTTCTCGATCGATGGCACCGCGCTGCTGGCGCAGTTCAACAATCCGGCCAATGGCGGCGATGCGGCAGACCTGGCGAATGCCGGAAACGATGCGTTCAGCGCGTTTGGCACCCCCGGCGCGGCCGCGACGATTGCGCCGGTCGATCTGCAGATGATGGACGTGCTGGGGTACCGGCTGGACAGCGCCGCCCCGCCTGCCGCGCCAGTGATCGCGGTGCCCGGCGTGGCGCCATCAGCGTTCACCACATACAACGCGACCACCACGCTGGCCGCGGGCCAGACGTATTATGTCAACACCGCGCCCGCGATGCTGGGCACGATGTTCAACACCACTTTGTATGCCATCAGCCTGGGCCCGCTGCCGGCGGGCGCGCCGGTGCCGGCAATCACGCTGACCAACAATGCGGCGGTCGTGGCGATCACCGGCACCACGGCTGCGATCGGCATTGTGGCGCAGAACGATGGCGATAGTTTCGTCAACGGCTCCACCGGGTCGGTCACGGTTGAAACCAGCGGCAGCAACGGCGCCTATGGCGTGCAGGATTCGTCGAACAGCGCGGTTACCAACCGGGGCGCGATCACCGTGGTGTCCAACAATGACTGGGCCACCGCGGTTTCGGGCAATTTCGTCAAGACGCAGACCGCAGCGGTGTTTACCAATGCCGCCGGTGCCACTGTCACGGCATGGGCGGCCAACGGCGCCATCGGGGTGCTCTGGTCGGGCCAGGGCGTGTCCAATTCGGGCACGATCACGGTCAGTTCCACAGGCGGCCAGGGCTTTGGCGCAACCGGGGTGACCAGCGCGGCCAGCTTTGCCAACACCGCCACCGGGGTGATTGCGGTGCGTTCTACCGTATCGGCCACCGGGGTTGCCGGATCGGACGCGCCGCGCCAGACGCCTTATGATTTTCACAACGCCGGGCTGATCTCGGTCATCGGCGGCCTGGCAATCGGCGTGGACGAGGCCGATCTGTTCGACAACAGCGGCACGATCATCGCGCGCAACACGGTTCCCGGCACGGGCAGCATCGGCGTGCAGCTCGATCAGATCCGCAACGCCACCGATACGTATGCCTTCACCAATTCGGGCACGATTTCGGCCGATGTGGCGATCTACGACTTGTCATACCTCGACCGCACGATCACCAACAGCGGGCACATTTTTGGCGATCTCTATTTCAACTATGTCCAGGCATCGCGCAATGTCACGGTGAACAACACCGGCACGATTGTCGGCGACGTGATCTTTGGCAGCGGCACCGACAGCTATAACGGCGCCGCAGGCAAACTGTTTGGCAGCATCTATCTGGGATCGGGCAACAATGCGGTAACGCTGGGCAACGATGGCGAAAACGTGTTTGGCGGCGGCGTGGCCGACACCATCACCGGCGGCGCGGGCAACGATTTCATCGCGATTTCCGCCGGCACCAACGCGATTGACGGCGGCGCGGGCATCAACACGTTGAGTTTTGCCAATGCGGCCAGCGCGGTCACGCTCGATCTGGGCGCGGGCACCGCCAGCGTCAACGGCAGCGACACGATCCACAATATCCAGACCGTGATCGGCAGCGATTTCAACGACACGCTGAAGGCCGGGGCGACCGCGGCCGAGCTGATCGCCGGTGCCGGGCAGGCCACGCTGATCGGCGGCGCGGCGGGCGATACGCTGGTGGCGGGAACCGGCGGTGACACGATGACCGGCGGCGGCGGTGCCAACGATTTCGTCTATTCCGCGGGCGATGCGCAGCTGGTGATCACCGATTTTGGCGTGGCGGGCAGCCAGAACACGCTGTCGATATATGGCTATGCCGGCGCGCAGACCGTGGCGCAGCAGGGGGCCGATACGCTGATCACGCTGTCGGCGAGCGATTCGATCCTGCTCAAGGGGGTGCAGGCCGCCACGCTGACCAGCCGCAACGTGGTCTATGGCACCGGCAGCTTCAACGTGCCGCTCACGCCCAGCCCGCGCACCTCGACCGCGCTCAACCTGTCGGCCGATTATACCGTGGCCGCCGGCGCCATCCTGAAACTGCGCGAATTGCCCGTGGGCGTGATCGAGGATGTCGATGCGGCGGCCAAGCCGATCAGGTTTACCAACCAGGGCATGGTCGACATTGCCAGCACCGCCTCGGTAACCGGCATCACCATTTCCAGCAGCGCGGCGCCGGCCAGCATGGTCAATGCCGCAGGCGCCGTGTTCCGCGTCAACAGCCTGAGCGACGGCGCGGTCGGCTATGACAGCTATATCGACCCGGCCGATGTGACCAATGCCGGGCAGATGAGCATCGAGGGGCTGTTTTCCGCCACCGGCATCCGCAGCGGCGGCACCGGTGTGGTGCTGAACAATGCCACGACCGGGGTGATTTCGGTGATCGCTGACGCGGGGGATGCCACCGGGATCCATAGCCTGAATTACGACAGCGGCGCCGCATCGCCCTTTACCAACCACGGCCAGATCCTGGTCACCGGCTATACCTCGGCCATCGGCGTGCAGATCGACAATTTCGACAATGCCGCCACGCTGACCAACGATGGCACGATCACCGTCGTGGCGCAGGCGCCGGGTGCGCAGTCGGTGGGGCTGAAGCTGGACGGGCTCACCACGGCCGCCACCGCCGCCGGATCAAACATCCGCACCGTGACCAACAGCGGCACGATAACGGCCGATATCGCCATCGAAATATTCGACGCCGGCGATTCGCCGCCACAGTTTCCCAGCCTGAACATCGTCAACAGCGGCACGCTGAACGGCGCGCTGGTGCTGACCCGCGCCACCCAGCAGATCCACAACACCGGCACGATCAACGGCGCCATCGACCTGGGCGACAGCACGGGGACCATTGTCAGTTCGGGCACGATCACCGGGCCGATCACGTTGCGCAACGGCAGCGACAGCCTCGACCTGCACGCCGGGCATTACACCGGCACGATTTCCATCGCCGCGACCACTGGCGAAACCGACACGATTTTGACAGGCACCGGCAATGCCGTGATCCACATCACCGGCGGCAACAGCGCGCTGGCGGCCACGATCACCGGCGGCGCCGATGGCTATACCGGCATCGATTTCGATGTGGCCTATGCCGCCGCCGCGATCACGCACAATGGCGATGGCAGCTGGACCGTGGCAGCGGGCACCGACGGCACCGAAACGCTGCACAATGTTCAGTCGCTCCATTTCACCGACCGCACCGTGGTGCTGGGCGGGGTGCAATTGACCGCGGCGCAAGTGCTCGCTGCGGGCGCGGGGCTGGCCAAGGCTTATGCCAATCCCGACGGTTCGCCGGGGTGGATCACCGTGGCAGACAGCGCGGCCAATCTGACCGGCGCGGTGCTGGATGCCTTGCAGGGGTATGCCACGCTGGGGCAGATCGTGGTGACCGACAATGCCATGGTTGCCGCCACGCCGGCGCAATTGGTGGCCGACGCCGGGGTGATCGGCAAACTGGTCTTTGCCAACGGGCAGCGCACGGGCACAATCGTGGCGCGCGATACGGCCGCCAATCTGGCCGCGGTCTATGGCGATCTGACCGCCAATCCGCTGATCGGCGAAGCGCTGGTGACGGATAACAAGCCAATCGTGCTGACCGTGGCGCAGATCACCGCGCGCCCTGGCATGTTCCTGCTGCCGTTGATGCGCACCAATGGCCTGTTCGCCCATCTGGTGGTCGCCGACACGGCCAAGACCCTGTCCAGCAAGCTGAAATTTCTGGGCGCGCATACCAAGATCGTGCAGATCGTGGTGGCCGACAACACTGCCGTCTTTGCCAATGTGGCGCAATTGACCACCTATGGCCCGGCGCTGGCCAAGCTGGTCTTTGCCAATGGCCAGGCATCGGGAACGATCCGCGTGGGTGATACGGCGGCAAACCTGGCCGCCGCGTTCGGCGCGCTGGGCGTCAATGCTGCGGTCGGGCGGATCAACGTGTCCGACAATCTGCCGGTCCTGCTGACCGTGGCGCAGTTTCAGGCCGATGGCGCGGCGATTGCCAAACTGAAATTCAATGTGGATGGCACCGCCGCCTCGGTTACCGTGGCCGACAGCGCGGCGCATGTGCTGGGCGCGCTGTCGGCGCTGACAGCGGCGCCGAAACCGGGTGCGATTGCGCTGACCGATGCCGGGCCGGTAACGCTGGCGATCACGTATGCGCAATATACCGCCAATCGTGCCGCGCTCGGCCGGATCAGCGGCACTTTCACGCTGACTGTCAGTGGCGCGCCGGCCGGCGTGATCGGTGGCGGCACCACGGCGGGGCCGCTCGATGGCAGCGCGGGGCACCTGGTGGTGATTGCCGCGGCCGGCGGCACAGTGTTGACCGGCGGGGCGGGGGATACGCTGTGGGGCGGGGCAGGGGCCGACACGTTTGCCTTTCACGCCGGGTTTGGCGCGGAAACGATCGACAATTTCACCACCACGGGCGCCAGCCACGATACGCTGCAATTCGACAAAGGCCTGTTTGCCGACTGGGCGCACTTGCTGGGCGCCACCAGGCAACAGGGCAGCGATCTGCTGATCACGCTCGATGCAACTGACACGCTGCTGATCCGCAATGTGTCACTGGCGCACTTCACCAGCAGCAATGCGGTGTTTGCCTGATCATCAAAGCCGCGCCGGCAGGGCAGACAAGGGGTCGGTGGGCACGTTGTCGTGGCGCAGTTCGAAATGGAGCGTGGGCTTTTTCACTTCGCCGCTGGCGCCGACATGCGCGATCACGCTGCCCGCGCGCACCGTGGCGCCGGTGCGGATCAGGACTTTGCCCAGATAGGCATAGGCCGTGGCCCAGCCGTGGCCGTGGTCGATCACGATCAACTGGCCAAACCGTTCGGGCTCGGTTCCGGCAAAGATCACCCGCCCGGCCGCCGCGGCGCGCACGGTCATCCCGGAAAAGGCAGCCAGGTTGATGCCATTGCTGGGGCCATTTTCGGGCCCGTTGCGCGTGGCTGCGCCAAACCGTGTGACCACCGCGCCCGATGTCGGCCAGACCAGATGCGGCGTACCGGCCAGGGGGTGCGCCGGAACGGGCTCGCTTTTCACGGGTGGGGCTGGCCCGTCTTCGATCGCTGCCACCCCGGCTTTGGAAGATTTTGCGGCAGATTTTGCAGGGGTCTTGTGCGGCGATGCTGCGCGCACCGGCTTCTGGTGTGGCGGTTTTGATCGCGGGCCGCCTGTCGGGTCGGGTCGTTTCAGCACAGTGCCCGGTGCCAGCCGGTCATCCGGATCGACGTGGTTGGCGCGCGCCAGATCGGCAGCGGGCACACCCATGCGCGCGGCAATCGCGGCCAATGTGTCGCCGGCATGCACGGTATACGTCCAGGCGATGATCGGCGCCGGCGCGGCCCGTGCCAATGCGCCGGCGCCCAGCAAAGCCGGCACCAGCGCCAGCATCAGCCAGCCACGCCGGGCGAAAGTCACGCTGCGCGGGGCTCCAGCCGGGTGCAGCCGCCCATATAGGGGATCAGCACTGCGGGAATTTCGACCGAGCCGTCGGCCTGCTGGCCATTTTCCAGCACCGCGACCAGCGTGCGGCCCACGGCCAGGCCCGAACCATTCAGCGTGTGGACAAACACATTGGCCTTTGACCCGTCGGGGCGATAGCGCGCGTTCATCCGCCGCGCCTGGAAATCGCCGCAGTTGGAACACGACGAAATCTCGCGATAGGCGCCCTGTCCGGGCAGCCAGACTTCCAGATCATAGGTCTTGCGCGCGGTAAAACCCATGTCGCCGCTGCACAGCAGGACTTTGCGATAGGGCAGGTCCAGCGCCTGCAGCACCGCCTCGGCACAGCCGGTCATGCGTTCGTGTTCGGCGTCGGAGTCTTCGGGGCGGGCAATCGAAACCAACTCCACCTTTTCAAACTGGTGCTGGCGGATGAAACCGCGCGTGTCGCGCCCGGCGGCGCCCGCTTCGGACCGGAAACAGGGGGTCAGCGCGGTCATCCGCAGCGGCAGCGCGGCATCGGGCAGGATCTGTTCGCGCACCGAATTGGTCAGGCTGACTTCGGCAGTGGGGATCAGCCAGCGCCCGTCGGTGGTGCGGAACAGGTCTTCGGCAAATTTCGGCAATTGGCCGGTGCCAAACGCCGCCTCGTCACGCACCAGCAACGGCGTGATGCATTCGACATAGCCGTGCGTGCCGGTCTGCAGATCGAGCATGAATTGCGCCAGCGCGCGGTGCAGACGGGCCATGCCCCCGCGCAGAAAGGTGAAGCGCGCGCCCGACAGCAGCGCCCCGGTTTCGAAATCCAGCCCCAGCGGCGGGCCCAGATCGGCATGTTCGCGCGGGGTGAAATCGAACGTGCGCGGCGTGCCCCAGCGCAAGATTTCCACATTGTCGGCCTCGTCCGCGCCCTGCGGCACGTCGCTGGCCGGGATTTGCGGCAGCGCGGCCAGCACCGCGTTCAATTCGGTGGTCGCCTGGCGTTCCGCCTCTTCCAGTTCGGGAATGCGGTCCTTCAGCGTGGCAACTTCGGCCTTGATCGCCTCGGCCGTGGCGCGGTCGCCGCTGGCCATGGCCGCACCGATTGCCTTTGACGCCTCGTTGCGGCGGGCCTGCGCCTCCTGACAGCGAGTCAGGATGTCGCGCCGTGCCGTGTCGCGCTCCAGGATCAGGGCCGCAGCCGGGGCCAGCCCGCGCCGGGCCAGGCCCGCGTCAAAGGCTTCGGGATTTTCGCGGATCAGACGGATATCGTGCATGGTGGCCCAGCCTATGCCCGCGCCGGCAGCGGCTTTCAAGCGGGGAAGCAAGGCGCGGGCATAGGCTTTGCCACCAGGCCACCGTCACCACCGTCCGGGCCGGGGATGACAGTGGCCGCAACAGGCCTATTGGCCGCACAGTGCCGGGTTTTCGCACGTATAGACGTGCACCCAGTCAACGCCCATGTGCTTGGGGAAATCGGTCAGCAGCACGCCGCCCTGGTCATGGCTTTCGGGCCATTCGCCACCGATCGCGAGATTGAGAATGAGGTAGAACGGCCGGTCGAACGGGGCATTGCGCACCGCCGGTGCGGGCACCCCGTTTTGCAGCGTGTCGCGCCAGTTCTTCAGCTTGATCTTCGAATAGACTTTGCCATCGACATACCAGGTCACGTCATCGGGCGCCCAATCGACGCGATAGGTGTGCCAGTCGCTCACGCTGTCCTTGGGCAGCATGAACGCCTTTTGCTGCGACATGCCCTGATAATGGTGCATCGGGCTGCCGTAATGCAGCGTGCCATAGATCTGGTTTTCCATCCCGCCGAGGCAGCTGCCGCATTTGGCGCCCAGATTGACCGCCTCCATGATGTCGATTTCGCCCGAGGCAGGCCAGGGGCCATAAAGGTCCTTTTCCGGCAGCAGCCAGATCGCCGGCCAGGTGCCCTGACCCACCGGCAGTTTCGCGCGCACTTCGACCCGGCCATACGTCAGCGTGAATTTGCCCTTGGTCGAAATCTTGCCCGATGTGAACGGCTTGGTCGCCGGCGCGGGTTCCACGCCGGGTTTGCGGGTGTCTTCGGATTCGGACGGGCCGGTGGCCTTTTCGAACTGCGCCGTCAGGTCCAGCGCGCCATCGTGCACCGCAATGTTGTCGGCGCGCTTGGTATAGCACTGGCGTTCCTTGTTCCCGCCGCCCCAGCAATCCTGATAGGCATGCCATTTGGCATCATCGAGCGCGGTGCCGTCGAATTCGTCGGCAAACACCAGTTTCCAGCCATCGGCAGCCGGGGCGGATGCTGCAGCCGGTGCGGGGGCCGGTGCGGGGGCGGTTACAGGGTTCGCGGCCGCGGGCGCCGTACCCGCAATCGCCGCCAGACCGGCGAAAACCCCGGCAAGACAGAGCATTGCTTTGCGTGTCATTGTCCCGATTCCTTGTCCCGATTCCTTGTCATGGCGCCATCCCGCGCAACCGGTGTTGCGCGGGATGGACAGTCATTTCAGCTTTGCATCAGAACCGCACGTGGAGACGCGCGCCATAGGTGATCGGGCGCGGCAGGAAAGTCACCGTGCCCCCGGTCTGGCTGATCAGGATGCCGGTTACCTGCCGCTTGTAGAGCAGGTTGTTGACATAGCCTTCGATGCGGATGCGGCCGTCCTTGCTGCTGAAGCCGGCACCGATATCGAGCGTGGCATAGCCCTTGATCGTGTCGTTCAGGCGGCCGCGATAGGCCTTGGTAACGGCGCAGCCGGCAAAGGCCTTGCCGGTAATGTCGGTCACCGTGCCACCGGCCACACACGCATCATAGGCATAGTCCTGGCCGTTGAAGATCGTCGCATACGTGCTCGACCGGTATCCCGGTGCGATCACATAGTCGAATTCGCCGATCCCGGTTTCAAACTTCTGCGAAATCTGCGCATTCAGCTGCAGGCGGGGCGTGCGCGGCAGGCGCTTGCCCTGGATCGACCGGTTGCCCGCATCGATATTGGTGGTGAACCCCGGCGTGGACAGATCGCTCTGGAACCGGAAATCCTCGATCGTCTGCGATGCGGTCACTTTGGCTTCGGGCATCCACAACCCGTCGAACGAGATGTTCAGGCGGGCCGCCGGGATGGTGATCCCGCCGGAAAATTGCGTGCCGATCAGCCGCGAATTGGCCGCGTTGTAGTTGTAGTTGACGATGATCGATCCGGGCGAGAAGCCGGGCACGGTCGGGATCACCTGGCCCGAAGCCAGCGCGAATTCCGACGCTTCGGTGGCCAGGCTGACCAGCGAGCTGAGCACCTGGTCCTTGTAGGCTTCGTAGAACACGCTGACGTTCAGCTTTGCCGGCTGCCCGGCGATGGTGAAGCGGTTCTTCGTCCCGATTTCGAAGTTGGTCACCTTTTCCGGCCGGTAGGTCGGGGCGAGGTTGCCGGTGCCCAGGTTGTCGTTGAAGCCGCCCGCCTTGTTGCCGGTGGCAACCAGGCCATAGATCATGTGATCGGTGTTGATGTCGAACTGCCCACGCAGGCGCCAGTCGATGAAGTGATAGTGAGCGCGCGCGTTTTCGTTGAAGAACTGGGTGTTGTCGATCGTGGCATAAAGGTACTTGCCGTTGTTGGCGTCGTTGCCGCTCCAGTTGTAGCCGGGTCCTGCGCATTGCAGGCCCGAACCGGGATTGGGCACGCACATGCCGCTGGGCCCGGTGGGCAACAGACCGCCCGGGAAAATGCCGGGCACGGTGTCATAGATGCCGAATGATTTGACCCCGCCAAAGTAGTAATCGAGCGCGGTCTGCGCCTGCGCCGCGGCCGGCGCGTTCGGATTGGGCAGTGTGAAATCGGTGCGGCCAAGCCCGGCGAACTGGAACCCGGGCGAACCGATGATCGGGCCCATGCAGCAATTGTAGTGCCCGTCGCCCAGCGCCATCAGATAGCGCGCCACCGCGCCGGTGCGTTCCTTGGTTTCATCGGTATAGCGCAGGCCGCCGGTTACCGCAAAGCGGCTGGTCACGTGGAACGTGCTGTCGGTATAGGCGCCCAGCGACTGGCTGTTGGTGCGCGTGTTGAACTCGATCCCCTGAAAGAACGGGTTCTGCGAGGCCACGGAGCCCAGGAACGTGCCCTGGTTTTCGTTGAAGTGGAACGCGCCCAGCGTCCAGTCCAGCCGTGCGCCGGCGGGCGCGGTCAGGCGGATTTCCTGCGTGTCGGAAATCGATTTGCCCTGCGTTTCGTAATGTGCCCAATCCTGGGTGATGTCACCGGCCGGGTCACCCGGGCTTATGCCCGTGCCGTGGTTGATGATGTCCAGCCCGCCCGGATAGGCCTGCTGCCCCGGAGGTGACCCGATGAAATCGGCAAAGAGCGAGCGGTGGCTTGCCACCAGCTGGATGTTCAGATCCTGGCCGTGATAATTGATTTCGGCCTTTTCCCCGCTGTGCACGGTGTGCGCGTGCGGGTCGGTCGGGTAAAGATAAACATCGCGCTGGTTGAGCCCGGTAATGTCGACGCCGTTGGCTTCGGGCGCCGACACGTTGGTGCCGATCGTGCCGCCGCCGTTTTCCACCGTATCATCAAAGCTCAGCAGGAAATCGAACTTGTCACTGGGCTTGAACAGGATCTGCGCACGGCCCGAAAAGTTGTTGGTCCATTCCGGTCCGCGCAGGCCGGTCACCGGGCCGACATTGTGCGTATAGGTGCCGTGATAAAGGTGTTCGCCGGCCACGCGCACCGCGATCGTCTTGCCGATCGGCACGTTGAACATGGCTTCTTCGGAATTCTGGCCATAGTTGCCGATGCCGCCTTCGACATAGGCGTCATAGGTGTTCAGCCCCGGATGCCAGGGGATGATGTTGACCGTGCCGGCGGTCGCGTTGCGCCCGCGCAGCGTGCCCTGCGGCCCATACGCCACTTCAACGCGGTCGATGTCGTAAAAGATCGACCCGAACCCGGCCGGACGCGGGATATAGACGCCGTCGTAATACGTGCCGGCCGCCGGATCGCCCAATTCGGTGTTGTTGGATGACCCGACGCCGCGGATATAGACTTCGATATTGTTGTTGTTGGCCAGAATCTGCAGGCCGGGAATGCGGCCTTCCAGATCGGTGATGTTCTGGATGCCTTCTTCTTTCAGCACCTTGCCGGTGGCGATCGCGGCGGTGCCGGCATATTTCTGCAGGTTCTGGACCTTGCGTTCGGCGGTGACGACGATTTCGTCCTTGCCGTCATTTTTGGGCCGGGCTTCGGATTCGGGTGTTGCGGGGGCACCGGCGGCCGGTGCGGCCTGCTGCGCCAGCGCGGGGGTGGCCGCAGCCAGGCTGGCCATGGCAATGCCAAGGCTGGATGCAACGCCCAGAAGGTAAGTGGTCCTCATGTTTCTCTCCTCATTATGTGATCTTATGGAAACAACGGTCTTATCGGGTACTTGTACGACAGGAATTTGGCCCGCTTGATCCGGTCCGGCGGGTGGTAACGATGGTTGCGGAAATCAGCCGGAGCACGGCCGGCCCGGGGGCAGACAACCGCACGCCACGGACCGGCCCTGTGGCCAGGCACCGCAGATCGATCTGCGCCACAGCGATTTTCTGCGGCGCCGCATCAGGATTGGCGGGAATCATCGTGCCGGCGGCGCAGCCATCGCAATCGGCGGCGACGCGGATTGCGCCGGCGCTCTGCGGATCGCGCTGGTATTCGATCACCAGGCTGTGCCCTTTGGCGGGCAGCGCGCGCGGCAGGGCAAACGTCATGATCCCGGCCCTGCGCCATTCGATGCGCCGGCCATCCTCCTGCGCGCGCGCATCGAACGTGGATACGTTGACCACGCCCGCGCCATCATTGCCGATCAGCGCGGGCAGCGCCTGGGGCGGGTCCGTGTCGGTGCCGCGCACCGACACGGCGATTTCGGCGCCGAGCACGCGGCGGAACAGCACGGTCGTGGCGGTTGGCGCGGGCGCGGCACAGCGCAGCACCAGCGGGGGTACGCGCGGCGGCGCGGCATAGCTGCCGCCTGCACCCAGGGCAAAGGCGGGCGGGGCATCGTCGCGGCAGGTCGCGGGCCAATGGAATGGCAGGCGCCCCGAAAAATCGAACCGCGGTTTGCCCGCCGCATCGCCGATCAGCACATCGGCCAGCCCTTCGCCTTCGCTGCCCGGCAGCCAGGCGGCGACAAAGGCATCGGCCAGTGCCAGTTCGCGGCTGGTCCACAGCGGCCGCCCCGACAGGAGCACGGCCACAGTGGGCACATGCGCATCGTGCAGCCGGCCCAGCAGCGCCAGCCCATTAATATCATGGCCTTCACCATCATGAAGCGCGTGATCGGGGCTGTCGCCGGCATATTCGGCATAGGGCGCCTCGCCAAACACCACGATTGCGGCATCGGGGCGTTGCTTTGGCTGCCCGTCGGGCGAAAATTCCGCCGTTCCGCCGCCTGCGCGCAAGGCGGCGGCAATTCCGGCGCCGATCGACGTGCTGCCCGGAAAATCGGCGGGGGTCAGGTCATTGCCGCCCTGCCAGGTGATCGTCCAGCCGCCGCTTTGCCGCGCCACCGAATCCGCTGCCTGCCCGGCGATCAGCACATGCGCCCCGGCGCGCAGCGGCAGAACGCCCTGGTTTTTCAGCAGCACCAGCGATTTGCGCACGGCGTCGCGCGCGATGGCGCGGTGTTCGGGCGAACCCAGTTCATCCCAATGCCCGGCCAGGGCGCGCGCGGCCGGGCGCGGTTTGTCAAACAGGCCATAGCGCAGCTTTACCCGCAGCACGCGGCGCACCGCTTCATCGATGCGCGCCAGCGGTATCGTGCCGTCGCCCGCCTGGCGCAGCGTGGTTTCGTACAGCCCGCGCCAGTCTTCGGGCACCATGAAGATATCGAGCCCGGCCATCAGCGCGCGCGCGCAATCGGTGTTGGTGCAACCCGGAACCAGCCCGTGCCCGTTCCAATCGCCCACCACCAGCCCGTCGAAATGGAACCGGTCGCGCAACAGGCCGGTCAGCAGATCGTGGTTGCCATGCATCTTGGCGCCGTTGATGCTGGAAAACGAGGCCATCACGGTCTGCGCCCCGGCAGCAATCGCGGGGGGATAGGGCGCGGCATGGATGCGCGTCAGATCGGCCAGCGGGCCGGTGGTATCGCCGCGATCGATCCCGCCGGTGCCGCCATCGCCAAAGAAATGCTTGATCGTGGCAATGACGTGGCGCTGATCGAGGAAACCGGGGGTGCCGGGCACGCCCTGCAGCCCTTCGACCATCGGCGCGCCCAGCCGCGCAACGCGCGCGGGATCTTCGGAATAGCTTTCATAGGCGCGGCCCCAGCGCACGTCGGTCGCCACGGCCAGCGTGGGGGCAAAGGCCCAGTCGATCCCGGTTGCGGCGATCTCGGCGGCGGTCGCGCTGCCGATCCGGCGCATCAGATCGGGATCATTGGCCGCGCCCAGCGCGACATTGTGCGGAAACAGCGTCGCGCCGATGATGTTGTTGTGCCCGTGGACGGCATCGGTGCCCCAGATCAGCGGAACCGCGGGTTCGCCATCGGGAAGCGGCGCAGTGCTGGCTGCCCACATCGCATCGGCCAGCGCCAGCCAGTCGCGCGCGGGGGCCTTGTCATTGCCGCCGGGGCCGCTGTTGCCGCCATTGAGGATCGAGCCAAAGCGATAGCGCCGCACATCGTCGGGGGTGATCGTGGAAATATCGGGCTGGATCAGTTGCGCCACTTTGTGCGCCAGCGTCATGTGCGCCAGCAGCGCGTCGATCCGCACCTCGATCGCGGCATCTGCAGATGGTGTGGTGCCAGATGGTGTGGTGACAGATGGTGTGGCTGATGCTTCGGCAGAGGCGGCCAGCACGGCCTTTGGCGACATAGCCAAGGCGAGCGCAAAAAGCGCGGGCCCGGCCACTCGCCGGAAGAAACCTTCCCTCTGTTTCATCGCTCCCCCCGGGCGACCACGATTCGGCTCGTGCCAACCGATGACATAGCGCGATGTGTGAACGTTCCCAATAGGCACTAAGGGTAAAGCGTGCGAAAAATTGTAACAGACACGACACGATTGCGCGCCCGTGCCCGGTTGGGGCCTCGTCAACCGGGCAGGCACTGGCTATGCATCACCCCCATGACCCGGCGCACCCGATCGGCAAACGTGTGAACCCGGATCGGGGTCGGGCCCCCGTGGGCATTTCGCGATCGGGCGGGGCATCGGCGTCGGCATTAGGCGGGGCATCCGGCTGGCAGGGGCCGGGGCGCGGCGTTGCGCTTTATGGTATGGCGATGTTCGGGGCGCATTTGTCCTATGCGCCGTTGTTGACGCTGCTGCTGCCGCGCCGGATCGTGGCAGTGGCGCCCGATCAGGCCGCGGCGGTAACATCGCTGGTGGTGCTGGCCGGCGCGATCACCGCCAGCCTGGGGCATATCCTGGCCGGGCGGATCAGCGATGGCTGGCGCCGGCGCCACGGCAACCGGCGCGCACCGATCGCGATCGGCCTGGTGCTGACGATGCTGGCGCTGGGCTGGCTGGGGCTGACGCGGCAGGTGGCCGGGCTCGCGCTCGGGCTGGTGGCGTTTCAGGCTGCGCTCAATCTGATGTTTGCGCCGCTGGGCGCGTTGCTGGTCGATCATTTCGCTGACGGGGCAAAGGCGCGGGTGGCGGCGCTGGTCAATCTGGCCATGCCGATGGCCGGGCTGGGCACCGGGGCGGCGGCGCTGATCCTTCCCCACGATGGCCCCGCGCCGTTTCTGGCGATTGCCGCGCTGGTCGGGCTGAGCGTGGCGCCGCTGCTGGTGATCTGGCCCTTTGCGCCGGCGGTGGTGCCGGGCGCTGCGGTGCCGGGCGCTGCGGTGCAGGGCGCTGCGGTGCAGGGCGCCGCGGTGCAGGGTCGGGCGGTGCCGGCTAGTGCGGTGCCGGGCGCTGCCGCGGCCACGGGGAACGCGGCGGGCGGCAAACGGGGGATCGATCTGGCGCAGATTGGCGTTGCGCGCCTGCTGGTGCAATGCGGCGCGGTGTTCACGATGAGCTATTTCTATCTGTTTCTGGTGCGCGATCCGTTGCGCGCCGGGGTGCTGCCGGGGCATTCGGTGGATGTGCTCTATGGCCGGCTGGTCATGGTCTCCACGCTGCTGGTGCTGCTGGTTATCGTGCCGGTGGGGCAATGGTCAGACAGGCACCGCCGGCGTCGTGCGCCAATGGTCACCTGCGCGCTGGTTGCGGGGCTGGCGCTTTGTGCGGTGCAGGCGGGCAGCGGCTGGCTGCTGCTGGCGGGCTATGCGCTGTTTCAGGCCGGGCTGATTGCCTATCTGTCGCTCGATGCGGCCACGGTTGCGCAAATCCTGCGCGATCATCCGCGGCCGGGCGAAATGCTGGGCTATATGAACCTGGCCAACACGCTGCCTTCGGTCTGTGTGCCGCTGATCGTGCTGGCGGCATCGGGTGCCGGCGCCGAACCGGGCGGCGCCGGGGCTGCGCTTCATGCGACTTTGCACATCGGGCTGTGGGCGCCGGGCTTTGCCGCGGCGGCGGCGTGCTGCATGCTCGCGGCGGCGCTGGTTGCGCGGGTCAGGACCGTGGCGTGATCGGCACGGGGTATGCCCCGCTGCCGTGCGGCCACGGGGTGCCGGGCACAGCCCCTGATCCCCGTGCACCCCCCCCAGGCAACCCCCACAAACAACCCCAACAGGCAACCCCGGCCGATGAACCAGACCGGCCCCTTCGCGCCGCTTGATCGTGGCGCGCAGGGCGTTAAGGCGAAATCCATGTCCCAAACGCTGAATATCATCGTCAATGGCGAACCGCGCCGCGCTGCCCCCGGTTCGATCGCCGATCTGGTCCGCCTGCTGGAGCTTGATCCGGCCAAAGTCGCGGTGGAGCGCAATGCGGAGATCGTGCCGCGCTCCACGCTGGCGCATGAGCCGCTGGGCGAAGGTGACGTGCTGGAAATCGTGCATTTCGTCGGGGGCGGTGATCATGGCGCAGCCGCGCAAGATACCTGGACCGTGGCCGGCCGCACGTTCACGTCGCGCCTGATCGTGGGCACCGGCAAATACCGGGATTATGCGCAAAATGCCGCTGCGGTGGCTGCGGCCGGCGCCGAAATCGTGACGGTGGCAGTGCGCCGGGTCAATGTGTCGGACCCCAAGGCGCCGATGCTGACCGATTTCATCGATCCGAAGCTGGTGACGTATCTGCCCAACACCGCGGGCTGCTTTACCGCCGAAGATGCAATCCGCACGCTGCGCCTGGCGCGTGAGGCGGGCGGCTGGGATCTGGTCAAGCTGGAAGTGCTGGGTGAGGCACGCACGCTGTACCCCAACATGGTCGAAACGCTGCGCGCGACCGAAGTGCTGGCCCGCGAAGGTTTTCTGCCGATGGTCTATTGCACCGACGATCCGATTGCCGCGAAGCAGCTGGAAGATGCCGGCGCGGTGGCGATCATGCCGCTGGGCGCGCCGATCGGATCGGGGCTGGGCATCCAGAACCGCGTGACCATCCGCCTGATTGTCGAAGGCGCCAAAGTGCCGGTGCTGGTCGATGCCGGGGTCGGCACGGCAAGCGATGCCGCCGTGGCGATGGAACTGGGCTGCGACGGGGTGCTGATGAACACCGCAATTGCCGAAGCGAAAGACCCGATCCGCATGGCGCGCGCGATGCGCCTGGCGGTGGAGGCAGGGCGCCATGCCTATCTCGCCGGGCGCATGGCCACGCGCAAATATGCCGATCCGTCCAGCCCGCTGGCCGGATTGATCTGAAGGGCCGACTTGATCTGAAACCTCCCCGTTTCGGGGAGGAAACGGCCCGCTTTGCTTTCAGGCCCCTTGCCCTTCTTCGCGCGCCAGCCGGGCGACAAGGCGGTTGTACAGCACCACGCCCTTGTCAAAATCGGCGGGCATGGGCTGGCAGGCCGGGTCGCGGTCGATCACGGCCTGCTGCGCTTCGATCATCGCCTTGTCTTCGGCAAAGGCCTGTGCGGCGATGCCCATCAGCATGTCGCGCAAGGCTTCGTCGCCATGGTCGCGATGCGGGCCCCAGCTGAAGAAATAGCGGCTGGTGTGATCGGTCAGCGCGGTGACCGCCTGGCTGGTAAAGGTCACCCCGGTTGCCGGCAGATCGGGCGGGGGCGGTGCATCGCCCAGGCGGTCGGCCGTACCCACCGGATAGGATGCGCTGGGCATCAGCAGCACGCCCGGCACATGATAGTCATAACTGGACCACACATCGACCGGTTCCTGGCGCGATCGCATGCCCGATTGCGCGCGCACCCAGCGTTCAAAACGGATGCCGCGCGGCAGCATGGTCACTTTGGGCCGGGTTCGTGCCCATTCTTCATTGGCGCCGAAACTGGCCGAATGGACAAACGACAGATGCGTGAAATCGCACAAGTTGTCGTGGATCAGCCCTGCACTGGCCGCGTAATCAAGCTGGCCGCGGCCCAGGATATAGTCGGGGTGGTCAAACCCCACCGCCGGCGGAATCAGCGCGGGATCGGCCAGCGCCGGATCGCCGGGCCAGATCCACAGCCAGCTGTGCCGTTCCACCACGGGAAAGGCGCGCACCCTGGCCTGCACCGGAATCCGCGTCTGGCCGGGAATTTCGGTGACCACGCCATCCCCGCCAAAGACAAAGCCGTGGTACATGCAACGCAGCGCCTCACCCTCGCAGCGGCCGCGCGACAAAGGCGCCAGGCGGTGCACGCAGCGGTCTTCCAGTGCGCGGACCCCGCCGCCGGCGCTGCGCCACACCACCACGGGCGTGCCGGCAATGGTGATCGCAAAAGGGGTTTCGGGGGCAAGGTCCATCGCCCATCCGGCCACGTGCCAGGCGTTGCGGACGTGGATTGGGCGGCTGGTCATTGCGGGCTCCTTTCGTGGTGAGGAGACTTTACTTAACGTTGTTAAATTGTCAAACGATCCGCGATGGCCCGCAAATCCGACAGCACGCTCGATCGCGCCCGCATTCTCGATGCGGCCTATGCCCTGCTGGACGAAGCCGGGCTCGATGCGATCACCATGCGCGCGCTGGCGGCGCGGCTGGGCGTGCAGGCGCCGGCGCTTTATTGGCATATCCATGACAAGGCGGACCTGATGGCGCTGCTGGCGCGCGACATTTATGCCGGCGCGCGCCCCACGGCAGAGGCGGGCACGCCGGAACGCTGGCTGCTGGCGCTGGGGCGCGGGCTGGCCACGGCGCTGCGCCGCCATCGCGATGCCGCGCGCCTGCTCGCCAGCGCCTCACCCAATCGCCCGCCCACCGCCGATGAGGCACAGGCGATGGCGCAACCGCTGACCGACTGGGGCTATTCGGTCGAACAGGCGCTGGCGGCGCAGGCGGCGGTGATTTCGCTCACGCTCGGCTGGGCGGTCTATCGCGGCAATGCGCCGATGGCCGAATACCTGTCATCGATGTTCGACCTCGACGCCGCCTACGACCAGGGCCTGGTCCGCCTGGTCGAAGGTCTGACCGCGCGAACCTGATCCGCCGTCCCGTCATGCGGGCATCGCAAATCCTCCCCGTGCCGGGGCGGATTTTTACCCCGCGATGCCGGCCGCTGCCAGCACTGCCAGTGTCAGCAGATCGGGCGCAAGCGCGGTCATCGGGGCGATCTGCACCGGCTTTTCCATGCCGATCAGCATCGGGCCGATTACCGCATTGCCGCCGAGTTCGCGCAGCAGTTTGGCCGAGATATTGGCCGATTGCAGCCCGGGCATGATCAGCACGTTGGCGCGGCCCGAAAGCCGGCTGAACGGATAATTGGCCATGACCTTGGGATTGAGCGCGGCATCGGGCGACATTTCGCCTTCGTATTCGAAACCGGGGTTGCGCTCGTCGAGGATCGCCACGGCCTCGCGGATATTGTCGATCCATTTGCCATAGGGGTTGCCAAACGTGGAAAACGACATGAACGCGACACGCGGATGGTGCCCCATGCGGCGGGCGACGGCTGCGGTTTCGATCGCGATCTGCGCCAGGTCTTCGGCAGATGGCCGTTCGTTGACCGTGGTGTCGGCCATGAACACGGTGTCGTTCTTGCCCACCATCAGGTGGATGCCGAACGGCAGCGCGCCGGGTTTGGGATCGAGCACGCGGCGCACTTCGGTCAGGGTCTGGGCAAACGTGCGCGTCATCCCCGAAATCAGCGCTTCGCCATGGCCCAGCGCGATCAGCAGCGAGGCAAAGACATTGCGGTCCTGATTGACCATGCGCTTGATATCGCGTTCCAGAAACCCGCGACGTTGCAGCCGCGGATAGAGATAGGCGACCATTTCGGGCACCAGCGGCGAATTGGCTGCATTGTGGATTTCATAGCTTTCGGGGTTCGACACGCCCAGTTCGGCCATCTTGTCGAGCACCGCCTGGGTGCGGCCGACCAGCACCGGATCGCCATAGCCGAAATCGCGGTACTGGATTGCCGCGCGCAGCACGACTTCGTTTTCCGCTTCGGCAAAGACCACCCGTTTCGGGTTCTGCTTCACCTGGGCATAGACATTCGTCAGCACCGCAGTCGTCGGGTTCAGCCGCGCCTTCAGGCTGGTGCGATAGGCGTCGAAATCGGTGATCGGCAGGCGCGCCACGCCCGAATCCATCGCCGCCTTGGCCACGGCCGACGAAACGACTTCCATCAGGCGCGGATCGAACGGGGCGGGAATGATGTAATCCAGCCCGAACTGGTGCGCCTTGCCATAGGCCGCGGCGACTTCTTCGGGCACGGTTTCGCGCGCCAGCCGGGCAATCGCCTCGGCCGCGGCAATCTTCATTTCTTCGTTGATCGTGGTTGCCCGCACATCGAGCGCGCCGCGAAAGATGAACGGGAAACCCAGCACATTGTTGACCTGGTTGGGATAATCCGACCGGCCGGTGGCGATGATGCAATCGGGCCGCGCCGCCTTGGCTTCGGGCGGGGTGATTTCGGGATCGGGGTTGGCCATCGCAAAGATGATCGGCTGCGGCGCCATGTCCATCACCCATTCGGGTTTCAGCGCCTTGGCCGCCGACAGGCCAAGGAAAATGTCGGCGCCTTTCAGCGCTTCTTCCAGGGTGCGCGCAGGGGTATTGACCGCATGCGCCGATTTCCACTGGTCCATGCCGGTTTCGCGGCCCTGATAGATCACGCCCGACCGGTCGCACATGATCACGTTGTCGTGCCGCACGCCCATCGCCTTGATCAGCGCGGTGCAGGCAATCGCCGCTGCGCCCGCGCCGTTGACGACCACTTTCACGTCTTCCAGCTTGCGCCCGGTCAGGAAACAGGCGTTCAGCAGCCCGGCGGCGGAAATGATGGCGGTGCCGTGCTGATCATCGTGCATCACCGGAATTTTCATCCGGTCGCGCAGCGCCTGTTCGATGATGAAGCATTCGGGCGCCTTGATGTCTTCGAGGTTGATCCCGCCAAAGCTGGGCTCCAGCAGCGCGACCGCCTCGATGAATTTGTCCGCATCTTCGGTATCGACTTCGATATCGATCGAATCGACATCGGCAAAGCGCTTGAACAGCACGGCCTTGCCCTCCATCACCGGCTTGGCCGCGAGCGCGCCCAGATTGCCCATGCCCAGGATCGCGGTGCCATTGGAAATCACCGCCACCAGATTGCCCTTGGCGGTATATTCATAGGCGCAGGCCGGATCATCGGCGATGGCCTGCACCGGCACGGCCACGCCCGGGGAATAGGCCAGGCTGAGGTCGCGCTGCGTGGCGACCGGCTTTGACGCGATGATCTCGATTTTGCCGGGGCGGATCGTCTTGTGATAGAACAGCGCTTCGCGTTCGGTAAAACGGACGTTGCTTTCGTCGGACATCGCTTTTCCTCAGGAGATCTTGGCTGCGGCCTCGCTGAAGGCCCTGTCCGCTCTTGGCTCTGGCGTCAAGCCGCAGCGCCGCCTGATCCGTTACAGTCCGCGCGGCTGCCAGTTGGGGATGGCCAGCGGCCGCACCGCAAACAGCAGGCTGCGCCCGTCCTGCCACACCAGCCGCAGCCGCGGATCGGGGCGCTTTGGCATGCCGGTATCGATCAGCCAGACATAATCGACCCGCTCGATCGGTGCAAAGCGCAGGGCCGAATCGACCCCGCGCAACCGGCCCCCGCCGGCGCAGCGTTCGGACCAGACGAATTCGGACGGATCGGCCGTGAAATTGCGCCCCGGGCGGAACCGCGGCACCACCATATGCAGCCCGGGCACCGCCCAGTTGTCATTCACCCAGGCCTGGCGATAGATGCTGGCGAGGCTCGCCAGATGGTCGCGCCGGGTGTTGCGCCATGATTCCTGCAGGCAGGAATGTTCGACAAACGCCAGCACCCGGCTGCCGTCCTCGATATGCTGCAAAGCGACCAGCTGGCGGCGGAAATCCTCGGCATAATCGGCAAAACTTGCGGCTGTCACCACCAGTCGCAGCGCCAGCAGCACCATCCCGGTATAGGCGACAATCGCGGCGATCTGCGCGCGCGCCCGGCTCCAGTCCATCAGCCCCAGCAACAGCATGCAGGCCACCGGCAACAGCCGCACATCGACGAAATTGCTGCCGTTGATATCGCTGGGAATCGCCACGAATTCGGCCAGCACCAGAAATCCGGGCAGGAACTGCGCCCATTTCCAGCGCCCGCCGATCAGCCAGCCAAACGCGATCAGGCAATAGCAGGCGATGGTGGTGGCCGCGTCCAGGATCATCGACTGATCGCGCAGCGTCAGGATCAGGTACCATTCCTTTTCATCCCAGCGCCAGCGGTTGAACGTGCGCAAGGGCGGGGGCGACAGGACTTTCCACAGAAGGATGGTGATCACCGCGGCCAGCAGGGGCCACAACAGCACAGCCAGACGGCGCATCGCCGCGCGCCATTCGTGCGTCGCGATCACGCCGCGAAACTGCGAAGGGCGCCACCAGCCGGGGGGCAGGGCGTCCATTTCGCGCCCCACCGCATTGGCCGCAACCAGCAGGCCCAGCAGCAGCCCGCCAATGGCATGGCACAACAGCGCCACCGGCTGCAGCACGATCAGCAGCGCGGCGCGGCGGTTCGGGTGGTTTTCCAGTCGCACCGCCAGGGCAAAGCCCAGCAGCGAAATCCCCGTGGCCAGGATGAAATTCAGAAATCCGGTCAGCAGCGGAAAGCTGAACACATAAATCAGCGCCCAGCCCGCGCCATGCCCGCCGCGCGCGTTGAGCGCGCGGATCGTGGCGAGCCCGCCTCCTGCATACATCGCGGTGGCCAGCACCGTGGACCACCAGCCCGCCGCCAGCACGCCGAACGGTTCGCCGATCAGCTTCATTAGCACGCCGTCGCCGATGTTGAGCGTAAACACCCATTTCCACGAAAAATACTTTTCCAGCGGGCTGTTGGGGCCGGCCGCCTCGATCGCGGCGGCGCCCATGTGGCCGGGAATGTCGATCAGCGGCGGCACTTTGACCAGCGCGAAGGGCAGGATCATCAACAGCACGATCAGCATGATGCCCGGCGTGGTCAGCCAGGGCAGCATCGCGCGCCCGGTGCCGAATGGCCAGAACCGGCCCGGCTGGCGCAAGCCGACGCGGTCCTTTACAGGCAACGGGATCATTGTGCGCGCCTGCCGGCCGCCGAACCGCCCGATGCGCGCGCGTGCCGGCCGTCGTGCCCCGCCGTTTCCAAGCCTGGGTGCGGAATTGTTGATATCCTCAAGGGCTGTGGTTTGAGCTGCGCCGGGTTCTGGGCTAGCCCCGACACCGTGACACCTCATGCCCCAACTCCGATGATGGCGCAATATCTGGCGCTGAAGGCACAGGCCGATGGCTGCCTGCTGTTTTATCGCATGGGCGATTTCTTCGAACTGTTCTTTGACGATGCCCGGCGCGCCAGCCAGATCCTCGATATCGCGCTGACCAGCCGGGGTGAACATGGCGGGCAGGCGATCCCGATGTGCGGGGTGCCGGTCCACGCTGCCGAGGGCTATCTGGCCCGGTTGATCCGCGCCGGGTGCCGCGTGGCGATTGCCGAACAAGTTGAAACCCCCGAACAGGCAAAACGGCGCGGCGGGTCAAAGGCGCTGGTGGCGCGCGATATCGTGCGCTTTGTCACGGCCGGCACCCTGACCGAAGAGGCGCTGCTGGAACCGCGCCGCGCCAATCTGCTGGCCGCGATCGGCATGGTTGCGGGGCGGGTCGGCATTGCGTCGTGCGACATTTCCACCGGCCGGGTCGAACTGGAAGACTGCGCGCCCGATGGCGTGCCCGCCGTGCTGGCGCGGATCGGCGCGAGCGAGACGATCGTCGCCGAAACCGCCGCCGACTTTGCCCCGCCCGATGCGATCGAACGCCCGGCGCGCGGGTTTGATTCGGCGCGCGGCGAAACGCTGCTGCGCGATCTGCACGGGGTGGCCACGCTGGACGGGTTTGGCGCCTTTTCCCGCCCGATGCTGGCGGCGGCGGCGGGGTTGATCGATTATCTCGATCATGTCGGGCGCGGGCGGCTGCCATTCCTGTTGCCGCCGCAGGCGCGCGGCGCCGACCAGACCATGGCGATGGATGAAGCCACGCGCGCCAGTCTTGAGGTCACGCAGGCCTCTGGCGGGGGACGGCGCGGCAGCCTGATCGATGCGGTGGATCGCTGCGTTACCGGCGCGGGCGCGCGCCTGCTCGCCGATGACTTGTCGGCGCCGCTGACCGACATTGCCGCGATCCGCCAGCGGCTGGAACTGGTCAGCTGGCTGCACGATGATCCGCTGCTGCGCGGCGATTTGCGCGGCGTGCTGCGCGCGGCGCCCGATATCGGGCGCGCGATCGGGCGGCTGGTTGCCGGGCGGGGTTCCCCGCGCGATCTGGGCCAGTTGCGCGATGGCCTGGGCGAGGCCGCGCGGCTGGCCGATCTGATCGGCCTGCGGCGGGATCTGCCCGCATTGGCCGGGTCGCTGCTGCCCGATTTGCGCGGGCATGCCGCGCTGGTCGATCTGCTGGCGCGCGCGCTGGTTCCGGCGCCGCCCACCGAACGCAGCGGCGGCGGGTTCATTGCCGAAGGCTATGACGCGGCGCTCGATGAATTGCGCGGCATGGCCAGCCATTCGCGCCGCGCGATTGCCGCGCTGGAGGCGAAATATCGCGATGAAACCGGGGTGGCGGCGCTGAAAATCCGCCACAACGGCGTGCTCGGCTATTTCATCGAAGTGCCCGCGCGCCATGCCGACCGGATGATGGCGCCGGATTCGGGCTTTACCCATCGCCAGACAATGGCCGGTGCGGTGCGCTTCAACGCGTTGGCGCTGCATGAAGAAGCCAGCCGCATTGCCGAAGCCGGCGGCCACGCGCTCGCCGCCGAAGACGCGCATTTCGAGGATTTGTCGTCACGCGCGGTGGCTCTGCGCGAATCCATCGCGCGCACCGCCGCCGCGCTCGCCCGGTTCGATGTCGCCGCCGGCCTGGCCGAACGCGCGGCAGAGGGCGGCTGGGCGCTGCCGCAGATCGTGCCCGATCCGGTGCTGCAGATTGCCGGCGGGCGCCATCCGGTGGTCGAGGCGGCGCTGGGCGGCCGGGGCGAACGCTTTGTTGCCAACGACTGTGCGCTGAGCACGGATGACCGGCTGTGGCTGGTCGGCGGGCCCAACATGGGCGGCAAATCGACCTTTCTGCGGCAGAATGCGCTGATCGTGCTGCTGGCGCAGGCGGGCAGTTTCGTGCCGGCCGAGGCGGCCACGGTGGGCGTGGTCGACCGGCTGTTCAGCCGGGTGGGCGCCAGCGACAATCTGGCCCGCGGCCGATCGACGTTCATGGTGGAAATGGTCGAAACCGCCGCGATCCTGGCGCAGGCGAGCGATCGCAGCTTTGTCATCCTCGATGAAGTCGGGCGCGGCACATCGACTTATGACGGGCTGGCGCTGGCGTGGGCGGTGGTGGAGGCGGTGCACGAAGTGAACCGCTGCCGCTGCCTGTTCGCCACGCATTACCACGAACTGACGCGGCTGGCCGAAACCTGCACCGCGCTGTCGCTGCACCATGTGCGGGCGCGCGAATGGAAGGGCGATCTGGTGCTGCTGCACGAACTGGCGCCGGGGCCTGCGGACAAAAGCTATGGCCTGGCGGTGGCGCGGCTGGCGGGCGTGTCTCCGGGGGTGTTGCGCCGCGCCAAATCGGTGCTCGACCGGCTGGAAAAGGGGCGCGCGGCCACGGGTGGCCTTGCCGCCGGGCTGGACGACCTGCCGCTGTTTGCCGCAGCGATCGAGGCCGCAGAGGATAAAGTCGATGCCCTGCGCGCACGGCTCAACAGCCTTGATATCGATGCGCTGACCCCGCGCGCCGCGCTGGACCTGCTGTATGACCTGAAGCGTGAGGCAAATAGCTAGGCAATCGGCCAAGGCGCTGGCCAAACGGCACGATTTCAGGCATTGCCGTGCCGGGCATTTGGGGCATTACCGGCATGAACGCGCGAAACCGACACGCTCTATGGGGCGCTGTGCTGTTGCAGGGTCTGCTGGCGGGGGTCGCCCAAGGGGCCCCGTCCCCGGCGCCTTCTTCCGCGCCCGTTGCGGCTGGCGCAGAGGCGGCGCCACAGGTTGCCGTGGGCAAGGCGCAAGTGAAGGGGCTGGCGCTGGCCGGCGGGATTTCGGCCTATCTCGGCATTCCCTATGCCGATCCGCCCACCGGCGCGCGGCGCTGGCATGTTTCGACCCAGGCGCATCTGGTGGGCGTGATCGATGCCACGCATTACGGCGCGGCCTGCCCGCAAACCGACGCCACCGCGGCGTGGTATCGCCGGCTGGCCGTGGCGATGGGCAGCGATGGCGATGTCGTGCCGCCGGGCCCGGCCACGTCCGAAAACTGCCTGTTTCTCAATGTCTGGACCCCTGCGGGCCGGGCCCGCGGCCACCGCCTGCCGGTGATGGTGTGGATTCACGGCGGATCGAACACCAGCGGTTACAGCCAGGAGGCGGATTATCGCGGCGCGCGGCTGGCGGCGCGCGGGGTAGTGGTGGTTTCGCTCAATTACCGGCTGGGCGCGCTGGGCTTTTTTGCCCATCCCGCGCTGCCCGATGTCAGCGCCGGGCGGCAGGGCCTGTCGGACCAGATCACCGCACTGCGCTGGGTGCGCGACAGCATTGCCGCGTTTGGCGGCGATCCGGCGCGGGTTACGCTGTTTGGCGAATCCGCCGGGGGCACCGATATTGCCGCGTTGATGCACATGCCGGTGGCAAAGGGGCTGTTTGCCCGCGCGATCATCGAAAGCGGCTATCTGGGCGCAGGCGCCTTTGTCACGCCCGCCGCTGCCGAAAAGGCAACGACGGCCGTGGTCGCTCGTGATGAAACCGCCACAACGCTGGCGCAGCACAGCGCGGCCGATCTGGTGCGCCTGCAGGCCGAACGGCGCAAGGGCGCGTTCCTGTCGCCGCTGGTTTCGCCAAAGCCTGCGTTTCGCGTGCCGCTGCTGATCGGCAGCAATGCCGATGAATACCGGCTTTATTTGCCCGCCGACCCGGCCACGCGCGGCGCCAACGAGGCCGAAACGCTGGCGCGGCTGCCCCATGCCGGCGATGCCGCGCATTTGTTGCAACGCCTGACGGACGATCCTGCCACCCGCGCCGATCTGCTGGCCAGCGCGCCCGAATTCCATTGCCCGGCGGTGGCGATGGCCGGGGCCAATGCTGCCGCGGGGCTGGGCGCCTGGGTCTATCGGTTTGACCGTGTGCGGCCCGGGCACCACGGGTTTGGCGCCTATCACGGCGCAGAAATCCCCTATGTGTTTGGCACGGGCGCAAGCTGGCTGCCGGCCGGGCCGATCGACCGCACGCTGTCGGACATGATCATGCGCTATTGGGTGAATTTCGCGCGCAAGGGCGATCCCAACGGGCCGGGCGTGCCGTTGTGGCCGGGCTGGGGCAATGCGGCGGATGGCACGGCGGCGCCGATGATGCATTTCGGCGCGCGCGTGCGCGTCGCGCCGGCGGCCGATCTGGCGCTTTGTCCGTTTGTTTCGGAAACGAAATCGGAATAAGCGGCCACATGGCACATACCCCATTGCCCGATCTGGTGCCCATTGCGGGCAGGAACGTCCTGTTCGTGATGGCCGCGCTGCCTGAATATGGCCCGCATCTGCGCGCGCGGTTTGCCCCGCTGTTTACCGGCATCGGCCCGATCGAGGCGGCGATGCAGGGCGCGCTGGCGCTGGCCGCGCTGGCTCATGCCGGCCGCCGGGCGGATTGGGTGGTGTGCCTGGGCTCGGCCGGATCGCGCACTTGCCCGCTGGGCGCGGTGTTTCAGGTCAAAAGCGTGTCGTGGCGCGATATCGATGCCTCTCCCTTCGGCTTTGCCAAAGGGGTTACCCCGCTGGTCGATCACCCGGTCGATGTGCCGTTGCACACCCCGCTGCCGATTGCATCGGCGCGGCTGTCCACCGGCGGTGCGGTCGTATCGGGCGATGGTTATGATGCCATCGATGCCGACATGGTCGATATGGAAACTTTTGCCCTGGCGCGCGTCTGCGCCCGGTTCGACGTGCCGCTGATCGGCCTGCGCGGCATTTCCGACGGGCCAGAGCCGCCCACGGGCCTGCACACCTGGACCAACCTGCTGGGCCACCTGGACGAAGAACTGGCCCGGGCGGTGGATTTGCTGCCCGATGCGCTGGGCAGGCTTGCCGGATGAATGCCTCTTGATTCGTTCGGGGTGCGCCTGTCGAACCGCGCCCGCCACGGCCATCCCGATGCCTTGCCTCCGTTTCGCGCCTACCCCCCCAGCAACAGCCCCGCCAATGCCGCGCTCATCAGGTTGCTCAGCGCGCCGGCCACCAGCGCGCGCAGGCCCAGCCGCGCGATCACCGGGCGCTGGTTGGGCGCGAGGCCCCCGGCAACCGCCATCTGGATCGCGATCGAGCTGAAATTGGCAAAGCCGCACAAAGCAAAGGTCACGATCGCCACGGTCTGCGCGCTCAGCGTTCTGGCCGTGCCCAGATCGATGAACGCGACAAATTCGTTGAGCACGATCTTGGTGCCGAACAGGCCGCCGGCAATTTCTGCCTCGCGCCAGTCGGGCGCGCCGAGCAGGCGGAACACCGGTGCAAACACCGCACCGATCATCTGCTGAAAGGCAAGGTCGGGATGGCCGAACAATCCGCCAAACCAGCCCAGCAATCCGTTGGCCAGCGCCACCAGCGCCACAAACGCCAGCACCATTGCGCCCACCGCCACGGCCAGCCGCACCCCGGTCTGTGCGCCTTGCGCCGCGGCCATGATCAGGTTGGCGGGGCGTTCTTCGTCGTGCCCGGAAGCGGTCGGCCCAGCAGCGGTCGGCCCAGCAGCGATCGGCCCAGCAGCGATCGGCCCGGCAACGATCGGCTCATGCGGATCGGGCAGCGGGGCATTGTCGGCCAGTTCGGGCGGGGCGGGCGGTTCGTCGGGATAGATCAGCTTGGCCATCAGCACGCCGCCCGGCGCCGACATGAACGCCGCGGCCACCAGGTAATCGATGCGGATGCCCATGGCGGCATAGGCGGCCAGAATCGTGCCTGCGACGCCGGCCATGCCCACTGTCATCACCGTAAACATCTGCGCCGGGGCCAGGGCCGCCAGATAGGGCCGGATCACCAGGGGCGATTCGCTTTGCCCCACAAAGATATTGGACGCCGCGCACAGCGCCTCCACCCGGCTGATCCCGGTTATCGCTTCCAGCGCGCCGCCGATCCAGCGGATCACCTGCTGCATCACCCCCAGGTAATAGAGGATCGAAATCAGCGCCGCGAAAAACACGATTGTCGGCAGTGCCGAAATGACAAAGCTGTGCCCGCCGATTTCCGGCGCGGCGAGCGGCCCGAACAGGAACGTAACCCCGGCCCGGGCATAGCCCAGCAGGCTTTCCACCCCGTGCGCCGCGCCCTCCAGCGCATATTTGCCCGGGGGAAACCGCAGCACCAGCGCGGCAAACCCGGCCTGCAGCGCAAACGCCGGCACCACGATACGCAACGATATCGCCCGGCGATCATGCGACAGCGCAACGGCGATAATCAGGATCAACGCCATTCCGGCAAGGCTGGACAGGATATGCATGGTGCGGGTTGCGGCCTCGTCCGGGAAAGGATTGCGCCACGGGGTAAAGGCAATTTGGCGCGCGGTCAAAATGCGGTATCGGCATTTGATGAAAACCACTCCGTCATCCGCGCCTGCGGCACACGCCGTTCCGCCTTCGCTGTTCCTCTATGCGCTGCTTTATGGCGGCATGGTCGTGCTGGCGGGGGTGCTGGGCGCAAAGCTTGCCGATGTCGGCACCTGGCCGCTGATCGGGCGGATGACCGTGGAAAGCGGGATTTTCGCGTTTTTGTTGCTGGTGGTGATGTCCAGCGCGGTCAGTGAATTGCACGGCGCCGCGGTGGCGCAGCGGCTGGTGCGGTTCGGCTTTATTCCGCTGATCGTGTCGATGGTGCTGATCCGCACGGTGATCGATGTCGTGCCGCCGGCGCAAATCTGGGCGAACCAGAGCCAGTTTGCGCTGATCCTGGGGCAGGGCGCGCGCATGCAGTTTGCCGGCCTGTGCTCCTATGGCCTGTCGCAAACGCTCAACGTTACGGTATTCGCGTGGTTGGCCGGCAGCGGCATCGGCCGCCGGCTGGTGGTGCGCGCGTGGCTGGCCAGCCTGCTCAGCCAGATGGTCGATACGGTGATTTTCATCACGTTGTCGTTCTGGGGCGTGGCCGGGGCCGATGGCCATCCGCTGCCGCTGGCGGTGATGATGGGCAGCCAGATCGTGGCCAAGCTGGCCCTGTCAACGGTGATGGTGCCGATGCTGGTGTGGCTGGCGGTGCGGCTGGGGCGCTGGCTGGATGGGTTGTGATGCAAAATTCGCGGTAAGCGAATTTTGCAGTCGGCACCGGCCCGCTTCCCCGCTCCCCCGCACCCTCATCCCACTATTCATTTCCATTTCAGCCCCAGTGGCGTAAAGCCCGGCGCCATCATGGCCACCCATCTCGATACCAACGACGCCTATCGCCAATCGATGCTCGACAAGGCGGAAACCCTGATCGAGGCGCTGCCTTATCTGCAGCGCTATGCGGGCAAGACGTTCGTGGTGAAATATGGCGGCCACGCCATGGGAGACCCCGCCGCGCAGCAGGATTTCGCGCAGGATGTCGTGCTGATGAAGGCGATCGGCATCAACCCGGTGGTGGTCCACGGCGGCGGGCCGCAGATCGGCGCGATGCTGAAAAAGCTGGGCGTCGAATCACGCTTTGTCGATGGCCTGCGTGTAACCGATGCGATCACGGCCGAAATTGCCGAAATGGTGCTGTCGGGCCGGATCAACAAGGAACTGGTCAGCTGGATCGCCGCCGCCGGGGGCAAGGCGCTGGGCATTTCGGGCAAGGATGCCGGCCTGGTTACCGCAACCAAAGTCGAAAAGGTGATCATCGATCCCGACAGCGGCGATGAACTGTCGGTCGATCTGGGCTTTGTCGGCGAACCGTCGGCGATCGACCTGACAATCATCCACACCGTCTGCGCCGCGGGGATGATCCCGGTGATCGCGCCGATCGGCGTGGGCGAAGACGGCTGCACATACAACATCAACGCCGATACGATGGCCGGCGCGATTGCGGCCAAGCTCGGCGCGGCGCGGCTGTTCCTGCTGACCGACGTGCCCGGCGTGCTTGACAAGAACAAGTCGCTGCTGACCGACCTGACCCCGGCCGACATCGCGCGGCTGGCCGAAGACGGCACGATCAGCGGCGGAATGATTCCCAAACTGGAAACCTGCGTGCTGGCCGTAGAGGCCGGGTGCGAGGCGGCGGTGGTGCTCGATGGCCGCGTGCCGCACGCCATGCTGCTGGAAGTGTTTACGGCCCGGGGCGCAGGAACGCTGATCCGGGTGTAAGAGTCTTTGCCGCAATTCCGGCTTTGCCGGCTTTGCGGGAGAACGGCACCGGCCCGCTCCGCCACTCGACCGCCCACAGAGTACCGCAGGTGGGCGCTCGGGTGGGGGAGCGGGCCGGTGCCATGCCAAAACTGCAAAAAGCGCAGGTTGCCGACCTGCCGCCCGCTGGGCTACAGCGACATCCGGTTCGGCGGGAAAGGTCCCAGGCGTGTTGCTTTATACCATAGTGCAGATGGTCGATTACCTGATCAGCGTGATCGTCATGATCGTGATCATCCAGTTCGTGATGGGGCTGCTGATCGCGTTCAATGTGATCAACACGCGCAATGATGCGGTGGTGGCGGTCTGGCGCGCGCTCAATGCCTTGCTCGAACCCATTCTCGGCCCGATCCGCCGCGCGCTGCCCAACACCGGCGCGGTGGATTTTTCGGCGCTGATCCTGATTGTCGGATTGCAACTGCTGTCGCAATTGTTGCGCGGCCTGGCGATGGCTGGATACTGAAACCATGACTGCAGACGTGATTGACGGCAAGGCCTTTGCCGGGGCCTTGCGCGGGCGCATTGCCACGCTCGCGGCGGATTTTACCGCGCAGACCGGGCGCAAGGCCGGGCTCGCGGTGGTGCTGGTGGGCGAAGATCCCGCCAGCCAGGTCTATGTCCGGTCAAAGGGCAAATCGACCGTTGAGGCGGGGATGGCCAGCTTTGAACACCGCCTGCCCGCCGATACGGCAGAGGCCGATCTGATCGCGCTGGTCAATGCGCTGAATGCCGATCCCGCCGTGGACGGCATTCTGGTGCAATTGCCGCTGCCGGGGCATCTGGACGAACAGACCGTCATCGCCACGATCAACCCGGACAAGGATGTCGACGGCTTTCATGTGACCAACGCCGGCCGCCTTGCCGTGGGGCAGCCGGGCTTTGTGCCCTGCACCCCGCTCGGCTGCCTGATGCTGCTGAAAGACCGGCTGGGCAGCCTTTCGGGGCTGGATGCGGTGGTCATCGGGCGGTCGAACATCGTGGGCAAGCCGATGGCGCAATTGCTGCTCGCCGAAAGCTGCACGGTGACCATCGCGCACAGCCGCACGAAAAACCTGCCCGATGTGGTGCGCCGCGCCGATATCGTGGTGGCCGCGGTCGGCCGGCCCGAAATGGTCAAAGCCGACTGGATCAAGCCGGGCGCAACCGTGATCGATGTGGGGATCAACCGCGTTGCCGCGGCCGACCCCGGCAAGACGCGGCTGGTTGGCGATGTTGATTATGCCGGCGCCGCTGGCGTTGCCGGGGCGATCACCCCGGTGCCGGGCGGGGTCGGGCCGATGACGATTGCCGTGCTGTTGCGCAACACGCTGGTTGCCGCGTTTCGCAATTCCGGGATTGCGCTGGCCGACGACGCGATTTGATCGCCCGTTCGCGCGCGATCCGGGGTATGGCGGCGCCATGATTCGCTTTGCGCGCCGCGTTTTCTGCCTGCTGGCTCCCGCATTGATTGCGGGGCCGGCGCTTGCGCAATCGTCGCGCCAGGGGCTGACCCCGCTGGGCAACCCCAGTGCCCTGGTCGAGGTGGAAAGCGCGCTGGCGCATCTGGCCCGCGACAAGGGCGCCGGCGCCGCGCTCGCCGCCACCGCCGATGATACTGCCGAACTGTTGACCCCTGCGCGCACCCCGGCCCGCGCCTGGCTGAAAGCGCATGACGCCTCGGCCTGGTTCGATGCGCGCCAAACCGCCACAACCTGGGCCAGTTGCGATGGCACCGCCGGGGTCAGTGCCGGAATCTGGCGCGGCGGCTGGTTTGCCACGGTGTGGAAGCGACAGAAAAAGCTGGATTTTCGCTGGGTGCTGGCCGACGCCGGGCCTTTGGCAGTGATCCCGCCCGCGCCCGACTGGATCACCGGCAAACTGGCCGATTGCCCGCC
The DNA here is from genome assembly GCA_903832325.1 of uncultured Sphingomonadales bacterium. Classification (GTDB taxonomy): domain Bacteria; phylum Pseudomonadota; class Alphaproteobacteria; order Sphingomonadales; family Sphingomonadaceae; genus Novosphingobium. Next base: position 67,295 of record CAILBC010000022.1, on the reverse strand, counting down.
ACGCCCCGCGGCCGAAGAGGATGCCGGCGATCATCGGCGTGGCGTGCCGACGCCGCTGCGCCCGCTGCCCGGTGCCCTGCCTCCAAGTGACGCGCCGGCCGGGGCGGACAGCCGCGACGGGCGATCGGATGATGGCTCGCTGGTCTGGCGCGGCACCGTGCTGCCCGGCGGCGCGCACCGGCTGCAAGTGTGGATCTGGCAGGATGGCGCGATGCACGGCGTGCTCGATCGCGCCGGCCCGGCGATGGCAGGCTGATCGCGCGGATGCTGGTGCAACTGTTCCTTTCGGCGTTCATCACCCTGTTCGTGGTGATCGATCCGCCCGGCTGCGCGCCGATCTATGCCGGGCTGATTGCCGATGCCACGCAGCGCCAGGCCATGGCCATGGCGCTGCGCGCCAGCCTGATTGCGGCGGGCATTCTGGTGGGTTTTGCCTTGTTTGGCGCCCGGTTGCTGGCCGCGATGCATATCGAGCTCGACAGTTTTCGCATTGCCGGCGGGATCATGCTGTTCCTGCTGGCGCTCGACATGGTGCTCGATCGCAACACCGAACGGCGCAGCGAACGTGCCGAACAAGTCCGCGCCTCGCGCCCGGTGATCAAGGATGTGGCGGTGTTTCCGATGGCCATGCCGATCCTGGCCGGGCCGGGGTCGATCGCATCGATCATGCTGCTGATGGCGCGCGCGCATGGCGCCACGCAAATTGCGGTGATCCTGGCGGCGCTGGCCACGGTGATGATCCTGGCCTTTGCGGCGATGATCGCCGCGCGCCCGATCATCCGGCTGCTCGGCGCGCAGATCGAGGCCGTTGTTACCCGCCTGCTCGGCGTGCTGCTCGCCGCGCTGGCCGCGCAGTTCGTGATCGACGGCATCAAGGGCCAGCTGTTCTGACAAAGCCCCCGCCCCGTTGATGGGGGAGCACGCCTATTGCAGCGTCACCCGCCCGTCATCGCGATCGCGCCGGCCAAAGAACTGCATCAGTTGCACCAGCAGGTCGCACCGCGCGGCCAGCGTCGTTGCCTCCAGCAGCGCCTGCTTGGCGGCGATATCGAACGGTGCGATCTGTGCCACGCCGTTGATCAGCGCGGCATCATCGAGCTTGCCCACCGATTCCCAATCCACGGCATAGCCCTGCGATGTGGCAAACGTGCGCGCTTCGCGTTCGAACCCGGCGCGCTCGATCGCGCTCAATGCCGCGGTTTCGTCTTCGGGCATCAGCTCCGCCTCAACCTGGCGGAACGGGGTGGTCACGTCCAGTTCGCGCAGCACGCGGAACCGGGCGATGCCCTGCAGCACCAGATTGTAGCGCCCGTCTTCGCCGGCCTCCACATCCACGATCTTGCCCACGCAGCCGATGCGGAACAGCGGAGCGCCTTCGGCCGCGGCCTGGGGCTGGATCATCGCGATGCGCTGGTCCCGCGCCAGCGCGTCGGACACCATCGCGCGGTATCGTGGCTCAAAGATGTGCAGCGGCAATTGCAGCCCGGGAAACAGCAAGGCGCCGGGCAGGGGAAAGATCGACAGCCGTTCGGTGCTCATCGCGCTTACCCGAACAGCACGGCCGACAGCTTGCGCCGCGTTGCCGCAACCCAAGGGTCTTCCAGCCCGATCGCTTCGAAAATCTGCAGCAGTCGCGCGCGGGCCGCGCCGTCGTTCCATGTGCGGTCCTTGGCCACCAGCGCCAGCAACAGCCCGGCCGCCGCATCGCGATCGCCGCTGGCATAGATTCCATTGGCCAGCGCCAGTTGCGCGGCCATGTCCTCGGGATCGGCCAGCGCCGCGGCGCGCAGTGCCACCAGCTCGCCGGCTTCGGGCGCGTCTTCGGCCAGCGCAAGCGCGGCGCGCGCCTGCGCCAGCGCGGGATCTTCGGCCAGTTCGGGATCAAGCCCGGCCAGCGCGGCCACGGCTTCGTCCTTCATTCCGGCGGCGAGCAGCGCGCGGATCAGGCCCGAATGCGCGGGCGCATTGCCGGGCGCCACTTCGATGATCTGGGCAAAGATCGCCACCGCCTGTTCGCCATCGCCGCCGGCCAGCGCGTCTTCGCCCATCGCCAGTAACGGGGCGAGATCGGGCGCAGGTTCATCGCCCGCCTCTATCGGCAATTGCGCCAGAATCTGGTCGAGCACCTGCTTCAGCTGCGATTCGCTGCGCGCATTGGTCAGATCGGCAACCGGCTGGCCGCGAAACATGGCATAGACCGTGGGAATCGACCGCACCTGGAACTGCGCGGCGATAAAGGCGTCTTCATCGACATTGATCTTGGCCAGCACCACGCCCTTGTCGGCATATTCGGCCGTAACCTTTTCCAGCAGCGGAGTCAGCGCCTTGCACGGCCCGCACCATTCGGCCCAGAAATCGAGCACGACCAGCTTGGTCATCGATGGTTCGACCACTGCCTTGCGGAACCGGTCGACCGCTTTTTGTTCATCAAGATTGAGGCCAAGGCTTGCCACGCGATTTTGTCTCCGCCGGGAAAAGTGCTGTCGGGCACCATGTGGTATCGCATGCCCGTTCGGCAAGGGCCATTGCCCATATCGCCGCACAGGAATGATCGCACCGGCCCCCCCCCCGCACAGGCCACCCGCACAGGCCGGCAAAGAAAGTGCATTTGGGGGGTTGCGCCCACACCCCAAGCTGGGTATTTGCGCGCCTCACCCCGGCCGGGTGGCGCTTTTCCCTGCGAAAAACGCTGCTGCCGGCGCAACGCACGAGCGGGCGTAGCTCAGGGGTAGAGCACAACCTTGCCAAGGTTGGGGTCGAGGGTTCGAATCCCTTCGCCCGCTCCAGTTGCCGATACGTGCGCGCGCATAGCTGATGCCGCACCAGGCCCCCCGGAACCCTTGCGAGTCCTTTGAGCGCTGCGCAGCAAGCTGCTCCACTGTGGGGTTCGCATCCCTTCGCCCGCTTCAGGGGGCAGGATCGACAGGGCTGACTGTGCTCTCCCCGGCGTCAGTATTGCCAGTTCAGGCTCAGGCCGAATGTGCGCGGGCGGAATGTCGTTGCTTCGTAGAGCGGGGTTTGCGAATCCTGGTGGTTGCGGAACAGCAGCGGGTGCGCGTTGAACAGATTGTTGGCAAAGATTGCGATATCCAGATGCCCCACCGTGATGCCGGCGCGCGCCGAGGCCTGAAAGGTTGATGCAGTGGGATACAGGCCGGCGTCATAGAATTCGGTCAGCGGGTCCTCTGCCACCGAAGGCCGGGTGCGGTGCGAGGCGAATTGGCCGTCGGTGCGCAAAAAGCCTTTTCTGTCGCCGATCCGGAAATCGTACTGCGCGGCAAAAGTTGCGGTCCACGGCGCAACATCGATGGCATCGCCCCTGGCGGCCACGATGAAGCCTGTGCCCGGCACCGCGGCATCGCGATCGAATCTGGCCGAAGTGTAGCCGGTGCTCGCCTCAAGGCTGAGGTGGCTGTCGACCATGATCCGTGCCTGCAGGTCAAAGCCCTTGCTGGTGGCGGTGCCCGAATTGGTGGTGAAATTCAGCCCGCAAGTCGGCACATAGTTCGATGCCTGGATATTGTTCCATTTGACGTAGAACACGCTCGATGCGACCGAAAGGTGCCCGCCAAACAGCTTGTTCTTGGCGCCGGCTTCATAGCTTTGCACCGTATCCGAATTGTACGCGGTGGGGAACGTGCCGCCGCACAGCAATTCGGGCAGCGGCGGGGTGGCCCCGCCCACGCGATAGCCCTTGGCATATGTGGCATAGAACAAGTTGCCGGCATCGGCCTGCCAGGAAACGGTGATCTTGGGGGTCAGCGGGTGCTCGTTCTTGCTGCTGCCCGCAGTTACCGGAACGCCGCCGTTGTCATAGATATAGGTCGGCCCGTCCGAATAGGCGGAATAGTCGAAATGCGCGATTGCCACGCGCAACCCGGCATCGATTTTCAGCGTGTCGGTGATCTTGTAGTTCACATTGGCAAAGATCGCGCCCTGTTCGTCATGCGCGGTGATCGTGCTGGTGTAATTCAGATTGCCCGGCAGCAGATCCTGCCCCCAGGCATCCTGCATCGATTCACCCCACAGAAATTGCGTCAGCGCGGGCAGTTGCGGATCGACATCGTAATTGTTGTTGAACTGCGTGTTGCGGCCATAGAACGCGCCGATCAACCAGCCGAACCGGGCCGCCTTGTCCGCCGATTCCAGCCGGAATTCCTGGGTGAAATTCTTCTGCGTGTTGGTGGTCAGCCCCAACGCGCTGTATCGGCCAAAGGCGCCCAGGCTTGGCCCCGTCGTGCCGATCAACTGGCCGGCGGCGCAACTGGTGCAGGCAACGGATTGCGGGTCGGTGCCGGCCAGTGTGAAGTGTTCATAATACGACAGGTTGTACAGCGTGGCCGAAAACAGGCTGGCACTTTCTTTGCGATTATAATATGATGTGTTTGAAATAAAATGAATTTTATCGTTGCTGTGTTCGATTTTCAGCGACGCGATGTAAAACCGGTCGTGATCAAACTGCGGATCGGGCGACCCGGAGGCAAATTGGCCGGCCGACGGGTTTGACGAACTGACATAGAACATGTCCCCGTTGTTCTTGCGCCGGTTTTCGAAATTGAACGCCGGGGTGATCGTCCAATCGCCCCCCGGGACATACGTCAGCGCGCCGCGCAGCACATACGTGCCCGCCTGGTTGGTGTTGGATTTCAGCTTTGCCCCGGTCTGATAATCGATCTGATCGATCCAGCCGCCATCCTGGCGATACCAGGCGCTTGCGCGGAACCCCAGCTTGTCCTTGATGATCGGGCCGCCCACCGCCGCGCCCAGTTCATAGCCGGGCGCGCCGCCCTGCGTTGCCGACAGTTCGGCATGCGCGGTGGCCGTGAACGCGGTCAGGCTGGGCTGGTTGGTGATATAGCGGATCGCCCCGCCCTCGGCGCCGGTGCCGAACAACGTGCCCTGGGGCCCGCGCAAGACCTCCACGCGCGCCAGGTCAAACACGTTGGGCAGCGAATTGGTCGCTTCGATATCGATATTGCGGATCTGGATCGGCGTATCGTCGATATAGATCCCGGTGGTGCCCGACCCTGCGGTGGAACTGATCCCGCGGATCGAAATGTTGTTGTTGGTCGGGTCGATGGCGATGCCGGGGGTGAATTTTGCCAGATCCAGCGCATTCTTGATGCCCACCACGTCCAGCTTTCGGGTGTCGAACGCGCTGATGCTGATCGGCACTTTGGACAGGATTTCGGATTTGCGCGTGGCAGTCACGACAATGTCGGCGCTGTTGGCCGGTGCCGCGCCCGCAGCGGGCGCGGCATCGGGGCGGGTTTGCGCAAAGCCCTGCGGCGCAGCGGCCAGCATGATCGCCAGCGCCAGAGTGGACGCGGCATATCGGCCAGAGTGCCAGGGCGCTTTGTGCCAGGGCGCTTTGTGCCAGGGCGCTTTGTGCCGGGGCGCATTGTGCCGGGGCCGGTTGATCGTCTTGGGCATGGTCAGGGCCTTTTTCGTGTTGATGGCACGGCATTCGGGAATGCTGCCACGCGTTGTTGCAATCGGGGTTGGGGGTGGCGGCGGGCCGGTCACTGTTCGCCTGCCAGCGCGGCCTGGATCTCTTTTTCGCGCCGCCGTTCCTGCCGGGTGATCACGATCGACGATAGGGTCACCCCGATCGCCACGACCCCGACAATCAGGCTGCCCAGCGCGTTGATATCGGGCGTTACCCCCAGCCGGACTTTGGCCCAGACCAGCATCGGCAGCGTGTTGTATCCGGGGCCGTTGGTAAAGCTGGTGATCACCACATCATCGAGCGAAATCGTGAACGCCAGCAGCCAGCCCGACAGGATCGCCGGCGAAATGACCGGCAGCGTGATATCGCGCAGCACTTGCCACGGGGGGGACCCCAGATCGAGCGCCGCCTCTTCGATCGACACGTCGATTGTCGACAGGCGCGAGGTGATCACGGTGGTGACATACGTCATGCTGAACGTGATGTGCGCGATCAGCAGGGTGGAAAATCCCCGCCGCGCCGGCCACCCGATCCATTTCGCCATCAGCAGGAACAGCATCAGCGTGGATACGCCGGTCAGCACTTCGGGCATGACCAGCGGCGTGGTGATCAGGCCCGACAGCAGCGTGCGCCCGCGAAACGGGCCAAACCGCACAAGCGCGATCCCGGCCATCGTGCCCAGGATCGTCGCCACGGTGGCGCTGATCAGGGCGAGCCGCAGGCTGAGCCAGGCGGCATCGAGAATCTGCGTGTTTTCAAACAGTTTGAAATACCAGGTGGTGGAAAAACCACCCCACACGGTAACCAGGCGCGATTTGTTGAACGAAAACACGATCAGGCTGATGATCGGCGCATAGAGATAGAGATAGCCCAGCACCATCATCGTCAGCAGGAACGGGGATAGCCGCTTCATCCCCGGGCCCCGGCTTCGGCGCGCGACTGGAACCGGGTATAGGCCATCAACGGCACGACCAGCACGACCAGCAGCGCCACCGAGATCGACGCGGCCATCGGCCAATCGTGATTGAGCCCGAATTCTTCGGAAATGATTGCCCCGATCATCGGGTCCGCCATGTTGCCGACCAGGCCGGGGATGACCAGTTCACCCGCAGCGGGGATGAACACCAGCAGCCCGCCGGCAATGATCCCGGGCATCGACAGCGGCAGCGTCACATCGACAAAGACCTGCCAGGGGCGCGAACCCAGATCCATCGCCGCCTCATCCAGCGTGCGATCCAGCTTTTCCAGATTGGCATAGAGCGGCAGGATCATGAACGGCAGGTACGAATAGACCACCACGAAGATCACCGCGAAATTGGTATACATGATCTGGATATGGGGAACGTGCCAGGCCTGCGGCACCAGCACGTTGTACAGGCTGGTCAGCAGGCGGTTGAACCAGCTGGTGGTGCCCATCAGCCCGATCCAGGCATAGACCCGCAGCAGGAACGAGGTCCAGAACGGCAGGACGATCAGCATCAGCAGCACGCGGTTGGCCGCTTTTGACACCCGCGTCAGGCCCAGCGCCATGGGATAGCCGATCAGCAGGCACAGCACCGTGGCCACGCCCGCGTTGAACAGCGACACGCCGAACGACCGGACATAGATGCTGTCGGCAAACAGCCGGTGAAAGCTGCCGGTCGAAACATAGGGCCAGCTTTGCGCAAAGGCATAGGGCGGGGAATTGAGCACCGGAACGGCAAAGCTCAGCGCCGAAACGATGACGATCGGCACAAGAATGAACACGATGGCCCAGGCATAGGGCACGCCGATTATGATATCGGACCAGCCCCTGCGATCGAACCACGCCGCCGGTTTCATGCCGGGTCCTCGAACAGCATGATCGCCGCGGGATCGATCGACAGATAGACGTCATCTTCCCAGGTGGCGGCATTGTCATCATCGCCGCCACGCAGGGTGTTGGGCGCATCCACGCGAACCAGCGCCTGTGTCGGCAGCTTGATGCGATAGAGCGAATCCTTGCCGAAATAGCCGAAATCCTGAACCACGCCCTTGATCGTGTTGGCCCGGCCATCGGGCTTGTCGCGCGTCATGCGCACTTTTTCGGGCCTGAAGGCGCACGTCAGCGTGCCCTTGCCGGTCAACGGCCCGCGCAGCAGCGCGCGCAACGTCACGCCAAGATCGGGAACCATGATTTCGGCATGGTCGCCGTCGCTGCGCACCAGTTCGCCCTCGAACAGATTGACCGACCCGATGAACGAGGCGACAAACCGGCTGCCGGGAAATTCATAGATCGTCCTTGGCGTATCAAGCTGCCTGATCCGCCCGCGATCCATCACCGCAATGCGCGAAGCCAGCGTCATCGCCTCTTCCTGGTCATGCGTCACGACCACAAAGGTGATGCCGGTTTCATACTGGATATTGGCAATTTCAAACTGGGTCTGTTCGCGCAGTTTCTTGTCCAGCGCGCCCAGCGGTTCATCCAGCAGCAGCAGCTTGGGCTGTTTGGCCAAGGCCCGCGCCAGCGCCACACGCTGGCGCTGCCCGCCCGAAAGCTGATGCGGCAGGCGCCGCGCAAAATCCTTCAGCTGCACCAGATCGAGCATCGCGGCGACGCGATCATCGCGTTCGGACCTGGCCATCCGCTCGTGCTTCAGGCCATAGCCGATGTTCCTTGCAACGGTCATATGCGGAAACAGCGCATAGGACTGGAACATCATGTTGATCGGCCGGTGGTAGGGCGCGATCCCGGCCATATCCTCGCCATCGATAAAGATCTGGCCCGAACTGGGCTGCTCGAAACCGGCCAGCATGCGCAAAAGCGTGGTCTTGCCGCATCCCGATGACCCGAGCAGGGCAAACAGTTCGCCTTTGCCGATATCGAGCGACACGCCATCGACCGCGGTGAAGCTGCCGAATTGTTTCGTGACATTCCTGACCGAAATGAACCGGTCGCCGCCTTGATCGGTCGGCGCGCCTGGCGCCGGTGCGGTTTCGGCCATTGCCCTAGCCCGCCTTGATCGCGTTGATGGCGTCGTTGATCAGGCGGCTGTCGGCCGCCGACAGCGATTTGGGGGCATAGAGCCGCGCCAGGACATCCTTGGTGGGATAGATGGTGGTGTCTTCCAGAACGGCGCGATCGACAAACCGGCGCGATGCGAGATTGGCATTGGCATAGCGGATGTGATTGGTGCACTTCGCAATCACTTCGGGCATCATCATGTAATTCAGGAACTTGTACGCGTTGTCGCGGTTCAATCCGTCGGACACCAGGCAATACATGTCGATCCACGCCGGCGCGCTGGTTTTGGGCACGAAATAGCCAAGATCGATATCCACCCCGGCTTCCCTGGCGCGCCGCCGGGCCGTGGCATAATCGCCCGACCAGTTGTTGACCACGCACATCTCCTTGTTGGGCAAGGACACCAGGAAATTCGAACTGTCGAACGTGCGGATATAGGGGCGCACGCGTTTGACGGTCCTGACGACGTCATCCATCACGGCCTTGCTGTACACGTCGCGGGGTTTGCCAAGATAGGACATGACTATCCAGACCAGCGACTGGTCATCGAGCAGCGAAATGCCGCAATCCGCCAGTTTGGCCGCGTTGGCGGGATCAAAGATCGTATCGAGCGATTCCAGATCGGCATCGGGCAGCCGGGCGCGGACCATGTCGAGATTGTAGGTCATGCCCGTCGATCCCCACATATAGGGCATGCCATAGGCATTGTCGGGGTTATAGCCCGCGGCGATGGCCAGCACCGCCGGATCGAGATTGTTCCAGTTGGGCAGCCGGTTCTTGTCCAGCCTGGCATAGACCCCGGCTTTCACGAAATCGCGCAGCGTTACCCCGGACTGGTTGACCACATCATAGCCGGTGCTGCCGGCCAGCATCTTGGCCTCCATTTCGGGCGTGGAATTATAGGTATCGTAATTGACCTTGATGCCGGTGATCGCCGAAAAATCGGCAATCGTGTCTTCGCCGATATAGTCTGCCCAGCTGTAGATATTCAGCTCGTTTCCGGCTTTTGTGCAGCTGAGGCACCACGGCACCGCGAGCAGCGGCGCAGAGGCTTTCAGGGCCTGGCGGCGCGTGATCGTCACCGCGCGCCGGGCCTGATCTGCGCCCCGATCTGCGCCCCGATCCGCACAAAGGCCCGCACCGGGTTTTGCCTGTCAGTCAACGCGGGCCTGCTCCTGCCGCATGGCGGCATTGCACTGCGCCATGTCGGCGGCCGCGGGCGGGGTGCCAAGCTGCACGACCGGCAGCACCTGGCGCATCATGTCGTGGTGCCGGCGCACGCTCATTTCCAGATCGGACAAGTGAAAGTCTTCAAAGGCCGACGATTTCATCGATTCGTTTGACCAGATTGAAAGCTGCCGGTCTTCTTCGAACGTATCGCGATCGATCCGCGCCATCAGGTAACGCGCCAGTTTCTGCTGGCGGGTTTCCGACGGGTAGCGATAGACCGAGGTGCGCACCACCGACCGGCCGACCGAAACGGGAAATTCCTGATAGAAATAGGCCGCTTCGGGCCCCAGGAAAAACACGTTGTTGGGAAACAGGCCGTAATAGGCCCACAAGTTGTGGCGGTCTTGCGGCAGGCCGGCGATCGGCTGGGTAAGCTTGGTGTAGTTCTTCACGCTCCAGCGGCGGCCGGCATTCGGTGCAAACACGCCCTTGGCCACCGACAGCCCGGGGCCATAGGAATAGTCCTTGTAATTGAAGCCATAAAGATCCTGCAGCGCAGGGTGCGCGATCGGCACGTGATAGCCTTCGTTATCGACGTCGCGCACCGATTTCCAGTTCACGTCGATTTCCGAAAATTGCGGCGTGGCGACCGGGATCAGGCTTTCGGTCTGGTGCAGCGCGAATTCGGCGCCGTAGGGCGCCAGGTAGTCTTTCACCGATCCTTGCGGCCCGGGGGCAAAGCGGATGAACAGGAAACCCATCCAGATTTCCAGCTCGATCGGCATCAGGCCGAACTTGCTCTTGTCCATCCCGGGGTAGGAATCCGGGCGCGCCGGCCCGCGCAGGCTGCCATCGAAATTGTAGACCCAGCCATGAAACGGGCAGACAATCGCATGGGTGCAATGGCCGGCCTCGGCCGCGACCACGCGCGATCCGCGGTGGCGGCACAGATTGTGGAACGCGCGGCACACGCCATCATCGCCGCGCATGACCATCGCGCGTTCGGGCCCGAGATCGAGCGTGATGAAATCGCCCGGTTTCGGCACGTCGCTGACATGGCCGATGATCTGCCAATGCGTCTTGAACAGCTCTGCCATCTCGAGCGCCAGAAAGGCCTCGTCATGATAAGTCCACGCCGGGAGGCCGCGGCGATCCCAATCGCGGTTTTGCGGATCAAGTGCTGCTGCATCGGTCATGGCGCCACCTCGGCTTGCGGAATGTCGGGACTGGCGTTTGCGTGGCACGGCTGCCCAAGGCACAGGGCACCGGGCACCGGGCGCCAGACGTCGGTCCGGCCGGTTCGCGGCCGGCCGATCGTGCGTGCCACCGCCAATCCCGGCATCAGGACCGCACCTGCACATCCCATCGTCAAATTCCCCATGCGTGATATCTACCGCAGACCGGAACGCGCGCAAGGACAACGGCAAAAGGCGGCCAGAAAAGATTGTGCGCAGCCTTGCCGCGACTGGCGTCTACCTTGCCTGATGCAGACATGTGTCCGGCATGACCACGATGCAGGGCCGCCAGTACCTGCGGCAGCGGTGATTGGGGAGTATCGCGAAGGTTTTCTCAAACGCTCTTTAAACCATTTTCCGGCAACACACGTATGCTTGCGCTTGTTCAGGAAAGATCGCCATTTAACTTTAGTAAGTAGAGAAGTGGCCCATGACTGAGGTTCGTTTATCCCGTTCGACCGCGATCCTGGCAACGGCGCTTTGTGCCGTGCCGGCGCTCGGGCTCGGCGCCTGTACCCAATCGGCGCAGATGGCCGAGATCGAGCAGCGGATCGCTGCTGCCGAGGCACGCGCGGCTGCTGCGGAAAAGCGCATCGAGCTGGCGGAAAAGCGATCTTCGGCCGGCTCTACGTCTGTCCAGTCAAATCCTTATACCCGCAGCGCCCCCCGGCCGGTTGAAAACGCGGCCCTTGCCGAAAATCCCGTCGCTTCGCCTTATGGCCTCCAGGATGCCCCCTATCGCGACAGCCATTCGGGGCCGACCAACGAAGTGCCCTGACAGCGCGGATACAAAATTCCCGCAAGCGCGAATTTTTGTTTCCGCGCGGCCTCATACCGTTGCGCGATGAGTTCCAATCATCGCAAACCCGCATCAGTTCACCAGATAGGCGCTTTGCACCGCCGCGGCGAACAACTGTTGCAGCGCAGGCACGATCGACTGGTTCTGGGTGACCTGATAATACAGCGGAGTGCCACTGGCATTGGTCGAGGCGCACGATTGCAGCGCCGAGGCGACCTGGTCGGTCGGTGTCAAAACTGCGGCATAGCTGGGATATTCGGGCAGGATCGAGCTGGCCAGATATTGGGTATAGATGATCGCAATCTTGATCCCGCGCGCCTTGATTGCCGAACATTGCGCCAGAATCGAGCTGGTGAACGGCCCGCGGTTGGTGCCATAGCGGTCATCATAGCCGTCGGTGATCAGGAACAGCACTTCCTGCGGCGTGCTGCCCAACTGCCCGGTGCCGGGATTGGGCATAAGGCCGTTCATGGTGGTGAACATGTTGGGATTGTCCGACGTGGCACCGCCCGAAACATTGGGGCACGATACCGTGGTCACGCAGCTGGAATTTACCCAGCGCGGCACCGGAATGGTCGGCGGGTTGAATGAATCGGCCGCGGTCAACGTGGTCATCGACGTCATCTGCACGACCGAGGTGCCCGAAAGCTGGCTCGCCCCCGAAGGCAGCGCGGGATAGAGATTGGCCGGATCGCTGACTTTGTTGTTGTAGAAAAATTCCTGCAACGCATAAGTCGCGCCGTTGGTGGTCGACAGGTTATAGGCATATGGCCCGATCGCCTGGATGGCGTTCGATGCATCATCGATGCGCAGTTCAATGTTGTTGTTGCCCGGATAGAGTACGGAATAGTTTTGCACCGCCCAATAGCCATCGCCCCACTGGCCAGAAATCGTCGTGCCAGAGCATCCGGCCGAGGTCGCGGCCATCGAAATTGACGATGCATTTGACGAATCCGACCCGGGGCAGACTGTGTAATTGGTCAAGAGGTTGTTGCCCGGGTCATAGACTTTGTTCATCTTGCTGGGGTTGACCCACATATAGCTTTGCTGACCCGTCATCGACGGCGATGTGTAGGCGCTGTCTGGCACCCACAGCACATAGTTCTGCGTCGATCCGGAATTGGCGTTGATCACTTTGTAGTTATAGCTGCTTTCGGGCAGCCGGTTGTGGCAGGTGAAGGCGCAGCCGCCCGCGGTGGTGCTGGTGGTGCCCTGCAACTGGGTGATGCCGGTTGCCGAATCCGGGATCAGCATCGGTGGCGAATTGTCGACCACCATGTAGAAATTGATGTTTGGCGGCTGCGAGGCTGCGGCGACCGATGATCCCGACAGCGCAAGGCTGCTCAGGCCCAGAAAATTGCCGAAGATGTTGGTCGAATTGGCAGTCCAGTTGATGGTCACCGTGCGCAGGCCGCCAATGCCGCCCCCGGTGCTGACCGATGGGGACATCGTGATGCCGGACAACCCGTTAAGGCTGTTGATCTGCGCATTCCATATATTGGTTGCGGCCGCTTGCGCGGTCGCGTTCGATTGATAGATCATCGACGGATCGACCGCCGCAAGCGCGGCGGCATCGGCGATGGCGTTTAGTTCGGTCTGCGCCGCCTCGGCGCGGCTGTAATCGACCACAAATCCGAACGCAAAGCACAGGATCATAAGCCCCAGCCCCATCATGACCAGAACGTTGCCGCTCTGATCGTGCTGCAGCCGACGCGCGACGGACATGGACCGGGTTTGGATCTTCGTCATGATCTCAGCTCAGCCTCGGGCTCATGTAGAGGATGTTGCCCAGTTTGATGCTGGTCGGAAAACCGAAGCCGGTCATCGGCACATAGGCAAAATCGACTTGCGCCAGGAACAGGAACCCGCCCGCAGTGCCGGCCTGGATCTTGGTGGATGTTCCCGTGCCGAAATTCTGGCAGATATTGCTGCCATCGGGCGATGTTGGCGTCAGCGGTGACGACGACGTCAGCATGTTGGCCGGCAGGCTGACAACGCTGTTGCTGGTCAGGCTGCCCGCCGTCAGGGCGGGCGTTGCCGCCTGCGACGTGCCATTGGCCTTGTAAGTGATCGCCTGCGACCAGATCACATAAGCATGGCTGCTGTCGCATACGCGCAGCAGGGCCACGTTTTCGGTCGCATTGACCGGGCTGTAAGGTGTCAGCGTGATGGCAGCGGCGGTCATCAGCGCGGTCGCGTCGGTGCCGGACGGATTTGACACGATCGCCGATGGCGACAGGCTGCGGCTGAGCAGATCGGTCAGGGTGCGCGTCGCAATTGCGGCCTTCTGGCTGCACGCCACTTCATCGACCACGATATAGCTGCCGATGTAGAGCAGCGTCAGCACCGGCAGGCAGATTGCAAATTCCAGGATGGTTGACGCCCCGGTGTCGCGCAGCAGATGCCTCAGCATGTCGATTGTCCCGACGGGCAGGGATAGACTTCGGTGGCGATCACCTCGGTTGCCACCAGCAGACGGTTGTTGGTCGACGTATTGCCCATGTTGAGGCCGAGCGGCCCGGTCACCGTCGGCCAGAGATAGAGCAACTGCACCACCAGGATCTGGTTTTGCGTCGATGATCCGGTGCTGGTGGAAAACGACGTGCCGGTAATGTTGCCGCTGCTGTCCACGCTCAGCGCCGGCGCCGCGGTCGACGCGCTGCCATATGTGGCGGCCGGGGTCACATTGACCAGCAGATTGCTGCAACTCAGAAACGGGGGCAGCAGGCTCCCATTGCCATAGGCGGTGGGCGATGTGGACGTGGAACTGGCGTTAACTGGCGTTATAAGTCAGCGTGCCGCAGATTGCGTTGGTGAACTGGGTGGCCGACATGCCGGTATGGACAGTCGATCCAGTGTAGTACTGGAAGGTCTGCGCTTGCCCGGTCAGCAGCAGGCGCGCGGCGCTTTCAGCCGCGGTTTCCAGTGCTTCCTGCGCCAGATAGATCAGCAAGGTGTTGGTAATGGCCAGGATCAGCGCGATGAACGCCGGCGCCAGCAGCGCGAATTCCAGCGACGCGCCCGCCTCGTCATCGATGACCAGCCGGCACCAATGCCGCGCAAACGCGCCAAGTCCGCGCGCGCCACGCCATGCAACCGCACGCCACGAGGCGGCAAGGGAGCCAGAGATGGGCAGAGCGCGGTTCATCACATAGCGGCATAAGGGGAATGCGTTAATGTCCGGTTGCCACTTGCGCGCCGGTTTGGGCAGGATGGGCGGTTATGGTATCCCAAAATTGGTTAACGCTGGTTCGCTTACCAAAGATAATTCTCAATGGTCCGGATGCGGAGTCTGGACGATGCCCTCGATCCGACGGGTGCCGGCCTGCCGTGCCGCGCCGCACATGTTGTCCCCAAGGAGTCGCAATTCTGTCGCAAACGGCGTTGTGGTCGTGATCAGGGGACGATGCGATGAGTTTTGAAAGTTTGGCCGTTGCCGGGCGCGAATGCGGGGCGTGCACGGCCTGTTGCGTGGAACTGGCAATCGTCACTGACGACATGGTGAAAATGGAGGGTGTGGCCTGCCGGCATTGCCAGGCCGATGGCGGCTGCGCGATCTATGCCGCGCGGCCGCAGCTGTGCCGCGAATACTTCTGCGGCTGGCGCTGCATCCCTGCGCTCGATGATGCCTGGCGGCCAGACCTGAGCGGGGTGATGATCCTGCACGAACCGCCGGTGCCCGGCTATGACGCGCCGCTGGCAATCAGCCTGGTGGTGCTGGGCGGGCCCGAAGTGGTCGAATCCGACCGGTTTGCGATGCTGGTGGCAGGTTTCATCGACCGGGGCACGCCGACTCACCTCAATCTGCCGGGAAAGGCCGGGTTCTGGTCGCACAAGCAACTGCTCAACGAAGATCTGGCCCCGGCGATCAGGGCGCGGGAGCTGGCCCGGGTAAAAGCGCTGATCTGGGGCTTTTACGCCCACCTCAGATCGCGCCCGCCTGTTGCAAAGACCGAAGCGCAAGTGGTGCAAGCCTGGCCGGCAGAGGGCGGCGCACCTGCGTGATCGTTGCCATGATGTCCCATCGTCGCGGGGAAATCATGGTGGGCGCGGCAGGGATTGAACCTGCGACCCCACCCGTGTGAAGGGTGTGCTCTACCGCTGAGCTACGCGCCCGTCGGGTGGTGCCTCTGTGTTCCGGACAATGCCGGGCGCGAGGGTCCGCCGCAACGAAGGCGGGCCACTATCGCTTTGGCGGATGATTGACAAGTGGGGCCAGAAAGATATTTGGCCGTACCCATGACAGACGATCAAACGCCCGCGCATGAAGAAGCCGAAACCGCCGCTGCGGCGCCCGCGATCGATGTGCCGCCCGACCGGCTGGCGATCAACCCGCGCAGCCCCCATTTCGATGCGGACCGGCTGCAGCGCGGCATCGGCATCCGGTTCAAGGGCACGGTGCGCACCAATGTCGAGGAATATTGCATTTCCGAAGGCTGGGTGCGCGTTCAGGCCGGGCGTTCGTTCGATCGCAAGGGCAATCCGCTGACCATCAAGCTGAACGGCCCGGTCGAAGCCTGGTTCGAAGACCTGGGTGCCGACGCGCCGGTTGCCAAAGTCTAGGCCGGCAGGGCCCTGGCGCTCAACGCGGCAGCAACCGCGGCCGCTCGCGCGTTACAAGGTCCGTCAGCCAGTCCTTGAATGCCCGCACCCGTGCCAGCGCGTGCGTGTCCTTGTGCGTCACCAGCCAGAAACTGCGAATGATCCGCCGCTGCGGCAGGACCGGGACCAGCCATTTGTCGGCATCGCCCATGAAGCAGGGCAGCACGCCGATCCCCGCGCCCGCCGCAATCATCCGCGCCTGCGCGATGATCGAGGGCGAACGCAGCCCGGCGCTCAGCCCCGGTTCGAATTCGGCCAGATAGCGCAATTCGGGCGCATAGAGCAGATCGGGCACATAGCCGATCAGCCGGTGATCGCGCGCCAGATCGGCGGGCGCGGCCGGCGTGCCGCGCGCCGCGAGATAGCCGCGCGTGGCATAGAGCCCCAGCGCATAGTCCGACAGTTTGCCCGCGATCACCGGGCCGGCGCGCGGGCGCGACAGGGTGACCGCCAGATCCGCCTCACGCTTGGACGGGCTGAGCAGCCCCGATGACGCCACCAGATCGACCACCAGCCGGGGATGCGCCTCGACAAACCCTTTCAGCGCGGGCGCCACGATCGCGCCGGCCAGCCCTTCGGTCAGGCTGACGCGCAGCAGGCCGGTGGCGCCGCCGCCGCCGGCCTGTTCGGCAATGCGGCTGGCGGCCTGGGCCATCGCCTCCACTTCGGCGAGCAGCGCCTCACCCGCTTCGGTCAGCACCTGGCCTTCGCGGGTCTGTTCGAACAGCGTCGCGCCCAGCCGGGTTTCCAGCCGCCGCACGCGCCGCCCCACGGTGGTGGCATCCACCCCCATCGTCGCCCCGGCGCGCGCCAGCTGGCCCACGCGGGCAACAGCCAGAAAGGCCTGATAATCGTTCCAGTCGGGTGCCTGCATAATTGCAGGTGTGGATCGCATTTTACCGCCTTGCATGCAAGGGCGGCAAGGCGCAGGGTCGCCGGGCAGGACAGTATCGAACGAAGGAACCCGCCGCATGCGCATCATCGACCATTTCATCGCCAGCGGCACCGCCGGGCTGGACCAGAGCCGCCGCGGTCCGGTGTTCGATCCCAACACCGGCGCGGTTCAGGCCGAAGTCGTGCTGGGCAACCAGGCGGTGCTCGATCGCGCGGTCGATGCCGCCGCCGCGGCGCAGCCGGCCTGGGCCGCGACCAACCCGCAGCGCCGCGCGCGCGTGATGTTCCGGTTCAAGGAACTGGTCGAAGCGCACATGACCGAGCTGGCGCATCTGTTGTCCAGCGAACACGGCAAAGTGATCGCGGATTCGCGCGGTGATATCCAGCGCGGGCTGGAAGTGGTGGAATTCGCCTGCGGCATCCCGCACGGGCAAAAGGGCGAATATACCGAAGGCGCCGGCCCCGGCATCGATGTCTATTCGATGCGCCAGCCGGTGGGCATTGGCGCCGGCATCACCCCGTTCAATTTTCCCGCGATGATCCCGCTGTGGATGGGCGCGGTGGCCGTGGCCACGGGCAATGCCTTTATCTGCAAGCCGTCGGAGCGTGATCCCTCGGTGCCGGTGCGCCTGGCCGAACTGTTCCTTGAAGCCGGGTTGCCCGCCGGGATTTTCCAGGTGGTCCATGGTGACAAGGAAATGGTCGATGCCATCCTTGATCATCCGGCGATCGGCGCGGTGAGCTTTGTCGGGTCGTCCGACATTGCCAACTATGTCTATCAGCGCGGCGCGGCCAACGGCAAGCGCGTGCAGGCGATGGGCGGGGCGAAGAACCACGGCATCGTCATGCCCGATGCCGATCTGGACCAGGTGGTGCACGATCTGTCGGGCGCGGCCTTTGGCTCGGCGGGCGAACGCTGCATGGCGCTGCCGGTCGTCGTGCCGGTGGGTGAAGACACCGCCGAACGGCTGAAGGCCAAGCTGATCCCGGCGATTGCCGCGATGAAAGTCGGCATTTCGACCGATCCCGATGCCGCCTATGGCCCGGTGGTGACCGCACAGCACAAGGCCAAGATCGAAGCATGGATCGCCCGCGCCGCCGAAGAAGGCGCCGAACTGGTGATCGACGGGCGCGGCTTTTCGATGCAGGGCCACGAAGACGGGTTCTTTGTCGGGCCAACGCTGATCGACCATGTGACCGACACCATGGACAGCTATCACAACGAAATCTTTGGCCCCGTGCTGCAGATCGTGCGCGCCGCAACCTTTGAAGAAGCGGTCGCGCTGCCCAGCAAGCACCAGTATGGCAATGGCGTGGCGATCTTTACGCGCAATGGCCATGCCGCGCGCGAATTTGCCCGGCGGGTGAATGTCGGCATGGTCGGCATCAACGTGCCGATCCCGGTGCCGGTGGCCTATCACAGCTTTGGCGGGTGGAAACGGTCGGCCTTTGGCGACACCAACCAGCACGGCATGGAAGGGGTGAAGTTCTGGACCAAGGTCAAGACGATCACCCAGCGCTGGCCCGATGGCGCTGTCGATGGCGGCAATGCCTTTGTCATCCCGACGATGGGATGACGGCCCGGCGGGGATGATTTTTTCCGACCGGGTGCAGCCGGGGCCGGCCTTGCCGCTGATCCCGGCTGCATCGCAACCCCGACACAGCACAGGCACACCACGATGCACCCTTTCAGCCTGAATGAAGACCAGATCGCCATCCAGGACATGGCCCGGCGCTTTGCCGCCGATGCCATTGTGCCCCATGCTGCCGGGTGGGACGAACGGCACGAATTCCCGCGCGACACCATCCGCGCCGCGGCCGAGCTTGGCTTTGCCGCGATCTATGTGAGCGAGGAAGCCGGCGGGATCGGGCTGGGCCGGCTGGAAGCGGCGCTGATTTTCGAGGCGCTGTCTTATGGCTGCCCCACCACCGCCGCGTTCATTTCGATCCATAACATGGCGGCGTGGATGATCGACCGCTTTGGCGGGGCCCAAGTCAAGGCGCGCTATCTGCCGCAGCTTGTCAGCATGGAACTGATGGCCAGCTATTGCCTGACAGAGCCGGGCAGCGGGTCCGACGCGGCGGCGCTGCGCACCACGGCGGTGCGCGATGGCGATGAGTATCTGGTATCGGGTACCAAGCAGTTCATTTCGGGTGGCGGGGTGAACGATATCTACGTCACCATGGTGCGCACCGGAGAGCCGGGCCCCAGGGGCATTTCGTGCCTGGTGATCGACCGCGATACCCCCGGCGTGTCGTTCGGCGCGCCCGAGCGCAAGCTGGGGTGGAACGCATCGCCCACCGCGCAAGTGATCTTTGACCAGGCCCGGGTGCCGGTGGCCAACCGCGTGGGCGATGAAGGCGACGGGTTCCGCTTTGCCATGGCCGGGCTCGATGGCGGGCGGCTGAATATCGGCGCCTGTTCGCTGGGCGGGGCGCAGCGGTGCCTGGACGAAGCGATTGCCTATGTGAAGACGCGGGAACAATTCGGCCGCAGCATCGCCGAATTCCAGAACACCCAGTTCCAACTGGCCGACATGGCCACCGATCTGGAGGCGGCGCGCGCGCTGCTCTATCTCGCCGCGGCCAAAGTGACCGCCGATGCGCCCGACAAGACGCGCTTTTCGGCGATGGCCAAAAAGCTGGCGACCGACAACGGATCATCGATTGTCGACCGTGCGCTGCAGATGTTCGGCGGCTATGGCTATCTCAAGGACTATCCGATCGAGCGGTTCTGGCGCGATTTGCGCGTCCACCGCATTCTGGAAGGCACCAACGAAGTGATGCGCATGATCGTGGGCAGGGACTTGCTGAAATGAGTGACGAGATTTCGGCCGAGGCCATTCTGGCGCGCATTGGCGGCCGCGTTGGCCATCTTTCGCTCAACCGGCCAAAGGCGCTGCACGCGCTGACCCTGCCGATGGTGCGCGCGATGATCGCCGCGCTGCTGGCCTGGCGCGATGATCCTGCGGTGGATGCGGTGATCCTGGACCATGCCGAAGGGCGCGGCTTTTGCGCCGGGGGCGATATCGCGTTCCTGCGGGATTCCGCGCTGAACGATGGCGGTGTGGCGGCGCGGCAGTTCTTTTACGAGGAATATCAGCTCAACCACCTGATCCTGACGTATGACAAGCCGATCTTTGCGTTCATGGACGGCATCACCATGGGTGGCGGGGTCGGCCTGGCCGGTCCGTCGCGGTATCGCATCGCGACCGAGGCGACGCGGCTGGCCATGCCCGAAACCGGGATCGGCCTGTTTCCCGATGTTGGCGGCGGCTGGTATTTGTCGCGGCTTGCCGGGCGGCTGGGGCGCTATATGGCGCTGACCGGCGCGCGGTTGGATGGTGCGGATTGCCTGTGGGCGGGGCTCGCCACGCATTTCCTGCCACAGGCCGCGCTGGCCGAGGCCAAGGCGGCGCTGATTGCCGATCCCGGTGACGCGGCGGCGATCCTGAACCGGCTGTCTGCGGTGCCGCCCCCGGCAAAGATCGCCGCGCAGGCCGAAACGATCGACCGCCTGTTTGCGTCTGACCGGTATGAAGACATTCTGGCCGCGCTGGCGGCCGATGGCGGCGAATGGGCCACCACGACACTGGCCACGCTGGGCCACAAAAGCCCGCAGACCTGCAAAGTGGCGCTGCGCCAGTTGCAGGGCAGCCTGGCATGCGCCGATTTCGCCGCCAACATGGCGATGGAATACCGCATCGGCAGCCGCGTGCTGCTGCGCCCCGATTTTGCCGAAGGCGTGCGCGCGGTGATCATCGACAAGGATCACGCGCCCAAATGGAACCCGGCCACACCCGAAGCGGTGACCGACGATCTGCTCGATGCGATCTTCGCCCCGCTGCCCGCTGATGAGGAATGGAAACCGCTATGACCGCATATGACACGATCCTGGTTGAAACGCGCGGGCCAATCACGCTGATCACGCTCAACCGGCCAAAGGCGCTCAACGCGCTCAATTCGCTGGTGCTTGAGGATCTGATCGCCGCCTTTGCCGCGTTTGAGGCCGATCCGGCGCAGCGCTGCGCCGTGCTGACCGGCGCGGGGGAAAAGGCCTTTGCCGCCGGCGCAGACATCAAGGAAATGGCCGACAAGCCGGCGGCCGATTTCTTTGCACAGGATTTCTTTGCCCGCTGGACCAGCCACCTGGTCAAGACGACGCGCAAACCGTGGATCGCCGCGGTCAACGGTTTTGCGCTGGGTGGCGGGTGCGAACTGGCGATGATGGCCGATTTCATCATCGCCTCGGACAACGCGAAATTCGGCCAGCCCGAAGTGAAACTGGGCGTGGCGCCGGGCATGGGCGGATCGCAGCGCCTGACCCGCGCCATCGGCAAGGCCAAGGCGATGGAAATGTGCCTGACCGGGCGCATGATGGACGCCGCCGAGGCGGAACGGTCGGGGCTGGTCGCGCGCGTGGTGCCGCTGGCAGACCTTATGGCCGATGCGCTCCGCACTGCCGAAGCGATTGCCGCGATGCCGCCGCTGGCCGCGATCGCCAACAAGGAAATGGTCAATGCCGCGTTCGAAACCACGCTCGATCAGGGCCTGCTGTTCGAACGCCGGCTGTTTCAGGTGCTGACCGCAACGCAGGACAAGGCCGAAGGCATGGCCGCCTTCATCGAAAAGCGCCCCGGCGTGTTCACCGGGACATAATACCAATGTGCAGTGAGCGTGACTTGACGCACATTGGTATAAGCCCGCGCGGCGCCTGAGCGTCACGTTGTGCGATGAGTTCCACTCATCGCACATCCGTACAAGTTTCATCCTGCCCGGGGCGGGAAGCAAAGCATCAGACAACAGGAGCAGGATATGGGCAAGCGGATCGCGTTCATCGGGCTGGGCAACATGGGCAGCGGCATGGCCGCCAATCTGGTCGCCAAGGGGCTCAAGGTCGAAGCGTTCGATCTTGACGCGGCGGCGCTCGGCCGCGCGAAGCTGGCCGGTTGCTCCACGCACACCAGCATCAATGCCGCGCTGAACGGGGTCGATGCGATTGTGACGATGCTGCCCGATGGCAAGATCGTGCGCAGCGTGTTCCAGAACGACGTGTTCAAATGGGCCCCGGCAGGCGTGCTGCTGATCGATTGTTCGACGATCGATGTGGGCACCGCGCGCGAGATGATCGCGCTGTCGGCGCAAAAGGGCCACCCGATGGTCGATGCCCCGGTGTCTGGCGGGATCGCCGCGGCCAATGCCGGCACGCTGACATTCATGGTTGGCGGTACGGCGGCCGCATTTGCCGCGGCGCAGCCGATCCTGGCGGCGATGGGCACGGCGGTGATCCATGCCGGTGGCGCCGGGGCCGGGCAGGCGGCCAAGATTTGCAACAACATGCTGCTCGGCGCGACAATGGTCGCGACCGGCGAAGCCTTTGCCATGGCGGAAAAGCTGGGGCTCGATTTGCAGACATTCTATGACATTTCGTCAAAGGCGTCGGGCCAGTCGTGGTCGATGACCAGCTATTGCCCGGTGCCCGGGGTCGGGCCGAAAACGCCGGCCGACAATGACTATCAGGGCGGATTTGCGACCGCGCTGATGCTGAAGGATTTGCGCCTGGCGATGGCGGCCGCCGCCGAAACCGGCGCCGACGTGCCGATGGGGCGCCGCGCCGCGGAATTGTACGAAGCCTTTGCCAGCGCGGGCAATGCCGGCCTCGATTTCTCGGCGATCATCAAGACGCTCAGGAAATAAGGCGCCGATGTACCAAGGACGTTGACCTGCGACCCCGGGCCGCGCAGTTTCCTCCCGTTGCGGACCGCAGCCCGCGTGGCGATGGCGGTCCGTTCGGGGAGATTGGCACCATGATCAAGCTGCACGTCAATGGCGCGGTGCGAAGCGTCGATGCCGAACCGGATACGCCGCTGTTGTGGGTGATCCGCGACAATCTGGGGATGACCGGCACCAAATATGGCTGCGGCATTGCCCAGTGCGGCGCCTGTTCGGTGATGATCGACGGCGTGGTCACGCGGTCTTGCGTCACCCCGGTCGAGGCCGTGGCGGGCAAGGCGATCACCACGATCGAAGCGATCGAAAAGGACCCGGTGGGCGCGCGCGTGGTCGAAGCCTGGGTGCGCCATCAGGTGCCGCAATGCGGCTATTGCCAATCGGGCCAGGTCATGGCGGCAACATCGCTGATCAAGGCCACCGCGCACCCCAGTGATGCCGACATCGATGCGGCAATGGTCAATCTGTGCCGCTGCGGCACTTACACCACGATCCGCGCGGCCGTGCACGATCTGGCTGGCGCCAAGCCCGGCACACAGGGAGGTGCAGCATGAACGCCCCGTTTGGCGAAGAGGCGCTGCCGGTCGGCGAACCGGTCAACATTTCGCGCCGGCGGTTCCTGCTGACTTCGGCCGGAGCCGCCGCCGGTGCCTTTGTGCTGGGTTTTGGCCTGCCGGTCGGGCCTGCGCGGGCCGCAGCCGGTGATGGCGCGCCTGCGGTTGTGCCGGGCACGCGCGTGCCGGCCTTTCTGGAAATCCGCCCCGATGGCATGATCCGCCTGCAAAGCCCGTTTGTCGAAGGGGGGCAGGGCATCTTTACCGCGATGGCGCAGCTGGTGGGCGAGGAACTGGATGCCGATCCGGCCACGTTCACGGTTGAAAACGCGCCGACCGGGGCCGATTACAAGGTCATGCCGCCGGGCCGGCGCGGCACCGGGGGCAGCGCCTCGGTGCGGACCAGCCACCTGGTCATGCGCCGGCTGGGCGCGATTGCGCGCGCCATGCTGCTGACGGCGGCGGCGCAGCGCCTGGCGGTTCCGGTGGGCGAACTGACCACCGAGCCCGGCCATGTTGTCCACGCCGCATCCTCGCGCAGGCTGGCCTATGGCGATCTGGCGGCGGCGGCAATGGACGTGCCCGCGCCGGCGCCCGACAGCGTGAAGTTGAAGGACAAGGCCGCGTTCCGCTGGATCGGCAAGCCGGTGGCGCGGATCGACGTGCGCGCCAAATCGACCGGCAAGGCGGTCTATGCGATCGACGCGCATGTCGATGGCATGCTCCACGCCGCCGTGCAGCACGCGCCGAGGTTGGGGCTGGAACCCGGCGCGATCCGCAACGAGGCGGCCATTGCGGCCATGAAGGGGGTGCATTCGGTGCACCGTCTGCCCGGCGCCGTGGCCGTGGTGGCCGAACGGTTCTGGCACGCGCGCCGCGCGGTCGAAGCGGCTGAGGTCGAATGGCAGGAACCGGCCGACCGCAGCGCAATGCGCTATATGCCCGCCGATTTTTCCACCGCCGCCTATGCCGCGCAACTGGCCGCAGCGACTGGCCCGGGCGATACGCACGAAACCGCAGGCGATGTCGCGCACGCGCTGGAAGGCGCCGCCAGCACGATTTCAGCCACTTATCAAAGCCAGTTTCTCAACCATGCGCAGCTGGAACCGCCATCGACGCTGGCGCGGTTCAACCCCGATGGCACGCTCGACATATGGGCGCCCAACCAGTCGCCCGATGGGTTCCTGGGCGATATCGCGCAGCGCACCGGGCTGGCGCAGGACAGGATACGGCTCCATTCGATGATCCTGGGCGGATTTTTCGGCCGCCATTTCAAATACAACACCGCAAACCCCTATCCCCAGGCAATCGCGCTGGCCAAGGCAACCGGGCGCCCGGTCAAAGTGATCTGGACCCGCGAAGAGGAATTCCTGCGCGATACCTTGCGCCCGATGGCGGTGGTGCAGTTCCGCGCCGGGCTCGATGCGGCGGGCTATCCCGTGGCGATCGAGGCGATCAGCGCCTGCGAAGGCCCCAGCGAAGGCATCGCCAACAAGCGCGGGGAAAAGCTGGATGCCGCCGCGGTGGAAGGCGTGGCGGGCAAGCAATATGCGATACCCAACCGCCGTATCGCGCAGCGCTATGTCAAAACGCCGGTCACGCTGGGCTATTGGCGCTCGGTCGGGCATTCGATGAACAACTTTTTCTACGAATGCTTCCTCGATGAAATCGCGCTGAAAGGCGGCAAGGACCCCTATGACTTGCGGCTGCACCTGCTTGAAGGCAACCAGCGCCTGACCACCCTGTTGAAGGCGGTGGCCGAATTGTCGGGCGGGTGGAAGTCGGGGCCATTCGTGGCACCCGATGGCAGCCGCCGCGCGCGCGGGGTGGCGATGTCTTCGCCGTTTGGTTCGGAAACCGCCGCGATTGCCGAAGTTTCGATCGAAGCCGGCGAAGTGCGCGTGCACGATATCTGGCAGGCGATCGATCCGGGCAGCATTGTCAATCCGGCGATTGTCGCGGCGCAAGTCATGGGTGCCTCGGCGCTCGGGCTCAGCCAGGTGCTGGTCGAAGCCGCGGTCTATCGCGATGGCGTGCCGGTGGCGCGCAATTTCGATGGCTATGCCGTGCTGCGCCCGGGCCGGATGGCGCGCGTGCACACGCGGATTGTCGAAAGCGGCGAAAAGATCGGCGGCATCGGCGAGCCGGGCCTGCCGGCCGTGCCGCCGGCCGTGGCCAACGCCGTGGCGCGCCTGACCGGCACCCCGATGCGCACAATGCCGCTTGTGCCGCCGACTGCAGCGACCTGATTTCGCTGCCGCAGCCATGAAAATCTGGTTCGACGGCGGGTGCAGGCCCAATCCCGGCGCGATCGAAACCGCGGTGGTGGCTGCGGGCCAGGCGCATCTGCGCACCGATCACGGGCCGGGCGACAATGCCGATGCCGAATGGCTGGCGCTGCTCGATGCGCTGGCGCTGGCCGGGACGCTGGGGCTGAACGAGGTCGTGCTGCTGGGCGATTCGATGATGGTGGTCGACCATGTGCGCGGGCGCGCGCGGCGGCTGCCGGCGCGGTTTGAGGGTTATGTCGCGCGCTATCGCCTGTTGGCGGCGGGCTTTGCACGGGTGCGCGTGCGCCATGTCGCGCGGTCGCACAATCTGGCGGGCATTGTTTTGCAGCGCGGCTGGGCATGACCCGCCTGATCGTGTTCAACAAGCCCTTCGGGGTCTTGTCGCAGTTCACCGATGCGGCCGGTGACGGCGCACGCGCCACGCTGTCCGACCATATCGCGGTGCCCGGGGTTTATCCCGCCGGGCGGCTGGATCGTGACAGCGAGGGGTTGCTGCTGCTGACCGATGATGGCCGGTTGCAGGCGCGGATTGCCGATCCGCGGTTCAAGCTGCCCAAGACGTACTGGGCGCAAGTGGAGGGGGAGGCCACGCCCGGGCACTTTGCCGCACTGCGCGGCGGGGTCATGCTGAAAGACGGGCCAACCCTGCCGGCGCAGGCCGAAGCGATTGATCCACCGGCGCTGTGGCCACGCGATCCGCCGGTGCGGTTTCGCAAGACCGTGCCCGATTGCTGGATCGCGCTGACCATCCGCGAAGGGCGCAACCGGCAAGTGCGGCGCATGACCGCGGCCGTGGGCCTGCCCACGCTGCGGCTGGTGCGCTGGCAAGTGGGCGAATGGACGCTGGACGGCCTGGCGCCCGGCGCCTGGCGCGAAGTGCCCGCACTACGCTGGTGACCTGGTCAGCCGCCAAGCGCGGCGAAGGCCAGGCCCATGACCACGAACACCAGCAGCCAGTGCCCTGCATCAATGGCCATCAACTTTGCCGATTTCAGCGCATAGCTGTGGTTGACCACCATCGACGGAATGACGAACAGCGCGGCGGTCGCCAGCGCGGCCATAATTTTGCCCTGCGCATCGTGACCCGTCAGTGCCATCAGCAAGCCAAACCCGGTTGCCATCACCGCTTCGCAAACCAATGTCGTGGCAAACAGCCGTGGCATGCTGGCACGGGCCTTGTCCGCTTCGGTCAGGCGCTGTTCGGCCTGCCATGCTTTGCCGAACAGCGGGCCATACCAAAGGCCTCCGGCCATGAACGCAGCAAGCGTGGCAACGCCAATTGGCAATAGCGCGGTCGGGGTCATTGTTGCACCTCGTCAGCCGGACCAACAGGGCGCCGTCGGGCAAGAGGTATCAGCCGGCGCACCGGCTGTCACTTTGTCGTGCAGAAAAGTGCCGTGCTATTTCATCCGTGCGGCAATGATCCGGCCGATCGGATCATTGCGCAGCGCCGGCGCGGCATAGGCCGCAAGGCTGCCGCGTGCCGGTGCGTGCGCCGCCAGCAGCGTGCGCGGGGCCGGCGCGGTGCTGGCCATTGTTGCGCGGTCCTGGCGCAATGCCGTGTCCTGCGGGGTGATCGCGCCGCGTTCGGGGGTAATGCCTGCCAGAAATGCAGCGTCGATGACCCCGCCATGCACGGCGTGGCTCGCGCTGGCACGGGTCGGCGCGGCTGATACGAAATTGGCCAGTGCAGGATTGGCGGGCGCAGGATTGGCGGAAGCCAGCAGCACGCCTTCGCCCGCGCGCGGCTTGCGGTTGTAGATGAAGCCGTTGACCGGCCAGTGCGTGGTGCCCAGATCGCCGATCGGGGCATACCACACGCGCACTTCGCTCCAGCTGTTGTCGGGCGACACGTCGACCGCGCGCACATCCATTTCGACCTGGCCGCGCCGGCCATCGATGGGCGACCAGTTGGCATGGCGCAGCAGCACGGTGCGCGAATCGATGATCCGGCTGACCGTGGCGACATGGCCCAGCGCCATCGCGCGATAGGGGCGAAAGCTCATCACCGCGCCCACGCGCGGTTCACGCCCACGGGCATAAAGGCCCTGCGCCTGATCCCACCAGGTCAACGCATCGCCATGAAGCTGGATGCCCGATGATACCCGGGCAAAGGGCACGCATTGCTGATACGGCAGGGCATCGGCTTCATCGCCCGAGCCGTCGCTGTCGGCAGCGGCCGGCGCGATGGCGGCGGGGCGGCACTGTGCGGGTTGCGCCATGATCGCGGCTGCGAATGTCAGCGACACCGCAAGCCACTTCTGGTGGGCCATTACGCCTTTCGCGTTTCTGAAAGATCCCGTCATGCTTTGCACAGTGGCCCAGTCGCAGTTAAGGCGCGGCTGAATGGTAAGGTTAACAATCCTTAGGCAGCGTCCGGGGCACGATTGGCCCGCGGCGGCCATCATGCCGAGCATTATCGGTTTCGATCCGGCTGTCGGCCGGCAAAACTGCTTCCAGACCGGCAGCGTTTCGTCATGCGGCCCGCAATTGCTTGCTTTTCCGCCGGTAAAGCGCCACGGGACTTGCCATGTCCGCCCCCATTCTGCCCCAAGTCGTCATCATCGGCCGCCCCAATGTCGGCAAATCGACGCTGTTCAACCGGCTGGTCGGCAAGAAACTGGCGCTGGTCGATGATCAGCCGGGGGTGACTCGCGACCGCCGATTCGGTGAGGCCGATCTGCTGGGGCTGGGTTTCACGATTGTCGATACCGCCGGGTGGGAGGACGAGGATATCGCCACGCTGCCCGGGCGCATGCGCATGCAGACCGAGGCGGCGCTGGTCGGTGCCAAAGTCGCGCTGTTCGTGATCGACGCGCGCGCCGGGCTGACTTTGCTCGATGAAGAAATCGGGCGGCACTTGCACGAAACCTCGGTTCCGGTGGTGATGGTCGCCAACAAGGCCGAAGGGCGCGCGGGCGACCACGGCATTTTCGAATCCTATTCGCTGGGCTTTGGCGAGCCGGTGGCGCTTTCGGCCGAACATGGCGAAGGGCTGGCCGATCTGTTCCAGGCGCTGCTGCCGCTGATCGGCGAACGCGAACCCGAAGAAGAACGCAGCGCCGACGAACCCGAATACGATCCGCAAAGCGTGCTGAAATTTGCGGTGGTAGGCCGGCCGAATGCGGGCAAATCAACGCTGATCAACCGTATTCTGGGCGAAGACCGCCTGCTGACCGGGCCGGAAGCCGGGATCACCCGCGATTCGATTGCGGTCGATTGGACCTGGCACGATCCGGTTACCGGGCGGGCGCGCCCGGTGCGGCTGATCGATACCGCCGGCATGCGCAAAAAGGCGCTGGTGGTGGAAAAGCTGGAGCGGCTGGCCGTGGCCGACGCCCGCCACGCGATCGATTTTGCCGAAGTGGTGGTGCTGCTGCTCGATGCGACGCGCGGGCTGGAACACCAGGATCTGAAAATCGCCTCGATGGTGCTCGAGGAAGGTCGCGCGCTGATGATCGCGATCAACAAGTGGGACGTGGCCGAAGATCCCAGCGGGCTGTACAACGGTATCCGCGCGGCGCTCGATGATGGCCTGGCGCAAGTGCGCGGCGTACCGGTGCTGGCGGTTTCGGCGCGCACCGGCAAAGGCCTCGATGCCATGCTGGATGCCGCATTCTCCTTGCGCGATTCCTGGAGCAAGCGCGTGCCGACCGCCGCGCTCAACCGCTGGTTCGATGATGCGCTGGCGGCCAATCCGCCGCCCGCACCCGGCGGCCGGCGGATCAAGCTGCGCTATATCACCCAGGCCAAGACCCGCCCGCCGGGTTTCGTGCTGTTCGGCACGCGGCTGGACCAATTGCCCGAAAGCTATCGCCGCTATCTGATCAACGGCATCCGCCGCGAACTGGGCTTTGATGCGGTGCCGATCCGCCTGACGCTGCGCAGCGCCAAGAACCCGTTCGCCGACAAATGAGGGCCGTTGCCCCCGATTTGCCGCACACCGTGTTTGCGGCGATGCGGCGCGGATTTTTCGGCCGCTGCCCGCGCTGCGACGGGGCGCGGCTGTTTTCGGCATTCCTGAAACCGGTCGATCGCTGCCCGCTTTGCGCGCAGGACTGGACGCTGCATGCCGCAGATGATTTCCCGCCCTATGTGTCGATCATCGTGACCGGCCACGTCATGGCGCCGGTGATGATCGTGCTGGGCAGCATGACCGCGCTATCGACCGGCCTGGTTGTGGGGATTGCGCTTGTTCTGGCCATAACGATGCTGATGAGCCTGCTGCAACCGGCCAAGGGCGCGATTATCGCGCTGCAATGGTGGCTGGGCATGCAGGGCTTTGCCGTACGCCCGGGCAAGGTTGAGGCGGGGGTGGAATAGCACCCCATATGTCACCCGGGGCTTGACTGTACCGACCGGAGTCAAGGCGAACACATGTACGCGGACACGGTGGACGGATTTGTGCGTTCAAATAGTCCTGGGGACTGCCTTCGTTTACGCTGCACCCTCGCGTTTCAGGGTCTCTGTCGGTTCAGCGTGCGGCCGATCATGTAAATGTGCAGCGCGTGGATCGCGATGAACACCGCCGCCAGGCCCATCGTTACCGGCACGACCAGTGCCTCTTGCCCGGGGCGGGGCGGCAACACCAGCGTCAACGCCAGACTGACCCCCGCCAGCAACGGCACGAGCGCCAGTGCCAGTGGGCGCGGCGCAGTCCAGTTGACCGATCCGTCGAGGCCCCATTGCATGGGTAGCCGATCTTCAGGCGCAAAGCGGACATTAGCGCGGCGCGACATCGCCGCCAGGATCGACAGGGTGATCGCAATAATCATCAGATTGATGAACAACGGGATCATCGCATGGGCTCCTGCGGGGCAAACTTGCGTGGATGGGGATGCCCATCCACGCAAGCCATAGCAAGATCAGAACACTTCGAACAGGCCGGCTGCGCCCATGCCGCCGCCGACGCACATCGTGACGACGACATGCTTCGCGCCGCGGCGCTTGCCTTCGAGCAGCGCGTGCATCGTGCAGCGCGCGCCGGTCATGCCATAGGGGTGGCCGATCGAAATCGATCCGCCGTTGACGTTGAGCAGATCGTCGGGAATGCCCAGCCGGTCGCGGCAATAGAGCACTTGCACGGCAAAGGCCTCGTTCAGTTCCCACAGGCCGATATCGCCCAGCCCCAAGCCAAAGCGTTCGAGCAGTTTTGGAATGGCATAGACCGGGCCGATGCCCATTTCATCGGGCTCGGTACCGGCGACCGCCATGCCAACATAGCGGCCGAGCGGGGTCAGGCCCTTTTTCGCGGCCAGGGCGGCCTCCATCACGATCACTGCGGCCGATCCGTCGGACAGCTGGCTGGCATTGCCCGCAGTGACAATGCCGTCGGGCATGACCGGCTTCAGGCTGTTGAGCCCTTCCAGCGTGGTTTCGGGGCGGTTGCCTTCGTCCTTGGTCAGTGTGACCTCGTGATGGGTCACTTCGCCGGTTTCCTTGTTGGCCACCGCCATCGTGGCCGTGGCCGGCACGATTTCGTCGGCAAACAGCCCGGCCGCCTGCGCCGCGGCGGTGCGCTGCTGCGACTGGAAGCCATAGGCATCGCAGACATCGCGCGCGATGCCATACCGTGATCCGACGATTTCCGCAGTTTGCAGCATCGGCATGTAGATCGCGTTGTGCATGGCATAGAGCGATGGATCGGGCGCAACGCGCATGTCCTTGGTCTGCACCAGGCTGATCGATTCCTGGCCGCCGGCGGCAACCACGTCCATCCGGTCAAAGATCACCTGCTTTGACGCGGTGGCAATTGCCATCAGGCCGGACGAGCACTGGCGATCCATCGATTGGCCCGACACGGTGATCGGCAGCCCGGCGCGCAGCGCGACCTGGCGCGCGATATTGCCGCCCTGCGTGCCTTGTTGCAGCGCCGAACCCCAGATCACATCGTCAACTTCGCCGCCTTCGATTCCGGCGCGTTCGACCGCGGCGCGCAACGACAGCGCTCCCAGCGTGGCCCCGGGTGTGGCGTTGAACGCCCCTTTATAGGCGCGCCCGATCGGGGTGCGCGCAACCGCTACGATGACTGCATCACGCATTGTCAGTGTTCCTTTTGCTTCATGTCGCCAGAATTGGGGGCATTGGGGGAAAAGGCGCCGGTTATCGGATTGCCGCCAAAGCGATCGCGCAATTCGCGTTTCAGCACTTTGCCGATGGCGCTGCGCGGCAATTCGTTCACCACTTCGATCGCGCTGATCCGCTGCGTGCGGCCCAGTTGCGCGTTGGCTTCGGCCAGGATCGCCTGCGGATCGGCGGCCGGATCAGCCAGCACCACCACCGCCAGCGGGGTTTCGCCCCAGGCATCGGACGGCACGCCGATCACCGCGGCCTCGCGCACCGCGCTTTGCCGGGTCAGTTGCGCCTCAAGGTCGGTGGGGTAGATGTTGAACCCGCCCGAAATGATCATGTCCTTTGACCGGTCCATCAGAATCAGGAACCCGTCTTCGTCAAACCGGCCGATATCGCCGTGGCGGATATAGCGGCGGCCTTCATCGTCATGCCATTCCACTTCGCGCGTCTTGGCGTCCTGGCGGTGGTATCCGTTCATCATCACCGGCGAATGGCCGACGATTTCGCCCATTTCGCCCTGCGCCACTTCGCGGCCGGCTTCATCGATGATCTTCATGATATGGCCGGGCGAAGGGCGGCCCACGGTGTGCAGCTTGTCCGGATTTTCGTGCGCCAGCAGAATGGCCGAGGCGCCGCCTTCGGTCATGCCATAGGCTTCGATCAATCCGCCGGGCCAGCGTTGCAGCACATCGGCCTTCAGCCAGGCCGGGAATGGCGCCGACGTGCTCGATTTCATGATGTAGGATGACAGATCAAAGCTGTCGAAATCGGGCAGTTCCATGATCCGGCGGTATTGCACCGGCACCAGCATGGCATGGGTCACGCGTTCGGCCTGCGACAGTGCGAGAAACTGCCGCGCATCGAATTTCGCCATCAGCACGACTTTGCCGCCACCGGTCAGCGCGGGAAAAAAGCTGACCAGCGTAGTGTTGGAATAGAGCGGGGTCGAACAGATCACGCACGTATCGTCGCCATAGCCGCCGGCGATCGTGCGCCGGGCATATTCGTGGCGCATCTTGTGGCTTTGCACGATGCCTTTGGGGCTGCCGGTGGTGCCCGACGAATAGATGATGTTGAACGGGTCCTGCGGCGCGATTTCCACCGGCGCGGCCATCGTGCCCGCAGGTGGCAGCCACGCCGACAGCGCGATCCCGGCGCCGCTGTCATCCACGGCGATGCGCGTCACTCCTGCGGGAAAGGGCAGGCCGGCGATCTTTTCCGCCATCGCCGCATCCAGGAACAGCACTTTTGCGCCGCTGTCGGCCAGCATCGCCAGAACCGTGTCGCCCGCCGCCGACGAAGTGAGCAGCGCGGCCGCCGCGCCGGCGCGCAGCACGCCGAGAAAGGCCAGCGCGGTCCCCACCGCATTGGATGCGGCAATCGCCACCGGCTCGGTGGGGGTTACGCCCGCGGCCTGCAATGCAGCGGCGATGCGTTCCGCCTGGGCCGCGAGGTCGGCCCAGGTGATCTGGCGCTGTTCATCTGCCAGCGCGATCGCCGGTCCGCGCCGCGCGGCGTGGGCGGCCAGGATCGTTGGCAGCGGAATGAATTCCGCCGCCATGATCTGTTCGATATCGACAGGGGCCACGGCCATGGTCACGCGATCAATTGAACGTTTCGCCCGCTGCCGCCTTGGCCGCGAGCATGGGGGCAACCGGCTGCCCATGGCGGGTCAACCCGTCGACCACGGCGGCCAGGCCCACATGATCGGCCCAGAACATCGGGCCGCCGGTCCACGCCGGCCAGCCATAGCCGTTCAGCCATACGGTATCGATATCGCCCGGGCCCTGCGCGATGCCTTCGGCCAGGATCAGCGCGCCTTCGCTGACCATCGGATAGAGCAGGCGTTCGCGGATTTCGTCCTTGCCGATGGCGCGCTGCGCTTTGCCTTCGCGCGCGGCGAAATCGGCGATGATCGCGCGCACTTCGTCCGAAGGCGTGCGCTGGCGGTTGTCATCGTAATCATAAAAGCCCTTTTTGGTCTTCTGCCCCCAGCGGCCGACCGCGCAGAGCGCCTCGCGCAGCGTTTCCACGCGCGTCGGATCACGGTGCCAGCCGATGTCGATCCCGGCGAGATCGGCCATCTGCCAAGGGCCCATGGGAAAGCCGAATTCCAGCAGCGCATCATCGACATCCCAGTAATTCGCGCCTTCCATGATCAGCGCGTGCGCCGCGTTCTGACGCGGGCTGAGCATGCGATTGCCGATAAAACCGTGGCATACCCCCGAAACCACCGGAATCTTGCCGATTTTCACCGACAGCGCCATCACCGTGGCCAGTTCGGACGCGCCGGTTGCGCGCCCCCGCACCACTTCAAGCAGTTTCATGACATTGGCGGGCGAAAAGAAATGCGTGCCCAGCACCGCTGCCGGCCGGCTGGTCACCGCGGCAATTTCATCGACATCGAGATAGCTGGTGTTGCTGGCCAGGATCGCGCCGGGCTTGGCAATCGCATCCAGCCGGGTGAACACGTCCTTTTTCACGTCCATGTTTTCATAGACCGCCTCGATCACCAGGTCGGCCTCGGCCAGCGCGGCGAAATCGAGCGTGGGGGTCAGCCGGCCCATCGCCGCCTCGGCCTGGGCGGCGTCCATCTTGCCCTTTTTCACGGTCGCTTCGTAATTGCGGCGGATTGTCGCCACGCCGCGATCGAGCGCGTCCTGCGCGGTTTCGACAATCGTCACCGGGATGCCGGCGGTGAGGAAATTCATCGTGATGCCGCCGCCCATCGTGCCCGCGCCGATCACGCCCACGCGGTTGATCGGGATCAGCGGGGTATCGGCGGGAATGTCGGCAATCACGGCTGCGGCCTGGCGCGCGGCATCGATGTGTTCGCGGGCGCCGGTGATGGGGTCTGACATGGGAAGCTCCTGTGGTATCGGGCTGATAAAGTCTGGATCAGGCGCGGCTTTCCACCAGCGCGGCATAAGTCAGCGTTTTCAGCTGTTCGCGGATCGGGAACACCACCGAGGGGAAAATCTGCGTCATGAACACCACCGACAGTTTTTCCACCGGATCGATGAAGAACTTGGTCGAATAGATCCCGCTCCAGTAAAATTCGCCGGCATTGCCCGCGGTCAGCGTGCGCGCCGGATCGATGTTCACCGCAAAGCCCAGGCCAAAGCCGATGCCCGCCTGTTTGGCATCGCTGAACAGCGCGCGCGCCATTTGCGGCAGATCGGCGGGCTGCCCGTCGGGGCGGCGCAGATGGTTTGCCGTCATCAGCCGCAGCGTTGCCGGCGCGATCAGGCGCACGCCATCCACCGCGCCCCCACCCACCAGCATGCGGCAGAACCGGTGATAATCGGCCGTGGTCGAAACCAGCCCGCCGCCGCCGCTTTCAAACCGGGGCGCGCGCAGCACGCCCGATTTTTCCGCCGCGTCAAACAGTTTGGGCTTGCCCCCGGGCACGTGCATCCAGGCATCGACCAGCCGGTGCGCCTTGTCCGCGGGGCAATGGAACGCGGTATCGACCATGCCCAGCGGATCGAAAATGCGCGCCTGCAAAAACGCGCCCAGGCTTTGCCCGGTGATGCGCGCAATGATCACGCCCAGCACATCGACCGAAACCGAATATTGCCACGCCTCGCCGGGGTTGAATTCCAGCGGCACTTTGGCCAGCTCGGCAATGAACGTATCGTTGTCAGCCAGGCCGGGGTGCCCGTCGAGCCGCCCCTTGCGATAGGCGGCATCGATATTGTTGCGGTTCTGGATGCCATACGTCAGGCCCGACCGGTGGTTCAGCAGATCGACCATGCGCATCGGCGCGGCGCGCGGGCCGGGTGCAAATGGCGCATCGCCGCCGCCGCCGGCATAGATCCGCAAATCGGCAAATTCGGGCACGAACCGCGTGACCGGATCGTCGAGCGCGACCAGCCCTTGTTCGACCAGCATCATGAACGCCATCGACACGATCGGCTTTGTCATCGAGGCGATGCGGCAGATCGCATCGGGCGCCCAGGGCGTGCCATCGTCG
Organism: uncultured Sphingomonadales bacterium; assembly: GCA_903832325.1. Lineage (GTDB taxonomy): Bacteria > Pseudomonadota > Alphaproteobacteria > Sphingomonadales > Sphingomonadaceae > Novosphingobium. The sequence continues at coordinate 31,540 of CAILBC010000022.1, read as the reverse complement.
CGCATTTTGCCCATCGTGGCGCGCCACACCGGCACGCCGTCGCGCGCCACCAGGATATCGGCACCGGGAAACAGGCCGGGGCCGACATAATCGCGTTCGACAAAATCGGCAATCCGCGCCAGCCGCGCGGGGTCAAAGCCATGATCGGCCGGGTTCGCCAGGTCCAGTGTCATCCAAATTCCCAATCGTTATCCGGGCGCAGCGCCCGCTTTTGTCGATATCCTAGCCGAAAATGGCGACCGATTGCAGGCCGCGCATCACTTCTGTGCCGTCGGTGTTCCACAGTCGCAGCGTCTCGCTGGAAAAGCCATCGGCCATGTGGTTCGATGCGGTTTCCAGCAGCCACCAGCCATCGCGCGTGGCGGGGTTTTCGCCAAGCAGCGTCAGCGACCAGTTGATCGAGCTGATCGGGCCGGGGCGTTCCATCGCGCGCATCGATCCGGGGGGCAGGGCATCGCCGATTGCAACCAGTTCGGCCAGCGAATCAAGCCCGTCGCGCTCTTTCAGCCGCACCCAGCGGCGCAGCGTGGCCGGTTGCGCCTGATCCGGCGCAAGGCCATGGCGCATGTCCATCCGGTCGGTAAACGCCGGCATGAAACTGCCTTTGCGGATCGGGGCGCTGTCTTCGGGCGCGATCAGGCCCTCCAGCCGGGCGGCTGGATGCCCGCCGTTGGCATCACGCGCGCGGCCAAACAGCCAGGTGGCGCGATGCGCCAGCGCGCCATCGCACCACAGCGTGGTTTCGACATGGCTGACGCTTTTGCCGGTGCGCAGCATCGTCGCCCGCGCTTCGACAGCTTCACCCACCGGGCCGATGAAACCGATCTGCGCGGCGCGCAGTGGCGGCAGATCGGGAAAGCTGCGGATGGCGGCGCAATAGGCAATGAACGAGGATGTGCCGCCATACATCGTGCGGCCCTGCATCCAGCCCGCGGCCCCGTGCAAGTGGAATGTATCCCCCTGATGGTCCAGCCGCGCGGCCAGTTCGCCCAGCGAAATCGCCGGTTTCGCATCAAGTTCCGCGCCAGATTCCGCGACCATGTTCATGCGTGCAAAATCCCCGCTGCCGACTCCGTTTAAACGGTTGGTTAGGGGATTGCCTCCCTCGCGAAAAGGGGCTTTTGCAAAGCGAATCCGCCAATCGGCGCGCCCTCGGCGCTTTACGCTACGGCAACAGCGCGCGGCCGTGGCGGCAAACAGGTTCAGTGCAGCGCCGGCGCGATCAATGCGGCGCTGTCTGCGCCCGACCAGTCGTGCGCACCGACCATGCGCCACACTTCGCGGCCTTGCGCATCATAGAGCACGCTGGTCGGCAATTCGCCCGAATTGTAGAAGAATGCCAGCGTGTTCTGCGGGTCCATCCAGGCGTGGAGGTGGTCGTAATGGTGGCTGGTGATCACGCCGGCCACTTTGTCGGGCTGGGCCATGTCCTGCGACACGGTCACCACGGCAATGCCGCCGGTTTTCTGCCCGGCCAGCGCATTCAGCGTGGGCAGTTCCTTGACGCAAGGCGCGCACCAGGTCGCCCACAAGTTGATCAGCACCGGCTTGCCCTTCAGGCTTTCGATATCGAGCCGCGCGCCGGCGGGATCGGTCACCACGGCCTTGGGCAGCGCCGCGCCCTTGTGGCTCGGGTCGATCTTGCCGACAAAATCGCCCTCGGCCACAGCGGACGCGCTGGTGCTGGGCGGTTGCGCCGGGGCGCGGGTCTCTCTATCGCAGCCGGCAAGGGACATGCACCCGGCAAGCAGCGCAACGATCAAGGGCAGACGCAAAGCGATGAGCGGCAATTCAGGCTCCAACCAGATGTGGGGCGGCAGGTTTGCTGCGGGCCCTTCGGCGATCATGCGCGAGATAAACGCCTCGATCCCCTTCGACAAGGCGCTGTGGGGGCAGGACATCGCCGCGTCAAAGGCGCATGTGGCGATGCTGGGCGCGGCGGGGATCGTTTCGGCCGAAGATGCCGCCGCGATTGCCGCCGGGTTGGACCAGGTGGCGGCCGAATATGCGGCGAACGGGGTTCCCGAAGACTGGGACCTTGAAGATATCCACATGACCACCGAAAGCCGCCTGGCCGAACTGATCGGCCCGGTGGCGGGGCGGCTGCACACCGCGCGCAGCCGCAACGATCAGGTGGCCACCGATTTTCGCCTGTGGGTGCGCGATTGCCTTGATCAGACCGATGCCGGGCTGCACGCGCTGCAGGTCGCGCTGGTCACCCGCGCGGACGAACATGCGGCGTCGATCATGCCCGGGTTCACCCATTTGCAGACTGCGCAGCCGGTCACGCTGGGGCACCATCTGCTGGCCTATTACGAAATGATCCGGCGGGATCGGTCGCGGCTGGCCGATGCGCGGGTGCGGATGAACGAATGCCCGCTGGGCGCCGCCGCGCTGGCGGGCACCGGCTTTCCGATCGATCGCGATGCCACCGCCGCGGCGCTGGGGTTTGACCGGCCGACCGCCAACAGCCTCGATTCGGTGTCTGACCGGGATTTCGCGCTCGATTTCCTGATGGCGGCGGCGCAGATTTCGCTGCACCTGTCGCGCCTGGCCGAAGAATTCATCATCTGGGCCAGCCAGCCGTTCGGGTTCGTGGTCCTGCCCGACAGCCTGTCCACCGGCAGCTCGATCATGCCGCAAAAGAAAAACCCCGATGCGGCCGAGCTGGTGCGCGGCCATTCGGGGCGGATCGTGGGTGCCCTGACCTCGCTGATGATCACGATGAAGGGCCTGCCGCTGGCCTATTCCAAGGACATGCAGGATGACAAACCGCCGGTGTTCGAGGCGGCATCGCTGCTGGCGCTGTCGATCGCGGCGATGACCGGGATGGTGGCCGAGGCGCGCTTTCGCGAAGACCGCATGCGCGCCGCGGCGGAACTGGGCTATGCCACGGCCACCGATCTGGCCGACTGGCTGGTGCGCCAGGCCGATATTCCGTTCCGCCAGGCGCATCACATCACCGGCAGCGCGGTGCGGCTGGCCGAATCGCGCGGGATCGCGCTCGACCGGTTGCCGCTCGCCGATCTTCAGGCGATCGATCCGCGCATCGATGATCGCGTCTTTGCCGCGCTGTCGGTGGAGGCTTCGGTCGCAGCGCGCGCCAGCCATGGCGGCACCGCGCCAGGCCAGGTAAAGCTGCGCGTGGCCGATGCGCGCCTTGCACTGGGCTGGGCGCCGGGGCTGGAGGGCTGACATGCGCAAATCGCACCTGATCCTGATTGCGGTTTGCGCGCTCGCGCTTACCGGTTGCGGCAATCGCCGCGTGCTCAAACCGCTGGCCGGGCACGATCTGCCGCCCGCGCCCTATGGCAGCGGATACCGCCCCAATGCCGACCAGCTGATCAAGCCCAAGGTCGAGGCGCGGCCCGAACGCAATGTGGACGTGCGCGTGCGATCCGAAGAACGCGCCGACGATCCGTTCAACCTGCCGCCGGAAAACTGAAAGTCGCCTTCGATGGACCATTTCGCGTATCATGACGGTGTGCTGCACGCCGAATCCGTGCCGCTGCCCCGGCTGGCCGATGCGGTGGGCACCCCGGTCTATGTCTATTCGCGTGCCACGCTGACGCGCCATGCGCGGGTGTTTCGCGATGCGCTGTCGGTGCTGCCGGCGGTGCGGATCGCCTTTGCCGTGAAATCCAATCCCAACCTTGCCGTGCTGAAAGTGCTCGCCGCCGAAGGCTATGGCGCCGATGTCGTATCGGTGGGCGAACTCGAACGCGCGCTGGCCGCGGGCATGGCGCCCGATGGCATCGTGTTTTCGGGCGTGGGCAAAACCCATGCCGAAATGGCGCGCGCGCTCGATGCCGGGATCGGCCAGTTCAATCTGGAAAGCGCCGAAGAAGGCCTGGAACTGGCCGAAATCGCGCGGGCCAAGGGGCGCACCGCGCACTGCGCGCTGCGCGTCAATCCCGATGTCGATGCCGGCACCCATGGCAAGATTTCGACCGGCAAGGCGGAAAACAAGTTTGGCGTGCCTTATGACCGGGCGGCGGCGATCTATGCGCGGCTGGCGGGCCAACCGGGGCTGATGATGCGCGGCCTGGCGCTGCATATCGGCAGCCAGCTGGCGCGGCTCGATCCGCTGGAGGCGGCGTTCACCAAAGTGGGCGCGCTGATGCAGGATATCCGCGCGGCGGGGCATTGCGTTACGCACATGGATCTCGGCGGCGGGGTGGGCGTGCCGTACAAGGCGGGCGATGTGTTTCCGCAGCCGGCCGAATATGCCGCGATGGTCGCGCGCGTGACGGCGGGATGGAATGTCGTGCTGATGTTCGAACCCGGGCGGGTGATCACCGGCAACACCGGCGTGCTGCTGACCCGGGTGATCCGCGTGAAGGAAGGCGCCGGCGCCCCCTGGGTGGTGGTCGATGCAGCCATGAACGATCTGGCGCGCCCGGCAATGTACGATGCCTGGCACGATTTTGCCGCCGTGGCGCCCGATGGCGACCGAATGACCGCCAATATCGTCGGCCCGATTTGCGAATCGAGCGATACTTTTGCCATGGCGCGCGATATCGACACCGTGGCGCGCGGCGATCTGGCGGTGTTCCGCACCGCCGGCGCCTATGGCGCGACAATGGCCAGCACCTACAATTCGCGCGCGATGGTGCCCGAAGTGATGGTGGATGGCGATCGCTGGGCGGTGGTGGCCGATCGCATTGCCTCGGCCACGATCCTGGCCGCCGAACGCGTGCCGGATTTCCTGCTTTGACTCTTCCTGCGCTGCCGCTGTTTCACCGTCTGGCGGGCCAGCCGGTGGTGGTGCTGGGCCATGGTGAGGCGGCGGCGGCCAAGCGCCGGCTGGTCGAACGCGCCGGGGGCAATGTGGTCGATGATCTGGCGCTGGGCATCGATACCGGCGCGCGGATCGCCTTTGTGGCGCACGAAGACGAAGCAGCGGCGCGCGCCGATGCGCTGCGCGCGCGCTGCGCCGGGCTGCTGGTCAATGTGGTCGACCGGCCGGAACTGTGCGATTTCACCACGCCTTCGCTGATCGACCGGTCGCCGGTGGTGATCGCGGTGGGCACCTCAGGCGCCAGCGCCGGCCTTGCCAAGGCGTTGCGCCTGCGCATCGATGCGATGCTGCCGCAAGGGCTGGGGGCGCTGGCCGATGCGCTGTTTGCCGCGCGATCCGCCCTGCGCGCGCGCTGGCCCGATGGCGCCGCGCGGCGCCGCGCGCTCGATGTGGCGCTGGGCGCCGGCGGCGCGCTTGATCCCTTTCGCGAACCTTTTCGCGGACAGGCCGGCGCCGCGGTCGAAGCATGGATCGCAAGCAGCGAAACCCTGCGCGCCGCGCGCCATGTCATCCGCCTGACCAGCCCCGATCCCGACGACCTGACTCTGCGCCAGGCGCGCCTGCTGGGCCAGGCCGATGCCCTGATCGCCGGCCCCGCCATACCCGAAGCCATCCTGATCCGCGCCCGCGCCGACGCGCAACGGCTGACCCCGGGCGATCCGGAGCCTGCAGGGATCGTGGTGGAGCTGATTTTTCAGGCGCCGTAGACGTCCAAGAGCCACCGCCTGATCAAACGCCAAATGGCTTGAAGCGCCCCAATTGCGGGCACAGACATGCTCACGAGACCACACGAAAGCGGACGTTACGCCCTTTTAAAGACAACTGATTTAGCATCGGAGGATTGCAAGTCATTTTGCCTTTCGAATCTCGATGCAGCGGTTCGTATTGATGGAAATGCCGCGATAATTTCACCAAAGGTCAGTTCTCTGAAATCCTCGTCGTTCGGTGTGGGGATATCGAGCAGATAATAAATGACCTCAAGGTGGCTCGAATTGTTGTCAAGTGACGCCGCCACTGCGGCAACATTCGGTGTGAGATTACGCGAAGAGATCAAGCGAGCCTCGGTTTCGAAGTTTGGTTGCATTAGTGCTCTCCAAGCGGATCGACCTCACGCTTTTCTATGTCCGCTTTGGCACGGCCAAGTCCAGAAGCGGAAAGGCCGAAATCCTCCAAAATCAGCCATTCAGGCGCGTCGGTACTAACCCCGCAGCGCTACGCCTCCTTTGGCGACAGCTTGAAATTGATCCAGCAGCAGGCGACCGGGCGTTCCCGGTCACTCTGCCAGGCTTCCACGCGCACATTGGCGACGCGGCGGCCGGCGCGGACGACTTCGCCGCGGGCGTGGATGCGTTCGGGCAGGCCGCTGCGCAAATATTCGGTGCTGACGTTGATCGGCTTGATCCGCATGGTCAGGCCCTGGCGTTCCAGTTCGGCGGCAATCGCGGCATAGCCGGCCATTTCCAGCACGCCGCCGATCGCCCCGCCATGAAGATAGCCCGGGCGGCCCATCGCGTGCGGGGCGAAATCCATCACGATCACCGGGCTGCCGGCATCGATTTCGGCAATCGCCATGCCCATCGCCTTTGCATAAGGAGAAAGGCCGAAGGAGGAAGGGGTCTGGTCGCTCACTTGAACCACTCCTGTCCTTCGACCAGCATGAACACCCCGGCGGCATGGGCCACCGGATCGGCCGCATCGCCATCGTGCGCAATGCCGCGCACAAACGCCATCGACCGGCGCAGCTGATAGCATTCGGCGCGCGCGACGATGGTTTTGCCCGGTATGGCGGCGCGGGTGTAATCCACGCGCAGGTCCAGCGTGACTTGCGGGCGGAATTCGCGGGTGCGCGTCCACACCGACATCGATGTGGCATTGTCGAGCAGGCTGATGATCGGGCCAGAGGCGAGCACGCCGGTATCGGGATCGCCCACCAGATCTTCGCGCCAATCGAATTCCAGCTCGATCCAGGTATCGCCATGATCGCGATAGCGCATGCCGATGAACCCGCTGTGCCCGGCAAAATTCATCCGCCGGCTCCACGCGGCCGGGTTGAATCCGCCGTCTTTCACGAAACGCTGAAACCCGCTGTCGCTGTTTTCGGATTGGTCCATGCCCCGGTCCTGCCTGCGCCGCAAAGCGATTGCAACTGTTTCAGAATCGTGCCCCGGTCAGCGCATCGATCGCGCCCTGCAGGATCAGCGCGGCGGCATGGGCATCGATCCGTTCGGCGCGGCGGGCGCGGCTCATGTCCTGATCGATCATCGCGCGTTCGGCCGCGACGGTGGACCAGCGTTCGTCCCACATCAGCGTCGGCAGGTCCAGATCGGCCAGATTGCGCGCCATGGCACGGGCGGCCTGCGCGCGCGGGCTGTCGCTGCCATCCATGTTCAGCGGCAGGCCGATGACCAGCCCGGCAACCTGGCGGGTGGCGACAAGCGCGGCAATCTGCGCCTTGTCATCGCGGAATTTGCGCCGCGCAACCGTGACCGCGGGGCTGGCAAAGCGCCAGCCGGCATCGCACAGCGCCAGGCCGATGGTCTTTGTGCCCGGGTCCAGCCCCATCAGCACCCCGCCATCGGGCAAGTGCTCGCGAAATTCGGCGATCATCGTGGTGATCATGCGTGCGCCTTTCCGGCGTTCCAGGCCGCTTCGCGGCGCGCGATATCGGCACGCAGATTGGCCCAGAACAGCGCAAAATCATACGTGGTGTAATTGTTGCCCGAAAGGATTTCGTCACCCAGATGCGGCGGGTTGGAAATCATCAGCAGGCCGGATGCCCGATCGCAGCGCGCGCCCACCGATCGCGGCACCATTGCCGCGGCGTTGAATTCGTCACCGGTCATCAGGCTGCCCAGATTGGCCGCAGGTGGCGCGCCCCCATCCTTCCCACTTTCAGGCGCCCCTCCGGTCAGCGGATTGGTGCACAGCGGCGCATAATCGCCGCGCCGCCCGTCAAGCGCCGGGTATTGCGCGCGCAGCATGAGCACCTGGCGCGGATCGGCCGGTTCGGCAAAGCTCATCCACGCCATCACGCACCCTGCGGCAACCGCGGCGGCACAGGCGGGCATGCCTGTCAGCGGCAGATCGTGGCGCGGCGAAACCGGCCAGCCGGCCAGGTAGACCGCCACCACCCGCGCCGCCAGCGGCGTGCCGCGCACGCTGTCGCGCAGCAGGTGCAGCGTGATCAGCGCGCCCTGGCTGTGCCCGGCGAGCACGATCGGCGCGCGGTCCGGCACTTGGCGCACAAACGCGGCAAAGGCGGCGCGCGCATCGCTTTCCGCCAGGGCCAGCGCGCGCTGCGAATCGCTGCTATCAATCAGAAACGTGCCCAGCGCCGCCTGGCGATAGCGCGGGGCATAGACCGCCGCTTCATCGTTGAACACGCTGGCCATCGATTGCACCGCCAGCCGGGCGCGCATCCGTGAATCCGCATGATCAAGCGGCGCGTTCCAGTGGTTGCGCCCCATGTAGGTGGTGGGGTGAAGGAAAAACACATAGGCGCCGCCGCGCCGCGCATGGCGCGTGCCCGGCGGCAGATAGCGGGCCGGATCATCGCGCAGGCCAGGCCGCGCCAGCCACATCGCCGGCTGGTCATAGGCGGCAGGATCAAGCGGCGGCTGCCCGGCAAAGGCCACGCGCGGCGCCATCAGCATCGGTTCGATCACGGGCCAGCCCCAGTGCAGCATGGCCGCCTGCGCCAGCGCCAGCGCAACCATCAGCCCGGCAAAACCGGCCAGCGCGCGTGTCACGGCATCGGCCCGCTCACCGGTGTGCCAGCGGCATGTTCGCGGCGGTCGCTGTCGTTGCGGCTGGCCTGGCGTTGCAGCGCGATTTTCACCATCGCGACCAGCGGATCGGCCAGAATCAGCCCCAGCAGCCCGAACAGCACGCCAAAGATCAACTGCGCGCCCAGCACCAGCGCGGGGGCGAGGTCGGCGGTTTTCTTGGCCACCATCGGCACCACGATATTGCCATCGACAATCTGCACCAGCGCATAGACCACGATGCAATAGGCGCCGCTGTGCACCCCGGCGGAAAAGCCCACCAGGATCATCAGCCCGCCCGAAATCGGCGCGCCGATATTGGGCAGGAATGCCAGCAGCCCGGTCAGCAGGCCCAGCAGCGCAGCCATCGGCACCCCCCACAGCGACAGCAGCAGCCAGGTCGCCAGCCCTTCGGAGGCCATGCCGATCAACCGGCCAAACAGCAGCCGGCGCAGCGCCCGGCCCATCGCGTGCGCCGTGCCGTGCCAATCCTGCCGGGTTTGCGTGGGCAGCAGCCAGGCCAGCCCGCGCTGATAGAGATCGGGCTCCAGCACGAAATAGATGCCCAGCACCACGATCAGAAACGCGGTGGTCACCCCGCCGAACAGCCCGCCCAGCGCGCGGGTCAGCGGGCCGACCCCGCCCGCCAGTTCTTCGGCCAGCTTTGTCGCAACCCCGGGCAGATCGACAGACTGCGCCAGAATGCCGTGGCGCCGCGCCAGATCGCCCAGCCGTTGTGCCTCGGTGGTAATCAGTTGCGGCATCGCGGCGGCTTGCGCGGCAATCTGGTTGCCCGCAAACAGCACCAGCCAGACCAGGAACGCCACCGCCGCCAGCAGCACCAGCGCAATGCGCAGGCCCCGCGGCAGCGCCAGCCGGCGCGGCAGCGCACGCGCCAGCAGCCGCTGGCCACCATCGATCATCGCGGCAAACACGATCCCGCCAAAAATCACCATCAGCGGTTGCGCAAGATAGACCGCCAGCGCCATCAGCGCGGCCATGCCCAGCCAAACCGAGGCCCGCTTCGCCTCGGTGCGGATCAGCCCGTCGCGAATATCGGTGGGGCCGCTGGCCCTGCCGTCTGCCGGCCCGGTCTGTACCCCGGCGGTGTGGTCCATCAATGGCCCCGTTGTTCGATCATCGGGCGCAATCTGGTCCATGATCGGCCCGGCCGCAAGGCATTCCACCAGCTTGCCGGGCTCCAGGTTTCGGTGCCGTCGAACGAAAAGGTGATGAATTCGGCGCGTCCGCCGACGCTCGACAGCGGCACCGGCCCGCCCAGCCCTTTTTCCTCGATCGGGGCGCGGCTGTCGGCGGAATGATCGCGGTTGTCCCCCATCACAAACACGTGGCCGGCAGGCACCCGCGTTTCGGGATAATGGTCGAGCGGCTGATCGCGGTGGTCAATCACGCGATAGGTCGCGCCATTGGGCAGCGTTTCGCGATAGATCGGCAATTCGCAATAATGCCGCCCGTCCGCGCCGCGATAGCGCAGTCCGGGAAAATCATCGGCATCGCACGGCTGGTTGGGATCGGCCGGCAGCAACAGCGGCGCCTCGGGCACGCGCGGGATGCGACGGCCGTTGAGCACGATCTGCCCGCCGACCACGGCAATGCGATCGCCGGGCAGCGCAACCACGCGCTTGATGTAATCATCATCGCTGTTGGGCGGGGCCAGAATCACGATGTCGCCATATTCGGGCGTGGCCGGAAACAGGCGCACGCGTGATCGCGGCAGGATGTGGAACGATGCCGATACCCATGACCAGCCATAGGGATATTTCGACACGACCAGCCGATCCCCCACCAGCAGATTGGGCATCATCGAAATCGACGGGATATAAAACGGCTTTGCCACCAGGCTGTGGAACGTGACCACCGCGGCCAGCATCAGCACCAGCCCGCGCAGTTCGACCAGCCAGTCGGTGCCGGGCGGGGTTTCGGCTGCCGGCGTGGAATCATGGCCCGGTTGGAGCGCCGGCGGCACCTGATCCGCCGGCGTATCGTCGTGGATCATGCCGCCGCCCCGCCCAGCGCGCGCGCCTCGATCACCACCAGCGCCTGGGCCCAGGGATGGTCGTCGGTCAGGGTCAGATGCACCACCGCCTCGTGCCCGGGCGGGGTGATCGCGGCCAGCCGCGCCGCCGCGCCGCCGGTCAGCGCCAGGGTAGGCGCGCCCGACGGGGCATTGATCACGCCGATGTCCTTCATGAACACGCCGGCGCGAAACCCGGTGCCCACCGCCTTTGAAAAGGCCTCTTTGGCGGCAAACCGTTTGGCCAGCGTGCCGGCGCGGGTGAGCGGGCGGCGCGCCGCCCTGGCGCGTTCGGCCGCGGTGAACACGCGGTTTTCAAACCGTTCGCCAAACCGGTCGAGCGAGGCCTGGATCCGCTCGATGTTGCACAGATCAGACCCCAGCCCGATAATCACCGCGCCTGGTCCATCAGATCGCGCATCCGCCGCACCGCTTCGGCCAGCCCGGTAAAGATCGCCTCGCCGATCAGGTAATGCCCGATGTTCAACTCGGCCAGTTGCGGGATCGCCGCGACCGGTTGGACATTGTCATATGTCAGCCCGTGGCCGGCGTGGGGTTCGATGCCGTTGCGCGCAGCCAGCGCGGCCATCTCGGCAATGCGGCGCAATTCGTGCGCGCGGGTATCATCGCCGGCATGGGCATATTCGCCGGTGTGCAGTTCCACCACCGGCGCGCCCAGCCGGATCGCGGCCTCGATCTGGATCGGATCGGGGGCGATGAACAGGCTGACGCGGATGCCCGCATCCGACAGCCGCGCCACGATCGGGGCAAGGCGGTTGTGCTGCCCGGCGGCATCGAGCCCGCCCTCGGTGGTGCGTTCCTCGCGCCGTTCGGGCACCAGGCAGGCGGCATGGGGGCGGTGGCGCAGCGCGATCGCGACCATTTCGTCGGTTGCCGCCATTTCCAGGTTCAGCGGCAGGTTGGTCGCCGCCTGGATGCGCGCGATATCCTCGTCACGGATATGGCGGCGGTCTTCGCGCAGATGCGCGGTGATGCCGTCGCCGCCCACGCTGGCCACGATTTCGGCCGCGCGCACCGGATCGGGATGATCGCCGCCGCGCGCGTTGCGCACCGTGGCGACATGGTCGATATTGACGCCGAGGCGCAGACGCGCAGGTGCCATCCCGTTCATGCCGCGCGGCTGCCGGGCTTGATCGCCGGAGTCAGGGCGAGGTCGGCGGGCACCTCTTCAGGCGCGTAAGTCGGGAAATTGAGCGAGATCAGCGGGTGGAACGGCACGCCCAGATCGCCACTGCCCGCCGACCGGTCAACCAGTGCCGCCGCCGCCACGACCTGGCCGCCGGCCTCTTCCACTGCGCGAATCGCTTCGCGGCTGGACAGGCCGGTGGTCACCACGTCTTCGACCAGCAGCACGCGTTCGCCCGGGGCCAGCGCAAACCCCCGGCGCAGTTCGAAAGTGCCGGTGGGGCGTTCGACAAACATCGCCTCAACCCCCAGCGCGCGGCCCATTTCGTGCCCGATGATCACCCCGCCCATGGCCGGTGAAACCACTTTTTGAATTTGCTGGCGCAATTCGCGCGGGAAGCTCGCGGCCAGCGCCGATGCCAGCCGCGTGGCACGCATCGGGTCCATCAGCACGCGCGCACATTGCAGGTAATGCGCGCTGTGACGGCCCGATGACAGCAGGAAGTGCCCTTCGAGCAAGGCCCCGCTGGCGCGGAATTCGGAGAGGATCTCGCTGTCTTGCATGGTCGGTTTCGAACGCCTGTTGGGCCCTGATGCCGGCGCCGCCGCTGCGGCGCGGCAGGGCCGGCCGCGCGGACCGGGAAAGCAACTGCCCGGCAAATGGCGCGCCTGCGCATGCGGGGCAAGCCTTTTGTGATGGGCAGGCCTTTGCATTAGTGCTCGCGCGCGTGCCCGAAAGGGTGCAAAAAAATGGCCCTTAGAGTGCTTGAGCCACCTGACACCTGCGCGTATAGCGCACGGCGAAACGAGACGTATCAATGGGTGCACCGTGCTGACGTTGGCCGGAGCGCATAGAGGGAACGGACATTTCGACGATGAGCATTGCCGAATTTTCCCGTGCCGTGGCAAAGACTTTCGCTGGCGCCGCCGTGGCTGCCGCGATTGTTCTGGCCCCGGCCATGGTGCTGGCCCAGCCGGCGCCTGCTGCTGCGGTTGCCAGCGCTCCGGCTGCGGCCCTGATGGCTCCGGCTCCGGCTCCTGCCGCTGACGCTGCCAAGCCCGCCGACAAACCGGCGGCCGATGCTTATGTGCCGATGCGTCCGACCCCGGGCAAAGGCCAGCCGATTGCCGGCGCCTATGGTTTCCAGAACCAGTATTCCCCCATCGGCAAAGAAGCGTTGCAGATGCACAACGCGCTGCTGATGCCGATCATCACCGTGGTGTCGTTGCTGGTGCTGGGCCTGCTGCTTTATGCCATGGCCCGCTTCAACCGCCGCGCCAATCCGGTCGCATCGAAGACGAGCCACAACACCATGATCGAGGTGGTGTGGACGCTGATCCCGGTGCTGATCCTGGTGGTCATCGCGGTGCCGTCGATCCGCCTGCTGGCCCACCAGTACAAGGCGCCGGCCAAGGGCGCGGTGACTGTCAAAGTGACCGGATATCAGTGGTATTGGGGTTATACCTATCCCGATAACGGTGGGTTCGAAGTGATTTCGAACATACTGCCCGCCGGTGAAGCAACCAAGCGCGGCGAACCGGAGCAGCTGGGCGCGGACAACCGCATGGTCGTGCCCGCCGGCGAAGATATCCGCATCCAGACCACCGGGTCGGACGTGATCCATTCGTTCTCGGTGCCGTCGCTGTGGTTCAAGCTCGACGCGATTCCGGGCCGGATCAACGAACGCGTGATGCACATCGATGAACCGGGCGTCTATTACGGCCAGTGTTCGGAACTGTGCGGCGTGCGCCACGGCTATATGCCGATCGTGGTCGAAGCCCTGCCCCGTGCCAAGTTCGAAGCCTGGGTGAAGGCACAAGGCGGCACCGTGGGCGCCCCCAAGGCCCAGACTGCTGACGCATCGCCTGTTGCGAAGCCCGGCGCCTGAGCCAACTGGTAAAACCGAATTTTCAGATCAAAGGTCGCATTCCATGGCCACTATTCCTGCCGATCACGAAACCTTCGATGCGCATCATCATGATGCGCACGATCACAAGCCGGGCTTTTTTGCCCGCTGGTTCATGTCCACCAACCACAAGGACATCGGGACGCTCTATCTGATCTTCGCGATCATCGCGGGCGTGATCGGTGGCGCGGTGTCGGGCATCATGCGTGCCGAACTGGCGCACCCCGGCATCCAGTATCTGGGCCATGTGGCTGCGTTCCTGGGTGAAAAGAACCCCAGCTTTGACCAGCAACTCCATCTTTGGAACGTGCTGATCACCGCGCACGGTCTGATCATGGTGTTCTTCATGGTCATGCCCGCGCTGATCGGCGGGTTTGGCAACTGGTTCGTGCCGATCATGATCGGCGCGCCCGACATGGCCTTCCCGCGCATGAACAACATCTCGTTCTGGCTGACCGTGGCCGGTTTCACGTCGCTGATGATGTCGGCGTTCGTGCCGGGCGGCGTCGGCAACGGTGCGGGCACGGGCTGGACGGTCTATGCCCCGCTGTCGACATCGGGTTCGGCAGGTCCGGCGGTGGATTTCGCGATCTTTTCGCTCCACCTGGCCGGCGCGGGTTCGATCCTTGGCGCGGTGAACTTCATCACCACGATTTTCAACATGCGCGCTCCGGGCATGACGCTGCACAAGATGCCGCTGTTTGTCTGGTCGGTGCTGGTTACCGCGTTCCTGCTGCTGCTGGCGCTGCCGGTGCTGGCCGCGGCGATCACCATGCTGATCACCGACCGCAATTTCCACACCACTTTCTTCGATCCCGCCGGCGGCGGTGATCCGGTGCTGTACCAGCACTTGTTCTGGTTCTTCGGCCACCCCGAAGTGTACATCATGATCCTGCCCGGTTTCGGCATCATCAGCCAGATCATCTCGACCTTCTCGAAAAAGCCGGTGTTCGGCTATCTCGGCATGGCCTATGCCATGGTCGCGATCGGGGTTGTCGGGTTCATCGTCTGGGCCCACCACATGTACACCACCGGGCTCGACGTTGACACCAAGATGTATTTCACCGCTGCGACCATGGTCATCGCGGTGCCCACCGGCATCAAGATCTTTTCGTGGATCGCGACGATGTGGGGCGGTTCGATCGAATTCAAATCGCCGATGGTCTGGGCGATCGGGTTCATCTTTCTGTTCACCGTCGGCGGCGTGACCGGGGTTGTGCTGGCCAATGGCGGCATCGATGACAACCTTCAGGACACGTACTATGTGGTGGCGCACTTCCACTATGTGCTGTCGCTGGGCGCAGTGACCTCGCTGTTCGCCGGGTTCTTCTACTGGTTCCCCAAGATGAGCGGCCGCTGGCACAGCGAGTTCCTGTCCAACCTTCAGTTCGGGATCTTCTTCGTCGGCGTGAACCTTCTGTTCTTCCCGATGCACTTCCTGGGTGCAGAGGGCATGCCGCGCCGTATCCCCGACTATCCGGCCGCATTCGAATACTGGAACACGATCGCCACCAACGGCTATATGATCATGGCGATCAGCATGGTCGTGTTCTTCGTCAACATTGGCTACGCGCTGATGTTCGGCCGCAAGGCGGAAGGGAATTACTGGGGCGAAGGCGCCACGACGCTGGAATGGACGCTGTCCTCGCCGCCGCCGTTCCACCAGTTTGAAACGCTGCCGGTGATCGACGGCGCCGCCGCGCACTGATCGACCCGACAATCTGCAAACCACAGCACCCCGGCGGCAACGCCGGGGTGTTTTGCATTTGCAGCCTTGCGCACCCGTGTTAAGTGATCGCTTAAACCGGCGGGCCTGAGCCGACGGGCCAAAACTGACGGGAAAACATGTGATGCCGGAATTGCGCCAGATCGATTGCGGCAAAGTCAGCTTGCGCGCGGCAGTCGCAGGCACCGGGCCGCTGGTGATCATGGTCCACGGTTTTCCCGAAAGCTGGTATTCGTGGCGGCACCAGATCGGCCCGGTGGCGGCGGCCGGGTTCACGGTCGCGGCGATCGACGTGCGCGGCTATGGCGGGTCGGACAAACCGCACGATGTCGGTGCCTATGCGATGGATCATATCGTTGGCGATCTGGTCGGGCTGAAGGCGGCGCTGTCGCCCGATGCCCCGGCGATCCTCGTCGGGCATGACTGGGGCGCGCCGATCGTGTGGAATTCGGCCTTTGTTCATCCCCAACACTTTCGCGCCGTGGCCGGGCTGTCGGTGCCCTTTGCCGGGGTGCCCTCGCGGCCGTTTACCGAAGTGTTCCGTGAAAAGTTCACCGATCAGGGGCTGTTTTTCTATCAGGACTATTTCCAGCTGCCCGGCCGTGCCGAGGCGGAGCTGGAACCGCAGCTCCGCCGGTTTCTCACGCTGTTTCTGACCTCGATCGGGGGCGAAGCGCCCGACGGCGCCTGGCCCGCCAAGCCGGTCGGGGCCCTGCTGCTGGATGGGCTGCACGAGCCCGCGGCGCTGCCCGCTTGGCTGACCGAGGCTGATCTTGATTTCTATGCCGGCGAATTTGCCGCATCGGGCCTGCGCGGCCCGCTCAACCGCTATCGCAATCACGAAGCAGACTTTGCCTGGCTGGCGCCGTTCGCGGGGCGCACGCTCGATCAGCCGGCGCTTTATATTGGCGGCACGCGCGATCCGGCCAGCACGCTGTTTGGCCAGATTGCCGATCCGGTGGCGATGATGCGCCGGTTTGCCCCCAATGTTGAAGGGCACATGCTGGCCGGCTGTGGCCACTGGACCCAGCAGGAGCGCCCGGCCGAAGTCAACGCGTTGCTGCTGGACTGGCTGGCCCGGGTCGCCTGACCCGCGCCAGCCCGCGCTTTAAGCATACCCGGCGCTTCAGCTCACCCAGCTTGCCAGCCAGTCGGCCAGCGCCTGGGGCGACATCGATCGCGCATCGGCCAGCGCGGACGTATGGCCCTGGTTGATCAGCTTGTTGGCCCTGGGTTCGACCACCAGCAGCGCAGGCACGCCTTCAAGCCGGCCGGTGATGCCATAGCGCGCGGCGATCTGGCCGTTCTTGTCAAACCGACCGATATCCACCGTGACCACTTCGTAATGCGCGGCCACAAACGCCTTCAGCTTCGGGTTTTCGATCGTCCCTGCGAGCAGCCGGCAATCGAGGCACCAGTTGCCGCCCAGATCGATCAGCAGCAGCTTGTGCCCGGCAATCGCGCGCTGGCGCGCCTCGGTCACGGCACGGTTGGCATCGGCCGCCGTGTCATAGGGCAGCGGCAAGGGCTGGGCGAGTTGCTCAAAGCTTTTCAGGCCCAGTTGCGGCGCCGGCACGGCCGCCTGCGCGGCGACGCCAGAGGCCAGCGCGGCAAGAAGGGCAAGCGGGCGTGCAATACGACGCATCGGAGCAAACTCCATCAATTCGGTTGGGGTGTTGTTCCCAACATAGCCCGAAATGCCGCGATTGCCAGCCACCCGGGTGCCATGCTTTTGCTTTCCCTGCCCGTAATGCGGCTTTATAGGCCGCGGCGTGATGTCCACCGCCCAACCTTCGCCGACTCTGACCGCGCTCGATGCCGATTGGCGCGATTTCTTTGCCCTGACCAAACCGCGCGTGATGACGCTGGTGATTTTCACCGGCCTGTGCGGGCTGCTCGCTGCGCCGGGATCGCTTGATCCGGTGCTGGCGTTCACCGCGATCCTGTGCATCGCGGTGGGGGCAGGCGGGGCCGCCGCGCTGAACCAGTGGTGGGAGGCGGATCTGGACGGCGCGATGAAGCGCACGCGCCATCGCCCGGTGCCGTCGGGCCGCATGGCGCCGGTCGCCGCGCGCGATTTCGGCTTTGCGCTGTCCGGCGGTTCGGTGATCACCATGGCGTTGGCGATCGGCTGGCTGGCGGCGGGTATCCTGGCCTTTTCGATTTTCTATTACGCATGGATCTATACCGTCTGGCTGAAACCGCGCACGCCGCAGAACATCGTGATCGGCGGCGGGGCCGGGGCGTTTCCGCCGATGATCGGCTGGATCGCGGTTACCGGGCACATCACGCTGATGCCGGTGCTGCTGTTCCTGATCATCTTTGCCTGGACCCCGCCGCACTTCTGGGCACTCGCGCTGTTCGTGCAGACCGATTATGCCAAAGTCGGTATTCCGATGATGCCCGTGGTCGCCGGCGAACGATCGACCCGCCACCAGATCCTGGCTTATGCCGTGCTGCTGCTGGTGCTGACCCTGGTGCCGTGGTGGCTGGGCCTTGCCGGCAGGGCCTATGGCGTGGCGGCGCTGATGCTCGGCGTGGCGTTCCTGGTGTTGTCGGCCAAAGTCGGCTTGCGCCGGCCCTTGGCCGAAGGCGACACGATGAAGCCGGAAAAGCAGTTGTTCGCCTATTCGATCCTCTATCTGTTCATCCTGTTCGCCATGCTGGTCGTTGATCGCGTGGCCACCGCCTACGGAGCCTGACCGATGACGCAACCCTTCAACCCCGTGCCGCTGACCGCGGCTGAGCTTGCGGCGTTTCGGGCCCGGCAGAAATCGCGCAGCCGCGCGCTGGCGGTGGTGCTGCTTGCGGTGGTGGTGCTGTTTTTCGCGATCACGCTGGTCAAACTGCGGCAGGAGGCGGCGTTGGGGCATCGTCCGCGGTTTGCCACGCACGCGGCCGCGCCGGCCCAGCCTTCGGTTCAGCCTGCAGCCCAGCCCGCATCTCAACCTGCCGAAACCAAGAACTGATCATGGCCACGCAGCCAGACCGCAAGGCGCAGGCCAACCGCAAAGTGGCGATGATTGCCAGTGCGATGGCGCTGGCGATGCTGGGGCTGGGCTATGCCTCGGTACCGCTCTATCGCCTGTTCTGCCAGGCCACCGGGTTCAACGGCACCACCCAGCGCGCCACCGCGGCGCAGGCTGCCGGGGTGCGCGCCGCGGCCCGCATGATCACCATCCGGTTTGATGCCAATGTTTCCCCGGGGATGAAATGGATCTTTCGCCCGGAACAGGTGACGCAGGATGGCCGCATCGGCGAACGCAAGATGGCAGTGTTCTATGCGCGCAACACCAGCGATCATGCGATTGTCGGCCATGCGGTGTTCAATGTCACGCCGGAACAGACCGGTGCCTATTTTCACAAGATCCAGTGCTTCTGCTTCAACAACCAGCGGCTCGAAGCCGGGCAGGAAGTGCGCATGCCGGTGATCTATTACGTCGATCCCGACATGCTGAAGGACAAGAACGCCAGCGACATCGAGGAAATCACGCTGTCCTACACCTTCCTTCCCGCTGCGGATGCAAAGGGGTGAAAAGCGCTTTCGAAGCGTGATTCCAGCCTAGACCCGACCGCGCGGAGTCGCT
Source organism: uncultured Sphingomonadales bacterium (assembly GCA_903832325.1). GTDB lineage: Bacteria > Pseudomonadota > Alphaproteobacteria > Sphingomonadales > Sphingomonadaceae > Novosphingobium. The sequence goes on along the minus strand of CAILBC010000022.1, from coordinate 12,574 downwards.
AAGCGTCGGGCCAAACCTGCCGGGGCTGCCGCCTTTGCGGGCCCTCACTGACGGATCTATTTGGGGATTTTGACGATCATGGCCGGCGCCAAGAACCACGATTATCACATTTTGCCGCCCGATGTCTGGCCGTTCGTCGGCGCGATGTCGGCACTGACCATGACCAGCGGCGGGGTGCTGTTCATGCACCAGCTGCCCGGCGGCGTGGGCATCATGCTGGCAGGGCTTGCCGGCGTGGCGCTGACCATGTTTTCATGGTGGGGCAAAGTGATCAAGGAAGCGCACGAAGGGCATCACACCCCGGTGGTGCAGCTTCACCAGCGTTATGGCATGATCCTGTTCATCGCTTCGGAAGTGATGTTCTTCGTCGGCTGGTTCTGGGCGTTTTTCGACTTTTCGCTGTTCCCGTCCAAGATTGCGGTCGAAATGATCGGTGGCCAGTGGCCGCCAAAGGCGATCAAGGAGGTCATGAACGCGTTTGACCTGCCGCTGCTCAACACGCTGATCCTGCTGTGTTCGGGCACCACGCTGACCTGGGCGCACCACGCGCTGATCCACGACAACCGCACCGATCTGAAGCGCGGGCTGTGGGCGACGATCCTGCTGGGCATGCTGTTCACGTCGATCCAGGCCTATGAATACAGCCATGCGCCGTTTCCCTTTGGCGTGAACACGTATGGTTCGGCGTTTTACATGGCGACGGGCTTTCACGGCTTTCACGTCATCGTCGGCACGATCTTCCTGATTGTCTGCCTGATCCGCGCCTATGGCAACGAATTCACCCCGCGCCAGCACTTCGGGTTCGAAGCGGCGGCGTGGTACTGGCACTTCGTTGACGTGGTGTGGCTGTTCCTGTTCATTGCCATCTACGTCTGGGGCAACTGGGGCGCCGTGGTTGAATAAGCCAGCCGGCACACCGCCGGTCGAAAAAGGGCAGCCCGGGATCGTCCGGGCTGCCCTTTTCGCATTGTGCCCGCGCTGCGGCGCGCCCGGGCTGTTTGCGGCGCCCGCCGCGTTCGCCCCGCGCTGCCGGCTGTGCGGGTGCGATTTCGTGGCGCATGAACTGGGCGCGCGGCTGCTCTATCCCTTGATCGTGCCGCTGATTTTCGGGCTGATCGCACTGGCGGTGGCGTTTGATGATGCGGTGCGACCGCCCTTGTGGGTGCATGCGCTGATCTGGCCTCCGTTTGTGGCACTGGTTATTCTGGGGGCGCTGCGGCTGGCGAAAGTCGCCTGGCTGAAAGCGCGGACCGACAAATTGCAGCTGGACAAGGAAGGCTGAATTCCCATGCGTCGCCCACCCCTGATTGCCACGCTGGTGGTGCTGCTGGCCGTGGCCACGATGATCGGCATAGGCCTGTGGCAATTGCACCGGCTGGCCTGGAAAGAGGGCCTGCTGGCGCAATATACCGCATCGCAGAACAACGCCGTGCCGATCGCGATTGGCGGGGCCGATCTGCCCGCTGATGCGGCCTATCGCCGCGTGCTTTGGGATTGCCCGGCGCCCGGCGCCGACCAGGTGGTGGGCGGTGGCAATGCCGATGGCCGGTCGGGCTGGGCCCATGTCGTGCTGTGCCGGCACAAGACCGGGCAAGCGGCCGGCGCGGTGACGACGATCGTGCCGGTGGTGATCGGCTGGTCCTCGGCCGTGGCCCCGGTCACCTGGGCCGGCGGCGCGATTGCCGGGGTGGCTGTGCCCGGGCCCAAAAGCGGGGTGCGCCTGCCGGCACCGGGCGCGGTGTCGCGCAATCTGGATTGGCACATCGTCGCCGATCCGCCGCTGGCGGGGTTGGTCGCGAATGCCCGGCCCGATCCGCGCACGATACCCAACAACCATTTGTCCTATGCCATCCAGTGGTTCCTGTTCGCGGCCACGGCGCTGGTGATCTATCTGCTGGCGCTGCGCCGGCGATGAGTTTTCGCGTGGTTGCCATGCGGGGGCTTGGCGGCTAGGCGCGGCGGCGACCACACGGGGTTTCGCGATGATCTATGTCAGTACGCGCGGGCGCGCGCCGGCGCTCGATTTCGAAGGGGTGACACTCGCCGGCCTGGCCAGCGATGGCGGGCTCTATGTGCCCGAAACATGGCCCCGCTTTTCGCACGATGATATCGCCGCGATGGCGGGTCTGCCTTATGCCGAACTGGCGCAGCGGGTGATGCAGCCGTTTGTCGGTGACAGCCTGGCCCCGGATCGGCTGCTGGCGCTGACCACGGCGGCCTATGGCCGGTTTTCGCACGCGGCGGTGACACCGCTGGTGCAACTGGACGAAAAGCAGTGGCTGCTCGAACTGTTCCACGGGCCCACGCTGGCGTTCAAGGATGTCGCGCTGCAATTGCTCGGGCTGCTGTTCGAGGAATTCCTGGCGCGGCGCGATGATCACCTGACGATTGTCGGGGCGACTTCGGGCGATACCGGGTCGGCGGCGATCGATGCCGTGGCGGGCCGGGCCAAAGTCGATATTTTCATGCTGCACCCGCATGGCCGGGTCAGCGCGGTGCAGCGCCGGCAGATGACCACGGTGCTGGCGCCCAATGTGCACAACATCGCGATCGACGGCAGCTTTGACGATGCCCAGGCGATGGTGAAGCGCATGTTCAACGATGGCGCTGTCACCGGCCGGTTCGGCATTGCCGCGGTCAATTCGATCAACTGGGCGCGGCTGATGGCGCAAGTGGTCTATTATTTCGCCGCCGCGCTGCAATTGGGCGCGCCGCAGCGCAAGATCGCGTTTTCGGTGCCCACCGGCAATTTCGGCGATGTCTTTGCCGGCTATGTCGCGGCGCAGATGGGGCTGCCGGTCGAACGGCTGATCGTGGCGACCAATGTCAACGATATCCTGCACCGCGCGCTGGCGCAGGGCGACTATTCGGCGGGCACGGTCACGCCCACTGCGGCGCCTTCGATGGATATCCAGGTTTCGTCGAATTTCGAACGCCTGCTGTATGATGCCGGCGGGCGCGACGGCGCGCTGCTGGCCGATCAGATGGCCCGGTTCGAAGCGACCAAGGCGCTGCAACTGACCAATGCGCAGCGCGACCATGCCGCGCACCTGCTGACCAGCGCGCGCGCCGATGCCGATGCGATGATCGCGGCGCAGCGCTGGGCGTTTGACCATTGCGGCCAGGTGATCGATCCGCACACCGCAATCGCGCTGCACGCGGCGCGCATCGCCGAGGGGCTGCCGGCCGACGTGCCGGTGGTGACGCTGGCGACCGCGCATCCCGCAAAATTCGGCGATGCGGTGATGGCCGCAATCGGGCAGCAGCCGGTGCTGCCGGCGCGGGTGGGCGATCTGTTTGATCGCGAAGAACGCTATGACCGGCTGCCGGGCGATTATGCTGCGGTGCGCGATTATGTCACCGCGCGCGCGACGCCGCGCAATGGCTGACCGGCGGCCCGTGATCGCGCCAGGTTCGCCCTGGTCGGGCCTGCTCTGATGGCGCGGCTTGTCCTGCAGCCGCAACTGATGGTCGGCGCCGGCTGGGACCAGTTTGCGCTGCGCGATTCGGGGCACGGGCGCAAACTCGAATCATACGGCCCCTATCGCTTCATCCGGCCCGAACCGCAGGCGCTGTGGTCGCCGCGGCTGACCGACTGGAGCGCGGACGCCGAATTCATTCCCGGGTCGGATGAAGACGGCGGCGGGCGCTGGCACGCGATGGCGCCGGTGCCGCGCGATGGCTGGCCGATGGCGCGCGGCGATGTGCGCTTCATGGCCAGTTGCACGCCGTTTCGCCATCTCGGCTTTTTCCCCGACATGGCCCCGGTGTGGGACTGGATGGGGCAGCGGCTGGATGGGTGCACCGATGCCGCCACGCTCAACCTGTTTGGCTATACCGGGGTGGGCACGCTGTCGCTGTCGCGGTTCGGCCCGGTTACCCATGTCGATGCGTCAAAGAAATCGGTGGCGCAGGCGCGGGCCAATGCCGCGCTGTCGGGCATGGAACAGCGCCCGGTGCGCTGGATTGTCGACGATGCGATGAAATTCACCGCGCGCGAAGTGCGGCGCGCCCGGCGTTATGACGGGATCATTCTCGATCCGCCCAAATTCGGGCGCGGACCCGAAGGCGAAGTCTGGCGGCTGGAGGACGGTCTGCCCGGCCTGATTGCCGATTGTGCCAGCCTGCTGGACACAGGCAGCCGTTTCCTGTTTCTGACGGTCTATGCCGTGCGCATGTCGTCGCTGGCGCTGGCGGGGCTGCTGGACGAAGCCTTGCGCCATCTGGGCGGCACGATCGAACACGGCGATCTGGCAATTGCCGAAACCGGAGAGGGCGGCCGCATTCTGCCCACCGCCATCTTTGCCCGCTGGGCGGCAGATTAAAGGAAGTTATGATGGCCGAGATCGCAATGCTGCGCAGCCAGGACGCTGGACAAACCGGCCACCCGGTGTCACAGGCCCGCGCCGTGCCAGACAGTCTGATCCTTGAAGTCGCCAATATCGAAACCGACGTTCTGACCGGGGTCTACTCGGAAGAGACCGGCCGGCCGCAACCCTTGCGCATTTCGATCAGCGTGGCGCTTGTGCCCGATGCGCATTACGCGCCCGATACCGCGCTGTCGGCCAGCAAGAACTACATGGACCTTAAATTCGCCGCCACGCGCGGCCTGCCGCCGGGGATCCATTTTACACTGATCGAATCGATTGGCGATCATATTGCCGAAACGCTGTTTCTGCAGGACCCGCGGGTGCAGTGGGTCACGGTCAAGATCGTCAAGCTAGCGATCAGCGAGGCCGGTGAAGACATCGGCATGACGCTGACCCGGCACCGCCGGGGATGAGCGAATCCGGCGCCTGCACCCGTCCGCTGGCGCTGGTGACCGGCGGATGGCGCCGCATCGGCGCGGCAATTGCGCTGCGCCTGGCACAGGCCGGGTATGATCTGGCGCTCCATGCGCATCATCCGCGCAGTTTCGACGCCGCCTTTGCCGCCGAACTGGCCGCGGCCGGGGCAGCGGTGCACGGCCTGGCAGTCGATCTGGCCGATCTCGATGCGGCCGGGCGGCTGCTGGCCGATGTGATCGGTGCGGCGGGCCGCGCGCCGGTGCTGCTGGTCAATTGCGCCTCTGTCTTTCAGGATGATGCGGCGCTGACTTATGATGCGGCCGGGCTCGACCGGCATTTTCGCGTAAACTGCTTTGCCCCGCTGCTGCTCACGCGCGGCTTTGCCGCCGCGCTCGCGCAAACGGGTGGCGAAGGCGCAGTGGTGCAGATCCTGGACCAGCGCATCCGCAATCCGGTGCCCGACCAGATCAGCTATACACTGTCAAAGCAGGCGCTCCACGCCTCGGTGCGGACGATGGCGCGCGCGCTGGCACCGGCGGTGCGGGTCAATGCCGTGGCGCCGGGGCTGACTTTGCCGACCGATGATTATACCGATGATCAGTGGGACCGGCTGGCAGACCTGATGCCGCTTCACCGGCTGTCGTGCCCCAAAGATATTGCCGATGCGGTGTTGCACCTGGCGCAGGCGCGTGCGACCACTGGCGAGACGCTGTTTGTCGATGGCGGCGCGCATCTTGAATCGTATCCTCGAGATTTTGTATATCTGGCCCGATGATCGAACCGGTTGACCTTACCCCCGGCGCTGCGCCGCTGATTGACCGGTTTGCCCGGTCGATCACCTATCTGCGCCTGTCGGTCACCGATCGCTGCGATCTGCGCTGCACGTATTGCATGCCCGAACGCATGCAATTCCTGCCCCGCGCCGAAGTGCTGACGCTGGAGGAGCTCTATCTTGCCTCACGCGCGTTCATGGCGCGCGGGGTGCGCAAAATCCGCCTGACCGGGGGCGAACCGCTGGTGCGGCGCGACATGATCGATCTGGTGCGGGCGCTGGGCCGCCATGTCGGCACCGATCTTGACGAACTGACGCTCACCACCAACGGCACGCGGCTGGCGCAATTTGCCGAAGACCTGGCGCAGGCCGGGGTGCGGCGGATCAATGTGTCGCTCGACACGCGCGATGCCGCGCGGTTTGCCGCACTGGCGCGGCGCGACATGCTCGCCGATGTGCTGCAGGGCATTGCCGCCGCGCGCGATGCCGGGCTGAAAGTGAAAATCAACACCGTTGCGCTCAAAGGCATCAACGAAGACGAAATTGCCGATCTGGTGGCCTGGGCCCATGGCGAAGGGCACGAACTGACGCTGATCGAGGTCATGCCGCTGGGCGATGTGGAGGGGGATCGTTTCGATCATTACCTGCCGCTCGATGGCGTGCGCCGCACGCTCGAACAGCGTTGGACGCTGGTGCCCAATGCGGCGCGCAGCGGTGGCCCGGCGCGCTATGTCGATGTGGTGGAAACCGGCGGGCGACTGGGCTTCATCACGCCGCTGACCGGCAATTTCTGCGCCGGGTGCAACCGCGTGCGGATGACGGCAACCGGGCAACTGTTCATGTGCCTGGGCGGCGAAGGCCAGGTCGATCTGCGCGCCGCGCTGCGCAGCCCCGACCAGGAGGAGGCGCTCAACGCCGCTTTTGCCCGCGCCATGGGCGAAAAGCAGGAACGCCACGATTTCGCGATTTCCGGCCCGGGTGGCGTGCCCAGGCTGGCGCGGCACATGTCGGTTACCGGCGGCTGATCGCAGGAGACGGGCATGGCGCGGCTGGTGTTTCTGGGGCGGCTGGAAGATCTGGCGGGCACGGCCGAAATGGCCGTGACGCCCGGGCCGCTCGATCAGGTTCTGGCCGCCTTGCCGCGCGATCTGGCGGTGGCTTTGCTCGATGACCGGGTGCGGCTGGCGCTGAACGGGCAGATCCTGGCCGAAAGCGGCGGCATCGCGCTTGGCGCCGGCGACGAACTGGCGTTTCTGCCCCCGGTCAGCGGCGGCTGAACGTGGTGATCGATGTGCGCCTGGCCGATGGGCCGTTTGATCCGGCGGCGGAACTGGCGCGGTTTACCGCCGCGGTGCCGGCGGCCGGCGGGATTGTCAGCTTTCTGGGTAAAGTGCGCGGCGATGCCGGGGTGCTGGCGCTGGAAATCCGGCACTATGCGCCGATGACGCTGCCCGGGTTTCGCGCGCTGGCCGATACGGCGGCGCGGCGCTGGCCGCTCGATGGCCTGCTGCTGCTCCACCGCGTGGGGGAAATGGGGCCCGATGCACCGATCGTGCTGGTGGCTGCGGCATCGCGCCACCGCCGCGTTGCCTTTGCCGCAACCGATTTCGTGATGGACCACCTGAAGGGTGATTCGTGGCTGTGGAAGCGCGAACGCACCGCCGCGGGCTGGCGCTGGATCGAACCGCGCGACGAAGACCATGGCGACCGCGCGCGCTGGGGTTGAAACCCTAGTTTTCGATTTCCTGGCGCAGTGCGGCAATCCGCGCATCCTGCGCCGCGACCAGCGCGGCCACGGCATCATCGGCATGGACCAGTTCGCGATACGTCGCGGCATCGTCGGGCGTGCCGCTTTGCGCGGCAGTTACCGCCATGTGCACGCGCATCGCATCGAGATCGCCCAGAAACACTGCGGTATCGCTGCGCGCCGAATCGAGCGAGGCCATCGCGGTGGTTGCCGCCGCCCAGGCCTCGCTGCCCACATCGGTGCCGTGCGCGGCATGGGCCAGATGATCGGCCTCTGTCGCGCGCAAGGCAAAGGCGCCGTCGGCGTGAACCGCCTGATCGTGCAGCGCCGTGATCTGTTTCTGCATCCGGTGGTCGGGCTGTCCGATGGCCGCCGCGCCCCCGGTTGGCGCCGCCGCCGCATCGCCGCCAGGTGCAAAGGCGCGTTCGGCCGGGCGCAGCGCGAGCGACGGAAACGTGCCGCTTCCGGCCTCACAGCCGCCGAGCAGCAGCAGCGCGGCCAGCGGCCAGACCCGCCCCGCGCGCAACGGGGCGATGCGTGGGGCAAAGATCGCGCCAGGGATCGCGCCAGTGATCGCGCCAGTGATCGAGGTCCGGGTGCGGGATGACAGCATGGGCATGGCCGTGCCATAGCATGCTGCGCGCGGGCTTCCAGTGCCTCGATTCAGGCGTTAGGGCAGGCGAGGCGCCGGCAGGAATCTTCGCCCCCCGCATGTCGAAACCGCGCGGCATTGTTGACACGACCGCCGCATTCGATTATCGGCGCCCCTCTTTTCAGGGACACCGCAATGTCGCGGGGTTTCGCCCAATTCGTGGCTTTCGTGATTCGCTGCAGGCTTTGGCCGGTGGAAAATCACTGCCTGGGTGGGTCAGGCATTTGAAACGGATAGCATAAACCATGTTCGCAATTGTGCGCACGGGCGGCAAGCAGTATCGGGTCGCCGCCGGAGACAAGATCGCCGTCGAAAAGCTGGCAGGTGAAGCCGGTGAAACGATCACGCTGGGCGATGTCCTGCTGGCCGGCGAAGACGGCGCTCTGGCCGATGCGGCCAAAGTGACGGTTTCGGCCGAAATCATCGCGCAGGCGAAATCGGAAAAGGTCGTGGTGTTCAAAAAGCGCCGCCGCCACAACTATCGTCGCAAGAACGGGCACCGCCAGCAGATGACGCTGCTGCGCATCCTGTCCGTCGCCTGATTCGAACGTTTCGAGGAGCATTCCACCATGGCACACAAGAAAGCAGGCGGCTCGTCGCGTAACGGTCGCGATTCGCAGGCCAAGCGCCTTGGCGTCAAAAAGTTCGGCGGTCAGGACGTGATCGGCGGCAACATCATCATTCGCCAGCGCGGCACGCGCGTCTATCCGGGCGCCAATGTCGGTCTGGGCCGCGATCACACGCTGTTCGCCCTGGCCAATGGCCGCGTACGTTTCCATTCGGGCAAACTCGGCCGCAAATATGTGTCGGTCGACGCCATGGCGGAAGCTGCCGAATAATCGGATGGTATTGCATGGGCCATCCCGTCGGGATGGCCCTGCTGGAAACGCGCAAGCGGTCCGGCTGATCAAGGGAGAGGGCCCCGCCCGTCTCCCTTTTTTTGCGTCTCCCTTGTCCATCGTCCAATGCATCCGTTTTACCGCGCTGTTTGCCGCAAACCGGATGCAATTCATGGATTTAGACATAGCCTTGTCATCCGGCACGGCTAGTCGCGCAGCACGTCCGGGGGTATCCCCGGTGGCGCGGCCAGCCCGGTTTCGGATGGCGGGGCGGATGAAGGAGAACACGCGTGTTCATTCGCAGCGAACGGCTGTTTCTGCGGCCGATCTGGCCGGAGGATCTGGCCGAACTGGAATTTCCGGCACATGACGGACTGGACGGGATGGCGCGCGTTGCGCCGCGTCACCCGCGTTTTGCGGTGACTTTGCCCGATGTGCAGCATGGCGGTGCGGCGCTGATCGGGGTGGCCGCGCTGATCGAACAGGATGGCGAAACCGAACTGACCGTCCGCATTGCCCATGCCTGGCGCAACCGCGGGCTGGGTACCGAGGCTGCGGCCGCCGTGCTGATCGTTGCGCGCGCGCTGGGCCATTGCCGCATTGTCGCCTGCCCCTTTGCCGGCAACCCGGCCGGCGCGCGCCTGCTCGCGCGGCTGGGGTTTGCGCCCACCGGGCACCAGCGCCCGCGCCACAATCCCGATCTTGGCGTGGCAGAGCCGGTTCCGGTGCATGCGCTCGCGCTGTGCCCGCCGGCCAGCGGCCCGGTTGATCCGGCGGAGATGCGCCGCGCGGCCTGATCGGCGGCGGATTCTTGCCATTTCATCCGGCGCGGCCTAGGGAAAAGGGCCGGGGCCTTGGTGTGCCACCGGCCCCGGGCGCAAGGCCGCGGTGGATTGAAATTCACGGAGCCAATGGCAACACGCAAGCGACTGAGCCCGGAAGAAAGCCGCGATGCCGCGCTCGAGGCGGCGCGCGCGCTGCTGATCGAGGCTGGCCCGCAGGCGGTTACGCTGAAGGCCGTGGCGGCGATGATCGGGCGCACCCATGCCAATCTGCTGCACCATTTCGGCTCTGCCGCCGAATTGCAGGCCGATCTGGCGCGCTATCTGACCGGCATGATCTGCGCGAAGATCCGCGATGTGGTGCTGGCCAACCGGTCCGGGGTGGGATCGCCACGCGATGTGGTCGATCTGACTTTCGATGCGTTCGATCGCGAAGGCGCCGGCGCGCTGGCATCGTGGATGCTGCTGACCGGCAACCGCAATGCGCTCGATCCGATTGTCGAAACGATCCACGATCTGGTGATCGAGCTTGACGAATTCGGCGGCGAAACGCGCCGTGACACGACTTTGGCGCTGACGCTGATGGCGCTGGGCGATGCCCTGCTTGGTGGCCCGCTGAGCCGCGCGCTGGAACTGCCGCGTACCGCCGCCCGCGACCGTGCCGAAGCCATGCTGCGCGAAGCGATGGAAGATGCAGGCTAGGGGAAGACGCAGGTTAGGGGAAGGCGCGGGCCAAAGGAAAGCGCACCCTAGTCCAGCACCATCCAGGCAGGCGGCGCGGTAATATCCTCAATCCGCAAATGATCCACCGCCAGCCCCAGATCGGGATAGGCGGCGCGCTGGCGATCGGGGCGTGACTGCGCAATGGGCACGACCACCAGCCGGCGGTTGACCTTTTGCCGCCAGTTCATCCGCGCGGTATTTTCCTGCCCGACATAGCAGCCTTTGGCAAAGCTGACGCCGTGGAGATCGGCGGCGTTGGTTTCCAGCCACAGCGTGGCATCGCTGCCCAGTTCGGCCTGCCCCTCGGCCACGCCCAGCGCCAGGCGGTGCGCCAGCCAGGCCGCATCGGCGCCGGGCCCTTCCGCTTTGCCAAGGGGCGCGATCCAGCGGTGGCCCAGCGCGGGCAGGCGCGGATCGGGCACGGCGCCCTGGGGCAATCCCGTGTCATCGGCGCTCCAGAACACACCCAGCGCCGGATCGGGGGCGATCGCGATTCGCCGGCGCAGGCGATAGAGCGTCAGGCGCCGCGCCAGCGCCTCGGCCGCGGTGGCCTCGCAATCGATCAGCAACGCATCGCCATCGCGCCACACCAGAAAATCGAACAGCGCCTTGCCCTGCGGGGTCAGCAGCCCGGCCCAGACCGGCAGCGGCCCGGCCACGTCATTGGTCACCAGCCCCTGCAGAAAGGCGGCAACGTCTTCGCCGGGGTCCAGCGGCGCCAGGCGCAGGACCGAACGGGACAACAGGCGACAGGGGCGGGGGGGTGCATGATCGTGCGGCATGGGTGACAGATAGGGTGTCGCGCGCCTATGGGAAAGGGCATGACTCGCCCGACCGAACTCACCATCCGCCGCCCCGATGACTGGCACGTCCATTTGCGCGATGGCGCGCTGCTGCACGGGGTGGCGCCGCACACCGCGCGCCAGTTCGCGCGTGCGATCGTCATGCCCAACTTGTCCCCGCCGATGACCGATCGCGCCGGCGTTGCCGCCTATCGTGAACGCATCCTCGCCGCGACCGGATCGGCGCGCTTTACCCCGCTGATGACGCTGTACCTTACCGACGCGACCTGCCCCGATGAAGTCGAACGCGGCTTTGGCGAAGGCGTGTTCGTGGCGGCCAAGCTGTACCCCGCGCATGCCACCACCGGATCGGCGCACGGGGTGACCGATATCGCGCAGATCCGCCCGGTGCTCGAACGCATGGCGGCAATCGGCATGCCGCTGCTGATCCATGGCGAAGTGACCGATGCGCATGTCGATATCTTTGACCGGGAGGCGGTGTTCATCGATCGCACGCTGACCCGGCTGGTGGCCGATCTGCCCGATCTGCGCGTGGTGTTCGAACATATCACCACGGCCGAGGCGGCCGATTTCGTGGCCGGTGCCGGGCCCAATGTGGCGGCAACGATCACCCCGCAGCACTTGCATATCAACCGCAATGCGATGCTGGTCGGCGGGATTCGCCCGCATGCCTATTGCCTGCCCGTGGCCAAGCGCGAACATCACCGCCTGGCGCTGCGCAAATTGGCGACATCGGGGTTTGACCGCGTGTTTCTGGGCACCGATACCGCGCCCCACGCGCAGCATCTGAAAGAGGCCGCCTGCGGCTGCGCCGGGCTGTTCAACGCGCCCTTCGCGCTGGAAAGCTATGCCACCGTGTTTGAGGAAGAAGGCGCGCTGGACCGGTTCGAAGCGTTTGCCTCGCTCAACGGCCCGGCGTTCTATCGCCTGCCGGTGAACGAAGACACGGTGACGCTGCGCCGCGAGACGGTGACCGTGCCCGACGTGATCGATTGCAACGGCACCCCGATCGTGCCGTTCCACGCGGGCGAAACGCTCAACTGGAAGTTTGTTTTTTGATCAGGCCTGTTTCAGCCTGGCTGAAACAGAGGCGGCACCGGCCCGCTCCCCCCCCCGGCCGCCCATTCAGGGTACTCTCGTGGGCGGCCGGCTCCTCAGCGAAAACGTCCCCCGGACGTTTTCGTGCTCTTCGTCACGGGGAGCGGGCCGGTGCCGTCTTCAAAATTCGCCTCTTTCGGCGAATTTTGCAAACATCACCCCCGGATGGTCTTGCGACGCAGATCGCGTGCGCGGGTCAGAATCACGTCTTCGAGCTTTTGCACGGTGGCCGCTTCGACCGGGGCATCGACCCACAGCGTGCCCTGCAGCACCTGGCGGCTGGCGGCGACGCGCACCGCATCGGCGCGCAAGTCCTGATCGAGGATCGACACGGTCACTTTGACGCGTTCGCCGGGGTTCTTGGGGTTGGC
>CAILBC010000021.1 GCA_903832325.1 uncultured Sphingomonadales bacterium | reverse complement strand
CCAGACGGGCAAGATCGTTGCCCCCGAAGTCTATGTGGCCGTGGGCATCAGCGGCGCGATCCAGCATCTGGCCGGGATGAAGGACAGCAAGACGATCATCGCGATCAACAAGGACGAAGACGCCCCGATCTTTCAGGTGGCCGACATCGGCCTCGTCGCCGACTTGTTCGCCGCCGTGCCGGAACTGACCGGCAAGCTGTAAGGCCCGATGAAAGCCCTGCCCCTGAGGGGGAGGGGCTAACAAAGGGGGGGTGTCAGGCGGTCAGCGCGGCCCGGCAGGCTGCCAAGGCCGCCGCCACCTCGGCGTCGGGCGCCAGCCGCGCCGCATCCTGCAGCGCCGGCAGCGCCTCTGCCGGCCGGCCCATTTGCATCAGCACTGCGCCCAGCCGCGCCTGCGCCCCGGCATGGCGCGGACGCCGCGTGATCACCGCGCGCAGGGCCTCGATCGCTTCGTCCAGCCGTCCGGCGTCGTCCAGCGCGCAGCCGAGCGCAAACTGCGCCTCGATTCGCCCGGGTTCGAGCGCAACCGCGCGGTACAGTGCCGTGATTGCCCCGCCCTCCCCGTCTTCCCCGCCATCCTCGCCCGCCTCGCCCAGTTCACGCAAGACCAGCCCGAGATCGGCCCAGGCCCTGGCCATGGCCGGATCTGCGGCAACGGCCAGCCGCCACGACAGCGCGGCCTCGGCCAATTGCCCGGTCTGGCGATAAAACGTGCCGATATCGCAATGCGCCTCGGCCAGAGCGGGGTCGAGCACCAGCGCCCGGCCGATCAGCACAAACGCATTGGTGAGATCGCCCGATTGCCCATGGACCAGCCCAAGCAGGTGGCAGGCCGCGGCATGGTCGGGCGCGCGGTCGAGCACCTGGTGGTAACAGCGCGCCGCACCCGCAAGATCGCCCTTGCGATGGTGGGCCTGTCCCGCCTCAAGCAATTGGTCCGGTGATGCGGCGCAGGCAGGCATCGGCGTTCAGGTGGCAGGCTGTGCCGGCTTGCGCAACAGCGGCACGGCGCAGGCGACAACGGGGATCACGCAGGCCGCGGCCAGCACTGCCCAGACCATGTTGATCGACTGGCTGAGCGCCAGATGCGTGATCAGCGGTTGCAGCAGCGCCTTCGTGTCCGCATCGAGCGGCAGATCGTGCATCGCCTGAAAATCGTCGATCGGCAGATGCAGCGCCGCGGCGACCACCACATCGCCGTGTTTCAGCGCGGCGATGATGGCCGTCACCCGCTGCGGCGTCTGACCATAGAGCAGGCTGTCGATCAGCGCGATGCCCAGCGCCCCGCCCAGATTGCGCGCCAGATTGAACAGGCCACTGGCATTGGCCACCGCGTCTTGCGCCAGGTGCCCCAGCGCCAGCCGCGTCGTGCCCAGAATGCACACCATCAGCGCCGCGCCGCGCAACACTTGCGGCCAGAACAGCGCGGCAAAACCACTATCCGGGGTCAACCAGGTGTCGGTCCAGCAGCCCAGCCCGAACAGCGCAAACCCGGCCAGGCAATAAGGCAAGGCCGGCACGCGTTTTTCCGCCCAGACCGCCACCGGCGCGGTCACCAGTTGCGCCGCGCCGGTCAGGATCACCGTCTGTCCGATGGCCAGCGCATCCAGCCCGCGCACCAGCCCCAGGAACAGGACCATCAGATACGTCGAACCGTAAAGCGTTGCGCCCAGCACCGCATTGCACCCGGTGCCCAGCGCCACGCGCCAGTCGGCCAGCGCCAGCGGATCGACCAGCGGTGCGGCGGCGCGCAGGCACCGCCAGACAAAGCCGCCCAGCGCGATCAGTCCGACCGTGCCCGGCACGAGGGTGTGCGGCGCGGTCCAGCCGGCAAGCGGTGCCTCTTTCAGCCCGATTTCGATCCCGGTCATCGCCAGTGCCAGCAGGATAAGCCCCGCCTGGTCAAGCCGGCGCAGCAGCGCCGGATCGCCCGCCTCGCGCGGCAGCAGCCGGATCATCCCCGCAACGGCAACGATCCCCGGCACCAGATTGATGAAGAACAGCCAGGGCCAGCCGGCATGGACTGTCAGCCAGCCACCCAGCCAGGGCCCCAGCGTGGGCGCCAGCATCGCCATCACCCCTGCAAGCCCGGTGGCCAGCGGTTCGTCGCGCGGGCCAAACAGCAGGAACACCGCGCTGAACACGCACGGGATGATCACCCCGCCAAACAGCCCCTGCACGGTGCGCGCCACGATCAGCATGGCAAACCCGTCGCTGAACCCGCAGGCCGCCGAGGCCAGCGTGAACCCCGCCACCGCCAGCACCAGGCAGCCGCGCAGGCTCAGCGCGCGGGTCAGCAGCCCCGACAGCGGGATCGAGATGACTTCGGCGGTCAGATAGCTGGTCTGGATCCAGCTCATCGCGTCTTCGCCGATATGCAGCCCGCGCTGCATCGTCGGCAGCGCGGTCAGCACGATCTGCACATCGAGCACCGACATGAACAGCGCAATGCACATCAGCGCAAACCCGGTCCAGATCGCCAGCGAGGCGCGCGGTTCGTCCAGGGGCAAGGCGGTGGCGGTGGTCATCACGGTGGTCAAGGTATCGGGCCCCGCGCCAGTCCGGTCAACGCAGATCGGCCAGAGCGGCTTCTTCGGCGCGGATGCGGATCGTCAGCATCACCGCATTGGCCAGCGAAAAGCCCAGCGCCATCGCATTCAACCCGAAGGCAAGCGGCAGGCTGGCAACTTCGCCCACCACAATCGCATAATTGGGATGCCGCAGCCACCGATAGGGCCCGCTGCGCACCAGCGTTTCACCGGGAACGGCGATGATCCGCGCGGTCCACCGCGGCCCCAGCGCCAGCATGACCCACACGCGCAAGGGTTGCAGCGCGGCAAACAGCGCCAGCCAGCCGGGCACCACGGCGCGCCCCGGCGCCAGCCACCACAACCCGCCCAGCCAGCACAGATGCATCGCGATGATCACCGGATAGTGCCCGGGCGATGCCTCCACCGCGCCACCGGCGATCAGCCGCGCGGTGTTCGCCCGGGCCACGCGCATTTCGACCAGCCGGGCCAAAGTGACATAGCCAAGGGCGATTTCGGCAATCATGCGGCCGCTGCGGTCACAATACCGGAGTCAGCAACAGGCTGCTGAGCGTAAAGCCCGGCCCCAGCGCCAGCATGATGCTGTTCCTGTCGGCGGGCAGCGCATCTGCCGCCAGCAGGCGGTGCAGCACGAACAGCACCGATGGCGCCGACATGTTGCCGTTGTCGGCCAGCACCGCGCGTTCGGCATCAAGCGTGCCCGGGGCAAGCTCCATGCTCGCCTCAAGCGCTTCGACCACTTTGGCGCCGCCGGGGTGGCAGATGAAGCGGCCGATCGCTTCGCGCGAGGTCCCCATCGCGGCACACAGTCCGTTCAGCGTCGTGCGCAAATGACGCGCGATCAGCGCCGGGATCGACTGGGCAAAGATCACCCCGAACCCGTGCCGGGCAACATCCCAGCCCATCACATCGAGCGTATCGGGCCACAGATGGTCGGCGGCGTCGACCACGGCGACTTGCGCCGGGCCTTCGGTTGACAGCACGACAGCGGCTGCGCCGTCGCCGAACAGCGCGGTGGCGACAATGTTGGCCTTGCTCAGCTGGTCTTCGCGGAACGACAGCGAACACAGTTCGACCGTGACCATCAGCACCCGTGCGCCAGGCTGCGCCGCGGCCAGCCGTGCCGCCAGCGCCAGTCCGCTGACCCCACCGGCACAGCCCAGGCCGAACACCGGCACGCGCGCGACATCGGCGCGAAAGCCTATCTCGGCATGGGCCAGCGCCTCAAGGCTGGGCGTGGCGATTCCGGTAGACGATACGGTGACCACGATGTCGATGTCTGATGGTTGCAACCGCGCAGCATCCAGCGCATCGCGCGCCGCCGCGATGAACAGCCCGCGCGCCACCTCGCGATAGGCCGCGGTGCGCGTCGCCCAGTCCTGCGGTTGCAGATACCATTCGACCGGCATGGCGAGGCGGCGCTGGTTGATCCCGGCATTGGCAAAGACCGGGGCCAGCCGTTCGAATACGGGAAAGCGCTCGGCAAATTGCGACCGCGCCCATGCGCGCGCATCGTCCTGGGCGATGATGTGTGGCGGGGTGGCGCGGCCCAGGCCGAGCAGGCGAGCCGGGATCATTGCGCCGAAGGATCCGGCTTGTGTCCCGAAAGCACGGCCTTGCGCTGCGCGATCATGAAATCATGGCACGGGGGCGATGTTTCCTGCAAATGCGCGATCAGGCAGGCGCGCACTTTGGCGCGGCTGAGCGAATGCATTTCGGCAGAGCAGAGCCGTTTGGCATCGGGCAGGCACAGCTTCTTGCCGGCATCTTCGGCATGGGCGGGGGTCAGGCTCGCGGCGAGCAGCGCAGCGGCAACAAGCACGCGGGGCGCCCGGATTGGCAGTCGGAGCAGTGTTCCGGCCCCGTGGAATGCGACAATCGACATTGATCCTCCTTGATCGCGGGTGGCGGGGGGCCCGGCACCGTGATCGCGCGTCGTTAAGGCCCTTTGCCGGTCAGGCAAGCATCCGGCAAACTGGGGCAGCCAAGGCCTGATCATGGCCAACGCGCGATGAACCGGCGCTGTCGCAAGGGCGTGTTGACGCTCCCGGATAGCGGCCTGGCCCACACCCCCGCGACATCCATGCCGACAGACCGTTTTCAGCCACCCACACCGGTTGCCCCGCGATCTACCTGCTGTCCGGGCAAACAACCAGCGCCTTTTGCCCGATCAAGCCGGCAATTGCCCAAGCAGGCAGGTCGCATGGGCCGCACACGGTCAAAAGGGGGTGGCCGTTGCGATCAGCGCCCGGCGGATACGAACCCGCCGCGGACTTGCGGCTGAAAGTTTTTGCATCCTGCCGTTCTTTGTCCGGGAACCATATCCGCGTTCCCGAAGGAGTATGATGATGGGCATGCGTGTTGAAGGGGCCCGATCGGGCGCCGCTGCGGCCGCGTGGCAAGCCAAGGCTGCCAGCACCCCCGCCACGCCGACGGCTCCTGCGGCTGCGGGCGCACCCGCACCGGCCGCCACCGCCGCGAATTCTGCTGATCAGCAGTTTCAGGCTGCCGCCCAGGCGCTGGCCACCGGCACCAGTTTCAGCATCCACGCCTGACCGGGCCTTATGCCCGGGCCCCAATCCGACAGGCGCTGAAACTCCTGTGACAAGCCGCAGATGCCCGCCAGCCCCCGGCGGCGTCTGCGGCTTTTCCAGTTGGCGCCACACCGGTCCCGGCACGGGCAAGCTGACAAAGGGCGGCGGGAATGCCTGCATGAGCCACCTGCTGATTATCGAACTGCCCGGCGGCCGGGATGGCGATATCGTGTCTGCCGCGCTTGCGCTGGGGCATCGTTTCAGCTTTGCCACGGCCGATCCGGGCCATTACCGGGATCAGGCCGATCTGGCACCTTTGCTGTCACGCGCCGAAACCGTGCTGGCCATGCCTGCCGACGGCGCGCAGTGGGATGCCCTGTTGTGCGCGGCCCATCGTGCCGATCCGTTCGATGCCGTGCTGTGCCTGCAGGATCTGCGGCTGGTCGAGGCGGCGCGCCTGGCCCGCACGCTGGGCCTGGCGCATCTTTCCCCCGAGGCCGCTGCACTGTGCCGCGACAAGGAGGCGGTGCGCGCGCGGTTGGCCGGGGCCGGAATGGCCCAGGCGCCGTTTGCGCGCATCGCGCCCGGGCCGGATGCGGCGCGGCGGCTGATCGCGGCCGTGGCCGAGGTGGGCCTGCCGGCGATTGTAAAGCCGGTGGACGGGTTCGGCTCGCAGCATGTCTTTGTCCTGCGCGATCAGGCGGATCTGGCGATTCTCGATGATCTTGCCGAACTGGTGGCGCAAGGGCCGGGCGATTACGGGCTGGGCAATGCGGCCAGCGGCGCCTTGCTGGTGGAACGCTATGTCAGCGGGCCGGTCATCGGCTGCGATGTGCTGCGCGCACCCGGCGCGCAAATGTTGCTTGCGATCAATCACAAAATCATGGCGGCACCGCCCTCGTTCACGATTCTGGGCGGCTGCGTTACGGCGCATTGCGGGCAGTTTGGCGCGATCGACGCGTGGCTGTCGCGGCTGCTCGATGCGGTCGGGTTCGATTTCGGCATGGCCCATGTCGAAGTGATCCTGACGGCCGACGGGCCGCACCTGGTGGAAATCAACCCGCGCATGGTCGGCGCGTGGATTGCGCGCGGGGTTGGCGCGGCACTCGGCCGCCGGGTCCATGATGATCTTGTCCGGCTGCATCTGACCGGCCTGTTGCCCGATCTGGCGACGGCCCCGCACCATGCCGCCATGCGCTGGCTGCTGGCCCCGCACGATGGCATTCTGGATGGTATCGACTGGCCGCAATGCGATGATCCAGGCCTGATCGACCGTGTTGCCAATGCCCGACCCGGCAACCAGGTGCGCCCGGCGATCGACAATGGTGATCGTCTTGCCATGGTGATCACGGCCGGCGCGGATTGCGAACGGGCCGTCGCGCTGGCCGACCGGATCGTTGCCGACGCCCGCGTCAGGTTCCGGCAGCCGGCGCGCCTTCAACCGGCATCAGCGTCATGCACTGGCTGAAGCCGTCGACAACATAGTCGGCAAAGGCGGCGCATTCGACAAAGCCATATTTGCGATAGAGCATCACCGCCGGATCAAACGCCGCGGTGCGCCCGGTTTCCAGGCTGACCCGGGCATAGCCGCGCGCCCGCGCCACGCCGAGCAAATGGCGCAGCAGCGCCTCGCCCACGCCCTGCCGGACAAAGCCGGGGGCGACGCGCATTGATTTGATCTCGCCATGGTCGGCGGCCAGCTGGCGGATTGCACCCATCCCGGCCAGTGCCCCATCGCGCCAGGCCGAATAGAATGTCACATCGGCGGCGCGCAGCGCCTCTACCGGCAGGGCGTGCACTTTGTCGGGCGGGCTTTCACCGTGCATGCCGGCCAGGTGCAGCGCGACCAGCGCGCGGATTTCGGGGCCGGTCAGATCGTCTTCGGCAATTGTCAGCAGGTCGGGCATGGCACCTCCGTTGCAAACTTGGTACCGGGCGGCATGACCGATGCAACACCTGAACAGACCTGGGCCATCGCCATTCATGGCGGCGCCGGATCGATGACCCGCAAAACCTTTGACGCCGCCGCGATCGCCGCGCACGAGGCGGGCCTTTCCGCCGCGCTCGATGCCGGGCGCCGCGTGCTGGCTGGCGGCGGCACGGCGCTTGATGCGGTAACGGCGGCGGTCTGCGCGCTGGAGGATGATCCCCATTTCAACGCCGGGCGCGGCGCAGTGTTCACGTATCATGGCACCAATGAACTCGACGCCGCGATCATGGCCGGTGATACGCGCGCCGCCGGCGCCGTCGCCGGGGTGATGCACACGCGCAATCCGGTAAAACTGGCGCGCACGGTGATGGAGGCGGGGCCGCACGTGTTCCTGTCGGGCGCAGGGGCCGAAGAATTCGCGCGCGATCATGGCGTGGAACACGTCGATCCCGACTGGTTTGCCACGCCCGAACGCTGGCGCCAGCTGGAAGAGCTGAAATCGCGAAAGCTCGGCTGGTTCGATTCGGGCATGAAATACGGCACCGTCGGTGCAGTGGCGCGCGATGCGGCAGGCCATGTCGCCGCTGCCACCTCAACCGGCGGGCTGACCGGCAAACGCTGGGGCCGGATCGGCGATTCGCCGCTGATCGGCGCGGGCACTTATGCCGATGATCGCGCCGGCGCGGTCAGCTGCACCGGATCGGGCGAACAGTTCATCCGCGCCGGCGCCGCGCACGAAATCTGCGCCCGCATGCGCCTGACAGGCGAAAGCGCCGACCAGGCCGCCGCCGCCGTGCTCGCCGAAATCGGCGCGATCGGCGGCGTGGGCGGGGTGATCGTGGTAACGCCCGCCGGCGAAACCGCGCTGGCCTTCACCACGCCGGGCATGTTCCGCGCCCGCGCCGACAGCACCGGCCTGGAGGAAGTTGCCATCTTCGCCTAGAGGGAGGCCAGATTGCGGTGCCTGCAGCGTTCAGGCGGACCGACCGGAAACGCCGCGTTTCGGCCATAGCGTAGCGTTACCCCAGCCACACTTTGGTCATGCCGGGCTTGATCCGGCATCCATCGAGCAGGCGTGTGATGAGTTTGACCAAACCAGCACGCGTTTTGCCTGATTTCCCTCGCCTCGCTGCCGTTTTGGGGCCCGATTCAGCGCACTCCGGCGCGTGGGGTGCAATGGATGCCGGATGAAGTCCGGCATGACGAGAAAGACACCTAATACAAAGTTCACTAACGTGAACTCATACCGCCCGCACCGCCTAACCGGCGGCAGTGCCGTCGAACTTGTCCGCCTTGCGCCGGCCGAGGCGCATGCCGGTTTCCAGCCGCGCGCGCAGCTGGGTGTAATAGGCCTGGAGAAAGGCGCGTTCGTCGCCGGTGCCGCTGGTCCAGCCGATCTTGCGGCAGATCGTTTCGGCCACTTCGACCAGCGCATCGGGCCGGTTGTCGCGCAGCACGCGTTCCAGCATCTGCAATTCGTATTCGCCATAGACCGCCAGATCGGCATCGCTGAACCGGTAATGCGCGCCGGTCACGCTGCTGATCCCTTGCGCGGCGGTGCCCAGTGACAGCGCGGCGTCCAGCCGGCTGCGCGGCACTTCCACCACCCAGGTGCCCGCGATCACATCGCCGCAGCGCAAGCCGTCGCGATTGAAAAAGGGAAACAGCGCAAAAATTCCGAACCACACCAGCGCCGCCCAACCGGCCAGCGTGGTATCGGTGCCCGCGCTCAGCGCGCCACCGATGAACACCATGGGCAGGAACATTTCGACATCGCGCAGCAGATTGCGCGCGATCACCGCCTCTGCCGAAAGGCGGGTTGCCGCGCCATCGCGGCCCGGGCGCGCGGCAATGCGGATGCCGGTCAGCCGTTTTCCCGGGGTGGCGCCGCGCGGGCCCAGTTCAAACCACAGGAACCACGCGCTGCGCGCCAGAAACCCGGCGATGATCATGACCACGATGATCACCTGGACAAATTCGCGCGCGGCCGGGTTGCGATGGGCCAGATCGTCGATCCCGGCCCCGCGCGCAATCCAGGCGAGCAGCACGGTCGTGCCGATCAACGCCATGAACACCAGAAACAGATCGATCAGCAGCGCCGCCGCGCGCGCGCCGCGCGATGCCAGCGTCAGCGGCAGGCGCAGCCCCTCTGCGGTCAGGATTTCGCGCCGTCGGCGGCTGCGGATATCGCCCGGGCGCGCCTGCGCATCGCGCCGCCACCAGCGCCAGCGCGCCATCACCGCCGCCCCCCCGATCCAAACACTTGCGGAAACGCAAAGAAATAGACCAGCCACCACGCCAGCATGGCAAGGCCGAGCGCCAGCCGCGGCGCGGTCGCATCGATCAGCTGGCGCGCAAACCCTTCCAGCAGTCCGGCCACGATCAGCATCAGCACCACCCCGGTCATCACCGTGGCGGTGCGCCGGCCGGCCGCGGCGGCAGCATCGAGCAGCGCGTTTTGCCCGGGAAAGGCCATCGCGCGGCCGATGTGAATGCCCGATGCCCCGGCCAGCAGGATGGCAAACAGCTCGGTCGTGCCGTGCACCGCCAGCCAGCCGACCAGATCCAGCGTCAGCCCCTGCCCGTGATACAGCCACAGCAGCGCACCCAGCAGCGCGGTATTGTGCACCAGCAGCAGGATCGTCGGAATGCCGAAAGCGAACCCCAGCGCATAGCACAGGATGGCCACTTGCGCGTTGTTGCTGAACAGCGAGGCGGCAAAAATTGCCAGCCCGTCGCGCTGGGCGTGGCCGAACAGGCTGGCATGGAGCGCAGCGCGGCTGGCCCCGGGCACGCGCACATCGCCCGGTTGCGGCGGCATCAGTGCATAGAACCAGTCGGGATCGCCCGCCACCAGCAGCCAGCCGATCACCGTGCCGGCGACCATGATCGCCAGCGCGATCACGATGTCCTGGCCGATGGCGCGCACCGCCGCGCTCCAGCCGCCGCCGAAAAAGCGTGCGCACCACCCGCGAAAGCCTGCCTCTGGCCCGTGAACGACAAACCACGCGCGCTGCGCCAGCCCCTCCAGATAGGCCAGCGTTGCCGCATCCAGCGTGGTTTCGCGCGCCACCGCCAGGCTGGAGGCAAGCATGCGGTACAGCGCGGGCAGCGCGATCAGATCGGCATCGGCAATCGCGCCGATCCGCCCCGCCTCGATCCGCGAAACAATTGCGTCCAGCCGGCGCCAATCGGCCTCCCGCTCCAGCCGGAACCGGTCGGACCGCAGCACCGCGGCCTCGGCGTCGGCAATCGCCGTGTCCTGCCGCCGGCCGAACCAGCCGGCCGGGCCTTTCATGCGGGCATCGGTCATCCGATGCTGCCTTCGCGTTTGATTGCCAGATAGGCTTCGATCAGGCGCGGGCCGAACGCCTGCCACGGCGCCTCGACCACGCGGACGCCGGCCTGCCGCAGCCGGGTCAGCACCAGCGCGCGCTGGCGCAGCAGGGCCTGCGCCACCACCGCGCGGGCGACATCGCCCGGGCCCGCGATCGCGCCGCTAGCCAGGGCATCAAGATCGGCATCGCGCATCACCAGAAACAGCACGCGATGGCGCTGCACCAGCCCGGCGCACATCGCGATCATCGTTTCGGCGCCGGTGGGATCGGTGAAATCGGAAAACAGGATGATCAGGGAGCGGCGCTGCAACCGGGTGGCGAGCGTGGCCATGGCCAGCGTGAAATTGGCATCCTGCGGGTGATAATCCAGCGTTGCGGCGGCATCGGTCAGCCGGCGAAACTGGTGCGGCGCGGATACGAACGGGCTCATCATCAGGGGCCGCGCGGCAAAGCCGAACAGCGCCACGCGGTCTTCGGCTTTCAGCGCGACCCAGGCCGTGGTCAGCGCCGCGGTCACCGCACGGTCGATCCGGGCAATCCCGCCGATCGGTTCGCACATCGCCTGCCCGCAATCGAACGCCAGTACGATCTGGGTGTTGCGTTCGATTTCATATTCGCGCGCGATCAGCCGACCGTGGCGGGCGGCCGATTTCCAGTCGATCCGGCGGCGGTCCATGCCCGGCTGATATTCGGCCATCGCCTCGAATTCGCTGCCATCGCCGCGCATCCGCCGGGCAACCCGGCTATAGCCCGCTTCACGCAGGAAAATCTGGAGCGCGGGCCCGCGCACCGGCGCGATATTGGGCGTTATGCCGATATCGGCGGCGAAGGATTGCGCCACTTGCCGCCGCGCCAGGCCCAGCGGCCCGTGCCAGCACAACCAGCCGCGCTCGATCCGCCCCGGCCCGCGCCGGCCCGGCGCCGGGCTGCCAGTGCCAGCCCAATGCGTCGCTTCGTCGTCTGGCGCCAGCAGGATATTCAACCGGCCCCCGGCGCAGATGCGCGAATCCGTTTCCACCGCCGCGCGCGGCCGGGTCCAGCCGCCGCCGCGCGCCAGTTGCGCCTCCACCCGCACCGGCAGCGGTTCGCCCACTTCGCCATGGGCCGGCGCCGTTACGCGAAACGCGATCACCCCGCCGGCCAGCACCGCATCGGCCAGAATCAGCAGCCCCAGCGCGCCGGCCGCCGCGGGACCCACCGTCCACGCCCCAGGCGCCACCGCCGCGATGGGCAGCGATGCCAGCGCCAGGATCACCAGAATCCCGATCGCGCGCGCAGTGGGGGCCACATGCCAGGCCATGCGTCAGGAGGCCCCGATCGGCGCTGGCACAATCATCGCTGGCACAATCAGCGCTGGGACAATCATCTGGGGGCTTCGGTGCGGGTGATCAGGTCGGCCACGATCGCCTCGATCGCGCGGCCTTCGATTTCGGCGGCGGGCGACAGCAACAGGCGGTGGCGCAGCACTGCGGTGGCCAGCGCCTTGATATCATCGGGCACGACATAATCGCGCCCGTCGAGCGCGGCGCGGGCGCGGGCCGCACCGGCCAGCAGCACCGCCGCGCGCGGGCTGGCACCCGAAATCAGATCGCCGCTTTCGCGCGTGGCACGCACCAGCCGCACCACATAATCGATCAGGCTTTGCGCCATGGTCACCGCGGCGGTCGCGGCAATCGCATCGGCCAGTTGCGCCGCGCCGGTCACCGCGGCGATGCCCAGATCGGCCGGGCGCCGTGCGCCGTGCCCCTGGGCATAGCGCGCAACAATCCGCGCCTCTTCGTCCGCATCGGGATAATCGACCAGCACCTTGAACAAAAACCGGTCAAGCTGCGCCTCGGGCAGGGGATAGACGCCCTGGCTTTCGATCGGGTTTTGGGTGGCGATCACGGTGAACCGGTCGGACAGGGCATGCGCCGTGCCATCCAGCGTGACGCGCCGTTCCTGCATAGCCTCCAGCAGGGCGGCCTGGGTCTTGGGCGGGGTGCGGTTGATTTCGTCGGCCAGCAGCAATTCGCAGAAAATCGGCCCGCGCGTCAGGCTGAACTGGCTGGTCTGGAAATTGAACATGTTCGATCCCAGAATATCGCCCGGCAGCAGATCGGGGGTAAACTGGATGCGACCGTAATCCAGCCCCAGCGATGCGGCAAAGCATTGCGCCAGCAGCGTCTTGGCCGTGCCCGGCGGCCCTTCGAGCAGGACGTGGCCGCCCGAAAACAGCGCGATCAGCAGGTGGTCGATCACCGCATCCTGGCCCACCACGGCCTTGGCCACTTCGCGCCGGATCGCGCCTGCCAGATCGCGCAGAGTGTCTGGTGTCATGCTTGTCCCCGATTGCTGGATCTTTGGGTGGATGGGTGGTCGCCATGGGCCAGTGCCTGTTCAATGCCATGCAGCACCGCGGCGCGGGCGGCAATCGCCGCCGCGCCGCGCGCCGCGCCCAGCCGCGCCGCCGCTTCGCCAAACGGCATTGTGCCGGGCGCGACAAGGCGCTGGATGCGTTCGATCGCGGCATCGGTTTCGTCGGCCGTTCGCTGGCGGGGCAGGCCCAGCGCGATCTGCAGCCGCTCGCGGCAGGCATCGGCATAAGGCCCGGCCATCAGGCGGTGGCGGCGCGCGCGCAGCACCAGCGCCGCGCCGCCGCCAACCAGTGCGATTTTGCCGGCAATTTCCGCCGGGGCCCCATACTCGACCGGGCCAAACCGCACGAAACCGCGCCAGATCACCCCGGCCATCGCCACGATCAGGCAGATCGTCGCTGCAAGAAACGGTGGCGCAAATGCCAGTGTCAGCAGATTGCGCGGCTCTCCGATGCCCGCCAGCGCCAGGTCGAACTCCACCGGCATCGGCCAGGCCCTGCCACCGCCTTCACCCCCCATGGCCGCCTGCACCAGCCGCAGCGCGTTCATCGCGGTGGCGCGATCGGCAAGGCCGCGGTTGTTCATCAGATCGGGCTCGAACACCAGCACGAGCGGCCGCAGCGTGGTGTTGTCGCCCGGCTTTGGCGATCCGGCCATCGCCTCGAGCGCGGGATAGGCCCCGCCATCGGCAAAATAGCCGGCCAGGATGCGCCCGTCGCCGCTGCGCACCAGCGGCACCAGCGGATGCCCGCCATCGTCGAAGCCGCCGCCCGACAGCACCATGTGATCATCGGGCAAAGGCCCTTTGGCCATCGGACCTTCGGCAGGTGTTTTGGGGCCATCGCTGCGCCGCCAGCCATGCGCCGGCGGCCCATCATGCGGGCTCAGCGTTACGCCGACATGGTCGAGAAAGCCCGGCCATTGCGGCAGGCCCGCGCCCGTGATCGTGGTCCAGCCCCGCGGCGCGCGCGCGCGGCCAAGCAGCGCGGAAAACGGCCCAGGCGGGTGGCGCGGATCGTCGGTCAGCGTTTCGGTGCGCCATTTGGGCGTGATCACGATTGTCGGGCCCAGGCCCATGCGGCGCGCGCGGATGCGGCCGGCGATATCCCCGGCATCGGCGCCGGGCAGCGGGGTCAGGATCTGCAGATCGCCGCCGCCGAAATGCCGGGGCATGCGGTTGAAACGCACTTGCGCGCCATCTGCGCCCAGCATCGTCGCCAGCGCGGCATAGCCGGCAATGCCTTTGCCCTGGCCATGTGCGCCGCCGGTATTGGCAGGCTGTTCGCCCGTGCCCAGCCAGGCCAGCAGCACGATGAACGCAATGAATCCCGCCACGACCAGCGCAAAAGTGCCTCTCGCGCCAAATGCGGCGGGGTTGTGCGTCATTTGGGCGCCGGCACGGCAAAGGCGGCATAGGCATCGCGCGCGCGGAGCCAATCGGGGCGGTGCAGCGGGCGCAGGCGATAGCGGCTGCGTTCGACTTCCTGCGCGATCACCGCAAAGGCCGCGCGTGCCGGCGCGGGCAGGCCGGCCACGTGCGTCACTTCGCGCGCGGTGCTCGCCGGGGTCAGCCAGTCGGGCCGGATTTCGGCGATATCCTCGAACGACCGGCGCAGCAGCAGATGCACCGCCTCGTCATAGCGTTCCGCCGCGGCCAGCCGGTCGGCATCGGCCAGCAGCACCGCCGCGCGCGCCGCATCGGGGGCCCAGCGCTGCCCATCCGGCACGGCGGCTGGCGCCGGCCTGCGCCCGCGCCACAGACGCCAGGCAAGCCACAGCAGGCCGGCAATCAGCAGCACACCGCCGGCAATTTCGATCGCGCGCCAGTGCAGCGCCAGCCACTGGCCCAGCGGCGCGAAGCACGCGGCCAGCCATTCGAGCAGCGCGCGCAGCCATTGCGAAGTTTGCGCCGGTGGCGGGGCGGGCGGGGGATCGATCGGGGTGAACTGGATATCGCCCATCGCGCGCACCCGTTCCCAGGCCGCGCCATCCGCGCCGGCGCCTATTCCAACGGAAGCGGCCATTTCAACGGAAGCGCCCTGTCCAACGGAAGAGGCCTGTCCAACGGAAGAGGCGGCGGCCATGGCGGCGGTCATAATCGGGGCGCGGGGCGAACTCACCCGGGCAACGTTGCATGGCGCGCCACGGGCGGCAAGCGGCGTTGCGGGCATGTGCCGGGGCGGGTCAGCCGCGTTCGCGTTCCAGCGGATACGTGCCCAGAATGCGCAAGTTGTTGGCAAAGAACGCCAGTTCTTCCAGCGCCAGATCCAGCGCGCGGTCACCCGGTTTGCCCACCACATCGCAAAAGAACATCGTCGCGGAAAAGCTGGCGCCCTGCTGATAACTTTCCAGCTTGGTCATGTTGATGCCGTTGGTCGCAAACCCGCCCAGCGCCTTGTACAGCGCGGCGGGAATGTTGCGCACTTCGAATATGAAGGTGGTGATCGCCGTGCCGGTGATCGTGGCCGGATCAAGCGGTTTGCGCGCCAGGCGGACAAAGCGCGTGGTGTTGTCGGGCGCATCCTCCACATTGTCTTCCACCACGTCGAGCCCGTAAAGTTCGGCCGCGATGCGCGGAGCGAGCGCGGCAATCGCCGGATCGCCGAGTTCCGCCACATAGGCCGCCGCGCCCGCCGTGTCGGCATAGCTCATCGGCACGATGCCGCGCGCGCGCAGGTAATGGCGCGATTGGCCCAGCGCCTGGGGGTGGCTATAGGCGCTGGTGAACGGCCCTTTGCCCAGCCCCATCAGGCTGGCATGGATATCGACGAAATGTTCGCCGACGATCGACAGCCCGGATTCGGGCAGCAGGAAATGGATATCGGCCACGCGGCCGTGCTGCGAATTTTCGATCGGGATGATCGCACAGCCGGCGTGGCCTTCGCGCACCGCATCCAGCGCGTCTTCAAAGCTGAAGCACGGCAGCGGCAGACCGTGGGGCATGACTTCGCTGGCGGCGCGGTGTGAATTGGCCCCCGGTGCGCCCTGAAACGCGATGGCGCGATCGGGTTCGGCCGCGGCGGCGGCGGTCATCGCGTCGACAAGCGCGAGGGCGGGGCGGGGATAGCTGGCCATGGCGAAACGCGCTTAGGCCGCGATTGGCCGATCGACAAGCAAAAGGGCATGAATCCGGGGGCACACCTTTTCCGGCGCAACTGCACCTCGGGGCCCGCAATCGCACTTGCGCCCGCGCGGAGCGATGACTAGAGCGAGCCGCAAATGACGACTGCTGATGGTTCTGCGCGACGTTCCGGTTTTCGCCGCCCGCCGCGCGCTTAAGGAATTTGAGGAAAGGCATGAGCGACAATTTCAATACCATCGCCGGTTGGACGCTGTTCGGCGGTATCGTGGCCCTTGGGTTGTCAAGCCTGTCGGGCCACTATTTCCTGGCAGACAAGCACGAACGCCCCGAAACCATGGGCTATGCCATTGCCGGTGTCGAAGCGGCCGGCGGCGCCACCGCGGCGGCCGCAGTCGAACCGATTGAAAACCGGCTGGCCAAGGCCGATGCGGCCAAGGGCGAAGCGGTCTTTGCCAAGTGCAAGGCGTGCCACACCATCGATCAGGGCGGCGCCAACGGCATCGGCCCCAATCTGTGGGCAGTGAACGGCGATGGCATCGGCCTGGGTCGCGGCGGCTATGCCTTTTCGGATTCGCTCAAGGGCAAGGGCGGAAAATGGGATTTCGCCTCGCTCGATCAGTGGCTGACCAATCCCAAGGCTTATGCCGACGGCACCAAGATGTCGTTTGCCGGCCTGACCAGCCCCGAAGATCGCGCCAACGTGATTTTGTATCTCAACTCCAAGGGTTCGAACCTGCCGCTGCCCGCACCGGTTGCGGCTTCGGCTGCGGCGGCACCTGCCGCCGGCGCAGCGGCCACGCCCGCGGTGGCGATGGTCGGCGATGCGGCATCGGGTGAAAAGGTCTTTGCCAAGTGCAAATCCTGCCACTCGATCGATCAGGGCGGCGCCAACGGCATCGGCCCCAACCTTTATGCCATTGCCGGCGATGCCATCGGCGAAGGCCGCGGCGGCTTTGCCTTTTCCGACGCGTTGAAGGCGCACAAGGGCAACTGGGATGCGGCAACGCTCGACCAGTGGCTGGCTGGTCCTGCGGCTTTTGCCGCCGGCACCAAGATGACCTTTGCCGGTCTGACCGATGCCAAGCAGCGCGCCGACGTGATCGCCTATCTCAACAGCAAGGGCGGCAAGCTGACGCTGGGTGCCGCACCTGCAGCGGCCGGCGCCGCAAAATAACCCGCACGGCCGGGCAATGCCAAACGCGAAAAGGGGGCGCCGGGCGCCCCCTTTTTTGTATCCGGCTTTTCGCATTCGACCGGCCTTTGGGCTCATTCCGGGCGATGCAGCGCACAATGCGCCGGCCATCCACACGGGATGGCCAGGTCATGCCCGCCAGTCTTGTCGAAACCCGCCGGTCTTGTCGGGAAACAGGTGCCCCGCGTTTGCCTATTCGCCGTCGGCGTTCAGGCGGACGCGCATTTCCTTGCCCGGTTTGAAATAGGGCACGCGCTTTCCGGGCACGTCGACGGTTTCGCCGGTGCGCGGGTTGCGGCCCTTGCGCGGATCGCGCGTACGGGTTGAAAATGCGCCAAAGCCGCGCAGTTCGACGCGGCCCCCTTCGGCAAGACGGCGGCCGATTTCGTCAAAGAACACTTCGACCACGCGTTCGATTTCTTCGCCGCGCATGTCCGGCCTTTCCTTGGCCAGCGCCTGCAGCAATTCGGATCGTATCATCCGCAAGTCCCTCCACCGGATGTCAATGACATCCCCCAACATTGCCCGGAATTTGCCAAACGCCCCTGATCATCCCCAAGATTGCGCCCGTTCAGGCGCCAGAGAACGATTTGTGCGAATTCCGACCTCACGGCCCCCACTTGGCCGTGGCCCAATCTCTTGCCAGACCGCCAAGCCGTTCACAATGTTATCGAACGTATCAAAACGCAGTTTTGTGCCATCTTTCTGGCGTTTGCACCGATATGCGACAGTCTGGTGTACCTTTGTTGGCCGCGGGCGGGACATTTGGGCATGGTTTCGCCCGAATCGGCGCTTGCCATGGACAGGCCGCGGGCTAGGAGTCGCACAAGTTGCGATGGGCGGCCAAGCTGGGTGCCCCGGGGCAGGAGAGGCTGATCTTGACCATAGCGAATGCCGGTTCGATGTCTGGGGCACCTGCGCCCGATGCCCCCCCTTCCGGCCCCCAATGGTTTGGCCATCCGCGCCAGCTGGCCCGGCTGTTCACCACCGAAATGTGGGAACGGTTCGGCTATTACGGCATGCGCGCGCTGCTGACGCTTTATCTGGCCAAGCATTTCCTGTTCAGCGACCGCACCACCAACGGGATCTATGGCGGGTTCACCGCGATGGTCTATCTGACCCCGCTGATCGGCGGGCTGCTGGCCGATCGCTATCTCGGGTCCAAACGATCGGTGAAGTTCGGCGCGCTGGTCATGGCGCTGGGCTATTTTCTGTTGTGCTTTGGCGGCGACGCGGCGCGGCCCTGGGCGATGATCGACGGCGTGCGGCACGACGTGGTGCAGGAAAACGTGACCGATCACCCCAGCTCGACCGGGCATGAAAAACGCTATGTGCTGATCGACCGGCAGAAACTGGCGATTCACGGCGAAGCCGACGGAACAATTTCGCTGGTTGCGGCCGATGGCCATGTCGCGCGCCACGTTGCGGCGGACCGGTTCAGTTCGGGCGGTGACCGGTCTTCGTATACCACCGCGCTGGTGCTGCTGGCGCTGACGCTGATCACCGTTGGCAACGGGTTTTTCAAACCGAACATTTCGACGATGGTCGGGGAGCTGTATCGGCCGGGCGACACGCGCAAGGATGCCGGGTTCACGATCTTTTACATGGGTATCAATGTCGGGGCACTGCTGTCGCAGACGTTCTGCCCGCTGCTGGCCGATGTCATCGGCTGGTGGGCCGGCTTTCTGCTGGCGGCGGTCGGCATGCTGATTTCCTGGGCGCTGATCCAGTTCGATGGCGGGCGCCTCGCCGCGTTTGGCAATCCGCCGGCGGATCTGGCAAAGGACCGGTCATTGCTGATCTATGCCGGCGCGCTGGCCGTGGTCCCGCTGATCATGCTGCTGTTCCTCAATCTGATGACCGCGACCCCGGTCGCACCGGGCGGGGGCATGCTGGGCTATGTTCTGGCGCTGCCGCTGATGGGCAAGCTGATGTTCGGGACGTTCCTGATCAGCGTGCCGGCGATCCTGGGGTATGCCTGGGCCACTGGCAACCGCGTCGAATTCCAGATGATGGTTGCGGCCATGGTGCTGATCACGTTCAACACGGTGTTCTGGACGCTGTTTGAACAGGCCGGATCGTCGCTGACGCTGTTTGCCGATCGCAACACCGATCTGCATGTGTTTGGGGCGTTTCGCATTTCGGCCGCCCAGACCCAGTTTTTCAACGCGTTCTATATCGTCGCGCTGGCCCCGTTCGCATCGATGCTGTGGGTTGCGCTGGGCCGGCGCAGGCTGGAACCATCGACTCCGGTCAAATTCGGGCTGGCACTGTCGGGCGTGGGTGCGGGTTTCCTGTTGCTGGTCTGGGGCAGCAGCTTTGCCGATGCCGGTTTCAAGGTTTCGATCTGGTGGCTGGCGGGGCTTTATCTGATCCACACGATGGCGGAACTGTGCATTTCGCCGGTGGGGCTGAGCATGATTACCAAGCTGTCGCTGCCGCGGATCGTCGGGCTGATGATGGGGGTGTGGTTCCTGTCGATCGCGGTGGCGCAATATGTGGCCGGTGTGGTGGCGCAAATCGCCAGTGTCGATACGGTTGGCGGCGAAGTGACCAATCCCAAGCTCAGCCTGGACACCTATGTCCATGTCTTTGCCACGATCGGGTGGATTTCGGTGGCCATCGGCGCGGTGCTGCTGGTGCTGGCCTGGCCGCTGCGCCGGCTGATGCACGGGGTCAACTGAGCGCGCCAATTGGTGCACGATTCGCCGCGTTGGCAGGGCAAATCCATACCGATTCGAATATTATTCCAGTGGACATCAAAGCGCGGGCATGTTTCGCGAGTGCAAGAATATTGCAACATGGTGAAACGGCGTTAACCGCAAACCCAGCCGTTGTGCACTTCCCAGATTGAGGCGGTCGCGCTGATGTTCCCAGAAATGTTTCCTTTGCTGCTTGCCGTAACAAGCTTTGTTGCCAGCCATTTCCTGCTGTCGCACCGCTTTCGCGCGGCCATGGTGAACAGCATGGGCGTGGTCGGGTTTCAGACGCTCTATTCCATTGTTGCGATGGTGCTGATCGTTCTTGTCGGCGTGGCCTATCATTTCGCGCCGCATGATGTGCCCTTGTGGTCGTCAAAGAACCTGGCGCTGCAATTTGCGTTTGATCTGGTCGGCTATTTCGCGGTGGTGATGTTCGTGGCCTCGCTGCCCGGCAATCCGGCGCTGGTCGGATCGTCTTTCAACGGCCTGTCGACGCGGCTGCCCACGGGTGTGTTCCTGGTCACCCGCCATCCGATGATGTTCGCCATCACCATCTGGCTGTCGATGCAGCTGCTGATCCTGCCCACTGTGCGCAACCTGATTGTCTGTGGCGGCCTGATCGTGCTCGCGCTGATCGGATCGGTGCTGCAGGATCGCAAACTGACCGAACGGACCGGCCGCGAATGGCGGCTGTGGGCCGAACGCACCCCGTTCTGGCCCAATCTTCTCCATATCGGCGCGATGGGCCAGGCGTGGTTGTTCGGGCTTTTGCCGTGGGTTTTCGTAACCTGGCTGGAATCACGGGTGGTCGGCGTACCGCTTGGGCTGTGGTATCTTTTTCCCGATCTGGCTTACTGACCGTTCAGGCGCGGGCTTCCTGCACGCCGGCGCTGTTGTGGCGCAGTGCCTTCAGCACGGTATCGACCACGTGTGATGCCGTCAGGCCCGCGGTTTCGTACTGCCGGTCGGGGTTGTCGTGATCCTGGAACACGTCGGGCAGGCGCATCGTGCGGATTTTCAACCCGTTGTCGGTCAGCCCTTCATCGCTGGCCATGGTCAGCACATGCGCGCCCAGCCCGCCAATCGCACCCTCTTCGATGGTCACGACGACATCATGCGACAGGATCAGGCGGCGGATCAGATCCTGATCCAGCGGTTTGACAAAGCGCAAGTCTGCCACCGTGGTCGGCAGGCCGCGCGCATCGAGCAGGTCGGCGGCTTTCAGCGCCTCGGCCAGCCGCGTGCCCAGTGACAGGATGGCAATCCGCCCGCCTTCGCGCACGATGCGGCCCTTGCCGATTTCCAGCCGCTCCGGCACCGCCGGCAGCGGCACGCCGGTGCCATTGCCGCGCGGATAGCGGAACGCGATCGGGCCGCTGTCGTGCATCGCCGCGGTGTGGGTCATGTGCACCAGCTCCGCCTCGTCGGCGGCGGCCATCACCACCATGTTGGGCAGGCTGGCGAGATACGTCACATCGAACGATCCGGCATGGGTCGCGCCATCGGCGCCGACCAGCCCGGCGCGATCGATGGCAAAGCGCACCGGCAGGTTCTGGATCGCAACATCGTGCACCACCTGGTCATAGGCACGCTGCAGGAATGTGGAATAGATCGCGCAGAACGGGCGCATGCCCTGGGCTGCCAGCCCGGCGGCAAAGGTCACCCCGTGCTGTTCGGCAATGCCGACATCGAACATGCGATCGGGGTGCGCCTTGGTAAAGCGGTCCAGCCCGGTGCCCGACGGCATCGCCGCGGTGATCGCGCAAATCGTGCTGTCGCGGTTCGCCTCGGCCACCAGCGCGTCGGCAAAGACGGTGGTATAGCTGGGCGCACCGGGCGCGCTTTTGACCTGCTCGCCAGTCACCACGTTGAATTTCTGCACGCCGTGATATTTGTCGGCGGCGGCTTCGGCCGGGGCATAGCCTTTGCCCTTTTGCGTCACCACGTGGATCAGGCAGGGGCCTTCGGCCGCATCGCGCACGTTTTCCAGCACGGGGATCAGTTGATCCAGATTGTGCCCGTCGATCGGCCCGACGTAATAGAAGCCCAGTTCTTCGAACAGGGTGCCGCCCATCGCCATGCCGCGGGCGAATTCGTCGGTCTTTGCCGCGGCCTTGGCCAGCGGGCGGGGCAGACGCTTTGACAGGCGCCGCGCCAGATCGCGCAGCTCCAGAAACGGCCGTGATGACACCAGCCGCGCCAGATAGGCCGACAGCCCGCCCACCGGCGGCGCGATCGACATGTCGTTGTCGTTCAGGATCACGATCAGCCGGTTGCCCGCCGCGCCGGCGTTGTTCATCGCCTCATAGGCCATGCCCGCGCTCATCGCGCCATCGCCGATCACGGCAATCGATTTGCCCGGCCGCCCGGTCAGCTTGTTGGCAATGGCAAAGCCCAGCGCCGCCGAAATCGAAGTGGACGAATGCGCCGCGCCAAACGGATCGTATTCGCTTTCGCTGCGCCTGGTAAAGCCCGACAGCCCGCCGCCCTGGCGCAATGTGCGCATGCGCGCGCGGCGCCCGGTCAGAATCTTGTGCGGATAGGCCTGGTGGCCCACATCCCAGATCAACTGATCATCGGGCGTGTTGAACACGTAATGCACCGCAACGGTCAATTCGACCACGCCCAGGCCCGATCCCAGGTGCCCGCCCGTCTGCCCCACCGAAGCGAGCATTTCGGTGCGCAGTTCATCGGCAAGTTGCCGCAATTGCGACGATGGGAGCTTGCGCAAGTCGGCCGGGGTGTCGACCGTATCAAGAAGCGGCGTTGCCGGATTCGCGGACATTTATCGTTCCTACACCCTCTCGCCCGCGCTGTCGAACCCGACGTGGCGGTAAAAAAACCGTTTGCCGGGTTGATGATGTGTGGTCAAGAAACCCTGTGATGCCCGATATCCGATTTCAGTTGGCGGCGCCTGCCGATCTTGATGCCCTGCGCGCGGTGATGGATGCTGCGATCGGCGAATTGCAGCGGGGTTTTCTCTCGCCCGAACAGATCGCATCGAGCCGCGCGGTGATGGGGCTCGATCGGCAACTGGTCGAAGACGGCACCTATTTCATCGCGCGGATCGACGGCGCGATTGCCGGATGTGGCGGCTGGAGCCGCCGCGCCACGCTCTATGGCCCCGACAGCAGCGCGGGCCTGCGCGAACCACGCCTGCTCGATCCTGCCAGCGAACCGGCGCGGATTCGCGCGATGTATACCCAGCCCGACTTTGCCCGGCGCGGGGTTGGCCGCGCACTGCTGGCGCATTGCGAGGCGGCGGCGCGCGGCGAAGGGTTTGTCGCCTGCGAACTGATGGGCACGATGGCGGGCATCCCGCTGTACCTGTCGGCCGGATACCGCGTGATCGAGGACATTCTGGACGATCGCGGCGGCGCCCCGGTGCCGATGAAGCGCATGCGCAAGGATTTTGCGCCGGATTGAATGCGGTGGCCCGGTTCAGGTCCCCGCGCAGTTGCGGCAGATCCCGCGGATTTCGACCACCGGGCGCACATCGGCAAAGCCGGCGGTGCGTGCCGCTTCGCGCAAGGCGCCGGTCATGCGGTCGTCATCCAGGTGGGTGGCGCCGCCGCACGAATCGCAAATCAGGAAAATGCAATCGTGGCGGCACCCCGGGTGCGGGTTGGCGACATAGGCATTGGCGCTTTCCACGCGGCGCGCCAGGTTGGTGCGCACGAACAAGTCGAGAATGCGATAGACGGTGTTGGCGGCCACGCGCTTGCCGCGTTGCGATCCCACGCCGTCGGCAATGTCATAGGCCGATGCCGGAGTTTCGCGCGCGGTCAGCGCGGCAAACACATCGGCGCGCATGTCGGTCCATTGCTCGCCCGCGGCGACCAGCGCCAGGCGCGCCGCATCGACCAGATGTTCGCCGTCAAGATCGTGATGCAGGTGGCCAGTCATCGCCCAAGGATAAGCTGCCTGCGGCGGGTTGCAAGTGCTGGCGTAAACCGGCCGGATGTGAGCGGACGGATATCAGCGGCCGGATGTCAGCGGCCGGATGTCAACGGCCGGATGTCAACGGCCGGTTGGCGTGCCGATATGCGCCATGACTGGCGCCGCCGAAGCATGACCGGCCACGCCATTGACGCTCAGCGCCATGCCCGCGCAGCCGACCAGAAAGCCGATCGCCAGCGCGCGGTAGAAATCCTTGCCGAAAGGCTGCATGCGAAAACTTTCCAATTTTACGGCCAGCCCCGGGGGGTGGGCGGGCCGATGGCGGACGCGAGGGTTCCCCGCGATGCCAAAAACGGTGCCACGGGGCCGAACCCTTCTCGCACTTGCGCGCAACCGGGTGGCACAGGGGCCTTGCAGTTGCGAAGTGGGGATTGGCCCGCGCCTTGACAAGCCGTGCTTAGGGGAAAACCGCTGGTTATGTCGATCCGGCGCGCGTGCAGCCGGTCGCATGCACCGCGCGGATCATCGCGCCAGGCGCACCCACATCGGGGCATGGTCGCTCGCCTTTTCGCGCCCGCGAAAGGTTTTGTCGACGCCTGCGGCCTGCAACCGGTCGGCCGCTTCGGCCGACAGCAGGGCATGATCGATGCGGAAACCGTGGTCGCGCTGCCACGCGCCGGCCTGGTAATCCCAATATGTCCACACCCCGCCGCGCGGATTGTGCAGGCCCAGCGCGTCGGTCCACCCGGCATTGGTCAACCGGCGCAGCGCATCGCGCGACGCGGGCTGCATCAGCGCATCATCAGCCATCGCGCGGCGATCCCAGATATCGTGGTCGGTGGGCACGACATTGTAATCGCCGATCACCACGGCGGGCACTTCTTCGGCGCTGATCGCGGCCATGCGCGTGGCCAGCCGGTCCATCCAGCGCAGTTTGTAATCGAATTTGGGCCCCGGCTGCGGGTTGCCGTTGGGCAGATAGATGCACGCCACGCGGACCCCGAACACGTCGGCCTCAAGATAACGGGACTGTTCGTCCTCCGGCTCTCCGCCCAGGCCGCGTTGCACTTCCACCGGGTCGGCGCCGCGCGCCAGGATGGCCACGCCGTTGAAACCTTTTTGCCCGTGCCAGATCGCGCGATAGCCGGCAGCCGCGATGTCGGCCGCGGGAAACCCTTCGTCCTGCGTCTTGATTTCCTGCAGGCAGGCCACATCGGGCCGCGTTTCGTCCAGCCATTCGATCAGCCGCGGCAGCCGCGCCTTGATGCCGTTGACATTGAACGAGGCAATGGTGATCGCGCCCGAACCGGCCGGTCCGCCGGTCATACGCTGAAGCTGGCGCCGCACCCGCAGCCAGAGGCCGCATTGGGGTTTTCCACCTTGAACGCCGCCCCGCCCAGCGATTCGACATAATCGACCACCGCGCCGGCCACGAGATCGAGGCTGACCGGATCGACCACCAGCCGCACCCCGTCTGTTTCGGCAATGATATCATCACTGTCGGGCGCATCGGCCAGGCCAAAGCGGTACTGAAACCCCGAACAGCCCCCGCCTTCGACCGACAGGCGCAGGATCGCGGGCTTGGCCTGGCGCACGGCAATCGCCGCGACGCGCGCGGCCGCGCTGGGCGAAAGCGATATGGCGGAGGGGGAGATGGCTGTTGCGTTCATGCGCCCAAGATAGGGTGCATGGCGCCCGGGCTCAAGCAGATTGAATATATGTTCGCAAGGCCTCGGCTTCGGCCTCGATCCGCTCGATGCGATATTTCACCAGATCGCCAATCGAAATGAACGCGACCATCTGGCCCTGGTCCATCACCGGCAAGTGGCGGATGCGCCGCCGTGTCATCAGCGCCAGCGCATCTAGCGCGGAATGATCGGGGCTGACCGAGATTACCGGCGATGTCATCACCTCGCGCACTTTGCGGGTCAGCATCGCCGCACCGTGCTTGCGCAGCGAATAGAGCGCATCGCGTTCGGAAAATATGCCCGCCACCGCCACTCCGGCATCGGCCACGGGAACCGCGCCGATGCGCCGTTCGGCCAGCAATTCCACCGCGCTCGCCACGGTGTCGTCGGCATCGATGGTCCAGACCTGGCCGGCCCGCCCGGCAATCAGCCTTGCAATCGTCATGGCATCCTCCTTTGCGAATAAGGCTATGCTGTCTTGCGCGAAGGGACAGCTTGTCACCGCTGTCTTGACCGGAGCATGACATAACTGCGGTCGGGCGCAAGGCGGTTGCCGCGTGATTTATCCGGGCGCATGGAGTGCGCCATGCTGAACGGTCCTTTCACCCGCAGTCGTCCCCCCGTGCCGCGCGCATCGGCGCTGGATGATCCCGCGCGCGCCGCGATCGCCTGGACGCATTACCGGCGGATGCTGCGCTGGACCGCAGAGCTGGCGCTCGGCGTGGTCGGGGTGGTGTGGGTCTGGCTCTATCACGAATTCGGGCTGGTTTCGATCCACCTCTATATCGCCACCGCGCTGGGATTCGGGCTGATGGTGCTGCTGATGGGGGCGCTGATGGGGCTGGTGTTTCTCAGCCACGAAACCGGGCATGACGACGCGATCGACGATCCGCTGAACGACGAAACCTGGTCCTGACAATCCCCGGCCGCGCTCAATTCAGCGGCAGGAACCGCGCGATATCGGCGCCGCGCAGCCAGCGGACCTGCGAATTGGGCACCGAATTGGTCAGCGCATAAAACGCCGTGGCGGCATGCGGGGTCATGCCCATGGCCTGGTAATAGGCCAGATAGGCATGGTTGGCCGGCGCCGTGGCAGGATAATCGGCCGGCCCGCGCCCGCTGTCATCTTCCCACGCGTGCACGCCGAAATCGGCATCGGGCGCGGCATGGCGCGATTGCCCGGCCAGAAACAGCTCGACCGCGCCCGATCGCACCGAACCGCCCGGGGGCACATCGGTGGCAATGGCGCGGGCGCGGATCATCCGGCCCAGCGCAAGGTTGGCAGTATCGTCCAGCGTGCCCGGGCAATCGACCATTTCCAGCACGCGGATTGTTGGCCAGGTGCGCAGCATGGCGGCAAAGCGCGCGGGGCTGGACGCGTCGGTCGCATCGACCAGCGCGGCATGGGTGCGATCGATCACCACGAACGGGCCGAACCGCGCCAACCCGCGCTGCGCCATGCTGGCGGCAACCCCGACCAGCCGATCGGCCCCGGATGCCGAAATTGAACCGGTTTCCCCGTTTGGCCCGGTTTTCCCGACTGGCCCGGTTTCTACAGTGGTGGTTTCGGTCCACACCGCGCCTGCGGCATCGGTCCAGGTGCGCACGGTGGTTTCGGCCCGGGCCAGCGCCGGCACCAGCAGCGCGGCCAGCAGGGCCACGCAGTGGAGGACAAACCGGGCGGATCGACGGCGGGGCATGCCCGCAGGCTCACCCACCGGGGCTTGCCAAGGCGCGAAGATCCACAGTGAACGCCGCGTTTACGATGATTAATTGCGGCAATTTTGCGCCATAATGGCGAAATCGGGGAGCTTGGCGCTGCCCAGTCATGCGCGCTACACCATAGCGGCACAACGCAAGAGGAAAGGCGAACGCAAATGGTCGCAGTCGTGGCGACAGTCGCCTATCTGGGGCTCGAGGCGCGCAGCGTCGAGGTGCAGTGCCAGCTATCGTCCGGGCTGCCCAGTTTCCGCGTGGTCGGCCTGCCGGACAAGGCCGTGGGGGAAAGCCGCGAACGCGTGCATTCGGCGCTTGCCGCAATGGGGCTCTCGCTGCCGCCCAAGCGTATCACGGTCAACCTGTCGCCCGCCGATCTGCCCAAGGAAGGATCGCATTACGATCTGCCGATCGCGCTGGCGCTGCTGGGGGCCATGGGCGTGGTCGATCGCGAGGCGCTGGCCGACCAGGTTGCCGTGGGCGAACTGGCGCTCGACGGGCGGATCATCGCCAGCCCCGGGGTGCTGCTGGCTGCGCTCCACGCCGGCGCCAGCGAGCGCGGGCTGATCTGCCCGGCAGCGCAAGGCACCGAGGCAAGCTGGGCCGGCACCGCGGTGATCGCCGCGCCCGATCTGATCGGATTGCTCAACCACCTGAAAGGCACGCAGGCGCTGCCCCCGCCGCGCGTCGGCGAACCCGATCCGCCCGCGCGCGGCCCCGATCTGAAACAGGTCAAAGGGCAGGAAGTGGCGCGCCGCGCACTGGAAATCGCGGCGGCCGGCGGGCACAATCTGCTGATGGTCGGGCCGCCGGGCGCGGGCAAATCGCTGATGGCGGCGTGCCTGCCGGGCATCCTGCCGCCGCTGACCCCGGGCGAAGCGCTGGAGGTGTCGATGGTCGCCTCGGTCGCGGGCACATTGGAAGAAGGGCGGATCAGCCGGTCACGCCCGTTTCGCAGCCCGCACCATTCGGCCTCGATTGCGGCGCTGACCGGGGGCGGGATGAAGGCGCGGCCGGGCGAGGTCAGCCTTGCGCATCTCGGCGTGCTGTTCCTCGACGAACTGCCCGAATTTCAGCGCGCCGCGCTCGATTCGCTGCGCCAGCCGCTGGAAACCGGCGAAGTGACCGTCGCGCGCGCCAACGCGCACGTAACGTTTCCGGCGCGGGTTCAGTTGATTGCGGCGATGAATCCGTGCCGGTGCGGGCATCTCGCCGATCCGGCACTGGCGTGCAGCCGCGCGCCGCGCTGCGCCGCGGATTACCAGGCGCGCGTTTCGGGCCCGTTGCTCGATCGGATCGACCTGCATGTGGAGGTCGATCCGGTTGCGGCCAGCGATATGGCGCTGCCACCGCCGACCGAGGGATCGGCCGAAGTGGCGGGCCGGGTCGCCGCTGCGCGCGCCCGCCAGACCGAGCGGCTGGCCGGGACCGGGCGGCGCAGCAATGCCGAACTCGATGGCGACTTGCTCGACAGCCATGCGCGCCCCGATGCCGCCGGGCAGGATCTGCTGACCCGCGCGGCCGTGGCGATGAAGCTGTCGGCGCGCGGCTATACCCGCATCCTGCGCGTGGCGCGCACGATCGCCGATCTGGCCGGCGCGCCCGATGTGACGCGCGTGCATATTGCCGAAGCGCTGAGCTATCGCCGGGTTCCGCCCAGAGCTTGATTGGGCGCTTGATGGCGCGCTTGATGGCGAGGTTGATGGCGCGCGTGCTGGCCTACCCCTTTCGCCGCTTTGCCGATCCCTGGCGCAGTGGCATGATGCCCGTCGGATCCGGGCGCCCGCATGGCCGCCCCGTCAGGAGAAACCGGACATGATACCCAGCAATCGCCGCGATGTTCTGCGCGCTGCCGCCGCAGTTGGTACCGTTGCGCTGGCTTCGGCTGCGCCCGTTGCGCGCGCCGCACCGCGAATCGCCAAACCGTCACCCCAGGTGCAGCCGGCGCTGGGCTATGCCCCCGATGCGCTGGCCCCGGCGATTTCGGCGCAGACGGTCGATTTTCATTACAACAAGCACCACAAGGGCTATTTCGCCAACCTGGCCAAACTGGTGGCGGGCACTGCGATGGCTGCGGCCTCGCTTGAGGATGTGGTGCTGGCCACCGCCGGCAAACCCGACCAGCGCGCGCTTTTCAACAACGCCGCGCAGGCGCTCAATCACAACCTCTATTGGCAAAGCCTGACGCCTGGTGGCAGTGCGCCGATGGCCGCGCTCGAAGCGGCGATCACGCGCGATTTCGGCACCCGCGCCGCGCTGGAGGCAGAACTGGCCAAGGCCGCCATGGGCCAGTTCGGCAGCGGCTGGGCCTGGCTGGCCAGCGATGCCGGCAAATTGAAAGTGCTGGCCACGGGCAACGCGGATACCCCGCTGACCATGGGAATGACCCCGCTGCTGGTGATCGACGTGTGGGAACACGCCTATTACCTCGACAAGCAGAACCGCCGCGCGGACTATGTTGCCGCAATTCTGCCGCTGCTCGACTGGGCCGGGGCCTCGGCGCGCCTCACGGCATAACGGGCACGGGCTCGGCGCGACAGAATCGCTCGCACTGGCCCGGCGCGTATTGTAGGCGTTGCTTACAAAACTGGCCGGGCCCTGTCGCGCGCCACGGCCAGTGAGAGGACCAGTGAGAGGAGATGTCACGATGCGCCAATGGATTGTAACCCGGGGTTCCACCTCGCTTGATGGCCTGGTGCTGCGCAATGCGCCCGAACCGGTGCCCGGCGCGGGCGAAGTGCTGGTGCGGGTGCGCGCCTGTTCGCTCAATTATCGCGATCAGATCATCCCGCTGGGGCTCTATATGGGCGGCCCGGTGGCTGAAGACACTGTGCCGCTGTCCGACGGCGCGGGCGAAATCGTGGCGCTGGGAGAAGGCGTGACCGGCTGGGCGGTGGGCGATCGCGTTGCCGGCCTGTTTTTCCAGAACTGGGCCGATGGCCCGCCCAATCCCGGCGTCGGTCCGGCGTTGGGCGCGGCGGGCGCGCCGGGCATGTTGCAGGATCTGGTCGTGCTGCCGGCCACGGGCGTGGTGCGCATTGCCGACAGCCTGAGCTTTGCAGAGGCGGCGTGCCTGCCCTGCGCCGGGGTTACCGCGTGGAATGCGCTGATGGCCGGGCCGCGCCCGGTCAAGGCCGGTGAAAGCGTGCTGGTGCTTGGCACCGGCGGGGTTTCACTGCTTGCGCTGCAGATTGCCAAGGCGGCGGGCGCCATCGTGGTCGCCACATCGTCGAGCGATGCCAAGCTCGATCGCGCCCGTGCGCTGGGTGCCGATCACCTGATCAACTATCGCACCACGCCCGAATGGGGCGCCGCGGCCGCGGGCCTGACCGGCGGGATCGATCACGTGGTGGAAGTGGGCGGCGCGGGCACATTGGCCCAATCGATCGCGGCGGTGGGCTTTGCTGGCGAAATCGCGCTGATCGGCGTGCTGACCCGCGAAGGCAACACCAATCCGCACGGGCTGATGTTCAAGGGCGCGGCGATTCGCGGCATTTTCGTGGGCTCATGCGCGATGGCCGGCGGGCTTAACGCGCTGATCGATGCCCACGGTATCAAGCCGGTGATCGACCGCCGCTTTGCCATTGCCGACGCAAAGGACGCCTGGGCCTATCAGGCGTCGCCCGATCTGTTCGGCAAAGTCGTGATTACGCTTTGATCGCTTCGTAGAGCGGCCGCAGCGATGCGATGATCGCGTGCGGCCGTTCGGCGGGCTTCAGCGCGGCCACGGCATCGGGTTTCATGATCCCCGTGGTCATGCCGATGCCGGTGGTGCGCGCATTGTGCGCCATGCGCATTTCCAGCGCGGGATCATCGCCCACGATGACGATGCGACGGCGGTCGGCGCCGTTTATGCCCATGGCATCGGCCGCGGCATCGAACGCAATGCGCGACGGTTTGCCCAGCACTTTGGCGCGTTTGCCGGTCATCGCGGTGATCATCGCATTGATCGCAAAGCTGGCGCCAATGCCGCGCCCGGTGGCGGTGGCAAAGAATGGCACGTGGCTGGCCGTGGTCAGCAGCGCGCCGTCCCACACCGACTGGCAGGCAGCCTCGAGATCGGGAAAGGTGAATTCGCGGAACCAGCCGGTATAGACCGCTTCCACCGCTTGCGCCGGTTCGGCTGATCCGATGCAGCTGATCCCGGCGTCGATCAGCGGCGCGGCAACGCCGGCATTGCCCAGTACGCGCACGCGGCCGATGCCCTGTTTGACAAACCACGCCGCCGCAGACGTCGACGGTGTCATCATTTCGGCATCGTCCAGATCAAACCCGGCCTTGCGCAGCGATGCGGCATACGTTGCGGGCGGCTTGGCCGTGCCATTGGTGAACACGCGCAGCGGAACGCCCCGGCGCTTGATCAGCGCCAGCAGGTCGACCGCGCCGGGCAGCGCCTGATGGCCGCCGCTGGCCGCATCGCCCAGCGCAATCGTGCCATCCATGTCGAAAATAAAGCCGCTGGCGGAGCGCACGGTTTCGATCATTTCAGGCGTCACAGCGAAGCTCCGGCATGCAGCGCCAGGCGCAGGCCCGGGCGTTCGATCACGATGTCGCGCGCATGCGGCCGCGCCGCCAGTTCGCGCAGCAGGCGCAGCAGCGGCGCCGCCTCTGGGGTATACGTCGCGCGCGACCGGCCGGCCGACAGCATGGCATCGACCTGATCGCCGGGCATGACCGCGCGCAGCAGGAATTCCTCATCAGG
Organism: uncultured Sphingomonadales bacterium; assembly: GCA_903832325.1. Taxonomy (GTDB): domain Bacteria; phylum Pseudomonadota; class Alphaproteobacteria; order Sphingomonadales; family Sphingomonadaceae; genus Novosphingobium. Next base: position 71,048 of record CAILBC010000021.1, on the reverse strand, counting down.
CATCTGCGCGCCGAATGTGCGGCGCAAATCGCCCAGCGGGGGAAAATCGCCCTCGGCGGCCAGCTCGGCCGCGCGCGGGCGGCTGAGGATCGCGGCCTCCACCGCGGCATCAACCGGCCGCGTCGGCTTGCCGAATTTGCCCATGACATAGCGGATCACCTGGTCGCTGACCTGGGCATAGCGGCGGTCGCCGATCACGTTGAACAGCGCCTGGCTCATGACCATCTGCGGAAACGGCGTGACCATGATCGGATAGCCAAGCTCTGCGCGCACGTGTTCGGTTTCGGCAATCACCGCGCCCAGCCGGTCCCCCATGCCCAGCTCTTCCAGCTGGCGCCTGGTCGTGGTCATCACGCCGCCGGCGATCTGATGCCGCAAAAAACTGGCGTCGAACGCTTGCGGGGTGCCGGGCGGCAGGCCCTCGGCCCGGGCCAGCCGGGTCCAGTAATCCGACAGCTGACGCAGCGTGGCGCGGTCGATGCCGACATCGTGCCCCGCCTCGATCAGGTTGGCGACCATGCGCTCCGCCTCGGGCAGCGACGATCCGTCGCCGGCCGGCCCGATTGCGACGTGGATTGCCGAAATGCCCAGCTTTGCCGCCTCAAGCGACGACAATTCGCCCAGCCCCAGCGTGTTGTGTGCGTGGATTTCCAGCGGACGGTTGCCGATCACCGCCTTTACCGCCGGGGCGAGCGTGCGCACCCGGTCGACCGACATCAGCCCGCTCGGGTCCTTGAGATAGAACAAGTCGATATCGGGGCTGGCCATCAGTGCCTTGGCAAACCCGGCATAGAATGCATCGTCGTGCACGTCGGACAGCGTGAAAGTCAGCGCGGCCATCACTTCGGCCCCGCCCTCCTGCTTGATGATCCGCGCCGCCTCGATCACCGCGGGCACTTCGTGCATCGGATCGAGCACGACAAACCGGCGGATGCCGCAATCCTGCAAACAGCGATAGACCAGCCGCATGAATTCCGGATCGGCCTGTTGCCAGGCGATGAAACGCAGGCCGGTGGTGATCAGCTGCAACGGCGTGTTCGGCATCGCCGCGCGCATGCGGCGGATGCGTTCCCACGGGTTGTTGCGGAAATAGCGCACCGCGACCGCCATGTGGCTGGACGATGTGAAATCGACCGCGCGAAAGCCGGCGCGCTCGGTCAGCGCGGCGGCTTGCAGCATGTGTGCGGTATTCAGCCCGGTGGCGCCCCACAGTGACTGGTTGCCATCGCGCATGGTCACATCGACAAGACGGAGCGTCATGCGGCAAGCCCTTCGAAGAAACGGGTATCGACACCGCCGGCGACAAACCGCGCATCGGCGGCAATCGTGCGGTGCAGATCGCGCGTGGTGTCCACCCCTTCGATGGTCAGCCGGTTCAGCGCCGCCGCCAGCAGCGCCACCGCCTCGGCGCGGGTCGGCGCCGAAACGATCAGCTTGCCCAGCAGCGAATCGTAATACGGCGGCACTTCGCCGCCGCTGGCGATATGCGTATCGATGCGGATGCCGGGCCCGGCGGGCCAGACCGCGCGCGCTACGCGGCCGGGCGAAGGGCGGAAATCGGCGCGCCAGTCTTCGGCATTGATGCGCACTTCGATCGCGTGGCCTTGCACTGCGACATCGCCCTGGCGCAGCGCCATGCGCCCGCCGCCGGCAATCAGCAATTGCTGTTCGACAAGGTCGATCCCGGTCACTGCCTCGGTCACGGGATGTTCGACCTGGATGCGCGCGTTCATTTCCAGAAAATAGAAATCGAACGTTTCGGCATCGACCAGGAATTCGACCGTTCCCGCACCGCGATAGCCCAGATGCCGCGCCAGATTGACCGCCGCCGCCTCGATCGCGGCGCGTTTGTCATCGGGCATGTTGGGCGCGGGCGCTTCTTCGACCAGTTTCTGGAACCGGCGCTGGATCGAACAGTCGCGCGTGCCCAGGTGGATCGCGTCGTGGCCATCGCCCAGCACTTGCACTTCGACATGGCGGCCGCGCGCGATGAAGCGTTCGACATAGACGCGCGGATCGCCAAACGCGGCCTGCGCCTCGGCCATCGCCATGTCGATCTGCGCCTCAAGCTGGTCGGGTGCATCGACCCGTTTCATGCCGCGCCCGCCGCCGCCCGATACGGCCTTCAGCAGCAGCGGATAGCCGGTGCGTTCGGCCTGGGCGCGCGCGGCCGCCTTGTCCGCGGCTTCACCCCCGGGCACGACCGGCAGGCCGGCCTCGATCCCCACGCGCCGCGCCATCAGCTTGTCGCCCATGGCGGTCAGGCTGGACAGCTCGGGGCCGACGAAAATCATCCCGACTTCGGCCACGGCGCGGGCAAACGCTGCGTTTTCCGACAGAAAGCCATAGCCGGGGTGGATCGCATCGGCGCGCGCCGATTGTGCAGCCGCGACCACGGCGGGAATGTTCAGATAGGATTGTGCCGAAGGCGCCGGGCCGATCACCACCACGTCATCGGCACTGCGCGCGGGCAGGCTGTGCCGATCGGCCTCGGACACGCCCAGAATGGTGGTCATGCCCATCGCGCGTGCGGTGCGGATCACGCGCAGCGCGATCTCGCCGCGGTTGGCCACAAACAGGCGGCGGATCACAGCGCGGGCCCGTCCGGCAGCGCCCCGTCCAGCAGCATCAGCGCCGCGCCTTTGGCAATCATTGTCGCGTTGTCGACCAGAATGGCCGAAATCACGCCATCGATCCCGGCATGGACCGGGTTCATCAGCTTCATCGTTTCGATGATGCCCACCACGGTATCGGGGGTAACCACCGCGCCCACTTCGACAAACGGCGGCGCGCCGGGCGCCGGGGCGCGATAGAACGTGCCGGGCAGCGGCGCCCGCACGCAGGGGCCGATATCGGCCTGGATCGCTGGCGCAACAGCGGGCGCTGCGGCCATGGCCGCGCCGGGCGCTGCGGCCTCGTCAAAGCTCCAGTCCTGGGTAAAACCCTGGCCATCGCGCGCCACGCGCAGGCGGAACCGCGCGGTGGTCACGTCGATCCGGTCATAGGCGGTGCCATCCAGAATCGCGGCGATTTCCGCGACATCTTCGGGGGTCAGCGGCAGATCGGTCTTACTCATTTCGCCATCATCTCGCGGGCTGCGGCGATGATCGCATTGGAAAACGCCTCGTCATTGAAATGCGCGTCGATCGCGGTCACCGGTACGTGCGCAGGCATCACCGCCTTCAGCTTTTCGGCAAAGGGGCCGGGCAGCGTGATATCCTGGATATGGCCATCGGGGCTGTCGTGGTTGGAAAACCCGTGCAGCGGGGTGAACACGCGCACCGGGCCCTTGGCCTCGCCGATGATCGCGGCCAGGTGATCGGCCAGCGCCTCCAGTTCGGGCAGGCGGGTGCGCACCGCGGTCAGTTGCGGATTGTGTTCGTGATAGCGGGTGTCGGGGAACTGCGCGCGGGCAGCATCGATCGGCCCGGCGATGATGAAATCGGCATTGCCCGGCGCCCATATCGTCGGAACGCCGCGCGCCATGCCGGCCTTGCCGCGATTCGGCCCCGAATCGGCCAGCCCGCCGTTCAGATGGTCGATGATTTCGGTCACCGACAGATCGAGCACCAGCGCCACGTCGCGGTCGGCGGCGATGCTGTCCAGCGTCGGCCCGCCCGCGCCCGAGGAATGGAACACCATGACTTCGGCGCCATCGGCTTCCAGCGCTTCGCGGATGCGGCGCGTGCCCTTTTCGGTGGTGCCCAGCGTGGTCATCAGCACCAGCGGCTTGTCTGCCCCGCGCTTCGGGTCATAGCCTTTGGCCATGCCCGCCACCGCAAGCGCGCCATTGCGGAACACATCGCGGCTGATCGAATTGATCCCGGCGATGTCGGTCACCGCGTTGAGCATCGCGATATCTTTCACCCCCATGTAGGGCGCGGTGAAGCCCGATGCCATTGTCGAAACGATCAGTTTGGGCATGCCATAGGGCATCGATTGCATCAGCGCGCCAGCCAGCGCAGACCCCATCGACCCGCCAACCGCAAGAATGCCGGAAATCGGATGTGCCGCGTTCCACGCATGCGCGGCCTTGATCGACCCTTCGATCATCACCGCCTGGCATTTGCCTTCGTGGCCCAGCGCACGCACGCTTTCGATGGTGTGCCCGGCGGCAGCGGCGACCTGTTCGGGGGAAATTTCCGCGCCGCCCACCGTGCGGCGCACGCTGGGATCAAGATGCACCACATCGACACCTGCCGATTCGAGCGTCTGGCGCACGAAACGCGCCTCTTCCTCTTTGGTGTCCTGGGTGATCACCAGCAGCACGCCGGGTTTTTCGCTCATGGCCGCTCTCCGCAAAAATGGTCCCGTAAATCGGGTATTGTATTTGTTGCATACAAAATGCAGACCATCGCCAACGAGCGCAAGCGAAATTGTCAGCCGCAACCTGCGCCAGGAGAGAGGCCCGATGACCGCAAACAGCGATGGCACGACGCTCGGCTTTGGCCAGAAAATGGGCCAGATCATGCAGATGGCCTATGTGGTTGAAGATATCCAGGCCAGCATTCGGTGGTGGATCGAGGAAACCGGCGCCGGGCCGTGGTTTCTGCTCGACCATTTTCTGGGCGAAGGGCAGACCTATCGTGGCGCGCCGTCCACCGCCGATGTGGCGATCGCGATGGGTTTTGCCGGGCACATGCAGATCGAACTGATCCAGCCGCTCGATGGCAACCCTTCGGTCTATCGCGAAATTATCGACAAACGCGGCTATGGCTTTCATCATGTCGGGGTGGCCTGCGCCGATGTCGATGCCGAAATCGCCGCCTATGAAGCACGCGGCCACACGGTGGCGTTTCGCGCGGCGGTGCCCACTGGCGGCGCGGTCGCCTATCTGGATAACGGGCGCAACGATCCGGGCATGGTCGAACTGATTCCGGTGACGCCTGGCATGGATGAAACTTTCACCCGGTTCTGGCGCGCCTCGCTCGATTGGGATGGCACAGATCCGGTCCGGCCCTTTGCCTGACGGCTGATCGCCCAAAGCCTGACCAAAAGGGCAAGAGGGCTTGCATCGCGGCGCAAAATCTGTATGTTTCGCATACAAATATAAAAACGCATGGCGTCTGGGGGGATGAAAGGGATGGAAGCGACCGTCAGGTCGGGCGGATACCGGATTGCGCTGGTGCTTTTGCTCAGCCTGAATTTCGGCATCCTGTTTTTCGACCGCAACGCCCTCAATTTTCTGATGCCCTATGTCCGCCCCGATCTGGGGCTGAGCGACACGCAAGTCGGCATGCTGTCTTCGGGTCTGTCGCTCACCTGGGCCATTGCCGGCTTTACCGTGGGCCGGTTTTCCGACTGGCTGGGTTCGCGCAAGCCTATCATCATCATTGCCACGCTGGCCTTCTGCGTATGTTCGGTGGTGTCGGGCCTGGCGCAATCGTTCATCATGCTGCTGGGCGCGCGCATCCTGATGGGCGCGGCCGAAGGCGGGGTGATGCCGGTCAGCCATTCGCTGATCGCCGCGCAAGTGCCCGAACAGGAACGCGGCCTGGCCATGGGCGTGGCGCAAAATCTGGGATCGAACGTGCTGGGATCGTCGGTTGCGCCGCTGGTGCTGGTGCCGGTGGCCATCGCGTTCGGCTGGCGCCACGCGTTTTTCATCGCGGCGGCGCCCGGCCTGCTCAGCGCGCTGATCCTGTGGTTTTTCCTGAAAGAACCGGCCAAAGACGGGTTTCATCACGACGCCGCGCCGCGCACCTCGCTGGCCGGGGCTTTTGCCGATCGCAATGTGCAGATCTGCGCGCTGATTTCGATCCTGCTGGTGTCCTATCTGGTGTGCTGCTGGGCGTTCATGCCGTTGTACCTCACGGCAACGCAGCATGTTTCGGCCGATGCCACCAAGTGGCTGATGGCAACGCTGGGCATTTCGGCAGGCATCGGCAGCTTTGCGGTGACCGCGCTGTCGGACCGGATCGGGCGGCGGCCGGCGATCATCGGGTTTTCGTTCCTTGGCGCGATCCTGCCGCTGGGCGCGCTTTATCTGTCAGGCAATGTCTGGCTGCTGGCGGCGATCTTTTTCGTCGGCTGGGGGCTGAACGGGGTGTTCCCGCTGTTCATGGCGACAATCCCGTCCGAATCGGTCGATCCGCGGCTGACTGCATCGCTCACCGGGGTGGTCATGGGCATTGGCGAAGTGATCGGCGGCGTGCTCAGTCCGTCGCTGGCGGGCGGTCTGTCGGATCATTATGGCCGCGACGCGGTGATGTGGTTGATGCTGGTGCTGTGCATCCTGGCTGGGGTCATCGGTTGCGCCTTGCGCGAAACCGCGCCGCGGGTGCTGGCGCGCAACACTGCACGACAGAACGGCACGGCAACCGCCATGGCGTGATTTTCACGGTTGACTTCGTATGCACTGCACTCAATTATGTGTGTGTTGCATACAAAATGCCATCAATAATGCAGGCTCCCATCAATGAGCCGGCTGCACCAAGTCAAGGGAGACAGGATATGAAACGGCCAAGTGGAATCCTTGCGGGCGTCGCGCTCAGCGTGCTGATCACCGGCACCGCCTATGCCCAGGCCAAGCCGGCCGAGGCTGCACCCGCCACCGGCGGTATCCAGGAAATCGTCGTCACCGCGCAAAAGCGGTCGGAAAACGTGCAGAACGTGCCGATCGCGATTACCGCGTTCACGGCTGCGGCGCTGAAAGAGCGTGCGGTTGGTGACGTGTCGGCGCTGACTTCGGTTTCGCCCAACGTGACGTTTGACGCCTCGACGCCCTTTTCGGGTTCCAGCGCGGTGCTCGGCGCGTCGATCCGCGGCGTCGGTTCGGCCGACTTTGCGTTCAACATCGACCAGACCGTGGGCGTCTATGTCGATGGTGTCTATCTCGGCCGTTCGGTGGGCGCGAACCAGGATCTGCTCGACGTTGAACGCATCGAAGTGCTGAAGGGTCCGCAGGGCACACTGTTCGGCCGCAACACCATCGGTGGCGCGGTGTCGATCGTCACGCACGATCCGGGCAACCAGTTCCGTTTCATCGGCGATGTGACCGGCGGCAGCTATCGCCGCATGCAGGTCCGTGGCTCGGTTGACGTGCCGCTGGCCGAAAACCTCACGTCGTCGTTGACGTTCGGCATGCTCCGTCGCGATGGGTACCAGTATCGCGTTCCCTACCCCGCCACGGGCTACAGCGCTGACAATTTCACGCAGTTCAACGCGGCCGGCTACAACAGCGGCGGCAACCGTCAGGGCGGTGACAACAGCTACAGCCTGCGCGGCAAGCTGAAATACACCAGCGGATCGTTCAAGGCGACGCTGGCGGCCGACTATACCAATGTCGATCAGGAATCGACCGCCAACACCCTGCTCGGTACGACCGAGCACGTTCCGGGGCCGTTCGGCGGGATGAACGCCAACGACCTGGGCCCCAACGAAGGCTTCCCGGTGCAGACCGGCCTTGACGTGATCACCGGATCGTCGGGCTTCCTGTTTGGCGGGCTGTACAACTTCTGCATCGGCTCGACCGCCGATCAGATTGCGGCGCGCAATGCGCAGGCGCTGTGCGGTCCGCGCACCGGCGTGCAGGGCTACAACACGCTGCCGGGCCTGGCCGGCGCCGGCATTGCCGGGCCGAACAACCCGAACCCGCTGCTGCCGTTTGACAGCCGCTTCATTACCGGCAACCCCGACACCAGCTATGCCACCGGCAACAACTATTCGAAAGTTCGCCAGTACGGCATCACGCTGACCCTGGAAGACCAGCTGACCGACAACCTGCAGATCAAGTCGATCTCGGCGTTCCGCAATGTCGATTTCAACGCGGGCGTCGATCTCGATGGCTCGCCGCTGAACTTCCTGCAGACCAGCTTCACCGTGAAGCAGCACCAGTGGAGCCAGGAATTCCAGATCAACGGCACAAGCGCGGACAAGAAGCTGAAGTACACCGTGGGCGCCTATGTCTTCAACGAAGCCGGCGATCTGCATGACTATGTGACTTTTGCCGATGGCCTGCTGCAGGTTGACGGTCCGGGCCGCATCAACACCACCGCGCTCGCCACGTTCGGCCAGTTCGATTATACCTTCAACGACTTCATCAGCATCACGCTGGGTGGCCGTTATACCCACGAGCACAAGAACTATTATGGTGGCCAGGCCGATGACAACGGCTTCAGCTACAAGCTGTTCAACTGCGCCCCCAGCCCGCTTTGCGCGGCGCTGACCGGGTTCCCGACCGCCAACAACAATTTCAACTACTTCAATGGCGGAAGCAACGGCTACGGTTCGAATCTGGGCCAGCTGGCGAACTACTTCGATTATTATGCGCAGGGTCCGAATTCGCGCATTTTCAACAACTTCTCGCCCAAGGCCGGCATCCAGATCCATCCCCAGAAGGATATGATGGCCTACGTGTCCTGGTCGCGCGGCTATCGTTCGGGCGGCTGGACCACGCGTCTGTCGAACCCGCTGCCCTATGCGCCGACGTTCGGCCCGGAAAAGGCGGAAACGTTCGAAATCGGCCTGAAGTCGAAGTTCTTTGATCGTCACCTGCAGCTTAACCTGTCGGCGTTCAACACGAGCTACAACGGCATCCAGCTGAACCAGCAGATCGGCGTTTCGCCTACCGTTGCCAACCTGGGCAAGGCGCGGGTGCGCGGTTTTGAAGCCGAAGCGGTCGTCGCTCCGGCCGATGGCCTGACGATCACGGGTTCGGTCGGCTACCTCGATGCCCACTTCACCTATATCTGCGGTGAAGGCGGCAATGCGGCGGCCTTCTGCGGTGGCAACTCGGCCTATGTCGCGCCGAACCCGCTGCAGGCCGGGATCTATGCCGGCGCGCCGCTGCCCAAGGCGCCGCATTGGAAGATGAACATTTCGCCGCGGTATGAAGCGACGCTGGGTGACAAGGGCAGCCTGGTCTTCCTGGCTGACTTCACCCACACCACGAGCATGCGCAACGACACCGAAGGCACGTTCCTGCTGGAACGCGTCGCCACCAACCAGCTCAACGCCAGCGTGACGTACAAGGCGCCGAGCAAGCAGTGGGATTTCACTGTCGGTGGCACGAACCTGACCAACCAGCGGTACCTGATCACCGGTCAGGCGCAAGTTGCCGGTGGCGAAATCTACGGCACCTACAACCGCCCGGCCGAATGGTACGCACGGCTCAGCGTAAAGTTCTGATCCCGTCAGGGGGCGCCCGGCCGGGCGCCCCCATTTTTTGCGCAATCCAGGAGAAGCCCGATGCCCGAATCCCCCCATCTGGAATTCTGGAAAGACATCAAGCCGATCGACAAAGTCTTCAAGGACGGCGGCCTTCCCGAAGTCTATGCGTCGAAAATTGCCGAAGGCGATCCGCGCTTCTGGGTGCCGATTTCCGAAACCGTCTCGTCAAAACCGGTGTGGATCAGCCCGGCCAAGAACATGTGGGCCGATGTGCTGATGTCATCGGGCCCCGGCCTGGTCAGCCGCCATTACCACCCGCACCCGATCTGGGCCTACACGATCAGCGGCAAATGGGCCTATCTGGAACACGAATGGACCGCGACCGCGGGTGACTTCGTTTATGAAACGCCGGGCGAATCGCACACGCTGGTATGCTATGACAGCCCGGAGCCGATGAAGGTGTTTTTCGTCGTGTCGGGCCCGCTGATGTGGCTGGATGATGAAGGCAACACCGTCGGGCATTACGATGTCTATGACTACATCGCCGCGGCCCGCGCGCACTATGCCGGCAACGGCATCGGTGCCGACTATGTCGATACTCTGATCCGATAAGGACACCTGCCATGAACACGATGACCGCGCCGCCGTCCACCAAGGCGGCCATTGTCGATGTGCCGTTTGCCCATCGCGAAATCGTCGCCCGGCTCAGCCCCGGCGGCCGCTATATCGACGCGCAGTCGGACGTGGACAGCCCGTGGGTGCCGTTTGGCGACAAGGCGGCGATCAAGCATCTGGCCTTTGACGTGCGGCAGGGGATCTTTTCCAACATCCTGTGGATCAAGGAACCCGGCGTCATCGGCACGCACCTGCACCGCGGCACGATCATGATGGTCTGCCTGGAAGGCAGCGTGAAATATCTGGAATACGATTGGGTCGCCTCGCCCGGCGGGCTGATTCTCGAAGTTCCGGGTGAAAGCCACACCCTGGTGACCGACCATCCCGAAGGCGTGAAGCTGTTCGGGTGGATGCAGGGCCCGATCGAATTCTATGACGAAAATGCCAATTTCGTCGAAACGACCGACGTGTGGTGGTTCATCAACCACTACGAAACGCACTGCAAGGCGCACGGCATTCCGCTCAATCCCAAGCTGTACATTTAAAGGCCAGACCCATGTCGATGACCGCACCGCCGTCCGGCGCCTACAAGATTGTCGCCGTGCCCGAACTGTATGGCGACACGATCAAGCGGCTGGGGGTCGAAGGCACCTATGTGGGCGGCAGCGAAGCCGAAAGCCCGTGGGTGCCGTTTGGCGACAACGCGGCGATCCGCCACCTGGCGTTTGACGTGCGCGAAAACATCTATGTCAACATCCTGTGGATCAAGGGCCCCGGGGTGATCGGCACGCACAAACACCGCGGCAAAGTCTGGGCGATCGGGCTGGAAGGCAGCTTTCGCTATCTGGAATACGACTGGGTGTGCAAACCGGGCGAATTCATCACCGAAACCCCGGGCACCGCGCATACGCTGGTGACCGATGATCCGAACGGGATGAAGGCGCTGTTTCACATGCAGGGCGCCAACGAATTCTTCGACGAAAACGGCAACCACGTCGAAACGCTCGATGTGTGGTGGTTCATCAACCACTATGAGAGCTATTGCCGCGAACACGACCTGCCGATCAACCCGGCGCTTTACCTGTAAGCGGCTGACTTCAAGGCGAATGGCGATGACGACGACACGCACGGCGACGCCAAAGCTGGATGGCCCGCGCGGGGTCTATTTGCGCAATGCCTGGTATGTGGCCGGCTGGGCCGATGGCCTGGGCGATGCGCCGCAGGCCAAAGTCTTTCTGGAAGAGCCGGTGGCGCTGTTTCGCGATGCCCAGGGCGTGGCGCAGGCGATCGGCGGGCGCTGTCCGCACCGCTTTGCGCCATTGGGCGATGGTGCGGTGATCGATGACGCGCTGCAATGCCCCTATCACGGCTTGCGCTTTGGCAGCGATGGCACATGCGTGTTCAATCCGCATCCGGGCGGGGCGGTGCCGCAGGTTTCGGTGCGCACTTATCCGCTGGTCGAACGCCATGCGCTGCTGTGGATCTGGATGGGCGATCCGGCGCGCGCCGATGACAGCAGGATTCCGGATTTTGCCTGGCTGGCCGATCCGCGCTGGGATGCGGTGCGCGGCAGCACTACGGCCGAGGGGCATTACGAGCTCTATTCCGACAATATCCTCGATCTCAGCCACGCCAATTTCGTGCATCCGGCATTGGTCGCAAGCGCCTTTACCGAAGGCGCGCGGCGGTTCTGGCAAGAGGGCGAAACGGTCCACGCCCATTATGCGCAGCCCGACGATTATCTGTCGGAAGGGATTTCGGCGATCCTGGGCACCGCCGGGCGCAAACAGGCGTTTGACGGCCATGTCGTGTGGCATGCGCCGGCCACGCTGTCGTTCGATTTCCGCACCGGTGAACCCGGCACCCCGTTCGATCAGCTGGGCAACATGCCCTCGATCCATGCGTTCACGCCCGAAACCGCCGATACCACGCATTATCTGTGGGCCACGGCGCGCGATTTCGCAGTGGGTGATGCCGAATTTTCCAACGCCATGCGCGGCGCGCTGGAATTCGCGTTTGAACACGAAGACATGCCGCTGATCCGCGATGCCCACCGGCTGATGGCGGGCCAGGATTTCTGGGACCTGCAGCCGCTGGTTCTCGAAGGCGATGGCGGCGGCATCCGCGCTCGGCGCCAATTGCGCAAGATGATCGCCGCCGAACGCGCCGCAACACAGGACGAAACGCCATGACCACGCTTGAACAGTTTGCCATCGCCGGGCGATCGGCAATCGTTACCGGCGCGGCATCGGGCATCGGGCTTGCCTATGCCGAGGCCATGGCCGAAGCCGGCGCGACCGTCACGCTGACCGATATCGATGGCGAAGGCGCGCAGCGCGAGGCTGACCGGATCGTCGCCGGTCTGAAAAATGGACTGGGCGGCAAGGCGCGCGCCGCCACGCTCGATGTGCGGGACCGTGCGGCGATGCGCGCGGTGTTTGACGATCACGTTGCCGCCTGCGGCGGGCTCGACATCTGCTTTGCCAATGCCGGGATGGACCCGGGCCCGGGATTCTGGAACCCGGGCGGGTTTCGCAACGCCGATGGCCAGATCGACACGCTGAACCCCGAAACCGATTGGGACCGGTCGATGGGGGTCAATCTGACCGGCATTTTCAACACCATGCGCGAAGCGGCGCGGGTGATGAAGGCGCAAGGGCGCGGTGGGTCGATCATCGCCACCGCATCGAATGCGGGCATCATCAATGAACCCATTGTGGGCATGGCCTATATGCCGGCCAAGGCGGGCGTGCTGCATATGGTGCGCCACGTCGCGCTGGAACTGGCCGAATACCGCATCCGCGTGAACGCCATCGCGCCGGGCCCGTTCATCACCAATATCGGCGGCGGCTGGGTCAAGAAGAACCCGGTGGCCAAGGCCGCGTTCGACAAGACCATTCCGCTGGGCGCGATGGCCGAAACCGACCAGATCAAGCCGCTGGCGCTGCTGCTGGCATCGGATGCGTCCAGCTTCATGACCGGGGCCCACGTGGTGATCGACGGCGGCGTGCAGCTGGGCAATTTCAGGTGAAAGCTGTCGTGATGCAGGGGCTGCACCAGCCCCTGACTGTGGAAACGCTGGACGATCCGACCCCGGGCGAAGGCGAAGTGGTGGTGCGCGTGGCGCGCTGCGGCATCTGCGGGTCGGACCTGCACATGACCGAAGACCCCGCCTATGGCAAAGGCGCGGGCGACGTGCTGGGGCACGAATTCGCCGGCGAAGTGGTTGCGCTGGGCAAAGGCACCACCGGGTCCGGCAACGCGCTGGCGATCGGCGATCTGGTTTCGGTGATCCCGCTGCAATCGTGCGGCACTTGTGCGTCGTGCCGCGCGGGCGAAGTCGCCTGGTGCGACCGGTTTGGCCTGCAGGGCGGCGGCTATGCCGAATATGCCGTGACCCGGTCCAACCAGTGCATCCGCCTGCCCCGATCGGTCAGCCTGGACGACGGCGCGATCATCGAACCGCTGGCGGTTGCGCTGCACGGGGTGAACATGGCGGGCCTGCGCGCTGGTGACAAAGTGCTGGTGCTGGGGGGCGGGCCGATCGGGCTGGCCGTGGCGTTCTGGGCGCGGCGCATGGGCGCGGGCGCAGTGGTGGTGCAGGATATCGCCGATTATCAGCAGGCCCGCGCGCTGGGCATGGGGGCCACCGGCTTTGCGGTCGATCCGGCCGATCCCGTTGGCGGCGCCGAACGCGCGCTGGGCGGCAAGGCCGATATCGTGTTTGAATGCGTGGGGATGCCCGGGCTGATCGCGCAGGCGGTGAACCAGGTGCGCAATCGCGGCACGATCCTGCTGCTGGGGCTGTGCACCCGGCCCGATACGTTCAACAGCTTTGCCATGCTGTCAAAGGAAGTGCGGCTGATCACTTCGGCGTTCTTTACCCGCGGCGAATACGAAGCGGCGCTCGATGCGCTGGACGCAGGGGCGATCGAACCGCGCCTGCTGGTTACCGGCACGGTCTCGCTGGAGGAAACGCCGGCGCGGTTCGAAGCCTTGCGCCGCCGCACGCATGACTGCAAGATCCTGATCGCGCCCTGACCGGCCGCCCGATCGCACCGATATCCGGACCAAGGGAACCACCATTGACCACTGCGCGCAACGTTATCGAACAGGGGCGGATGCACCCGCTGCAATGGCTGGCCGTGGCGATCACCATCGGGCTCAATGCGCTTGACGGATTCGATATCCTGGCCAGCGCCTTTGCCGCGCCGGGCATTGCCAGGGAATGGCATGTCAGCCGCGAAGCGCTGGGCGTGGTGCTGTCGATGGAATTGTGGGGCATGGTGGTCGGCTCGATCGTGCTGGGCGGCCTTGCGGATCTGGCCGGGCGGCGGCGCGCCATGCTGCTGTGCCTGTGCGTGATGACGCTGGGCATGGTCATGGCAACCACCGCGGCCAGCCCGCAGACGCTGTCGATCTGGCGGCTGGTCACCGGGCTGGGGATCGGCGGCATGCTCGCCTCGATCAACGCGGTGGCGGCCGAAATGTCGAACCTGAAACACCGCAGCCTGGCGATGGCGATCATGGTCATCGGCTATCCGCTGGGCGGGGTGATCGGCGGGCTGATCGTGCAGCAATTGCTGAAAGGGCAAAGCTGGCGCGCGGTGTTTGCGCTGGGCGCGGGCGCAACGGCGTTATTCATTCCGCTGGTGTTTCTGTTCGTGCCCGAAACCCCGGCCTTTCTCGATCAGAAGCGGCCGGCCGGTGCGCTTGATGCGATCAACCGCACGCTTACCCGGTTCCGCCTGCCGAACCTGGCCGCGCTCGCCCCGCACGAACCCGAACAGGCCCGGGCCAGCGTGTTCGACATCCTGAAGCCCGGGCTGATTGGTACGACCCTGGTGCTGACCTTCGGCTATTTCTTTCACGCGATCAGCTTTTATTTCATTCTCAAATGGGCGCCCAAGATCATTGCCGATCTGGGCCATTCACCCAGCGAGGCGGCGGGGGTGCTGACTGCGGCAAACATTGGCGGGGCGATCGGCGGGGCCTGTTTCGGCGTGTTCATGCACAAGTTCGGGATCAAGCGCCCGACGCTGGTGGTGCTGGCCGGGTCGGTGGTCGGCGTGGCGCTGTTCGGCACGCATGACAAGGCATCGTCGCTGCTGGTCTGGTCGATTGCCGCATCGCTGGGCATGGTCTTTGCCAATGCCGCAATCGTCGGCTTCTATGCCAGCTTTGCCGCCGGGTTCCCCACCCATGTGCGCGCCACGGGCACGGGCTTTGCGGTGGGGATTGGCCGGTTTGGCGGGGCGCTCTCGCCGATTCTGGCGGGCGCGCTGTTCAAGGCGCAGCTTGGCCTGCCGGTGGTGGCAATGGTCATGGCCGGCGGATCGCTGATCGCGCTGCTGCTGCTCGCGCCGTTCAGGCTCAAACCGCGCTGAAGGCAACCGTTACCGTCCTGCCATGGCCTTCGCGCCGGGCAGGTAGGTGCGTCCGATGCGCAGCGCGGTGCCATCGGCAAGTTCGGCCGACCACACCCCCAGCCCGTCATGGCGCAGGCCGGCAATGCGATCGCGCTGCACGATGGTTGACCGGTGCAGGCGAATGAACCGCGCCGGATCGAGCCGGTCCTCCAGCCCCTGGATGGTGTGCAGCATCAGGTACGAACGCGGCCCGACATGCAGGCGCACATAATCGCGTTCGGCATCGATCCGGTCGATATCGCGCGCGGCCAGCCGGATCAGCTCGCTGCGGTGCGGCACCCAGAATTCTTCCAGCCAGGCGCCGGCATCGGGCGTGCCCGGCTGTGACGGGTTTGCCACCGGGGCATCGGCCGCGCCGCTGCGACGCGCCAGCGCACGCTCCACCGCGCGTTCCAGCCGATCGGCAGCCACGGGCTTCAAGACATAGTCCACCGCATCGCAATCGAACGCTTCGACGGCAAACTGGTCGTGCGCGGTCACGAAAATCACCGCCGGGCGCAGCGCCAGCGTGGTCATCCGCCGCGCCACGGTCAGCCCGTCGATTTCGGGCATGGTCATGTCGAGCAGCAGCAGATCGGGGCTTAACGCTTCGGCCAGCCGCAGCGCCTGTGCGCCGTCGCTGGCCGTGCCGACCACGTGCAGCGCGGGCAGCCGCGCGGCGAGGATCTGCAACCGCTCGATTGCCAGCGGCTCGTCATCAACAATGAGTGTTCGCAAGGCCAGCGTGTGCAGGGGCAGGGGTTCGGTCATGGTCATCACCGGTTTCGTGAAGGGCGGCATTGGCGGTTTGGCTCCGGCAGGGGAACGGGGGCGGGCAGCGGAAGGGCCAGCGTGGTGGCATAGCCACCTTCGGGCAGCGGGCCGCTGGCAACCTGGGCCATCGCGCCAAACCGCGCGGCGAGCCGGCTGCGCACGTTGGCCAGGCCAATCCCGGTGCCGGTTTCGGTGCCGGTCTTGCCCGGGCCATCGTCGGAAACGGTCAGGATCAGCTGCCGCCCTTCGGTGTGGGCGGCAATGGTGATGGTGACCGCGCGAGTGGTCGCCGCCACGGCATATTTGATTGAATTTTCCACCAGCGGCTGCAGGATCATCCCCGGCACCGGGGCGAGCGACAGATCATCGGGCACGTCGAACACCGTGCGCAACCGGTCGGGAAAGCGCACCGCCTCGATATCCAGATAATGGCGCTGCAGCGCGATTTCGTCGGCCAGCGGCACATCGCCGGTGGGATCGGCGGCGAGGCTATGGCGATAAAAGCTCGACATCGCCTGGATCATCTGTTCGGCGGCAGAGCCGCGCCCGGTCAACACCAGCGCTGACAGCGAATTCAGCGTGTTGAACAGGAAATGCGGATTGACCTGGTACCGCAGCGATCGCAGCTCTGCGGCCTTTGCCGCGCGGCGATATTCCGCCTCGCGCCGTTCGGCGGCACGCACCATTTCGGCATTGCCCAGCGCGAGATAGAGCGCGGCCCAGGCGATCAGCAGAAAATAGCGGCCCAGCGCAACATCGGTGAGCTGGCGCCACAGCCCTTCGTGGTCCACCGGGTCCTGGATCACGGTCACCGGCTTTGTGAACCCGGTTGCTGGCGGGGGGCGCCTGCCAGGGGCGGTTGATGACGGGGATTGCCCCCCCGGGGATGCGCCGTCGTCGATATCGATCAGCAGGTTGCCCGACAGATCGTGGCGCACGCGCACTTTGGATCCGGGTTCGATGCGCGGCGATGGCGCGCCGGGCGCGGCAGTCAGCCGCGCGAACATCTGCGCCTCCAGCGGGGCAAAGGCGGCCTGGTTGACCGCCGCCAGCGCCAGCGCGGCGGGCAGCATGATCACCACCGCCGCGCTCAGCCGCACCACGATGGCGCGCCCGTCAAACCAGCGCAGCAATTGCCAGGCCATCAGCGTGACCACGATGCCGGCCAGCGTCACCAGCGCGCGGCGCCACAGCAGATCGGAAAATTCGCCCAGTTCGACCACGAGCGACCGCATCGTGATCAGCACGAAATAGCACAGCCACAAGGCCACGGCTGATCCCAGCACTTGCCGCGCGGGCACGTGCCCGACCGCAGGTGCTGCGGGATCGGCTGCAAACTCGGGGAAAGGATCGGAAAGGCTGGCCATCGCCAGACGGTGTAAAACGAAAGGCCCCGACCGCGCCAGCGCAACGGTCGGGGCCTGTCGGCTGTTGGTCGATTGCCGTCAGGCGGGCAACAGGCCCTCGTCGGCGATCTTTTTCTTCCAGACCAGCGGGGCAAGCTGGTGCACGTTCTGCCCTTCGGAATCGACGGCCACGGTGACCGGCATGTCCTCCACGGTGAATTCGTAGATTGCCTCCATGCCCAGATCCTCGAACCCGACCACGCGCGATTGCTTGATTGCGCGCGCCACCAGATAGGCCGCGCCGCCCACCGCCATCAGATAGGCCGATTTGTGTTCGGCGATCGCCTGGGTGGCGGCGGGGCCGCGCTCGGCCTTGCCCACGCAGGCGAGCAGGCCCTGATCGAGCATCATGTCCATGAACTTGTCCATGCGCGTGGCGGTGGTCGGGCCTGCGGGGCCGACAACTTCTTCGCGCACCGGATCGACCGGACCGACATAATAGATCACGCGGCCGTGGAAATCGACCGGCAGCGGCTCACCCCGCGCCAGCATGTCCTGGATGCGCTTGTGCGCGGCGTCGCGCCCGGTCAGCATGCGGCCGTTGAGCAGCAGACGGTCGCCCTGTTTCCAGCTCTGGACTTCGGCAGCGGTCAGCGTGTCGAGATCGACGCGCCGGGCCGCCGCGTCGGGCGTCCAGTGCACATCGGGCCATTCGTCAAGCTGCGGCGCCTCGAGATAGCTCGGCCCCGATCCGTCGAGCACGAAATGGGCGTGGCGGGTGGCGGCGCAATTGGGGATCATCGCCACCGGTTTGCCCGCGGCGTGGCACGGCGCATCCATGATCTTCACATCGAGGATGGTCGACAGCCCGCCCAGCCCTTGCGCGCCGATGCCCAGCGCATTCACTTTGTCGAAAATCTCGATACGCAGCCGCTCGATGTCGGTTTGTGCCCCGCGCTGTTTCAGCTGGGCCATGTCGATCGGTTCCATCAGCGATTTCTTGGCCAGCAGCATGCAATGTTCGGCCGTGCCGCCGATGCCGATGCCCAGCATGCCGGGCGGGCACCAGCCGGCGCCCATTTGCGGCAGCATTTCCAGCACCCAGTCGACGATCGAATCGCTGGGGTTCATCATCTTGAATTTCGATTTGTTTTCGCTGCCGCCGCCTTTGGCCGCCACATCGATGCTGACCGTGTTGCCGCGCACCATATCGACATGGAGCACGCAGGGCGTGTTGTCGCGCGTGTTGCGGCGGGTGAATGCGGGATCGGCCAGAATCGATCCGCGCAGCTTGTTGTCGGGGTTGAGATAGGCGCGGCGCACGCCTTCATCCACCACGTCCTGCAGGCTCATGGCGCTGTCCAGCCGGCAATCCTGGCCCCATTTGACGAACACGTTGACGATGCCGGTATCCTGGCAGATCGGGCGGTGGCCTTCGGCGCACATCCGGCTGTTGGTCAGAATCTGGGCAATGGCATCGCGCGCGGCGGGGCCCTGTTCGGCCTGATAGGCGTCGCTGAGCGCGCGGATATAGTCCATCGGGTGGAAGAAACTGATGAATTGCAACGCGTCGGCCACGCTGTCGATCAGGTCTGCCTCGCGGATTGTCACCATGTCTGCCATGTTCCCTGCCACCTTTCTGTGCCGGCCATATCCTGCGCGGGCAAAGGGACCGCGTGGAACAGCCACCTTTGCCTTCGACAAACGCCCTTACGCCTCGACGTACGACATGCAAATGACTTGGCGCAGACAGAACGATAATCTAGAGCCATCGGCATGGTGCCATGCCCCCTCTACAGGGCGCAAGGCCATGGAAATTTGATCGAAAACAGGGGAATTCATGACCTTGGTTGAAGAACGCGTGGGCTTTGACGCGGCGCGGCGGGCAATGGTGGATAGCCAGCTGCGTGTCAGCGGGGTCAATGATCCGGCGATTCTGGCTGCATTTGCCGCCGAACCGCGCGAAGATCACGTGCCCGAGGCCGCGCGCGCGATTGCCTATATCGATCGCGCCGTGCCGCTGGGCAATGGCGCGGTACTGGCCCCGGCGCTGACCCACGGGCAGATGCTGACCGCGGCGGAGCCGGTTGCGGCCGATCATGTGCTGGTGATCGGGCGCCCGGGCACGTATCTGGCGGCGCTGGTGGCGCGGCTGGGTGCCAAAGTGACCGTGGCGGCACCGCACGGTGATGGGCGCGATGGTGACGGCTCCGGGGGCGATTGGACCATTGCCGCGCCCTATTCGCTGGTGCTGATCGATGGCGCGATCGGGCAAGTGCCGCCCGCGCTTGTGGCTGTGCTGGCCGATCAGGGCCGGGTGGTCACCGGGTTGATCGAACGCGGCGTGGCGCGGCTGGCAATCGGCCGCCGCGTGCTGGGCGACCTGGTGCTGACCAGCCTGGGCGAGGCCGATTTTGCGGTCCTGCCGGAATTCGCCGCCAAGAAAAGCTGGAGCTTCTGATCTTGCATCGGGGTGGTGATCGGGCCGCACGGCTGGCCCTGCGCAAGCGGTTGCTGCTGCTGGGCGCGGCGATAATGGTCGCCGGTGCCCCGGCGCTCCATGCCGAAACGCTGCGCGAGGCGCTGATCGCGGCCTATCGCGCCAATCCCGATCTGGCCGCGGCGCGCGCCACGCAGCGCGCCACCGATGAAACCGTGCCGATTGCGCGCGCGCAGGCGCTGCCCAGCCTGCAGGGTTCGGTGTCTTACTCCCACCAGGTCGAAAAGCAGGCCTATGGCGCCTATGATTTTTCGGCGAGCCAGACGCTGCAGGCAACCACCTCGTTCAGCGCGCCGATCTATGCCGGCGGTGGCACCCGCGCCGCGATCAGCGCCGCACGCACGCGCGTGCAGCAGGGCCAGGCTTCGCTGCGCGGCACCGAAACCTCGGTCTTTTCGCAAGTGGTCACGGCCTATCTGGATGTCACGCTCGATGCCGCGGTCGTGTCGCTCAACCGCAAGAATGTCGAAGTGCTGGAAATCAACCTGAAGGCGACCAGCGACCGCTTTGAAATCGGCGACGTCACGCGGACCGACGTGGCGCAGTCCAATTCGCGGCTGGCGCAAGGCCGCGCCGCGCTGCGCAGCGCCGAATCCAACCTGATCGGCGCGCGTGAACGCTATATCCAGGTGGTTGGCCATCCGCCCGAAACGCTGGATGCGCCGCCGCCGATCGCCGGGCTGCCGCACAGCCCCGATGATGCGGTGCAGATCGCGCTCGATGCCAATCCCGATCTGGTCGCGGCGCGGCTGGCGACCAAGGCGGCGGGCTATGACGTGAAAACGGCCGATGCCTCGCGCCTGCCAAAGGTTTCGGTGGTGGCATCGAGTGCCTATATCAACAATCTGGGCAGTCTGCCGCCGCTGGCCGTGCAATTGGGCAATCTGCCGCATGTCGGCACCGCGCAAGTGGGCCTGCAGGCGACGATCCCGTTTTATCAGGGCGGCCTGCCCAGCGCGGAAATCCGCCGCGCCCAGGCCAACGAGGGCGCCGCCGACGAACGCGAGATTTCGGTCGAACGCGAAGTGATCGCCACGGTGCGCGCCGATTTCGCCAGCTGGAAAGCGGCCAATGACGCGATCGGGCTGAACCAGACCGCGGTCGAGGCCGCCGCGCTCAGCCTTGAAGGCGTGCGCGCGGAAAACACCGTGGGCAATCGCACGATCCTGAACATTCTCGATGCCGAACAGGAACTGCTCAACGCGCAAGTCAATCTGGCCACGGCGCGGCGCAATGCCTATGTCGCCGGGTTCAACTTGCTGGCGGCTATGGGCAGGGCGCAGTCGCGCGATCTGGCGCTCGATGATGATCTGGGCGCGGCGCTTTACGATCCGCAGGTTCATTTCGACCAGGTGTCGCGCGACGCTTCGGATTGGCACCGCGATGCCGAACCGGTGCGCCAGTCAAGCTCGACCCGCGCCACCCCGGCGCAAGATGCCGTGGTGGCGCCCCGGCCGCTGCCGTAAGCGACCCCTACCGCAACGAGTGCCAAGGTGTTAATCGCTGGGGGCCACGCGATTCGCAAAGCTGAAGGGGGTCATACGGGGCATGCGGCAGTCGAGCGAACCGTCGGTCGAGGAAATCCTGGCGTCGATCAAGAAAGTGATCGCCCGTGACAACCGGGCCGAAGCCGCGCGCCGCGATGGTCCGCCCCCGGGCAACGCATCACGCGACCGGCTGGGCGATGTGCTTGATCTGGGCGAAGTCGCGGCACAAGTGCTGGGCGCCGATCGCGCCACGCCGGCGCAGGACCACGGGGGCAAGGGCCATGCCCGGCACGCCGCATCCGATCATGATGATGATCCCGGCGCCGATGATGCCGATGATTCCGGTGATGAAGACAGCCCCCTGCTCAACGAAGTGACGGCGTCGGCCATGCGCGATTCGCTGGCCGCGCTGGCCGCCCTGTCGCAGCCCGGCGCGCGCCCGCAGATCGTGCGGTCGGGTGAAACCTCGCTGGAGGGGCTGGTGCGCGATATGCTGCGCCCGATGCTGGCGAAATGGCTGGATGATCATCTGCCGGCGATGGTCGAACGCATGGTTTCCGCCGAAATCGCGCGTATCCTGCACAAAAAGGGCTGACCGGCCACCCGCCGGCCCGACGCAAGCGCATGGCACGCCCAGGACCAGAACTGCTCGACCCGGCGCGCTATCGCCATCGTGTCGATGTCACCTCGCGCTTTGCCGATCTCGATCCCAACGACCATATCAACAATGTGGCGATCGCCGCGATGCTTGAAGATGCGCGGGTGCGTTTTTCCTATGCGACGGGCATGCGTGCGGATCGCACCCCCGGCGGGCGGCGCTTCATGGTCGCCGCAATCGAGATCCATTACCTGGCACAGGCGCATTTTCCCGATCCGCTGGTCTGCCTTGCCGCGCCGGTGGCCACCGGGCGGACCAGCTGGACGCTGCAACAGCTGCTGATGCAGCACGACCAGGCGGTTGCCAGCGCGCAATCGGTGCTGGTGTCGATCATCGATGATCGCCCGGCGCCGCTGGGGCCCGACATGCTGGCCGCGCTCGACGCCTGGGCGCTTCTATGAACGAATCCGGCATGAACGAACCCGTTGACCTGACTGCGGCGCGCAACACCGTGGCGCAGCTGGGCGGGTTTGCCCCCCGGCGGCACATTTTCCTGTGTGTCGATCCCGACAAGGACAAGTGCTGCCCGCGCGCCGTGGGGCAGGAAAGCTGGGCTTTTCTGAAACGGCGACTGGGCGAACTGGGCCTGGGCGGCGCGGCGGGCGTGCTGCGCAGCAAGGCGGGGTGCCTGCGGGTCTGTGCCGCCGGCCCGGTCGCGGTCGTCTATCCCGAAGGTGTATGGTACCATTCGTGCACGCCCGAAGTGCTTGAACAGATCATCACCGGGCACTTGCGCGATGGCCACCCGGTCGAACGCTATCGCATCACGCCGCCGGCTGGCGCGGGATCAGCCGAATAGCCAGGCCCCGAGCATCCGGCCAAAGGGAAATGTGAAAAACCCCGCGACCAGCAGCGCGCCGATTGCCAGCGCGCGGATCGTGCGGCGATGCCGGGCCACATCATGCCGCCGCGCCGCGCGCACCGCGCCGGGCACCGCCACCAGCACGAGTATCGACAGCAGATGGATCGGGCTGAACCGGCCTGGCCGCACGGAATGGACAAACAGGCTGTCAACCGCGCTGATCATCATGGCCACAGCCCAGATCCAGCCCAGCCGGCGGTGCGCGATCGTGCCGCGCCGGCGCCACAGCAGCACCGGGGTCAGCGCCAGCACCACGATCATCGCGGCCAGGTGAATCCACACGACGGCCGGCACCATTGGCCAGTGCGGGCGGCCGCGCGCCACTGCGATCACCACCGCGGCCAACAGCGCCAGCGCCCCCCAGCCCAGTGCGCGTTCGGTGCGGACTGGCGCAGTCGTCCGGCGTGCGGCGTCAGCCATTGATCATCGCTTCGAAATCGCGAAATCCCCGGTCCGGGTGGCGCGGGGTCACATCGCGGTACAGCGCGGCAACTTGCGCCATGTCGGCGCGGTAATCGCCGGTGGGCATGATCGCCGGGCCCAGCCCGCCGGTGCGCCGTCCATAATCCATGAACCCGACCACCATCGGCACCTGCGCGCCCAGCGCGATGTGATAGAATCCGGTGCGCCACGATTGCACGCGGCTGCGCGTGCCTTCGGGTGCGATAGTCAGGACGAAACGGTCGCGCCGGGCAAATTCGTCGATCATCTGGCGCACCATGTCGTGTTTGCCCGACCGGTCGACCTCGATCCCGCCCATATCGCGCATGAAGCCGCCGATCGGCCAGCGGAACAGGCTTTGCTTGGCCATGAAATGGGCATCGATCCCCAATTCCTGAACCAGCCCCAGAAAATAGACGAAATCCCAGTTTGACGTGTGCGGCGCGGCAATGATCACATAGCGCCCGTCGGCCGGTGGCGTGCCTTCGGCGCGCCAGCCCTCGCGGCGATAGAACGCCAGCAACGCCGCGCGTGTCCAGCGCGACAGCGTGCCAATTTCGGGCCGCGCATCGCTGCGCGGCGTGGCTGTGGTGCGTTCGTTCATGAGTGACCCCCCATGGTTTGATCTACACGCGAAATGCGCCCAAGTCGAACGCTTGCCGGACAGTGCCGCGGTGGCGTAATGGGGCGGCAACCTCTGACGGGAAGATGTGCCTTGGCCCTGATCAACAACGAAAAACTGCGGCACATCCTGCATTCGGGGTGGCGCGGGGTGTGTCCGCGGTGCGGCAAGGCGTCGATGTTTGATGGCTGGCTGAAGCTGGCGGCGCGCTGCCCGGTCTGCGGGCTGGATTACAGATTCGCCCATGCCGATGATGGCCCGGCGTTTTTCGCGCTGTGCATCACCGCCTTTCCGCTGACGTTTGTCGCGGTGTGGATCGAAGTAACCTTTGCGCCGCCGTGGTGGGTTCATGCGCTGGTTTCGGCGCCGATTCTGGGGCTGGGCTGCCTGGGGTCATTGCGCCCGTTCAAGGGCTGGCTGGTCGCGTCGCAATATCTCAACGAAGCGATCGAGGCCGGCACCGAGGCCAGCTGGGAACGGCTGAATGCCGGGCATGATGCGCCGGCGCCCGGCGAAGAGCCCGATCAGGATCGGCGATAGTCGGCAATCACCGCGCCGCAGCGCGCCAGATCGTCCTCGTGTTCGGCCTCGCGCCAGGTTTCGGCCAGCGCGGCCTCTTCCCATTCCAGCATCGCCGGATGCGCCAGCACCGCATCGACCCAGCGCTGCGCGGTGGACCCGACATCGATACCATAAGTGCGGATGCGGAACGCGACCGGGGCGTAAAATGCATCGACAGCGGTGAACGCTGCGCCCGTCAGCCAGGGGCCGCCGAACCGGTCGATGCCCTCGGCAAGAATCTCGGTCACGCGGGCAATGTCGCGGGCCAGATCGGCAGGAATGTCCGACAGGCGCGCGCGCACCCCCACATTCATCGTGCACCGGTTGCGCAGCGCGGAAAACCCGCCGTGCATTTCGGCCACCGCGCATTGTGCAAAGGCGCGCGCGGCGGGGTCTTCGGGCCAGATGCCGGCATGGCGATCGGCCAGATAAAGCGTGATGCCCAGCGAATCCCACACCGTGGCCGCACCGTCGATCAGCACCGGAACCTGCCCCGTGGGCGAAAAGGCACGAAATTCCTGCCAGTTCACCGGCTTGGCAAACGGTTCGATGGAATCGTCAAACGCAATGCCCAGCGCGCGCATCAGCACCCAGGGGCGCAGCGACCAACTGGAATAGTTCCGGTTGGCGGTGATCAGTGTGACCATCGCACGATGCCCTAGGTGATGAAGTGCGCGGTGGTTTTCGCCGCGAGGTCTGCGGCAGTCACGCCCGGGGCCAGTTCCACCAGGTGAAACGGGCTGGCATGATCGGCGCGCGCAAACACGGCAAGATCGGTCACGATCATGTCGACCACGCCCACCCCGGTCAGCGGCAAGGTGCAGGCGGGGATGAATTTCGCGCTGCCATCCCTGGCGCAATGTTCCATCACCACGATGATCCGTTTCACCCCGGCGACCAGGTCCATTGCCCCGCCCATGCCCTTGATCATTTTGCCGGGCACCATCCAGTTGGCGATGTCGCCGGTTTCCGACACTTCCATCGCGCCCAGCACGGTCAGATCGATATGCCCGCCGCGGATCATGGCAAAGCTGGTGGCGCTGTCAAAATAGGCCGATTGCGGCAATTCGCTGATCGTCTGCTTGCCCGCATTGATCAGATCGGGATCGACATCTTCATCATAAGGGAACGGCCCGATGCCCAGCATGCCGTTTTCCGATTGCAGCGTGACCGAAACCCCGGCCGGAATGTGATTGGCCACCAGCGTGGGAATGCCGATGCCCAGATTGACATAGAACCCGTCCTGCAATTCGCGTGCGGCGCGTGCCGCCATTTCATCGCGGCTCCACCCTTGTGCTGTCTGGGCCATCATGCGTTCTCCCTGGCGCGGGTGGTGCGGAATTCGATCTTCTTGTCATAGGGTGCGCCCACGATCAGGCGCTGCACATAGACGCCGGGCAGGTGGATTTTATCGGGGTCCAGGCTGCCGGTGGGCACGATCTCTTCCACTTCGACCACGCAGATCTTTCCGCATTGGGCTGCGGGCACGTTGAAATTGCGCGCGGTCTTGCGAAACACGACATTGCCGGTTTCATCCGCGCGCCAGGCTTTCACCAGCGCCAGGTCGGCAAAGATGCCGCGTTCCAGAATGTAATCGCGCCCGTCAAAGCATTTCACCTCTTTGCCTTCGGCCACCAGCGTGCCCACGCCGGTGCGCGTGTAAAACCCGGGAATGCCCGCACCACCGGCGCGCATGCGTTCGGCCAGCGTGCCCTGCGGGCTGAATTCCACCTCAAGCTCGCCCGCCAGATACTGGCGTTCGAATTCCTTGTTTTCACCAACATACGACGCGATCATCTTTTTCACCTGCCGCGTGCGCAGCAGCCGGCCGATGCCTTCGCCATCGATCCCGGCATTGTTCGAGGCAAATGTCAGATCCTTCACCCCGGATGCGCAGACCGCATCGAGCAGGCGTTCGGGCACCCCGCACAGGCCGAATCCGCCGCAGGCGATCAGCAGTCCATCTCGCAACACGCCATCAAGCGCGGATGCGGCATCGGGGTAGAGCTTGTTGGCCATGAATCTCTCCCAATCGGGAAACTCTCCCGGGTGGCGTGGCGACCCTAACCCCGCCAACCGATCGAAAATAGCGATACTTTTTTATGAAATTTGATAAATCAAAATGATCAATGTCCAGACTCGCCATCTATCATTTTGAAACGCTGCTGTGGATTGACCGGCTGGGCACATTCCGCGCCGCGGCAGAGCGGCTGAACACCACGCAGCCGGCGATTTCGGCGCGGGTGCGCGAAATCGAGGACCAACTGGGCGTGGCGCTGTTCCGCCGCGAAGGGCGACAGATGGTGCTGACCGCGCGCGGCCGCGATCTGGTGCGCGAAGTGGAACCGCTTTGCGCCGGATTCGAACGCGCGCTCACCCGCGCCAGCGGGTTTGCCGGGGTGGCCGGCGTGGTGCGCGTGGGCGCGGGGGAAATCGCCGCGGCAAGCTGCCTTCCCGGCTTTGTCCGCGATATCGAGCGCGATCTGCCCGGCGTAACGCTGGAGGTCGAAATCGATCTGACCGCGCGCATGGCGCAGCAATTGCTGGCCGGGCGCAGCGATCTGGCGTTTCTGGCCGGGCCGGTGGCGGGGCCAGGCTTGCGCACCGCGCCGATCGGCATGGTGGCGCTGGTCTTTGCCGCCAGCGCGGCCACGGCGGCCACGATCGGCAGCGCGCCCGATGCTGTGCCGATCTGGGCGCTGCCTGCCAGTTCGCCGCTTCACACGGTTACGCATGATTGCCTCGCCGCCACCGGCATTCCGGCGCGCAGTGTGGCCACTTGCGGCAATGTGCGCACGCTGATCGATATCGTGCTGGCCGGGCGCGGCGCGGCAGTCATGCCCGAAACGATGGTGCGCGCGGATCTTGCCGCGGGCACGCTGGTCGAAATCGCCCCGCGCCCGGCGCGCGCGCTGCAATTCGAAGCCGCCATCCGCGACAGCGAGCGCGATCCGCTGGTGCTCGAACTGTTCCGCCGGGCGGGGCGGCTTCAGATCGATCCGTGATCGCCGTCCGCACCCAGCGGCAGGCCCAGCACAGCGGACAGATCGGCCAGCGCCTGGTCCCCGCCGGTTACCTTGATCGCGTGCATGCCCATGGCTGCGGCGGGTTTGCAGTTGATGCCCAGATCATCGAGATAGATGCAGGCCTGCGGGGGCAGGTCCAGCTTTTCGCACATCATCGCATAGATTCGCGGATCGGGCTTGCGCACCCCGGCCTTCGAGCTTTCGATCACATGTTCGAACCGGGCAAAGATCGCCTCCATCGCGTCGGCGCGGTCGCCGCTGCGGGCCATGCCCGCGCCGTGGCCGGTGGGCACATTGTTGGTGATGCAGGCAATGCGATAGCCGGCGGCGACCAACCGGTCGAGCGCGATGACCATGGCCGGGCGCACGGCCCCTGCCAGCACCGCCAGCACCGCCGCACCCTCCAGCGCATGACCTTGCGCCGCTGCCTCTGCGGCAAACAGCGTGTCGAACGTGGCGGCATCGATTTCGGCGCGTTCAAACCGCGCCCAGGCATTCGAATCCGGGTTTGCGGCGTTGACCTGGCGCACGAAATCGCGGGGCAGGCCGCGCTCTGCCTCCAACCGGTTGAACGCTTCGAAGGGCGAGGCGGTGATCACCCCGCCAAAATCGAAAATCACCGCGGAAAACCGGCGTTGCGTTGTCATCGATCCATCCTCGTGCCGGGCCCTTCACGGCTGGCGCCGGTCTTAATCGCTCGCTTACCCCGCGCAAGAGGTGAATAGGCTCCAAGTTGACCTGGATCATGGTCGACTCGTGTCCGGGGGGGCAGACTGCAATTCTTATATTGAAGGAGGATCCCCCATGCGCT
This sequence comes from uncultured Sphingomonadales bacterium, assembly GCA_903832325.1. Lineage (GTDB taxonomy): Bacteria > Pseudomonadota > Alphaproteobacteria > Sphingomonadales > Sphingomonadaceae > Novosphingobium. Next base: position 42,826 of record CAILBC010000021.1, on the reverse strand, counting down.
CCATTCTCTGCCCCGTCGACAATTCGGCCACGCTGGACGATCGTGTTGAAACCGCGCTGGCGTTGGCCCGCGTGATGCAATCGCATGTGACGTTCCAGATCGCCACGCCGTTTGCCGAAATGGCGCTGTGGGAACCGTTTGGCGGCGCGGCGCTGTCGGCCGAAGTGATCAACCAGGTGCGGGCCGCCGACGAACAGCTTGCCAGCAATCTCGATGCCCGGCTGGCCCCGCAGGACGTGGCGTTCGATGTCGTGGTGGTTGATGAAGGCCGCATCGAAGGCGTGGCGAGCGCCTCGCGCTATACCGACCTGGTGATCACCAGCCTCGAAGACCCCTCGCTTGAGGAAATCGGCCTGGGCGTGCGTGTGCCGGTGCTGGCTGTGCCAAAGGGTGCGCCGCTGCTGGCGTTTGACCGGCCGGTGGTGGTGGCCTGGGATGGCGGACACGAAGGCGCCTCGGCCCTGCGCGCGGCGCTGCCGCTGCTGCGGCTGGCCAGCGCGGTGCATCTGCTCACCGTGCGCGAAAAGGGCGATGACTATCCCGCCGCCGATGCCGCCAGCTATCTGTCGCGCCACGATATTCATGCCGAATGTCACGAAACCGAACGCAAGGGCACGATTGCCGCGACCATCGAACAGTTTGCGCTGGCGCAGGGCGCCGGGCTGGTGGTGATGGGCCTGTTCGGCAAGAGCCGGCTGCGCGAGCTGCTGCTGGGCGGCGTGTCGCGCGCGCTGCTTGACCGGTCGGTGCTGCCGCTGTTCCTGGTGCACTGATCCGTCTGGCCGGGCGCTGCCGTTTGACGATTTGCGATTGACGCGCCGGATCGGGCGGGCCGATGCTGCCATGCGGGGCGCGAATGGATCGCGCCGGTCACCGCGGGAGCCTTTGCCCATGCCACCCAGATTTGTCGCGCCTTCGATTGTCCTGTCGCTCGCGCTGGCGCTGGCGCCGGCTGCGCTATGCGCGCGGCCGGGCCATCCCGTTTCGCACCATGATGCCGCGCAGGCCCCGGTTTCGGCCGCGCAGATTGCCGCAGCGATTGCCGATCCCGGGCGCAGCGCCGATGCGCGAAAGCTGGATGACGGGCGCAAGCCGGCAGAGATGCTGGCCTTTTCCGGGCTGCGGCGCGGCGATGCGGTGGCCGACTGGGGCGCGGGCGGGGGCTATTATTCCGATCTGCTGGCCGATGCGGTGGGGCCGGCGGGCACGGTCTATGCCATTGGCATCGATGCCAATTACGATGCAAAAGCCTGGGCGCCGCTGCTGGCGCGCCACGCCAATATCCGCGCGCTGTTTGTGCCTGGTACCGCGCAAACGCTGGCGCCTGCCAGCCTGGACGTGATTTTCACGAATCTGGAATACCATGACCTCTATTGGTCCTCGGCCAAATACCATTATCCGGTGCGCGATGTGGATGCGGTGCTGCGCAACTGGTTTGCCGCGCTGCGCCCGGGCGGGCGGGTCATCGTGATCGACCATGCGGCCGCCGGTGGTGACCCGCGCGAAACTGCCGATAAATTCCACCGCATCGATCCCGCGCGGGTGCGCGCCGATTTTGCCCGCGCCGGCTTCGTGGCCGATGGTGAAAGCGCTGCGCTGCAACGCAGCGACGATCCGCACACCGTTGCCGTGTTCGATCCGGCGGTGCGCGGCCATACCGACCGGTTCGCCTTTCGCTTCGTGAAGCCGGGGTCCTGACGGAAATCGGCCATTGGCAAACGTTCGCGCAATTTTTGAACCAGTCAGCGGCGCCACTTGCATAAATTGCATCCGCATTCGCTTCTTTCGCATTTGCACAATTTTCGGGTGCGGTGCATATAGATCCTGCCTTTCAGGCATCCTCTCCCAAAACTTTCAGCCCGGCCGGCAACGGCCGGGCTTTTTTCTTGAAGGAATGGGCCGGCCGGCAACGGCCAGGTATTTTCCTTGAAGCGACGGGCCGGCCGGCAACGGCGGGGCTTTTTCCATATCCTATCGGGGCTTTTTGGCTGCCGACCGTGCCGCAGGGGCATGCGACCTTGACGCAAGCGCCGCCTTTGCGTATCGGCCACCGCCTGATTCCCGCGCATGTGCCAGCCGGGCGGGGGATTCTCCCGTTTTGCCGGCGCGCTCGTCCGGGTCCATTCGAACAGCAAAGAGCAACTTGTCATGAAGCGCACTTTTCAGCCCAGCCGCCTTGTCCGCGCCCGCCGTCACGGCTTTCGCGCCCGCATGGCCACTGTCGGCGGCCGCAAGATCCTGCGCGCCCGTCGTGCGCGCGGCCGCAAGAACCTGTCCGCCTGATCGTCGCTGATCCGGACGCCGGTGCGACCAGCCCGGCCGGGATTGACCCGGTCGCTGCGGGCGCCGGCAATCAGGTTCATGCGATTGCCACTGGCCAGGCGCTTCGCCTGGCGGTGATTCGCAAACGGGCCGATTTCGTCGCTGCAAACCAGGGAATCCGGGTCGCAAGGCCCGGTTTCGTGCTTTTGGTGCGGGCCGCGGGGCTTGAACCGAATGGGCTGCGCTTTGGCGTGACCGTTACCCGCAAGATCGGCAATGCGGTGTGCCGCAACCGGATGAAGCGCCGGTTTCGCGCACTTTTGCGCGATGTGCTGCCGCACAGCGGGATTGCGGGGGCTGACCATGTGCTGATCGGGCGCGAAGGCGGGGTGGAGCGCGATTTCGCCCTGCTGCGCAGCGAGCTGCTGGCCGCGCTGGCCCGCGCCACCGCAGGCAAAGGCGATCCGCCGCGACGGCCGAAGGGATCGGGCTCCAAACCCCATCAAAACGGCGCGGCACGGCGATGAAGCGGCTGCTTGTCCTGCTGGTCCGGGCCTGGCAGATCGGGCCATCGGCGGTCATGCCGCCCACCTGCCGCTATATGCCGAGCTGCTCTGCCTATGCGATCGAGGCGCTTGAACGTCATGGTGCGATAAGGGGTGGTTGGCTGACGCTGAAGCGGCTATTGCGCTGCCACCCGTGGGGGGGCAGCGGCTACGATCCGGTGCCGTGACCCCATGGCCGGGCCCTGTTCCGGCACAGACAGATCCCTGAAACGATACATCCCTGACACGATACATCCCTGAAACGATACGACGCGAGGCATAGTGGAAAATCAGCGCAACATGATCTGGGCGGTGGTCCTGATGGGGATCATCCTGATCGGCTGGGACCAGGGCCTTCGACTGTTCTATCCGCACATGTACGACAAGAAGGTGGTGGCCACTGGCCCCGCCGGCACCACGCCCGCGCCTGCCGGGTCCTCCGGGGCGCCCGCGCCTGGCGCCACGCCAGCGGCCGGCACTGATGCCACCCCGGCCAAGCCGACACGCGAAGGCGGGCTGCAATCGACCGAAGACCTCAATGCCGAAGCGCGCGATCTTAAATCCGCTCTCGCCGCGCCCACGCGCGTGGCGATCGATGCGCCGGGCATCCGCGGCTCGATCAATCTGGTCGGCGCGCTGGTCGATGATATTACGCTTAACCGCCACCGCGAAACTGCCGATCCGGGCAGCCCGCCGGTGCGCATCTTTTCCCCCGCCGGCACGCCGGCGCAATATTTTGCGCAGGCCGGCTGGGTGGGCGAAAACGGGGTGCAAACCCCGGGCGGCAGCACCGTGTGGCAGGCCGATGGTCGCCGCCTGACGCCGTCTACCCCGGTGACGCTGCGCTGGGCCAATGCCACTGGCCAGACCTTTGCGATCCGCTATGCGGTTGATGCCAACTACATGCTGACCGTGACGCAAAGCGTGACCAATGCCGGGCCCGCGGCGGTTTCGGTGCGCCCATTTGCGCTGATCAACCGCACCGATCGCACGGCCAGCCTCGATACCTGGCAGATCCATTCGGGCCCGATCGGCGCGTTTGACGGAACCGTCAATTTCGCCAGCCATTACAAGGATGTTGCCACCGCGGGTGAAATTGCGCCGGCGGGCCAGGCAAACTGGATCGGGTTTACCGACATCTATTGGCTGTCGTCGCTGGTGCCCGATGCCGGCACCCACCCGGCGGGCAGCTATCGCGCGCTGGGCAAGGGCCTGTTCCGCGCCGATCTGGTCTATCGTCCGGTCAGCGTCGCGCCGCAGCAGACGCAGACCCAGTCGCTGCGCCTGTTTGCCGGGGCCAAGGAAAACAGCGTGCTCGAAGCCTATGAAGGCCAGGGCATTGCCAATTTTTCGCTGACAATCGACTGGGGCTGGTTCCGCTGGTTTGAAAAGCCGATTTTCTGGCTGCTCGATTCGCTGTTTCATGCGGTGGGCAACTTTGGTGTGGCGATCATCCTGCTGACGCTGATCGTGCGCGGGATGATGTTCCCTGTGGCGCAGCGGCAGTTTGCCTCGATGGCGGCGATGCGCGCGATCCAGCCCAAGATGAAGGCGATCCAGGACCGCTACAAGGACGACAAGCCGAAGGCGCAGCAGGAAATCATGGCGCTGTACAAGGCCGAAGGGGTCAACCCCCTGGCTGGCTGCCTGCCGATGTTCCTGCAGATTCCGGTGTTCTTTGCGCTGTACAAAGTGCTCGTGCTGACCATCGAAATGCGTCATCAGCCGTTCGTGTGGTGGATTCACGATCTGTCTGCGCCCGATCCCTCGCATATTCTCAATCTGTTCGACACTTTGCCGTTCACGCCGCCGGGGTTCCTGGGCATCGGCGTGCTGGCGCTGTTGATGGGCGCGACAATGTGGCTTCAGTTCAAGCTGCAGCCTGCCGCGATGGACCCGTCGCAACAGCAGGTCATGGCGATCATGCCGTGGATGATGATGTTCGTGATGTCGACGTTCGCCTCGGGCCTGTTGCTGTATTGGACCACGTCGAACATTCTGACGATCGCGCAGCAGCGGTTTCTCTATAGCCGCCACCCGCAATTGAAGGCGCAGGCGCAGAAGGACCAGACCGATATCGATCGGCAGGTAAAGCGCGAACGCAAGGGCGATACCGCCTGATGCGCGCCACTGGACCTGATGCCGAAGGCCTGCGCCTGATGGCGCTGGAAGAGCGTGCGCGTGCGCTGTTTTCCGGCCGGGTGGAATTCCTCAAATCGGCGCCCTCGCTGAAATTCCTGCCCGATCCGGCAGAGCCGGAAGTGGCCTTTGCCGGGCGCTCGAATGTGGGCAAAAGCTCGCTGATCAACGCGGTCACCGGGCGCAAGTCGATCGCGCGCGCCTCGGTCACGCCGGGCCGCACGCAGGAATTGAACTGGTTCGAAGTGGGTGACCCGACCGTGCTGCGCCTGGTCGACATGCCCGGATATGGCTTTGCCAAGGCGCCGCCCAAAGTGACCGAGACCTGGCGCAAGCTGGTGCGCGATTTCCTGCGCGGGCGGGTCGTGCTGAAACGCACGCTGTTGCTGATCGATGCGCGCCACGGGGTCAAACCGGTCGATGTGGAGATGATGGCGATGCTCGACGAAGCAGCCGTCGGCTATCGCCTGGTGCTGACCAAGGCCGACAAAGTCCGTTCCGACGAACTGTCTACGGTCCACGCCGCCACCGAAGCGATCGCGCGCAAGCACACCGCCGCCTATCCCGGCGTGCTGGTAACCTCGGCGGAAAAGCACGCCGGGATTGCCGCCCTGCGCGCGGCGATCCTGGACGACGCGGCGATCTGAATCTTTTCAGCAAACTACCGAGGCACCAATGAAACTGGTTATCGGCAATCGCAGATATTCAAGCTGGTCCTTGCGCGGCTGGCTCGCCTGTCGGCAGTCGGGCCTGCCATTCACGGTCGAAGTGGTGCCGCTGTTCGGCCCCGATTGGGAAACTGTGCGGCGCACTTTGCCGGCGATTGCGCCCTCGGCGGGCAAAGTGCCGGTGCTGTGGGATGATCGCACCGTGGTGTGGGACAGCCTGGCAATCCTGGAGCATCTGGCGGACAGGGTCGGGCGTGACCGGTTCTGGCCGCGCGATCCGGCGGCATCGGGGCTGGCGCGCGCGATCGTTGCCGAAATGCATGGCGGCTTCGGCGCGTTGCGCGGCGGCCTGCCGTTCAATCTGGGCCGCGATGGTGCGCCCGTGGCGATGGACGCGGCGGTGGTGGCCGATATCAACCGCATCCTCACGCTCTGGGCCGAAGCGCGCGCGCGGTTTGGCGAAGGCGGGCCGTTCCTGTTTGGCAGCTTTGGCGCGGCAGACATCGCCTATGCCCCGGTGGCGCTGCGCATGATCAGCTATGGCGTGGCGCTGCCCGGCTTTGCGCAAAGCTATGCCGCCGCGCTGAACGAACATCCGTGGATTGCCGAATGGCGCGCTGCTGCGCTGGCCGAACCCTGGCGCATCGCCCAATACGAATTGCCGGTGGAGGCGCCGTGACGATGCCCGATCTCGATCCGGTCGTGCTGACCGAGCGGCTGATCGCGCATGACAGCGTCACGCCCGCAACCGGCAGCGTATTTGCCGAACTGGCGGCGATGCTCGAACCGCTGGGCTTTGCGGTCGATCGGTTTGTCGCCGGCGAAGCGCCCGACGGGCCGGTGGAAAACTGCATTGCCGTGCGGGCGGGCCCTGCGGGCAGCCGCCATTTCGCCTTTGCCGGGCATCTCGACGTGGTGCCGCCGGGGCAGGGCTGGACCAGCGCGCCGTTCACCCCCGAACGCCGCGGGGCCTTGCTCCACGGGCGCGGCGCGGTCGACATGAAAGGCGCAATTGCCGCGATGGTTGCCGCGGTGGCGCAGATCCCGCGCGAAGCGGGCACGATCAGTTTCCTGATCACCGGCGATGAAGAAGGCCCGGCGCAATTCGGCACGGTGGAAATCATCAAGCGCCTGCGCGAAGCCGGCGATCTGCCCGATCTGTGCCTGGTGGGAGAGCCGACGTCGGTCCACCGGCTGGGCGACATGGTCAAGATCGGGCGGCGCGGATCGGTCAACATGTGGCTCACGGCCGCGGGCATGCAGGGGCACGTTGCCTATCCCCACCTCGCCGACAATCCGATTCCCCGGCTGATCGCGCTGCTGGCCGAACTTGACCGGTGGGACCTCGATTCGGGCAGCGACTGGTTTCAGCCGTCAAACCTGGAAGTGACCGACCTTGCGGTGGGCAACCCGGCCACCAACGTGATCCCGGCCGAAGCGCGCGCGCGCCTGTCGATCCGCTTCAACGATCTGCAGCGCGGGCCCGATCTGGTCGAGCAGGTTTCCGCGATGGCGGCACGCCACCGGGTATCGGTGCGGGCCGTGATTTCGGGGGAGGCGTTCATCACGCTGCCTGGCGCCTTTTCCGATCTGGTCAGCGCGGCGGTTCAGGCCGAAACCGGCGTGACGCCCGATCTGTCCACCACCGGCGGCACGTCCGACGCGCGGTTTTTGCGCGCGCTGTGCCCGGTCATCGAATTCGGCCTGTCCAATGCGACCATGCACAAGACCGACGAGGCGGTGGCGATCGACGATCTGGCCGTGCTGACGCGGATCTATCACCGCATCGCGACCGCCGCGCTTGATTAGAAATTTGGCGGGTTAAAATTTGCCAGGTTAAAATTTGGCGGTTTAAAATTTTAGCGCGGTTTGCGCAGCACGATATAGACCGCGCCCACCCCGCCATGGCGCGGGGCAGCGCCGCGCACGGCGGCAATCGACCCCGCATGGGGGCTGTGCGCCAGCCAGTCGAGCAATTTGGCACGGATCGCGCCGCGCCGTTCGCCCCGCGCATCATGGTCGCCATGCGGGCGCGGTTTGCCCGCGATCAGCAGGATCACCCGCGCGCCCATCGCCAGCGCCTGCGCCACGCCGCCGATCAGCCGGGCATGCGCGGTGTCCAGCGTCATGCCATGCAGATCGATCGTTACATCGGGCACGATGGTGCCGCGCGCCAGTTTGCGATCCCAGCTGGCATCGAGCCCGTCACGGGTCAGCGGCCGCGCCGAGGGCGCCGATGGTGGCGGGGGCGGCGGCGGGGGCAGCGCGGGGGGCACGCGGCCGCGCACGGGCCTTGGCGCGGGGGGAACGGGCTCGGGTGCGGGCACCGGCACCGGTGCGGCGGGCTTTGGCGCGGGCTGGTGCAGCGGGGTTACGGTTGCGGCCACTTTGCGCCACAGCGCCGCCTCATCGGCGCTCAGCCCGCGCGGTACCGGTCTCATCGCGCGCCGCCGGTGCCCTGCGCCAGGCGGGCCAGTGCGCCGCGGGGCAGCAGGATCAGCGCGTGGCCACGGGCGCTCATCCCGCCGGCGATGCGCCGTGCATCGGCACCGGCGCCCCAGAAACTGTCGAACCGGTTGGCGCCCTTGATCGCGCCGCCCGTATCCTGCGCCACCCACAGCCCGATCACTTCGGGCCGGTCGGTGGTCAGGAACACCGGCGCGCCAAGCGGGACATAGGCGGGGTCGGCCGCCAGCGTGACTCGCGGGCTGACCGGCACCGACAGCGCACCGATCGGTCCGGCATCGGGATCGAATCCCGTGCCGGGCGCGGCGCCGCGCGGCGTGGTGGTATCGCGAAAGAAGATATAGCTGCGATTTTGCCGCATCAGCGCGCGGCCTTCGGCGGGGTGATCGTGGATATAGCGCAGGATGCCCTGCATCGATCCGGCATATTGCCCCGGCCCGCTGCCGATCAGGCCCAGGCCGTTCAGCACGCTGCCGATCCCGGTATAGCTCCAGCCGTTTTCGCCGGCATAGCCGATGCGCATGATCGTGCCATCGGGCGCGCGCAACCGGCCCGATCCCTGCACTTGCAGGAAAAACAGCTCGGCCGGGTCCGCCGCCCAGGCCAGTTCCAGCCCCAGCCCGGCCAGCGCGCCATCCTCGATCTGCGCGCGATCCCAATAGGCCACGAAAATCCCGTTGGCATCGTAGCGGCCCAGCGGCTGGCGGCCATCGGGGCCGGGCGGGGCATCGCCGGGGCGCGCGCGCACCAGATCCGGCGGCAGGCGATAGACCGGCGTGTCATAGCTGGGCAGGTGGCTGCGCGCGCCGGCGATTTCGGGCTCGAAATAGCCGGTGACATAGGCCGTGCCGCCACCCACTTCGGCAGTTTCAAACCAGCTGATGAAAAACCGCACGGCATCGTTGCGCGGCCAGGTCGCGGCGGCCTGGCACGGCGCTGCCCAATCCTTCGGCTGGGTCAGCCCGCTGGCATCGGTGCGTAGCGCCATGCGGCTGCAACTGGTGGCAAAGGCCTGCAACGCGGCGCGGCCGGCGGTGGCGGTAAGGCCCAAAGCGGCAGGCGGCGGGCCACGGCGCACTCCGGCCAGCACAGCATTGCCTGCTCTGGAGGGGCCGGCATGAACCGGATGGACCTGTTGCGAAGGCGGGATCAGCTGGCCGCAGGCGGACAGCAGGGCACAACTCGCCAGCAGCCCCGCCGCACGCCGGAACATCGGGAAATCAGCCCTGGTCGGTTTCGTCGAGCTGCCAGTCGGGATCGCGCGAATTGAGATCGCGGGTGAATGTCCACAAGTCGCGGCTTTCGATCGCATCGTTGAGCGATCCGGCGACCACCGCGCCATCGCCGTTGCGCGTGACCGAGGCGATATCGGCGACGAAGCGCACCGCGATCGTTGCCACGGGTGCGGCATAGTCGGCCGAGATGATCCGCGCATCGTTGATGCGGATCAGCCGCGCGTCGATCGTTTCGCCGGTTTCGGCGCGTGCATCGATTGCGGCGGCAAACCCTTCATAGACGGCGCGTTCGCACAGCTGCGCCAGCGCATCCTTGTCCCCGCGCCAGAACGTTTCCAGCACCATGCCATAGGCGGATTTGGCCCCGCTGAGAAACAGCGTGACATCGAACCGGCGATCGGCGGCGATAATCGCGCGGATGCCGGTTTCGGCAGCGGCGTCAAACCCGGTGGGTTCCGCGGCAGAGCCCACGGCGCGCACAGCCACCGGTGCCTTTTCGGGCAGTTTGGTCGGCAGCCCGCGCGGGCTGGCCTGCGGATCGGCCTGTTCCAGCCGGCGACGCAACGGTTCCCCGCTGTCCTCCGTCCGGCGCCCGAGCACCGCATAGAGCCGCAGCCCGAGAAACAAGGCGATCATCGCCAGGATGATAATTTCCACAAGATCCCGCATGCCAAATTCCCGCATTCGGTGATGGATCGGGGCAGGTTGCGCAACCGGAATCGCGCGACCTGCCGGATCAATCCCACCACACTGTGCCCGAGATAGATACGATTTACAAATGAACAACCGATGCACGAGGCCTTGTTTCATTTCCGTGGCAAAAAAGAAGCGGCCTTGTGGGTAATCGCCCTCGCGGGCAGCACTTTCCCAATCGCCCTCGCGGGCGGCACCTGGTTTATCGCCCTCGCGGGCGGCACCTGGTTTATCGCCCTCGCGGGCGGGGCTGGAGCCTGGCATCTGCGCCCGGAAAGCGGGGTCGAAAGAGCGGGGGCGGTTGCCGTCTCCGGGCGCAGATGCTAGGCGCGCCCGTCAGGGCAGGGCAACGCATTCGGCCCTTTTCGCAAGCCAAACCCACGAAAGCACGATCCATGGCCGACGAAGGCAATATCATCAGCACGCTCAACCTCGATCCGCAGAACGACGGGCCCGCCGTGAATGGCGAAGATACCAGCCCGGCGATCGGGTTCGTTTCGCAATATGTGAAGGACCTGTCGGTCGAAAACCCCAATGCGCCCGACAGCTTTCAATGGACCGAAACACCCGAGCTGCAGGTGGAATTCAATATCGCTGCCCGCACGTTCGCACCCGAACTTCACGAGGTCGAACTGAAGATCAAGGCCACGTCGAAGACGTCGCAGGGCCTCGCCTATCTGGTCGAAATGGCGTTTGGCGGGCTGATCGCGATGCGCAACATTCCCGATGACCAGGCGCATCCGTTCCTGTTTGCCGAGGCGCCGCGCCTGCTGTTTCCGTTTGCCCGCCGCATCATGGCCGATGCCGTGCGCGATGCCGGCTATCCGCCGCTGATGCTCGAACCGATCGATTTCAACGGGCTGTACTTTGCGCAGTTGCAGCAGCAGCAGGCCGAAGCCGCCGCGGCCGCAGTCGCCAACCCGATGGGCGAAGCCTGATCGTGCTGCCGGGCCCGGTACGCCGCACGCGACCGGGCCCGGTTGTCCGGCCCACACCACCCACCTGAATTCATGACACCCGAAATCATGATTCCGGCGCCATGAACCTGCTGAAGGCAACAGGAACGATCGGCGGCCTGACTCTGATCAGCCGCGTGCTCGGCCTGGTGCGCGACAGCCTGTTTGCGCGCTATGTCGGGGCCAGTTTTGCCTCCGATGCGTTTCTTGTCGCGTTCCGGCTGCCTAACCTGTTTCGCGCGCTGTTTGCCGAAGGCGCCTTTGCCTCGGCCTTCATCCCGATGTTCAATCGCAAAGTGTCCGATCCGGATGGCCGGGGCCTGGCCGACGGACTGGTCTTTGCCGAACAGGCGCTGGCGGTGTTGCTGCCGGTGCTGATTGCGCTGACCGTGCTGCTGGAACTGTTTGCCTGGCCGGTAACGCTGGTGCTGTCGGGCAAGTTTCATGGCGTCACCCCGGGCGAATTCGCCTTTGCCGTCACCTGTTCGCGCTACACCATTCCCTATCTCATGCTGATCAGCCTGGTGTCGCTGTTTGGCGGGATATTGAATTCGCTGCAGAAATTCTGGGTCAACGCTGCGGCGCCGATTCTGCTCAATCTTACGCTGATCACCGCGCTGCTGGTGTTTCACAACGCCGATCCGCTGGCCACCGCGCGCAATCAGGCGATTGCGGTGTCGGTTTCCGGCGTGTTGCAGCTGGCCTGGCTGGGCTGGGCCTGCTGGCGCAACGGGGTCAGCCTGCGGCTGCGCCTGCCGCGGCTGACACCCGAAGTGAAGCGCCTGATGACGCTGATCCTGCCCGCGGCGGCCGGCGCTGGCGCGGCGCAGATCAACCTGGTGATTTCCACCGCGCTTGCCGCCTCGCTGCTCAGCCATGGGTCGGTTACCTATATCTACATTGCCGACCGGCTGAACCAGTTGCCGCTGGGGTTGATCGGCATTGGCCTTGGCACCGTGCTGCTGCCGACGATTTCGCGCCAGTTGGGCGCGGGGGACGATCTTGCCGCGCTCGATACGCAAAACCGCGGGATGGAGCTGGCGCTGCTGCTCACCCTGCCGGCGACGGTCGCGCTGGTGGTCTGCGGTGATCCGATTGCGGCGGCGTTGTTCGGCTATGGCCGCTATACCCCCGCCGCAACGCATTACACCGCGCAGGCGCTTGCCGCGTTTTCGATCGGGCTGCCGAGCTACATCCTGGTCAAAGTGCTGACGCCCGGGTTTTACGCGCGGCAGGATACACGCACCCCGGTGCGCTTTGCGGTGATTTCGATGGCGGTCAATCTGGTGGGCAACCTGATGCTGATCGTGCCGTTGCAGCATGTCGGCCCGCCGCTGGCCACGGCGATCGCGTCATCGGTCAATGTGTGGATGCTCTATCGCGAGCTGGAGCGGCGCGGGCACTTCATGGCCGACCGGCGGCTGCGGCGGCGCGCGCCGCGCCTGCTGTTGGCCGCGCTGGTGATGGGCGCGGCGCTGTGGCGCGGGCAGATGCTGATCACGCCCTATGTCCAGGGGTCGTGGCCGGTGCGGTTTGGCGCGCTGGCTGCGCTGGTTTCGGCGGGCATGCTGGTCTATGCCCTTGCCACGGTGGTGCTCGGCGCGTTTTCGCGCGACGATATCGCCCTTCTTTTGCGGCGCCGCCGCGCATCATAGGCACAAGGTCCTTCTGTTCCATGCGTATCGTTTCCGGCATTCAGCCCACCGGCAATCTGCACCTTGGCAATTATCTCGGGGCGATCCGGAACTGGGTGGCGATGCAGGATGAATGGACCGCCAAAGGCGCGACCTGCCTGTATTTCCTGGCCGATCTCCACGCCATTTCGATGCCCCATGTGCCGGCCGACCTGGCCGCGAACACGCGCGAAATGGTCGCCGCGCTGGTCGCCTGCGGAATCGATCCGCAGCGGTCGGTGCTGTTCAACCAGGCACAAGTGCCCGCCCATGCCGAATTGCAATGGCTGCTGTGCGGCACCGCGCGGATGGGCTGGCTGGGCCGCATGACGCAATGGAAGGACAAGGCGGGCAAGAACCGCGAGGGTGCTTCCGTTGCGCTCTATTCCTATCCGGTGCTCCAGGCCGCCGACGTCCTGCTCTATCAGGCGACCCACGTGCCGGTGGGCGAAGACCAGAAGCAGCATCTGGAACTGGCGCGCGATATTGCCCAGAAATTCAACAACGATTTTGCCAGCGAAGACGCGCCGGTGTTTACCCTGCCGGCGCCGATCATCCCGCCCGAGGCGGCGCGGATCATGTCGTTGCGCGATGGCGCGGCCAAGATGAGCAAGTCCGACCCATCGGACATGAGCCGCATCAACCTGACCGACGATGCCGACACGATCATGCAGAAAGTGAAAAAGGCCAGGACCGATCCCGAACCGCTGCCGGGCGAAGCCGCCGGGCTGGAGGGCCGGGCCGAAGCGCGCAATCTGGTGGCGATCTATGCGGTGATGGCCGGGTGCGATGTGGCCACCGTGCTGGCCGAATTCGGCGGGCAGGGGTTTGGCCGGTTCAAGCCTGCGCTGGGCGATCTGCTGGTTGACCGGCTGGCACCGATTGCCGCGCGGTTCCGTGATCTGCGCGCCGATCGCACTGCGCTCGATGCGATTCTGGCCCAGGGCGCCGCGCGTGCCCGCACGCTGGCGCGCCCCACGCTCGATGCGACATATGCCGCACTGGGGCTGGTGACGGGATAACCGCAAGGGGCTGGTCAGGCGCCGGGCAAACGGGCACATGTCCTTTTGGACAGGGTGGGCCTGAACGCGAAGGGGCGCTGGCCTCGCCTGCGTTCAAGCCGTATTCAGCCTGATCGCCGGATACTCGCGTGCGCACAGGCGGGTTTGCAGGGTAGGTTCCGGTTCGGCAGGGGCGCCGGTCCGACAGGGAGTTTGATGCAATGCTTACGAAGCAGACTTGTATTTCCGACCAGGCCCCGGCCATTTCGGCCCTGCGGCGGATTGCGCGGCTGACGCTGCCGCTGGCGCTGGCCGCCACGATGGCCATGGGCCTGGGCGGCTGTGCCGAAAACTTCAATGCCAGCGTCTCGCGGTTTCAGCACGATCTGCCTGCGCCCGCCGGCCAGACTTTTGCCGTGGTTGCCGAAGACGCGCGCAATGCCGGCGGCCTGGAATTTTCGCAATATGCCGGGCTGGTGGCCGAACAACTGCGCAAGGTCGGCTATGTTGCGGGCGATCCGGCCACAGCGGACCTGGTGGTCGAATTCGATTATGGCGTGGACAAAGGCCGCGACAAAGTCAGCATTTATGGCCCCGATCCCTATTGGGGGCCGTGGCGCGGCTATTACGGCGGTTTTCGCGGCGGCTATGGCGGGTTCTATGGCCACCGCGGCTGGGGTTATGGCATGTACAACCCGTGGTTTGACGATGTCAGCGTGACCACCGTCTATACCAGCGGCGTGGAAGTGCGGATCAGGCGCCGCAACGATGGCCAGCGCCTGTTCGAAGGCAAGGCCGAAGCGGTTTCGCCATCCAACCGCCTGCCCTATCTGGTGCCCAATCTGATCGAATCGCTGTTCACCGGCTTCCCCGGCCACAGCGGCGAAACCGTGCGCATCTCGATCCCGCCCGAAAAGAAGAAATAAGCCGCGCTCAGATCCTCCCCGCGCCGGGGCCGGGGACCGCCCGAAGGGCGGTGGAGGCGCATCGCAATTGCACAACACCTTGTGTGGGGCGCGGCCTGATGCTGTGCCCCACACAGCGCAACCTCGGCCGGCTTCAGGGGCACCCGCATGCCGATTCCAATCGCCGCAAGGCTGCCCTATCCGCTCCACACCAATCGCGAACTCGGCATGATGCTTGCCGGCACAAAGCCCCTTGCCCGATTTTGTGATGCCAGGGACCAGTTTCCCGCAGTTGTTATCCGGTATCTGCGGTTGTTTGACCGCCACGTCGCCAATGGCACTCTGGTCAGGACCGATCATTTTGCCGAGCCGACCAGCGACCGGACTTTTGCCCTGCATACCATCCTGTTCGCCTTGCCCGCGGAAGTCTGGCGCATTGCGGCCATGATCGAATTGCATTCGAGCCCGCAATGGTCGCTGGCGCACGAGCGCAAGGAGGGGGAGTTGCTCGGCTATGCTGACTGGATGAACGACCATTGGATCGCGCAATCTGGCGGATAATACGGTTGTGCCATGCGTGTAACTCTTCGCACAACGTGACGCTCAAGCGCCGCGCGGGCTGGTCTGCAACGGCCTGACCCCTCCACCGGCTTCGCCGGTCCCCCTCCCCGGTCCGGGGAGGATCTGGTCAGATGCCTGTCGAACCAAACCCGCCGGCGCCGCGCGCGGTGGAATCCAGTTCGTCGGATTCCAGCCAGGTCGCCTGGGTCACCGGGGCCAGCACCAGTTGCGCCACGCGGTCCCCGCGCTGCACCACGAATGTCGAATCGCCGTGGTTGATCAGGATCACTTTCAGTTCGCCGCGATAATCGCTGTCGATCGTGCCCGGGGTATTGGGCACCGTCACCCCGTGTTTCAGCGCCAGCCCCGAACGCGGCCGCACCTGGATTTCAAACCCGGGCGGGATCGCCATGGCAAGGCCGGTGGCCACGGCATGGCGCGCGCCTGGCGCAATCGCCACATCTTCGGCGGCAACCACGTCCATTCCGGCCGCACCCGTGGTGGCATAGGCGGGCAGCGGCAGATCGGCATTGTGTGCCAGCCGGCGCACGCGAACGGGAACGGGATCAGCAGAATGCATCGGCCACCTTTGCAATGATTGCGCGCGCCACTTCGGCCTTGGCCATGCGTGGCAGGCTTTCCACGCCATCGGCGCGGATAATGTGCACGGTGTTGTCCGCCCCGCCCATCACATCGCCCGAAACGTCGTTGGCGATGATCCAGTCGGCGCCTTTGCGCGCCAGTTTGGCGCGGGCATGGTCGATCACCTGCTCGGTTTCGGCGGCAAAGCCGATCAGCAGGCGCGGGCGCGCCGTGCCATGGCTCAGGCCGGCGAGGATGTCGGGATTTTCGATGAGGTCCAACGGCGCGATGTGCCCGCTGCCGTCCTTTTTGCGTTTCTGGGTGGCGGCATCGGCGGCGCGCCAATCGGCCACTGCGGCCACCATGATCGCCACATCGCAGGGCAGCGCGGCCGTGACCGCCGCGGCCATTTCGCGCGCGGTTTGCACATCGATCCGCTGCACCCCGGGCGGGGTTGGCAACGAAACCGGCCCCGCCACCAGCGTGACGGTGGCGCCCGCCTCGGCCGCGGCCGCAGCCAGGGCAAACCCCTGCCGCCCGCTCGACCGGTTGGCGATATAGCGCACCGGATCAATCGGTTCATGCGTTGGCCCGGCGGTGATCAGCACGTGGCGGCCGGTCAGCGGGCGCAGACGCGGCACCAGGTGTTGCGTGATCGCGGCCATGATCGCATCCGGTTCGGGCAGGCGGCCGGGCCCGAATTCGCCGCAGGCCATGGCGCCTTCATCGGGGTCCATCACCGTGACCCCGCGCGCGCGCAGCGTGGCCACATTGGCCACGGTGGCCGCGTGCTGCCACATTCGCACATTCATCGCCGGCACGGCCATGACCGGCTTGTCGGTGGCGAGCAGCAGGGTCGTTGCCAGATCATTGGCCATGCCCGCCGCCATGCGCGCCATCAGATCGGCGGTTGCCGGGCACACCACCACCAGATCCGCTTCACGCGACAGGCGGATATGGCCCATTTCCACTTCGTTCTTCAGATCCCACAGCGTGGTGTGCACGGGGTTTTCGCTGAGTGCGGCCAAAGTCAGCGGGGTGACAAAGTGCGCACCCCCTTCGGTCAGCACGCACGTCACGCTGCCGCCCTCGCGGCGGATCAGGCGCACGAGTTCTGCCGCCTTGTAGGCGGCTATGCCACCGCCAATGACCAACAGGATTTTCATTGCGGCTGCTTCTTGCATTGGCCCGGCGGCTGGCGCAATCCTTTTGGACCATGATCGGCCGTTTGGCCGCACAATGGCCAAAAGGAACCCCTGCCGATGCGTCTTGTCCTGACCGCGCTGATCTTTCTGATCGGCCTGTTCGACCTGTTCATGGCGGGGTCTTTCCTGATTCACCCGATGGACGTTGCGCCGGGGCTGGGTGTGCAGGCCATCGGCCATGCCGGCATTTCAACCATTCGCGGCGATTTCACGTCGTTTTTCGGGGTGGCGGGCTTTGCCATGCTGTGGGGCGCCTGGCGCCGCAATGCCGATCTGATGCTGGTGCCGCTGCTGCTGTTTGCCGTCACGCTGACCGGGCGGGCGATCGATCTGCTGGTGACCGGTCCCTATCCGGGCTGGCCGATGCCGATGGCGGTCGAAGCGCTGGAGGTTGTGCTGCTGATCGCCGGCTGGCGCTATCTGCCGCACCACCGGATTGCCGAAATCGCTGCCTGATCCAGTTATAATGGCAATGTTGCGGGCCGGTCCGCGCGAAACCGTTCGGCCCACCGCATCACCGCGCGCTGCGCCGGGCGTTCGATCCAGCGGTGCGAGGCAAATCCGGCGATAATCGCGCCGACCACGAACATGATCAGAAACACCGGCTGGCGAAACACCATGCGCGTGCCCAGCGTGGCATCGACCAGCAGCACCATCGCGAGCTGCAACGGGAAATGCCACAAATAGATGCCATAGGACGCATCGCCCAGCACTTTGCCCAGCCGAAGGGCACCGGATCGATCGGCCAGATCGATCGCGAGCGCCCCGCTCAACACGGCAAAAGTGCCAGCCAGAATTGCGGCATCATGGCCGTGCAGTTTCATCCCCGACAGGGCCCATCCGGCCAGCGCCAGCGCCGGCGCGATCAGCGCCAGCCGCCCGGCCGTCAGCCAGCCGCGCAGCGCCGCGCCATAGACCGCCGCACCGCCAAAGAAATAGGCCACGCAATTGACCACGGTGGACAGCTTTGCCGCCAGCGCCTCGGCCGGCTGATCAGGCGGCAGGATATTGGCAAAAATCACCGCAAACAGCACCAGCGCCACCGGCAACGACAGCGCCAGCGGGGTGCGGCGCAGCGCGGGCAACATCACCCAGAACGCGGCATAGGCCACGATTTCGGTCGACAACGACCAGGTCGGACCGTTGTACGACTGGTTGACCTGCCACCCCCAGGTTTGCGCCATCGCCAGATTGAGCAGGAAATGCCACGCGGTCTGGTGGTGATAGATGAAGGCGGTGCCGTTAACCGCGGTGTACCACGCCTGCAACACCGCCACCGCGATCAGCGTGATCAGGTGCAGCGGCCACAGCCGCGCCAGCCGCGCCAGCCAGAACCGCCCGCGCCCGCCGGCATCGGCGAGATAGACATGGGCAAAGACAAACCCCGATACCGCCCAGAAATATTCCACCGCGACATGGCCATAATCATAAAGCCAGGCGATCTGGTGATAGAACGGCGAAATCGATCGCCGCACGTGGAATTCGAAATCGACCGGCGGCACAAAGAAATGCTGATAGTGCCAGAACAGCACCGCGCAGGCCGCGAGCAGACGCGACAGATCGAGCACATTGAAATGCCGTTTGGGCATACGCAGAACAGGTCCAACCATTTCAGGCCCACCCATCTCAGCCCCACCAGCCGGAAACCAGCCCCAGCAACAGGATGCCCGCACCCGCGCCCGCGGCGAGCAGATGGGTCAATATCGATCCGGCGCGGCCCGACCCGCCCGTGGCCGGCTTGCGATCCCACATCAGCGCAATATCGGGCAGCGGCGGCGCCTCGGGCGCGCCGCCTTTGGCCGGAAACCGGTCCTCGATGCGGCGAATCAGATCGGGCAGCCGCAGCAGCGTGGCGCCATCTTCGCGCAGGCGGTCGGCAATCGCCGACTCGGGCCCCAGTTCGTCGCGGATCCAGTTCTGCACGAAGGGCGCGGCGGTTTCCCACATGTTGATTTCGGGATCGAGCTGGGTGGCGATGCCTTCGACCATGACCATGGTTTTTTGCAGCAGCAGCAAGTGGGGCTGGGTCTGCATGTCAAAATCGCGGGTGATGGCAAACAGCCCGTCGAGCATCTGCCCCACCGAAAGCTCGCTCACCGGTTTGCCGCGCATCGGTTCGCCCACGGCGCGCAGGGCCGTGGCGAATTCATCAACCGAATGATAACTGGGCACATATTGCGCCTCGAAATGGATTTCGGCGACGCGGCGATAATTCCCGGTGGTCAGGCCATAAAGGATTTCGGCGAGCCATTGCCGCGCGCGCCGGTCGATCCGCCCCATGATGCCGAAATCGATCGCCACGATCGTGCCGTCGCCATCCACGAACAGATTGCCCTGGTGCATGTCGGCATGGAAATAGCCGCCGCTGATCGCCTGGGTCAGAAACGCCAGCACCAGCCGCCTGGCCAGATCCTTGCGGTCATGCCCGGCGGCATCGATCCGCGCGACATCGCTGATCTTGATCCCGTCGATCCAGTCGAGCGTCATCACCCGGCCATTGGTGCGGTCCCAATCGATCGCGGGCACGCGATAGCCGGGAAAGGCGCGCATCAGGTCGGCCAATTCCGAGGCAGAGGCCGCTTCGCGCCGGAGATCAAGCTCGCGCATGGTCCAGCGGCGGAAATTGGCAATGATCAGCCGCGGGCGCAGCCGCTGCGCCTCACCCCCCAGCGCTTCAAGATGGGCGGCGGCCCATTCATACGTCGCGATGTCGCGACCAAGCTTTTCGCGCACGCCGGGGCGCAGCACTTTCACCGCGACCGCGCGGCCATCGGTGGTGGTGGCGCGGTGGACTTGCGCGATTGAGGCGGTGCCCACCGGCACCGGGTCAAACGTGGCGAACAGCGCCTCGATCGGGCGTTCGAAACTGGCCTCGATCTCGCGCCGGATGTCCGCAAACGGCACCGGGGGCAGCTGATCCTGCAGCGCCAGCAGATTGTGCGCCGCATCTTCGCCCACCAGATCGGGGCGCGTGGCCAAAGTCTGGCCCAGCTTGATCGCGGCCGGGCCGATGGCGCAAAACGCCGCCGAATAATCGGGCACGGCGGGCTGGATCGCGCCGAACCGCGCAATCCGGCACAGGCGTCGCACCGCCGACGGGGTGTTGGCATCGCGCTCGATGCCGCGCAGCGCACCGTGGCGTGCAAGCACCCGGCCCCAGCCAAGCAGGCGGCGGATATGGACAAAATCGGACAGGGCCACGGTTTGAAAAGCCTTCAGACTTTCCAGCCGGAATGGATTGCGACCAGCCCGCCCAGAATCGGTTCCACTTTCACCCGGGCAAACCCGGCGTCGCGAATCATCCCGGCAAAGGCGGGCATGGTCGGAAAGCGGCGGATCGATTCGATCAGATACCGGTACGAATCCGCATCATCGGCGATCATCTTGCCGATCTGCGGCACGACATGGTGCGAATAGAGATCATAGACCTGGGCAAAGCCGGGCCATTGCGTGGTGGAAAATTCCAGGCAGAAAAACCGCCCGCCGAATTTCAGCACGCGATGCGCCTCGGCCAGCGCGCGGTCGATGTGGGTGACATTGCGGATGCCGAACGCGATCGTGTAGGCATCAAAACTGCGCGTGGCGAAATCCAGCGTTTCGGCATTCTGGCACGACCATGACAGGCCCTCTATCCCGCGCTTTTCCGCGCGTTCGATGCCCACATCGAGCATATCCTGGTTGATATCGGCAACGGTGATTTCCGCCCCGCTGGGCGCCATGCGAAACGCAATGTCGCCCGTGCCGCCGGCCATGTCGAGGATCGCCTCTCCGCTGCGGGGGCGCACGCAAGCAACAAAGCGGTCTTTCCACAGGCGGTGCATGCCCGCCGACATGGCATCGTTCATCACATCGTATTTGCGCGCCACATTGGAAAAGATCGCGCCCACCCGGGCCACCTTTTCTTCGGCCGGAATGTCCTCATACCCGAAAGAGGCGGTTTGGCTGGGGGCGTCGCTGGTGGTCATGCCCGATCCTCTAATGACAATTGCCCGCCGGGCAAAGCCTGATAGGGCAGTTTGCTCCTTTGTGCGCACCAGAGATCACCCGCCCATGCCCGAATTGCCCGAAGTCGAAACCACGGTGCGCGGCCTGGCCACGGTGCTGGCAGGGGATCGGCTGGTGCGCGTGGCGGTAAACCGGCCCGATCTGCGGCGCCCGTTTCCGGTCGATCTGGTCCAGGCGCTGACCGGCGCGCGCGTCGTGGCGCTGGGGCGGCGGGCGAAATACGGGCTGATCCAGACCGACCGGGGCCAGACCATGGTGTTTCACCTGGGCATGTCGGGGCGCTGGCGAATCGATCCCGCCGCGCCCGACAGGCATGATCACCTGCGGCTGGAAACCGGGCGCGGGCACGTGCTGGTGCTGAATGATGCGCGCCGATTCGGCTCGGTCGATCTGGTCGATACGGCCGCGCTGGGCACGTTTGCGCCGTTTGCCGCGCTGGGGCCCGAACCGCTGGGCCCCGATCTGACGGTGGGCCATCTGGCGCGCGCGTTCGAAGGGCGCAGCGCTGCGGTAAAGCTGTTGCTGCTCGATCAGCGAATCGTGGCCGGGCTTGGCAATATCTATGTTTGCGAGGCGCTGCATCGCGCGCGCATCCATCCGGCGCGCGAATCGGGCAAAGTGGCACGCGCGGCGCTGATGCGGCTGGTTCCCGAAATCCGTGCGGTGCTGAACGAGGCGATTGCCGCGGGCGGATCGACCTTGCGCGATTATGCGCGGCCCGATGGCGAGCTGGGCTATTTCGCGAAAGATTGGCGGGTCTATGGCCGCCAGGGCGATCCCTGCGCCTGCGGCGGGCGCGTCGAGCGCCTGGTCCAGGGCGGGCGATCGAGCTTTTTCTGCGCGAAGTGCCAGAAATAGCGCGGTATTACGGTATTCGCGGATACGAAAAGGGGGGCAGGTTTCCCTGCCCCCCTCAAACGTCGCAGTCTCGACTTACGACTTAGAGCTTGCCGCTCTGAGCGTTGGTCATCTGACCCGAGACGTAGTTGAAGGTGTTCGAGAGCGAGTTGCCCAGCGCACCCATCGCGGTGATCGCGGCGACGGCGATCAGAGCAGCGATCAGACCGTATTCGATCGCGGTGGCGCCAGCTTCATCCTTCAGGATCTTGTTGATCAGCTTCATGGTAAATTCCCCTTTTAAGATGCCGCTCGTTGTCCCCGGAGTGGCAAGACCGTTTCTACCCACAGGGCGTAAAGCAGTGGTTAAAGCCGCCGCCTCCCGGATCGTTTTTTTGCAGGGGTTCCGGGGGTGAAAATCGTATATCCACCGGGAAAATCGGGTTTTGGGCCTATATCGTCCCATTGCAGGACGGAATCGTGATTTTGTTGCCGGGCGCGCTGCAGAAATTCTTTTGCTCCGAATCAGCCCCGGATTCTTGACTGAAACAATTCATGCAAGGGCGCTGCAGCAACTGGTGCCGGCGTGCACCGCACGCAACGAAAAGGGGGGCAGGTTTCCCTGCCCCCCTTCGAAATGCGACCCGCCCGTTTGCCGATGCGGTTTCTTTGGCGGTTTATTGCCGAACCGGTTTCCTGACCATCACCTGCTACGCGTTGATCAGAGCTTGCCACTCTGCGCGTTGGTCATCTGGCCCGAAACGTAGTTGAATGTGTTGCCCAGCGAATTGCCCAGGGCGCCCATCGCGGTGATCGCGGCAACGCTGATCAGCGCGGCCATCAGGCCATATTCGATGGCGGTGGCGCCGGCTTCATCCTTCAGGATGCGATTGATCAGATTCATGCAAAGTCCCCTTTTTGCAGTGACGGTCAGTGTTCCCGGGGGTCACGTTTAAGAAACAGGTCTGAAACTTCGGTTAATCGCGGGGAGACAGGCGGGGCGGGAACCGCAGTTTTCTGGCAATACGGACCATTTTCAGGCCCCCGGCGCGACCAATTCCAGTCCAGGCGACTTTGGTCCTGACAGCCAGGCAATCTCGGTTACGCGGCGCACGCCGTCGACGCGGCGCAATTGTACCACCACATCAACCACCTGGCGGATATAGGCGCGAATCGCATCCCAGCCGACCGCGCCATTGGCGGTGAGTGCCAGCAGCGCGATCTGGTCGAGCGCGCCCTGTGGCGAATCAGCATGAACCGTGGTGATCGATCCGGGGTGGCCCGAATTGACTGCGCGCAGAAAGCTGAAGGCTTCGGCCCCGCGCAATTCGCCCAACAGGATGCGATCGGGCCGCAGGCGCAGCGCAGCCTGCAACAAGTCTTCGGTTTCCACGCGCCCTTCACCGCCATCGCCGCGCGTGGCGATCATCGCCACGACATTGCCGTGATCGATCTGCAATTCCGGGGCATCTTCGATTGTCACCAGCCGTTCGTCCGGGCCGATTGCCTTGATCAGCGCATTCATCAGCGTGGTCTTGCCCGACGATGTGCCGCCTGCCAGCACGATCGTCTTGCGCGCGGCCACCGCGGCACGCAGGAATGCGGCGTGATCGCCGCGATCCAGCAGCGTGGCGAGGTCGCGATCGGCAGCCTGCGCCCCCGCCTGGCGCGTCAGGGCAAACAGCCCCGCGCTTTCCAGCTCGTCAAGCGACCGGTCCGACATGCCGTGGCGGCGGATGGCAAGCACGGGACCTGCGCGCACCACCGGCTCTCCGATGATCTGCACCCGCGTGCCATCATCCAGGCTGGCCGAAACCAGCGGCTGCTGGCGATTGAACGCCTGGTGGCTGGCCGCGGCGATCTGCCGCGCCAGCCGGTCGAGCAGGCTGGCGGTCAGATCGGGCGCGGCCACGCGGGTGATCGGGCCATCGCGCGATTCCAGCCAGACTTCGCCCGGGCGGTTGATCCACACATCGGTAATGCCGGGCGTGTCGAGAAACGGACGCAAGACCTGAAGATAGGCGCTGAGATAGACCCCATCCATACTAGTGCCTTGCGGGCGGGTTGGGCCTTGCAGGCGCGGCAGGCTTTTCTGCCACCCCGGTAAAGTCCAGATCGCGCGCCACGAACACGCGGATCGGTGTGCCCGGGTTGACGATCACGGTGGGGGGAATGTCGATTTCCTTTTGCAGCGCCATCGATGCGACATTGCTGGCCTGGGCCTGTGATCCGATCACGATGGCCGTGCCGGGCGATGCCACGCTGTTGGCCCCGGCCTGCAACCCGGCATTGAGCACCGACAGCAGGATCGCATTGCCGAACCGGCGAAAGAAATGCGAATGCGTTTCCCCGGCAATGCCGCTGCGCCCGGTGTTGTCAGTGCCGGGTGACTGGATATCGAGCGACAGCCCGGCCGGGGTGATCAGGCGCGACCACACCACAAAGGCGCGTGACTGGCCCACGGCCACGGCATTGCGATATTGGCCGATCAGCCGCGCGCCGCGCGGGATCAGCACGGTGGTGCCATCATACCCGCGCACATCGCGCCCGACGATGGCGCGGACAAACCCGGGCAGATCGGAATTGATGCCGGTTTCCAGCACGGCGGGAATGATCGTGCCCTGCGGCGCGATCCGCGCGGTATCGGCCAGCCGTGTCGGCGCGATCGATCCGGTGCCGCCGCCCAGTTGCGCCGACAGCCCGCCGCCATTGGCGCCTTCGCCGCCATTGCCGATCGGGCTGCTTGCGCCCGATGCTGCCTGGCCCGAGCCGCCGCCCGTGCCGCCTATCGCCAGCGCGGCCCCGGCGCCAGGCTGGCTGCCACCTGCCTGCCCGCCACCTGCCTGCCCGCCACCTGCCTGTCCGCCACCGCCGGTATCGACGACCACCAGCGGGCCGTGGAACCGTTGCGAGGTGGTGGCCTGTACGGTGCCGGGCAGGGCCGCCCCGGCCGGGGAAAGACCCGCCTGATCAATCGCTGCGGTGTCGGAAGGTGCCACGCGCGCCAGCCCCGGTCCTGCACCCGGCGTTCCCGTGCCGTCTGCGCCCAGGCCGGGCATCATCACCGTGGGGGCCGTGCCCGGCGCGGTGGCTGCACCGGCCATGGGTGATGGCGCGCCCGCAGCGGCGCCGGGGGCCAGCATCGCCGGGCCGGTGGCCGTGCCGATGGCAGGGGCGGCATCGCCGCTGCGGTGCTGCCCGTTCAGCCCCAGAAAAACCAGCAGGGCCAGCACGACAATCGCCAGCCCCCCCATCACCGGCAGCACCAGCGACGGCTTGCGCGCGACCAGCGAAGGCGGCCAGGCCTGTGGCCCGACGAACGGCGAAGCGTCCGGGGTCGAAAAGTCCGGCTTTGGGCGCACCGGATCGGTCATGGCTTCACCTCTGGATTCACTGCGGCGATCGGAGGCGATTTGGCCCTGCGATGGCGCGTATCGTGCAGGGGCAATTGCGATCCCGCCGCCGCTTCGGGGCGAAAGGCATCGTTGAACACGCGCGTTACCGCCTTGCCACGCCGCAATTCAAAGCTGGCCGCGATGCGGTCGATCACCACATAGCCATCGCGGTTGGCAATGTTCGCCACGGCCAGCGACCCGTCTGGCTCACGCGCGAAAATCGCGGGCAGGTCCATCGTTTCGGCAAAGCGGAACCAGGTCGACGTGCCATCGTCAAACACGCGCAGCGGCAGCGCCTCACGCGATCCTTCATAGCTGTAGGCGGCATTGGCCACGTGCGGTTGGGTGGCAGAAGGCGCCGCCGCGGGCGCATCGGCCGGCACGGGATCGGCCAGCGCGGCCACGGTTGCCGGGGCGGCATGCGCGAAATGCAATGCAAAGATCTGCCCGGCGGGCGCAGCACCGGATTGCAGCGGGCCAGAATGCATGGGGCCAGTATGCATTGGGCCAGAATGGATTGGGCCAGAATGGATTGGGCCGGTATGCGTTGGGCCGGTATGGCCAGCCCGCCGTCGCGCGCTGGCCGTCAGCGCGAAGTAATAGACGCGCATCGAGGTGACCACGGTCATGTTGGTGGCCAGCGGCGCGGCCATCGGCTTTACAAACAGCAGATTGGCGCGCCGGTTGGGCGAAATCTGCCACTCGCTGCTGTCTCCGATCGAAACCGTTTCGATCTTTTCCTCATCGCCGAAATCGATCGTCACGGCAAAGCCGGGGGTGGTGTCCAGCGGCACGATCGTATCGGGCGCATAGTCGATCACGCGCACGCGCGGATCGATGGCCGGCAGGCCTGCCGGAGCGCCCGGTGCAACGTCGGCCGCGCCTGCCGGTGACCAGGACAGGATCAGCGCGGCGGCGGCCGCCAGCGCATGCCAGGACCTCATGATCGCCTCCTTGTCTTGCGCGCGGTCGCGCTGCTGCCGCTGCGCAAATGGGCGTTGCGCCAATAGGCATCGCCTGCCAGCGGGCCGCCGCCGCCGCCCTCAGCCGGGCCACCACGCCCTGCGCCCGTGGTTGTGCCGGCCGCGCTCGCTGCGCCGGTGCCCGCATCGATGCGCAGGCTGGCCGCTTCGGCCCCGCGGCGCCGCGCGGCGCCGGGTGCGCCGATGGTCAGCGCCAGCCGCTCGGCACGGGACATCGGCCCCGGGTCGATTGTCGGGGCGGCTGCGGGCGCTGTGCTTCGGTCGCGCGCGGCCGATGTGCGCCGGGCCAGGCCCAGCCCGCCGGCAATCGCCAGGCACGCCGCGGTCAGCGCGGCCTGCGCGGCGGCAAACACGAAAATGATCAGGCTCAGCGTGTCGACCGTCGCCAGCCGGATATGCCCCCCGCTGCGCCCGTTGGCGAGATCGAGCGCCCAGGGTTCGGCCGTGGCCAGCAGGATCAGCGTGGTTGTCCAGCACAGCATCGGCACCAGCGCCACGCCGACCAGCGCGCGCAGCCATCCCCAGAACAGCCCCGCGGTTTCGCCCAGCAGCGCCGCCGCGATGAACACCGGCCCCAGCGCCGTAAGGATGCCCACCGCGATCATCGCCATGGCGAGCACGCCCGCGGTGCTCAGAAACAAGGTCGCCTGCGCGGTCCACAGCTTTTGCGAAGCCAGCGCCTCACCCCCTTGCAGCAGCACCGGATTGGGCCCGGCCTTGTGCCCCAGATCTTCGGCATCGGTGCCGATTTCGTCATAGAGCGCCTGCAGCCCGGTCAACGGGTCGGCCGCCAGCGTCGATCCGCCGGTGCGCAGCGGCTGGGCAACCACTTGCGCCACTTCATAGGGCGCGTCGGTGGCCAGATTGAACACCAGCGTTTCAAACAGCGACCAGTTGAACACCAGGCTCAGCACGATGCCGATTTTCAGCGCGATCATCGGCGCATCGGCCACGCGCACCTGGCCGATGCCGAACATCATGCGAAACCCGATCAGCGCGACATAGATCACCAGCAGGCTGGTCAGCGCGGCGGGAAAGAACGATTGGGGGCCCGACAGTGCCAGATAGGCGGCGCGGGCATAGCCTTCCACCTGGCAATCGACCGAGCCGAGCACGCCGCGCACGGCGCCCAGGCTGTCGGCAGGGCCGGGGCAGGTCATCATCGGCCTGCACTCCGGCCTGCACTTTGGGCCTTGCCCCGCACGGCATCGATGAACGGCGCCAGCCAGTCATGCGGATCATCGCCATGCGTTTCGCGCAATTCATCGAGCAGGCGCACCGACCGTTCGGTGCCCGACAGCACGGGAATCAGATCCTCCAGCCCCGACAGGTCCAGCCGCACCACCGCGCTGTGATCGGGGCGTTTGACCAGCAGGCAGCGCGCCGTATCGGGCAGGCTGCGCACCAGCGCGAATTCGTGCGCGGTCAGGCCAAAGCCGCCGATATAATCTTCGCTGCGCGCCTTGGGATTGGGCAGGAAAAACTGCGTGGCGGCCTGTTCGATGATCGCCCCGGCAATCCGGCTGTCCAGCGCATCGCCCGCGCTTTGCGTGCAGAACCCGACCACGCCGTTGCGTTTGCGGATGGTTTTCTGCCAATCCTTCAGCCGCCGGGCAAACACGTCATCGTCGAGCGCTTTCCAGCCTTCGTCGATCACGATCATCGTCGGCTTGCCATCCAGCACTTGTTCGACGCGATGGAACAAATAGAACATGACCGGGGTGCGCAGCACCGGATTGTCGAGCAGTTCGGTCATGTCGAACCCGGCGATCGGCTGTGCGAAATCCAGGCTGTCTTCGGCATTGTCGAACAGCCAGGCGTGTTCGCCATCGCCATGCCAGGCGCGCAACCGTGCGCTAAGATCACCCGCGCGAGGGATTCGCGCCCCGGCCAGCATTTCGCGCAGGAACCGCAGGCGGCGCAGCGCCGGCGGCTGATCGAAATTGGCATCGATCGCATCGGCCACCACCGCGATCTCTTCCACATCGAGCAATTCGGCCCCGCCCAGCAACAGCGCCAGCCATTCGCGCAGGAACGCGCGGTGCCCCGGCGTATCGGGCAGCAGCAGCGGGTTGAACCCGGTCGCGCCCCCGGCGCTGAGCCGGTGATAGCGGCCGCCGGCAGCACGGATGAACGGCTCGCCGCCGCGATCCTTGTCGAAAAACACGATGCGCGGGCCGAATTTTTCGGCCTGCGCCATCAGAAAGGTCAGCAGCACGGTCTTGCCCGACCCGCTGGGGCCGATCACGGTGAAATTGCCCAGATCGCCGTGGTGCAGGTTCAGGTGATAGGGGGTGTCGGCGGTGGTTTCCAGCACGGCCAGCGCCGGGCCCCAATGGTTGTCGGCGGCCGATCCGGTGGGCGCATCGTGGAACGCGGCAAAGCTGGCAAAATTGGCGGCGGAAATCATCGCCTTTCGCGCAACATAAGTGAAATTGGCGGGAAACTGCGCCCAGAACGCGGGTTCCAGATTGATATCCTCGCGCACGCCGACCCCGCCGGCTTCGCCCAGCGCGGCCTGGACATCGGCGACCGCGCTGTCGAGCGCGGCCAGATCGGGCGCGCGCACCAGCACGGTCAGGTGGTGTTCGCCAAATGCCGCACGCCCCGCGCCGACATCGTCGCGCGCGGCGGCCAGTTCATCGCGCAGCGACCAGGCATCGTCTTCGGCGGCGCGCAGCCGGCGCAGCGCGGTGCCCATGCGGCCCAGCGCGGCCGTGCGGTCCATGAACGAAAAGCTTTCGCTCAGCACCATCTGGTGCGGCAGGCGGGTCACCGCATCGAGCATGCCGGGTGCCGACAGCGCCGGATAATCCTTCAGCGACACGATTGCCGCATAATGGCGCGGTTGCCCGTTGCCCGCGCCGATTTCCATGGCCTCCAGCCCGAATGTCAGGCGCCGATCGGGGATATGCATCGCCAGATCGTCGGCGCTGGTGGCCACGCGGCGGTCATCCCCGCCCAGCAGCAGCGCCAGAAACGCGGCAATTTCCGATGATTCGCCCTGATCATCGCGAATCACCCCCAACGCGCGGGCGCGATAGGGGGCAAGCGTGGCCAGCACCGCCTCGCGCGCGGCCTGCATGCGGCGCAGGTCTTCGCGTTGCACCGCATCGGCATCGCGGCTGGCGCGCCACAGCCGGTCCAGCCAGCCCACCCCGCCGCGCAAGGGGCGCTGCACCAGGGTGAGGAAATGGCTGTTGCGGAACAGGCCGCGCGCGCCCAGCGCATCGTGCCAGCGCGCATCGAGCAGACGGCAGAACGGATCGGCAAAGCCGCCCGCGCTGTCCACCCCGACCGGGCGGCGGATGATGTGATGATACAGCCCCAGCCGCGAATCGGCGATGCTGCGCAACAGCGTTTCGCGCAGTTGCTTGCGATAGTTGATGTCGGCATCGTCGGCGGTTTCACCGGCGAACCCTGCCACTTCGACCACTTGCAGCAGCGTGCCATCGTGGCAGATCACGGTGTCGCGGTCATAGTGCCAGGCATAGGGCAAGTGTTTGCCCACCGGCGTTTCGCGCGGGCGCAGCCTTGTGCCAAAGCCATGGCCGATCGCGGTGGCGGTCATCGGCGCGGGCCTATGGCATGTAGGAATTGGCCGCCCAGAAACCGAAATTCCTGATGCGGGGGCAACGACTTACGCGCACCAGCCAAAGATCGAAGATACGCGGATCGCGCAGGCAGCCCATCACCCCTGCGGCATGGATCACCAGCGCGAGCAGCAGAATGGCAAAGCGGTGGCTGATCAGGAACAGCTCGATGGTCACGATCAGATTGAACACGGCATAGCTGTAGGTTACCCCGGCGACCATCTGCGGCCGGGTCAGCGCACCGAACAAGGGGTCTGCGGGCAGCGCGCTCATGGCGTGCCGGCGGCGACGCCGCGGATGCCGGCAACGATCGTGGCCGCGCCAAACAGGATGAACGCGCCCAGAATCACCGTCAGCCCGCGCCGCCAGTCGATCCGCCCGGTCAGCATCATCAGCCCGACCACCGCCACCGCGATCACCGCCGCGGTTGTCGCCAGCGATCCCAGCAGCGTGCCTTCGATCCAGCCGAGTGCGGCGTTGATCGGGCCCGATCCGGCCGGATTGGCCTGCACCGCCACTTGCGCCTGCGCCAGCACCGGGCGCAGGCCGGCCAGCCACACGGCCGCCGCCGCACTTGCGCCGCGCACGTGCCGCGTCGCCATCTGTGCCATGATCCTTTTGCTGTTCATCATGTCCCGCTACCCGTTCTGTCTACCCGTTCTGGCCGCTTGTGGTGTCCTGCATGGCACGAACCGCCAGCCGGTCCAAGATGGCAGCGACATAGGCGCGCGTTTCGCGCCACGGCGGCACCCCGTGATAGCGATCGACCGCTGCGGTGCCCGCGTTATAGGCGGCCAGCGCCTTGACCAGATCGTTGTCATAACGGCGCAGCAACCGCGCCAGCAGCGCGGCTCCGCCCGCCACATTGGTGCGCCAGTCGTGCGCATCGATGCCCATCTGCGCGGCCGTTGCCGGCATCAGCTGCATCACCCCCACCGCGCCCTTGGCCGAAACGGCATCGGGGTGCAGCCGCGATTCCGCCCAGGCCACGGCCTCGACCAGCGCCGGATCGAGCCGGTTGCGCCGCGCCAGCACGGAAATCGCCGCCAGAATGGTGCGCGCCCGCGCCGGCCCGGTCATGGCGCGCAGGCTGACGGCCGTTTCCGCCGCAACCGGGGCCTGCGCCTGGCGATCGACCCGGGCGAAGGCGCCATTGGCACCCAATTCGAACACATCGGCACGCGCCGGCCCCCCCGCAAGCAGCGCGGCAAGCGCAGCCACGGCAAACAACCCGGGCGGGGCAAGCAACTTTGGCAACATTCAGCCGGGTGACCGCATGATCAGCCGTCGCTCATCGTTGAACCGGGAAAGAAGGGCAGGCTGCGCTGGCGAACGCCGGTCAGGCGGGCCCAGGCATTGGCAATGGCCGGTGCCACGCAGGGCACGCCGGTTTCGCCGACACCGCCCGGGGCCTGCGTGCTGGAAACGATGGTTGTCGCAATGGCCGGAACATCGCTGAGCCGGGCCACGCGATAGCGGTTGAAATTGCTGACCGCCGGCACCCCGTTGGCAAAAGTCGCCTGCTGCCACAATGTCGCGGCCATCCCGTGGATCAGCCCGCCTTCCAATTGCGCGGCCACGGAATCGGGGTTCACGACGACGCCGCAATCAATCGCCACCGACAGTTTCGACACATGCAAAGTGCCGCCGGTGCCCGATTTCGTCACATCGGCAACGACCGCGATATAGCTGCCGAACCCTTTGAGAAAGGCCAGGCCCTGCGCGTGCCCGGCGGCCTGCTTGCCCCAGTTGGCGAGCGTTGCCACGGCGTTGACCACGCCCAGCGCGCGCGGATCGCCCGCCAGGAACGTGCGGCGGAATGTCAGCGGGTCCTGATTCAGCGCCAGCGCCAATTCGTCGATCGCGCTTTCCACCGCAAAGGTGTTGTAGCTTTCACCCACCGACCGCCAATAGCCGAGCGGGATTGCACAAGGGTTGGGCACGAATTCGATCTGCCGGTTGGCAATGGCATAAGGCATGCCCACCGCGCCGGCGACCGCGCCGGTATCTTCGGGGTTGTTGGGATTGCGCTGGCCCGAAATCGATGGCGAGACATTGCGATAGACCAGCGCGGTGGGGGCGCCGGTGCTGTCTGCGCCCAGCCGCACGCGGATCTGCGCGCAAGGGCGGAACTTGTCGTTGGCGAAATCCTGCGGGCGGCTCCACGTCAGTTTCACCGGCTTGTTCACCGCCAATGCGATCTTCACCGCCTCGGTCACGTAATCCTGTTCGATTTTCCGCCCGAAACCGCTGCCGATAAACGGCGTGTGGACCGTGATCGCGGTCATCGGCAGGCCGGTCAGCGCGGCCACCGTGGGCAGGACAAAGGCCTGCGCCTGGGTTGGCACCCACAGTTCCATCGCGGTCAGCACGCCCGCCGTATGGATCGGGTGGACCGTGCAGTTGATCACTTCCAGATACGTGTGCGCGACAAAGGGCAGGGTATAGGTGGCATCGATCGTTTTCGTTGCCGCGGCCAGCGCCTTGGCCGCGTCACCCGCGGTTTCGGCGGGTTGCGGCGCGACGGTGGTCGATGTCAGCAGCGCGGCACCGGCGGCAAAGATGCTGGTCGAATCCAGCAGCGCCAGATTGGTCGGCAAAGTCCAGGTCACGCGGCTGGCCAGACCCTGCGCCGCGCTGAAGGCGGCATGGGTATCGGCCGCGACAACCCCCACGGCGGTTGTCAGGTTGATCACCTGGGCGCCGTTGGCGGTGGCGGGGGCGGTTTTCACGGTTCCACCCAGCGTCGGGCAATGGACCGTGGTGGCATAGACCATGTTGGGCAGCACAACATCGATGCCGAACACCGCGTGGCCGTTGACTTTTGGCGGAATATCCAGCCGCGGCAGGGCCTTGCCGATATAGCCGCGCGGGTCTTCCAGCGGCTGCACCGCGGGCATGGGCAAAGTCGCCGCTGTCGCGACCAGTTCGCCAAAGGTGTGAAAGACGCCCTGGTGGACAACTTTGCCGCCGGGGGCCAGCGCCCAATTGCCGCCAAACTGTTGGGCAGCTGCCTGCAACAGCAGCGCGCGCGCCTGGGCAGCGGCCTGACGCATCGGCAGATACCAGCCGCGCATGCTCGTGCTGCCACCGGTAACTTGCGCGTGGAACAGCGGGTTTACAAAGCTGGCCGCATTGGCGCCGGTCGTTACCGAATGTTCGCCCTGGACCTGTTTCCAGTCGATCCCCAGTTCGGCCGCGGCGAGCTGCGCCAGGCCCGACAGGATGCCCTGGCCCATTTCGGTCGGCCCGATCATCACGGTGACGATATCGTTGCTGTCAATCTTCAGATAAGCACCCAGCGGGGTGCCGGGCGCGGGCAGCAGCCCGGGCCGCCGGACTGACAAGGGCACGGTCGTGGTGCCCGCCGATTGCATCACCAGCGGCACGACCAGAGCCGAACCGGCGGTCGCTGCGACCCCGCCAGCAACAAAGCCGCGGCGGGTGACGGTAACTTGCGAGGTATTGGCCATGGGCAGGCTCCTCCTGATCGCGCAGTTTCGGGTTTTTTTAAAGGGTGCTGATCGCTTTGGCGATGCGCGGATACGTGCCGCACAGGCAGACATTGCTCAATTCGCCGGCGATATTGCTGCCGTGGTGGCCGGCCTTCATCGCCGCAACGGTGGCCATCAGAAAGCCCGACTGGCAGTATCCGCATTGCGGAACCTGTGCGGCAATCCACGCGGCCTGCGCCTTCTTGCCATCGGCATCCGCGGCCAGCCCTTCGACTGTCATGATCGTGCGGCCTGCCATTTCACCAACGCTGGTGTCGCAGGTCTTGATCGCTTGCCCATCGGCAATAACCGTGCAGGCGCCGCAGATTTCCACGCCGCAGCCATATTTGGTGCCGGTCAGCCCCAGCGTATCGCGCAGGACCCACAGCAGCGGTGTATCGAGACTGTCGACGGTGACCGTGCGCGCCGTGCCATTGACCGTAAGATTGACTGTTGTCGCCATGCCTGCCTCCGCAAACGTTCGTCGTCTTGTCCCGCCCCGCGCCGTTGGTTGCCCGGGGTTCGTCCCTTTCATGACGCCGCCGCCCCGAACGGGCCGCAGTTGCCACCAGGGCTTTTGCAAAAAATTTGTCCCGTCGGGACGCTGCCGGAAAAGCGGCTCTGCGCGCGGCGGGGGCCAGCATTACCCGACCAGCATCACCCCATCCGATTCGGGTACCAAGCGAAGGTTAAGAATTTTCGCCAGATCGCGCGCCGTGCGGCTTTTGCCGGCGTCTTTATCGGCACCATTGCGGATCAAACTCAGCGATCCCGAAAAACGCCGTGCGCTCAGTCCGGGGGCAAGCGTTATCCGGGTGCCGGTCAGCCGCGCAATGTCTTCGGCCACCAGCGCCAGCGGCGCATTGTCATAGCTGAGCGCGCCGCTGGCCCACCCGGCCAGGCCCAGACCCCGCCCGGCCACCACGCGCGGCGGCGTGCCGGCCTGAAACTGCACGCCGTCACCCTGGCCCAGATGCACGGTTGCGTCGTGTTGTGCGGTCGCGGTGACGCTGCCTTCGGTTACGGCGATGCGCACCCCGGCATCGCTGGCGCTGGTCGCAACATCAAAGGTCGTGCCGATATCCACGATCGTTACCGGGCCTGCGGCAATCTGCAGCGCGCGCGAAGGATCGTGGCGGATGGCAAAATGCGCCTCGCCATCCAGCGCCAGGCGATTGCCCGTCACCGTCAGCCGGCTGCGCGGCGCGAGCGTGATCTGCGATCCGTCGGCCAGCGCGACCACGCGCGCGCTGTCGCCGGTGCGGGTGATCTGCGCCTGCGGCTGCGGCCAGCCGAGCACCAGCGCAACACCGGCCGCGGCGGCCAGGGCCGCGGCGGCAAACCTGGGCAGCGCCCGGCGCGGTGCAGGCGGAGCGGCATCGTCGGACAGGCGATCGGCCAGCTCTGCCGCATGCTCGGCAATCAGCGCATCGGTCTGCGCCACGGCATCATAGGCGGCGGCATGACGCGGGTCAGCCTCCAGCCAGCGCGTGAACGCGTCCCAGTCCATGGCATCGCCGTGGCTTTCGACATGCCATTGCGCGGCCTGCGCCACGATCGGATCCGGCATTGCATCGGGTTCGTTCATCACGATCGGTCCTGCCCCGGCGCACCCTTTGCGCCATGGCCTGTGCTGTCAGACGCCGCCCTGTCGGGAAAACCGCAGTTCGCATTAACCACCGAATCGAGCGATTGGCGCAGATGACGCAGCGCCACGGCCAGATGCTTTTCAACCCCGCTGCGGCTGATGCCCATGATCCGGGCGACATCGGCATGGGGCAGGCCATCGATGCGGTGCAACCGCAGGGCGCGCGCCGCGCCCGGGGGCAGGGCATCGATGGCGGCGCGCAGCAGCGCCAGTTCCTGGGCGTGGGCCATCACCGTCTCGGCATCGGGGGCCGGGTCTGCGCGCGCTTCTGCCGGTGCGTCGGCATGGCCCTCCAGCGCCAGCCAGCCATGATCGCGCGCCATCGCCCGCCGCCGCCCGCGCCGGGTATCGAGCACCAGGTTGTTGGCCATGCGGAACAGATAGGCACGGGCATTGCCCACCGGGCCGGTCTGGGCCGCGCCAATCCGCAGCCACAGATCCTGCAACAGATCGTCCACATCGGCCGGATCGACCCCGCGCGCGCGGACAAACCGGCCCAGCGCCGCGCGTTCGGCGGCAAACACCGCGTGCAACCCGTCGCGCGCGGGGATGTGATCGGCGGGATCGGTCATGCGCCCGGTCGCGGGGAGCAACCGGGCCTACCCGAAACTTGCCGGCCCGAAACTGACCGGCCCAAAACTGACCGGCCCGAAACCTGAATGCCCGAAACCTGAATGACCCGCCCCTGCGCGTTCAAAACCGCACCGTAACCATCGCCGTGGCCCGCACCGGCGCCTGCGGTGTGATCTGGCGCGAGGCCGTGCGGAACGGATTGCCATAGGCAAAGGCATTGCCGGCCCGGTTCAACGGGTTGTCAATCATCAGCGACACGCATGTCGGCCCCCGGCGCAGCGAAGCGGCCAGCGCGGTTTCCAGCACATTGCCGGTCGGCTGGTCCAGCCGGGGATCAAAACTCAGCCGCGCGGGCCCCAGCCAGCGCACCGATGCCCGCACATGGCCTTCGCCGCCCAGCAGGTGAAATCCGCGGTCCACCCCGGCGCGCAGCGTGTAATCGGGGATCATCGGCAGCCGGGCGCCGGCCATCGCGATCGCGCTGGCCGCATCGATCAGCCGCGCGTGCTGCACCGTGGTGCCCAGGCCGATCTGCCAGGTATCGCGCAGCGCCAGCGTCAGGCCCAGCTCGCCGCCTTCGATCCGCGCGCGGCCCACATTCTGCGTTTCGATCAGGCCGGTCGATTGCAGTGTATCGGCCTGCATGTCGTTCCACCAGGTGACATAGCCGCCGGCATTGACAGTCAGGGCCCCGCGCGTTTCGCGCCAGCCAGCCTCCAGTGTGTCAAGCCGGTCGCCGGCAAAGGCGGTAACCCGGCCGTCTTCGCCAAAGGCAAGGCCGCCCTGGCGAAACGCCCGGCCATACCGCAGCCAGACCAGCCGCCCGTCGCGCGGGTGCCAGGTCAGCGCGCCGGCCGGGCTGATCCCGCGTTTTGCCGTGCGCTGCTGGCCCGAAGCCTCTTCGACGATGCGCTGCACATCGAGCACGCTGACATAGAACCGCGCGCCGCCTTCGATATCGAGATGCCGGGTCAGCGGCACGACAATCGTGCCGAACACGCCGCTGTCGGCCGCATTGCGCCGGCTTTGATCCACCGCCACGTCGCTGGAGGTACCGGATGCATCGGGCTGAAGCGATGCCGGCAGCACGGCAGCCTCCGATAGCGAGACATTGCCACCCTGGTCCGATCCGCCGCCGCCGCCGCCGCCAAATGATGCAGTCAGGCTGCGGCCAGCGTGTTCATGCGCTTCGGTATGGGCCGCGCCGATCAGCCAGCGCACCCCGGCCACCTGGCCCGACAGGCGCAGCTCGCTTTCCCACACGCGGAATTGCCGGTCATCGGTAAACAGCCCCGCCGTATCCGCGCCCAGCGCCGATGCCAGTGCCGCGCCGCCCACCGTGGCATCCAGGGCCGCGCGCAGATGATGCCAGGTATAGCCGCTCACCGCGTCGATCCGCACCGCGCCGATCATGCCCTTCAGCCGCATGCCGGCATGGGCAATTTCGGTCAGGTGCGGTTCGGCCTGTTGATCGGGCCGCGCCAGCGTGCCCGGGGCATAGACATACTGGCTGTCATCCACGTGAATGCGCTGTGCCAGCCCGGTCAGATCGATGCGCCAGCCCGGTGCCGGTTCGATGCCCAGATCGCCACGGGCGCCGGCCACGCCGGTGCGGTTGGCATTGGCGCGGGTGCCGGTGGTGATCCAGCCGGGCTCCCGCTCGCCATAGCCGACCAGCCGCAGCCCGATCGCATTGCGCACCAGCGGCAGGTTGATCATGGCCGATCCGGCCGGGCCGCCCGCCCCGCGGGTGCTCACCGTGCCCCCGGCCGAAGCCATCGCCTCGATCCGGTCAACCCGCGCCGCGCGCGCCACCACCTGATAGATGCCGCCCAGCACGCCCGTGCCGTAAAGCGAACCCTGCGGCCCCTTCAGCAGCTCCACCCGGTCAACATCGACCAGCCGCAAATCGGGATCGGGCGCGGAATACGTCAGCCGGCCGCCATCGATCAGCACCGCCACGGGCGATTGGCTCGATCCGTTGAACGGGCTGTCGGCCACCCCGCGCAGAAACATGCGGTTGTTGCCCGCGCCCAACGCCGTGAGCACCAGCCCATCGGTTTCGCGCGCCACTGCCGCACTGGCGCTGGACGGGAAATTCTGGTCCTCCAGCCCGAACCGCACCACGCTGATCGCGTGCGATACCACCGCCAGCCGCGCCGGGGTCTTGTCTGCAGTGACCACGATATCGTTGGGTGCCGGTGCTTCCGGCGCCAAGGCTGCGGGGGGCGCGGCAAGCCGTGGCGGGGCAGGCCGGGTGGCAGGCTCGCCGCGGGCAGGCCGGGCCTGCGGATTGCGGGGTGCGGCGACAATCCGCCACAGCCCCGGGCCGATCTGCCGCGCCTGCCAGCCGCTGCCTTGCAAAACGCGCGACAGCGCATCGGCGGCATTGCGGGCCCGGTCCACGCGCCGTGTCATGATCGCGGGCAGCGCGTTGTCAGACCCGATTGACACGCCAAAACGATCGGTAATCCGGCGCAAGGTTTCGGCCAGCGGTGCGGCAGGAAACGCCGCAGCCGCGCTCGCGGCATCCTGCGCCCGCGCCATTTCGGGCGCCAGCATGCCAATGGCAGCCAGACCTGCTGTCGCCCCGCCTATCGACAACGCTGCAACAGTTGCAAATCCACACCTGGCACGCACTGTCTGCGCGAACATCAACCACCCCTTCGCCACCCGGACCGCCTGTGCATGATCGGCTCCGTCTTGTCGATACACAGCGCAGGCCGCGCGCGACAGCCCGCCGCAAACCCGCGACGGCGGGTTGTCGGATAGGACGGCCAGTGCCGGCTTGCCAGCGATGGCCTGCTGCAAGGCATCGGCATCATGGGCGGTATCGGCCATGACAATGCGGGCGGGCACGCCGCAGCAGAACGGCAACAACGGCGGCACGGGTTAAACGGCCTGTTCCAAATCCAGACAGCGCCTATCGCATCGAGCGGGCAACCATGCGCAACAGCGCCGCCAAGGTATCCGCGCTCGATATCCTCAAAGATCCTGCAACAGTTCATCTGCCAGAAAACGCGTGCCAAGCCGTCCCTGGCAGAGAGATCAAGACTGTCGCGCAGGTCGAACAAGACGAGCAACGAATTTTGAAAGGCACATTCGGCATGCCGGAGGACATGAAGATCGCGAGGCTCGAACGCATCTTGGCAGCAAATCTGGAGAATCTGCCGGAGAAAACTTTGGAGCTGGGCCTGTGAAATGGCATGATCCAACTGGTCGCGGCTCATCGATAATGAACCGACCACAATTGGGCCATATTGGGCACCAGGAAAGCCCCGCACGCTCTGGTCATTTGAATGTTTATGGCATATATCCTTCATATGAAAGGATGCCCCCATGCCTGCACTAGCCAGCCCAAAACCGGATCGAGCCACTGCTTTGAGCGCCGCCATCGTCCGCATTGCTGAATTCTGGTCGCTGAACAACGCCAAGCTCGGCGTGATACTGGGTATCTCGGCCCCTACGGTTTCGCGCCTGAAACGCGGCACCACCGAACTCGATCCCGCGTCCAAGTCCTTTGAAGCCGGCCAGTTCCTGCTGCGCCTGTTCCGCAGCCTCGACGCGCTGCTGGGAAGCGACGATGCAGCGGTCCGGAGTTGGCTCGCCACCCCCAATCTCGACCTTGGCGCCAAGCCGATCGACAAACTCGACACGATGCGCGGCCTTATTGAACTGTGTGATTATGTGGACTTCTACCGCGCTCGCGTCTGAACATCGGCCCTATCGCGGCAAGGTCTGGCGCCTCGTCGAAGGGCAACACCGTATCTCGACCAACCGCCTTGCCAGCGACGGCGCGACACAGTCCCTGCTGGAAGAGCTGGCGGAGGAAGTGAAGCCGACTGTGCCCGAAAGCGCGCGGCACCTGCACTTCCTTCTCGCAACACCCTTCCGCTATGGCCATAATCGCGCCAGTCGTTTCCGCCGCGCCGACGAGCGCCCTGGTATTTTCTACGCTGCCGAGGCCGAGTCGACTGCCATCGCCGAGACGGCCTATTGGTCGCTGCGCTTCTTCAGTCGCTCACCGGGCTTCACCCCGCCGACCACAACGGTCGAATACACCAGCTTCCACGTGCGGGTGGCAACAGATCGGGCCTTGGACCTGACGCAGCAACCGTTCGCGGAGAGGGAGGCGGATTGGACGGCCGCACACGACTACACCGCCTGCCAGGCTTTGGCCACCAAGGCCCGGTTTGCAGGCACGGGATTGATCCGGACGCTGTCCGCGCGCACTGAGGGGTGGAGCTGCAATATCGTCGTGTTCGATCCGCAGGCTTTCGAGAATGCCGAGCCCGTAATACACAGGACATGGCACTTTCGGCATCAGGGCGAACAGTTGTCCGTGCTGGGCGCATTTCCCTCGCTCGAGCGGCATGAGTTTTCAGCGGGGCAGTTCGAGTTATGAATGGCCGGCACTGGGACGAAACCGTCTTTCCCATGCCACAACTTGAACATCTGCTCTAATCTGAAGCTGATGTTTAGCGGTTGGCCGCAGTCATGCGCTGCCGAATGATATGGACACGCGCCCACGCGGTTTGAGAATATAGGGAAGAGGTGCACTGCAGACGACCGGACGCGCGCCCATCAAGTTTGGAAAGGCCTATACGAATTATGTCAGTTGGATTGTTGTTGGCGGACGTTGCCACGCACCCCGCACCGTTCCTCGCGGTGGTCAGCGGGGATCTGTTCTTGGATCTGCACACCGCAGGTGAGCTCAGCGTCGCGCTCCATGCGGTGAAGGTCCCGTCGGATCCGAAATATGGGGCGATCATTGATGATTGGCTCAAGTCGGAAGGGATCAATCCGAACGCGCCGATCACCGTGCCCGACTATTATCTGGCGTCCTTTCCGCCTGTGCATGTGCGGCTCGACGCCGATTACGGCCTCGAGCTCGCCCCGACCGGACCCGGATCGTATCGGACTTATTGAGACGCCACGCCCGCGAGATCGCAAGATTGCCAAAATGCGGACTGGATTTCGCGAGGGCGGACGGCGATGTGCAGCGCTGCGGCAATCAAGGAAAATTTGGGCGTGACGGCATTGGAAGAATATCCGCAAGTTAGCATCTGCATCGATTGCGCGCGGCATCCGAGCCTGAAGCGGATAATCGCGGCGCGCAGTGTTACCGGCATCTGTGCCTTTTGCTGCCGCGACGATGTGGTCGTGCGCGATCCGCAAGATATCGAGCCGATGGTGATGCTGTTGCGCGCGCTGATCCGGTTCTATTGGGACGAGTTTGCCTATAATTCGCACTGGGGTGGGGAGAGCACGCCCGCTCTGTTCGCCGACGACACCAACCTGGTGGTCACGCCCCCGGTGGCCGACACCTATCAAGACGAATTCTACTTGCTTCTCGAAGAGCCGCCTTATCCCGACCCGGACAAGGGCATCGCGATTTATGCGGGCTTCGACGAGGACGGTACCCGGCACCTCAACCTTGCGCTCTCGCGCTCAAATCCGTCCATCCTGCGCAAACTTGCCCAGCGCCTGCTCACCGATGATTTCGGCGATGTCGCGCCAGCGATGGAAGCGCTGATCGATCCGTTTCTAAGCGATCTGGCGTTCACGCTGCCGAAGGGCACGATCGGGATGCGTGCGCGAACCGGCGTGCAGGCGACTTTCCAGCATTTCGACAACTTCGAGACCGAGCTGCGGCGCCAGCCTTATACTGGAGCGGCGATCGGCGCGTCGCCGACGCCGGGGCACGGCCGACTTAACCGGGAGGGCGAACCGGTGCTGTACCTAGCCTCCAAGGTTTATACCGCGCTGGCCGAGATCCGGCCGCATCCGGGGCACTACGTCTCAGTTGGCGGTTTCGAAACGCTCGCTGACCTCAAGCTCGCCGATTTTGACCCGGACATCGCGCTGTTCTCACAGAACGAGGTGCGGCTCGACCAGTTCGACATCATCCAAGCGTTCGACCGGCTAATGAGCACACCGGTGACGCCCAACGACAAGGGCAGTTATCTGCTCACCCAGCTGCTCGCGGTAGTCCTTCGGCAGAAAGGCTTCGACGGCGTGCAATATCGCAGCTCGGTATCGGACGGCGTGAACTTCTGCCTGCTTGATCCAGCAAGCGCGCAGTTCATGGAAGGTCATTCGGGCGTCCATCATGTGCGCGGCATCACCTATGATGCGCCCGCCTCGCCGGTCGTGCTCGTCCCGGGATTTGAGGATTACGAGTTAAAATCGTAGCAGGAAGCCCGCGAGTAAATTGCGTGCGCGGTATATTCGCACGGCTCGACCAACCAGATCATCGGTAACATCAAGAGGAAGCTGAGCGTGCGACATATCACGCATGGGCCGTAAAAGCTGAGCGACATGCGTTGGGTCGTGACGGCAACCCTCGTGCGACAGGGTCAATATTGCTGACGACATCCGCGCCACGTGCGGTTAGCAACTGCCGCAGCCTCTGCTCACCGAAGACGTTCGGGCCTACTTCAGGCCGTTGCGCTGGCTGGATCTCCGCCGCCGGGCTGTTGCCCGAATATAAGGGCGCAAAGGCGGTCGTATTCACTCAGCCCCGCGGAGGCCGAAACCGACAGGTTACTAAGTGGACCCGGCTCGTGGCTAATCTCGGTCAGCAGGTCGGCGAAGTCGACCTTGCCTCTCACGAGCACCTCTTGATGGTCACCGGCGTCGCGCGTGCTCAGGGCCGTGCCGTGGAAGCATGACATGACCAGCGCCAGCGCCGCGTCGTCGGTGACGTAGGCGGTATGCCGGATGGATGTGAGGCCGAGATGGTACTCCCTCTCGAGCTCCAGCTGCCGGTCCATGAGCCGGCGGATCGCCATCACGTCCGCCAGGACGTTCTCGGCGCCGAAGGTAGCGTGGGCTGGCTTAAACTTAAGGACGCCCCTGGCCGACGCGTTACCGTAAAGGCACGCGAGCGTGACGACCACCACGGGGTGGTGCCGGCTGATCTTTAGATCGTCGGCCATCTTGACCAGCTTCGTGGCGACTTCGAAGCGCTTCGGCTTCGGGATCGGCTGATACATGCCGAGATCACCATCGTTGGCGGCGCGCAAAAACGCGAGGTATTCGGGACGCCCGAGCTCGACTGCGATCCCCCTCAATTGGGTGATGTAGTGCTCCACATACTCGTCGCGCTCGGCCACTTCCGCGTGTTTGAAGAAGGACCGCGCGTGCTGGATGTCGCCAATGATCTGGACTTTGAGGTCCTCATCAGTCCGGGTGCTCCGCGAGTCGCTCGTCTTTTCCATCAGGGCGAGGAGGCATGATATCCTGTTCGTTGGGATGTCTAATTGTTGAGTTGCGCTGAGAATTGACCCGGGATTTTCATCGAGAATTGACCCGGGTGGGTATGGGATATGTGCGGCCGGTGACGGCCATGGTCAAGGTCTGGGTTTATCCCTTTCTGGGTCTGGGGTCGGCAGAGCTGGCCCT
>CAILBC010000020.1 GCA_903832325.1 uncultured Sphingomonadales bacterium | reverse complement strand
GGGCGAGATCGCCGACCGGATAGTCCGAGCCTACCGCCATGCGTGTGTCGATAAGGCCCGGGTGGATCGAATTGACGCGAATGCCATCGCGGCCAAGGTCGATGGCCGCTGACTTGGTGAGGCCGCGCACGCCGAACTTGGAGGCGGCGTAGGCGGCAATGCCTTCGGCGGCCTGAATGCCCGCAATGGAGGATACGTTGATGATCGCGCTGTTGCCAGCCTGGCGCAGCGCAGCGGTTGCTGCCTGAATGCCACGGAAGGGGCCGGTGAGATTCACGGCGAGCACCCGGTCCCAAGTCCTTGGTTTGATGGCATCAACCGGGGTCAGGCGGTGCGCGATCCCGGCGTTGTTGACCAGCACCGAAAGGCTGCCGAACCGCTCTACCGCGAGCGCCACGGCGCGCTGCCAGGCTTCAGGTTCGGTCACATCCAGCGGCACCGCCACCGCGTCTGGCCCCAGCGTGGCGGCCAGCGCGGCAAGCTCGTCCCCGGCTATATCGCCCAGCACGACCTTGGCGCCCTCGGCGACGAATGCAGTCGCTATCGCCGCGCCAATGCCTTGCGCTGCGCCGGAGATGAGCGCGACTTTCCCGGCCAGTTTCTCAGCCATGTTCAGTTCTTCCTGTTTGGTGCGTCAAAGCCTGGCCAGCAGGCCCGCCAGCGTATCCGGCATCGAGGCGAAGGGCGAATGGCTCGATTCCAGCGTATGCACATCGAACCGGTTGGCTGGGGTCATTGCGTCGGCCTCGCGGATCATGCGGTCCTGCAAGGCAGGTGGCAGCGCCTGATCCAGCGTGCAGCGCACGAAGCTCCTTGGCACCCGGCCCCAACGGGCGGCGGTGCCCCGCGCATCATCGCCAGAGGCCTTGGCGGGCGTATCGGCGTTGAGATAGGCGGCAAAGTGCAGGAAAGCGTTCATCGGCAGATCGTTGTAGAAGGCCTTCCGGCAGAGTTCGAGATAGGCCGGGTCGTTGGAGCGGGCATCGAGCCGGTAAGCGCCAATCTTCGCCGGATCGCCAATCATGGCAGGCCCGATCAGGCTGCTGCCGTTTTCGGGCAGCATGGCATAGGCATCGCCGCTGGGATGCGCCGCCGGGCAGAACGCGGTGAGATATACCAGCCGCGAAACCAGATCAGGCACGCGCTCCGCCGCGCGGGTAATCGTCAACCCGCCAAAGCTGTGGCCCACCAGCGTGACTTTTCCGTGATTGCGCGCCAGCCCCTCCAGCGCGCGGACAGCCGTATCGGCGTAGTCATCCAGCCCGATCTCGCGCAGCGCCGAAGGCTCGGTCTGCAAGGCCTCACAGCAAGCTGCGCGCCGTTCCGTTGTCAGACAAGGCCATTGCGATTCTTCATCGCCAGCCAAAGTCACACCTTTCGCAGATCGTGTTCCATCGAAGCGATGGGCAAACGATGGATTGGGTATCCTCGCAATTCGGTGCGACTGGCCGGAGGTTGGCACACAAGTCGGCACAGCAAGCGGCACAGGAGTCGGCACAAAAGTCGGCACAAAAGTCGGCACAGTGCCGGCACACCTTCGTACGCTTCAGATTCCACGATTTGCGCCATCTTTTCGCGGTCCAATACCTGCAAAAAGGCGGCTCAATCTACGCACTTCAGGGGATTATGGGGCACACCAGCGTGAAGACCACGGAGATCTATCTGGCCTATCTGACACCGGATCAGCAGCTCAGATCCAAGATGGGGTAGGCACAAAAGTCGGCACAGCACCAACGGTTTTGCACCGTTTTCCAGTTGGAAAAGGAATTTGCTTTTATGAAAAAAAGCCCAAAATCAAGGACTTG
This sequence comes from uncultured Sphingomonadales bacterium, assembly GCA_903832325.1. Taxonomy (GTDB): domain Bacteria; phylum Pseudomonadota; class Alphaproteobacteria; order Sphingomonadales; family Sphingomonadaceae; genus Novosphingobium. Next base: position 251,212 of record CAILBC010000020.1, on the reverse strand, counting down.
GCGGAGACGGAGGGATTCGAACCCTCGGTACCGGATTTACCAGTACGACGGTTTAGCAAACCGTTGGTTTCAGCCACTCACCCACGTCTCCGGATCGCAGCGGCGAGCGCGCGCTATAGCGAGGGTGTGCGGGGGCGGCAAGGGGTTGGGCGCTTTTTTCCGGACGGGGTGCTGTGGCAGGGTTCGGGGCGGTTTCGCGCGCATTCCGGCGCGAAATCGACTCGGCTCATCGCCGGTTCATTGTCGTGGGGCAATTGTCCACCAAAAGGGTATCCGGTGCCCCTTGCCAACCGGCGGGGTCGCGGCAATCGTGGTGGATATGATGCACAACATGGCAAAAGCAGCGCAGCGCATTTCCTTTGGGCATGGCATTTCCCTTGGGCATGGCATTTCCTTTGGATACGGCATGGCCAGAACCGTCATGACCGGCTGGGCCGGCGTGCTGGCGGTGGTGGCCTCTGTGCCGGCAATGGCGCAAGTCCAGACGATCGATCCCAACACGGCGATCGATGCCGATCTCAACCGGGGGCCGACTGCGCCCCAGATGCCGGCCCAGACAACGGTCCCGACTGCACCTTCCGCGCCTGCACCGGCTGCGCCGCCTGTACCGGCGGCCACGCCGGGGTATTCAGGGGGCGGGCCAATGGGCGGGCAAGCGGGCGGGCAAGTGGGCGGGCCCACGGCGACCCCGGCGGCGGGCGATGCGACATATCATGAAAACGAATTGCTGGGCGCGGCCGAGGGCGTGTTTGGCAAAGGCGCGCGCGGTCTGGCGCTGATGATCCGCGACTTGCTGAAAAAGCAGGGCGAACCCAATGGCTATATCACCGGCACCGAAGGCGGCGGCGCGGTGATGGTGGGGGTGCGCTATGGCCGGGGCACCTTGCACCACAAGATCGAGGGGCAGATGCCGGTGTTCTGGACCGGGCCGTCGGTCGGGTTTGACCTGGGTGGCAGCGGCGGCGCGACCTTTGTGCTGATTTACAACCTGCACGATACCGAAAGCCTGTTTCACCGCATTGGCGCGGGCGAAGGCCAGGCCTATCTGCTGGGCGGGTTCAACGTGTCGTATCTGCGGCGGGGGGACCTGGTGGTGATTCCGGTGCGCATGGGCGGCGGGATCCGGCTGGGGGTCAATGCCGGATACATGAACTTTACGCACAAGGTGAAGTGGGTGCCGTTCTGACGCGGCACCAGTTTCTCCCTGTGCGGAAAACGACTTGCACCGGGCGGCCACGGGGGGCATGGGGGCGCCGCCGGTAGGCAGCATATGTCGGCCGGCCCCATTTGTGTGAAAGGCCGAACCCCATGCTCGAAGCGCTCTCGCCGCAGCCCGCCGATGCCCTGCTGGGTCTGATCAAGCTGTACAACGCCGATCCGCGGCCCGAAAAGATCGATCTGGGCGTGGGCGTCTATCGCACGGCCAGCGGCGCGACCCCGGTGTTTCGCGCGATCAAGGCGGCCGAAGCGCGCCTGCTGGAACAGCAGGACAGCAAAAGCTATCTCGGCCCCGAAGGCGACATGGGCTTTGTCCGCGCGTTGATCCCCCACGTGTTTGGCGCAGGCTTTGATGCGAGCCGGGTTGATGGCATGCAGGCGCCGGGCGGCACCGGTGCGGTGCGCCTGGCGATCGAAGTGGCCAAGCGTGCCGGCGTGCGCCGCATCGTGATGGGCACGCCATCGTGGCCCAACCATGCGCAGATCGTGGTGGCAACCGGGCTGGAGCTGGTGCCGTTTGGCCATATGACCGCCGAAGGCACTGCCGATCTGGCCGCGCTGGAGGCGGTGCTAGCCACGGCCGGGCCAGGCGATGCGGTGATGCTGCACGGCTGTTGCCACAACCCGACCGGGGTGGATTACACGCCCGCGCAGTGGGACGTGATTGCGCCGATGCTGGCCGCGCGCGGTGTGCTCCCGCTGATCGACCTGGCCTATCAGGGGCTGGGCGAAGGGATGGAGGCCGATGCCTATGGCCTGCGCGCGGTGCTGGCCGCCGTGCCCGAGGCGCTGGTGGCATATAGCTGTGACAAGAATTTCGGGCTCTATCGCGATCGCGTCGGCGCGTTCTATGCCGTTACGGGCGATGCCGGTGCGCTCACCCGGGCGATGGCCAATGGCGCATCGATCGCGCGGGCGGCCTGGTCGATGCCGCCCGATCATGGCGCGGCCGCGGTGCGCCTGGTGCTGGAAGATGCCGACCTGACTGCGCTGTGGCTGGCAGAGCTCGACGAAATGCGCGATCGCATGCGCGAAGTGCGCGACCGGCTGGCCGCGGCGCAGCAGGTCGGGCCGGTGCCGATGGCGCCGCTGGGCATCCAGAACGGGCTGTTTTCGATGCTGCCGCTGACCGGCGAGCAGATCCTGGCGCTGCGCGAGGCGCATGGCATCTATATGGCAGGTTCGGGGCGGATCAACATTGCCGGGCTGACCGCGGGCAATATCGAACCCTTCATTGCCGCATTGCGCGCGGTAACGGCCTGATACCTGGTGCCCCGGTTTGACATTGGCCGGTTTGAGATTGGCCGGTTTGAGATTGGCCTGCTTCTGGCCGGCCTATTTCAGATCACCAAGCCGTTTCAGCGCGTCGTTGAGCATCTGATCGACTTCGGGATGATCGCGGTCATAGGCATCATAGATCTGCTTGGCAGTCTTGGTGTTGCCGTTAACTTCCTCGCAGGCCGCCAGGTTATAGCGCAGCGTCAATTGTTTGGTCGCGGCGCCTTCGCCAAAGCTTTGGAACATGCCGCAGGCTTTGTCCGGGCGGCCTGATTTCAGCTGTTCCACCGCCAGCTTCAGTTTGGTCTGGGTCTCTTTGTCGAATTCGGGAAAGCTGGTTTTGAACCCGACTTTGGCCTTGCGCGTCTTTGGGGTGAGATCGAGGATGATTTCCCTGGCCGCTTCCATGCGGATCGCGGTCATGATGCTTTCGGGGGTGAGCGCTTCCTGCTTCTTTTTGGAAAAGAGCCCGCCGAAGATATCGACGAGCGAGGTTTTCTGCACCACCCCGCCGCAGACATCGGTCACCGCGTCCTTCTTGATCATCTTCTGATAGAGGATTTTGGCCGTATCGGCGGTGTAGATCGTCGGGGTAACGGTATAGCTGCCCTGGTATTTCACGCAGTCGATGGGCACCGATGTGCAGACCTTGTTGGCGCAGGAAGTGGTGGCGCCGATATATTTGTCGATTGTCACATTGGCTGAAACGATCGTGCCAAACAGAATGCCCTTTACGCCCAGCCGATCGGCCGCGGCGCGTACATAGACCGAATCCGGCGGACTTTTTCGGGTTTTGCCCGGCGCTGCGCCGCTGTCTTCGGTGCGGATCGAAAAGGCCGGGCGCGTGCCGATGCGGATCGCCTGCAATTCGCCGGCGATGGCCGCGGCAAAGTTCTGCCCGTCGGCGCCGCGCAGGCTGATCACGCCCAGCGAAGGCAGATTGAACACGTCATCATAGGCGCTCGGCAGGCGCTGGTCGAAATTGTAGACATATTGATCCGCCCGCGCCGGCGCGGCCCCTGCACAGAGCAGCAGCGGCGCGACAATGCGCGCGAGCCGGGCAGGCATGCGCGCGCGCGGGGCGGGCATGCGCGCGCGCGGGGCGGGGACGGACAGGATGAGGCGGGCCGGATGAACAACGGGTGCGGGCATGGTGATCCTGTGGCTGCAGACGGTTATCGGGGGGCGTTTGTGTGGGGGGCGGGGCATCGGGAGAATTCCGGGGGAGAATTCCGGGGGCAAATTCCGGCATCAATCGTCGGTATCGCGGGGCAGCGTCAGCACGGTGCTGGTGGGAAAGCCCTGGCCTTCGCGCTGCAGGCTGATCGAGGCGCGGCGATCATGGTCGATCGCGCCGATCACGCTTTGCGGGCCGCTGGGGGTGGAACTGTTGAGTTTCAGGATGACATCGCCGGGCTGCACCGCGTTTTCGAACGGCGATCCGGCCTGGACTTCGGCGACGAGCAGGCCGGGATGGCCGTCGCCGCGGCTTTGCAGCACCAGGCCATAGCCACGCGCGATTTGCGGCACGAATGCCGGGGCTGCGGCCGGTGACGACACGGGCATCGCCGGCAGCGTGGCCTGCGGCATGCCCGGCGCAGCGCGAAAGGCCCAATCCGGCTCATCAAAGATGCCCTGCTGATCGGGGCGCTGGTCCACCCCTGACAATTGGCGCATCTGGCGCGAAACCACCGTCGGCAGCGAGGAAATCCTCAGGTTCTGGCTGGTCAGCGCGACGGACAGCGCCTGGGCAAAGGGGCTGTTGGTGCCGCCCTTGCCATCATTGGCCTTCAGCCCGGGCTGTGTCGCCAGCAGCACCACCACATTGGGCGGCAGGTTCGCCTCTCGCGCCAGCCCGCGCGACACGCCGATCGATCGCGTGGTCTGGGCCCAGCCGCTTTCCCCGGCGAAGGGATTGTCGCGGCAGGCATCGAGAATGACCAACCGCACCGCGCTTGCGCCCGATACCGCATTGACCAGCGACAGCGTGGCAATCGCCGATCCTTCGAGCTCGTCGGGGGTGGCGGCGCGCGCATCATAGGGCAGCAGGTAATTGCGCCCGTTCGCCTCTACGCCGTGGCCCGCGTAATAGACCACGGCGGCCTCGCTGCCGCTGGCGGCGCGGCGAAAGGCGGTGATCTTGTCCCATAATTGCGCACGGCCGAGGTTTTCGGAATCGGTCAGCTCGGTCACGGCAAAGCCATCGTCGCGCAGCGCGCGCGCCACGGTCTGCGCATCGGTCAGCGGGTTGTTGAGCGATGGCACCGACTGGTATTTGGAAATGCCGATGACCAGCGCGATGCGGCGCGGCGCGCCGGAAGTCGGGGCGGCTGGTGCAGAATCCGGGGCTGGAGCCGCCAGCACCGGGCCGGCGAACGCCAGCAACAGGATCAGCATCAGCGCCGCGCAGGCTCTGCGCCACGCCGCGAATGGCCCCTCCGCCTGTCCACACCCGATCCAGCCAGGCACGTCGCACACCCCCCGGTGTCGTTCGAACTGAACGCAGGCAAACTCCCTGTGTCGCGCCCGGCAGGCGCGGCGCACGATTCGCCCCGACCAGTATGTTTTACGTATGGCCCGGCATTGTCCAACGCTTTGCATCGATGGCAAGATTTCGCCGGGATTTGCGCGCCTCCGGCCAGACAGGGCCGGCAGGCATGCGCCGCCGGAGCGGGTTCAGGCGCTGCGTGCGGCGGTCTGCATGCGCATGAGATAGCGGGCGAGCACGTCGATTTCCAGATTGACCGCCGATCCCGGCTTCAGCGCGCCCAGCGTGGTGACTTCGGCGGTGTGCGGGATGATGTTCACGGCAAAGCGGGCGCGGCCATCGGGTTCATCCGCCACGCTGTTTACGGTCAGCGACACGCCGTCGATGGTGATCGACCCTTTGGCCGCGATATAGGGCGCGAGATCCGCCGGGCTGAGGAATTCGATGCGGCGCGAGGCGCCTTCGGGCGTGATTGCGGCGACTTCGCCAATGCCGTCGACATGGCCGGTGACGATATGCCCGCCCAGTTCGTCGCCCACTTTCAGCGCCGGTTCCAGATTGAGCGGGGCGCCCGCGTGCCACTGCGCGGGCACGGTGCGGCGGATGGTTTCGCCCGAAACATCGACCGCAAACCAGCCAAGACCGGCCTCTCCGCCAAACCCGGTGCCCTTTTCCACCACCGTCAGGCACACGCCGGAACAGGCGATCGAGGCGCCGATGGCGATGGAACACTGGCTGCGCCGGGTGGCAATGGTAACCCGCGCATCGCCGTGATCGGCAATCGCCAGCACTTTGCCGACTTCGACGATGATGCCTGTGAACATGCGGGCTTCCTCTTTCTGATCTGGGCGGCTGATCTGGCCGGTTCCGGGTGATTCAGCGCAACCGCTCGTAGATGTCGAGCGTGTCGCTGCCAAGGTCCTGTCGTGCAACATGCTGCCACCGGTCATGCGCCGATGCCAGCGTGGCGAGCCCGATATCGCCGATGGCAGCCAGGCCACTGCCCAGCACGATCGGCGCGCGATAGATCATCAGCCGATCAACCCGGTCTGCGCGCAAAAACGTGGCGGCCGCGCCTGCGCCGCCTTCGACATAGAGATATTGCGCCGCGCCAAAGGCATCGCGCGCGGCAATGTCGGCCACCGCGCGCCAGCCTTCCGGTGCCGCGCCGCGCGTTAGCACCCAGCGTTCGGGGCTGCACGCTTCCAGCCCGGGCAGGCGCACATCGAGCCGGGGATGATCGGCGCGCAGCGTGCCGCCGCCCACCAGAATGGCATCGGCGCGCGCGCGGGCAGCATGGACATGCGCGCGCGCGGCGCTGCCGGTGATCCAGCGGCTTTCCCCCGAAGCCAGCGCGATGCGCCCATCGAGCGAAGTCGCCAGCTTCAGCGTAACATGGGGCCGCGCTTCGCGGCTGCGGATCAGATAGCCGGCGAGCGAGGCTCGTGCCGCCGCGCAATCGATCACATCGGTGGTGATTCCGGCGGCGCGCAGCCGTGCAAGGCCCGCGCCGGCGGTGCGCGGATCGGGATCGATACAGCCAATCACCACGCGCGCCGGCCGCGCCGCCGCCACCAGATCGGCACAGGCCGGCCCGCGCGCGCTGGCATGGGCGCACGGTTCCAGCGTGACATACATCGTGGCTCCGGCGGCCGCAGCGCCCGCCATGGCCAGCGCCTCTGCCTCGGCATGGGGGCGGCCACCGGCGCGGGTGTGGCCGCGGCCGATCACCCGGCCATTGGCCACGATCAGCGCGCCAACCGCGGGATTGGGGCGGCTGATCGGGCGGCCGCGCGCGGCATAAGCAGCGGCGGCGGCCATCCACGCGGCATCGGGGTGGCTTTTGTCGATTCCGGGCAGGCTGACTGCGGGCAGGCTGACTTCGGGCACGCTCACGCCGGAAACGGTCATTGCGGCGGCGTGTCCGGATCGGCTGCGATTTTTGCGCTGGCTGCAATGCGGTCGGCGCGGGCGCGGTCTTCGGGGGTCATGTGGCTGTCGAGCAGCGCCCTGGTCTTTGCCGCCGCGGCGCGGTCTTCGGCTTCGCGCTCGGCCTTGCCCTTTTTGTACATGGCATCGGTATCAAGCCCGGTGGCCGCGCCCACGGCCTTGTACATCTGGCGCATGTCTTCGGCGCGGCGTTCTTCCTCGGCGGCTTCGGCTTTGGCCTTTTTGGCGGCGGCGATGTTTTCGGCGATGATCTGGGCATCGCTGCGATCGGCACGCCAGCTTTCGAAATAGATCACTTTGGGTGGCGGAGGCAGCGCGCGCCCTTCCTGGCCGAGCATCACCCAGATGATCGACCCGCTGACCAACCCGGCCAGCACAACGCCCTGCCAGCGGAATTCGCTGGGCGCGCCAAGCACGTTCCACAAATCGATTACGGCGCGGCGCGGCGAAACCTGGCTGAAAAAGGTTCTCATCGCGCCATCATAGGCACTTGCCCGCCAACTTGCCAGATAGGCGCACCAGTTTGTCGTTCAGCCAAAGGGCGCATAAAGCCCGCGGCCATGCTGTTTCAGCCAGGCATTGGCCTGATCGATGCTGCCTTCGAACAAGCTGGCCAGCATGGCATGAAACGCCGGGCTGTGATCGAAATGGACCAGATGGGCGACCTCGTGCGCCACGACCGAGCGGCGCACCGCGTCGGGGGCCATGATCAGCCGCCAGTTGATGCGGATCGTGCCGCAGGCGGCGCAACTGCCCCAGCGGCGCTGGGCGCGCGACAAGGCGAGCGCGGGCACTGGCCGGTCCGCCGCGGCGCAATAGGCGGCCAGATCGGCAGCGAGCACGCGCCGCGCTTCGTCTTCCAGCCAGCGCACCAGGCGGGTGGCCAGGCTTTCGCGCGGGCCGCCGATCACGATGCGATCACCCTCCAGCGCGGGGCGGCGCGCGAATGTGGCGTCCCAGTCGATCGTCACCGGCATTCCGCGATAGGCAATGGACCCGCCGGGCCCGGGCGGTTCGCTGCGTGGCAGCCGCGTGATCTGCGCCGCCAGCCAGTCGCGCCGGGCATTGGCAAAGGCCAGCGCTTCGTGCGCGGGCACCCAGGGCGGCAGGGTAAGCCGCACGGCCGCGCCATCGGGCGCCAGCCGCAACGTGATGCGCCGGGCATGGCGCAAACGGCGCAGTTCGACCGGTAGCAGGTGGTCGCCGATGCGCAGCGCGGCGGGGGTTTCGCCCTGGCAGAGCGTATCAGAGCCCCGTTCCCGGCGATTGCCGCGCAGCCACTCGATCATTGCCATGATTTCAGGGCCATTCCGGTGCTTCGGCGGCGTCGTGGCCATCGCCGGCCAGATACATCGGCAGGCCATCGGCATCGACGATGTGGTCTTCCAGCGGGCCGGCGATCACTTCGCTGATCGCGCGGCCCACCACCGATTGCCCGGCGCGGTGCACCGCATCGCGATCGCCGCTTTCCAGATGGTGCCAGGCGGGCAGGGGCTGGCCTTCGGCGCGCAGGCGATAGGCGCAGCTTTCGGGCAGCCAAGGCACGTTGGTGACCAGTTTCAGCGTCAGCCGCAGGCAATCGGGCACCATTGCCTTGCGGTGGCGATAATCGGCGCAGCGTGCAGTGGTCAGATCGAGCAGGCGGCAGGCGACATTGGTGCGCCAGACATCGCCGGTTTCATCGTCTTCCAGCTTGTGCAGGCAGCATTTGCCGCAGCCATCGCACAGTTGTTCCCATTCGTCCCGGTTCAGCGCGGCCAGCGGCTTGTCCCAGAAACGGTCTTTTGCCGGCATTACTGGACCCACTGGCCCAGTTCGGCGGCCACGGTCTTGCCATCCTGATCGACCGACAGCAGCGCCACCGGCTTGCCATCGCCATCCATCAGATAGGCGGCGCGGCTGTGATCCATCAAATAGCTGCCGGGGGTCGCGCCAGGGCGCTTTTCGTAAAACACCGCGTATTCCTTGGCCACGGCGGCAATCTGCGCCGCAGATCCCGTCAACCCGACGAGTTCGGGGCCAAAGGCGGCGGCAAATTGGCCGACCACTTGCGGCGTATCGCGGCCCGGATCGATTGACACGAACATCGGGACGACCCGCGCGGCCAGATCGGGATGCGCGCGGGCAAAGGCGTGATAGCCCTGCATCAGGTGCTGCACATCCAGGGGGCAGACATCGGGGCAGAACGTGTAGCCGAAATAGAGCACGCGCCATTTGCCGGCGAGGTCGGCGCTGCGCAGTGGCTTGCCCGCCTTGTCGATCAGCGTGAAATCGCCGCCGAGCTGCGTGCCGGCGAGTGGCGGATCGGCGCGTTTTGATGCCGGGCCGCAGGCGGCGAGCGCCAGGCAGCCGGCGATGATCAGCGCCTGGCGGAAAGGGGCGGTGCGGCGCGTCTGGAAAGGACGGAGTTCTCGTGGCATGGCGCTGCGCTTCATGCTCTGCTAACCAGCGGCTTGCAAGTGTCCGTCCGGGCTCGAACAAAGGGATTCGCCAGAAGTGAACACGTACACCGGATCGCACACCACCCCTGCCACGTTGCCCGATTGCCGTTTTGGCCGCCGTTCCGGCCGCCTTTTGCGCGTGCTTGCCGCGCTGGCGCTGATCGCGCTGGCAGCACCGGTGCCGGCGATGGCGCAGTTTTCCGAAAGCTACAAATTTCTCGATGCGATCCGCAAAAAGGATGGCGATGTCGTGAACGAGATGCTGAGCAAGCCTTCGACGCAGATCGTGAACACGCGGGATATTACCACCGGCGAAACCGCGTTGCATATCGTGACCGCGCGGCGCGACCTGGTGTGGATGGAATTCGTGGTCGGCAAGGGCGCCAATGTGAATGCGCGCAATGCCAAAGGCGAAACCGCGCTGGAAATCGCCGCCGAACTGGGCTTTGCCGAAGGGGTTGATTTCCTGATCAGTTCGGGCGCTCGGGTGGATGAAACCAACAACACCGGCAGCACGCCACTGATCGATGCGGTAAGCCGGCGCGATCTGGCAGTGGTGCGCGCGCTGCTGAAGGCGGGGGCCAATGCCGACCGGCCCGACAATTCCGGCCGTTCGGCGCGCGATTATGCCCGGCTGGAGGGCAAGACCAGCCCGATCCTGGCCGAAATCGAAAATGCCACCAAGGACAAAGGCGGCACGGCCGCTGCCCGCAAGACCTATGGACCGACCTTCTGACACGCGGCAGGATGCCACGCATGACCGACACGCCCCATGATGATCTGTTCCGCCGCGACCTTGCGCCGCTGATCGCCGATGCTGCGGCATTCGACGGATGGACCGATGCCGCCGTAAACGCCGCGGCCGAAATCGCCGGGGTCGATCCGGCGGCGGCGCGCTTTGCCTTTGCCGGGCGGGGTGCATCGAGCCGGGCCATGGCGATGATCACCGCCTGGACAGGCAGCATCGATGCCGACATGGCGGAAAATCTGCCCGCCAGCCGGCTGGCCACGCTGCCGATCCGCGAACGCATCCGCACGCTGGTGGAATTCCGCATCGATGCGATGACCGGCCGCGAAGAAGCGCTGCGCCGCGCGCTCATTGAAATGGCACGGCCGGGCAATCTGGCCGCCACGGCGCGGCTGGGCTGGAAAAGCGCCGATGTGATGTGGCGCCTGGCAGGCGATACCGCGACCGATTACAACCATTATACCAAGCGGGCGACGCTGGCCGGGGTCTATGCCGCCACGCTGTCGGTGCTGGCCGAAGACCGCAGCGACGATCATGCCGATACGCGGGCCTTTCTCGGCCGCCGCATCGACGGGATCATGCGGTTTGAAAAGTTCAAGGCGCAAGTGCTTAAACCGAAGGGCGAACGGCCCGATCTGGTGCGGCTGCTGGGGCGCCTGCGGTATCCGGCGCGTTAGGGCTGCGCTTTCAGCCAGAAAGCCAATTTTCGGCAAGAGAGCCAATTTTCGGCCAGAAAGGCAGCGGGATCCCGGGTCAGGCCCGGGGAGACGATTGGTTCCATGCAAAGTTCATCGCCACCCCGGACTTGACCCGGGGTTTGGCTGTGTTGAGTGCACCTTCCCGCCCGATTTTGATCCTGATCAACTATTGCGAATGACTTGCAATTGCTTTGGCGCTGTGGCACCCCGGCATGATGACGCTTGACCAGATTCCCCTTGGCGCGCCGGCGCGCATCACGCGAGTCGATTGGGACGCGCTCGTGCCCGAAGAGGCGCAGCGGCTGCAGGCGCTGGGGCTGGACGAAGGCGCCGATGTGCAACTGGCCTATCGCGGGGTGTTCATGACGCGCGATCCGCTGGCGGTCGAAGTGGGGCGGATGACCGTGGCGCTGCGCCGCATTCACGCCCGCGCGATGCAGGTCGAACTGGTGCCAGAGCCTGTTTCCGGAGCTGGAGCATGAGCCGCAAACCCGGTGTCGTCGCGCTGGTCGGCAATCCCAATGCGGGCAAAAGCGCGCTGTTCAACGCGCTGACCGGGGCGCGGCAGAAAATCGCCAACTATCCGGGCGTGACCGTGGAGCGCAAGGCGGGGCGGATGCTGCTGCCCAATGGCGAACCGATCGAAGTGGTCGATCTGCCGGGCACATATGGGCTCGACACCACCAGCCCCGATGAAGAAGTGACCCGCCGGGTGATCATGGGCGAACAGCCCGGCCAGGTGCAGCCCGATGTGCTGGTGATCGTGCTCGATGCCTCGAACCTCGAACAGCATCTGGTGCTGGCGCAAGAGGTGATTGCGCTGGGCCGGCCGAGCGTCGTCGCGCTCAACATGGTCGATCTGGCCGAACGGGATGGCCTGGTGCTTGATCCCGGGGCTTTGGCCTCCGAACTGGGCGTGCCGGTGATCGCCACGGTGGCGGTGCGGCGGCGCGGGCTGGATGATCTGGCAACCGCGGTGGCGGCGGCGCGCGCGATGTCCGAAGCCGGGCCGCCGCAACCGCGCGCGCGGTTGACCATGCCCGAACGGCGGATGATGGCGCGCACGATGGCGCGCGGCGCGATCCTGTCGGAAACAGCGGTGCACCGGCTGCATGCGCGGCTTGACCGGGTGCTGCTGCACCCCTGGCTGGGGCCGCCGATCCTGTTTGCGCTGCTGTTCGTGGTGTTCCAGGCGGTGTTCAGCTGGGCCAAGCCGGTGCAGGAAGCGCTCGACGGCCTGTTTTCGGCCGGATCGGCATGGTTGCGCGCCGAAATGGCGCCTTCGCTGCTGCGCGATCTGATTACCGACGGGGTGATTGCCGGGGTCGGATCGGTGATCGTGTTCCTGCCACAGATTCTGGTGCTGTTTTTCTTCATCCTGGTGATGGAGGCGACCGGATATATGGCGCGCGCGGCGTTCCTGATGGACCGGATGATGGCCGGCGTCGGCCTTTCGGGGCGCAGCTTCATTCCGCTGCTGTCCAGCTTTGCCTGCGCGGTGCCGGGGATCATGTCCACCCGGTCGATCACCGATCCGCGCGACCGGCTGACGACGATCCTGATCGCGCCGATGATGACCTGCTCGGCGCGGCTGCCGGTCTATGCGGTGATCATTGCCGCGTTCATCCCGGCGCGGCAGGTGCTGCCCGGGGTGGGGTTGCAGGGGCTGGTGCTGCTGGCGCTCTATGCCATGGGCATTGTCGGGGCGATGGGCGCGGCGCTGGTGCTGCGCCGGTCGATCACGCGCGGCGCGGCGTCGGGCTTCATCATGGAATTGCCCAAATATCAGCTGCCCACGGTCAAGGATCTGGCGCTGGGGCTGTTTCAGCGGGCGTGGATTTTCCTGCGCCGCGCCGGCACGATGATTTTCACCGTGGCGATCGTGCTGTGGCTGCTGCTGAATTTTCCGCGTGCCGCGCCGGGGCAGGACCAGGTCAATGCGTCGATTGCGGGGCATATTGCCAATGGCCTGGCCGTGGTGGTCGAACCGATCGGGTTCAACCGCGATATCGCGCTGACGCTGATCCCGACAATGGCCGCGCGCGAAGTCGCGGTCAGTTCGCTTGCCACGACGTATGCCGTGGGCAGCAACGACGAGGCTGCACGCGCTGTCGGCCTGGCCGACCAGTTGAAGCGGCACTGGTCGCTGGCGACGGCGCTGGCGTTTCTGGCGTGGTTCGTGTTTGCGCCGCAATGCATGTCGACCATTGCGGTTACCCGGCGCGAAACCAACGGGTGGAAATGGCCGGCGTTCATGCTGGGATACTTGTTTGGCCTGGCTTATGTCTTTGCCGGCGCGGTCTACTGGATTGCGGTGGCCGCAGGACTGGGCTGAGGGGGGCTGGGCTGAGCGCAGGCGCGCACAACGCGACGAAAATGGCGTTGAAAAGCGTGCGCCGGGGCTGGGCGCGGGCGGGTTCCATCGGCTAGCCCGTTATCCAGCACGTAACAGGGATACGATTCGATGGCAGGCAGCGTCAACAAGGTCATTCTGGTCGGCAATCTGGGCGCGGACCCGGAAACCCGGACTTTCCAGAACGGCGGCAAAGTGTGCAACTTGCGCATTGCCACCTCGGAAACGTGGAAAGACAAGAACACCGGTGACCGCCAGGAACGCACCGAATGGCACACGGTGGCGATCTTTTCCGAAGGCCTGGTTGGCGTGGCCGAGCGCTATTTGCGCAAGGGATCAAAGGTTTATATCGAAGGCCAGCTGCGCACGCGCAAATGGCAGGATCAGAACGGGCAGGACCGCTATACGACCGAGGTCGTGCTGCAGGGTCTGGGATCGGTGCTGACAATGCTGGATGGTGCACCGGGTGCGGGCGGCGGCGCCAGTGATCGCGGCGGTGATCGCGGCGGTGATCGGGGCGGTTCGGCGGGCGGCGGCTATGGCGGCGGGCAGCGTTCGGGCGGCGGGTTTGGCGGTGGCGATCGCGGCGCGCCGGCCGGCGGCGGCTCAGGTGGCGGCGGCTTTGGCGGCGGCCCGTCGAGCGGCGGCGGCTTCGGCGATGATCTGGACGACGATATCCCTTTCTGAATCAGGCCTGCGCAGGGATCAATGACCGCAGCGTTGCGTTTTCCCGGCGCAATTCGCTGGCTTGCGTGCTCAACCGTTCGATTTCGAGCGCGCGCAGGTCCAGCCCGACCTGGCGCGTGGCCCAGCCGATCAATTCCATTTCGTCGGGGCGATAGGCTGCACCCGTAACTTTTGTGCCAAGCATGATCAGGCCGGTAAGGTCGTTGCGATTGACCATCGGGGCGACCAGCCGTTCGGACAGCTCCGTTTCGACACTGATGGGGCGTGGTCCGGCGCGCAGCGTTACCAGCAGGGGATCATCCACTTCCAGCGTGGTGGGACCGAAGCCCTGCGCGGTCGTTTCGGCGCGGTGTGCCCGGCCATCGTCCCCGATCACATAGATCGCCGCTGCCGCCCCATCGGCAAATTGCGACAGTGCGCAGGCAAAGGTTTTGGTCAACGATTCGGGATGCCGCACAAACGCCGCTTCATGCACAAAACGCCGCAACGCCGCCTCGGCCTGTTGCCAGCGGTGAAAGAACAGGCCTTCGATCGCATGTTCGACCAGATCGCGCACCCGGTGGAACAACAGGAACGTGCCAAGCGCGATCGCGGCATCGATAACCGCGTTTTTTTCGCGCCCTTCGACCGGCACATAATGATCGACCGCCCATTCGATCAGCCCGAACATGGCCAGCAAACTGGCACTGACCCCGGTATAAACCAGCGTGCGGTTGACTGCGAAACCAAGGTCAAAGACCTTTTGCCGAAAAATGGCATATGTGAGCATGGGATAGGCAAAAACAACGACGAAACTGTTGCCGATGAAAAAGCCCCATTCCGCAATCTCGCGGGGCAGGCCAAATGTCTGGACAAACCAGGTAAATGTCGAATTTATCGTTTGTGCCAAGACAATTGATCCGGTGGCCAGCAAAATGATCGCGTAGCGCTGCTGTCGTGCCGCGTTGCTTTTGCGCCATCCCTGCACCAGGTAACCAAGACAAAGCCCGAAGCCGGCATCCAAAATGGCTGTAAATGCACTGAATAGACCGGGAATATTCACGATTTCGAGAAAGGATGAGACCTGCAAAATTGTGATGATGCCGGCTATTGCAAGATAAATCCGGAACACCAATTTTTGCTTTGGCGTCAAGTCACCCACTGTTTCGCGATAGAAGCTGACCGAGAAAGCATAAAACAGCGGCGCAATCGCACTGGCTATGGCTGCCCCGATGGTGGCGCAAACTACAAAACTCAGCCGATTATCACCGTAGATCGCAGGTGATATTCGTATGATGCTAAACGACGCTATGCCCGCACCGAGCAGCAAGGCAGTGCCGTTACGGCGGCTGCGCGCAACCATTATACCGCCGAACAGTATGCCGATCGTGGTCGCAAATTCGGAAAGCCAGGTGACAAGTGAACCACGCTCCGCCGGCTGACGTGGCCGGGCAACAATGACCACATGTGCCGGCCGGCCGTTCCTGACCACTGTCGTGCCCACGGCTTCCCCGGTCGCCAGGAAGCGACGACGATCATAGGCATAATCCATTTTGATCAGGTCACCTGCCGTGATGCCTGCCCGATCCAACGCTCCGCCGCGTTCCACTTTGGCGATCCGGCGGTACCCGTCCGGTGCTTCACTGTCAGCGCCGATGCCAAGGCTTCCGCCGACAAGCGATGATCCAAATGGCCAGTTCCAGACCAGATATCCGATATCCTGAACCAGAACATAGGCCGCCAGCACCAGGCAAAGGATCTGCGCCACAATATAGGCTTGTCCTGGTTTGGTTTGCGCCGTCGGTGCCTTAACTGTCACGCATCATCTCCGCCCGGGCAATGGCGCGATGATGCGTGCCGGGTGGGCAAAGTCAATCGGCGCGTCAGCCCTTGTCAGGTCCCGCGCGTATCGCCGTAAAGATGGATGTGCAGCCGGTCGGTAAAGCGCCAGCCGGCATCCATCGCCGCCTGCGCCAGCCAGCGCGACCGGTTGCGCAGTGTGGCGCTTTCGCTGCCTTCGGGCATGACGAACAGGCGTTCGGGCACGATCGCAAAAGTCTGCGCGATGTCGCTGATTTCCTTGATGTTATCAGGCGTCGCCACAACGAATTTGAACAGCGCGCGCGGGTCTTGCGCCCAGGCGGCCAGCCGTTCGGGGATCAGCGCCAGATCGGCCGGATTGCCCGAATGCGCCAGCTTCGGGCTGACATTGTATTGCTGCACCAGGGCATCGAGCGCGGGGTACGGGGCGACCGTGCCATTGGTTTCGATCTCTATGTGATAGCCGGGGCCAAGCTGTGCGATCATCCGCGCCAGCGCCGGGCCCTGCAGCAGCGGTTCGCCGCCGGTGATCACCACCCGGGGCACGCCAAAGGCCGCAATGCGCGCGGCAACCTCTGCCTCGTCCATTGCGATCTGGTTTTGCGCGCGGGGAAAGCGGCGCTCATCACGATGCGGGCGGTTGTCGCCTTCAAACCGCCAGGTGTAGGCGGTGTCGCACCAGTGGCATGCCAGATTGCACCGCGACAGCCGCACAAACACCGAAGGGCGCCCGATCGACGCGCCTTCGCCCTGCAGCGAGGCAAAGATTTCCGGTTCGCCGGGGGTGGTGGTGGCGAGAGTGAGAGTCAAAAAATCCTCCCCGAACCGGGGAGGGGGACCGCCCGAAGGGTGGTGGAGGGGCTCCACCCCACGCGAAAACCTCTCCCGGCACTATGGCCTGTCTTTGCGCCCCGCGCCGCGATGTTTCCAGGCGTCCTGCCCACGGCGAGGCCCCACCCCAACCCCTCCCCTGAAGGGGAGGGGCTTTCTTGTCCGGACAGCGCGCAGCATCGTATGGCTGCGCCCGGGGAGACGCCCTTCCACCATGCCGCCCCCTTTGGGCGCAGTTTATCCTGAGCGGCTGCGCAAGCAGCAGCCGAAGGGCAAAGTCCCCCTCCCCGGGGAGGGGAAGATGGGCGTTGCGCGATCATCCGAGGCGCGCGAGCGCCGCAGTCAGGCGTGCGGCTTCGGCGGTGTGGTGGGCGTGATCGGCGCGGGCCTTGTCCACCGCTTCGGGCTTGGCGCGTTCGACGAAAGACGCGTTGTTCAGCCGGCCTTCGAGCGCTTTGGCCTCTTTTTGCGCAGCGACCAGCGCCTTTTCCAGCCGGGCCTTTTCCGCGGCGATGTCGATCAGCCCCTCCAGCGGGACAATCAGCGTGGCATCGCCTGCGCCCACCTGCATCGCCGCGCCGGCAGGCGCCGGGACGAAATGGATTGCCGACAGGCGCGCCAGGCGGTCGATCGCGGCCGGGTTGGCGGTGATGATCGCGCGGGTGGCGTCGCTCGGTTCGGGCAGCCATGCCTCCAGCTTGGCGCCGGGCGCCAGGCCCAGTTCGTTGCGCGCGGCGCGGAACCCGGAAACCAGCGCGATCAGCCATTCCACTTCGGCCTTGGCCGCCGTGTCCACTGTCGCATCGGGTGCGGGCCAGCGCGCGACAATCAGATCGGTGTCGCGTTCACCCAGCGCGTGCCACAGTTCCTCGGTCACGAAGGGCATGAACGGGTGGAGCATCACCAGGATCTGGTCGAGCACCCAGCCGGAAACCGCGCGGGTTTCGTCATCAAAGCTGCCCTTGATGAATTCGATATACCAGTCGCAGAATGTCGCCCAGGCAAACTGGTAGATCGCGTTGGCCGCAGCATCAAAGCGCAAATCGGCCATGGCCTGGTCAAGCGCGGCCAGCGTTTCGACCGTTTCGCCGATGATCCAGCGGTTCACCGCGTGGGTTGCGGCGGGCGCCGCCAGCGTGGACGAAGCCGCAATGCCGTTGGCCTGGCAGAACCGGGCCGCATTCCACAGCTTGGTTGCGAAATTGCGGTAGCCTTCGACCCGGCGCTCGTCCATTTTGACATCGCGGCCCTGGCTTTCCATCGCGCACATGAAAAACCGCAGGGCATCGGCGCCAAAGCGGTCGATCAGGCCCAGCGGATCGACCACGTTGCCTTTGGATTTGGACATTTTCTGCCCGTCGGCTGCGCGCACCAGTCCGTGGAGATAAAGCCGGCGCCACGGCACTTCGCCCATGAATTCGATGCCCTGCATCGCCATGCGCGCATCCCAGAAAAACAGGATGTCGAACCCGGAAATCAACAGGTCATTGGGATAGTGGCGATTGACCAGGGCGCTGTCATCGGGCCAGCCGAGCGTGGCAAAGGGCCACAGCGCCGAAGAAAACCAGGTATCGAGCACGTCTTCATCGCGGGTGAGCGCAACGCCGGCGCCGGCGAGAGCCTGCGCCTCGTCTTCGGTGGGGGCGACATAGGCCGTGCCATCGGCATCATACCACGCCGGGATGCGGTGGCCCCACCACAGCTGGCGTGACACGCACCACGGCTGGATGTTTTCCATCCAGTTGAAAAAGGTCTTTTCCCAGGATTTGGGCACGATCTCGATGGCGCCGGAACGCACCGCGGCAATCGGCGCGGCGGCCAGCTTTTCGGCATCGACATACCACTGGTCGGTCAGCCAGGGTTCGATCACCACGCCGCCGCGATCGCCGTACGGCGTCTGGATCGTGCGCGGTTCGCAATCGTGCTCTTCGCCGTCCTTGTCGACATGCGGCACCAGGAACCCGGCGGCCTTCATTGCGGCAACCACTGCGGCGCGCGCATCGAACCGGCCCATCCCCAGGTATTCGGGCGGGACCAGGCCATCGGCGGTCTGCACCACGCGCGCTTCGGCATCGAACATGTTGAGCATGTCGGCTGCGCGGATTCCGGCGCGGCGGCCCACGTCAAAGTCGTTGAAATCGTGCCCCGGGGTGATTTTCACTGCGCCCGATCCCAATTCGGGGTCGGCGTGTTCGTCGGCCACCACGCGGATGCGCCGGCCGGTCAGCGGCTGGGCGATTTCGGCGCCGATCACGGCCTGGTAGCGCGGATCATCGGGGTGCACCGCAACCAGCATGTCGGCCAGCATCGTTTCGGGGCGGGTGGTGGCGACTTCGATATGGGTCAGCCCGTCGGCGCGCACCGCGCCATCGGCCAGCGGATAGCGGAACCGCCAGAAGCCGCCCGCGGTTTCGCGCGTTTCCACCTCAAGGTCGGAAATCGCGGTTTTCAGACGCGGGTCCCAATTGACCAGCCGCTTGTCGCGATAGATCAGCCCGCGATTGTGCAGATCGACAAACACTTTCACCACGGCGCGGGTGAAATGCGGGTCCATGGTAAACTGTTCGCGGCTCCAATCCATCGAACAGCCCAGCCGGCGCAGCTGGCGCGTGATCGTGCCGCCGCTTTCCGCCTTCCATTCCCACACTTTTTCGATGAAGCCGTCGCGCGTGTAATTGGTGCGCTTGTCCCCGTTCGCTTCCAGCTGGCGTTCGACCACCATTTGCGTGGCGATGCCGGCGTGATCGGTGCCGACCACCCACAGCGCATCTTTGCCGCGCAGCCGTTCGTGGCGGATCACCACATCCTGCAACGTGTTGTCGAGAGCATGGCCGATGTGCAGGCTGCCGGTCACATTGGGCGGCGGATTGACAATGGTGAACGGCTCGGCGTCCAGGCGTTCGGGGCGGAACCGCCCTTCGCTTTCCCAGTGGTGGTACCATTTCGCCTCGATGGCGGCAGGTTCAAAGGTCTTGGCCAGCGCGGGCTGCGCAGCGTCTTGGGTTTCGGTCTCGGTCATGACGTCTTGCGCCTTGCCATCCCGGCGGCCGGGCTGCAACCTTCACACGAAGGACAGGGCGCGAAATTTGCCGCGAAACCGGCCCGTCATAGGGTTTTGCTGCCGGGCGAGAGGCGCTTGCCGTGGTCCTGGATTTACCCCATGAAGCGAACGGGATGACAGGTCGGGCCGATTTCACGCTGGTTCCCGGTGACGGGGGCGATACGCTGGTTTTTACCGGCCCTCTGGTCGTTTCCACGATGGGCGCGGTCGATGCGCGGCTGCGTGCGATCACCACGCCGATTGCGCGCATCGATTTGCGCGAGGTTACGGTGATCGACACCGTTGGCGCGTGGATCTGCTGCCGCGTGGCGGACCAGACCGGGGCGGAAATCATCAACCCCTGCGTTGCCGGGGCGCGGCTGATCGGCGCCCTGCGCAAAGTTGACGATCGCAAGCCGCATGCGCCGCACCAGCCTTTGCCGGCCTGGCTGCGCATCCCTTCCGAAGTTGGCGACAGCGTGGTCCTGTTCCGGCAGGGCAGCATCGCGGTGCTGGGCTTCATCGGCCAGATGGTGCTCGCCTGCGGCGCGCTGCTGCGCCACCCCCGCCGGTTTCGCTATCTCGCGCTGGTTCACCAGATGGAGCTGGTCGGGGTCAATGCGCTGGGCATCATCGGGTTGATGAGCTTTCTGGTCGGGATCGTGATCGCGCAACAGGGCGCGGTGCAGCTGAAACAGTTTGGTGCCGAAATCTACACCGTCAATCTGGTCGGGCGGCTGACTTTGCGCGAACTGGGCATCCTGATGACCGCAATCATGGTTGCCGGCCGGTCGGGTTCGGCCTTTGCCGCCGAAATCGGCACGATGAAGCTGACCGAGGAAGTCGATGCGATGCGCACTATCGGCGTTGCCCCGATGGAAGTGCTGGTGGTGCCGCGCATTCTGGCCACCGTGCTGATGATGCCGCTGCTGGGGGTCTATTCGGCGGTGCTGGGAATGATCGGCGGCGCCTTTCTGGCGCAGTTCACGCTGGGCATCCCGTTTGTCAGCTTTCTGACCCGGATCCGGCTGGTCGTTCCCGCCTATGATGTGTGGGTCGGGCTGATCAAGGGGCCGGTGTTCGGGCTGATCATTGCTATTTCGGGTTGTTATCACGGCATGCAGGTCAACGCCAATGCCGAGGAAGTGGGCACCCGCACCACCGCCGCGGTGGTCATGGCGATTTTCACGGTGATTGTGCTCGATGCCTTTTTCGCGGTGTTTTTCAGCGAGGTTGGCTGGGGATGACCGCGCCCGATCACACCGCGCCCGATCAAACCGGGCCCGATCAAACCGGGCCAGATCAAACCGGGCCAGATCACACCGCGCCCGATCACACCGCGCCCGATCACTCTGCGATGGCAGACCAGGCCGAACTGATGCTGTCGGAAGAGAGCGTGGAGGATTTCCCGATCCGCGTGCGCGGCTTGCGCAACGTGTTTGGGCCGCATGTGGTGCATGATGGTCTGGATCTGGATGTGCGGCGCGGGGAAATCCTGGGCGTGGTGGGCGGATCGGGCACGGGCAAATCGGTGCTGATGCGATCGATCATCGGGCTGCAACTGGCCGATTCCGGATCGATCGAGGTGCTGGGCCAGTCGATCACCGATGCGCGCGATGATGCCGATATTGCCATCCGCTGCCGCTGGGGCGTGCTGTTTCAGGGTGGCGCGCTGTTTTCCACGCTGACCGTGGCTGAAAACGTCGAAGTGCCCTTGCGCGAATTCTATCCCGACATTTCCGAACAGCTGCTGGGCGAAATTTCGCGCTACAAAGTGCTGCTGACCGGGCTGTCGGCCGATGCGATCGACAAGTTTCCTTCCGAACTGTCGGGCGGCATGCGCAAGCGGGCGGGGCTTGCCCGCGCGCTGGCGCTCGATCCCGAATTGCTGTTTCTGGATGAGCCGACCGCCGGGCTCGATCCGATCGGCGCAGCCGCGTTTGACCAGTTGATTCTCGGCCTGCAGCAGACGCTGGGGCTTACGGTGTTCCTGATCACCCACGATCTCGACACCCTGCACGAGATCTGCGACCGCGTGGCCGTGCTGGCAGACCGGCACGTGATCGCGGTGGGCACGATCCCCGAACTGATGGCGCTCGACCATCCGTGGATCCAGGAATATTTCAAGGGGCCGCGCGGGCGGGCGGCGCTGGCGTCAAGGCCGCCAGAAGACCGATCGCCAAAAGCCCACTCGCCAAAAGACCAATCGCCAAAAAACCGGCCATCCGAAGACTGCAAGGGGTAGCGGCACGACCATGGAAACGCGCGCAAACAATGTCTGGGTGGGGGTGGTGACACTGGCCCTGATCGCCGGGGTTGCCTTGCTGGTCGTGTGGATCGCGCGGCTTAGCCATCCGGTGCAAAACCATTACGACATCTTTTTCCGCCAGTCGGTCGATGGTGTCGCGCGCGGGTCGGCGGTGTCGTTTTCGGGCGTGCCGGTGGGGCAGGTCGCCGAAATCGCGCTGTGGGAAAAAGATCCCAATTACGTGCGTGTGCGGATCAACGTGAACCACCAGGTGCCGATTCTGGTGGGCACGACCGCCAGCCTGCAGGGCAGCTTTACCGGGGTGACCACGATCCAGCTTTCGGGTGCGGTCAAGGATGCGTCGCCGATCACCGCGCCGGGGCCGGCGGGCGAGCCGGTGATCCCGACCAAGCGCAGCGGCCTTGGCGAATTGCTGTCGAGCGCGCCGGTGCTGCTCGACCGGCTGACCAATCTGACCGAACGGCTGACGCTGATCGTGTCGGACAAGAACCAGAAGGCGCTGAGCGACATTCTGGTCAACACCGACAAAGTCAGCGCGAACCTGGCGGCGGCCGCGCCCGAAGTGAAGGGCACGCTGGTCGAATTGCAGGGCACGATCCACCAGGCCAACGCAACGCTGGCCAGCTTTGAAAAGCTGTCTGACACGACCAACGATGCGCTGAATGACAACCACAAGGGCCTGCTGAAGCAATTGCACGAAACGCTGAGCGCGGCGACCACTGCGGCGGCATCGTTGCAGGGCACGCTCGATGATGCGCGGCCCGGGGTGCGCCAGTTGAGCGATCGCACGCTGCCGGCGGCTGAAAGCGCGATCCGCGATCTGCAGGCGACGACCAAAGCGCTGCGTGATCTGACCGACCAGATGAAGGACCGCGGCGTCGGCACGCTGATCGGCGGCCCGCAATTGCCGGACTACAAGCCATGATACCGCCAACCACGAAAGCTGTTGCCATGCGCGTTACCCTGCGACGGGCCCGCCCTGTTTCGCTGCTTCTGGCCCCGCTGCTGCTGATCCCGGCGCTGTCGGGGTGCATCAATCTGGGGCTTGGTTCGGCCAAGACCCCGCCCGCGCTGCTGACGCTGACCCCGGACAATGCGCCGGTCGATGGCAGCATTGCCAGCGGCCGGCCCGATACCGCGCTGACCGTGCTGGAGCCGGTGGCCGCGGCCAAGCTGGCGGTGGTGCGCCTGCCGGTGGCGATCGATGCATCGCGCGTGGCCTATCTGAAACAGGCGCAATGGGTGGAGCGGCCTTCGCGGCTGTTTCAGCACTTGCTGGCCGAAACGCTGCGCGCGCGGGGCAAGCGGCTGGTTATTGAAGGCGATGGCGGCAGCCATGGGCCGGTGTTGTCGGGGCGGTTGATCGATTTCGGCTATGACGCGGCGACGCATGCAGCGATTGCGCGGCTGGATGCCACGCGCCAGTTGCCCGACGGCACGATCGAAACGCGCCGCTTTGAATCGTCGGTGGCGCAAGTCAACCCGGAGGCCGGCGCGGTCGGTGCCGCGCTGAACCAGGCGGCAAACCAGGTGGCCAAGGCCGTGGCGGACTGGGTGAGCTAGGGTATCTTGAGATTCAGCCCAGGGCGGGCTGCAAATGGCCGCTTTCTGCGCTTCCGGTCCTCACGTACTTTAAGTACGCTGCGGTCCGGTTCTCGAAATCGACCATTTTCGCCTCACCCTGAACTGAATCTCAACACACCCCAGGCTGCGGGGGCAAGGCCGTACCGCGCGAGGTCCATGGCCAGCCAGCGCTTCTGAAACCGGACCAGCCAGAAAAAGCCGATAGCCACGAAGGGCAGGAGCGGCAGGCCGAACAGCCCGACGACAAAGCTGTCCACGTCTTGCCGCACGATGGTGGTGGGGATGCCCATGAGTACACCCACGCCGCAGACCAGCATGACATGCGAAGTGACAGCAAGAACCAGGCTTTCTGCCGGGAGGCCCAGCAGCGGGATGGCGAGCACGGCCGCATAGATCAGCGGTATTGCCAAAAACCAGCGTTCGCCGGTGGCCATGCCCGGAAGGATCACCAGCATCGCAACACCCAGAATGCAGCCGAAAATCAGCCCATAGATGCCCCGGTGATAGGCTTGCGTGGCATCGAGGCGTCGATTTTCGTTGGCCATCAGGCCCTGCAGCCAGATCGACAGGCCCAGCGCCAGAATGTCGAACTGCGTGCCGAACCGGGTGATGGCGGTTGCGGACAGCCAGCCCGAATTGGGGGGTAGCAGGATGGCGTTCCAGATGGCGCACAGACCGAACACCACGAGCGCGCCGCCGCCAAGGCCGGCCGCAATCGGCCAGCGCGGGGCTGGCCCGCGCGCGTCGTCCCGTTTGCGCCGCGCCTGCATGATCGCGGGCAGCAGCGCAAACGCCACGCCCGCTAGCGGCGCGTAGTTTTCGATGATCATCACTTCGTAGCATCCGGAGAACAGCGCCTGGCTGCAAGGATGATCACGGGCCGCCTGGAGCTGGCTCGACCGGAAATCGAAGGCATTGATCAGCGGCCAGGCCACGGAGATCACGAAAAACGAAACCGCATAGCTGACCGCCAGCGCGACCAGCTCGAAAATTTTCGGGCGGCGACCGTTCCAGTGGATCGTGGCCATGTTCGGATCGAACCTGATGGCGATGCCATAACCCAACCAGATGAAAGTGACGCCCAGAATTGCCATGACGCTGTTTTGCAAACCATAGGCGTAGAGCAGCATGACGAGGGTAAACGCTATCCGCACCGGGCCCGCCGTGATCTGGAGATGGAGATTCGGCTTTAAACGTTCCGGATAAATATTTGATGAGGGACGATCGGCGTGCCGCCGGGCAGTCAGAGCATGCTGGCAAAGCGCGCGGCGGCCAGGAAATCGGCGCGGCGGCGGGCGCGGCGGGCGGTGGCTTCGGGTTCGTGGCCCCACAGATCGGCCTGCCACAGTTCTTCGAGATGGGCGGCGTCCCACAAGGCTGAAAGAGGCACCTCGGATAAGGGGGCTGCGGGCGAGAGCGCGGCAAGGCCGATGATCAGCGAGGCGGCAAGGCTGGTCAGCGTGTGCAGCGCGGCAAGCGCAAAGGGATCGAGCCTGGCCAGTTCGGCGCCCAAAATGGCCAGCGTTTCGGGCGGCTGCGGGCGATGGATCACCCCGGCGACCCGCACGAAGTGCACGCCAAAGCGCGCCTCTGCCGTGCAGACCAGCGGTTCCCATTCGGCCAGTTGGCGCGGGGCGAGCGGTTCATCGGGCCACGCGCGATAGCACAAGGTATCGGTTTGCGCGAAACCGAGCAGCGTGGTGCACAGCGCCGCCGGATCGGGCGCGACCACATCGATGGCATAATCGGCCAGATCGCGGAACAGAAAGGCGGTGGGGTCAATGTCTTCGCCCTGGCCCGCCCATTCGGCAGCCATTGCCTCGGCCAGGGCGCGTGTCGGCACCAGTTGCGCGCGGCCGCCCTGCGTCCTGATCGCGCGGCCATCGAGCAGCACGCGCCAGCCGGCCTCGGTCTGGTCCGCCGTAACGTTACGATAGAACCGCTTCACCGGCGGGCTTTCCAGCGCCGGGCGAGCCACAGGGGGAGCGCGAAGAACAGCGCCGCCCCGCCCACGATCAGCGCATCGCCCAGCACATCGGGCACCGCGGCCAGCGCCGGCTGGCCGTGGCTGAGAATGACCACGCCAAACAGCGCAAACCCCGCCCCGCCGGCCCGGGCCAGCTGCAACGCCAGAAATCGCGGCACCGCGGGATCGCGGCTCATGCCTCCAGCGCTTTCAGCAACTGGCGCAATTCGTCGACCGATCCGGCGACGGCGGCGGCGCCGGCCTCGCGCAGTTCATCGGGGTGGTGATACCCCCAATCGACCCCGATCGCGCGCACCCCGGCATTGACCGCCATGGCCATGTCATAGGCGGTGTCGCCGATCATCACCGTGGCCGTACGGTCGGCGCCGGTGGCGGCAAGGCACGCCTCAAGCATCGACGGATCGGGCTTTGACGGGTGGCGGTCGGCGGTTTGCAGCGTGACGAAATGGCCGGAGAGGCCGTGGCGTTCCAGCACGTGGGCCAGGCCCCGGTCGCTTTTGCCCGTCGCCACGCCCAGCAGCCAGCCGGCGGCATCGAGTTCGGCGACCAGCGCGGCGATCCCGTCATACAGCGGTTCTTCGACCACGCCCGCGCTGCGCCGGGCGCGAAAGGCATCCTTGTAGGACTGGACCAGCGCCGCGGTGGCGGCATTGTCGAGCGCGGGAACAAGCTGGCGGATCGCCTCTGTCAGCGACAGGCCGACAATGCGGCGAATCGCGGCGCGCGGCGGTGCAGGCAGCCCGTGCGCGGCAAACGCGGCCTCCATCGCCTGGGCAATATCGGCCTGGCTGTCGACCAGCGTGCCGTCGCAATCGAAAATCGCCAGCCGCAGCGTCATTGGCCGACCACCGGCGAGCCCAGCACGCGCATCAGCGTGGCAATGGCGCCCGATCCGCTCGATTCCAGCCCATCGATCAGGCGGTCACGTTCGGCGGCGGGCTTGTTCTGCGACAGCTTGAACGTGGACCGCCACGCGGTCACATCGATTTCAAACCCGACAATCGCATCGAGCAGGCGCGACATCGTGGCCGGCGGCACTTTGTCCATGGTCCAGGCGGGGCCGGGGATGCGCGCCTCGTTGTGGGCGGACACGTCTGCCAGCAGCGCGGCAAGCCCGTCGCGATCAAGCCGGGAAACGGTGCCTTCGCCTTCGAGCGTGACATAGTTCCAGGTCGGCACTTGCCCGGCATCCGTGTACCAGCGCGCCGAAACATAGCCATCGGGGCCGTTCACCACCACCAGCGCAGTGGCCGCATCGAGATGGCGGACCAGCGCATTGCCGCGCGCAAGGTGAAAGCCGATGCGCCCGTTTTCGCGCAGCAGCAGCGGGGTATGCGCCACGCGCGGGCCATCGGGCGTGGCCAGAAACACCATGCCAAAGCCCACTTCGCCAATCAGCTGGGCAAAGAGCGCGCGATCATCATGGCGAAAGGCGGGGTTGGGATGCATGGCCAATCATGCCCCGTTGCGCGGATTGCCGCGCGGGGGACGCGCCGGGCCGGAACCGGGGCCAGAACCGGGGCCGGTGCGCGGGCCAGAACCGGGGCCGGTGCGCGGGCCTGTGCGCGGGCCGGAACTGGGCCGACGCGCCGGCCGGGCACCCGGTTCGGCACCGGTGCGCGCTGCCCCGGTACGCGCTGTGCCGGTGCGGGCGGGTGGCTTGGCAGCGGTGCGCGGGCCGGTTCGTTCCGCAGGTTTGCCCGCGAACTTGCCCGCAGGTTTGCCCGCAAATTTACCCTCAGGCTTGTCCGCAGCTTTGTCCACAGGCTTGCGCGCGGGGCGGTCGGCGGGTTTGCGCGCGATCTTGTCCACCGGCTTGCGCGTGGATTTGTCGGCGGCCGGGCGGGCGCCCTTGCTGCTGGGGCGGGTGCTGCGCACGGGTTCATCGGCGCCACGCTTGCGCCGTTCGCCCTTGCGATCGCGGCGCAGATCCTTTGAATGCGCGCGCGCGGCGCGTTTTTCGGCAACTTTGGCATCGCCTGCCGGTGCCGCCTCAAGCACGAGATCGCCATCGGCCTCGGTAAAGCCCAGTTGTTCCAGCCCCATGGCGAAATGATCGGGCAAAGGCGCGGTCACGTCGATCATATCGCCTTCAGGGTGGGGAATGATCAGGCGGCGCGCGTGGAGGTGCAGTTTGCGGCTTATCGTGCCGGTAAGGAACGCGGCCTGGCCGGCATATTTGCCATCGCCCACGATCGGGTGGCCGATTGCTGCCATATGCACGCGCAACTGGTGCGTGCGCCCGGTCAGCGGTTGCAATTCAACCCAGGCCGCGCTGTTGCCGGCGCGATCGATCACGCGATAGCGGGTGCGCGCGGTCTGGCCCTGGCCGCTTTCATCCACCATCATCTTTTCGCCGCCGGTGCCGGGCTGTTTCGACAGCGGCAGTTCGATCAGGCCATCGCGGATATCGGGCACGCCGACCACCAGCGCCCAATAGATCTTGCGCGCCGAACGGCCGGCGAAATGGCGCGAAAACCAGGCCGCGCTGCCCGGGGTGCGCGCGATCAGCAGCACGCCCGACGTATCTTTGTCCAGCCGGTGGACCAACCGCGGGCGCGGACCCTTTTCGCCGGTATAGGCATCGAGCAGACCATCGACATGGACATGCGTGCCGCTGCCGCCCTGCGTGGCAAGGCCGGGCGGTTTGTTGAGCACGATGGCCGCGCGATCCTGGGTCATCACCATGGCTTCGGCCATGGTCACTTCCTCTTCGGTCAGCGGGCGGCGGGCGGTGGCGCCGCCGGGGCCGGGGGGCAGGGTGCCGCCGGGCGGCACGCGCAGCGTCTGGCCGGGAACCAGCCGGGTATCAACTTCGGCGCGTTTGCCATCGATGCGGATCTGCCCGGTGCGCGCCCAGCGCGATACCGTGGCAAAGCCGATCGCCGGGAGATGGCGTTTGAACCAGCGATCGAGCCGCACGCCATCATCATCGCGCCCGACGATGAACTGGCGCACCGCTTCGGCAGCGGCGCCTTTGCCCGGGGCCTTCATGCCGCCACCCGCATCAGCGAGAGGCCGGCAAACAGGCCGGCAAACCCGGCGAGCAGCGACAGCCCGACATAGACCATGGCCATGCCCAGCGCGCCGCGTTCGACAAACAGGCCGAATTCCAGCGCGAACGAGGAGAAGGTGGTGAACCCGCCCAGCACGCCCACGCCCAGCAGCAGGCGCCAGCTTTCCCCGCCCGATCCGTGGCGGGCCAGCCATCCGGCCAGCAGGCCCATCGCGACAGAGCCCGCGACATTGACCGAAAGCGTGGCCCAGGGGAACGCCGAGGCCGCAACGGGGCCGATTGCGAGCGACCACATTCGCCCGGTGAAAAAGCGCAGCCATGACCCGACGGCGCCGCCGCCAGCCACCAGCAACGAGGCGGTTACGAAAGAATTTGAAGATTGCATGGCGCTGTCCATAGAGCATGATGCGCAAAAGTGGTAACCGGATTTGTGCCCGGACTTGTGCAAGCGGATTGCCTGGCCGGAACGGGGCCGCCGATGGCGCGGATTTTGCCGCACGCGCTTGCCTTGGCAGGGGCAAAGTGATAGGGGCCCCGCATCAAGTGCCGATCCCAGCCGGGAATCGGCCCTTTGTGTTTTTGCAATTTATGGGTGTCCCCCCGCCTGGACCCGCGCATGGCTTTGCGCGTGGCTGACGGGGTTCTGGCCTGCCACATTCGTGAGGTGTCTTTTTTTATGCAGATTCTCGTTCGCGACAACAACGTCGACCAGGCTCTCCGCGCGCTCAAGAAGAAGCTGCAGCGTGAGGGCGTGTACCGCGAGATGAAGCTGCGCCGTCACTTTGAAAAGCCGTCGGAAAAGCGCGCCCGTGAAAAGGCTGCTGCTGTCCGCCGCGCCCGCAAGCTGGAACGCAAGCGCGTTGAGCGCGACGGCGGGAAGTAAGACCGGCCAGGGGAGCGTGGCCATCGTGCCATTTTCCCCTGTCATTCTTGCACGGCTGCGGCGCTAACCACTTGCGACCGGGCCCGGGCTGGGCCAAGAGGGCGCCGCATATGCGGCGCCCTTTCGCCTGTCTGGCCGGTGGTTCCCGGGCCGGCGAGACGGACCCTGCAGAACAACCCAAAAAGGGGCCAACATGACGGAAATTACGCGCGTTCCGCTTGCGCCAGTGGCCAAGGGCGCAATCGGCAAATTGTGGATCGGTGTTGTCCTGGCGATCGCGCTGGGTGGCGCGGTGGCCTATGGCACGCGGCAGAAGGGGCTTGATGTCACCACCGTGACCGCGGGCAAGGGCGCATCGCCCACTGCTTCGGACTATGTGCTGGTCAACTATGTCGGCCATCTGGTCAACGGCAAGGAATTCGACCGCGGTGAGCGCGTGCCGATTCCGGTGCAGGGCGTGATCCCGGGCTTTTCCAAGGCGCTGCAGCAGATGCAGAAGGGCGGGAAGTACCACGTGTTCATCCCGGCGCGGCTGGCCTATGGCGCGGTGGAAAAGCGCAACGAAACAACCGGCGAAGTGTCGATTCCGGCCAACAGCGACCTGGTGTTCGATATCGACCTGCTCGATTACAAGAACGCGCAGGAAGTGATGCGCCAGCGCATGATGATGCAGCAATTGCAGCAGCAGATGCAGGGCGGCGCAGGTGGGGCCGCACCGGCGATGCCGGGCGCAGCCGCACCGGGCGCCCAATAACAGTTGCAGGTACAGTTGCAGTAACAGCTATCGTGCGGGTACCCTGGCCGGGCAACGGTGCAAGGGTGCCCCGCGGACGATGTTTTTTTCACCAGAAAGGGTAAGGGCATGTCTGTCGCCCCCGCCGACGTGGCCAAGATTGCCATGCTCGCCCGGATCAAGGTCACCGAGGCGGAAATCGCCGCGATGGTGCCCGAATTGAACGGGATTCTCGCCTGGGTGGAGCAACTGGGCGAAGTCGATGTGTCCGGCGTGGAGCCGATGACCGCGGTAATCGCCAACAGCTTGCGGCTGCGCGCCGATGTGGTGGGCGCAGACCCGCTGACCGGTGGCAATATCCGCGACAAAGTGCTGGCCAATGCGCCGGCCCCCGAACACGGCTTTTTCGGCGTGCCCAAGGTGATCGAATAAGATGCGCGACCTGACCGATCTTGGCCTCGCGGCAATCCGCGATGGCGTTGCCGGCGGCGATTTCACCGCCACCGAAGTGGCCGGTGCGTTCAACGCCGCCGTGGCCGAAGCCAATCCTGCGCTCAATGCGTTCATTGTCACCACGCCCGACCATGCGCTGGCCGCTGCCGCGCGGGTTGATGCGGCGCGCGCCGCGGGCCAGCCGCTGGGGCCGCTGGCCGGTGTGCCGATCGGGATGAAGGACCTGTTCGCCACGCAGGGCGTGCAGACCACGGCCGCCAGCCACATTCTCGAAGGGTTCATCCCGCCCTACGAATCGACTGTCAGCCAAAAGCTGTGGGACGCGGGCGCCGGCATGCTGGGCAAGCTGAACCTCGACCAGTTCGCGATGGGATCATCAAACGAAACCAGCGCATTCGGAAACGTGATTTCGCCGTGGCGCGCCGAAGGGGAAACCGCGATGCGTGCGCCGGGCGGATCGTCGGGCGGATCGTCTGCGGCCGTGGCCGCGCGCATCGTCGCGGCTGCAACCGGCACCGACACCGGCGGATCGATCCGCCAGCCGGCCGCTTTTACCGGGATTGCCGGGATCAAGCCGACGTATGGCCGGTGCAGCCGCTGGGGCATTGTCGCCTTTGCCTCGTCGCTCGATCAGGCCGGGCCGATGGCGCGCGATGTGACCGATTGCGCGATCATGCTGGAGGCGATGGCCGGGTTCGATCCCAAGGATTCGACCAGCCTCGATCTGCCCGTGCCGGCCTGGAGCGCAGGCCTGACCGACGATCTGCGCGGGCTGAAAGTGGGCATCCCGCGCGAATACCGGATTGACGGGCTGAATGCCGATGTCGCCAAAAGCTGGGACGATGGCATCGCCTGGCTGAAGGATGCGGGCGCCAGCGTGGTCGATATCAGCCTGCCGCACACTCGATACGCGCTGCCGACGTATTACATCATCGCCCCGGCCGAAGCCTCGTCCAACCTCGCGCGGTATGATGGCGTGCGCTATGGCTTGCGCGATCTGCCCGACCATGCCGGGCTGCAGGACATGTATGCCGCCACCCGCGCGGCCGGGTTTGGTGCCGAAGTGAAGCGCCGGATCATGATCGGCACGTACGTGCTGTCGGCCGGGTTCTACGATGCCTATTACACTCAGGCGCAAAAAGTGCGCACGCTGATCGCGCGCGATTTTGATGCCGCATTTGGCGAAGTCGATGTGATCCTGACCCCGACCGCGCCTTCGGCGGCATTCGTGCTGGGGCAGAAAAGCGACGATCCGCTGGAAATGTATCTCAACGACGTGTTTTCGGTGCCCGCATCGCTGGCCGGGCTGCCCGCGATGTCGGTGCCGGCCGGGCTCGATCGCAGCGGGCTGCCGCTGGGCCTGCATCTGATCGGGCGGGCCTTTGACGAACAGGGCGTGCTCAACGCCGGCCTCGCGATCGAGCGCCGCGCCGGTTTTGCCGCCCGTCCAGGCAGGTGGTGGTAAGATGACGTATCGTATCGAAGGCGCCACGGGCGAATGGGAAGTGGTCATCGGGCTGGAAGTCCACGCCCAGATCACCACCGCGTCAAAGCTGTTTTCGGGCGCGGCCACCGCGTTCGGGGCAGAGCCCAACAGCCAGGTCAGCCTGGTCGATGCGGCGATGCCGGGCATGCTGCCCGTGCTCAATCGCGAATGCATCCGCCAGGCGGTGCGCACGGGCCTGGCGATCAACGCCGCGATCAATCCGTGGTCGCGGTTTGATCGCAAG
The DNA here is from genome assembly GCA_903832325.1 of uncultured Sphingomonadales bacterium. GTDB lineage: Bacteria > Pseudomonadota > Alphaproteobacteria > Sphingomonadales > Sphingomonadaceae > Novosphingobium. Next base: position 219,025 of record CAILBC010000020.1, on the reverse strand, counting down.
AACTATTTCTATGCCGATCTGCCGCAGGGCTACCAGATCAGCCAGCTGTACCATCCGCTGGTGGGTGAAGGCGCGGTGGAAATCACGCCCGATGACAAGAAGCCCGATGAAACCAAAGTGATCGGCGTGGAACGCATCCATGTCGAACAGGATGCGGGCAAGCTGATGCACGATCAGCACCCGACGATGAGCTATGTCGATCTCAACCGGTCGGGCGTGGCGCTGATGGAAATCGTCAGCCGGCCCGATATGCGCAGCCCCGCCGAAGCCGGCGCCTATCTGGCCAAGCTGCGCACCATCCTGCGCTATGTCGGATCGTGCGACGGCAACATGGATCAGGGTTCGATGCGCGCCGATGTCAACGTGTCGGTGCGGCGCCCGGGCGATGAATTCGGCACGCGCACCGAAACGAAGAATGTCAATTCGGTGCGCTTTGTCATGGCGACCGTGGAATACGAAGCGCGGCGCCAGATCGACGTGCTGGAAAGCGGCGGGACGATCGTGCAGGAAACGCGCCTGTTCGACCCCGATACCGGCACCACGCGATCGATGCGCAGCAAGGAAGACGCGCACGATTATCGCTATTTCCCCGATCCCGATCTGCTGCCGCTGGTGCTGGACCAGGCGTTCATCGACGAATGCCGCGCGAGCCTGCCCGAACTGCCCGATGCCAAGCGCGCCCGGTATGAGGCGGAGCTGGGCCTTTCGGCCTATAACGCCGCGGTGCTCACCGCCGATGCGGAAACCGCGCGCTGGTTCGAAGTGCTGGTGGCCGAAAGCGCGCGCCGCCAGGGCAAGAGCGAAAGCGATGTGGCCCGCGCCGCTTCAAACTGGCTGACCAGCGAACTGTTTGGCGCGCTGAACAAGCTGGGCCGCACGCTGGGCGACAGCCCGGTTTCGCCCGAAGCCGGCGCCGAATTGCTGGCGCTGGTGGGCGATGGCACGATTTCGGGATCGATCGCCAAGCAGGTGCTCGAAAAAATGCTCGACACCGGCGATCTGCCCGGGGTGATCGTGGAACGCGACGGGCTGAAACAGACCAGCGACACCGGCGCGATCGAGGCTGCGGTGGATGCCGTGCTCGCCGCCAATGGCGACAAGGTTGAACAGTATCGCGGCGGCAAAGAGGCGCTGTTCGGATTTTTCGTCGGCCAGACGATGAAGGCGATGCAGGGCAAGGGCAACCCGCAACTGGTCAACCAGGTGCTGAAGGCCAAGCTGGGCTGATTTTGCCGCCCCCGCCCCCCCCGTTGCCTGAGGGGGGGCGTACAATCCTTTGACAGGTCCGTTCATCCTGAGCCTGACGAAGGATGCGCGCCAACGCCTGCCAGGTGTTGGTGTGGCGCTGAAGCCCCGGATCAGGGCGCCGCTTTCATCTCTTCCACCGGCAGGCCCAGCTTGGCGAGCTGGGGGCGGATTTTGGCGGCGTCGCCCACCACCACCCAGACAATGCGCGACGGATCGATCTTTGCCCGCGCCGCATTGTCGAGATCGGCGGCGGTCATCGTGCGATAGCGTTCGGGCAGGCGGGTGTAGTAATCATCGGGGCGCTTGAATTGGACGATGCGCGCCACGGCATCGAGCACGGCGCCCGATGTTTCGAACATGCCGGGCAATTCGCGCGCCGATCCGTTTGTGGCCAGGTCCAGTTCGCGCGCTGTCGTGCCCTTTGGCCCGACATAGGCGGCAATTTCCTTGCGCAGTTCGGCCAGCGCCGGGCCGGTCTGATCGGTTTGCACAGGGGCGATGAAGCGCAGCGCGACATTGCCTTCGCGATCGCCAAAGCCGCTGTACGAGCCATAGGACCAGCCTTTGTCTTCGCGCAAGTTCAGGTTCAGCCGCGCGATCGGTGATCCGCCGAGCACGTCGTTGGCGGTGCGCAGCGCCAGCAGATCATCGGTGCCGCGCGCGTTCAGCACTTCGCCGCCTTCGATCTGCGCCTGCGGGGTGCCGGGCCGGTCAATCAGGATGATCCGTTCGTGCACGGCGGGCAGCGCGATGGTCAGATCCTTGTGCGGCGCCGGCGTAGCGGGGGCAGCCCAGGTGCCAAAGCTTTTTTCGAGCAGCGGGCGCAGCGCATCGAGCGTGGTATCCCCCACCACGAACAGCGTCGCGCGATCGGGGCGCAGCCAGTCGTGGTGCCATTTTTCCAGATCGGCGCGTGACAGGCGCGCCACGGTCGCCTTTGTGCCGCTGCCGCTGGGGCTGGTGCCATACGGGTGCGCCGGGCCATAGATCGCCGGGTACAGCACGCGCAACCCGACGCCATCGGGGTCTTGCAGTTCGGCATCGATGGCCGACAGTTGCTGGCTGCGCACACGGTTCAGATCGGCCTCGCGCAGGCCGGGATGGCGCACGAAATCGCTGAGCAGATCGAGCGAAGCGGCCAGATTGGGTGCCAGCGCATCAAGCTGGAACGACGTGCGATCGGCGCCGGAGGAATCGCTGATCGTCGCGCCCAGCCGTTCACGCAGGCGCGCCAGCTCGGTTGCGGTAAGCGTTTGCGTGCCTTCGTCCATCAGCCGCAGCAGCAGCGCCTCGGTGCCGCGCGCATCGGCGGGATCGGCGGCATAGCCCGCATCGAATGCCAGCCGCACTTCGACCACCGGCACCGCGCTGCGCCGGGCAAAGACCACCGGAATGCCGTTTGACAGCGTGGTGCGTTCCAGCGCGGGAAAGGGCAGGGTGGGCACCGCGCCCGCGGCGGGCAGGTGGCTGCGATCGCCATCGGTGCCGCTGGCGGAAAGCCCGGCGGGCACTGGCGGCGGCGGGGGGGACGGTGGCAGCCCATCATCGCCGCCGCGGCTTTCGCCGCCGGCGGTGCGCGCGCCCGGTTCGATGGTCAGCGAAAAGGCCGGGCTGCGCAGCCATTTGCGCATGGCATTGCGCACATCATCGGGGGTCAGTTTGGCGGCGTGGTCCAGTTCCTTGCGGAAATAGCCCGGATCGCCGGAATAAAGCAGGCCCTGCGCCAAAGTCGGCGCGGTGCCGCCAAAGCCGCCGACCGATTCCAGCGAACGGATGGTGTGGCTGACATACGTCATCGTCGCGCGCTGCATTTCGTCGGGGGTCGGGCCCTGATCGATCAGCCGGGCGATTTCGGCATCGAGCGCGGCATCGGCCACTTTGGCATCGGTGCCCGGTTTTACATCGACCGTGGCGACAAACTGCCCGGCCTGGGCATAGATATCGGTTTCGGCGCTGGCATCGACCGCCAGTTCGCGGCCATGGACGAGCTGATCGCTGAGCCGTGAACTGGCAAGGCCACCCAGCACCGTGGCGCCGATTTGCAGCGGCAGGTAATCGGGATTGTCGAGCCCGGGGATCGCCCACATGCGCATGATCCGCGTGGTGGCGACCTGATCGTGGATGGTTTTCGCCACGGGCGCGGCCAGCGGCACCACCGGCGCAACGACCGGTTGCACAGGCGGGCCCGGCGGGATCGCGGCAAACCAGCGGGCCACTTTGTCTTTCGCGGTGGCAAGGTCGATATCGCCGGCCAGCACCAGAATGGCGTTGTTGGGCCCGTAATGATCGTGGAACCAGGCTTTCACATCGTCGAGCGAGGCCTTGTCGAGATCGTCCATCGATCCGATGGTGACGTGGTGATAGGGGTGCCCGGCGGGATAGAGCGTTTCCTGCTGTTCATAATCGACCAGGCCATAAGGCTGGTTGTCGCGTTCGCGCTTTTCGTTCTTGACCACGGCGCGCTGGGCATCGACGCGCTCTTTGGTCATCGCCGGCAGCAGCCAGCCCATGCGATCGCTTTCCAGCATCAGTGCGCGATCGAGCGCGACCGTGGGCACGGTTTCGAAATAGTTGGTGCGATCGTTCCAGGTCGTGCCGTTGTAATCGGTCGCGCCCACTTCAGTCAGCGGCGCGAAGAAATTGCCGGGCGCATGCTGCGAGCCATAGAACATCAGGTGTTCGAACAAGTGGGCAAAGCCGGTGCGCCCGCGCGGTTCGTTTTTCGACCCCACGGCATACCATACCGATACGGCCACCACCGGCGCCTTGCGATCGGTATGGACCAGCACGGTCAGCCCGTTGGGCAGGGTAAACCGGTCATAGGCAATGTTCAGCCCGCGCACCAGATCGGCCACCGGGGCCGGGGGCGGGAGGTCTGGTGCCGGCGCCTGGGCCATCGCGGGCGCCATCGCGGGCAGGGCAAGGCCCAGCGCGGTCGAGGCAAGAACAACGGCAGCAAAGGTGGTGCGGCGCATGCAAATTCCCGTAAGCAAGAACTGAAGGACTTGTGTTTCAGACCAGATCGGCGATGAACAGGGCCTAAACCGGGCCGACGTGCGGATTTTCCCCAAAGGGCTGGCGCGAGAGGCCAATGCTGCAAGGACAAGGGTGCGCGCCAGTCTTGCGAATTCCCGGCCCATTGGCGCGCGATGATCGACCAACTGCTTGTGCGAGGCTACCGATGACCAACCCTATCCGGCTTGTCCTGTACAGCGCGATGATTCTGCTGGGCGCGCAAACGCTCCACGCCGAGGAACCGGCGATACGTGCGGCACATGTGGCCGACGATGTGGCCGCGGATGTCACCTTTCTGGCCGATGACACGTTGCAAGGGCGCGAACCGGGCACGCCGGGCTATGACATTGCCGCGCGCTTTGTCGCCACGCGGTTTCAGGCACTGGGGCTGAAGCCGGCGGGGCCCGATGGCAGCTGGTATCAGCCGGTTACCCTGCGTGAGGCGCGGCTGGCCAAAGGCGCCGGGGTGCGGCTGACTTATGGCGGGGCAACCATGACGATGGCGGCGGACCAGGCGCTGCTGCGCGCCGGGCTGACCGACAAGGGGCTGGTGATCGATGCCCCGCTGGTCTTTGCCGGCTATGGCCTCGATCGCGCCGATCTGGGGTTTGACGATTATCGCGGGCTGGATGCGCGCGGCAAGATCGTGGTGGTGCTGACCGGCTATCCCAAAGGCGTGGACAGCGAACTGGGCGCGTTTCTGGGCGCGGAAAAGGCCGTGATGGCGATGAAGCGCGGCGCGGTCGCGATCATGTCGGTGCAGACGCTGCAGGATGCCCGGCGCGTGACCTGGCAACGCCTGATCGAGGCGGCGGCACGGCCTTCGCGCAGCTGGGTCGGGCCCGATGGGCAGGCCTTTGTACGTGCCAGCGGGATCAAGGCGAGCATCGTCCTGCGCAGCGACACTGCAACGGCGCTGTTTGCCGCCGCCGGGCACCCGCTGGCCGATGTGCTGGCGCAGGCCGACAAGGATGGCGGGCGCCCGCACGGGTTTGATCTGAAGGCCGCGGCGCAGATTGTCGCGCTGAACCAGTGGCGCGATATCAAGAGCGAAAATGTCGTGGCGGTGTTGCCGGGCAGTGACCCGGCGCTGGCCAAAGAGGCCGTGGTGCTGAGCGCGCACCTTGACCACCTGGGCGCGGGCGGCACCGGCGCGGATGCGATCTACAACGGCGCGATGGACAATGCCGCCGGGGTGGCAACGATGCTGGCTTCGGCCCGGGCGCTGGCCGGATCGGCCACCCACCCGCGCCGTTCGGTGCTGTTTGCCGCGCTGACCGGAGAGGAATCGGGGCTGCTGGGATCGGACTATCTGGCGCGGCACCCGCTGCCGGCGGCGGGCACGGCGATTGCCGATGTGAATTTCGACATGCCCGTGCTGCTTTACCGGTTCAGCGATGTGGTCGCCTTTGGCGCGCAACATTCCACCATGGGCCCGATCGTGGCGGCCGCGGCAAAGCGCGACGGCATTGCGCTGTCGCCCGATCCCATTCCGGAAGAAGGGATTTTCACCCGGTCGGACCACTATCGCTTTGTCCAGCAGGGGATACCATCGGTGTTCATGATCCCCGGCTTTGCCGGCGAGGGCGAAAAGCAGTTTCGCGCGTTTCTGAAGGACCATTACCATCAGCCAAGCGACGATCTGTCGCTGCCGTTCGATTGGGAGGCGGGCGCGCTGTTTGCCCGGGTGAACACCCATATCGTCGAGGGCCTGGCCAACGCCGACCTGGCCCCGCGCTGGTACCAGGGCGATTTCTTTGGCAAGGAATATGCGCCGAATGCGGCGAAGGCGGCCAGGCCGTAACGATCCGCCGTTCGTGAGCCTGCCCCCGCAGGGGCAGGGCTATCGCAATTGCCCCTCCCCCGATGGGAGGGGCTTTTTGTTTGGCGTGCCAAAATTTGACCTATGTCCTTGTGTGGCGAAAATACCACACTACCTAATGGGGCACAGGAGGAACCACGCCCCATGAACCTCGAAAAATTCACCGATCGCGCCAAAGGCTTTATCCAGGCTGCGCAGACGGCGGCAATCCGCATGAACCATCAGCGGATTAGCCCGGACCATCTTTTGAAAGTGCTGCTGGAAGACAGCGAAGGAATGGCCAGCGGGCTGATTCAGCGCGCCGGCGGCAATGCCGCGGTTGCCCATGCCGAAATCGACAAGGCGCTGGCCAAGCTGCCCGCCGTGAGCGGTTCGGGTGCGCAAAGTTCGCCGGGGCTCGACAATGATGCGGTGCGCGTGCTCGACCAGGCCGAACAGATCGCCACCAAATCGGGCGACAGCTATGTCACGGTTGAACGGATGCTGGTTGCGCTTGCGCTGGCCACGACCACTGCGGCCGGCGCGGCGCTGAAGACGGCGCAAGTGACCGCGCCCGCGCTGGAGGCGGCGATCAGCGCGCTGCGTGGCGGACGCAATGCCGACAGCGCGAGCGCCGAAAACGCCTATGACGCGATGAAGAAATATGCCCGCGACCTGACCGAGGCCGCGCGGTCGGGCAAGCTGGACCCGGTGATCGGCCGCGACGAGGAAATCCGCCGCACCATCCAGATTCTCGCCCGGCGCACCAAGAACAACCCGGCGCTGATCGGCGAGCCGGGCGTGGGCAAGACCGCGATTGCCGAAGGGCTGGCGCTGCGCATTGCCAATGGCGATGTGCCCGAAAGCCTGCGCCACCGCCGGCTGATGGCGCTCGACATGGGATCGCTGATTGCCGGTGCGAAATATCGCGGCGAATTCGAAGAGCGGCTGAAGGCCGTGCTTGACGAAGTAAAAGGCGCCGAGGGCGAAATCATCCTGTTCATCGATGAAATGCACACGCTGATCGGCGCGGGCAAAGGCGAAGGCGCGATGGATGCATCGAACCTGCTGAAGCCGGCGCTGGCACGCGGCGAACTGCATTGCATCGGCGCGACCACGCTCGATGAATACCAGAAACACGTTGAAAAGGACCCCGCCTTGCAGCGGCGGTTCCAGCCGGTGTTTGTGGGCGAACCCACTGTGGAAGATACGATCTCGATCCTGCGCGGGATCAAGGAAAAGTATGAATTGCACCACGGCGTGCGCATTGCCGATGGCGCAATCGTGGCCGCGGCGGCGCTGTCCAACCGCTATATCGCCGACCGGTTCCTGCCCGACAAGGCGATCGACCTGATGGACGAGGCCGCCAGCCGCATCCGCATGGAAATGGAATCCAAGCCCGAGGAAATCGAAAACCTGGACCGGCGGATCATCCAGCTGAAAATCGAGGACATGGCGCTGGCCAAGGAAAGCGATGCCGCATCGAAAGACCGGCTGGTTGCGCTGCGCGAGGAACTGGCCAATCTGGAACAGCGATCGAGCGAGCTGACCACGCGCTGGCAGAACGAACGCGACAAGATCGCCGCCGGCGCAAAAATCAAGGAAGCGCTGGACGCCGCGCGGATCGAGCTGGACCAGGCGCAGCGCCAGGGTGATCTCGGCCGCGCCGGGGAACTGGCCTATGGCCGGATTCCGGAGCTGGAACGCCATCTGGCCGAGGCGGAAAGCCAGGCGCAGAACGCGCTGCTGCGCGAAGAGGTGACCGCCGAAGACATCGCCGGCGTGGTCAGCCGCTGGACCGGGATTCCGGTCGACCGGATGCTCGAAGGCGAACGGCAAAAGCTGCTGAACATGGAGGCGGCGCTGGGCAAGCGGGTGATCGGCCAGACCCAGGCCGTGGTTGCCGTGTCAAAGGCGGTGCGGCGCGCGCGTGCCGGCCTGCAGGACCCGAACCGGCCGCTGGGCAGTTTTCTGTTCCTGGGCCCCACGGGCGTTGGGAAGACCGAGCTGACCAAGGCGCTGGCCGGGTTCATGTTTGATGATGACAACGCGATGGTGCGCATCGACATGTCGGAATTCATGGAAAAGCACAGCGTCAGCCGGCTGATCGGCGCGCCCCCGGGCTATGTCGGGTATGACGAAGGCGGCGTGCTGACCGAGGCGGTGCGGCGCCGGCCATACCAGGTCGTGCTGTTTGACGAAGTGGAAAAGGCGCATCCCGATGTGTTCAACGTGCTGTTGCAGGTGCTCGATGACGGGCGGCTGACCGACGGGCAGGGGCGCCAGGTGGATTTCACCAACACGCTGATCATCCTGACCAGCAATCTGGGCAGCCAGTATCTGGCCAACCTGGACGAAGGGCAGGATGTGGGAAGCGTGGAACCGCAAGTGATGGACCTGGTGCGCGCGCATTTCCGCCCCGAATTCCTCAACCGGCTGGATGAAATCATCCTGTTCCACCGGCTGGGCCAGGCGCACATGGCACCGATTGTGGAATTGCAGGTGGCGCGCGTGGCCAGGCTGCTGGCCGATCGCAAGATCACCATCGATCTGACCGAGGCGGCAAAGCGCTGGCTGGGCCGGGTGGGGTATGATCCGGTCTATGGCGCAAGGCCGCTGAAACGCGCGGTGCAGCGCTATCTGCAGGACCCGCTGGCGGAAAAGCTGCTGGCCGGCGAAGTGCCCGATGGCAGCACCGTGCAGGTGGACGAAGGCGATGGCGGCCTGACGTTCCTGGTCAGCTGAAGCCGGTCGCCGGTCGGGGCAGGAATGCGCCGACCGGCCCTGGGTTTTACTGTTGCCGGTATCACTGTTTGGGGTATCAATTCGGTTCCCCGAAATCGGGCAGGCGCAGCGCGAGCACGTCAAACGCGTGCTGCAGGTGGATTGCGCTGCGCACTTCGCCCGCCAGATCGAGCAGATCGAGCGCCTGCTGCATCAGCACCGCGGCCTGCAACAGGCAGACATCATCATCGTTATCCAGATTTTGAAACGGGGCTGTCATCGCGCGTTCCCGGGGGGCTGGGGTGGGCCGAACCCTGCCAATGCCATGGTGGCGTTACAGCCGCGTTCATGGCGGGTAGGGTGTTGTGCGAAGGGCTGATGCGGTGCCCGCATGCGAACACCCCGATCCGGTCGGGCCAGGCCTGTCGAAGCCCGAATGGACCCGGTGCAAGGTCAGGATCGCCGTATAAGCCTTTTTTTCCGCGCCCCGCTTGCCATCGGGGCAAAGGCGCGGTGTGATGCGGGCATGACCACACCGCCATCGCTGCCTTCGCGCCCCCGCCTGTCTCGCCGTTCGATCCTTGCGCTTGGCGCAGTGGCCGCCGCGCTGATCACCCGGCGTACGGCAGGGGCTGCGCCAATGCCATCGGGCCCGATCACCGACTGGACGGCGCGCGCGATTGCCGCGGCGATTGCCGCGCGGCAGGTTTCGGCGGTGGAGGTGATGACCGCGTTTCTGGATCGGATCGATGTGGCCAATCCGCGCCTCAACGCGATTGTCGGGATGCGCGACCGGGCGGCTTTGCTGGCCGAGGCGGCCGCCGCCGATGCCGTGGTGGCGCGCGGCGGGCCGCTGGGGCCGTTGCACGGGCTGCCCCATGCGGTGAAGGACCTGGAACCGGTGGCCGGCCTGCCGTTCACGATGGGCACGCCGATCATGGCGGGCAATGTGGCGCGCCACGACGGCATCCTGGCCGAACGGCTGCGCCGTGCCGGGGTGACGTTCATCGGCAAGACCAACACGCCCGAATTCGGGCTGGGTTCGCACAGTTACAACCCGGTGTGGGGCGTTACGCGCAACCCGTGGAACCCGGCGCTGTCGGCCGGTGGCAGCAGCGGCGGCGCGGCAGTGGCGCTGGCCACGCATATGGTGCCGCTCGCCGATGGCAGCGATTATGGCGGATCGTTGCGCAATCCGGCGGGGTGGAATGCGGTCTTCGGGTTTCGCACCAGCCTGGGGCGCATTCCGTCAGAAGGGCATGATGACTGGATTCCGTCGCCCGGGGTCACCGGGCCGATGGCGCGCAATGTGGGCGATCTGGCGCTGTTGCTGTCGGTGCTGGCCGGGTGGGACGCGCGCATGCCGCTGTCGATGGAATCGTCCGGGCCATCGCTGGCCGCTGCGCTGCGTGCGGTCGAACCGGCCGCGATGAAGGGCAAGCGCATCGCCTGGAGCGGCAATTTCGGCGGCGCGGTGCCGTTCGATCCCGGTGTGCTCGATGCGTGCAAGCCGGCGCTGGACCGCTTTGCCGCGATGGGCGCGCATGTGGAAGAAGCCAATCCCGATTTCCCCGTGGCAGAGGCCTGGCGCGCGTTCGTCGGCCTGCGCCACTGGCACAATGGCAGCGGGATGCTGCCGCTGTACAACGATCCGGCCAGACGCGCGCTGCTGAAGCCAGAGGCGATCTGGGAAGTGGAGGGCGGGTTCGCGCTGTCCGGCTATGACGTGGCCGCGCTTTCGGCGATCCAGACCGGATGGAGCCGCGCGGTCGCGGCGCTGTTGCGCAAATACGATTACTGGATCGTCCCCACCGCGCAAGTGTTCCCGTTCCCGGTCGAAACGCACTGGCCCGCCACGGTCGGCGGACAAACCATGCACAGCTATCACGAATGGATGCAGGCGGTGTGCCTGGTCACGCTGTCCGGATGCCCGTCGCTGGCCGTGCCCGCCGGATTCAGCCCCGCCGGCCTTCCCATGGGCGTGCAAATCATCGCCCCGGTGCACGGCGAGGCGCAATGCCTTGCAGCCGCGGCGGCCTATGAGGCGGCGGCGGGGGATTTATTGGGGCAGCGCAATCACTTCGACAGTTGAATTCATACTTTTTGTAACAGTGATTTTTGCATGGGCGGGCGAAGCTTCGATAATAAACTCCGCGCCGTTCACAGCACCAACACCCGCGCCGTTATGATCAACCGGGAACGTAAACTCGTCGCTCGTGACGCTTCGCGCGGTGGTTTTTTCAAATCGAATAATCGCCCGATTGCCTGCGGTTAGCCCGAGGTAAATCAATTTTTCGGCCGTGCTTCGCATTGGATCATCAATCTGCACGCTGGTGAGCGTGAGCGCCGGATCGCCCGGCTTTACCTTTCGTGTCCAAAGGACAGACTTGCCATAGTAAACCGAATTATCGACAAACCATTCCACTTGCCGTTCCGGATCAATGCGAAGCCCCACCGTGTCCCGCCCTCGAATGATCGATCCGAGAAGGCTGTGCCAAGCGCGAAACTTGTGATCACGTGGCACAAAATAATCCCACCCGGACGTCGTTCTGGACGCAAGAATCAGCTCGTCATTGTCAATTGCGAACGAGAACGGAAAACCCATCGATCCGGGCATGCTGCTTTTGAAGGGCCGCTCCAGCCGATAGGCCGCAACAGTGATTGCATCACTTTTTTCGTAAAAGGTCTGTCCCGCTGTTACTTCTATGGGGCTACCGATCGATCCAGGATTTAACACCGAATTTTGTGCGCTTTGGGCGTGGCCGTTACCCATTACGGCAGTGATTACAAGGCAACCAACGTAGCCCACAAGCATGGATCGGCGCACCTCTTGTCCCTTTTCTGAAAATCTCAAATGATACCAATCAAAAACAGAATTTCTTTCTTTGTCGGCGCACGAAGGTAGCGCGGCGGGATCAAAGGCATACGCCAAAAGAACCCTGGCAAGTGACAGGCAGCCATTGTCGAATCGGTGATTGGACCGTAACCATTGACCAGCGCATTGCGACACCTGTCGCGTTTATTTTGGAGTGAACTGATGAGGCGTTTGGTAACATTCGCAGGTGGCGCGCATGCTCGGACTGCTATTAAATGGATCTAGCAATGCCACCAATCTGAAAACGCTAGGAATGAGCCGGTCGCTGACATTCCTTAATGCTTTTAAATACATACATATACCATGCGAAGTGAAAATTGAAAAATAATTGAAATTTATTCAATAATAAATTGAATCCAAATTATTTTCTTTTGGCGAAAAGCAATTTTTATTTTTTAAATATCATCAGAACATTTGAAAAAATTATAATTTACATAATTTCATAAATATCGTTTATTATGGGCGATGAAAATAAATGGGTGATATCCTATGAAAAATTTCCGGAATTTTGCGATTTTTTGCTTTATTGCATATTCGAATCCAGCCGTGGCCGAGACTCTGACCAATGAAACGATTGTAACGCTTGCCAAGGCGGGATTGAGTGAAGGTTTGATCATCGACAAAATCAACTCCGATGCGTGCGGTTATGATGTGTCGACTGATAAGATTATCGCTTTAAAACAGGCGGGCGTGACAGACCCGATTATTGGAGCGATGGTGCGGAGGTGTGCTACACTCAATCAGCAGCGAGGAATTGCGGGAGACGACAGTTCTGCGGACCCGACCGTGCGGCATTCTCCTGGGATCTACGCTCTTGAGAGTTGGGCGACGCCAAGTAAAATGCAAGTTATACGACCATCCAAAGCAAGTGGTACAAAAACCACTGGACTAGGTAGTATTGTTTTTCCATTTATGACAAAATTAATCGTCCCTGGCGTAAGAAGCCATATTGAAATACCACTGAACAGTCCAGATTTTTACTTTTATTTTAATCCATCTGACGAGAAAGTTAGCGATTTTGGATCAGAAAATTCCGCCGCTGCGCAATCTCCAGATGAATTCACATTGGTGAAGTTTGCGCAAAAAGGTTCTGATCGGGAATTGAATATCGGAAAAACTGCCTATTATGGCTATGCTCCTGTAACTCACAGGCAAGGTGTTGATCCAAAATACACAATACCGGTTCAGACTGTCGAGATATCAAAGGAAATATTTAAGGTTAATTTTGTTAAAGATCTTGATGCTGGAGAATATGCATTTATTTTTACAGGATCGAATGGTAATTCAAGAATATATGATTTTTCTTTGACAAAAACTCTTGAAAAAACAACTAAAAATTAGTTTGTATTTGTAGTTTTTATATTTCTATCAAGAAGTTTTGGCGCTTTAAATTGTACAAGATAGTCTGGCTCCGCCGGTTAAAACCCCGCCGGCGGCGTTACCCCGTAATCGGCCCAGATCGCGTCGATTTCCGGGCGGGTGCTGCGGGCGCGGGACAGATCGGCCAGGGCGCGGTTGCGGTCGCCCAGGCGGGCCCAGGCGATGCCGCGGCCATAAAGCGAGGCGACCAGATCGGGGGATTGGCGCAAGGCGGCGGAATAGTCGGTGATCGCGCCTTTGGCATCGCCGCCGCGCAGGCGCACCAGGCCCCGGCTGTCGAGATAGGCCGGGGTGTTGGCCGCCAGTTTCAGCGCCGCGTCGCAATCGGCGAGCGCGGTATCGAGCGCGACATTGCGCGTGGCCTTGAACCAGCACACCAGATTGAGCGCCTTGGGATCGGCCGGATGGTGCGCGATCGTATCGCCCGCCAGTTTCAGCGCGGCGGCAGGTTCGCCGCGTTTTGCCAGCAGGTCCAGCCGCAAGCCGGTGAGCGCAAAGGCATCGGCCTTCAGCGTTTCGGCCTGGGCCAGCGCGGTGGTCGCCACATCGAGCCGGCCGGTGGCAATGGCGCCCTGCGCGCGGATCAGCCAGGCGTTGGCGCTTTTCGGATCGCGTTTCAGCGCGGCATCGATATCCGCTTCGCGCCGGGCGGTTTCGGCCAGCGGCAGCAATTCGGCATGGATGAGGTATTCGCGCGCGGTGGGGTTGTGCGTCAGCAGGTATTCGGCATCGGCCAGCGCGCCGGCGCTATCGCCGGTCTGCTGGCGCACATCGATCCGCACGAGGCGGATATTGCGATCATCGGGGTTTTTTGCGATCGCCTGGTCCGCCGCCTCAATCGCTTCTTCGCGCCGGCCCACACCGGCCAGCGCCATTGCGCGTGATCCGGCAATCGCGATATCGGGCGCGATGGCGAGCGCGGCATCGAAATCGGCCAGCGCCTGGGTCCAGTGTGCCAGCCCCAATTGCGCCGATCCCCGGCTGATCAGCGCGTTGAGATCGCCGTGCCGGCTATCAAGCACATGATCGAACGCGGCCACCGCAGCGGCATAATCGCCCTTGCGCAGATGCACCGTGCCGCGCGCAGCCCAGGCCAGCCAGGTCTGGTTTTCCAGCGCGCCGCCGTCCGTTGCCTTGCCTTCGACGCCATCTTGGGCCTTGCCTTCGCCGCCCTCTTTGGCTTTGCCTTGGGATGGGGCCGGGGCCACGGTCAGCGCGCGGTCGGCTTCGGCCAGGGCGCGGGCATCGTCCTTGCCGCCGCGCGCGAGCGCCAGCGCGGTGACGCCATGGGCCATCGCCAGCGCGGGATCGATTGCCAGCGCGGCGCTTTCTTCGGCGATCGATCCGGCGCTGTCGCCTTTGTCGAGCAGGATGGCGCCGTTTTGCACATGCGCGCGCGCCACTGCGGCGCGGTCGCCGGCCATTGCGGCGAAATCGGCCGGGGTGTGCAGATAGGTTTCGGGCAAGTGGATGAACACGCCATCGGCGGCGAGTTCGGCCATCGCCGCGTGCACGCTTTCCGCCTCGGCCGCGGGCAATTCGGCCTTTAGCGAGCGGCTGTCGTTGTCCATCGTCACCACGCCATGATCGAGCGTGACTTTGCGGTGAAAGGCATAGAGCCCGCCCACCGTGCGATCGACATCGCGCGATTGCAGGCTGAACCCATCCCCCTTTTGCGGCAGGATCACCACTTCGTGATTGGCCCACCATTCGGGATGGGCAAAGGCGAAGGGCGCGTCGGGGGTCAGTTCGCCTTCGCGCGTGGTATCGAATTTCCAGCCGATGCGGGCGCGATCCATTTCGTACCAGCGCGATGATCCGCTGGCGTACCAATCCATTTTTGCACTGCCGCGCATGGTCAGCACGAAATCGCCGCCCGGTTCGTCGGCCTGCGCGGTAACTTCGTCGGGGGTGATGAAATCATATATGTCGCGCCACCGCTTTTTCAGCGCGCGATCGCGTTCATCGTTGGACAGCCCGGTATATTTCATCCGTGTGATCGCGGCGTCTTCGCCGTGGAAACGCATTTCGGCCATGGCCCTGGCCGGTGCCTCGATCCCGGCCGAGGCATCGAGCGTAAGGCTGACCACACTGCGCGGCGCGGTGGGGGCAGGCGGGACAAGCGGGATCAGGCCATCGCCTTTGGCTGTGGCGGGCAGGCCAACGATGTAATTGGGCATTTCCAGCCGGTCGAGACGCGTATCGCCCAGCCGCGTGCCATCGAGCCAATAGCTTTTGCCGCCGATCCGCGCCTCGACAATCACATGGTCGAACCCGCCCATTGTCGGCAGGCGGTGCGCGGTGGCATCGCCGTTTTCGGTGTTCACCAGCACGGGCCGCGCATCGATGCCCAGCCCCTGCAACAGCGCGATCAGCAGCGCGGTCTTGCCCTTGCAATCGCCATAGCGGCGCTGCCACGTCTGATCGGCGGGCGCGGGAACATAGCCGCCATCATCGATGCCGACGAACAGATAGCGCACCTGGTCTTCCACCAGCATCAGCGCGAGACCGGCGCGGCGCAGCGGATCGGGCGAGGCGGCGGCGATCCGCGCGATTTCCGCGCGCAGCGGCGAATCCGGGGCAAGCGCCACGGCCTGGTCGAACAGCGCGGCAAAGCGGCGCGATACCGCGGGCCAGTCGGCAAATTCGGTCACATCGACCAGATTGACCAGATCGAACCGCGCCGGCGCGCCTGCGGGTGCGCGTTTTGTAACCAGATTGGTAATATCGGCGAGGAGTTCGTGCCCGGTCGCGCTGTCGTGCTGCACCGGCTGGATCGCGCCGGGCGCGGCGTGCCAATACAGGTCACGGCCCTGCGGCCAGGTCATGCGCAGCCGATAGCGGCCATAGGGCCAACCATCCTGCGGGCCATAGATGCCCGAAATGCGGCCCTGCGTGGCGGGATCGCGCCGCACGATGGTATAGGCGGTTTCGATCACATCGCCCACGCGCAAGTCTTCGGGCTGTTGCGAGGCGGTCAAGACGCCATCGAGCGTGGCATTTTCCAGGTTTTTTTCGCGCCGCACGACTTGCAGGTGCGATCCGTCACCCAGCAGGTCGATCGTCTTCCCGTCGCGCACCACGCGGTAATGGTGCAGGGTCAGCACTTCGAGACTGGGGTCCCAATTGATCTGCAGCGCGCCGGAATCGAGCCCTTCGGCAGTGGCGATGCGAAACATGTTGGCGCGATAGCTGGCGACGCCGCCTTCGATCAGGTGCACCTGCTGATCGAGCAGCAGATCGACCACCGAGGCGCCTTCGACTTTGTCGGGCGCGGCGGGCACGTCGGCGGGCAGTACCCAATCGGCCGGCGGCGCGCTGGCCGGGCGCACCGGTGCGGTGTCTTTTGCGGCCTGGGCGGGGGGAGCCGGGGTGGGGGGAGCCTGGGTGGCCGCAGCCAGGACCGGGGAGGTCGCAGGAACGAGCGCAGTCGCGGCAAGCAGAAGGACGGCGGTTCGGACCATGGGGCGGGGGCAACCTGAAAGGATCAACAGGGCGCCAGCCTATCGCGTAATGCCCATCACAGTCCAGCGCCCGAAGGAACCAAATTCAGGCGCCCGCCGCCTCGGCGTGGGACAGCGCCAGCGCGGCCAGCGGCTGCACCCGTTCCGACATGGCCCTGGCATGCGCGGACGAGGCAGTGCCGTCGATCACGCGCTTTTTGATGCCCTGGATGATCGCGGCGAGGCGGAAGAAATTGTAGGCCAGATACCAGTCGATGCCTGGCAGACCGTCGCGCCCGGTCTGCGCACAATAGCGCGCGACCATTTCGTCCAGTTCGGGAATGCCGAGCGCCGCGCGGTCAAGATCGCGCACGCCCGATCGGCCGCCATTATCCTGCGCCCAGGCGGTGCAGAAATAGGTGAAATCGGCCAGGGGATCGCCCAGAGTCGACAGCTCCCAATCGAGCACTGCGGCCACGCGCGGGCCATCTGCGGCAAAGATCAGGTTGTCGATCCGGTAATCGCCATGGACCACGCTGATCCGGGTCTGTTCGGGCAGGGTGGTGGGCAACCACGCGATCAGCCGCTCCATTTCGGGCATCGTTTCGGTTTCCGACAGGCGGTACTGCTTGGTCCAGCGATCGACCTGGCGGCCGAAATAATTGCCGGGCCGGCCAAATTCGCCAAGCCCGATCGCCTGCGGATCGATGCTGTGCAATGCCGCCAGCGTGTCGACCATCGCGTTGTAATGCGCGCGGCGTTCGGCAGGCGTGGCGCCGGGCATGGCCCCGTCCCAGATCGTGCGCCCGTCGACACAGCCCATGACATAGAACCACGATCCCGCGACCGTATCATCGGTGCACAGCCCGTATTGCCGCGCGACCGGAAACGCCGTCGTCGCCAGCGCCGCCTGCACGGTATATTCGCGATCGACCGCGTGGGCCGATGGCAGCAGTTTGCCAAGCGGTTTGCGCCGCAGCACATAAGGGCCCGACGGCGCATCGATGCGATAGGTCGGGTTGGACTGCCCGCCCTTGAACTTGGCCACGGTCAGCGGCCCGGCAAAGCCTTCGACGTTCTGTTCGAACCACGCGGTCAGCCGACCTTCGTCCAGCCGATCATCGCCTTCGGGTGCGACGGTGCCGGTGAAGGCCGCCTGAGCATCGATGGGGGGCATGTCGATGGGCGGCGGGGCGGATTCTGTGGTGGCCATGGTTTGGTCCTGTATCTGGCCCCTGCCCTTGCGGAAGGGGGTGGGTATGGTGCGCGCCCTTCGCAGCGTTGGCACCCCCGCCCAACTCTCCCCCCGGCGGGGAGGGCTATTGGGGGCTATAGGTGTTTACTGGTCGAACACGATGACCGACCGGGCGGAGTGGCCGGCCTTCATCTTGTCAAAACCGGCGTTGATTTCCGACAGCGGGATGCGTTCGGCGATGATCGTGTCAAGATCGAGCAGTCCGCGCATGTAGAAATCGACCAGCCGGGGCAGATCGACCGGGAACCGGTTCATGCCCATGATCGCGCCCTGCAGCTTCTTGCCCGAAAGGAGGTCGATCGCGCTCAGGCTCACGCGTTCGGCCAGCGGCATCATGCCCAGGATCGTGGCGGTGCCGCCGCGGCGCAGGCTGGCGACGGCCAGGCTGGCCGAGGCCGGACGGCCCACCGCCTCGATCGCGTAATCGACCCCGCCTTTGGTCAGGTCGAGGATCTGCTGCGCGGCATCGGGGGCCATGGCATCGACGACGTCGGTCGCGCCCAGCTTCATCGCCAGTTCGCGCTTTTCGGCAATCGGGTCGGCGGCGATGATGCGTCCGGCGCCGGCGATGCGCGCAGCGTTGATCGTGGCGAGGCCAACCCCGCCGCAACCGATGACCGCGACGGTTTCACCCGGGGTGACTTTGCACGCGTTGAAAATCGTGCCCGCGCCGGTGGTTACCGCGCAGCCGATCACTGCCGCGCGGTCGAGCGGCATGTCGCGGTTGATCGCAACGCAGGCGTGTTCGTGAATCAGCATCATTTCGGCAAAGGCCGACAGGTTCAGCATCTGGTTGACCAGCGCGCCATCGCTGCTGCGGGTCAGGCGCGGGGGCTGGCCGGGGCCACGGCGCGTATCCGCGCCCAGGCACAGCGCCATGCGGCCGGTCACGCAAAATTCGCAATGGCCGCAGAACGCCGACAGGCAGGTGACCACATGGTCGCCCTTTTTCACCGTGCGCACTTCGCTGCCGACTTCTTCGACCACGCCCGCCGCTTCGTGCCCGCCGACGCAGGGCATCGGGTGGGGGTATGACCCTTCGATGAAATGCAGGTCCGAATGGCACAGCCCGCAGGCATGGGTGCGGATCAGCACTTCGTGCGGGCCGGGCCTGGAAATCGACAGGGTTTCGATGACCAGGGGGGTTCCGGCCTTTTCGAGAACGGCAGCTTTCATGGGGGGCTTCCTTGCTCGATGCTGTGGTGCGCGATGGTTGGCTCTGGCCTGTCAGATGGCGCGCGCAACATTTCCGGGCGATGCTGGCGCGCATCCTTCAACAGGCTCGGGATGAGCGGGGCTGGGGTACGGGGATATGTGCCCCCCGATCGGGTTGATCGGGGGGGTAGGGGCAGTCTTTTCCGGATCAGCGGGCGACGCCCAGGTCGCCGGAGCTGAAATCGGTCTTGTCGCCGGGCTTGTCGGTGTGGCGCGCGAATTCGATGCGCGCGATCGCCCGGTTGTGCACTTCATCGGGGCCATCGGCCAGACGCAGCGTGCGCTGGTGGGCATAGGCTTCGGCCAGACCGAAATCTTCGGACACGCCGCCGCCGCCATGGGCCTGGATGGCATCATCGATGATGCGCAGCGCCATGTTGGGGGCCTGCACCTTGATCATCGCGATTTCCAGCGCGGCGGCCTTGTTGCCGACTTTGTCCATCATGTCGGCCGCTTTGAGGCAGAGCAGGCGGGTCATGTCGATATCGATGCGGGCTGCGGCAATGCGCTGTTCCCAGATCGAATGTTCGGAAATCTTCTTGCCGAACGCCACGCGGCTTTGCAGGCGGCGCGCCATCTTGGCGATGGCTTCTTCCGCCACGCCGATGGTGCGCATGCAATGGTGGATGCGGCCGGGCCCGAGGCGCCCTTGCGCGATTTCGAACCCGCGCCCTTCACCCAGCAGGATGTTTTCGACCGGCACGCGCACATTGTTCAGCCGCACTTCCATGTGGCCATGCGGCGCATCGTCATAGCCGAACACCGGCAGATGGCGCACAATTTCCACGCCGGGGGTGTCTGTGGGCACCAGCACCATCGATTGCTGCGAATGGCGTTTCGCGCCAAAATCGGTTTTGCCCATCACGATCAGGATCTTGCAGCGCGGATCGCCCAGCCCCGAAGACCACCATTTGCGCCCGTTGATCACATAGTGATCGCCATCGCGCGCAATCGAGGTTTCGACGTTGGTCGCATCGGACGAGGCAACTTGCGGCTCGGTCATCAGGAATGCCGACCGGATGCGGCCGTTCATCAGCGGTTCCAGCCATTCGTCCTTTTGCGCGCGCGTGCCATAGCGGTGCAGCACTTCCATGTTGCCGGTATCGGGCGCGGAGCAGTTGAACACTTCGCTGGCAAAGCCGATGCGGCCCATTTCCTCGGCGCAGAGCGCATATTCAAGGTTGGTCAGGCCCGGGCCCTGGAATTCGAAGCTGTCATCGACATGGTGATGGCCCGAATTGCGCGGGGGCATGAACAAGTTCCAGATGCCCGCCGCCTTGGCGCGCGCCTTTTCCTCTTCAACCACTTGCAGCACTTTCCAGCGGTCACCGCTCAGCTGTTCGGCCTTGTAATCGGGCACGCGCGGGCGAACGCGCGCTTCGATGAATTCGCGCACGCGGTCGCGCCAATAGACTTGCCGTTCGGTCGGATCGAAATCCATCTGGTCTCTCCATGTGGCCCTGCCTTGTGCGGGCCGAGTCCTTGTTTAATCCATCGGTTAAACGGTTTGCGCGATGACCGGGGACAAATCAAGCCCGCGGACGTGCCCGCAAAGTCATGGCGTGCATTACGCCGCAGACATTACGCCGCAGATCATGCGGGGGGGACCATCGCCTCCAGCGCCTCAAACAGGCCGGGGGTGTTCGGGTCCCAGCTGTGGCGCGGGCCGATGGTGATGCCGCCATCGACCAGCAGCGAGGTGCCGGTGACGAAACCGGCCGCTTCGCTGGCGAGGAACAGCACCGCCTCGGCAATGTCGGTCGGCTGGCCGCCGCGCGCCACCGGCTGTGCGGCCTGCGACATCTGCGCGATGGCCGCCTTTGCCATCACTTCGGCATCGCCGGTGATGTCGAGCGAGCGGGTGAAGATGTTGGTGTTGATGAAACCGGGCTGCACCGCGGCCACGCGGATGCCGTATTGCGCCAGATCGGCAGCGGCAGTCTTGGTGAGATGGAGCACGCCCGCCTTGGCCACGGCATAGGCATTGGGCGAATAGCCGGGGCCGACTGCGGCGACGCTGGAGGTGTTGATGATCGCCGCGCCGCCGCTGACCGTGGACGGGCGCCCCTTCATGTGCGGCACGGCATAGCGGATGCCGAACGCCACCGAACGCAGCAGCAGGTCCATCGTGCGGTCCCAGCCTTCGGGCGTGATTTCGTCGATCGGCGCGCGATCGCCGCCC
This sequence comes from uncultured Sphingomonadales bacterium, assembly GCA_903832325.1. GTDB lineage: Bacteria > Pseudomonadota > Alphaproteobacteria > Sphingomonadales > Sphingomonadaceae > Novosphingobium. The sequence goes on along the minus strand of CAILBC010000020.1, from coordinate 197,887 downwards.
GCGCCGGCATTGTTGAACACCACGTCGATCCCGCCGGTTTCGGCGGCGGCGCGGTCCATCAGCGCGGCAATGTCTTCGGTGCGGGTAACATCGGTGATTACCGTGCGGATCACCCCGTTCGACGCGGCGGCCGTGGCGGCAAGGCCATCGGCATCGATATCGGCGGCATAGACCGTGCCCCCTTCGGCCGCGAATGCAAGCGCGGTGGCCCGGCCGATGCCCGAAGCCGCGCCGGTGACGACGACGGTCTTGCCGGAAAACCGCCCGGCTGAGGGAGTGCTGCTGGTCATTGCGCTTTGGTATCCTCTTTCCATGCACGCTTGTCGTTTGCGCCAGATTGCGGCGCAATTGGCCGCGCGTCAACGCCTGACGCGGGTGCTTCAGCGAGTGCTGGCGGCCGCCTTGCAGGTTGACGCTACGGCATGCGCGGATTCAAAAATCGCAGGAAATCCGTGCTTGAAGGCGGGTGCGACTCGTCTTAACCTCTCGTTTAAGAGAGGAGCATGCCAATGTCTGACCTGGAGGCCTTCCGCGCGGAAATCCGCGCCTGGATAGAGGCGAATTGCCCGCCCGAAATGCGCGCACCCGTGCAGGACGAAGATGACGCCTGCTGGGGCGGCCGCAACTTCGTGTTCAAGAACGAAGCGCAGAAAACCTGGCTCGAACGCTGTGTGGCCATGGGCTATACCGTGCCCGATTGGCCAAAGGCCTATGGCGGCGCGGGCATGACCGCGCCCCAGGCGAAAATCTGGCGCGAGGAAATGGCCCGCGCCGGTGCACGCCTGCCGCTGTCGAGCTTTGGCATCTGGATGCTGGGCCCGGCGCTGCTGAAATTCGGCACCGAAGAACAGAAAGTGCACTATCTGGGCCAGATCGCCCGCGGTGAAATCCGCTGGTGCCAGGGTTATTCGGAACCTGGATCGGGGTCTGACCTTGTTTCCCTGCAGACCTTTGGCGAGGATATGGGCGATCACTGGGTGGTCAACGGGCAGAAGATCTGGACCAGCTATGCCAACAAGGCAGACTGGATTTTCTGCCTGGTGCGCACTGACAAGGCGAACAAGTACCAGGGCATCAGTTTCCTGCTGTTCGACATGACCACGCCCGGGGTGACCACCCGGCCGATCAAGCTGATCAGCGGCAATTCGCCGTTTTGCGAAACGTTTTTCGACAATGTCGTCGTGCCAAAGCACCAGATCGTGGGCGAATTGAACCGCGGCTGGGATGTGGCCAAGTATCTGCTGGGCCATGAGCGCGAAATGATCTCGGGCGCGGGCGGCAGCGACCGGCTGAACGCGATCGGCGCGGTGATCAATCGCAATGGCGGGATCGACAACGCCGTGCTGCGCGCCGAGCTGGCGCAGTTTGACATCGATGCCTTGGCCTTTGCGGCGATGGGCGAAAAGTTCCTCGACGAAGCCAAAGTGGGCAAGGCGCATCCGGCGCAGCCCAACATGATGAAATATGCCGGGACAGAGCTGAACAAGCGGCGCCACGAATTGCTGATGGCGGCGGGCGGATCGACCGCGCTGGAATGGGACAGCCCGGCCACGCGCGGCGGGGCGCCATCGCGCAACTGGCTGCGCACAAAGGCCAATTCGATCGAAGGTGGCACCAGCGAGGTGATGCTCAACGTCGTGGCCAAGCGCATTCTCGACCTGCCCGGGGCGTAAGCGCGATCCTCCCCTTCCCTTTGCGGGGAGGGGACCGGGGTTCGGGCAATCCGGATGGCCCGGGGCCTGGGGCAAGGCCCCGCCTCAACCCCTTCCCGTAATGGGGAGGGGCCTCAATTTGGACAATTTCAGCGGAGGCATTGATGCCGCTCTATCATACCGAAGACCAGGCGATGCTCGCCGAAACCGTGACCGGGTTCATTGCCGACAACGGCGCGATTCGTGGCCAGTTGCGCACATTGCGCGATGCCGGCGATGCGGCGGGCTATGACCCCGCGCTGTGGAAACAGTTTGCCGAAATGGGGCTGACCGGGATTCTGGTGGCCGAAGCCGATGGCGGGCTGGGGCTCGGCCATGTCGAGGCGGGCATCGTGCTGCGCGAAATCGGCCGCAATCTGACCCCTTCGCCGTTCCTGTCGACCGCGGTCGCCGGGGCGAGTGCGCTGGCGGCGGCGTCGGACGATCTCAAAGGGCGCTATCTGCCCGGCATTCTGGCCGGCGAAACCGTGCTGGCGCTGGCGATTGACGAAGCGCCCAAGCACCGGCCCGAAAAGATCGCGCTGCGCGCCGAGCGCGCGGGCAACGGGTTTCGCCTGACCGGCGCGAAAAGCTTTGTGGTGCATGGCGCCAGCGCCGATGCGCTGATCGTGGCGGCGCGCACATCGGGCAGCGACAGCGATCAGGACGGCATCACGCTGTTTGCGGTGCCGCGCGATGCCGCCGGGATCGGTCACAATGCGGTGCGGCTGGTCGACAGCGCAATGGCCAGCCACGTGCGGTTTGACGGGGTGGAAGTCGATGGCGGCACGGTGATCGGCGAAGTCGATGGCGGGCGCGCGGTGCTCGATCGCGTGCTCGCAGCCGGGCGCGTCGGCGCGGCGGCGGAATTGACCGGAGTGGGCGGCGGCGCCTTTGCCATTACCACCGCCTATCTGAAAACGCGCAAGCAGTTCGGCCGGCTGATCGGCGAATTCCAGGCGCTGCAGCATCGCGCCGCGCATCTTTATGGCGAACTGGAAATTGCCGATGCAGTGGTGATCAAGGCGCAGCAACTGCTCGATGGCGGATCGGCGCAGGCCGACATGATGGTTTCGGTGGCCAAGGCCAAGGCCAGCCGCACGACCAACCTGGCGGTGCGCGAAGGCGTGCAGATGCACGGCGGGGTGGGCATGACCGACGAATATGACATCGGCCTGTACATGAAGCGCGACCGCGCGCTGGCGGAGTTTCTGGGTGATGCCACCTATCACGCCGACCGTGTTGCCACGCTTTCCGGTTATTGAGGGATACTGCAATGGATTTTTCCAAGCTTTTCAGCCTTGAAGGCCGGGTGGCCGTGGTCACCGGCGGGTCGCGCGGGATCGGCGCGATGATTGCCGAGGGCTTTCTCGATGCGGGCTGCGCGCGGGTCTATATTACCGCGCGCAAGGCCGAAGTGGTGGCGGATACCGCGGCGCGGCTGGGCGAACGCTGCATCGCGCTGCCGGGTGACATTTCGACCACATCGGGGATCGAGGCGCTGGTCGAGGATCTGGCGACGCGCGAAAGCCGGCTGGACATTCTGGTCAACAACGCCGGGGTGGCCTGGGGCGCCGATTTTGAGGATTTTCCTGAAATCGGCTGGGACAAAGTGATGAACCTGAATGTGAAGACGCCGTTTTTCCTTACGCAAAAGCTGCTGCCGATGCTGAAGGCGGGGGCGGTCGATCATCCGGCCAAAGTGATCAACATCGCCTCGATCGACGGGCTGCGCATCAATCCGTGGGAAACCTATTCCTACCAGGCGTCAAAGGCGGCGGTGATTCACCTGACCAAGCGCATGGCGGCGCGGCTGATCCGCGACAATATCGTGGCCAGCTGCATCTGCCCCGGTGCATTCCCTTCGGAAATGAACAAGGCGGCCAAGCTGGCGCCGGAAAAATCGTCGGCGGGGATTCCCTCGCGCCGGGTCGGCACGATCGAAGACATGGCCGGCGGCGCGATCTATCTGGCCAGCCGCGCCGGCGACTATGTGGTGGGCACCCCGCTGCCGATCGACGGGGGCATCGTCAACGGCTGGATTCCAAGCGAATTCGCCGATCCGTCGGGGCATTGAGCGCAACACGGCAATCAGCGTTGCGCGATCAGCGTGATCATCCAGATATCGGGTGGCGCGTTGATCCGCAGCGGGATTTTGCTTGCCGCACCCAGCCCGCCGGTGACGACGACGGTATATGTGCGCGTATGCGCGATGCCACAACGGAACCGGGGGTCAAACCGCTTCTGGTGTCTGAACGGGTCCCACGAATTGTCCCAGGGCCCGATCACGATCTGGCCGCAATGGGTATGGCCCGACAGCACGAGCGGAATGTCCTTTGGCATTGATGATGGCCAGGGCGGGATATGGGTCATCAGCACCGGCACGCCGCCCAGGTTCTGCGCGCTTTCCACCACCGGAAGGAATTGCCGGGCATCAAGATGCGCCGAATCCATGCCGATCAGCGCGATCGGCCCGACCCGCACCGCGCGATCAGCCAGCACCTGCACCCCGGCGCGGCGCAAGGCCGCGCCGACCAGTTTGGGATCGGTCTCGGCATCGTGGTTGCCGATGCTGGCAAACGCGCCCAGCGGCGCGCGCAGCCGCGACAGCGGCGCAACGAACAGTTCGGGATGGAAATAGGGGCTTTCGGGCACTCCGCCGTTGACCATGTCACCCGCGATCAGCACGGCATCGGGGCGTTCGGCATTGATCTGGTCGACAATCCGGTTCAGCCGGTCCACCGGCATCGCCCAATTGCCGACATGGATATCGGACACCAGCGCGATCCGCAGCGGCCGGGTGCCGTGCGGGATGCCGGCAAGCGTGATCGTTACCGCGCGCACCACCGGCGTCGATCGCGCCGCGATCAGCCCCCACAGCGCGGTCACGCCGATCAGCACCGGAATGGCCAGCGCCGGAATCGCAAGCAGCCGCAGCCATGGCCGGGCGCGGGGCCGGCGGGTCGCGATGGCCATTGCGCCTATCCGCGTGTGAGTTCGCGGACGAAATCGATCAGGCCGGTCTGGCGCTTGCGCCCCATCCGTTCGGCGGCGAGGATCTGGCGCACTTTGGCAAAGCAGGTTTCGACATCATCGTTGACCACGACATAGTCATAGCCATCCCAGTGGCTGATTTCGGCCTGCGCGCGCGCCATGCGCGCGGCGATCACTTCGGCGCTGTCGGTGCCGCGGCCTTCCAGCCGGCGGCGCAGTTCTTCAAGGCTGGGCGGCAGGATGAACACGCGCACCACATCGGCCTCGGCCTTTTGATGCAGCTGCTGCGTGCCCTGCCAGTCGATATCGAACAGGAAATCGCGGCCCGCTTTCAGCCCGGTGCGAATCTGGCCCTTTGGCGTGCCATAGCTGTGGCCGAACACGCGCGCCCATTCGTAGAATTCGCCCGCTTCGACCATCGCATCGAACGCGTCCTGCGAGACGAAGTGGTAATCGCGCCCATCGATTTCGCCCGGGCGCATCGGGCGCGTGGTGGCCGATACCGACAGCCCGAGTTCGGGTTCGGCGGCCAGCAGCTTGCGCGCGATGGTGGTCTTGCCCGCGCCCGAAGGCGACGACAGGATGAACATCAGCCCGCGCCGATGCAGCGCATCGCGCGAGGCCGCGCCGGAACCCGGGGAATCGGCAGATTGGGGTGCGGCGTGGCGCGCGGGGTCGGTGGTCATGGTCGCAAATGGCAAAGGACACCCCTGCTGGTCAAGCGCGGGCGCATGATTGCCGGTTGTTTTTGGATCAATCGGGCGTTTCGCGTTTTTGCGCGGCCTTTGCCCGGTGCCGGTCGCGCAGCGCCTTGGCCAGAAGGCCGCCGCCGACGAGAATGGCGCCGGGAATCGAGCGCCGCGCCACTTCATTGAGCACGGTGCCAACCACGGTTTCGCCCAGGCTGCGGCCGCGCACCACGCGGCCCTTTGGTGCGGGCTGGCCTTGCAGGATGCCGCGTTCCACCCCGCGCCGCACCAGCGCCTGCCCGGCGCGCAGCGCCATGTCGGCCAGGATCATCGTGGCCACCGGAGAAAGCGGGGTTTCGTCTTTTGGCGATTCGGGTGGGGCCGGTTCGGGTTTGTCTGATTCAGCAGGGGATGCCGGTTCAGCAGGGTTTTGCGCAAGGTTGGCAGGCCGTTTGCGGAACAATCCCATGACCATGGCCCTTATGCTGCTGCCGGTTTGATCGGGCCGGAGCCGCTTATTTCTTGCGGCCGAAATCAATCGTCACGACATTCGATCCGTCATCGGCCTCGGCTACAGGCGGTTCGGGGCTGTCGTTTTCGGCGTCTTCGTGCTCTTCCTCGTCCAGATCATAGGCCGCCTGGAACTGGAGCCCGAAATCGACCGCCGGATCGACAAAGGCGGTGATCGCGCTGAACGGGATGATCAGCGTGGTGGGCACCTGGTTGAACGACAGGCCCACCGAAAACCCGGCTTCGGTAACTTTCAGATCCCAGAACTTGTTCTGCAGGACGATGGTCATTTCGTCGGGAAAGCGTTCTTTCAGCCGGGTGGGAATGGTTACCCCCGGGGCGCCGGTCTTGAACGTGATATAGAAATGGTGGTTGCCCGGCAGCGATCCGCCCGCCGCCTCGACCTGGCCAAGCACGCGGCCGACCACGGCGCGCAGCGCCTCCTGCACGATTTCGTCATAGGGGATAAGGCTGTCTGGGGCGTCGGTCATCGAACAGGGAAATGACGCCGCAGCGGCCACGGGTCAAGCACCGAATAAGGGCCGGTTTCGAAAGTCGCCCGATGGCGACATTGCCCCACCCGCGGCCCCGCGCCCCAGTTCAGTCACCCCAGTCCAGGCACCCCAGTCCAGTCACCCCAGTCCAGGCACGCCAGTCCAGTCACCCCAGTCCAGGCACCCCAGTCCAGCCACCCCGGTCCGATTACACGCTTCAGGCGCCCGGGCACAGGAACAACAATGGCGCGGCTGATAACGCACCGATTGATTTGCGGGGCTTGGCGTCTATAGGCCTTTGGTCATGCGCACTGCCACGATCGCCCGCACCACTGCCGAAACCGATATTGCCGTCACGGTCAATCTGGACGGCACCGGCCGCTATGACATTTCAACAGGGATCGGCTTTCTCGATCACATGATCGAACAGTTCAGCCGCCATTCGCTGATCGATGTTGCGCTGCGCGTGCGCGGCGATCTGCATGTTGATCAGCATCACACCACCGAAGATAGCGCGATCGCGCTGGGCCAGGCGATTGCCCAGGCGCTGGGCGACAAAAAGGGCATTGCCCGCTATGGCGAAGCGCATGCCCCGATGGACGAGGCGCTGGCGCGCGTGGCGCTCGATATTTCGGGCCGCCCGGTGCTGGTGTGGCACGCCACGTTTACCCAGCCGCGGCTGGGTGAAATGGATACCGAACTGTTTGAACACTGGTTTCAGTCGCTGGCGCAGGCCGCGGGGATCACGCTGCACATTGCCTGCCTTTATGGCAGCAACAACCACCACGTGATCGAAGGGATCTACAAAGGCGTTGCCCGTGCGATGCGCGCGGCCGTGGCGATCGATCCGCGCAAGGGCGATGCCGTGCCGTCTACCAAGGGCCAACTGGGTGGCTGAACGGACCGCGCTGATCGATTACGGCGCCGGCAATCTGCAATCGGTGGCCAATGCCCTGCGCGCGGCGGGCGGCACCGGCGTGGTGGTAACGGCCGATCCCGATGTGGTGCACCGGGCCGATCGCATTGTCCTGCCCGGAGTGGGGGCGTTTCGCGCCTGTATCGAGGCGCTGCGCGCGGTGCCCGGGCTGATCGAGGCGATGACCGGGCGCGTGCAGCAGGGCGGGGTGCCGTTCCTGGGCATTTGCGTGGGCATGCAATTGCTGGCCACGCGCGGGATCGAATTCGGCGTGACCCCGGGGCTCGACTGGATCGGCGGCGAAGTGCGCCGGATCGAGCCGGCGGACCCGGCAATCAAAGTGCCGCACATGGGCTGGAACGATGTTGCGCCGAATGGAGATGGGCCCTTTGACGACAGGACCGGCCCGGGCGCGATCGTGGTGCCGGGAGAGGCCTATTTCCTTCATTCCTATCATTTCGCCACCGATCATGCGGCCGATATCGCGGCCATGACCGGGCATGGCGGCGCGCTGGTGGCGGCGGTGGCGCGCGATACGGTGCTGGGGGTGCAATTCCATCCGGAAAAGAGCCAGCGTTATGGCCTGGACCTGCTGGCGCGGTTTCTGGCCTGGAAACCGTGACGCCGATGCCTGATCCCAACAGAAAGCTGCCTGCATGATCGTGTTTCCCGCCATCGATCTCAAAGGGGGCGAAGTGGTGCGCCTGGCCGAAGGCGATATGGACCGCGCCACGGTCTATGGCGATGATCCCGCCCACCAGGCGCGGCTGTTTGCCCAGGCCGGCAGCCAGTATCTCCATGTGGTCGATCTGGATGGCGCGTTTGCCGGCGAAGCGCGCAACCGCGGCGCAGTAGAGGGCATTCTCGATGCCTTTCCCGGGCATGTGCAACTGGGCGGGGGCATCCGCACGCCGCGGGCGGTGGATGGCTGGTTCGATCTGGGCGTTTCGCGCGTGGTGATCGGCACGGCCGCGCTCGACAATCCGCAATTCGTGCGCGACATGGCGCGCGCCTATCCCGGCGGGATTGTCGTGGCGGTGGATGCGCGCGGCGGCATGGTGGCCACGCACGGCTGGGCCGAAGTGTCGGACGTTTCGATTGCCGACATGGCGCGCCGGTTTGAAGATGCCGGGGTGGCATCGATCCTGTTTACCGACGTGGGCCGCGACGGGATGCTGAAAGGCTGCAACATCGAGGCGACGGTGGATCTGGCGCGGGTTACCCGCATTCCGGTGATCGCCAGCGGCGGGGTGAAGGGGCTGGACGATATCCGCCTGCTGAAAATCCACGAGGCCGACGGGATCGAAGGCGTGATCACCGGGCGCGCGCTGTATGACGGGCGGCTCGATCTGGGCGCGGCGATCGCGATTGCCGAGGCGGTATGAGGGCATCACGATGAGCGTGCGCATCCGCGTCATCCCGTGCCTGGATGTGGCCGAGGGCCGCGTGGTGAAGGGCGTGAATTTCGTCGATCTGCGCGATGCCGGCGATCCGGTGGAACAGGCGCGCGCCTATGATGCGGCGGGCGCCGACGAATTGTGCTTTCTCGATATTTCCGCCAGCCACGAAGGGCGCGGCACGCTGATCGATGTGGTCGCACGCACGGCAGAGGTGTGCTTCATGCCGCTCACCGTGGGTGGCGGCGTGCGCGCGGTGGCCGATGCGCGCGCGCTGCTGCTGGCCGGCGCGGACAAAGTGGCGGTGAATTCGGCCGCCGTCGCGCGCCCCGAACTGGTGCGCGACATTGCCGAAAAATTCGGCAGCCAGTGCATTGTCGGATCGGTCGATGCGCGGCGCACCGGGCCGGGGCGCTGGGAAATTTTTACCCACGGCGGGCGCAAACCCACCGGGATCGATGCGCTGGCCCATGCGGTGCGCCTGGCGGAGCTTGGCGCGGGCGAACTGCTGGTCACCTCGATGGATGGCGATGGCACGCAAAGCGGCTATGATCTGGCGCTGACGCGGATGATCGCCGATGCCGTGCCCGTGCCGGTGATTGCCAGCGGCGGGGTGGGCACGCTCGATCATCTTGTGGCGGGTGTGGTCGATGGCCATGCCAGCGCAGTGCTGGCCGCCTCGATCTTTCATTTCGGCACCTATTCCATTGCCCAGGCCCATGCCGCGCTACGTGCTGCAGGCCTTCCTGCGCGTCAGCCACTGGCTGGTTAAGATCCGGTTTCGCGGCTGTGTCCTTTCGGGACGGGGCTGGCGAATTCCTTGGCGAATCACGCAGTAATGCTTACGGGGTGCGCCATGACCTTGCGCCGCGCTCTTTGGCCTTTGGCCCTGTTTGTCCTGACCGCCACGCCGGTTCTTGCCAATCCTGGTGGCAGCCCCGCAGCGGTGGATGAACCTGCGGCGCTGGCGCTGCTGGCACTGGGGGTGACGGGGCTGATCATCGGCCGCCAGGTGGCGCGCCGCCGCGATTGATCGGATCAGCCGGCCGGGCGCACATGCTCGACCAGGTCCCAGCGATTGCCATAAAGGTCTTCGAATACCGCAACGATGCCATAGGGTTCGGTGCGCGGCGCTTCTGCAAAGCGGACACCGCGCGCGACAAAGGCGGCATGATCGCGCGCAAAATCGTCGGTTTCCAGAAACAGGAATACCCGGCCACCGGCCTGATCGCCAATCGCGCGTTGCTGGCGATCATCGGCGGCGCGGGCGAGCAACAGCCCGGCCCCGCCACCGGGCGGCGCGACCACCACCCAGCGTTTGTCTGCGGAAATCCGGGTATCTTCGCGCAGCACAAACCCCAGATGGCCGGTATAGTACGCGATCGCGCTGTCATAATCGTCGACCAGAATGGCGATGAGACCGAGTTGCTGCGACATCGCGGGGCGCTTTCGTTGTTCGATACCGGTGCACGGTGCCCCGTTCCGCTTTTCCCGGCAAGGCCTTGCGTCTGGCCCCTTGACCCGCCCGCGCCGCGCTTGCATGCCCGGGGCCATGATGTCTGATCACGCCGAAATCCTTGCCCGCCTTGAATCGGTGATCGCCGGGCGCCTGAACGGGGATGCCGATGCCAGCTATGTGGCGCGGCTGCATGCCAAAGGGCTGGGCAAGATCGCGCAGAAAGTGGGCGAGGAAGCCACCGAAACGGTGATCGCCGCGCTGACCGGGGATGATGCCGCGCTGACCGGAGAGGCGGCGGACCTGGTATTTCACCTGCTGGTGCTGCTGGGCGCGCGGGGGATCGCGGTGGATGCCGTGCTGGCCGAACTGGTGCGGCGCGAAGGAACATCGGGAATTGCCGAAAAAGCCAGCAGGAGCCGCTGACCATGGCCGTTGATGCCACGCAACCTTATGACGATCAGAACGTGTTCGCCAAAATCCTGCGCAGCGAAATCCCCGCGCGAAAAGTGTTCGAGGATGATTGGGCGCTGGCGTTTCACGATATCAATCCGCAGGCGCCGACCCATATCCTGGTGATTCCCAAAGGCGCCTATGTGAGCTGGGACGATTTTTCCGCCCGCGCGAGCGAGGCAGAGATCGCCGGCTTTGTCCGCGCGGTCGGCACCGTGGCCCGGGCGGCGGGGCTGGTCGCGCCCGGCTATCGCCTGCTGGCCAACACCGGAACCGATGCGCACCAGGAAGTGCCACACCTGCACGTCCATATCTTTGCCGGGCGCCCGCTCGGGCCGATGCTGGTGCGTTGACCGGACGGGAAATCCGGCCTGAACTGGTTAACCTGCGCTTGCCCTTGCTTCCCCCGACCGGCTAGGAGGGGAGCGCATGCAGAGCCCTGTTCCGCCCTCTGGCCAATTCGATGGCACGCGGCACCTTTTTGCGGTGCGGGTCTATTTCGAGGATACCGATCTGTCGGGCGTGGTTTATCATGCCAATTACTTGCGCTGGTTCGAACGCGCGCGGTCCGACATGTTGCGTCTGGCGGGGATTGACCAGCGCGCGGCGCATGATGCCGGGGCCGGGGCCTATGCGGTGGTCGACATGGAATTGCGCTATCTCGCGCCGGCGCGGCTGGACGATGCGGTGCTGCTGGTCAGCCGGGTGGTGGAGGCATCGCCTGCGACCTGCCGGTTGCAGCAGGAAGCCTGGCGCGAAGACCGGTTGCTGTGCAGCGCGAACGTGCGTGTGGCTTTCGTGGCGCCGAATGGCCGCCCGCAGCGCCAGCCGGCGCAATGGCTGGCGACGTTTCGCGCCCTGATTGCGCCTGATAGTGCTGATGCCCGCAAATGATCCGGATTGCTGAAGGAACAAAGGCTTGTCGATGATGCTTACCATGCTTGCCGCCGGTGCGATCGGTGCGCCGACCCGGCTCAACCCGGTGGAACTGTTCCTTCATGCAGATATCGTGGTGCAGGTGGTGATGGGCGCCCTGGGGCTGGCCTCGGTCTGGGTGTGGATGATCGTGATCGGCTTTACCGTGCGCATGGGGCTGATCGGGCGCCGCTGCCGCAAGTATGAAGAGGGGTTCTGGACCGCGCGCGATCTCGATGCCTATCAAAAGGAACAGGGCACGCGCGACATTCCCACCGCGCGCGTGGTGGCTGCGGCCTTGGCCGAATGGCGCCGGTCGACATCGGGCAAGACGATCGATCGCGATGGCACGCGCCAGCGGCTGGCCGCGGCGATGGACAGCGCGGTGACCGAGGAAACCGACCGGTTGGCCGCGCGGCTGAACTTTCTGGCGACAGTGGGCACGGTGGCGCCGTTCGTGGGGCTGTTCGGCACGGTGTGGGGGGTGATGGACAGCTTTTTCCGCATCGGCGCACAGCAGAATTCGTCGCTGGCGGTGGTGGCGCCGGGCATTTCCGAGGCGCTGTTTGCCACCGCCATCGGCCTGGCGGCGGCAATCCCGGCGGTGGTGGCCTACAACCGGTTTTCGCACCGGGTGAACGGGTTTGAATCCGGCCTGTTCCGCTTTGCCGACCGGTTTCACGCCACGCTCAGCCGCGAACTGGAACAATAATGGCCATCAACCTGACCTCGGGGCGCGGCGGGCGGCGGCGACGGGGCCGGGGCCGCGCCGCGCCGCTGTCCGACATGAACGTGACGCCGCTGGTCGATGTCATGCTGGTGCTGCTGATCATTTTCATGGTTACCGCGCCGATGCTGACCGCCGGGGTGCCGATCGACCTGCCCGACAGCAAGGCCGAGGCGCTGAAGGAGGAACCGCACGCGATCACCATCAGCATGGACGAACTGGGGCGGGTGTTTCTCGACAGCCAGGAACTGGCGCCCGGCGAACTGGGCGACCGGCTGAGCGCGGTGGTGCGCGATGCCGGGGCCCGGCTGCCGCTGGTGACACTGCGCGCCGATCGCCATCTGGATTACGGCAAAGTGATTGCGGTGATGGGCGAATTGAACGCCGCCGGGTTCAAATCGATTGCGCTGGTCACCAACGGTTCAGTTGAAGCGCCATAGGGGGCGACGATGCTGACCGGTTCGCCCTCTGACCCCGATAGCATCCCGCGCCGCGGGTTTGCGCCGGAATATGCCATCGGCCTGATCGTGGCGATTGCCGCGCATGGGGCGGTGATTGCGGCGCTGACACTTTCGCCGCTGGGCCGCCACCCCGAACCGCCGCCGCAGCGCATGACCGTGTCGTTTGCCGCGGTGCTGGCCGACCAGTCCGCCTCATCCAAACCCGATGCCCAGGCCGCGCCCGATCTGGCGCCGACGCTGGGCGAACCCGATCATGCCGACCAGCCGCAGCCGGTGCCAGTGCCTGTGCCTGTGCCCGTGCCGGCCCATCTGCCTGTCCCGGTGCCCAAGCCGGTGGTCAAGCCAGCGCCCAAGCCAAAGCCTGTCGTGCCGAAGCCCGAACCCAAACCGGTGCCGAAACCGGAACCGAAGCCCCAGCCCAAGCCCCAGGCCAAGCCGGAACCCAAGGCGCCGCCCAAACCCGTTGCCAAGCCGCAGCCCAAACCGGCGCCGGCGGCAAAGCCGGTGGACAAGCCCAAGCCCAGGATCGACGCCAAAACTGCCGCGGGCGGTGATTCCCGGCCCCACCCCGACAAGGCAAAGCCCGCCGGTGGCAGCAAGATCGACAGCAATTTCCTCAAAGGGATCAGCGGGGTGACCACGCCCGGCACCGACAAGGTTTCGCCCGGGGACAAGCCGGCGGCGGTGCCGGTGGCGGCGCTCGTCAGCGCGATTTCGCGCCAGATCAAGCCGCACTGGAGCGCGCCGCAGGGGGTGGATACCGACAAGATCGTGACCGTGCTGTCGTGGTCGCTCAATCCCGATGGCACTTTGGCCGGGCTGCCTGTCGTCGTGTCGCAAACGGGCATTACCGATGCCAACCGGGCGCAGGCGCAAATTCATGCCGAACTGGCGATTCGCGCAGTGCGCCAGGCGGCGCCGTTCACGCTGCCCCCGGCGGCCTATGCGCAATGGCGCAAGGTCACCGCATTCCGTTTTGACCGCAAGCTTTCGCAATAGGAAACCGCCCCAATGAGACCGATCCGTGTCCTTTCCGGCTTTCCGTTTCGCTCCGTTCGGCTGCGTTCCCTCGGCTGCGCCATGCTGCCGGCGATGCTGGCGTTCGCGCCCGCGGTGGCGGTCCACGCGCAGCAGCAGGCGCTGCCCCCATCGAGCGCGGCCCCGACGCAATCGGGAGACGCCGAAGGCCTTACCGGATCGGTGACCGATGACAGTGCCTGGCGCGATCTGGGCATTGCGATCCCGGCCTTTCCCACCGATCACGCCGCGGCCACCAGCGCCGAAGGCGGCAATACCGAGGCGCTGGGCCGCAATCTGGCGCGGGTGGTCTATGGCGATCTGAAAAACAACGGGTTGTTCAAACCCACCGGGCCCGATGCCTTGCCCGGCATCGGCTATGCCGAAGTGGCAGCGCCCGCCTTTTCCGGGTGGCGCGCGCGATCGGCCGAAATGCTGGTGCAGGGCTTTGTGAAGGGCGGGGCCGATGGCCGGCTGACCGTGGGCTGCTATTTGTATGACGTGGCGCTGGGGCAGGAACTGATGCGCCAGGGCTATGTCGTAAAGCCCGAAGAATGGCGCCGCGCCGCGCACAAATGCGCCGACATGGTCTATGCCCGGCTGTCTGGCGAAAGCCCGTTTTTCGATTCAAAGATCGCCTATATCGCCGAAACCGGGCCCAAGGATCACCGGCGCAAGCAATTGGCGATCATGGATTCGGATGGGGCCAACCACCGCTTTGTCACCAATGGCCAGGCTACGGCGCTTACCCCGCGCTATTCGCCCGATTATCGCCAGATTGCCTATCTGAGCTATCTCGACGGCAAACCGCGCATTTATGTCTATGATATCGGCAGCGGGCATCAGCATCTGGTGACCGAGGCAAAGGGGCCGACTTTTGCCCCGCGCTGGTCGCCCGATGGCAGGAATATCCTTTATTCCATGGCGATTGCGGGCAACACCGATATCTGGCGCGTGCCGGTTACCGGAGGCGAATCGGTGCGGCTGACCAACACGCCGGGCATCAATGTGGGCGGCAGCTATTCGCCCGATGGCAAAAAGATCGTGTTTGAAAGCGACCGGTCGGGCAGCCAGCAGGTCTATGTGATGAATGCCGATGGCACCGGACAGCACCGCATCAGCTTTTTCGGCGGGCGCGCGGCCACCCCGGAATGGAGCCCGCGCGGCGATCAGATCGCGTTTACCTGCATCTGCGGCAATCTGCGCATTGCGGTGATGGACCCGCAGGGGCACAATCTGCGCCACCTGACCGACAGCTGGCAGGATGAAGCGCCAACCTGGTCACCCAATGGTCGCATCATCCAGTTTTTCCGCACCGAGCGCAACAGCGGGCGCACCAGCATCTGGCAGGTCGATCTGACCGGGCGCAACGAACGCCGGCTGAAAACTCCGGTTGATGCTTCGGACCCCGCGTGGGGCCCGGTCCTGCCGTAAACACGCAGGGTGTTTGATGCTTTCCATTTGAAATTCGCGCCCGTCCCATGCACTTTGGTGCCCTAGCCCCCAGGAGCCTGCCCATGTCGCCCCAACGAGTCTCTGCCCGGTTCGCCACGCTGTCGCTGATTGCGGCAAGCATCACGCTGGCCGGTTGCGCCAGCACGCCCAAGGAACTGCCGCCGCAGCCCGTGGCCGCCAGCACCTCCACCCGCGATGCGCCGCCGATGCCGTCGCAGCCGCAGCCGATCGGCCCGGTGCCCGGCAGCCAGGCCGATTTCCTTGCCTCGGTCATTTCGGACACGGTCCATTTCGATTACGACAAATACGCGATCGATGGCGAAAGCCAGGGCATCCTGCGCAGCCAGGCCCAATGGCTGGCGCGCTATCCCGCCAAATCGATCACCATCGAAGGCCATTGCGATGAACGCGGCACGCGCGAATACAATCTGGCGCTGGGCGAACGCCGCGCCAACGCGGCCAAGAACTATCTGGTCGGGCTGGGTGTGGACGCATCCCGCGTGACCACTGTCAGCTATGGCAAAGAGCGCCCGGTCGCGCTGGGTTCGGATGAAACCGCCTGGGCCAAGAACCGCCGCGCGGTCACGATTACCGTCAACTGATTTCCCGACCTGATTTCGTGCCTCATTTCTGACGGTGCAGCGCACCGGATCGCGTTTATGATGCAGGCAAGCCGGGCCGGGGTAACGATTTTGTCGATCGTTGCCCCACACCCGGCTTGACCTTTGGCTACGGCTTGGGCTTGGTCGGCGCGATGGTGCGGCATACACGAACGAACGATTGGGGCTTTCCGCGCTGGCGCGGCTATGGCGGCGCGCGCGATGCGAAGCCGTTGCGCATGTGCGACCGGTCGGGGTGTACCCAGCCCGGCGATTGCCCCGCGCCCAAATCGCCCAATTCGCCCGAACGCTGGTATTTCTGCACCGCGCATGCCGCCGAATACAACGCCGGCTGGAACTACTTCGAAGGGCTGGACAAAGAAGAGGCGGCGCAGCGCGAACAGGCGGAGCGCGATCAGACATCGGGTTATCGCCAGGCGGCCTGGGCCGAATGGGGCGGATCGGGCGATGGCAGCCGCAGCCGCGATGAACTGCGCGCGCTCGAAGTGCTGGAACTGGACAGCGACGCCGATTTTGACACCGTGCGCAAGGCTTGGCGCACCCGCGCCAAGCTGGTGCATCCCGATGTGCGCCCCGGCGATGCCGAAGCCGCGCGCGAATTCCAGCGCCTCCAAGTCGCCTATGAAGTGCTGCGCGCGGCCGAAGACCGGCGCAGCTGGAAAGGACCGGGAGCAGAAGGCTGACCATGATCGAGCCGGCAAAGCGTTCGCGGGGAATCGGGTGCGGGCTGGTGGTGGCGGTGCTGGCCACCTGGGCCGCACTGTGGCTGTTTCTGCATCCCGATCTTTGGCCGGACCGTTTGCTTAACGTCCCGGCGGCGCCGCGCACGGTCACCCCGCGCGGCGATCTGGCCGCCGATGAACAGGCGACCATCCGCCTGTTCCGCAATGCGCGCGGATCGGTGGTATCGATTTCCACATCGCAACTGGTCGAAGATGTCTGGTCGCAGAATGTCTATGCCGTGCCGCGCGGCACCGGATCGGGGCTGATCTGGGACGATGCCGGCCACGTGCTGACCAATTTCCACGTGATCGAGGGGGCATCGGAGGCGACGATACGGCTGGCCGACGGGCGCAAGTTTCGCGCCAGCCTGGTCGGCGCCAGCCCCGAACACGATATTGCCGTGCTGAAAATCGGCGTCGCGTTTCGCCGCCCGCCGCCGATCCCGATCGGCACCAGCCGCGATCTGCAGGTGGGGCAAAAGGTTTTTGCCATCGGCAATCCGTTCGGGCTGGACTGGACATTGACCAGCGGCATCGTTTCGGCGCTGAACCGGTCGCTGCGCGCCGAAGGCGGCCATGGCACGGTAGAGCACCTGATCCAGACCGATGCGGCAATCAATCCGGGCAATTCGGGCGGGCCGCTGCTTGATTCGAGCGGCCGGCTGATCGGCATGAACACCGCGATCTACAGCCCCTCGGGCGCATCGGCGGGGATCGGCTTTGCCGTGCCGGTGGATACGATCATGGACGTGGTGCCACAGATTATTGCGGCGAATTGATCGCCGCAAGGACGGGCGATCTCGAATCGACGCATTGTATTTGAGCCGGTTTGGTGTGGAACTGGGGCGAAAATCGTCTGCCTATTGTCAAAATAAAAGCCGATTTCGGATCGATCCATATCCGCAGCAATTTTATAGCACTGATTAGACCTAAAATTCATGAATTTTTGGGGTTGAGGTTCTCTATCAGACCAAAAAGGACATTTGCAACCGTCCATCAGAATGGGAATGTTGCCCGTAACTGTCCAACGCTCCGTTTGTTGGATCGGGTTCGGGGGAAGTCATGGTTGGTCATCGGATTTTCCGAAGCGCACTCCTTTGCGTCGCGATGATGGGTGTCGCAGGATGTGCCACAACGCCAATGGGACCGGAATCGGCCTTGCTCAACAAGGGCATCGTCAATCCGGCTGGCGCCAATTCCATGCTCGGGTTTGATGGCGTAAAGCTTAACGCCGGGCAGATCGACGACAAGACGATTGCAGCCATGATGTGCCCCGGCGGCGCGCCGGACAAAGTCGCATCGATCCCGGCGGCGCTGACCTGTTATGCGCAAAAAGCCGGCGAGCAGGCCAGTGCAACGGGTGGCCCCGAAAATGCGAAATTGTGGCGCAACAGCCTGGTCGGCTATCTGATGATGCGGTCGAACCAGAATTGCGGCGTGTGGTTTACCTATCTCGAGCGTGCCGGGGCGATCAATCGCGGTGTGTTTGATGTGCTCAGCACTGTGACGGGTGGTGCCGGATCGCTGGTGACGGGCACGGCTTCGCGAATTCTGTCCGGGTCTGCGGCCATATCGACCGGAACCGGAGCCGCGATCGACAATGCTTTGCTGCATGGCCTGTCCGAAGGTCTGATCATTCCGCGCGTTTTGAAAGTGCGCCAGGACAAGAGCGCGGCGATCATTGCAAAATTCGGTGAGGATGCGACGACCTGGCCGATGAGCGTCGCGGTGGCCGATGTGCTCGATTACCATGCCTCTTGCGGGATCGTGGCCGCGCTGCAGGCTGACACGCCGGGCGCCAACTTTACGGCCGGCATTTCAGCCATGAATAACCAGATGGCGCAGCTGACGCAGTTGCGCGCCTATGCCAACGGCGCACAGCCCCCGACGCTCGACAAAATTGTGGCCAATGCGGTGTTTCTGTCGAATGACAACAGAGTGCTGAAAATCACTGATGTGACGCCCAATTTACAATACATCGACCTCGCCACTCAGGCCAAAGGCACGCCGACGGACAAGAACGGCTTTTTGCTACTGGTTGACAAAGGGCTTTATATCAAAACTCTGAGTAATTGAGCGGGGAGAAGGAGCGCATCAACATGGCGACGGTTCGCGAATTTTTGAATGCGCTGCGGAAATTCAATGAAAAGGTTTTGAGCACGTTGCGTGAAGTCAACGGCGCAATTGTCGCCTTTTGGAAACAGCTGCTGGCCGCGCGCATTTCGATCTTTTGCATCCTTGCCGGGCTTGCCGTGTTGAGGCTGGATGCGGGGCAGGCGGTCGTGCTCGCGTTTGTGGCCGATGTTCAGGGAAAGCTTGGTTCCGGCATAGACCAGCCAGATCTGTTTGCCATTTTGGGGGCAGTTATCAATTCCCGGCAGGCGCTTGTGTTTGTGTTCGCCTGCGTATGGAGCGGATTGAACGCCTGGTACTGGCCGCATTTGCTGCTGCGGTATCAGCGCAATGATTGCCCGGTGTGGTTTGTCTGGCTTACCGCAGTGCTGGGCGGGTTGCCGGCGCTCGGGGCGGCGGCGGTGCTAGTTTGGTTGCCCGGCGTTGCGGCCTATCTGGGCTGGGTGATATTTGCCCCCCTTGGGTTAGGGCTGGTCCTGCTGCTGGGCTTTGTGTCGCCTATCGTGCGCTGGTCGCCGCGCATTGGCCGGCTGATCGACCACCCATCGCGATTTGTTGGTCAGCGTGCGCGCAACAGGAATGGCATGCCGCTGGGCGGCAAGGCGATCGAGGACGTTTTCACGATCGCGAGCCTTCTGGTCGGTCTTGTCCTGCTTGTGATCATGGCCATCCCGAGCATTGGCGTCGGGATCAGCCAGTACCTCGGTGCGGCAGGGGTCGCGTTCCTGTCGATCGGCCTTATTATCAGCGGAACCAGCTTTCTGGCCTATATGTGCGGCCAGGCGCGGATCAACCTTGCACTTGCGGCAGTCTGTGCCTTTCTGGTGACGAGCTATTGCATCGACCGGCATGCCGTGCGGACGCTGGACACAGCCGCGGCAAGGATCGGGGGCGCTGCGTCCCGGCCGCCCGATCGCTATCCCGGGATCGACCAGGCGTTGACAATATGGAGCGAAAAGAACCCGACCGGTCCGCTGATCCTGGTGGCGGCTGCGGGCGGTGCATCGCGTGCGGGGTATTGGGCCAGCGCGGTGCTGCGGGCGCTGGATGAGCGAACCGAATGCGCCTTTGGTCAGCACGTCTTTGCCATGTCGTCGGTTTCCGGCGGTTCGCTGGGTACGATGGCTTTTGCTGCGTTTACGGCAGAGCATCCGCCGCACCGCAATGCGGACGGCACGAAAATCCGGTGTTCTGCCCTGTTTGACAAGCGTCTGGATTTTGACCGGACGTTTGTTGGCAAGGATTATCTGTCGCCGGCGGTGGGCAGCATGCTGTTTCCCGATCTTATCGGGCAGTTTCTGCCGCTTCCGGCCAGCATACCGGATCGGGCAGCGGCCTTGGAAATTGCGTGGGAGCAAGGGTGGGCCACGTCGCACAAGGCCGTTTTCGGTTCGGCGGGACACGGTCTGGACAGCGATTTTTCAACGATCTGGCAGCACGGCTTGCATACACCGGCGGACCCGTGGGTGCCACTGGCGCTGATCAATGGCACCTCGGTCGATACAGGCCGGCGGATCATCACCGCGCCGGTCAGCCTGTCGCTTGGCCGGGACGTCATTGCGCCCGAAGATGCCTACGATTTCTTTCAGCTGGTCGATCGGCCGATCCGCGGATCTACCGCCATTCTCAATGGCGCGAGGTTTCCCCTGGTCAGCCCCGCTGCGACGCTTTCAGGCCATTGCCGTCGATTTGGGGCGATGGTCGATGGCGGCTATTTCGACAACGGCGGCATCGAAACCGTGCGCGATCTGATCACCTTGGTCCGGCGCAACCCGAACACCAAAGGCCGGGCGATTATCGTGGTCGAAATAGATGACGATCCCGACGGATCGGGTGATTGGGCGCCCGACCGCAATGCGCCTGACCTGGACCGCCATCCGGCCCTGGGCGATCCGCATGCGGCAGACCCGCTACTTACGGGGCCACTGCCTGATCACGGCCAGGGCATGGGCAGCGAAATGACGGCCATCCTGAATGCCTTTTTCAACGCCCGCAGCGCGCATGGCGTGTTGGCCGCAAAGCGCCTGTCGGGCGCCACATCGGAATTTGTGCCTGTTTCCGGCAACAGTGCGCAATTCCAGCAATTGTTGCGCCTGACATTCAATCTGGATCATCTTGGCCGTGATCCGATCGCGATGAGCTGGCAGCTTTCCCCCGGGTCGCGCGATTTGATCGATGTCGCGCTGGACGCGCAGGATGTTAACGGAAAAAAGGTGCCGGATTGGGCGCTCGCGGCCAAAGCCCGCTTGTCCAGCGCTTATGGACAAGGTGTTTTGCCAAATCCGATCGTCGCACAGCGCGCTGCATTGCGAACGATGGCCAATTGCCTCGACCTTTCGCCAAAGCCGGGCGTAATTCACACAATACCCGGCCCGGTTGCCCGCAGCATCGGGGTGCAATCTGGCGACCACTGCCCGATTCACGAGAACGAGACACCACAAGTTGTGAAAATCAAGGGTTAGAGCAAGTCATCCAGCAATTGCGAGGTGCGATCGGCCCCCGGAAAGCCTTCCGCGATCCACGCGTCTTCCACCCGGCGCAGCAGGCGGGCGACATCGGGGCCGGCGCGGACGCCGCGGGCGACGATGTCGCCGCCTTTCAGGGGGAAGGTCGGGGGTTCCCAGCCGGTCAGTGCGGTGCAGTCGGCGCCGGCCAGCAGCAGGCGGTCGGTCGCTTCGGTCAAGCCGAGGCGATAGGCGAGCGCGCGGGGGTTGCCGGGGTCGCCCTTGCGCGCGGCGGCATGGGCCAGGCGTTTTTTGTGCGCGCCCGACAGGCGCAGGCGCGAGGCCACGCTTTCGGCGATCGGCGGATCGGCGGGCAGCAGTGCGGCCAGCCGGCGCAGCGCATCGGGTGCGGCGTGGTTGCGCGTTTCTGCCATGATCAGCGCGGGCATGGCGGCGGGATCGGCCTCGGGCAGGATTTGCGCCAGCACGCCAAGGTCGGCCATGCGCGCCACGGTTGGGGCAGGGTCCGGGTGTGCGAGCAGGCGCATGAATTCCCAGCCGATGCGTTCGCGCGACAGGCCTTTCAGCCCCGGGGCCAGCGCGGCACAGGCCGCTTCGGAGGCGGCATCGGCAGGCCGCGTGCCATAGCGTGCCTGAAACCGGAAATAGCGCAGGATGCGCAAGTAATCTTCGCCAACGCGCGCCGCCGGATCGCCGATGAAGCGCACACAGCGCGCCGCCAGATCATGCTGCCCGCCAAAGAAATCGCTGATCACCAGGCTGCGCGGATCGGCATAGAGCGCGTTGATGGTGAAATCGCGCCGGCTGGCATCTTCACGCCAATCGTCGGAAAAGGCGATCGTCGCATGGCGGCCATCGGTGGAAACATCGCGGCGCAAAGTGGTGATTTCAACCGGCCCGCCAGCCACCACCGCGGTGACCGTGCCATGCGCGATGCCGGTGGGGACGGCGCGGATCTTTGCCGCGTTCAGCCGCGCGATCACCGCGTCGGGCCGCAGGCGGGTCGCCATGTCGATATCCTTGACCGCCAGCCCCGCCAGCGTATCGCGCACCGCGCCGCCCACCCAGCGGCACAGGCCTTCGCCCGCGGGGTCCAGCGCATCGACCAGCGCGGCAAGATCGGCGCGCTGAGTCCAGTCTGCGGCGGGAAGGCGGGTTTCGTTCACGCGCTGTCCCCCGCACGATCGTCATGCCAGGCGATGCGGTGCGCCAGATTGGCGATGATGCCCCCGGTCACGCCCCAGATGCGGTGGCCCGACCACAGGATTTCAACATATTCGCCCGCGCGCCCGCCCCAATCGGCCGCGCGCCGCGCCTGGTTGGCGGAATCGAGGATATAACCGAACGGCGGTTCGAACCATTGTGCCACTTCGCCAGGGTTGGGCGTGATGGCGATATCGCCCGGCACCACTGCCAGAACCGGGGTCACGTCATAGCCGGTGCCGGTGCGGAACAGATCGGTTTCGCCCACGATCCGCACCCGTGCCGGGTCGATGCCCAGTTCTTCATGCGCTTCGCGCAGCGCGGCTTCTATGGGGGTTTCACCGGCATCGAGCTTGCCGCCGGGAAAGGCGGCCTGCCCGGGGTGCGCGCGCATCGTCGTGGGGCGCTGGATCATCAGCACGCCGGGCCCATCGGGATGGCCCGGCCGGTCGGTCACCGCGATCAGCACCGCGGCGGGGCGGATCACCGCGCCGGGGGCAGGGCGCCAGTCGCGCCAGGGCGGCCGGTCGCCGCTGGCATGGCCCGCCAAATGCAACCGCGCCAGCCGGTCAAACAGCGCGTCGGTCATGCCGGCGCCTTGGCATCGGGCCGAAGGGAAAAGCGCACGCCGGCGCTTTCCACCCACAGATCCTCCGGTTCGGACAGCGTGAGCGCGTGATCGATCAGCTGCGCATAAGTGCTGCGGTTCAGCCGCGCCTCGGTCCCGTGGCGCACGGCAAGGTAGAACGCGGGCAAGTCTGCCGTGCCCGCGATGCGCAAAGGGTGTTCTGGCCCGGCCAGCACCACATCATCGGTGTTGAGCCGGAAGGCAAGCACGGCCCGGCCCGCCGCATCATGGCGCAGCTGCATGTCGGTGGCGAGGAACGCCGCATCGTCCACCGCAATGCTCAGCCGCTCGAACGGGGTGACGAGGTGGTGCTGCCCGGCTGCATCGCGCAGCAGCAGTGCCGAAAACGCGCGGACCATCGCCGCGCGCGAAATGACCCCGCCATCGTGAAACCAGGTGCCATCGGCGGCGATGCGCATCAGGCTGTCGCCGGTGCTTTGGGGTGTCCACTGGTCCACCGGGGGCAAGTTGCGCGCGGCCACTGCCTCGGCCAATTGGCCAAGGCTGAGCGCGGCAAGCTCCGGGGGCGGTTCATAGGGCACGGGCCAAGCCCTGCCAGATCGGATCAGCGCCGCCAAGGCCCCAGCGTGCCCTGTTGGGGCAAGACCAGCGGATTGTCGGTGCGGCACAGCAGGCGATGCGGCTCGAACGGCCCGGGCAATTGCCAACCGGCGGTGTGCGCATTCGAAAAGCCGAAAAACCGGCCGTAATAATCCGGATCGCCAATCATCACCTGCGGCAGCGGTGCGCGCGGATCGATCGCGGTGAGCGCAGCGGTCATCAGCGCCTTGCCATAGCCCAGCCCCTGTTGCGCGGGCAGCACGGCCACCGGCCCGACCATGATCATCGGGTGCGCGCGGCCGGCAGGATCGGTGAGCGCGACGGGCCAGCACTGGATCGTGCCCGCCAGCAGATCATCGGCATCGAGCGCGGCAAACGACAGGCCTGGCAACCATTCCATGCCTTCGCGCACTTTGTAGGCGGTGCGCCGGTGCCGCGCCGGTTCAAAGGCGGCATCGAGCAGCGCCTCGACCAGATCCTGGTCGACATCGGCAAGCGGAATGATGGTGGACAAAGCTCTGGTCGCCTTCGGGTGATGGGGTTTCGCGCGGCGGATAGCGGCCATGGCCACCTTCTGCAATGGATCAGCATGCGGGTATCAGCTTTCGGCAAAGGCAAAGGGCGCGGCGACGCGGCGATAATCATCGGGCAGGATATCGCGCCCCAGTGGCGGCTCGGCACGGGCGGTGCATTCGGCGCGGTTGCACAGGCGGCAGGTCATGCCGATCGGCGTGGGTGAGGCCGGCGCCGGCGGTGCTGCACCATTCTGCCCCTGGGCATAGACCAGCCGTGGCGCGTGTTCGGCCGCGCAGACCAGGGCAATGGCGTGCAGCGTGCCCGGCCGGCCAAAGGCGCCGCCACCGCTCGCCACGGTGCGCGCAATGGAAAAGAACCGTTGCCCGTCGGGCAGTTCCAGCCATTGCGTCAACACGTCGCCCGGCGTGCGGAACGCGGTGTGCAGGTTCCACAACGGGCACCCGCCGCCATGCGCGGCAAAGGGAAAGCCCGCGCCGTCCAGCCGTTTCGACACATTGCCCGCAGCATCCACGCGGATGAAGAAAAACGGCACCCCGGGCTGGCTGACGCGGCCCAGCGTGGTCAGCCGGTGCGCCACTTGCTCGAAACTGGCGCCCGCCATGCCGGCCAGCGCGGCAATGTCGTAGCCGCGCGCTTCGGCCGCGCGGGCAAAACGATCATAGGGCATGATCATCGCCGCCGCGCCATAACCGGCCAGCGCGCGCCGCACCAATTGCGCCGCGGTCTGGCTGGCAAAGGTCTGCCCGCGCACCAGATCGGCAATTTCCCCGCGCATCGCGGTATAGGCGATGTGCAGCGCGATCTGCCATTGCCGCGCGGCGGCGGGCAGCGTGTCATCGATCAGCAATTGATCGCCATGCCGGTCAAACCGCCGCAGCGCACCCATCATCACATCGCCGGGCAGATAGCGCAGCCGCACACCCTGGGTGCGCAGCCAGTCTTCCTGGCCGCCGGCGCGCGCAATGTCATCGGCCAGCGCCTCTGCGCGCGATTCGAGCGTGGGGAAATGGTTGCGCGCCTGCGCCACGAAGCGCCGCGCCTCGCCCACGGCATCGCCCGCCGGATCGGCGCCGCCGCCTTCGCGCAGACCCGCCAGCGCCTGCTGTTCGCGCGCATAGGCGCCGTGCAGGCGCAGCATCGCCTCGGCCACGCCCGGGAAGCTGGTGGCGATATCGGCCACTTCGAGCGCGGTCAGGTCGATTTCGGCAAAGATCGGGTCTTTCAGCATCACGGACAGCCGCTGCGCATAATCATCACGCTGATCGGCGGCGAGTTCGCTCATATCCAGCTTGTAACTGCGCGCCAGGCGCAGCAGCAGATCGGCAGTGAGCGGCCGCTGGTTGCGCTCGATCAGCGCGACATAGCTGGGCGAAATGGCCAGATCATCGGCCATTGCCGCCTGGGTGAGCCCCAGTTCGCGGCGCAGCCGTTTGATGCGCGGGCCAAGATAGAGCGGGCGGGGATCGGCCATAAAATCTCTCGTGCAGGTCTAGACAACTGTACAAGCATTTTTTGTAAAGTTTGACAACAAGACTTCGCAAGGGGTCGCCGCCCCCGGCCGCGGGGGTTAGGCGGGGTGCAGCAGAGACTAGCCTCCCCAATCAGGACACGCTTTCATGACGTATTCGCAGACCATTGCCGAAGCCCGCAACGCCATTGGCACATTCGGCCAGACCTGGGACGGGATCGAGCCCGAATCCGCAGCGCGCATGCGCCTGCAGAACCGGTTCCGCACCGGGATCGACATCGCCCGCTATACCGCAAAGATCATGCGCGCCGACATGGCCGCCTATGACGCCGATACTGCAAAGTACACGCAGTCGCTGGGGTGCTGGCACGGGTTCATCGGCCAGCAGAAAATGATCGCGATCAAGAAGCATTTCGGCACCACCAAGGGCCGTTACCTGTACCTGTCGGGCTGGATGGTTGCCGCGCTGCGCAGCGAATTCGGCCCGCTGCCCGATCAGTCGATGCATGAAAAGACCAGTGTTCCCGCGCTGATCGAGGAACTCTACACGTTCCTCAAACAGGCCGACGCGCGCGACCTGGGCGGGCTGTTCCGCGATCTGGACAAGGCGAAAGCCGCCGGCGACGCGGTGAACACGCACCGCCTGCTGCACAAGATTGACGAATATCAGACCCACGTTGTGCCGATCATCGCCGATATCGATGCCGGTTTCGGCAATGCCGAAGCGACGTATCTGCTCGCCAAGAAATTCATCGAGGCCGGCGCCTGCTGCATCCAGATCGAAAACCAGGTTTCGGATGAAAAGCAGTGTGGCCACCAGGATGGCAAAGTGACCGTGCCGCACGAAGACTTCCTCGCAAAGATCCGCGCCGTTCGTTACGCGTTTCTGGAACTTGGCGTGGATGACGGGGTGATCGTGGCGCGCACCGACTCGCTGGGCGCGGGGCTGACAAAGCAGATCGCCTATTCGCGCGAACCGGGCGACATTGCCGACCAGTACAACAGCTATCTCGATTGCGAAGAGGTCGATCCCGCGGCGCTGGGCCATGGCGACGTGCTGATCAGCCGCGATGGCAAGCTGATGCGGCCCAGGCGGCTGGCGTCGAACCTGTTCCAGTTCCGCGCCGGCAGCGGCGAAGACCGCGTGGTGCTCGATTGCATCAACAGCCTGCAGAACGGCGCCGACTTGCTGTGGATCGAAACCGAAAAGCCGCACATCGGCCAGATCGCCAAGATGGTGAACCGCATCCGCGAAGTCGTGCCCCATGCCAAGCTGGTCTACAACAACTCGCCCAGCTTCAACTGGACGCTGAATTTCCGCCAGCAAGTCTATGATACCTGGACTGCTGAGGGCCGCGACATGGCCGCCTATGACCGGGCGCGGCTGATGAGCGTGGATTACGATGCCACCGATCTGGGCATCGAAGCCGATGCGCGCATCCAGTCATTCCAGCGCGATGCAGCGCGTGAGGCGGGCATTTTCCACCACCTGATCACGCTGCCAACTTATCACACCGCGGCGCTGAGCACCGACAACCTGGCCAAGGGCTATTTCGGCGAGGAAGGCATGCTGGCCTATGTGGAGGGCGTGCAGCGTCGCGAAATCCGCGAAGGGCTGGCCTGCGTCCGCCACCAGAACATGGCCGGATCGGATGTCGGTGATGATCACAAGGAATATTTCGCCGGAGACGCCGCGCTGAAAGCCGGCGGCGCCCACAACACCATGAACCAGTTCGCAGCCTGACGATCATACAGGGAGAAAGACCATGGCAGAACCCCAACGCGCCCGCGCAGTCCTCTCCACCGAGGATTTCAAACTGATCCGCGAAGCCGTCCTGCACTATACCAAGGCGATTCAGGACACGCCGGAATCGGTAAAGTTTTCAAACCTCTATCACCGTCTGGGCAGCGCGCTCGGCCGGTAACCGCCCTTTCCTGGGGAGGAAAGTGAACCCGCAGCGCCCTTTGGGTGCTGCGGGTTCATTCCGTTTTGGGGAAATCGGCCGATTGCGCCCCGATTTGGGGCGACCATGGCGCATGGCGCACCATGGTCGCCTGCCACAGCGCGGAATCAAGGTGATTTGCCAGCCACACTTTCAGATCGGGCAGGGCCCGGGTTGCGAACCAGGCCGGATCGACCGCGGCGAACTGGCGCACAAACGGCACGATGGCCGCATCGGCGAACCCGAGAGCCGATCCGCAAAGCTGGCCGGCAGAGCCCACTCGTCGATCGATTTCGCGCAGAAACTCAAGTCCTTTCTCTCGATGAACCTGCGGATCATCACCGTGCCGATCGGGGTATTTGTAGCGATCGAGCGCATGCTTGAATGGCCCGTCACAGGCGCCGATCAGATCGGGATCATCGCGCGCCAGCCAGCTTTCCGGATCGCGGATTGCCAAGGCCCAGCGCATGATATCGAGGCTTTGGTCGATCACCGCGCCGTCGGGCAGCACCAGCACCGGTACTGTCCCTTTGGCAGAGGCCGCAAGCATCGCCGCCGGCTTGGCCGATAGCTTCACTTCGCGCAATTCGCACCGTGTTTCGCTGATCGCCAGGGCCAGCCGTGCCCGCATGGCATAAGGGCAGCGGCGGAAGCTGTAGAGGACCGGATCGGGCATCATCGGGGCAAGCACATACTCGCAAGCGGGATGGGTTTCATCGCAATTCTTGGGGAGATGGCCGGGGGCGGCACTTCCGCGTGGTGCCGCCATGGCATAAGTGCTGGATCGGGCATCGTGCATCGGGCATCGGGATGACGGGCGGCGTGACGGCATGGATTTTCTGTTTGAGTTGATCCTTCAGGTCCTGGGCGAATTTCTGCTTCAGGTTCTGGTTGAAACCGCGTTCGAGATCGGTGTGCGTTCGCTGGCCGATACGTACCGGCGGCGGCACAATCCCCTGCTGGCCACCATCGGCTATGCGATGTGGGGCGCAATTGCCGGTGGAATCAGCCTGCTATTTCTGCCCCATCCGCTGGTGACCGGGCCTGTTTTCCGCCGGGTCGGCCTTGTCGCTATCCCGCTGATGTCTGCCGTGGCGATGAGCCTGATCGGCCGGTGGCGCGAAGGCAAAGGGCAGAATTTGGTCAAGCTCGATCGCTTCGGCTATGCCTTTGTTTTTGCCTTCGCCATGACCCTGGTGCGGTTCAGGGTTTTGCACTGAGGGGTGGAAGGGGGGGCGATCATCTCCCTGTTCCCTCCTCACCACCGGGCATGCGGCGCTTGATTGCAAATGTGGGCACAGGGGTTAGGCTGGGCCATTGTAATCTGGTCCGCCAGGGCGGGGGTGGGCGCATGCCTGGTGCCCGCCGTTGTGGAACACGGATCGCGGGTTTTCAGGTTGAGAGGGTTTTTGCCATGATGTCATTCGTTTCTGCGTGGCCAGTTTTTGGGCCGGTTTTTGGGCCGATTGCTGCACCGATTGCTGCGCGGGGCCGGGCGGTGCGGGTTGCCGCGTTGCTGGGTGCCGGAATGCTGGTTCTGGCGGCCCAGCCTGTGCTGGCTAAGGCCCCACATGGCCATGCGCATGCCGGCGCCGCGACGCATGCGCAGGCGCAGGACGGGCCGGGGGTTTCGGCTTCGGCGATGGATACGTCGGTGCGGCCCGGGGATGATTTTTATGCCTATGCCAATGGCGGGTGGATGGCGAAGACGGAGATTCCGGCGGATCGGGCCTCTGTCGGCAGCTTTCTGATTGCGTTCAACACCACCGAAAAGCAGCTTGGCGCGTTGCTTCAGGATATTCTGGCCAGCAACCCGGCGCCGGGCAGCGATGCGCAGAAAATCCGCGATTATTATCGCGCCTATGCCGATACGGCGGCGATCAATGCCGCGGGCATGGCGCCGGTGCAGGGCGATCTGGCGCGGTTTGCGGCGATTGCCACGCGCGGCGATCTGTCGCGCGTGCTGGGGCAGCAGGTGCGCGCCGATGTCGACCCGATGAATGCCACCAATCTTCACACCGAAAACCTGTTTGGCCTGTTCATCACCCAGGCGCTGACCGGGGAAAAGGTGGTGCCCTATATGCTGCAGGGCGGGCTGGGCATGGCCGATGCCGATTATTACCTTTCCACCAGCGACAAGATGGTGGCGATCCAGGGGCAATATCGCGAATACATCGCGACGATGCTGATCGATGCCGGGCTTGCCGCCACGGCGGATGAGGCGAAATCCCGCGCCGGGGCGATCTATGATCTGGAGCTGAAAATGGCGCGGGCGCATGAAACGCGCCAGGAAAGCGAGGATTTTCAGCATGCCACCGCCTTGTGGAGCCGTGCTGATCTGGCTGCAAAGGCGCCGGGGATCGATTGGGACGCGTTTCTTGCCGGCGCGGGAATCACGTGGGATGGGCCCTTTGCCGCCTATCACGACAAGGCCATTCCCAAGCTTGCCGCGCTGGTGGCGAGCGAGCCGGTGGCGGTGTGGAAGGACTGGCTGGCCTTTCACCAGGTGAACCAGTATGCCAGCGTGCTGCCCAAAAAGCTGGACGATGATCGCTTTGCCTTTTTCGGCACGGCGATGCAGGGCGTGGGCCAGCAGCGCACGCGTGACAAGCGGGCGATCAGCGCGGTGAACGGTGCGCTGGGCGATGCGGTGGCGCGGCTTTATGTCGAACGCTATTTCCCCGCGCAGTCAAAAACGCGCATTCAGGGCATGGTGGCCACTATCAAGGCGGCCTTTGCCCGGCGGATTGAGGCGCTGGACTGGATGGCGCCCGCCACCAAGGCCGAGGCGCTGGTAAAAGTGAAGGGCATTGTGGTGGGCGTGGGCTATCCCGATCGCTGGGCTGATTATTCGGGCCTGACGATCGCACCCGACACGCCTTATGCCAATGCCGTGGCGGCGGGGCGGGTGGAAACCGCGCGGCAACTGGCCAAGCTGGGCAAGCCGCTGGACCGGGGCGAATGGTGGATGACTGCGCAGACGATCAATGCGCTGAACCTGCCGGTGCAGAACGCGCTGAACTTTCCCGCGGCGATCCTGCAAAAGCCGTTTTATGATCCGGCGGCCGATGCGGCCTATAACTATGGCGCAATCGGCGCGGTGATCGGGCATGAAATCAGCCACAGCTTTGACAACCAGGGCGCGGCTTTTGATGCGACCGGGCGCCTTCGCAACTGGTGGACTGAAAAGGACCTGGCGCGATTTATGGCGGCGGGGCAATTGCTGGCGCGGCAATTCGATGCCTATGAACCGTTTCCGGGCCTGCACGTGCAGGGCGAGCTGACATTGGGCGAAAACATTGCCGATGTGGCCGGGCTGGCCGCGGCGCTGGATGCCTATCACGCGTCGCTGAAGGGGAAAAAGGCGCCGGTGATCAACGGGTTGACCGGGGATCAACGCTTTTTCATCGCCTTTGCCCAGACCTGGCGCGACAAGACGCGCGAGGCGGCGCTGCGCCAGCAGATCGCCACCGATGGCCACGCGCCCGATCATTATCGCGCGCTGACCGTGCGCAACAGCGATGCCTGGTACGCGGCATTCCATGTGAAGCCTGGCGACAAGCTGTACTTGCCGCCGGAAAAGCGCGTCAAAGTGTGGTGATACCAAAGTGCAGTGAGCGTGACTCACTGCACACTGGTACTATTTCGTCGCCAGCGCCCCGGCAACATCGGCCAGATTGCCATCGTTGGGCAGGGGGGTGATCCCCAGCACTTTGGCCATCAGCGGATAGATATCGACATTGGCAAAGGGCGCGATCACGGCGCCGGTGCGAAACGCCGGACCCTGGGCGATGAACAGCGCGCCCATGGCCGGATCATCGATGGCATAGCCGTGGGCGCCTTTTTCCAGCGTGGGGGTGCGGGCGCGTTCATCGCGGGTGAGCGCGAGCCAGCCGGTCGCGACCTGGCACACCACATCGGGCACGCGCGGGTTTGTGCCATAATGCAGCGCGGCGGGAATGGTGCCCTTGTTCCAGCATTGCATGTGCGGCTGGGGCGATAGCAGGCGCCGCCGCGCAGCCTTGCCGGCGGGGGTGGGGTGAATGGCAATGCCGACGAACGTGCCATCGAACACCACGGTTGCACCGGCCGTGTCGCCGCCGGCGGGACCGATCAGATCATCCAGCAGCACGGCATTGTCCGGGCCCACTGCCGCCATGCCGTGATCGGCCACCACGATCAGGTTTGCCGCCAGGCCGCGCGCCTTCAACCCGGCGACCAGGCGGCCGATTGCCGCATCGATCGTGGCCAGGGCGGTGTTCACTTCGGGCGAATCCGGGCCGTGGTGGTGCCCGGCGCTGTCCACCGCTTCGAAATAAAGCGTTAGAAAGCGCGGGGTTTGCGGGGCGGGCAGATCGAGCCAGCCGAGCACGGTATCGACACGGCCCTCGGGGGTGATCGCGGGGTTGAAATCCTTGTAGAGCCCCGGCGTTACCCCGGCATGGGGCACCGCCACGCCGGGCCAGAACATCACCCCGGTGGGCAGGCCGGCCTGTTCCGCGGTGATCCAGATCGGCGTGCCCTGTGCCCACCAGCCGGCATCCTTGCTGGCCATGGTGAACACCCCGGGGAGCGCGGGATCGGTGAAACGGTTGTTCACGATGCCGTGATGATCGGGATAGAGCCCGGTGACGAGCGTGGTGTGATTGGGAAACGTGACCGAAGGAAACGAAGGCGTCATCCGCTGCGCGCGCGTGCCGGCAGCGGCAAGCGCGGACAGCGTCGGGGTTATCCCGCGATCGAGATAATCCGCGCGAAACCCGTCGATGGAAACAAGGATCAGCGGGACCGGGCCGGAAGCGGCGGCGTTGGCTTGTGCCGCCCGGGATTGGATCGGCGCGATACCCAGCGCGAACAGGATCGCGATGGCCCGCATCAGCATCGGCACCCGGATACCACGTTGCATGAACACACCTTTTTCCATGACGGCCGCGCGGGGCCCATGGCAGCAGCCTAGGCCCAGACGGTTGCAAGGCCAAGACGGTTACAAGGCCCAGGCGGTTGCAGGGCCCCGACGGCCAGAGGGCCTTGATTACCCCAAATTGTCGCGCCAGCGGGCAATGCGGCCGATTGCTTCGTGCACCATCGCCGCCGGTTTGGAATAGCACAGCCGCAGCACGTGGCGCGGCGCATCGTCGCCTTCCCACAGGGCAGATAGCGGGATCGAGGCGACGCCTGCTTCGCGCACCAGCCGTTCGGCCACGGTGCGATCATCGAGCGCGATGCCGCTGGCGGCAAGGTCGATGCAGGTGAACCAGGTGGCCACCCCCGGCAGCACGGCAAAGCCCTGCGCTGCCAGCCCGTTGCCCAGCACATCGCGCGATGCGGCCCATCCGGCGGCCTGCGCGGCGATCAGGCGGGCATCGCCCAGCCCTTCGGCCACGGCCCATTGCAGCATGGGCGGCGTGGTAAAGGTCAGGAACTGGTGCGCCTTGGCCAGCACGCCGGCCACTTCGGGCGCGGCGACCATCCAGCCGACTTTCCAGCCGGTCGCGCCAAAGATCTTGCCCGCAGAGCCGATCTTGACCGTGCGCGTGGCCATGCCGGGTTCGGCGAGCAGCGACCGGTGTGGTGCGCCATCAAACCGCACCGTTTCCCAGACTTCGTCGCAGATCACGAACAAATCGTGTTCGACCGCCACGCCGGCCAGCATCGTGCGCGTGGCATTGTCCATCACCGTGCCGGTGGGGTTGAGCGGGTCGTTGACGATCATCGCGCGGGTGCGCGGGGTGATCGCCGCGGCGATGGCCGCGCAATCGTGCTGCCAGTGCGGCGGGGCCAGCGGAACGAACACCGGATGCGCGCCAACGCGCCGCACCAGCGGGGCATAGGCATCATAGGCCGGCTGAAACAGCAGCACCTCGTCGCCCGGGCTGATCACCGCGAGCACGGCGGCGGCAATCGCCTCGGTCGCCCCCGAAGTGACAATCACCTGGTCCCGCGACACGTCCAGCCCCTGCTGCGTGCGATAGAACGTGGCCACCGCATCGCGCAGTTCGGGTATGCCGGCCATCGGCGGATAATGCTGCGACCGTTCGGCCATGGCGCGCGCCACTGCCGCGGTCAGCGCGGGCGGCGGGGGATCATCGGGAAAACCCTGGCCCAGGTTGATCGCGCCGTGGGCCCGGGCAAGCCCGGACATATGTTCGAAAATCGTGGTGGGCAGGGCGGTATAGACCGGATTGAGCGTGCGCATGGGGCACAAGCCTAGCCGCGTCGTGGGGAAAATGCACTATGCCGGGTGTGGTAGCGATTCCGACCTTGTTCCTGGGGGGCTGGTCACGGTGAACCGCCACGTAAACCGCGAAAGGAATGGTGATGGTTGCCTTGTTGTTGTCCGCGCTGATGCTGGCCGATGCGCCCGCAGCGTCCGCGCCTGCCGTGCCGATGGTTGGCGGATGGAGTGCGGTCGCGCAACCCGCGCATGATCACGAAGCGCGCGGCGCGGCGGCGGTGCTCGTCGCGCAATTGCCGGTGCGGCATGCGCGGTTGCGGCGGATCATCACGGCGCAGCGGCAGGTCGTGGCGGGCACCAACACGCGCCTGACCGTGCGGCTGGCGCATGGCGGATGCTGGTCGGCCACGGTCTGGCACAAGCTGGACGGTAGCTATGCCGTGGCTGACACGGCGCGCGCGAGTTGCCGGCCCGGATAAGGCCGGGTCAGACTTTGCGCGCCGCCAGGATCGGGCCGCCCGCGCCCTGTTGCACCAGCACCGCGGTCATCAGGCCAGGGTCGCGTGCCGGGGGCAGCGCGAACGAAGCGGAATTGCCGCGCCATTCGCCCAGGCGCACCAGATCGCGCACGACATTGCGCTGCGCCAGCGTGCGCCCGGCATTTTCGCCTGCGCCCACCGGCACGTCGATCGTGCGCGGATCATAGCGCACCAGCCAGATGGTCGCGGGCTGCGGCGCACCCACCGCGCCGATCTGCACCGTTGCACCATGCACGGCAATCGTTGCCCGGGCGGCGGTGGCGGCAGCGCGCGCCACGCTGTCATGCAGCGCGCGGCGGTCGGCGCCGACCACGGCATCGGTGCCATTGACGATGAATTCGGGCGTGGCGACTTCGCCGCGGCCGGCGCGGGCATAGGCAACCTGCCGATCGGTGAACTGCGGCGCGGCAAAGGTGTCTTTCCACCCCAGCCGGTCCCAATAGGTCACCGCAAAGCTGAGCGCGATCAGGTCGCTGCGCCCGGCAATGGCGTTGAGATCGGCCTCTGCCGGCGGACATGATGAACAGCCCTGGCTGTGGAACAGCTCGATCACCACCGGGCTGGCGCCGGCCGGCGTCGCAGCGGCGGGCGCAGCGGCGGGCGCAGCAGGCGCAGCCGTGCTGGTCAGGATCACGGCGGCGGTCGCGGCAAAGGCGCTGCCGATCAGCATCAGGGTGGCGGCAAGGGAGGGTCTGGGCATGGCGGAGCGGGTTCCGGTGCTGCGGGCCACACGGATTGTCCGGCCCTGCCATCCCCATTCGCGCCAGGCGCGCCGTTGGTTACAGATCGGGGTGTTTACAATCGGGGGCCGTTGTGGCGCATCGCGACATCGCAGCGGGCATAGCGCGCGCCATAGGTTTCCATGATTGCCGCATCGTGGCGAAAGCCCAGCTTTTCATAAAGATGGATGGCGGCTTCACAGGCGCGGTTGGTGAGCAGATACAAAGGGGCTGCGTCCATCGTCTGGGCGCGGTCGATGGCGGCGGCCAGCAGGAATTCGCCCGCCTTCAGCCCGCGCGCGGCCGATCGCACGCCCATCTTGGTCAGCTCCACGCCATTGCCGCCGGTGCGTTGCAGCGCACAAGTGCCGATTATCCCCAGGCCCCGTGCCTCGACAAACAGGATCGCGCCGCCGCCGGCGATAATCCGTTCGCGCGGGTTTTCCAGCACCTCGCGGTCGGTCGGTTCCAGCCGGAACATCGTTTCGATCCATTCGACATTGATATCGTGGAACGCGCCGGCCAGCGCATCGCTGTAATCGTGCAGCGTCAGCACGTCGGGATTGGCGCGTGCCGCGCGCTGATCGAGCGGCATCGCCTCAAGCGCGGCTTTGATCCGGGCGAGGTGCTGCAGCAAGGCGGCGCTGTCGCCATCGCACAAGTCATCGACCGCTTGCGCGACTTTGGGAAAGACATGGACCCGCGCGCGGGCCATCGCCGCCTGGCCCGCCGGGGTCAGGCTGACCAGCCGCTGGCGCAGATCATCACCCGGGCCCGACTGGACCAGCCCCAGATCGGCCAGCTGGCCAATCGCGCGGGTGACACCCGGCTGGCTGGTGCCCACGGCCTGGACCAGCTGCCCGATTGTCAGCACCCCGCCATCCAGGGCAGCAAGCAGCGGCATATGGGTCGGCTGCACCGGCAGGCCGGCCTCGGCAATCACCTGCGCCGCGCCCGCCTGCATGCGTTCGCCCAGGCGTTTGAGCCGGCTGCCCAGAAACACCGGGCCTTGTTCGTGCAGGACATCGTGGGGCATCGGCGCCTTTTCCATACCGTGATATATAACGCGGTATATAAATTCTGCGGATGCTGTCAAGCGATGGTGGCAGGGGTGGTGGCGGGGGTGGGGGTGCGGGCCAGCGCGCCGCGCCGGTCAGCCCAGCGCGGCCTGTTTTTCTTCGGCCAGGCGGTCCAGTTCGGCGCGGCTCTTGCGTTCGGCAGCGGTTTTCAGCTGGCCGCAGGCGGCATCGATATCGCGCCCGCGCGGGGTGCGCACGGGGGCGGAAATGCCGCCCTCGAACACGATATCCGAAAAGCGGCGGATGCGTTCGGGGGTGGAACAATCATAAGGCGCGCCGGGCCAGGGGTTGAACGGGATCAGGTTGACTTTGGCCGGCAGGCGGTAATGCTTCAGCAGGCGCACCAGTTCGTGCGCATCGGCATCGCTGTCGTTCTTGTCCTTCAGCATGACATATTCGAACGTGATGCGCCGCGCGTTCGATGCGCCGGGATAGGCGGCGCAGGCGGCAAGCAGGTCCTCGATGCCGAATTTGCGGTTGATCGGCACGATTTCGTCGCGAACCTCTTTCGACACGGCATGGAGCGAAACCGCCAGGTTTACGCCGATTTCCTCACCGCAGCGGGCCATCATCGGCACCACGCCGCTGGTGGACAGGGTGATCCGCCGCTTTGACAGCGCCAGCCCGTCACCGTCCATCACCACTTTGAGCGAATCGCGCACGTTTTCGAAATTGTACAGCGGTTCGCCCATGCCCATCATCACGATGTTGGTCAAAAGCCGCCCGTCGGAAGTATAGGCGCTGCCGGCATCGGCGTCGTCATCATCGGGATCAAGGTCCAGCCCGGCCATGGTCCCGCCGCCCTTCGGCCATTCGCCCAGCGCATCGCGCGCGAGCATGACCTGGCCGACGATTTCGCCCGGAGTCAGATTGCGCACCAGCCGCATCGTGCCGGTGTGGCAGAACCGGCAATTGAGCGTGCAGCCAACCTGGCTGGATACGCACAGCGTGCCCCGGTCGGCATCGGGGATGAACACCATTTCGTAATCGTGCCCGTCGGCCGTGCGCAGCAGCCATTTGCGCGTGCCGTCGGTTGATGCCTGCGCCTCGACAATTTCGGGGCGGCCGACCACAAACCGTTCGGCCAGCCACGGTCGCATCGTCTTGGCGATATCGGTCATCGCGTCGAATTCGGTCACGCCGCGGTGATAGATCCAGTGGAACACCTGCTTGGCGCGCAGCTTTGCCGCGCGCGTATCGAGCCCGGCGGCCTCGAACAGCGCGGTGACCCCGGCGCGCGACAGGCCGGTCAGATCGGCGCGGCCATCGGGGCGCGGGGTGACTTCACGGGGCAGGGGCACCGGGTCGATATGGCCCGGGATCGTCATCAGCGGTGTCAGCATGGCACTGCCTATAGGCCAGACCGGCGATTTTCGCAAACGGCGTGCGGTTCAGCCCGCCGCGCAGCCCAGGCTTGCAGCATCCATCGCCGATGCGGCGCCCGCCAGGTGATAGGCATCGCGCATCGGGCGGCCATCGCGG
This sequence comes from uncultured Sphingomonadales bacterium, assembly GCA_903832325.1. GTDB lineage: Bacteria > Pseudomonadota > Alphaproteobacteria > Sphingomonadales > Sphingomonadaceae > Novosphingobium. The sequence continues at coordinate 160,438 of CAILBC010000020.1, read as the reverse complement.
CCTTGCGCGGTCACCGCCATATCCGCGGTTCTGCCCCCAATGCTGCTCCCAATGCTGCTGCCCGTGCTGCTGCCCGTGCTGCTGCCCGTGCTTCGGAGCGCGGCGATAATTGCCGCATCGCCGCGCCGGTCGGGCGCCCAGGCGTCGATACCGCCCGCGATCAGCGGGAATTTCTGCCCGTTGACGGTCATGATCACCGGTTTGCCCGGCGCCGGCGTGCGCGACAGGCGCACATGCACTTCGCCATGGATGTTGCGCCGCGGCCAGTTGGCCACGGTCACATAGGCCTGCGTTTCATGGCTTTTTCCGGGCAGATCGATGGCCATGGCAATGGCATAGCAGCGCGGCACCCCGGCATCGCGAAACGCGCCCCAAACGTTCCACACCCCCAGCCGGTCGCGCGCCAGCGCCGGCGCACCGGCGACGCCGATGATGGCCAGGGCTGCGCAGAGCACGCGGCGCATCATGGATCGATCAGATCGCGCCAGGCGATCACGTCGTTCGATGTGGCCAGCCACAGGCCATCCTGCACGGCCTCATCCTGTTGTGCGGCCAGTGCCATGGCCTCTGCCACCGGGCCATAGAACAGCGTTTCGGCGGCACCGCCATCGGGCCCGTCGGCAAGATGGTACAGGCGCACGGTGGCGGCGTTGTCGGTGGTGCGCATTACGGGGCCGGGTCCGGGGCGGATGCCTGCGCGCTGTCTTCATGATCCAGCCGCTTGCCCGCCAGATCCTGTGCGGCGCGCGCGGCGTCGGCGGCGCGGGCCTTGCGCTCGGCCAGGGTTTGGCCATGGCTGGCGCGGTTTTGCGCGGCCGTTTGCGCTGCATCGTGGCGTGCCCGGGCCTTGCGCGCCAGGCGCAGATTGATCACGTCTGCCATTATAGCAGGGGGGGCATCAGGCATGCTCGGTCCCCGCGGTGCTGCCAAACAGCACGCGTTCCTGCCCGCCTTCGACCAGCGCGATCGAACCCTGCACCAGCGACGGCGCAATCGGCACGCCCAGATCGGGGTGCACCGGATATCCGGCCATGATCCCGCGCAGCACCCGGCTGGAAATGCCGTGCATCACGACCAGATGATCGCCCGGCGCCGCGCCCGGCCCTGCCAGCCAGCGGTGCAGCCGCGCGGCAATCGCCGGATAGTCCTCTCCATCGGGCGCGGGGCGGAGCAGATGATCGGGCAGGCGGATCGGGCCCACTTCGGCCTCCACCTCGACATAGCCGCGCAGGCACCACGAACCCATGTCGATTTCGCGCAAGTCCGGCGTCTGCTGCGCGGCAAACCAGTCGATCCCGATCCCTTCGGCAATCAGCGCCAGAGTCTGCAGCGCGCGGCCGGTGTCCGATACGTGAACATGCGGATCGGGCCCCAATGCGCCCGGCGCGCGCAGCGCTTCGCCCATGTGCGTCGCCTGGTCGCAACCCAGCCGGGTGAGCGGGGTATGGATCGTGTTCGATTGCAGCCGCAGCGCGTGGTTGAACACCGTTTCGCCGTGGCGCATGATGAAATGGCGGGTGCGCGTCATGATCGTGATCCGGTCTGTTCGGGATAGGAAATGGCCATCACTTCCCAGGCCTTTTCGCCGCCGGGCAAGTGCACCCGGCGCAGATCGCCCACGCGCGCACCGCGCAGCGCCCGCGCGATCGGCGCGCTCCATCCGATCAGGCCCTTGCCGGCATCCTGTTCGTCATCGCCCACCAGCGTGAGCACGCGGCGCGCATCATCATCGTCGGCAATTTCGACTGTGGCACCAAACAGCACACGGCTGTGATCTTCCTGCCGCGCCGGGTCGATCACCCGCGCCGCCTTCATCCGCCGCGCCAGAAACGTCAGCTCGCGATCGATCTCGCGCATGCGCTTGCGGCCATAGAGATAGTCGCCGTTTTCCGAACGGTCGCCATTGCCTGCGGCCCAGCTGACGATTTCGACAATCTGCGGGCGCTCGGTGCCCAGCAGATGATCGTATCGCGCGCGCAGGGCGGCAATGCCCGCCGGCGTGATCGGATTGCCATCGGGTTTCACGCGATCAACCGGGGGTCTGTTTGCCAAGGAAATGGCTCATCGGATTGGGCCCGCCATAGCTGGCGCGGTCGGGGTTGATCGTTTCATAGACCACCGCGTTTTCCAGCACGTGTTCGACATAGCCGCGCGTTTCGGAAATCGGAATGCGCTCGATCCAGTCCACCCATTCGATCTGCCCGGTGCGCGGATCGCCATTGGCGCGCAGCCATTTGCCGACATTGCCCGCGCCCGCGTTATAGGCCGCCACTGCCAGCGGGTAGCTGCCGCCGAACACCGAAAGCAGATGATCGAAATAGGCGCCGCCCACCGAAATGTTGAACTGCGGATCGGCAATCAGCGTTTTGGGCAGGTCTGCCGTGGAATAGGACAAGCCCAGCTTGCCCGCCTGTTCGCCCGCAGTGCGCGGCATCATCTGCATCAGCCCGCGTGCGCCGGCATGGCTGACCGCGTTTTGCGCAAATTGGCTTTCCTGCCGGATGATCGCGTGGATCATTGTCCAGGTGTGGCTGCGTTCGGGCGGCACCGGGATCAGCGGAAAGGACACGCGGGTGAATTCGCCATAGCCGTGGGTGGCCGCGGCCTGGCCCACGATCACGCCCAGATCGCGCCGCCCCAGCCCTTGGGCCAGTTCGGCGACAAGCTCGTGCTGCCCCGGGGTCTGCTGCTGTTCGGCAATCTGTTTGAAAAAACGGATCGTGGTCTGCCAGTCGCCCGCGCGCGCCAGCTCTTTTACCGCAGCAGTGATCGGCGCGGCGGCAAACCGCGCGCGTTCTTCGGGCGTGGGCGCGGGCGGGGGCATCGTGGCGAAATGCGGCACCGTCTGGCCGATGCGTTCCAGCGCGAGCAGGCCATAGAACTGATCGGGGTGGCTGGCCGATCGCGCAAAGGCATCCTGCGCTTCGGCCGCATGGCCGCTGCGCTGCAGCGCCAGGCCCGCCCAGTAATAGCCCTTTGCCTTTACGCCAGGTCCTCGCGCCGCCTCGGCATAGCGGCGGAACAGCGTGGCGGCGCCCGGGCCATCATGGCCATACCACAGCGCGTTGATCCCGCCATGCCACATCAGCGAGGTGTAATCATCGCGCACGGCATAGCTTTGCTGGCTGATATCTTCGCCAGGGGCAAAGGCATCGGCCGCGCCCAGCGCAATGCGCGCCGCGCTGGTCGTATCGCCAATCGACGCTGCGCCGCGCGCCGCCGCCAGCAATTCGGCAATCCAGTGCGGCCGTTCGAGCGGCTGCGCGGCCAGCGGCGGACGGTTGGCGAGATACGTCGCCTCGGCCCCGGTGCGGCCCAGCCGGTGCAGTTCGCGCGCGCGGGCAAAGGCAAAGCCGGGGTCGCTGTCCAGCTGCGCCGCAGGCAGCGCGGCGGCGGCATAGGGATCGCCCCCGGCAAACGTGGCCAGCCGCCCCTGCGCCGTGGCGCGCACCACCGGCGAAGTGGAGGGCAGCAGCCGCTGCGCCGGTGCCGTGGCGCCCGCCCACAACAGCGCATTGATCCGCGCATCGTGATCGGGCGTGGCAAAAGTGCTGCTCCAGAAAGTCAGGATTGCGGCCTCGCTGGCATCGCTCATCAGCCCGCCGCGCCACGCGGCACGGGCCACATCGCCCGCTTCCGCCCGGCCCAGCGCGCGCAGCGCCAGCGCATAATGCGCGCGGCCCGGGTTGGTCAGCGGGGGAAAGCGATCGAAAAAGGCGACAATCGACGATGGCGGCGGCGTTTCGCGGTCCAGCGCTGCCTCGGCCGCGCGGCGCAGCCGGTCTTCATCGGGAAACCCGGGATAGCTCGCCACAAACCCGGCATAGTCGGAAAAACCGCGCCCCGCGCCCGCCACCAGCACCTTCCACCGGTCCACCGCCTGGGCAATCGGGCTTTGCGCCTGGGCCAGCACTTGCGCCCGCGCGCGGTCCCAGGCCGTGGCATCCCCATCGGCATCGTTGGCATGGCACGCCACCGATCCGGCAATCGCCGGAAACAGCAGCATGAGCTTGGCCCAGTTGCGCGCCATGCGGCGGCGCTGCGCCGCGCGCTGCACGCGCCGTTCGGGGGCCAAAACCACGGCCAGAACCACTGGATGCATGTCCGCGCTGGACATCGGGGGGGGCATCTTCCTATCAGGCGGCGGGTTGCGGGCGGCACGTTACGCGCCGCCTGTGTCATGTCATGCCCCAAGTTGAGGAACAAAGTCCATGTTTTCCGGCTCCATTCCGGCCCTGGTGACTCCTTTTCGCGACGGGGCGCTGGATGAGAAAGCGTTTCGGCGGCTGGTCGACTGGCAGATCGAAAACGGATCGTCGGCGCTGGTGCCCTGCGGCACGACCGGTGAAAATTCCACGCTGTCCAATGCCGAACACCACCGCGTGATCGAACTGTGCGTGGAACAGGCCGCCGGCCGCGTGCCGGTGATCGCCGGCTGCGGCAGCAACGACACGATGAACGCGCTGCTGCACATGACCTTTTCCAAAAAATGCGGCGCTTCGGCCGCGCTGCTGGTCGCGCCCTATTACAACCGCCCCAGCCAGGCCGGCCTGATCGCGCATTTCAGCTATCTGGCTGATCATATCGACCTGCCGATCATCCTGTACAACGTGCCCGGCCGCACGGTGACCGATATGCTGCCCGAAACGGTGTGCGAACTCGCCCGCCGTTTTCCCGACCGGATCATCGGCATCAAGGATGCCAGCGGCGACCTGTCGCGCGTGACCGACCACCGCATGGGCATCGGCAAGCATTTCTGCCAGTTGTCGGGTGATGACGAACTCGCGCTGCCGGCCAATGCCGCGGGCGCGGTGGGCTGCATTTCGGTCACCGCCAATGTCGCGCCGCGGCTTTGCGCCGATTTCCAGGCCGCCTGCGCCGCCAACGATTTCGTGCTGGCGCGCGAACTGAACGACCGGCTCTATCCGTTGCACTATGCCATGTTCGAAGACGCCAGCCCCGCGCCGCTGAAATACGCGCTGACCCGCGTGCACGACTGGATCACCGACGAGCTGCGCCTGCCGCTGGTCCGGTGCAGCGAGCCGGCGCGCGAAGCGGTGGACGCCGCGCTGGTGCATGCGGGGCTGGTTTAGAGTATCCGTGATGATCAAGAGATAGATTGCTGCCAGCAGCGGTCAGCTTTGATCCGATACCAGGCGGGCCGGCCCGCCCGTGATCAGGTCATTGACCAGCCGTGGCTGGCAGTCAGCGACTGACCGGTCAGCGCGTTGGTGGGGAAGGCGGCGAAGAACAGCGCGACTTCGGCGATGTCTTCCACGGTGGTAAATTCGCCGTCGACGGTCTGGCCGAGCATGACCTTTTTGATCACCTCGTCTTCGCTGATGCCCAGTTCGCGCGCCTGTTCTGGGATCTGTTTGTCCACCAGCGGGGTGCGGACAAAGCCGGGGCAGATCACATTGCTGCGCACGCCTTTGCTGCCGCCTTCCTTTGCGATCACGCGCGACAGGCCGAGCAGCCCGTGCTTGGCCGTGACATAGGCGCTTTTCAACGGGGAGGCTTCTTTGGAATGGACCGACCCCATGAACAGGATCGTGCCGGATTTTTGCGCATACATGTGCGGAAGCACCGCCTTGCTGGTCAGGAATGCGCCATCCAGGTGGATTGCCAGCAGCTTTTTCCAATCGGCAAAGGCGAACGATTCCACCGGATTGACGATCTGGATGCCCGCGTTGGAAATCAGGATGTCGATCGTGCCCCAGGCGGCGACCACGGCGGCAACGCCGGCGTTCACGGCATCTTCGTTGCTGACGTCCATCGCCACGGCCATCGCCACGGGCATCGCCGCGCCGGGGTGATCGGCATTGATGGCATCGGCGGCGGCCTGCGCCGCATCGAGCCGCAGATCGGCAATCGCCACGCGCCCGCCGGCCGCGGCAAAGCGGCGCGCAATGCCCAGGCCAATGCCGCTGGCGGCGCCGGTGATCAGCGAAACTTTGCTGTCGAGTTGCATGGGGGTTGGCTCCTGTTCGGGGGGATCATTCGAGATCGAGCGTGACGATGCCGCGTGTCGGCGGGGTGCGGTGGTGCCAGCGCGGGCTGGCGAGCGAGCGGGTGACATCGGCCAGGCCCGCCTGCCAGTGCCCGGTCAGCGTGGCGCGCGAAAATTCATAGTCCTTGCCTTGGGATTCATAGTCTTCGGACCGGTTTATCAGATGCAGTATCGTCACCGGGCCGCTGCTGTGGCGCCGGGTGAGCGCGATATAGTCGGGATCATCCTGCAGGCTTTGGTGCAGGTTTTCGGGCAGGCGCGCGGCGAGCCGGGCCAGCCTTTCCTCCAGATCGGCTATGCGCGTGTGGATATCGGTGTTGAGCCGGGTGCGGCTGGAAAAGCGGATGTCCTTTTCGCGCTGCACCGCCTCGGCCAGAGTGCGCGGCATCATCCCGCGCGCGCTGAACAGATCGACCTGAAACACCAGCAGCGCGCCTTCGCCGCGTTCATCGAGCACATATTGCAGCGGCGTGTTCGATACGATGCCGCCATCCCAATAGGGTTCGCCATCGATCATCACCGGGGGAAAGCCGGGCGGCAGCGCGCCGCTGGCCATGATGTGTTCGGGCCCGATGCGGCGATCACGATTGTCGAAATAGACGAAATTGCCCGTCAACACATTGACCGCGCCCACGCTGAACCGCATCGGCCCGTCATTCAGCAGATCGAAATCGACCAGTTCCTCCAGCGTCCTGCGCAACGGGGTGGTGTCATAAAGGCTGATCGCCTCGGGCGTGCCGGGCAGGGCTAGGCTGGGCACCGTCCAGCGCGGGGTGAAAAATCCGGGAATTCCGGTCAGCGCCACGGTGGCGGCAGCAGCTTCATTGAACAGTTTGCGGCCCCAGCCATCGGTAAACGGCGCGGGGAAGGGCACGCGTTCCGATGCGCGATCCCAGAACGTGCGCAGCGCGGCCAGCCGGCGTTCGGGCGGATTGCCCGCGATCAGCGCGGCATTGACCGCGCCGATTGAAATGCCCGCCACCCAGTGGGGGCAGAATTCGGCGGCATCGAGCGCCTCATACACGCCGCCCTGGTAGGCGCCGAGCGCGCCGCCGCCCTGCAGCACGAGCACGGTCCGGGCTTCCGGGCTGGCATCGGGGCTGGCGGGGGAGGAGGGTTGGGTCATGATCGCGGGAATAGCATCGATCACGGGATTTGGCTGCATGTTTCATGTTGCAATGCAGCGCATGAACCACCGCTGGGCGGGGGCGAAGTTCCGGCTTGGCAAGTTTCTTTGCAATTGCGCGCATGGCACCCTACATGCGCGGGGATCATGGCCCGTCCGACCCCACCCGAATTCGACAAAAAGAAAATCGTCGCTGAAAACCGGCGCGCGCGCTTCGAATATTTCATCGAGGACGTCTATGAGGCGGGCATCGCGCTGACCGGGACAGAGGTCAAATCGCTGCGCTTTGGCCAGGGATCGATCGCCGAAAGCTATGCCGAAGTGAAAAATGGCGAAGTCTGGCTGATCAATTCCAACATTCCCGAATTCAGCCACGGCAACCGGTTCAACCACGAACCCAAGCGCGTGCGCAAACTGCTGCTGAAAGAGCGCGAGATCGCCAAGTTTCACGGCGCGGTGGAACGCAAGGGCATGACGCTGGTGCCATTGTCAGTCTATTTCAACGGACGGGGCCGGGCCAAAGTCGAACTCGCGCTGGCCAAAGGCAAAAACGCCGCCGACAAGCGCGCCACGGTGAAAGACCGCGACTGGCAACGCGACAAGGCCCGGATCATGCGCGAGCACGGGTGACTACCCAAGGGTAAAACTCTGTTCCCCGCTCATCTTTGCATGTTGCGCTTGGCTGAGCCTGTTGAACAATGCGCGCGAATGCCCATCTGACGCCCCGATTTCAATCCAGCCGGATCAAGACCAAACGCCAGCGCGCATCCTTCGACATGCTCAGGATGCGCGGGGTTGGGGCAGGTGACCAAGGTCAGCCATGGTACAGCATGCCATCAGACCCTGAACGCGCCATGACGTTGTTCATGCTGCCAAGGACCGATTACCGGTATTGGTCTCCAAGTTTTCGGATTGCTAACCAGAGATAGCAGACCAGCATCGCGCCACTGACTATGATCCAGGCCCAGTCGGATTGAGCCCGACCCTCGGAAAAAACGGTGCTGAAGAAAATGCTGGCGCTGAAAAGCAGACAAAAAATGATCATTCGCCAGGTCAGGGCGTTGCGCGCGTCTTTGCGGACCTGCTGCTTCTTGCGGGGCGGCGCGGCGTCTGGCCGATCGCGAACCATGCGGCGCGGTGAGAGAACTGCGCGAAACAACCAGAACACAAACAGCGGAATACATAGCATGCTGCAGGCCCTGACGGCCCAGTCTGGCAAGCCCAAAAATGCACCCGCAAGCGTAGAAATCAGAATGACCAGAACGATCAGCCCGACGGCCTTGAAAATGCCTTTCATGCCGGCGATTTTTTGCCAATCCGCGATTAGAATTTCAAATTCGTCGTTCGATACGAATTTGGCTCCTGACCTTGCAGAAGGATAATAGAGGTAGCCACCTTCGACCGGCGTAAAGGCCTTGGCAAACATATCGACAGCGCCAAACATTGCCACTCCTCCGTTAGTCTGATCCCGCCAGTGGGGCCAAACAGATCACCCGCTGCCTAGTCAGTGGAAGCCCCGTCCAGCCGCTTCATCAGGAAATAGCGGTGATGGCCGGCCGGATAATCGTCCAGCGTGCCGAACAGCGAAAAGCCCAGCTTTTCGTAAAACCCGCGCGCCTGGAATTCGAACGTGTCGAGCCAGATGCCGGCGCACTCCGCGTCGCGCGCCATGGCTTCGGCCCGGGCCATCAATTGGCGGCCAAGGCCGGCGCCGCGTGCGGCTTCGGGCACGACAAGCAGTTCGATGAACAGCCAGCCATAGCCGATGCGGCCCCACAGGCCCCCGGCAACCGCGCCGGCTTCGTCTTCCACCACGATCGCCACCGGTCGCACCCGCGCATCGCCGGCCTGCGCGCGGTTATAGGCGCGCAACGGGGCCAGAATGGCTTCGCGGTCGGTGTCGGCGGGGTCGTCGCGGACGGCGAGGCGCCAGGCCATCGTCAGCGGGCGCGGTTGCGCTGGGCCATGGTGCTGGCCAGCAAGTGCCCCAGCAGCCCGCGCAGCGTGGCGTAATTGGCGCGGGTATACGTCGAATCGGGGGCCACCGCGGCGGCAATGCGCGCGTGCGCCGTGCCCAGCGCGTGATAGGGCAGGCTGGGCAGCAGATGGTGCAGCGCGTGGAACCGCAGGCCGACCGGCGCCCACAGCCAGGGCAGGAACCCGTCGGGCACATTGGTGCTGTCGAGGAATTGCGCTGTCACGGTCAGCGGATCGCCCTGGTTTTCCCAGCGGTGCGCCACAAGGGTTCGCGCCTGGTTGACCATCGCCACGCCCGCGATCACCGCCATATAGACCAGCAGCGCGTGCAGCGGCAGCAGGCCGATCAGGGCGCTGCCCAGGATCGACACCGCGACCACGCTGGCGCCGAGTTCTTCCCAGAACCATTGTCGCGCAAATTCGCCTTCGGGCGCGCGGCGTTCATAATGGGGGTTCATCTGCAGGCCCGAAAACCGCGCCACGACCAGCCGGCGCAGCGGCGGCACCAGCAGCGACAGCGGCCCCAGCACGCCAAACCGCAGCAGCAGCCCCACCGGCATCAGCACCGACACGATGAAAAACAGCGGCAGCGACCACGGCTTCATCAGCGCGAGCGGCAGATATTCGGGATCTTCCACCGTGCCGTATTTCACGCGGGTGTGGTGCAGGATGTGGATGCCTTCATACATGAACGAAGGCAGCATCGTCGGCACCCCGATCACCAGGTTCCACACCAGCCGGAACCCGGGCAGCAGGGTGTGATTGAGGTGCGTGATTTCGTGGATGAACAGCGTCGCGCGATAAAGCGCCAGCACCGCAACCACGCCGCAGGCCAGCGCCACCCACGGCGAATGCGCCAGGATCGCACCGGCGAGCGTGGCATAGCCCAGCCCCGCCGAGCCAAGGAAATCGGGCCAATAGATGCGCGGGTTTGGCCGATGCAGATCGCGCGTAAGCTCGGCCGCGGTGCGCAGCAGATCGCGATCATCCGCCATGCCCGACAGCGCGATGCGCGCGCCACCGCTATTGGCGGCCTTATGGGCTGGGCCGGCTTGGGCTGGGCCGGCTGGGGCTGGCGGGGCGATCGGGGCAGGCTGCAACACGGGTCTTCTCCAGTTCTGGCCTGCCCGGGCGCCAGGCGCAACGGGGGCATGACCGGGGCCATGATGGCCAGATGGGGTCATGGCGCAAAAACGGCAAGCGCGCGCCTGTCCTGATGGGCGCCGCTACGCTGCATTCGCGGCGGCAATATGGCAAAGTCGGGCGGCAATGGCGACGGCCGGATCATATTTCTGCCGCATTCGGCGCAATTTCAGGCCGGTGTGGCGCGCAGGGGTCAGATTTACCCGGGTTTGCGCCCTGATTTGCCTGCGGATATGCATTTGGGGGGCTGTACCTTTACCCGCGCAATGGCCTAACGCTTTATCCGATGTTCAATGCACTTTCCACCTGGGCCAAGACCCTCATGCCCGATCGTGAGCGCATGGTGCGCCATCGCCTGTTCGGGCCGATGATCGCGCCGCTGGCCGGGCGGGCCGAACTGTGGCGCTTTACCCGGCGCACGGTGCCGCGCGGGGTGGCGGTGGGGCTGTTCGTGGGCATTTTCCTGATGGTGCCGGGGCTTCAGGTGGTCGGCGCGGTGCTGTTGTGCGTGCCGTTGCGCGCCAATATCCCGATCGCGGCGATCAGCACGTTTGTCGCCACGCCGCCCACGATTGTGTTCATGATCCTGCCGGCCGCAGCGGCGATCGGCAACAGCTTTGGCTATCACGCCGATCTGGCGGCGATGACCGCGCTGATCCATCGCGGCGCCGGCTGGGCCGAATGGCTGGCCTGGGCGGGCAGCGATGCGGCGCCCGCGCTGGGCCTGGGGCTGACGCTGCTGGGGCTGGTGGTTGCGGCCGTGGGCTATCTGGCGGCGGTGCGCATCTGGAGCTGGCGCGTGCTGGCGCGGCGACGGCGGCGGCTGCATGCCGCGCATTTGCGCAAGGCGGGCGCATGACCGGACTGACCGACGATAGTCCCCCGGCATCGACGGCGTGGCGCGATCTGTCGTTTCTTGCGCTGGGGCTGGTGGTGAGCGCGGTGTCGCTGGGCGCGGTTTCGGGCAGCGTGGTGATCGCGCTGGCCTATGGCGCGGGGGTGGTGCTGGTCTGCGGCACGATCTATGCCGGGCTGGCGCTGCGTCCGCGTGCCGCGCAGGCCGAATTTGCCAGCCCGGACTGGTCGGTCACGCATGCCGCCATTGAACGCGCGGCCGATGCCGTGGCGATTACCGATCGCGCCGGGCGGCTGGTCTGCGCCAACGGCCGTTTTACCGAATGGTTTGGCACGGCCGCGCCGCCGCGCCTGCCACTGGGTGCGGCCGACCCGGCCCGCGCCGAAGAGGCCGCGCGCACCGCCTGGCGCGATGGCGCGGCGCGGGTGGATGAAGTGACCGCCGCGGCAGGCCCGTTCACGCTTTCGGTGGAACGCGCCGGGCGGGGCGAGGACCATCTGGTCTGGCGGCTGACCCCGGTGGTGCGCGATGATCCGGTGGCCATGGCCGCTGCGGCGATTGGCGGCCGGATCGGCGCGGCGCTGGGCCGTGAAAGCATCCAGGCCGCGGTGGTTGCGCCCGATGGGCGGATTCTGGCGGCCAACCAGGCCTTTGCATTGCGCGCCACGGGCTCTGATACGGGCGCGGTGGTTGACAGCGATTTCGTCAGCTACTTCGAATCCGACGCGCATCAGGATATCTATTTCGCCAACGAGCATGGCAGCGGGCTGCCGGTGCGGTTTCTCCACGTGCCGATTGCCGATCCCGTGCTGCGCCAGCCGGTCGATCCGGCGCTGGTGCCTTCGCTGTTTCTGGTTGTCGACAGCAATGCCGGGGTGGGCGATGGCCGGGCCGGGCTGCCGCAGATCGAGGCGCTGCTGGCGCGGCTGCCGCTGGGGCTGGCCATGGTCGATCGCGACGGGCGCTTCATTTTTGCCAATGCCGCGTTCCTGCGCGTGGCCGGGCATGATGATGCCGCGCCGCCGCCTTATCCATCGGACCTGGTGATCCGTGAAGACAAGGGCGCGCTGGCCGATGCCGTGCGCCGCCACACCCAGGGCGCGACAACATCGGGCGATGTCGCGGTGCGTCTGCGCGCCACACCCGATGAACCGGTGCTGATGGGGCTGGCCGCGGTTCGTGGGCTGGGCGAATGCGCCGTGCTGTTGAGCCTGAAGGATTCCAGCGAGGAAACCCGGCTGAAGCGCGAAATTGCCCAGGCCTCGAAAATGCAGGCGATCGGGCAGCTTGCCGGCGGCGTGGCGCACGATTTCAACAACGTGCTCACCGCGATCATCGGCTATTGCGATCTGATGCTGATGCGCCACACCCCCGGCGACAGCGATTATGACGATATTCAGCAGGTAAAGGCCAATTCCAACCGCGCCGCCAGCCTGACGCGGCAATTGCTGGCCTTTTCACGCCAGCAGACGCTGCGCCCGCAAGTGCTGCAATTGCCCGATGTCGTGGCCGAAGTGTCGACGCTGCTGAAACGGCTGATCGGCGAACGCATCGCGCTGGAGGTGACGCACGATCGCGGGCTGGGTGCGGTGCGCGCCGATCCGGTGCAGCTCGAACAAGTGCTGCTCAATCTGGCGGTCAACGCGCGCGATGCCATGCTTGAGGGTAAGGGGCCCGACAGCAAAGTGCCCGGCACGCTGCGGCTGATGACGCGGCGTATCACCGCCGAGGCGGTGCGCGCGATGAAGAACGATGTGCTGCCGATGGGCGATTATACCGCCCTGGTGGTCGAAGACACCGGGCATGGCATCCGCCCCGAACAGATCGACAAGATTTTCGAACCGTTCTTTACCACCAAGGACCGCGGCAAGGGCACCGGGCTGGGGCTGTCCACGGTCTATGGCATTGTCAAACAATCGGGCGGGTTCATCTTTGTCGAAAGCGAATTCGGCCAGTGGACCCGGTTTACGATCTATTTTCCGGTGCATGTGCCCGATGCGGCCGAAGTGGCCGAGGCGGCGCGCGAACGCCCGGCCGAGCCTCGCCGCCAGAAATGGACGCATGGCGGCCGCGTGCTGCTGGTGGAAGACGAAGATACCGTGCGCGCCGTGGCCGAACGCGCGCTGGTGCGCCAGGGGTTTGAAGTGGTGACCGCGTCCGATGGCGAGGAAGGGCTGGAAACGCTGGTGCGCACATATGATGGCGATGGGCGGTTCGATCTGATCGTGTCCGACGTGGTCATGCCGACCATGGACGGGCCGGCCATGGCGCGAGAGATTCGCCGGCTGCGCCCGGAATTGCCGTTCCTGTTCATGTCGGGCTATGCCGAGGAAACGCTGCGGCGCGAAATCGACATTCCCAACATGCATTTCCTGCCAAAACCGTTTTCGGTGCAACAGATTGTCAGCGCGGTGGAAGACGTGCTGCGCGGTGTGGCGAAATAGGCGGCTCCGATTCGCGCAAGGGTGGCGTGATCGGGTCAAACTGGCGCTAAAACCCGGTGCCGTTTTTCGCGTGTTTTTCGGGCATTTGCAGGGGTTTCACGGGGTTTTGCACTGGCATCGGATCGCACCACGCAGCACAAAAAGCCCATTGCTGCTAAGCGGTTGCGATCATTTGCCGCGAAATTGGCGAAATTTTCTCTGTTCCCCTCTTGTTCCAATGGAACGGAACGGGTACAAAGCTGGTGTTGACGGTCCCAGTCGGCCAACTCTAGCAAGGGAAGGTGCATAGCCATGGCGGCGCAGCTCAAGCTTATTCAGGAAGGCAAAGACAAGGCAATGGACCGTCAGAAGGCGCTCGACGCGGCGCTCGCCCAGATCGACCGGGCATTCGGCAAAGGCTCGGTGATGAAACTGGGCCAGAAGGAAACCATGCAGGTGGAGGCGGTGTCCACCGGCTCGCTGGGTCTGGATATCGCGCTTGGCATCGGCGGCGTGCCGCGCGGCCGCATCGTCGAAATCTATGGGCCGGAAAGCTCGGGAAAGACCACGCTGGCGCTGCACTGCATTGCCGAGGCGCAGAAAATCGGCGGCACCGCTGCCTTTGTCGATGCCGAACACGCGCTTGATCCGGTCTATGCCAAAAAACTGGGCGTCGATATCGACAATCTGATCGTGTCGCAGCCCGATACCGGCGAACAGGCGCTGGAAATCGTCGATACGCTGGTGCGGTCAAACGCGGTGGACGTGCTGGTGGTCGATTCGGTGGCGGCGCTGGTGCCCCGTGCCGAAATCGAGGGCGAAATGGGCGACAGCCACGTCGGCCTTCAGGCCCGGTTGATGAGCCAGGCACTGCGCAAGCTGACCGGATCGATCAGCCGTTCGCGCTGCACGGTGATCTTCATCAACCAGGTGCGCATGAAGATCGGCGTGATGTACGGCAATCCCGAAACCACCACCGGCGGCAACGCGCTGAAATTCTATGCTTCGGTCCGGCTCGACATCCGTCGCACCGGCCAGATCAAGGATCGTGACGAAATCGTGGGCAACACCACGCGCGTCAAAGTCGTGAAGAACAAAGTCGCCCCGCCGTTCAAGCAGGTGGAATTCGACATCATGTATGGCGAAGGCATTTCCAAGATCGGCGAAATTCTCGATCTGGGGGTGAAGGCCGGCATTGTCGAAAAATCGGGCGCCTGGTTCAGCTATGACTCGACGCGGATTGGCCAGGGCCGTGAAAACGCCAAGACTTTCCTGCGCAACAATCCCGAAATGTCCGACCGCCTCGAAGCTGCGATCCGCAGCCGCACCGAGGTGGTTGCTGAAGGCATGATGGCCGGTCCGGACGCGGACGACGATTCATGACCTTCAGGCGGTGATGCCCCCTTTTTCACCGCCAGTCCAAAGGCCGGCGCGTTCCCGGGAAGGAACGCGCCGGCTTCATTTTGAGGTGTCTTGGCGCGTTCCCGGGAAGGAACGCGCCGGCTTCATTTTGAGGTGTCTTGGCGCGTACCCCGGCAAGGAACCGCGTAAGGTCAACGCAGTTTGTTGATGCCCAGTTGGTCTGCCTTGGCGCGGTCTTTCACCGATTCCTCGCTGCGGGTCAGGGCCTTGGCAATGGCCTTCAGCGCCATGCCCTTTTTGGCGAGGGTGTGCAGTTTCTGGATTTCATCCGGGGTCCAGGCCTGCCGATGGCGTTCAAAGGGTTTGGTCATGCCGGCCGCCGTGGCCGACACCGGCACGATTGTCCAGCATCCTGCCGCCGGGGTGGCGCAGCGGGCTTGTAATCGCAGGCTATCTATGACCAAGGGGTCGCACAATCGCGATGCTGATGCCGATCGGGCCAGTGCTGCGGCTGAAGCTCAGCAGACAGGATCCAAAATGCCCAATATCCGTTCCGTCAATCGTCGCCACAAGCGCGCCATCGTTGCCAACCTGGCACGCGCCAAGGCCGCAGAACGCGCCGCGATCGAAGCAGCCGAACCGGCAAAGAGCGCGGAATAAGCCCTATCGCGATCCGTGATTCAGCCTTGACCGAACCCGCAGCGGATGAACGCCTCTTGTCGCAACGTCCTTTGACGGATTTGGGCTGGCGGCCGTTCTTCGCAGCGCAGGTTTCGCCCGACGAATCGCACGCATGCTTGCCGGTGCGCGTGATGTCGGTGCACCGTGGCATGATCACGGTCGCAGGAGAGGATGGCTTCGGCGCCGGTTCGATGATCCCGTCGCGCCTGGCGCAATCGTCTGGCGAGGAAGATCGCCCGGCGGTGGGCGACTGGCTGCTGATCGACCGCATGACGCACGATCCGGTGCGCATCCTCACCCGCGCCAGCCTGTTCAAACGGCGCGCGCCCGGCGGCGACCATCGCCTGCAACTGGTCGCGGCCAATGTCGACACGCTGTTCATCGTTGCCTCGTGCAACCAGGATTTCAACACGGCGCGGCTGGAACGCTATCTCGTGCTCGCGCGTGAGGCCGGCGTTGCGCCGATCGTCGTGCTGACCAAGATTGACCGGATCGAAGCGCCCGACAGCGCCGGGACGTATGCCGATGCGGCGCGTGCGTTGCAGCCTGGCCTGCGCGTTGAGCTCGTCAATGCGCGCGATCCGGCCAGCGTGGCGCGGCTTGCCGCGCTGTGCGGCCCGGGCGAAACCGTCGCGCTGCTGGGATCATCGGGCGTGGGCAAATCGACGCTGGTCAACACCATGCGGGGTAGCGACAGCATCGCCACGCAGGCAGTGCGGGAAAACGACGGCAAAGGACGCCACACCACAACCGTGCGTTCGATGCACCGGCTGGCGGGCGGCGGCTGGCTGATGGATACGCCGGGCATGCGCGAATTCCAGATTGTCGATGCGGCCGAAGGGCTGGCCGAAGTGTTTGACGATCTGGCCGCGCTGACGCTGGAATGCCGCTTCACCAATTGCAGCCACGGCACCGAACCGGGCTGCGCTATTCGTGCTGCGATGGCGGGGGGCATGCTGACTCCCGAACGGCTGGCCCGCTGGCAAAAGCTGGTGGCAGAGGACGCCGACAACACCGGCCACCTGGCACGCCGCCTTGCGCGGGCCGCACGGACTTCTAAAAAGGCCTGAAACTGTAAAAGGCCCGATTTTTTGAAAGGCCAGATTTTTGAAAGGCCAGTTTTTTGAAAGGATTTTGGCAATGGCTGATCTTTATCTCCGCGCGCTGGAATCCGAACGCAAGGCGCTGTGGGCCGCATGCCGGTTGAAGGGCCTGGCCAAAGGCACCCCCGAACGACGGCGGATCGACGAACTGGACGAACTGCTCGCCGCGCACAAGGCGAAGAAGGCGGGTTGAACGGGCGCATGTGGTCGGGGGCATAACCTGCCGCTTGACCCGGCCGCGCCGCTGCGCTCTGCTCTGCGCGATCAGCCTGATCGGGAGAGCACGCCATGGGTATCGTCGTCCACCACCTCAACAACAGCCGGTCGCAACGCATCCTCTGGTTGCTGGAAGAACTGGGGCTGGATTACGAAATCCGCCACTATGCGCGCGATGCGGTGACCAATCTGGCCCCGCCCGAGCTGAAAGCGGTGCATCCGCTGGGCAAATCGCCGCTGCTGGAAATCGATGGGCGGATAATCGAGGAATCGGGCGCAATCGTGCAAGTGCTGTGCGATCGCTATGGCCATGGCTGGCTGCCGGCGCCGGGCAGCGACGATGCGCTGCGCCATCTGGAACTGATGCATTTTGCCGAAGGTTCGGCGATGACGCCGGTGCTGCTTAACCTTTATGTCTCGCGGTTGGGTGACGCCGCCGCGCCGCTCAAGCCGCGCATCGACGAGCAACTGGCGGCGCATTTCGGCTATCTCGAATCAATCCTGCGGCCTTCGGGGCATTTTGTCGGCGATGACTGGACGGGCGCCGATGTCATGCTCAGTTTTCCGGCCGAAATCGCCGCGATGCAGGCAGCGGCCGCTTATCCAAAGCTCGTCGCCTTTGTCGCGGCGGTGCATGCCCGCCCGGCATGGCAGCGCGCACGCGAAAAGGGCGGGGTCTATTTCGGATCATGACCGGAGAGTTCGCATGACCGGTGGCAGCGAATGGCAGGGGCGCGTGGGGCGCGCCTGGGCCGATGAATGGCGGCGCACCGATCGCAGCTTTGCCGCGCTCAATCCCCATCTGCTGGGCGCGATTGCCGCGCAGCCGGGCACGCGGCTGGTCGATATTGGCTGCGGCGCCGGCACGCTGTCGATTGCGCTGGCGCAGGCCCGCCCCGATGCGCAAGTGACCGGGATCGACATTTCCGCCGATCTGATCGCCATGGCCAGCGAGCGCGTGGCGCAACTGGGCACGCCGCGCGTGCGGTTCCGCCATGGTGATGCGGGCGAATGGGCCAATCCGCAAGGTCAGGATTCGGGCGGGCTGGCGGATCTGCTGGTCAGCCGCCACGGGGTGATGTTCTTTGCCGATCCGCCGCGCGCGTTTCGCCATCTGGCGGCACAGTGCGCGCCCGGTGCGCGGCTGGTGTTCAGCTGCTTTCGCGATCGCGCGGCCAATGGCTGGGCCGATCTGTTTGATGCCGTGCTGCCACCGGCCCCCGCCGCCGCAGCGCCAGAGGGCGCATTTCCCGCCGGCCCGTTCGCCTTTGCCGATCCCGACCATGCGCGCCGCTGCCTTGCCGGTTGGGCCGATATCACGTTCACCCCGGTCGATTTCCGCTATGTCGCGGGCGCAGGCGATGATCCGGTGGCCGATGCCATCGGTTTCTTCACCCGGATCGGCCCGGCCGCGGCCCGGCTGGCGGCCTTGGCCGGCAACGATCTTCATGCCGCGCCGGATGCCATGGCAGAGGTGCTGACCCCGCATTGCCACGATGGCGTTGTGTCCCTGCCGGCCGCCGCATGGGTGGTTACAGCAATTTCCGATCACGCTGATTGCGCAAACCCGCTTGTTTGACCCGGCGTGGTCGCCTAATCGACCATGCCATGACATCGACGAACGAAATCCGCCGGTCCTTTCTCGACTATTTTGGCAGCCTGGGGCACGAAGTGGTGCCTTCGGCGCCGCTGGTGCCGTATAACGACCCCACGCTGATGTTCACCAATGCGGGCATGGTCCCGTTCAAGAACGTTTTCACGGGCCTGGAAACGCGGGCCACGCCGCGCGCCACATCGTCGCAGAAATGCGTGCGCGCCGGGGGCAAGCACAACGATCTGGACAATGTCGGCTATACCGCGCGGCACCACACGTTCTTTGAAATGCTGGGCAATTTCTCGTTTGGCGATTATTTCAAGGAACAGGCGATCACCAACGCCTGGACCCTGCTGACGCGCGAATGGGGGCTGCCGCGCGACAAGCTGCTGGTAACGGTCTATCACACCGACGACGAAGCCTTTGGCCTGTGGCAAAAAATTGCCGGCCTGTCCGAAGACCGCATCATCCGCATCCCGACCAAGGACAATTTCTGGGCGATGGGCGATGATGGCCCGTGCGGGCCGTGTTCCGAAATCTTCTACGATCATGGCGATCACATCTGGGGCGGCCCGCCGGGATCGCCCGACGAAGATGGCGACCGCTTCATCGAGATCTGGAATCTGGTGTTCATGCAGTTCGAACAGACTGCGGGCGAGATCACCGGCAGCCTGCCGCGCCCCAGCATCGATACCGGCATGGGGCTGGAACGAATTGCCGCGGTGATGCAGGGCGAACACGACAATTATGATACCGACACGTTCCGCGCGCTGATCGCCGCAAGCGAAAGCCTGACCGGGGTGCGCGCCGAAGGTGAAAACCGCGCCAGCCACCGCGTGATTGCCGACCATCTGCGCTCATCCAGCTTCCTTCTGGCTGATGGCGTGCTGCCGTCGAACGAAGGGCGCGGCTATGTGCTGCGCCGGATCATGCGCCGCGCGATGCGCCATGCGCATCTGCTGGGCGCGAAGGACCCGCTGGTCCACCGCCTGGTGCCCGCGCTGATCACCGAAATGGGCGCCGCCTATCCCGAGCTGGGCCGTGCGCGCGCGCTGATCGAGGAAGTGCTTGAGCGCGAGGAAACCCGGTTCCGCCAGACTTTGGCCAACGGTTTGAAACTGCTGGACGAAGCGACCACGGATCTGGGCAGCGGCGATGCGCTGCCGGGTGAAACCGCGTTCCGGCTTTATGACACTTTCGGCTTTCCCTATGATCTGACCGAGGATGCGCTGCGCGCGCGCGGCATTGCGGTGGATCGGGCCGGGTTTGACGCCGCCATGGCGCAGCAGAAGGCCGCCGCGCGCGCCGCGTGGAAGGGTTCGGGCCAGGCCGCCGACAGCGAAGTGTGGTTCGATATTGCCGAACGCAACGGCGCCACCGAATTCACCGGCTATACCGCCACCACGGGCGAGGCGCAGGTGGTGGCCCTGGTGCGCGACGGCCGCGAAGTGGCCGAGGCGCACGCGGGCGACACGATCACCGTGATCACCAACCAGACGCCGTTTTATGGGGAATCCGGCGGGCAGCAGGGCGATAGCGGCGTGATCGCGGGGGCGCAGGCCGGGTCTGACCTGATGATCCGCGTGGCCGATACGCAAAAACCGCTGGGGAAGCTGCACGCACATGGCGGGGTGATCGAATCGGGCACGATCCGCACCGGCGATGTGGTGCGGCTGGCGATCGATACCGGCCGGCGCGATGCGCTGCGCGCCAACCATTCAGCCACGCATTTGCTGCACCAGGCGCTGCGCAACCGGCTGGGCGGGCATGTCACGCAAAAAGGGTCGCTGGTCGCGGCAGAGCGGCTGCGGTTCGACTTTTCGCAGCCGGTGGCGCTGAACGCCGATGACATTGCGGTGATCGAGGCCGAAGTGAACGCGCAGATTCGCGCCAACACCCCGGTATCCACGCGCCTGATGACCCCCGAAGACGCGATCGAGGCCGGGGCCATGGCGCTGTTCGGCGAAAAATACGGCGATGAAGTGCGCGTGCTGAGCATGGGCGCAAATGGCGACGATATCTATTCGGTGGAACTGTGCGGCGGCACCCATGTGCGCGCGCTGGGCGATATCGGCGTGTTCCGCATTGTCAGCGAATCGGCGGTTTCGTCGGGCGTGCGCCGGATCGAGGCGCTGACCGGCGAAGGCGCGCGCCATTGGCTGGTTGCGCGCGAAGAGGCGTTGAAGGCCACCGCCAGCCTGCTGCGCACCACCCCGGATGATGTCGAAACGCGGGTGGCGGCGCTGCTGGATGAACGGCGCAAGCTGGAACGCGAACTGGCCGATGCCAAAAAGGCGCTCGCACTGGGCGGCGGCGGGGCGGCCGTTGCCAGTGCCGATGAAGAGATTGCGGGCGTGAAATTTTCCGGCCAGGTGCTCGACGGGCTGGACCCGAAGGAACTGCGCGGCGTGCTTGACCAGGCCAAGGCGCGGCTGGGTTCGGGCGTGGCGGTGATCCTGGCGGTGAATGAGGGCAAGGCAAGCATCGCCGCGGCCGTAACCGACGATCTTGTCGGGCGGGTCAGCGCGGTCGATCTGGTGCGTGCCGGCGTTGCCGCGCTGGGCGGCAAAGGCGGTGGCGGGCGGCCCGACATGGCGCAAGGTGGTGGCCCCGACGGGGCGGCCGCTGCGGCGGCAATCGACGCGGCGCGCGCGGTAATCGCCGCCTGATCGCCGTATCGGTAACGGCCTGCCGGGTCAGGGGTAATACCAACGCGGCGCCTGAGCGTCACGATGTGCGATGCGTTCCACTCATCGCACATCCGCATAGCCGGCGTTCCGCAACGCCGGTGGATCATAGATTTCGGTGCGGTTCTGCGGCGGATCGGTGGCGGCGTTGACCGGCGCCTGATGCCCCAGCCGCGCCAGTGTGACCGGTGACACGGTCAGCGCTGCGGCGCTGGTCTGGTGCGGAAATTCGCGTGGTCGTGCCGGCCGAACGGTCCAGACCCCGCCGCGCCACGGTTCATGCTGCGGCCCCAGCGGGGCGCCGGCCGATGCGGTGGGCAATGGCCCCTGAAACGCCACGCCGGCTGCGTCCAGCCGGGCCGCCATCCACGCCAGGCTCGCATCCGACAGCAGGCTGTCGGGGCCCAGCGGATAGCCACCGCCCACATCGGCGTGGGCACCGGGGTGCAGCACCTGCTCGATCCCGTCGCGCGCCGTCCACAAGGTGGGGGTGAAATCCACCCGCTGCTCGTCGATGGCCACGGCGTGGAATGCCTGCGCCACCAGCGGATTTAGCACCGTATCGGCAAATTGCAGTACATCGATCCGCACATTGGCTTTTTCGGCGAGCACGGGAATGCCGAGCGCGCCCACCGTATCAAACACCCCGATCGCCACGACCGGCACCGGGGTTATATAAAGCGGTTCCTGCCCCAGCCCGTTGAAAATTTCCGGGATATCGGCAACCGCGGCCTGAACCCGGCCGATGGCATCGGCAAACAGGCCGTCGGGGGAGCGGCGGGCTTCGCGCGCGGTCATGTAATCGGACCAGGCCTTGGCCGCCTGGCGATAGCCGGATTCATCGGTTGCGGCCGGATCAAGCCCGCGCAGCAGCCCCTTGGCCATGATCAGCCCGGCGAGCGTGCGCACCGTGTAGGACCCGCGGCTGAAACCCACCAGATAAAGCGCATCGCCCGGCTGATACATGCGCGACAGATACGTGTAGCCGCGCAGGACATCGCCGATCAGCCCCGCGCCGATCGCGCCCTGGATGGTCTTTTTCAGCCAGTTGCCATCGGCACCCAGCCCGTCGATATATTTGGCGTGCTGGTCATTCTTGCCCGCAATTCCGGCGCTCGAACGTTCCTGTTCGCTGGAAGACGCAACGCCCAGCGTGTTGGCGCCGGCCAGCATGCCGAACAGCTTTATCACGTTGCTGTGGTTGGGGCTGTCGGCGCCTTGCCACGTGCCATCGGCGAAAAACAGCAGATTGCGGGCCATTGATCATGCTCCATGGGGCCGGCGCGGGGGCACCGGTGCGGTTGCCGGCCTGCGCCGCCGCCTGTTGTGCGGTTGCCAGGGTAATGACCCGAATCCTGGCGAGCATGATCCACAAGTCCCACCGGCGAAGCAAGGCTTTGTCTTGCCCTTTTGGTCCGGCCGCCTTGTTGGCGGTGGCGCGCTGGGTTACGCCAGTGCCTTAGGTATCAAACGGGGGATATGGGCATGGTCAAACCGGTAATCGGGGTTCTGCTGGCGGCAAGCATCCTGGCAAATCCCGTTCTGGCCAGCCCCGTTCTGGCGGGGGCCGATGCTCCGGCGCCGCGCCATGCGCTGACCACCGATGATATCATGGCGGTGGTGTCGCTGCGCGGGCTGACGTGTTCGCGCGATGGGCGCACCGCGGCCTGGGTTGCCAGCACGATCGATGCCAAGGCCGACAAGCAGCGCCCGCGCATCTGGCTGGCCGATCTGCCCGGCGGGACGCCGCGCGCCATCACCGCGGCAGAGGCCGGGGCCGGTGAGCCGGCGTTCAGCCCGGATGGGCGCACCATCGCATTCAGCGCCACGCGCGACAAAGATGAGCACCCGCAGATATGGCTGCTCGACCGGCAGGGGGGAGAGGCTGAAAAGCTGACCGATCTGCAAGGCGACATGGCCGAATTCCACTGGTCGCCCGATGGGCGCCAGATCGTCATCGCGATGACCGATCCGCAGCCAAAGCCCCCCGCCGACGATCCGAAGCGGCCGCTGCCGGTGGTGATCGACGATATCCATTTCAAACAGGACACCATCGGATTTCTGACCGCGGCCGATCACAGCCATCTGTGGCTGTTTGATGTGGCAACGAAAAAGCTGACCCGGATGACCGCATCGGGCCCGTGGGACGAAAGCCAGGCGCAATGGTCGCCCGATGGCAAGACCATCGCCTTTGTCGCCGATCATCACACCGACCCGGCCGCGCCTTCGACGCAGTGGCTGGAAACGGTATCCGCAGCAGCCGACTCGACGCCGCGCGTGGTGGCAAAGTTTGGCACGGTCGGGTCGCAGGGCCTGGTCTGGTCGGCCGACGGGCGCCGCATCGTGCACACCGTTGGCCTGCCGACGCCGGCGCTGGCCGAATATGGCCAGCCGCAATTGGCCGAAACCGACCTGGCCAGCGGCACCACGCGCATTCTGCCCGCCACCGCCGGGATGGCGATTGCCGATCCGGTGCCGCTGGGCAAAGGGCGCATCGGCGGCATCCTGGTTGAAGATCGCAAGACGATTGCGGTGTCGATCGATCCGGCCGGGGGCCCGCTGGTGCGGCTGGGCGATCCGGGGCAGGCGGTGGCCGGCCAGTGCGAGGCTGCCGATGGCGGGGTGGCCCCGCGCGCCGTGCTGTCAAGCGGCGATGGCGATCCGGCCGAAGTGCGCATGATCAAGGGATCGGCGGTGACCCGCCTGTCCGCGTTCAACACCGCCGTGGCGGCGCGTGTCGCCTGGGCGCCGGTCAGCGATTTTGCGGCCAAGGCCAGCGATGGCAATGATGTGCACGGGCTGCTGCTGCAACCGGCGGGCTATCAGCCGGGCAAGCGCTATCCGATGGTGCTGTGGATTCACGGCGGGCCGGTGTCGCAGGACGGGCACCAACTGGGCGGCGACATGATAATGCGCCAATGGCTGGCAGCGCAGGGCTATGCCGTGCTGGCGGTGAACTATCGCGGCAGCGACGGGCGCGGCATCGATTATTCCACCACGATTGCCGGTGACTGGGGCAACAAGGAAGTCAAGGATCTGGATGCTGCGATCGACTGGGCGATTGCCGGCGGCGTGGCCGATCCGGATCGGCTGGCGGTTGGCGGGTGGAGCTATGGCGGCATCCTCACCGATTTCCTGATCGTGCGCGAACCCCGGCTGAAAGCGGCAGTGAGCGGCGCGGGCGAAGGCAACATTTTTGCGCTGTTTGGCGTGGACCAGTATGTCGGCCAGTACTGGCAGGAAATCGGCCTGCCCTGGCAAAGCCCCGACCGCTGGATGAAATTGTCGGAGCCGCTGCTCCATGCCGACCGGATCAAGACCCCGACGCTGTTCATGGGCGGCACCGGCGATGACAACGTGCCGCTGATCGGCGGACAGCAATTGTACGAGGCGCTGCGCATCAATGGCGTGCCCACGCAACTGGTCGCCTATCCGGGTGCGTTCCACGGGATCAGCCGGCCCAGCTTTGTGCGCGACCGCTATGACCGCATCGCCGCGTGGTATGCGAAGTGGTTGAAGCCGGCCCATTGAGGGGCCCAATGGGTCCGGTGAAGGGGCCGATAAATTGGCGCCGGGCGTGGACAAAAAAATGGCGCCCCGGAATCGCTTCCGGGGCGCCCTTGTCAGTGTGGCAGTGTGATCAGGCGGTGGCGGCCATGGCCGCGTCCAGGTTTTCGGCAATCGCGTCAAAGAACTTTTCGGTGGTCATCCACGGCTGGTCGGGGCCGATCAGGATGGCGAGGTCCTTGGTCATCTTGCCGCTTTCGACGGTTTCGATGCACACACGTTCCAGCGTTTCGGCAAAGGCCACCAGTTCGGGGGTGTCGTCAAAGCGGCCGCGATAGATCAGCCCGCGGGTCCAGGCAAAGATCGACGCGATCGGGTTGGTCGAAGTCTGCTTGCCCTGCTGGTGCTGGCGATAGTGGCGCGTGACGGTGCCGTGCGCGGCTTCGGCTTCGACCGTGCGGCCGTCGGGGCTCATCAGCACCGAAGTCATCAGGCCGAGCGAGCCGAACCCCTGGGCCACGGTGTCGGACTGCACGTCGCCATCATAGTTCTTGCACGCCCAGACGAATTTGCCCGACCATTTCAGCGCCGATGCGACCATGTCGTCGATCAGGCGGTGCTGATATTCGATGCCCGCAGCGGCAAACTTTTCCTTGAACCCTTCGCTGTCGAAGACTTCCTGGAACAAGTCCTTGAAGCGGCCGTCATAGGCTTTGAGGATGGTGTTCTTGGTCGACAGGTACACCGGCCAGCCCAGGTTGAGGCCATAGTTGAAGCTGGCGCGCGCGAAATCGCGGATCGAATCGTCCAGATTGTACATCGCCATGGCAACGCCCGCGCTGGGGAAATCAAACACGTCGAGATCGATCTTTTCGCCGTTTTCACCGTCCCACACCAGCCGCAGCTTGCCGGGGCCGGGGATCAACGTGTCGGTCGCCTTGTACTGGTCGCCAAAGGCGTGACGGCCGACCACGATCGGGTCGGTCCAGCCGGGCACCAGCCGGGGCACGTTCTTGATCACGATCGGTTCGCGGAACACCACGCCGCCCAGGATGTTGCGGATCGTGCCGTTGGGCGATTTCCACATCTTCTTCAGGTGGAATTCCTCGACGCGCTGTTCGTCGGGGGTGATCGTCGCGCACTTTACGCCCACGCCGTATTCGCGGATCGCGTTGGCGGAATCGATGGTGATCTGGTCGTTGGTCTCGTCGCGCTTTTCCACCGACAGGTCGTAATACTTCAGATCGATATCGAGATAGGGCA
This sequence comes from uncultured Sphingomonadales bacterium, assembly GCA_903832325.1. Taxonomy (GTDB): domain Bacteria; phylum Pseudomonadota; class Alphaproteobacteria; order Sphingomonadales; family Sphingomonadaceae; genus Novosphingobium. The sequence goes on along the minus strand of CAILBC010000020.1, from coordinate 134,490 downwards.
GGATCAGCCGCTCCCGGATCCATTGCCAGATGATGCGGGTCATTTCATCGCCGTCGAGCTCGACGACAGGGTTTTTCACCTTGATCTTGGCCATGTCGGTGCTGTGCCTTCCTGCCTTGGGTATCCGGGGCGCCGCCATCCCGGCTTTCGCGCGCGACAATGCACGAAAGGGCCGGGCCGGCAGCTTCGGATCGTCCCTTAGCAGGTGCAACGGGCCGTGCAAGGCGGGGCACCGCAGCAAAGGCTGGCCTTTGGTCGCAGGCCATGCCCCCGGCGGTTCATGCTGGACAGGCCCCCGGTTCCCCGCCTAAACCTTAATCAACTGATTAAGCCCACACAGGAGAGATGCCATGAGCGATACCGCAGCCGCCGAGGTTCTGACCGAAGTTGACGGCAATGTCCTGATCGTCACGATGAACCGCCCCGAAGCGAAGAACGCGATGAACAAGGCGGCGGCCGAAGGCATTGCCGCAGCGATGGACCGGCTGGATGCCGATCCCGACTTGCGCTGCGCGATCCTGACCGGGGCCGGCGGCACGTTTTGTTCGGGGATGGATCTCAAAGGGTTTCTGCGCGGCGAATCGCCTTCGATTCCGGGCCGCGGGTTTGGCGGCCTGTCGCAGTGGACACCGAAAAAGCCGATCATCGCCGCGGTTGATGGTTATGCGCTGGCGGGCGGCATGGAAATGGCGCTGTCGTGCGATCTGATCGTTGCCAGCGCCGGTGCGCGGTTCGGCATCCCCGAGGCGAAGCGCGGCCTGGCCGCAGCGGCCGGCGGGCTGATCAAGCTGCCGCGCCAGATTCCGCCGCGCATCGCGATGGAACTGGCGCTGACCGGTGATTTCATTTCGGCCCAGCGCGCCTATGAACTGGGCTTTATCAACCAGATCAGCGAAGGGCCGTCGATCGATGCGGCCAAGGCGCTGGCCGCGCGCGTGGCCGAAAACGGGCCGCTGGCGCTGATCGCGTCAAAGGCGATTGTGCGCGATTCGCACGAATGGACCGAAGAAAACATGTGGGACAAGCAGGCGGCCTATATCCAGCCGGTGTTTACGTCGTCCGACGCGCGCGAAGGCGCCGCCGCCTTTGCCGAAAAGCGCAAGCCCAACTGGCAGGGTAAATAATCCGGCCAAATAATCCGGCCAAATAATCCGGCGCCAAAAGCCCACCCCCGGGGGGGTGGGCTTTTTTGGGCCGCGCGCGTTCAGGGTCAGAAACCCAGCACCAGCGTGGCGATCACCGTGCGCGGTGCGCCGACCTGGGCATTGGTCAGCGCGCCGGACAGCGACTGGGTTACGGAGGTCGTTCCGCCGAACCCGCCGACATAGTGTTCGTTGAACACGTTGGTCGCATTCAACTGCACATAGGATGCTTCGTTCATCCCGATCGCATTCAGCTTCATGCGGATGTCGAAATCGACCAGGGTATAGGCCGGGGTCTTTGCCGGATAGACCACGGTGCCATCGGCGACCGTGGTGTTGCCCAGCGAAGTGAACGCAACGTTTTCATCGTTCACAAAGCGCGGACCGGTGTGCTTTGCCTGAAGGCCGAAGACCACCGGGCCATATTCGCCCTGCAGGCGCCCGCCCAGCGTATATTCGGGCACGCCCGATTCGAACTTTCCGGCAGTGGCAAGATAGGTGCCCACGCCAGAGTTCACGTTGTCCTTGATCTTCGAATGGAGCGCCGAACCAAACAGCATCGCGGTTGCATGCTCGCTGATGTGATAGGCAATATCGGCATCGATGCCATAGCGATCGACCGCGCCCAGGTTCGAATAGACCGAGGTGTTTTCGGTGGGGTTGAACGACTGGCCCAGCCGGTTGGTGAAATGGGTGTACCACAGATCGACTTGCGCGGTGATCGCGCGGTCGGCAATGCGCCAGCCCAGGTCAAAGTTGTCGGTCTTTTCCGGCCCGGGTTCGGCCCCGGCCGTGCCCTTGGGGAAATAGAACGACTGGTACAGCGCGGTGGTCTGCGGCGCGGAAAAGCCCTTGGAATAGTTGGCAAACACCTGACCGACCGGCAGGACATAGGTCAGCCCGGCATTGGGCAGCACCGCCTGGTAGTTATAGGTGCGGGTCTGCGGCGCGGCCGATCCGCTGGGCACGCCCGCGCTGCTGAGCGCATATGGGAACGCGGCGGCATAGGCGGCCTGCGACGCGCCGAACACGCACGAAACACTGCCGCCGGCATTGCGGGTGAAGCAGAAATTGGTCAGCTCGCGATGGAGGAACGGCGCGCGCAGACCCAGCGTGACAGTCAGGTGGTTTTCAAAAAACTTGCCGCGGTATTCGCCCGACACCTGGTTGAGCATGGCGATCGATTCGGTATCGCGCTTTTCGATCAGGCTGCCCGCGGCATCGGCGATCGGCGCGTTGGTGGGATAGACGTTGATCGTGCCGCCATCGGCGCCGATGAAGCCCATTTCGCCGGTCTGCGTGATGTCGGACCGGGCAAAGGCATAGGCCAGGCGCACGGTCTGCGTGGGCGCCACGTCATAGCGCAGCGATGTCGTTGCCGCGATGCGGTGGGTCTTGGTTTCGCTCGGCACCAGCGTGGTCACGCGGTCGATCGCATCGCCATCGCCGTTCAGATCGCTGCCGATGTAATAGCTGCCGTTGATATAGCCATAAAGCGGCGTGCCGGCAGGCGCACCGCTGGCGCCGGCCTTTTGGCACACGCCCGACACCAGATAACAGCCCGATTCATACGCGCCGGTGGTGCCCCCGCCATTGGCCTTGGTAAACTGGTACGACGGGTCGAACGTGAATGTCAGCCTGTCGCTGAGCGTCAGCTTCATCGCGCCGCGGATGTTCATCAGGTTGGCGGGGTTATAGCGGTATTCGAACGCCGTGCCGCAGCTGTTGGGGTGGGTATCGGCCACGCCCTTGGTGCCCTGGACCACGCTGCACGGCTGATAGGTATAGAAACTGGCCGCGCCGGTGGTTGCCGGGAACGCGGTGAAGCCGGTGCCGGTATCGGCGCCCAGCGGCACGTTCGACAGCGCGTCAGACCCCGAAAAGTTGTTGCGCAGCACGACATAGAACCCGGCGAGCGAGATGAAATCCCCGGCGTGGGCGAGCGGCTGATAGATGCGGCCGTTGAATTCGTGTTTGCGGATGTGGCCATAGTTGTTGAACGGCGAATCGTTCTGCGTCTTGCTTGCCGAAAGCCACGCCTTGGTGCCCCAGGGGCCGAACACGCCGGTATCGAGCATGCCGAACACGCGATAATAGTTGTCGGGCCCGGTCGAACCGACCAGCTTGGCATGGGTCTTGTCAGTCGGCATGTGCGAAATGAAATTGACCGTGGAACCCGATGCCGACGACGTGGGGCTGTCAACGTCGGTGGTGCCAAGGTTCACCGTAACTTTGTCGATCACTTCGGTGTCGAGCAGTTCCTGCGCATAGAGCGCATAGTTGCCATCATCGTTGAGCGTGACCCCGTCAAAGGTTTCGGAAATGCGCGAGGCGTCAAACCCGCGGATGGTCAGCGTGCCGCCGGCGCCGCCATAGGGATCATTGTTCTGAAAGCTGACGCCGGGCAGATAGTTGATGATGTCGTTGATCGACTGGCCAGGCACCTGGCGCTCGATGAACGCCTGGTTGAGCTCCCCCTTGGCCTTTGACGTGTCGGGAATGACCAGGCCGCTGATCCCCTTGGGCGCGGCGTCGCGCTTGCCGGTGACGATGATTTCCTTGTCGAAATCGAGCGTGCCGGTCGACTGCGCAAAAGCCTGCGATGCGGTAAGCGAAAGCGCAATGGCGGCCAGGCTGGCGACCGGCCGGTTTGCGCGAAACAAGGTGCTCATGATCATTCCCCTGTGGTCTGTCCGGTCCACGCGGCAATGGTGCGCTGCGGCCGGCGAGTTGCTGGGAACGCCCGTTACAGATTGATGTTACAGAATATAATCAGGGATGACAGTTTGGTTGCGGCGCGGGACAATGCTGAGTGAAAGGCCGCAGTGCGGCGCGTGCCTCTGGCGCAGGCGGGCAAGAAAAAACCCGCCGCGCCCCGTTTCAAACCGGGGCCGGCGGGTCTTTTGTCCCGATGGTGGGCGTAGCAAGGATTGAACTTGCGACCCCTACGATGTCAACATAGTGCTCTACCACTGAGCTATACGCCCGGCACCATCGGCAATCATCCGGCAGCTTGCGCCAGCCGGGACCGGCGCTTTAGCCACGCTTTGCCGGGACTGCAAGAGTGTTTCGCGCGATCCCTTCCGGTTCAGATTGGCGCCGCTTCAGATCGGGGGGCGGCTGCTGCCTGCCAGCGGGTGATCGATGAATAGGCGTTCGACTTCGAGCACCAGATCCTTCAGGTGAAACGGCTTGGACAGCACGCGGGCCTGCGGCGCCTCGCGGTTGGCCTTCAGCGTAACGGCGGCAAAGCCGGTGATGAACATCACTTTTGTGGCCGGGCTGATATCGGCGCAGCGCTGCGCCAGTTCGATTCCGTCCATTTCGGGCATCACGATGTCCGACAGCAGCAGATCGAATCGCTGCGATTCCAGCAAGGGCACGGCGGCCGTGCCCCGATCAACCGCAACCACATCAAATCCCGCGTTTTCCAGCGCGCGCGCCAGGTAGGTGCGCATGGCATCATCGTCTTCGGCGAGCAGGATGCGGATCATGATAACCTTCTTTGTTGCAAGCCCTGCGGCCCTGTGCGGGCCGATGGGGGATTCGGTAACGGGCCCGGAAACAGCGAGCGCAACCGCCATTGCCACCGTCAATGCTGCCGCCAACACTGCCGTCAACACTGCCGTCAACACTGCCGTCAACACTGCGGTCCTTGGGCCGGTTGCCGCGATTATAGCGCCGCCGGGTTAAAAATCTTGCCCTGAAAGCGCGCAAGGTCACTTTGACACGACCGCCGTTCGGTTGCAGCCTGTGCCAGATGTCAGTCACGCGCGATCTTGCCAATGATTCGCATGGGCACAACGCCTTGCAGAACGCCCGCGTGGTGCGTGGCGGGGCGATTCCCGGCCTGCCCGGGGTGGCGGCGTTTCATGGTGCGGCGCCCGATCCGGCCTCGATTCCCGTGGTGCTGGCCGCGCCCCATGCCGGGCGGAGCTATCCGGGCGAAGTGCTGGCGGCGCTGCGCGCACCCGATCATGTGCTGCTGCGGCTGGAGGACCGGCTGGTCGATCGGCTGGTCGAGGCGGTGGCGCGCGAAACCGGGGCGACCTTTCTCGTTGCCGATGCGCCGCGCGCGATGATCGATCTGAACCGTGCGGTGGAAGATATCGACTGGGACATGCTGGCCGATGCGCCGCGCCCGGCGGGGCACCATGCGCCGCACAAGACCGCCACGCGCCATGGCGTGGTGCTGGCGGCGGGCCATTCGGGCTATCGCGCGCGCAGCGGGCTGGGGCTGGTGCCGCGCCGGCTGCCCGGGGTGGGCGAATTGTGGCGCCAGCGGCTGCACTTTGACGAATTGGGCCGGCGGATCGGCACGATTCATGAGCCCTATCACGCCACGCTCGAATCGCTGATCGACGGGGTGCAGCGCCAATGGGGCGCGGCGCTGCTGATCGATCTGCATTCGATGCCGCCTTTGCCGGGCAATGGCGGGCCGGCGCCGCAATTCGTGATTGGTGACAGGTTTGGCACGGCCTGCGATGGCGAAGTGATTGCCGCGCTGTTTGCCCATCTGGCGGCGGCGGCGCGGCCGGTGGCGCACAACCGGCCCTATGCCGGTGGTTTCGTGCTCGATCGCCATGCGCGGCGCAGTGCCGGCATTCATGCGGTGCAGATTGAAATCGATCGCACCGCCTATCTCGATGCGGCGATGGCGGAACCCGGGCCGGGGTTTGATTCGATGGTGGCGCTGCTGTCGGGCATCGTGCGCAATCTGGCCGACCACGTGGCCGGGCTGGGGCGCAACCGGCTGCACTGGCGCGCCGCGGCGGAATGACCGCGCGCCGGCGGGTCGAACCTCGCCGATAAAAAACGCACCAACAAAAAACCGCGCCAACAAAAAACCACCTGGAGACACGCTCCAGGTGGCCAAGGTTCAGGGAGGAGGTGCACCAGAAGGCGCACCAGTCACACCGGGCCATGAGGGGAGCACCGGCGCAACCCCTGAATGATAGCAAATGCGCGAGAGGACGCAAGATGTATTGCGTGAATACCGCAAAACCTTGCGTTCAGGCTGCAGCAAGTATTGCCGGGCACAGGCACAGAAAAAGGGGCCGCCGAACGGGTCGGCGGCCCCTTTCCTGTGACAGGGTTCAGATCAGAACGCGGGCAGGGGCGGCGTGGGTGCCTGGGGGCCCTTGCCCTGCTGGGCCTGCATCGCAAACACCGTGCTGATCAGTTCCAGCGAGAAGATGTGGGCATAAAGCAGCGGCAGCAGCCCGCTTTGCGCCCAGCCGCGCAGGACATCGCCGCGCACGTTGCGCAGCTTTTCCTGATCGACCATCTGGAACCCGCGATAGACGAACGGCTGGCCGCCTTCGGGGCCCTGGATCGACACTTCGCCTTCCATCAGCAGCTCGTGCTTTTTCAGCTCGTCGACAAAGGCCTGCGTGCGCTGGCCGGCCTGTTCGAACTGTTCGCAGAACTGCAACGCGCCGGTCGTGGTGGCCGAAGGCTGGTCACCATCGAACAGCGGCTGGCCTTCGGCGAAATCGCCGATCAGGCCCGATGTCGGGTCAAAGCACAACGACAGCTCTTCCGATGTTGGCTGCAGCTTGGCCAGCATGAACGGATAGCGGCGTGCATAGGCGGGCAGATAGACATTGTTGATTACCGTGCCGTCATCTTCGACAAACACGTTGACCGCTTCGTTCAGGCCCATCAGCGCCAGCGGAACAGTGTTTTCGCCGCTGGCAAAGACGATCGGGAAATGACGACCGGCCTGCGGAAATTCTTCGACCGTCAGCGGCACGGCGTGCTGGTTGACCAGCCACGGCGCCTTGTCGACATTGCGCGCGCGCCAGGTGGCGTGATCGCGCGTGTTGAGCGGAACGAGGTCGTTGTAAAACAGGGGCAGGTTGGCAGGCGCGCTGGCCATCGGTCACTCTCCGTCAAACGCGGCCGAGGCGCAAGCACCCCCCGGCGGAAGCGCGGCGTTTAGGGGACGCGCGAAGGCCGCGCAAGGCCACCTGCAACACGCGTGTCACATCGGCGCAAAAAACCCTGCCGCAACGATCAGCCGTTCACACCAGCTTGCCGGGATTGAGCAGCCCCTGCGGATCGAGCGCGGCCTTTACCGCGCGCAGCATGTGCAGTGCGGTGGGATCGGCCAGCCGTTCCAGCTCATCGCGCTTCAATTGGCCAATGCCGTGTTCGGCCGAGATCGATCCGCCCCATTGCGTAACCAGATCGTGCACCTGGCGGCTGATCGCCTTGCCCTCGCTGGCTTCCCAGGCGCCGGATTCGGTACCTTTGGGGGCCAGGATGTGGAAATGGATATTGCCATCGCCCAGGTGGCCAAAGCCGACGGCGGTTGTTCCGGGAAAATCGCGCTCGAACAGCGGCGCGGCAAAATCGATGAAATCGGCCATGCGATCGACCGGCACGCTGATGTCATGCTGCATCGCGGGGCCCTGGGCGCGTTCGGCCGGCGCCACCGAATCGCGCAGCCACCAGAATGCTTCGGCCTGGGCCTCGTTGGCGGCGATCGTGGCATCGGCCACCAGGCCCGCCTCGAACGCGCTGACCAGCAGCCCCTCGGCCAGGTCGGGCAGCGCCTCGGCGCCGGACGCATCGGCCACCAGCTCGATCAGCACGTGCCAGTCATGCCTGCCTTCAAGCGGCGCGCGCGCCGTGGGAAGATAGGCCAGCACCGCCGCCAGTGCGTGATCGGGCATGACCTCGAACCCTTCGAGCGCGGCGCCCGCCTTGTCCTGCGCGTGGAGCAGCAGCGTGCGCGCGGCCTGGATCGAGGGCACGCCGGCCCACAGCACGGCGCGCGCGGCCACCGCCGGTTCCAGCCGCAAGGTGGCCGCGGTAATGATGCCCAGCGTGCCTTCGGAACCGATCAGCAGCTGTTTCAGGTCAAACCCGCGATTGTCCTTTTTCAGCGGAACCAGTTGGTTGAACACCGATCCGTCGGCCAGCACCGCCTCCAGCCCCAGCACTTGCGCGCGCATCGATCCGTGGCGCAGCACCTGCGTTCCGCCGGCATTGGTGGAAATCAGCCCGCCAACCGTGGCCGACCCTTTGCCCCCGAGCGTGAGCGGAAAGCGCAGACTTTCGCGTTCGACCGCTTCGTGCAGCGTTTGCAGGATCACCCCGGCTTCGCATTCGACCTGGCGGCCGGCGCGGTCGATGCGGCGGATCGCATCCATGCGGCGGGTGTTGATCAGCAGCGCGCGGCCGCTCGTATCGGGCGTGGCGCCGCCGCACATGCCGCTGTTGCCACCCTGCGGCACGATCGGCACGCCATGTTCGGCGCAAAGCCGCACCAGCGCGGCGGTTTCGGCGGTGTTGGCAGGCGTCGCCAGCCCCAGCGCGCGCCCGGTATAGCGGCCGCGCCAGTCGGTCAGCCACGGGCTCAGCAAATCGGGATCGGTGGACAGCCCTTTGGGGCCCAGCAGCGCCAGCGCGGCGTCCAAAAAGGCTGCGTCTGCAGGGCCGGGGCGGGTGGCGATGGTGTCAACGACGGGGTGGGGGTGGGTCATGCCCCGATGGCTAATCCCGCGCCCGGGCATCGGCAATTTATTTTTGCTTGCACCCGGGTTAAGCGGTCATTCAATCGTCGCATGGGATAGGACGCGGTACGGGGTCTTGGCGCGGCCGATTGACCTGTGGCGCAAATGGGAAGTGGTATTGATACATTCGGGATTGATACGGGCAGCACCCTGTCGGGTCCAATGCAGGTGAAGCGGCCGCGTGCGCGCAGATGCGCCGGTGGGGCCTTGTGACTTCGCGGCGCGCCCTGGCGATTGCGGTGGCGGGGGTGGCCCTGGCCATGGCCCCGGTCGCGGCGATCGGTCTTGGCGCGCTGTTCGTGCCGGCGACGCTATCAAACGGTGGTGCCCCCGCGCGCAATCCGGGCAATGACACCTGGAACCAGGTGCGGATCGAACAGCGGGTGATCATCCGCATAACCCCCGGGCTGGCCGGGCCGGTGCGCGAATTGCCGCCGCCCGGGCCGCCGCCTTTGCCCGAACGGCTGCGCCAACGGCGCATGGCGCCGTGCGTGCCGGTTGCGGCGATTGCCGGGGTGCAGCCGCTGGCGGCCAACCGGCTGCTGCTGTTCATGCGCGACCGCCGGCTGGTTGGCGCGGATCTGGCGCGCAATTGCAATGCGCGCGATTTCTATCTGGGATTTTATGTTACCCCCACGCCCGATGGTCAGCTGTGCGCGGCGCGCGATGCGATCCATTCGCGCGCGGGTGCCACCTGCCTGATTGCCGCCGTGCATGAGCTGGTGCCGATGAACTGAATGCCGGGAACTGAGAGCCGGGAACCGAGAGCCGGGAACTGACTGCCGGGAACTGGAGCAGCCCGGGTGAAGCCGGACGCGCCCTTGTGGTTACCACGGTATTGCGGGCAGCGGCATTTCTTGACTTTGGCGGGATAATCGGCAAAGCGCGGGCAAGTTTGCGGCAGGGCCCGGGTCGTGGTTTCCCGCCACGACGGTATGGTCACGGATCATGCCGGTTGCGCTTTGCGGAACCGGCCTGTGCCTCTACCGTGCCCGTGCCCCGCTCGTGCCACTGCCCTGATCCTCCGCCGGCCTCTGGTTTTCACGGATCGGGGCCAGCGGTGGGTCTGTCCGAAATCCATGCTCTTGCGTTACAGGATATCCGTTTTCTCATGAAATTTGCCGACCTCGGCCTGTCAGACGAACTGCTCCAGTCGGTGCTTGATGCCGGCTATGACGAGCCGACCCCGATCCAGGCCCAGGCCATCCCTTCGGTGCTGATGATGCGCGATATCATCGGCATCGCGCAGACCGGCACGGGCAAGACCGCGGGCTTTGTCCTGCCGATGATCGATATTCTGGCGCATGGCCGGCGCCGCGCGCTGATGCCGCGGTCGCTGATTCTGGAACCGACGCGCGAACTGGCCGCGCAAGTCGCCGAAAATTTCGAGAAATATGGCAAGAACCACGATCTGCGCATGGCGCTGCTGATCGGCGGGGTGCAGATGGGTGACCAGGTCAAGGCGCTGTCGGATGGCGTCGATGTGCTGATCGCCACGCCCGGCCGGCTGATGGATTTGTTCGAGCGCGGCAAGATCCTGCTGACCGGGTGCGAACTGCTGGTAATCGATGAAGCCGACCGCATGCTCGACATGGGCTTCATCCCCGATATCGAATCGATCTGTGCCAAGCTGCCGACCACGCGGCAGACGCTGCTGTTTTCGGCAACGATGCCGCCGCCGATCAAAAAGCTGGCCGACAAGTTCCTGTCGAACCCCAAATATATCGAGGTCGCACGGCCGGCCAGCGCCAACATCAACATCGCCCAGTTCAAACTGCGCGTGCCCGCGCGCAACAAGCGCGAGGCGCTGCAGGAATTGCTGCGCGCCGATGACGTGACCACCGCGATCATCTTTGCCAATCGCAAAACCACGGTGCGCGATCTGGCCACCAGCCTGAAACGCGCCGGCTTTTCCGCGGGCGAAATCCATGGCGATATGGACCAGCCCGCGCGCAATGCCGAATTGCAGCGGTTCAAGGATGGCCAGATCAACATCCTGTGCGCATCGGATGTGGCCGCACGCGGGCTCGACATCAAGGGTGTCAGCCACGTGATCAATTTCGACACGCCGTGGCACCCGGATGACTATATCCACCGCATCGGCCGCACCGGGCGCGGCGGGGCCACCGGGCGCGCCTATACGCTGGTATCGGATGAAGATCTGGAAGCGATCGCCAATGTCGAAAAGCTGACCGGCATGACGATCCCGGTGATGACGCTGGCCAAGGATTCCGGTGCCGCCGATTCCGGTGCCGCCGATTCCGGTGAAAATAGCGCGCCGGACCGTGAAGTGGGCGGCGCCGAACGTGGCCGCGGCCGCAAGCGTGGCCGGGATCGCGCGCGCAATTCCGATGCGGTTGCGGCCGAATCGCCGAAAAAGCCACGGCGCGAAGCACGCGGTGACGATCATCGGCCAGTGGCAGCACAATCTGCCGAGGCCGGATTGCCGGCCCCGAAATCTGCGTCAAAGCCCGAAGGGGCCGAACCGGAGCCCGCGCGGCGCGCCCCGCGTGCGGCCCCTGTGACACAGAGGCCTGCGACACAGAGGCCAGCGGCACAGGCTGCTGCTGCCGATGATGGCGTGTGGAACGGGCCGGTTCCGGGTTTCCTTCAGGTTTCAGCACTTTGACCGACTGATTGCGCGCGGGCATTGCGCCCGCGCTGCACGCCCCTACGCACTTTCGTGCCGTAACGCGTTAAGGTTTGGCCCCCGTAATGGCCTTCAAAACGGATGTAATCGGCGGTGCAGGCCAAGTTCGGCCCTTAATGAAAATTTCGTAATCTTGTGCGAAATCCGCTTCGCACGGCCCGGTTGGTGGGACGACGGGCCGTGGCGCAGGGGTTCAGGCCCCGGGGATTTGGACAAGGGACAAGGGCAATGGCGAAGTTTCAGCAACTGATTGCGGCTTTGCGGCGCGACGACGCCGGCGCGACGGCGATTGAATATGGCCTGATGGCGGCGCTCATCTCGGTTGCGGCAATCACCGCGATGGGCACGCTGGGCAACTCGCTGGTCAACACGTTCAATTATGTGTCGAACCAGGAAACCGCCGCCCAGGCCGGAAAATTGTGAAATTTCAGCCATGTTTTTGGCTAGTTAATCAGTTATATCCGTTTTGGTACGTAGTGCTTCCCAGGGCAGCCGCTGTGTGGCTGGCCCGGGGAGCACATCATGGCCGACTTTCGACGCTTTCTTGACCGGATCGGCAGCGACACGGCGGGCGCCACCGCCATCGAGTATGGCCTGATGGCCGCGCTGATCTCGATTGCCGCGATCACCGCAATGGGTGCGCTCGGTAACGCGCTCAACAACACCTTCAACTATGTATCGGCGCAGGAAACGGCTGCGCAAAGCGGGCAGCTCTGATCTGCGAACCAGCGCGTCACGCCGGCCGGATGAAACTGTCGAGCACGCGCTTGCGCCCGGCGGTGTCGAAATCGATTTCCAGCTTGTTGCCGTCTTGCGCGGCGATTTCGCCATAGCCGAACTTGTCGTGAAACACGCGCCGGCCGACACCCAGATCGGTGCGCGGGGTGGCGGCAAAGCTGGCCGCGCTGCGTGTCGATTCGGCAATGCGGCGCGGCTGCGTATCGATCGGCGCGGCGGCGGCACGTTGCCAGCCGGGCCCGCGGCTGGCCACGCGCGACGGATTGGTGCGCACCGCATCGGCAAAGGGATCGGCCTGTTCGGTCCAGTGCGCGCGCCACAGCGACGCCCCGCCGGTCAGCGTGGTTTCCTCTTCGATATGATCCGCCGGCAATTCGCCGACAAACCGTGACGGGATCGAACTGGTCCACTGGCCATAAATGCGCCGGTTGGCCGCGTGGAGGATCGTGCAACGCTTGCGCGCGCGGGTGATCGCCACATAGGCAAGGCGCCGTTCCTCTTCCAGACTGGCAAGGCCCCCTTCATCCATCGCGCGCTGCGAGGGGAACACGCCTTCTTCCCAGCCGGGCAGGAACACTTGATCGAATTCCAGCCCTTTGGCCGCGTGCATCGTCATCAGCGTGATCTTGGCATCGTCGGTGTTGGCCTCGTTGTCCATCACCAGGCTGACGTGTTCGAGAAAATCCGACAGGGTTTCATAATCTTCCAGCGCGCGCACCAGTTCCGACAGGTTTTCCAGCCGGCCATTGGCTTCGGCACTGTGTTCGGCCTGCAGCGCGGCGGTATAGCCGCATTCATCCAGCACGGTGCGCGCGAGTTCGGCCGGGGTCAGCGTGGCAGAGGCATCGCGCCAGCGCGCAAAATCGCGCACCAGCGTCAGCAGCGTGGTGCGCGCGCGCGCAGGCAGCTCGTCGCTGTCGGTTATGTCATGCGCGGCGCGCAGCAGCGGCAGCGCGTGGGCGCGGGCAAAGCGGTGCAGCTTTTCCAGCGTCTTGTCGCCCAGCCCGCGTTTCGGCGTGTTCCAGATGCGTTCGAATGCCAGATCATCGGTGGGTGATCCAACCAGCCGCAGGTAGGCCAGCGCATCGCGGATTTCGGCACGTTCATAAAACCGGAAGCCGCCGACAATGCGATAGGCAAGGCCGATCTGCAGGAACCGGTCTTCGAATTCGCGGGTCTGGAACTGCGCGCGCACCAGAATGGCAATGGCATCGAGCGGACAGCCTTCGCGTTCCAGCCGCTCGATCTCTTCCCCCACGCGGCGCGCCTCTTCCGGCCCGTCCCACACCCCGATCACGCGCAGGCGGTCGCCGCCATCGCGCGTCGTCCACAACGTCTTGCCCAGCCGCTGCGAATTTTCCGCGATCAGCCCCGATGCCGCGCCCAGGATATGCGGGGTAGACCGGTAATTCTGTTCCAGCCGGATCACGCGCGCGCCGGGAAAATCCTTTTCAAACCGCAGGATATTGGCAACTTCTGCGCCGCGCCAGGAATAGATTGATTGGTCATCATCGCCCACCACGCAGATGTTGCGGCGGTTTTGCGCGATCAGGCGCAGCCACAGATACTGCACCGCGTTGGTATCCTGATATTCGTCGACCATGACATAGCGGAACCGCTGCTGCCACTGTTCCAGCACATCGCGATGCTGGCGGAAAATGTTGAGCATGTGGAGCAGCAGATCGCCGAAATCGCAGGCGTTGAGCGTACGCAGCCGGTCCTGATAAAGCGTGTAGAACCGCTGCCCCTTGCCATTGGCCCAGGTTTCATTCTCCATCGTGTCGAGGTCGGCGGGATTGAGCCCGCGATTTTTCCAGCGGTCGATCAGCCCGGCAAGCTGCTTGGCCGGCCAGCGTTTGTCATCCAGCCCTTCGGCCTGGATCAGCTGTTTGAGCACGCGCAACTGGTCGTCGGTATCGATGATCGTGAACGTGGGCGTCAGGCCGACCAGCTCGGCATGGCGGCGCAGCATCTTGGCCGCGATCGAATGGAATGTGCCCAGCCAGGGCATGCCTTCGACCGCAGGGCCAATCAACGCCCCGACACGTTCACGCATTTCGCGCGCGGCACGGTTGGTGAACGTAACGCACAGGATCTCGCTGGGCCAGGCCAGCCGCTGGCGCAAAAGCCAGCCCAGCCGCGCAGTCAGCGCGGCGGTCTTGCCGGTGCCGGCGCCCGCCAGCATCAACACCGGGCCGTCGGTTGTCAGCACCGCCTCACGCTGGGGCGGGTTGAGCCGGTCAAGCCAGTCGGCGGGAGGAGCGGAGTCGCGCAAAGGGGGGGCAGGGATGGTCGTCACGCGGAACAAGTAGGGAACTTGGGCCGCCAAGGCAACCGGCGGGATGGACATTCCACGCGCGCTTGCGCAATTGTGCCGCAAACCTGTTCCGCCTGATGCCTGCACCGCCGGCGTCGCGCGCGGCCCGGGCCGTGAAGCACCATCGATGGAACAGGCATGACCGCGCATCCGACCCACCCCTTTCGCGCGAACGCGCGCATCCTGACTGCCAGCCTGGTCGGGACGGCGGTCGAATTCTATGATTTCTATATTTATGCAACCGCTGCGGCGCTGGTCATCGGGCCCTTGTTCTTTCCCACCCAGTCGCCCGCGGCGCGCACGCTGCTGGCCTTCATGACGTTTGGCCTGGCATTCGTTGCGCGGCCGGTCGGGGCAATCGCGTTCGGGCATTTCGGCGATCGGGTGGGGCGCAAATCGACGCTGGTGGCCTCGCTGATGCTGATGGGCGGATCGACTTTTGCAATCGCCTTTCTGCCCACGTATGCCGTCGCCGGGGCGCTGGCGCCGGCGCTGCTGTGCCTGTTGCGCTTTGGCCAGGGGTTTGGCCTGGGCGGCGAATGGGGCGGGGCGAGCCTGCTGGCGGTGGAAAACGCGCCAAAGGGGTGGGAGGCGCGTTTTGGCGCGGCGCCGCAACTGGGCGCGCCGCTGGGGTTTCTGGCCGCAAACGGCCTGTTCCTGATGCTTTCGTTGACTCTGCCGCCCGCCGCCTTTGCCGCCTGGGGCTGGCGCATTCCGTTTCTGGCCAGCGCGGTGCTGGTGCTGGTGGGGCTGTGGGTGCGGCTGAAAATTGGTGAAACCGCGGCATTTCGCGCCGCGATCGAGGCGGCGCCGCCGCCGCGCGTGCCGGTGGGGCAGCTGTTTCGCAATCATTTTGGCGCGGTGGTTGCCGGTACTGCCGGGGTCATGGCCTGCTTTGCGATCTTTTACCTGGCCACCACATTCGCGCTGTCGTTTGCCACGACCCGGCTGGGCTATTCGATGCAAGGGTTTCTGGCGGTGCAGCTGATGGCCAATTTTGCGTTGGCGGTGGGCATCGTGCTGGGCGGATATTGGGCCGATCGCGCCAGCCCGGCGCGCGTGCTGACCATCGGCGCGGCGCTGACCATGGTGGTCGGGCTGGGGTTTGGCAGCGGGCTCGCTTCGGGATCGGTGCCGCTGGTGCTGGTGACACTGGCGTCGGCACTGCTGGTGATGGGGCTGGCTTACGGCCCGCTGGGCGCCTGGCTGCCCACGCTCTATCCCACCGGCGTGCGCTATACCGGGATCTCTATCGCGTTCAATTGCGGCGGCATTCTGGGCGGCGCGCTGGCGCCGTTTGCGGCAACCTGGCTCGCCCAGACGGGCGGAGTGGCCTATGTCGGGCTGTTCCTGACTTTGGCCGGGGCAGTTACGCTGACGGGGGTTCTTCTGGCGCCCCCACAGCGTTAACCGGGCCGGAAGCAAGGCGCAGCAGCGTGATCCGTGCCTTGCCCACGCGCCGTTCTGCATCGATGGCAAACCCGGCCGGATCGACCGCTTCGTCCAGCGCGGTTTCCAGGCTGATCCAGGTGGCCGGGCCAATCCAGCCCAGCCGGGTCAGCTTGTCGATGGCCACCAGCCCCGCGCCGCTGCGATAGGGCGGGTCCATCAGCACCAGATCGAGCGCCGCGCGCGCCGGGCCGAGCGCCAGCACCGACCCTGCACGCACCGTGGCGCGCGCGCCGGCATCCAGCGTGCGGACATTGGCGCGGATCGCATCGAGCGCCCTGGCATCTTGTTCGACAAACAGCGCACTGGCCGCCCCGCGTGACAGCGCCTCAAGCCCCAGCGCGCCCGATCCGGCAAACAGATCACCCACCGCCAGGCCGGAAAAATCGCCCAGCCGGCTGACGAGCATCGAAAACAGCGTTTCGCGCGTGCGGTCGGCGGTGGGGCGGGTGGTGTCGCCCGCGGGCGCAGCCAGCCGCCGCCCGCGCCATTGCCCGGCGATTATGCGCATGACAGCAGCCTCATGACCCCAGCTTCAGCGCCTTGCGAAAGGTTTCGACATCGGTCTGGCGCACTTCCACTGCGGCGCCGCGCGCCAGATCGCCGAGCGGAAACGGGCCATAGGCGGTGCGGATCAGGCGTGAAACCTGCAGGCCCAGATGTTCGAGCACGCGGCGCACTTCGCGGTTCTTGCCCTCGGTCAGGCTCAGTTCGATCCACTGGTTGCGCCCGGTGCGGCGTTCCATGTTGGCATCGATCGCGCCATAGCGCACGCCCTCGATCTCTATGCCTTCGATCAGTTCTTCCAGCCGGGCCTGCGAAATGTCGCCAAAAGTGCGCGCGCGATACGTGCGCGAAATGCCGGTGGCGGGCAATTCCATCGCGCGTTTCAGCCCGCCATCGTTGGTCAGCAGCAACAGACCTTCGGTATTGAGATCGAGCCGCCCCACCGGCATCACGCGCGGGGTGCCGGCGGGCAGCGCGTTGACCAGCGCGTTATAGATCGTCGGGCGCCCGCCGGGATCACGCTCGGCGGTGATCAGGCCTTCGGGTTTGTGAAAACGGAACAGGCGGGCAGGGGCCGCGGCGGCAATCAGCTTGCCATCGACGCTTACGCCTTTGAGGTTTTTGAGCACCGTGGCGGGTGTGGTCACCACTTCGTCGTTCAGCCGCACGCGGCCTTCGCCGATCAGCCGTTCGACTTCGCGGCGGCTGGCGACGCCCGCGCGGGCGAGCAGTTTCGCAATGCGTTCGCCTTCACGCGGGGGGGCATCGGCATCCGCCGGGGTGGCGGGGCGTGCGGGCCGCGGGGCAGGGGCGTGGATTGCGGCGGGCCGTCGCGGCGGGCTGCTTCCGGGTCTTAAGGGTCGGGACATCGCCAGCCCATACTCCTGTCGCGCCGCCGCGTCACCCCCCCAAGACTGCGGGCCGAGACTGCGGGCCATGACTGCGGGCCAGGACTGCGGGCCATGACTGCGGGCCAAGACTGCGGTCCAAGGCTGCGAGACATGGCTGCGGGAGGAAAAGGGGGCCCGGGCCATGGCAAAACACGCTGGCTCTTGCGTGGATCGTTGGTAGGGTCGCGCCGCAACGCGCAGCGAACAGGGCAGGCATGACACAGCACACGGCAGAACCGCCAGAATTGGCAGATCCGCCAGAATTGGCAGATCCGGCAGTATCGGTGGCACCGCCCAAAGGCTGGCGCGTGCTGCGCGCGGCATTGGCCAACCGCAAGGCCGGGATCATGCTGGCGCTGGGGCTTTCGTCGGGCCTGCCTTATGCGCTGTTGATCGGCACGCTGAATGCGTGGCTGGGCGATCGCCACGTACCGATGGCCACGATCGGCGTGCTGGCGTGGATCGGGCTGGCCTATTCGTTCAAGTTTTTGTGGTCGCCGGTGGTGGATCGCGCCCGGCTGCCGCTGATCGGTGCGCTGGGGCGGCGCAAGGGGTGGATTCTGGCGTGCCAGATAACGCTGGTGGCGGCGCTGGCGGGGCTGGCGCTGACCGATCCGGTGGTGGCGCTTGGGCGCTTTGCGCTGATCGCGCTGGTGGCGGCGCTCGCATCGGCCACGCAGGACGTGGCAATCGATGCCTGGCGGATCGATGTGGCCGATGCTGTCGTGCCGGTGGAGCTGCTGTCTTCGCTGTACCAGTTCGGATACCGGCTGGCGGCGCTGATCGGCGGGGCATTTGCGCTGTTTCTGGCGGCGCGGCTGCCCTGGCCCACGGTCTATGCGCTGATGGCCGGGCTGATTGCGCTGGTCGCGTTGATCACGCTGGGTGCGCCCGATACGCAGCGCCCGGCCGGCGAAGGGCACGAGGCGATGACCGACCAGCCGCCGCCGCTGTTGCGCGCAGGGGCGCTGGTGCTGGTGGCGCTGGGCTGGGGCTGGGCGATTGGCAGCATCGGC
Source organism: uncultured Sphingomonadales bacterium (assembly GCA_903832325.1). Taxonomy (GTDB): domain Bacteria; phylum Pseudomonadota; class Alphaproteobacteria; order Sphingomonadales; family Sphingomonadaceae; genus Novosphingobium. Next base: position 116,258 of record CAILBC010000020.1, on the reverse strand, counting down.
CTGTTCATGGCGGCCATGCTGGGCCCGGTGTTGCCCGGTGTGGTGCGGCCCTCGGTGGGTGATTTCACGCGCAGCCATGCGCCGCTGATCGTGCTGGCCACAGTGGGCCTGCCGCTGCTGGTGGCGGCAGTGACCAACCGGTTTGGCGGCGCGCCAGCCGGAGATTCGGGCAAAAGCGCTGTGCCGGCGATCGATCACTTGTGGATGGCGCTGGTCGCGCCGCTGGCCGAATTGTCGGCGCGGCTGGGCTGGCGCGTGCTGGTGATGATCGGGATGATCCTCAGCTATACGCTGTGCTACAATGTGTGGGGCAGCTTTGCCCTGCCGTTCTACCTCGATTTCCTCCACTATTCCAAGGACGAGGTGGCTTTTGCATCGAAAATCTTCGGCATTTTCATGACCATGGCGGGCATTGCGCTGGGCGGCGTGCTGTTTGCGCGGGCGGGCCGCATGCCCACCATCCTGATCGGCGCGGTGCTGCCGATGCTGGGCAATTTCGTCTATGCCGATCTTGCCGAAGGGGCTGCGCATATCGATGCCGTGGCGCGGTTTACCGGCGCGGCCGCGCTGGGCGGGGTGTTTGGCATCGATCCGCGCCTGCTGCGCCTGCTGGTGGCGATCAGCGTGGAAAACATCGCCACCGGCATCGCCGGCGCGGCGTTCGTCGCCTACTTGTCGGGGCAAGTCAGCCGCAGCCACACCGCCGTGCAATATGCGCTGCTATCATCGATGACATTCCTGATCGGATCGCTGGGCAAGGGGATTGCGGGCGAAACGATCGACCACCTGGGCTATCCGGTGATGTTCCGCTGGACGGCGGTGGCCGGGCTGGTGGCGGTGGGGTTCGTGCTGCTGGAATGGGTGACGATGCGGCGCGATCCTCCCCGTGGCGGGGAGGACTTTCAATCTGGCACTTCGCCGTTGCGGCGCAGCACGTCGCCGGCGAGATAGAGCGATCCCGTGATCAGCACGTCGCCCTGTGGCGGCAGCGCGGCGAGCGCGGCGCTGACATCGGGGGCGCTGGCCGGGGGGATGGCGCTGAACGGAGCAAAGGCATCGGGGCTGTGCGCGGCGTGGCCGGGCGCAGGCACAATGGTTACCGACAGCGCATGACGCCCCAGCGGCGCCAGAATCGCGCCGGGGTCCTTGTTGGCAAGCATGCCGATGATCACGTGCACCGGCGGCTGATCGGCAAGGTGGCGCGCAATCGCCACGCCCGCATCGGGGTTGTGCCCGCCATCCAGCCACACCGTGCGCCCGCCGGCCAGCACAGCCAGCGGGCCGGGGGCAAGCCGCTGCAATCGTGCGGGCCAGCGCGCCGCAACGATCCCGCGCGCCATGGCCTCGGGCGAAACGGTGATCGTGTCCTGATGGCGCAACATCGCCACGGCGAGCGCGACATTGTCGGCCTGGTGCGCGCCGGGCAGCACGGGCAGCGGCAGATCAATCGTGCCCCGGGCATCGCGATAGGCAACCGTGGCGCCAACCGTGGCGTGCCAGGCCTGGCCGCGCTGCAGCAGCGTTGCGCCGATGGCCTGTGCCGTGTCCACCACGGCTTGCGCGGCGGGTTCGGGATAGATCTGCGTGATGATCGGCACGCCGGGTTTGGCAATGCAGGTTTTTTCAAACGCGATCCGCGCCAGCGGCGCCTGCGGCACGCCTGCTTCGGGAATCAGCAGAAACGCTTCGTGATCGATGCCCAGCGTGGCGATGCCGCAGGCGGCGGGGCGTTCGAACACGTTGGTCGCATCAAACCGCCCGCCCAGCCCGGTTTCGATCACGCAGGCATCGGCGGGCACGCGGGCAAAAGCCAGGAACTGCGCCGCGGTCGTCACTTCGAAAAAGCTGGGCGCCAGATCTTCGCCGGCATCCAGGGCTTCGGCCAGCAGCGCCGCCAGCAGATCATCGCCGATCAACGATCCGGCCACGCGAATGCGCTCGTTATAGCGCACCAGATGCGGCTTGGTCGCGGTGTGGACAGTCAGCCCCTGCGCCTCAAGCATGAAACGCAGATAAGTGCAGGTCGATCCTTTGCCGTTGGTGCCCGCAACGTGGAACACCGGGGGCAGGTGGCGCTCGGGATTGCCCAGCCGCGCCAGCAGCGTGCGGATCGTATCGAGCCCCAGCCGCCCCTGCGGCACCGATAGCTGGCCCAGCCGGTCAAGCTGCGCCTGCACCGCCGGGTGGTCGGAAATGGCAAAGTCTTTCACGTGCGCGCCTCCCGATCGGGGCGGATCAGGCGGCCCGCGCCGCCGTCAGGTAATCGATCAGGCTGGCCAGCGTCGCCTTCATGTCGCGGCGATGCACCACCATGTCGATCATGCCGTGGTCATAAAGGTATTCCGCGCGCTGAAACCCGGGTGGCAGCTTTTCGCGGATCGTGTCCTGGATCACGCGTTGCCCGGCAAAGCCGATCAGCGCGCCCGGTTCGGCAATCTGCACATCGCCGAGCATGGCATAGCTGGCAGTAACACCGCCGGTGGTCGGATCGGTCAGCAGCACGATATAGGGCAGGCCCTTTGCATGCAGCCGGCTGATCGCCACGGTGGTGCGCGGCATCTGCATCAGCGACAGGATGCCTTCCTGCATGCGCGCGCCGCCCGCGGCGGTCACCGCGACATAGGCGCAGCTTTCGCGGATGGCGAGGTCGATGCCGGCGATGAAGGCATTGCCCACCGCCATGCCCATCGATCCGCCCATGAAGCCGAAATCCTGCACCCCGACCACGGCGCGCTGGCCATCGATCGTGCCCATGGCATTGGTATAGGCATCGTTGTGCTGGTTGGCCGTGCGTGCCGCCTTGATCCGGTCGGTATAGCGCTTTGTATCGCGGAATTTCAGCGGGTCTTCGCGCACCACGGGCGAGGGCAGCAGCGCATAGCCGGGATCGAGCAACTGGCCCAGCCGGCGGTCGGTGCCGATGCGGCCATGGTGATCGCAGCGCGGGCAGACCGACAGATTGTCTTCATATTCCTTGATGAACAGCATTTCGCTGCACCCGGGGCATTTGATCCACAATGTGTCGACAGTGTCGCGCTTTTGAATGAACGACAGCGAATTGCGGACTTTGGACAGCCAGCTCATGCCACCAGGCTCCTCGCGCTGTGGACCGCCTCGGCCAGCTGCGCGACAAGCAGGCGCACCGGTTCGGCGGCATCGGCGCCATGCTGGCCAACCAGATCGACAATCGCCGATCCCACCACCACGCCATCGGCCACGCGCGCAATCGGCCCGGCCTGTTCGGGGGTGCGCACGCCGAAACCCACCGCGATGGGCAGGTCGGTGGTCGCTTTCAGCCGCGCAACCGCCTCTTCGATCGAGGTCAGCGCCGCCGACTGCTTGCCGGTGATCCCGGCGACCGAGACGTAATAGACAAAGCCCGATGATCCATCCAGCACCGCGGGCAGCCGCGCCGCATCGGTGGTGGGCGTGGCCAGGCGAATGAGGCTGAGCCCGCGCGAGCGCAAGGCGGGGCCCAGTTCGGGATCTTCTTCGGGCGGAATGTCGACGCAGATCACGCCATCCACGCCGGCCTGCGCCGCGGCATCGGCAAACCAGTCGGCACCGCGGATCGTCATCGGGTTGGCATAGCCCATCAGCACCAGCGGCACATGCGGGTGGCGGGCGCGGAAACCGGCGGCGATGGTCAGAATCGCGGGCGTGGTCGTGCCTGCATGGAGCGCGCGCAAGTTGGCGGCCTGAATCGCCGGGCCATCGGCCATCGGATCGGTGAACGGCATGCCCAGTTCGATCACATCGGCGCCGCCGGCCACCAGCGCATCGAGAATCGCCGGCGTTGCCGCAGGTGTGGGATCGCCCGCGGTGACAAAGCACACCAGCGCCGGACGGCCCTGGCCAAAGGCGGCCGCCAGCCGCGCCGCCGACGTCGTCACAGCGTTACCCCCAGATGGCCGGCCACGGTGAAAATGTCCTTGTCCCCGCGCCCGCACAGATTGGCGAGGATGATCGTATCACGGGGCAGCGTCGGGGCAATCCTGGCCACTGCGGCAATCGCGTGGCTGGGTTCCAGCGCGGGAATGATGCCTTCGGTGCGGCACAGCAGCTGGAACGCGCCCAGCGCTTCGTCATCGGTGACCGAGGTGTAATCGACGCGGCCGTTTTCCTTCAGCCAGGCGTGTTCGGGGCCGATGCCGGGGTAATCGAGCCCGGCGCTGATCGAATGGCCTTCGATGATCTGGCCATCGGCGTCCTGCAACAGATACGTCTTGTTGCCATGCAGGATGCCCGGACGTCCGCCGGCCAGGCTGGCGGCGTGATCCTTGTCGAGGCCATAGCCGGCGGCTTCGACCCCCAGCATTTTCACCGAAGGATCATCGAGAAAGGGATGGAACAGGCCGATCGCGTTTGATCCGCCGCCGATCGCGGCAACCAGCAGATCGGGCAGGCGGCCGGTGCGCGACAGCATCTGCGCGCGCGCCTCGCGCCCGATCACGCTTTGAAAATCGCGCACCAGTTCGGGATAGGGATGCGGGCCGGCGGCGGTGCCGATGATGTAGAACGTGTCGTGCACATTGGCGACCCAATCGCGCAGTGCCTCGTTCATCGCGTCTTTCAGCGTTTTTGCGCCCGATTGCACCGGGATCACTTCGGCGCCCAGCAGCTTCATGCGGAACACGTTGGGCGCCTGGCGTTCGACATCGGTCGCGCCCATGTAGATCACGCAAGGCAGGCCGAATCGTGCGCAGACCGTGGCCGTGGCAACGCCATGCTGGCCCGCGCCGGTTTCGGCGATGATCCGCGTCTTGCCCATGCGCATGGCGAGCAGGATCTGGCCGATGCAGTTGTTGATCTTGTGCGCGCCGGTGTGGTTCAGCTCGTCGCGCTTGAACCAGATCTGCGCGCCCATGCCGGGCGCGGCATCCTTGGCCAGTTCCTCGGTGAGGCGCGGCGCGAAATAGAGCGGGCTGGGCCGGCCAACGTAATGTTCGAGCAAGTCCTCGAATTCGGCGTGGAACGCGGGATCGTCCTTCGCCTTGCGATATTCGGTTTCCAGATCGAGGATCAGCGGCATCAGCGTTTCGGCGACATAGCGCCCGCCAAACTGGCCGAAATGGCCGCGTTCATCGGGCTGGGTGCGAAAGCTGTTGGGGTGTTGCACAGTCATGGTGCGTGCTCCTTTACTCCGGACCGCCGAATTGTCCAGATGGCCCGCCGGGGAGAGGCGCCTACCCTTCCGGCCACCCGGTTCCGTCCGGCCACCCGGTTTCTTCAGGCCAGCCCGTTCAGGCGAAGGAAAGCATAAAGGCCTTAGCGGGGCAGGGCCAAGTCGTGAAGGCGGTTCTGCCCCAGGGTGGAACCGCCTTTAACCCCCGACGCTGCATGCCACGGGCCTGCGCGGCGGGACAGCAGGGTCGCTCGCGTCGGGAGAGTGGCCATGCGCCAGGGCCGGAACAGGTGCGCCACCGGCGCCCCCCGGCGCAGGTGGCGCGATGCGGCCTGGGGCTGATTGCTGGAAACAAAGGAACCACCGATGCGTCAACACCTTGTGATCCTGTCCGCACCGCTGTTGCTGGCAATGGCCGCGACCCCCGCGCTGGCCGATGAAACCCGCGCCGAAGTGCACACCACCGGCAATTTCGACAGCGGCGATTATCAACAATCGATCGGCGTTGCCGTCGGGCATGATTTTACGCTGGCGCCCGGGCTGTTTGCCGGGCCCGAAGTGTCGGCGGACAAATTGCTGGCCGCAAACACGCTGACGTCGGTCGGGGTGAGTGGCCGGGTTGGCGCGAATCTGGGCCCGGTGGGCAAGATTTATGCCGTGGGCGGCTGGGCATCCACGGCCTATCACGGTGGCAATGCCGATTGGGATATGGGCGCCGGATATCAGCACAGCTTTTTGCCGGGCACTTATGCCAAGATCGAATATCGCCACTACACGTCATCGGCGAACGGGATTACGCCTTCGCGTGATGCGCTAACCGTGGGGTTTGGCGCGCATTTTTGAACGGGCGCTGCGTGGCGGCCTGGGCCCTGCGCGACGGCCTAGCCGCTGCGCGCGGCTGCGCAAAAGGCGGTGATCAGCGCGGGGTCCTTTGCGCCGGGGGCGCTTTCCACCCCTGACGAAACGTCAACCGCCTCTGCGCCGGTCACCGCGATTGCTTCGGCCACATTGTCGGGGTCGAGCCCGCCGGCGAGCATCCATGGCAGCGCCGGGCGCACGCCGCGCAGCACGGCCCAATCGATGCGCAGGCCATTGCCGCCGGGCAGATCGGCACCGGCGGGTGGTTTGGCATCGAACAGCACGCGCGTGGCCGCGCCGGCAAAGGCATCGGCGGCCGCCACATCGGCACGCTGGCGCACGCCGAGCGCCTTCCACACCGAAAGCCCGGTGCGCGTGGCAATCGCGGCGACATCCTGCGGGGTTTCGTGGCCGTGCAGTTGCAAATGGTCGAGCGGGACCATGGCGGTGACTTCGCGCAAGTAGTCGGGCGCGGGATCGACCATCAGCCCCACCACCTGCACCCGGCCGGCGGCATGGCGCGCCAGCATTGCCGCCTGCGCAGGGTCGCAATGGCGCGGGCTTTTGGCAAAGAACACCAGCCCGATGTAATCGGCCCGCGCGCGGATGGCCGCATCGAGCGCCACGGTCGTGGTAATGCCGCAGATCTTGATCAACGTGGCGGGCATGGCCGGTCAGGCGTCGTCGCGGTCGAGCGCGCGGGTGAGCACGACCATGGCAAAGGGATGATCGTCCGATCCCGGAAAGGGCCGCGTTTCACCTTCATAGGCATAGCCGCAGCGTTCGTAGAACACGATCAGTTCGGGCCGCTGGTCAATTACGGTCATTTCCATCAGGCGCGCGCCGAATTCGGCAACGGCCGCATGCTCCACCGCGCGGATCAGCGCGCGGCCAAGGCCACCGGCCTGGAGCGCGGGATCGACCCCGAGCATGCCCATATACGCCAGCGCGCCCCCCGGGCAGCCGCCCGAACTGGCGCCCAGATTGCGCACCGTAACCGTGCCGATCAGCGCGCCCTCGCATTCGGCCAGCAGCACGCGCGCGGCCGGATCGGCAATGGTTTCGGCCAGCACCGCATCCGATGTGCGTTCATCGTCGAGCAGGTCCGCCTCGTGAGTCCAGCCCTGCCGTGCGCTGTCGCCGCGAAAGGCGCGTTCGACCAGCGCGCGCAGCGCCGGCACATCGGCGGCCGTGGCAAAGCGGATCGTGGTTCCGGCGAGGTGCGGCGGCAGGGTGCCGGCCAAAGCCTGGCTGGCCAGAGTTTGGGGCGCGGTTTCGGTCATCGTCGGCGTGGCCTGCGTCAAAGCGTGGCTTCGATTGCGCGCGCGGCGGCCACCGGGTCTTCGGCGCGGCTGATCGGGCGGCCGATCACCAGCACGCTGGCCCCGGCATCGCGCGCGGCGCGCGGGGTTACGGTGCGTTTCTGGTCGGCGCGGTCCATACCGTTTCCGGCCGGGCGCAGGCCGGGCACTACCAGGTATCCGTGTTTCCACCGCTTGTGCACCGCGGCGACTTCGTGGCCCGAACAGACAATGCCATCGAGCCCGGCTTCCTGCGCCAGATCAGCCAGGCGCAGCGCCTGGTCGTGCGCGCTGTCGGCAATGCCCATGCGCGCCAGATCGGCATCATCCAGGCTGGTCAGCACGGTTACCGCGACCACGCGGGTGTTTTCCCCGGCGGCGGCCTTGGCATCTTCCATCATTGCGCGGCCGCCGGCGGCGTGGACAGTCACGATGGCCGGTTCCAGCACGTGGATCGCCTGCATCGCGGCGGCAACGGTGTTTGGAATATCGTGCAGTTTCAGATCGAGAAAGATCGGCAGGCCGATCTTCGCCACTTCGTGCACGCCGTGCTGGCCATGCGCGCAGAAGAATTCCAGGCCCAGTTTCAGCCCGCCGATGTGCTGGCGCACTTTCTGCGCGAGCGCGATCGCGGCATCGAGCCGGGGCAAATCAAGGGCGAGATAGATCGGGTTGCTCACGGTGTTCCGGTATCCTGGATGTTGGGCTGAAAGGTGGCGGGTTCAGGGTTGGGCTTCGGTGCGGGCGGCGGCCTGGGTTTCCTGCGCCAGCGCGTTGGTTACGGCCAGCGCCTGCGCCGCCCGTGTTGATTCCAATGAGGCGATGCGGCGCGACTGGCGCCACTGCGTGGCGCGCGCGACCAGCCATGTGGGCAGAAAACCGATCATCAGCGCACCGATCACCAGCGCCGGCGCCTTGGTTTCCCAGATCAGCCCGGGCCAGATATGCACCGCGATCGGATCGGGATTGGCATAGGTAAAGGCAAACAAGGCGGCAATCAGCAGCAGCCATGATCCAGTCTTGAGCGCGCGCATGGCAATTCCCCATCCAAACAAGGTGCCCTTTGCGACAAGGGACCCCCTTCGTGAACCCTCGCGGCGAGCGCGTCCATGGTAAAAACCATGGCGGGTGTGCCCTGCCGGCGGTGCACCACCGCGCGCCCGGACCTACTCTCCGAACACCCGGGCAAAGGTCGTGTCCACCGCCTTGAAATGGTAATCGAGGTTGAACTTGTCGGCAATCTGATCGGGCGAGAGCGCGGCGGTGACTTCGGGATCGGCGAGCAGAAGGTCGAGCAGCGAAAGCTGACCATCCGATTCCCACACTTTCATCGCGTTGCGCTGCACCAGGCGATAGGACTCATCGCGCGACAGCCCGGCCTGGGTCAGCGCCAGCAGTACGCGCTGCGAATGGACGAGCCCGCCCATGCGATCGAGATTTTTCTGCATCCGGTCGGGATAGACCACCAGTTTGTCGACCACCGCAGTCAGCCGCGCCAGCGCGAAATCGAGCGTGATCGTGGCATCGGGACCGATGAAGCGTTCAACCGAAGAATGCGAAATGTCGCGTTCGTGCCACAGCGCCACGTTTTCCAGCGCCGGGGTCACGGCGCTGCGCACCACGCGGGCAAGGCCGGTCAGGTTTTCGGTCAGCACCGGGTTGCGTTTGTGCGGCATGGCCGACGAACCCTTTTGCCCGGGCGAGAAATATTCCTCTGCCTCCAGCACTTCGGTGCGCTGCAGATGGCGGATTTCGATCGCCAGCCGCTCGATGGAACTGGCCACCACGCCCAGCGTGGCAAAGAACATGGCATGGCGATCGCGCGGGATCACCTGGGTCGAAACCGGTTCCACCGCCAGGCCCAGCGCGGCGGCGACGTGTTCTTCGACCGCGGGATCGATATTGGCAAAAGTGCCGACCGCACCCGAAATCGCGCACGTGGCGATTTCGGCGCGGGCGGCAACCATGCGCGCGCGGTTGCGCGAAAATTCGGCATAGGCCTCGGCCAGTTTCTTGCCGAACGTGGTTGGTTCGGCATGGATGCCGTGGCTGCGCCCGATCGTGGGGGTGTGCTTGTGTTCCAGCGCGCGGCGTTTGATCGCGGCGAGCAGCGCATCGAGATCGGCAATCAGCAGATCGGCCGCGCGCGCCAGTTGCACTGCCAGCGTGGTATCGAGCACATCGGAACTGGTCATGCCCTGATGCATGAAGCGTGCCTCTGGCCCCACTTGCGCCGCCACCCAGTCAAGGAACGCGATCACGTCGTGCCGGGTCACAGCCTCGATGGCGTCGATTGCGGGCACGTCGATCACCGGATTGGTCGCCCACCAGGCCCACAGCGCCCTGGCCGCGCTGTCGGGCACGACGCCCAACTCTGCCAGTTTGTCGGTGGCGTGCGCCTCGATCTCGAACCAGATGCGATAGCGCGCTTCGGCATCCCAGATCGCGGTCATCTGCGGGCGGGCATAACGGGGAACCATGGCAAACCTTTCGAGCGGGCCTTTCAGGCAGGACAACGCCTGCGCGCCGCTAGGCCGTGGCGCGCGCGATGGCAAGGGCAAGGGCAAGGGCAAGGGCATGGTGCGGCACGCCACGCTGTGACAAGCAGGGCGAAAGACGATTCGGGAAAAGGGCAAGGCACGATGCTGACCACACGCAGGAACGCGGCAAAGATTCTGGCGGCAGGCGCGCTGGCATCGTCGGTTGCGGTCCCCGCCGCGCGCGCAGCGTCGGGCACAGGTTCAGCCACCTTTGACGTTGCAGTGATCGGTGCCGGCGCGTTTGGCGTCTGGACCGCGCATGCCTTTCGCCAGATGGGGCAGCGCGTCTGCCTGATCGATGAATATGGCGCGGCCCACAGCCGTGCCAGTTCGGGTGGCGAATCCCGGATCATCCGCACCGCCTATGGCAAGCAGGCGATCTATTCGCGCTGGGCCATGGAATCGCTGGTCGAATGGAAAGCGCTGGAGGCGCGCAATGCCACCCTCCTGTTTGAACCCACCGGGGTGCTGGCGATTGCCCCCACCAGCGACAGCTTTCTGAACGACACGGTAAAGGCGCTGGTTGCACTGGGCGTGCCGCACGATCTGCTGGACGCGGCCGACGTTGCGCGCCGGTTTCCGGCGTTCCATCTTGGCCAGAACGAAGGCGCGGTGTTTGAACCGCGCAGCGGTGCGCTTTTGGCGCGGCATGCGATCCAGACGCTGGTGGCCGAACTCGTCGCCAGTGGCATGGATTATCGCACGGCCGCAGTCCGCACCCCCACCGGTTCGGGCGCCTTGCCTGCGATTGTCACGCAAAACGGGGAAACGATTTCGGCGGGGCGCTATGTCTTTGCCTGCGGTCCGTGGTTGCCCAAGGTCTTTCCCGAAGTGATCGGCGCAAGAGTCGAACCGCAGCGCGCCGAAGTGTTTTTTCTGGGCATTCCGGCCGGCAGCGCCGCGTTTGATCCGGCGGTCATGCCCACATGGATGGACCAGTATGGCGTGGCCGGCGCCTATGGCTTTCCCGATCTCGAGGCGCGCGGGTGCAAGGTGGCCGTCGATCCCGCGCCGATCTTGGTCGATCCCGATACGCAATCGCGGCTGGTGACACAGCCGTTCATCGATCTCATGCGCGAATTCGTGGCGTTCCGCTTTCCAGCGCTCGCCAGGGCGCCGATCGTCGAAACGCGGGTGTGCCAGTATGAAATGGCCAGGGACGAGGAATATATCCTCGATCGTCACCCCGCCTTTGACAATGTGTGGATCGCCGGCGGCGGATCGGGCCACGGGTTCAAGAACGGCCCGCGCGTGGGCCGCTATATGGCGCAAGTGATCACGGGCGCCGTAACGCCCGACCCGCGTTTTACCGTAAGCCGCTAAAAATCCTCCCCGTTTCGGGACGGTTGTCAGATCAGGCCTTTTGCTTTGAGCGAAACGTGGCCTTCGCGGCCGATGATCACGTGGTCGTGGACGGTGATGCCGAGGTGGCGGCACGCCTCGATGATCTTTTGGGTGACCTGGATGTCGGCGCGGCTGGGCTGGGGCGAGCCGGAGGGGTGGTTGTGCACCACGATCAGCGCGGCCGCGCCGATTGCCATCGCCTTCGCCACGATTTCGCGCGTGTAGATCGCGGATTCGTCGAGCGTGCCATCGCTGACCACCTGATCGAGCAGCAGCCGGTTCTGGATATTGAGATAGAGCACGCGCACGCGTTCGTGGGTCAGATGCGCCATGTCGATATGCAGGTAATCGATCAACGCCTGCCAGCTGGACAGCACCGAATCCTCGCGCACGGCGGCCATTGCCAGCCGGCGCGCCGAAATTCCGGCGATTTTGAGCGCGGCGGCAGCGGTTTCCTTGATTCCCGAAACCTGCATCAGCGCGCGCGGTTCGGCATTGAACACGCCTGCCAGCGATCCGAATTTCTGGATCAGCACGCGCGCCAGCGGCTTTACATCCTTTTGCGGGATTGCGGTCATCAGCAGGTATTCGATCACTTCATGATCGGCCAGCGCATCGTCGCCGCCATCGAGCAGGCGCTGGCGCAGCCGGGCGCGATGGCCCGACGGATCGTGCCCGGTTTCGCGCAGGCGCGTCGGCCCCGGCTTTGTCGGGCGGGCCGGATCGGGAAAGAGGGCAGGATCTTCGCTCATCGCCAACTGTGCATTGCCCAAGCCGGGCTTCTGCGCAAGAAGGGGCGCGATGGAGAACCGGTCCGATTTGGCAAATGGTTACGCGCCCGGGGGTGATTTGCCCGGGGATAACGGACCCGCCGCCGGTACGCCCCGGCGTCGCGTGCGGCGCGCGGTGCTGGCCGGCGCAGGCGTGCTGGCGCTGGCACTGGGCGGGGTCTGGGGCGCGCGCGAACGCATCGCGTCCGATCTGATCGACCGGCAACTGGCCGCGCTCGGGCTGCCGGCGCGCTATCACATCGATTCGGTCGGGCTGGGCCGCGAAGTGATCAGCGCGGTGACAGTGGGCGCGGCGGGCCATCCCGATCTGACCATCGAACGCGTCGAAATCGCGCTGCGCTATGGCCTCACCGGCCCGGAAATCGACCGCCTGACACTTGTGCGCCCCCGGATTTATGGCCGGGTTGAGGCGGGCGGCCTGCATTTCGGATCGCTCGACAAAGTCCTCTACGCGCCCTCGACCGCGCCGTTCAAACTGCCCGGCTGGACGCTGGCGCTGGTCGACGGGCGCGGGCGGATCGACAGCCAGTGGGGGCAACTGGGCCTTTCCGCCGATGGCGCAGGGCCGCTGGCCGATGGCTTTGCCGGGACCATGGGCCTGGTCGTGCCGGACGCGCATGCCGGAACCGGCGCACAAGCCTGCCATGCGGCGCGCAGCACGCTGTTTGCCGCGATCACCACCAAAAAGGGGCGCCCCGCGCTGTCGGGCCCCGTGCGGCTGGGTGCGGTGGATTGCGCCGGCACGCAAGTGGCGGGGGGGCGCATCGATCTCGATCTGGCGGGCGATGCCGCGCTGGCCAACTGGACCATCGGTGGCCGGCTGGCGCTGGGGCGGATCATGCGCGGCCCGCAACTGACACTGGCCGCGCTGGGGGGCGAGGCGGGGCTGCGCTGGGATGGCGCGCGCCAGGCTTTGTCGGGGCGAATCACGCTGGATGGCCGCGGCCTGGCTGCGCCCGCGCTCCGGCTTGGCAGCGTGCGGCTGGACGGGGTGGTGCATGCCGGGGCGGCGCAGGCCGGGGCGGCGCAGGGTGCCGGATCGGGCGGCATCGATATCCGGGGTGACCTTGACGGGCGCGGGCTGGCGCGTGGCCCGGCGACAGTGGCGGCGCTGAATGCGGCGCGCGGGCAACTGGCCGGAACGCCGCTCGCCCCGCTGTTTGATCGCGCAACCGCTGCCCTGGCGCGCGAAGAGCTGGGCAGCCGGCTGGGCGGGGCGATCGGGCTTCATGCCGATCAGGCCGGATGGCGTGTGGCGGTGCCGGGGCTGATCCTGCGCGGAGGGCATGGCGCAGGGGCTTTGGGCGGGCAGACGCTGGCCCGGGTCGAACAACTGGTGATCAGCGGCGGCGACGGGCGCATCCCGCGCCTGACCGGCAATTTCGCCACAGTGGGCAAGGATCTGCCCCAGATTTCCGGCACGATGATGTCTGGCCGCGGCGCTGATACTTCGGGCCGCGGCGCTGATACTTCGGGCCGCGGCGCTGGGACTTTGGGCCGCGGCGCTGGCAGCCTGGGCGGGGCGCAGTTCCATCTCGCGTTGGCGCCATATGCTGCAGGTGGTGCGCAATTGGCCGTGCCGGGCATGGCTGTCAGCCAGATGGGCGACGGATCAATCGGGTTTTCGGGCACGATCGCGCTCAGCGGGCCGTTTTCGGGTGGGCGGATCGACAATCTGCAGTTGCCGGTCGAAGGCGGGCTGGCGGGCGACGGGCATCTGGCGCTGCTGCGGCGCTGTGTGCGGCCGGGGTTTGACCGGTTGCGCGCCGGAACGCTCGATCTGGCGCGGGCCAGCGTGATGGTGTGCCCGGTGGGTGGCGCAATCGTGCGCGCCGGTGGCGGCGCCATCACGGTGGGCGCGGCACTGCCCGCGCTGGTGCTTGCCGGGCGCGCGGGTGATGCGCCGCTGACCTTGCGCACGGGGGCAGGGCGGCTGGTCTGGCCGGGCACGAGCAGCCTGGCCGATGTGGACGTCACGCTGGGCAAAGGCGCCGATGCCGATCATGCGCGGCTGGCGCGCGTGACGGTCGATCCGGCAAAGGCGGCAGGTGGCGCTATTGCCAGCACCATTGGAGGCAGCTTTGCCGGGGGCGATGTCACGATGGCCGCGCTGCCCGCATCGGTGGGCGCGGCGGCGGGCACCTGGCGGCTGGAGGGATCGCGGCTGACGCTGGCCGGAGGGGCATTTGCGCTGGCCGACCGCACTTTGCCCGCGCGCTTTGCCCCGGTGGCGGCACGCGATGTGACGATGACGCTGGCCGATGGCACGGTTTCGGCGCAGGCGCGGCTGGTTTTGCCCAAAATCGGGGCCGATCTGGCGCGGGTGGCGCTCAGCCACGATCTGTCCAGCGGCAAAGGCCACGCCGATGTGACAATCGACGCGCTGACTTTTCGCCGGCCGACCGAAAAAGACAAACGGCCCGCCCTGCAGCCGGCCGATCTGACCAACCTGACCACGGGGCTGTTCGCGCTGGCCAATGGCACGATCGTCGGCAAGGCGCGGTTTGACTGGAATGCCAATGCCGCAAACGGCGGCCTTTCGGGCAGCGGGCGGTTTTCCAGCGACGATTTCGATTTCGCGGGTGACTATGGCCCGGTCGAAGGCCTTTCGGGCGCGATCGAATTCACCGATCTGATCCACCTGGTGACAGCGCCGCACCAGCGGCTGAAGATTGCCAGCATCAATCCCGGGATCGAAGTCGACAACGGCGTGATCGATCTGGATGTGCATGAAAACCAGGTCGTGCGGCTAAACCGCGCGGAATGGCCGTTTGAAGGCGGCACGCTCAATCTCGAACCGACCGAGCTGCACTTTGATGTGGTCGAACCGCGCAAGTTCACGCTGATCGTGGACGGGCTGGCGGCGGGGCGGTTTCTGCAACACATCAACATGTCGAACCTTTCCGCCACGGGCACGTTCGACGGGCGGCTGCCGCTGGTGTTCGATGCCAATGGCGGGCGGATCACCGGCGGCCGCCTGGTCAGCCGGGCGCCGGGCGGCAATGTCAGCTATGTTGGCGCGCTAAGCTATCGCGACCTGACGCCCATGGCCAATTTTGCCTTCAAGATGCTGCGCTCGGTCGATTTTCGCGCGATGACGATCGGGTTGGAGGGCGATCTGGGGGGCGAAGTGGTGACCAGCGTCAGCTTTGGCGGGATCAGCCAGGGCAAAGGTGCCGAGCGCAACATCGTCACGCGGCAGCTTTCGCGCCTGCCGATCCGGTTCGATATCAATATCCGTTCGCAGTTCCGCCATCTGATGGGCACATTGAGCTCGCTTTATGATCCGTCGCTGGTGCCCGATCCGCGCTCGCTGGGGCTGGTCGATGGGCAAGGTCGCCCGCTGCACCACCACGGCGAGGCGACCAGCGGCCATCAGGTTCCCGTTCCCCCTTCATCCAATCCCCCTTCACCAAATACGGCGCCGTCAAACGGTGGCCGCGCCATTCAGCCTCAAGCAAGCGGAACCCTGCCATGACCTACCGGCGACATCGTCCAGTCTTCACGCCCCAACCCGATCGTGGGGGCCGGGCTGGCCGCCATGCCGTGTTGATCGCCATGATCTGCCTGCTGGGCGGGTGCATCACGGTCAAGGCGCCGGACAAACCGATCGTGATCGAACTGAATGTCACGATCAAACAGGAAGTGGTTTATCGCCTGGCAGGCGACGCTGCCCAGACGATCGACAAGAACGCGGAGATTTTCTGATGCGCAATGTTGTCACTGCAGGATCGCTTGCCGCGCTTGTTCCGGCCTTGCTGCTGCTGGTTGCGCCGCAAATCGCCGGCGCGCAGGCCCGCGATCCGGCCTATGCCGCCGCGCGCGCCGAAGGCAAAGTGGGCGAACAGGTCAACGGCTATCTGGGCTTTGTCGTTCCCGCCGCGCCCGATCTGCGCAAGGTGATCGAGGATATCAACATCAAGCGCCGCGCGGTCTATGCCGAAAAGGCCAAGACCGCCAACGCGACGATCGAGGAATATGCGCTCACGTCGGGCTGCCTGCTGATTTCGCACACCACGCCGGGCGAAAAGTACCAGGCGCCCGATGGCACCTGGCAAACCCGCGGGGCCGGGGCGCCGGTGCGCGATCCGCGTTGCCCCTGATCTCCGTTGCCCCTGATCCCTGTTGTCCCTGATCAGGGGGGCGGGATCCTGCGCGGGGGATGATGCCCTTGCGCGCATACGAATCGCCGACGTGTTTCCGCCACGCGCGTGCCCACCCGGCACGCGCGTGCAATTGCAAAAAAGCGGCCTTGCGTAGCGGTTGACTTGGCGCAGACCCCCGCCTAATGGGCAGGCGCTCTCGGCGGACTGTGTGTCGGTCGTGCGCCGCACCGTGGGGGCTGGCCGGGTTTCAGGGCCTGCAAAGTCCTGTTGGGGATGCGATGCATGAACGATGACCGGTCCGACTTGGCACCCATGGGCAAGGACGAACGTGCCAAATCGCTCGATGCGCGGCTGCAGGCAGCCCGCTCGCGCGAAGCGGGACAGTCTGTGCCGGATACCGTGAAGGCCAGCGATGACAGCTATCGCGCTGGCAACCGGGTTCTGGGCGACTTGCTGGGTGGCATTGCGGGGGGGCTGTTTCTCGGCTGGGTCATCGACCAGTTTGCCGGGACGCGGCCATGGGGCTTGTTGGTGATGTTGTTCTTCGGAATTTTCGTCGCTTTCAGGAATATCGTCCGGAATTCGGGCCAGAATCAGGGGTGATCGCATCAGCGATCGCGCCGGGTCAGCGCGAATTTCCGCAAGCATTCGCATTCGTTTGGAACAGGCAGGGACTTTAACGCGTGGCAGCCGAAGCGAAAGTCGATCCGATGCACCAGTTCACCATCGAACCGCTGTTCGGTTCGGACTGGGCGATCGCAGGGCATAATGTCGCTTTCACCAACTCTTCGTTGTGGATGGCGCTGTCGACGCTCGTGCTCATGCTGTTCGTGGCGGGCGGGCTGAGGCGCGAAGTCGTGCCCGGCCGCTGGCAGATGGCGGTGGAAAGCTTTGCCGGCTTTATCGAAACGATGCTGGTGTCCAATGTCGGGCCCAACGGCAAAAAGTATGTGCCCTATATCTTTTCGCTGTTCATGTTCATCCTGTTTGCGAACTTTCTGGGGCTGATGCCGCTGGGCCTGGTGGGCATTCACCCGTTCACCTTTACCAGCCATTTCACCGCCACCGGCGTGCTGTCGGTGATGTCGTTCGCGATCGTGCTGATCGTCGGCTTTGCGAAGCACAAGTTCCATTTCTTTTCGCTGTTCGTGCCGCACGGCACCCCGGCGCTGATGATCCCGCCGATCTTTGTGGTCGAACTGATCTCGTTCCTGGTGCGCCCGTTTTCGCTGGGGCTGCGACTGTTCGTGGCGATGATGGCGGGGCACGTGCTGCTGGAAGTCTTGTCGAGCTTTGTCATCACCGGGGGCAATGCCAGCCCGCTGCTGTTTGCTGTGGCCAGTGTGCCCAGCTTTCTGCTGATGGTCGGCATTTGCGCGCTGGAAATTCTGGTGGCGGGCATTCAGGCTTATGTCTTTGCCTTGCTGACTTGCGTCTATCTCAATGACGCGGAAAATCTTCACTGATTACAACCACCTGTTCTAACTAACCATATTTGTCTGAAGGGAGTTTTTGAAATGGACGCAGAAGCTGCAAAGCTGCTCGGTGCCGGTCTGGCCGCCATCGGTGCGGGCCTCGCCTCGATCGGTGTGGGCAATGTCTTTGCCAAGTTCCTCGAAGGCGCTCTGCGCAACCCCGGCGCCGCCGACAGCCAGCAGGGCCGCCTGTTCATCGGTTTCGCCGGTGCGGAACTTCTGGGCCTGCTCGCGTTCGTCATCGCGGCGCTGCTCATCTTCAAGTGAGCCAGGGACCGGGTTGACCGGGATCACGCGCCGCGCCTGGCCCGCCTGTTCGGCGGGGCATCGCGGTGGTCGTGGCCCGGAACCGGTGGCTGGGTCATGGGCCGCGTGATCGGCGCATGACTTTCGATTGGCCGGCGTGCAGACCGCTTGCGGTCTGGGCCCGGGCAATCGCGAACACCCGGTAATCCTGCCCTGCCGGCAGCGATCGACCTGACCTGAATAAGCCTGCCCGGGAAGAGATTGCATCATGCCTCAGATCAGCCAGCTTGCCGCCACCTATTTCAGCCAGATCTTCTGGATGCTGGTGTTTTTCGGCATGACCTTTTTTGTCGTCGGCCGGGGCATGGTGCCCAAAGTCATGGCGACAATGGCCGATCGCAACCAGCGTATTGCCGGCGATCTGGCCGCGGCGCAGGCCGCGCGCGATGCCGCAGAGGCCGAACAGGGCGCCTGGGCCGAAACCGAGGCGCACCAGCGCGCACAGGCGCACGATCTGATCGCTGCTGCCAAGCACCAGGCCGCCGTGGCCACGCAAGGCCGCCTGGCCGAAGCGACCACGCGGATCGAAGCACAGATTTCCGCCGCCGAGGCGCAGATCCTTGCCGCGCGCAATGCCGCGCTCGGTGAAATCGAACTCGTCGCGGCCGAAGCCGCACAGGATATTGCGCTGCGCGTGGCGGGCCTTGCGGTCAGCGCCGACGATGCACGCGGTGCCGTTAAGGGACATATCGCCCATGGCTGATCTTCACGAAGCCGCCGAACCGCTGCTGTTCGGGGCCATTCCGCCGGTCATGATCGTCAGCGCCTCGATGGCGGTGCTGTTGCTGATTCTGGTGTGGAAAAAGGTGCCGGCGCTGCTGACGTCGGGGCTGGACAAGCAGATCGCGGCGATCCGCGCCCAGCTTGAAGAGGCGCGCGCGCTGCGGGCCGAGGCCGAACAGCTTCGCGCCGATTATGCCGCACGCATCGCCGGCGCCGAAAAAGACGCCGAGGCGATGCTGGGCCATGCCCGGCACGAGGCAGACCTGATCATCAGCCGCGCGACCGAAGCGACTGCCGCGATGATCACCCGCCGCGAAAAGATGGCCAACGACAAGATTGCCGCTGCCGAACAGTCTGCGGTCGATGATCTGCGCCACCGCGCCGCGCAGGCTGCCACCGCGGCGGCCACGCACCTGATCGCGGCGCAACATGGCGCCGATGCCGACCGCGCGCTGGTCGACGGGGCCATCCAGGGGCTTGCCAACTGATATCGGGCAAACTGACACCGGGCTAACCGATAGTCGCAATGGCACGCTGATCGTTCCCGCGCGCTATAGAAAGCGTTGCATTACCAGCGCGTCGACGAAGCCCAGGCGCGGGTGCCTGAACGCCTGCGGCTGGCGGCCGATTTCGGCAAAACCCAGCGAATGCCACAGCGCGATCGCGCCGGTGTTGCTGGCAATCACGAAATTGTACTGCATCGCCAGAAAGCCGCGCTCGCGCGCCAGGCGGAGCGAGTCTTCGGCCATGATCCGGCCAATTCCCTGGCCGGTTGCCCCAGTTGCCACCATGTACCCGCAATTTGCCACATGCGCGCCGCCGCCGGCGTGGTTTTCGCGCAAGGTGTAAGTGCCCAGCACTTGCCCCGCATCGTTGGCGGCAACGCGGGTTTCGTGCGCCGGGGACAGCCACCAGGCCAGCGCGGCGTCGCGGGTCATGTCCTGGTCTACGGCGTATGTCTCGCCGGCGCGGATTACCGGCTCGACAATCGTCCAGATCGCGTCTGCATCGCCGGGCATCGCGGCGCGCAGGTGGATCATGCGCGGGTGGAGCCGCGCACGATCAGCCGCACCGGAACGCGGCGGGGGGAGGGCGCTTCGCCGCCGATCGTGGCGATCAGGCGGTCGACCAGCAGTGATCCGGCCACTTCGAAATCGCTTTCGACCGTGGTCAGCGGCGGGATCGACCAGGCGCCGGCGCGTACGCCGTCAAACCCGACCACGCCGACATCATCGGGTATGCGATACCCGCGCATCACCAGTTCCTTCAGCCCGCCAAGCGCGATTTCGTCGCTGACGCCAAAAATCGCATCGAACGGCTGCCCGCTGTCGATCAGCGCGGCGGCCGCGCGCTGGCCCTGTTCTTCGCGCGGCAGGCCGCGTTCGATGCGTTGCAGATGGGGTTCCAGCCCGGCATCGCGCATTGCCGCGGCATAGCCGTCATAGCGTTCCTTGAATTGGCGCTGCGGCGTGGTTTCCGATCCCAGGCAGACAATCTGGCGATAGCCGCGCACCAGCATGTGGCGCGTGGCGAGCATGGCGCCGGCGTGGTTATCGCTGCGCACCCAGGGGAAATCATCGCTGGGCGCACCCCAGCAGACCCAGTGCGTGCTGTCGCTCAACTGGCCGAAATAGTCCCAGGCGGCGGTGTTTTCACTGGTGCCGATCACGATCATGCCGTCGGCCTTGCGCCGTTCCTGGTAATGGCCCCAGAAATTGGTTTCGCTGTCCTGAAATGCCACGAGCACTTCATAGCCGCGCGCGGCGGCTGCCGCGCACGTGCTGCCCAGCAGCGCGAAATAGAACGGGTTGAGATCTTTGCGGTCCTGCCCCGGGCGGCAGATCATCACCAGCGCCAGCGTGCCGGTGCGGCCACGGCGCAGGCGCGCGGCGTTTTCGTCGACCTGGTAATTCAGCCGCGCCGCTGCCTCTGCCACACGTTTGCGGGTGGGTTCGCTGATCGAGGTATCGCCGGCCAGCGCACGGCTGACGGTTGACTGGCTCACCCCGGCGGCCTCGGCCACGTCGAACGACGTGACGCGGATTACCCGCTTTTCTGGCCGTTTATCAGGCATCGTGCCTCCTCATTCCCGTTCCTGTACACCCCGGCCGGTTTGCAATGGCGATCAGCGAAAGCTGTCTTTCGCGGCACGCAATGCGGCAAAGGTTGCCACCGCATCACCATTGCCACCGTTTGCATGGCCCCATCGCGCCTCCATGGCAGGATCGTCGGCGCGAAGGAAGGGGTTGGTCGCCAGTTCGCGTCCCAGTGTGGTGGGCACCGTGGGTTCTCCGCGCGCGCGTTTGGCCTCGATTTCGGCAACATAGTCGGCCAGCGCGGCGTTTTCGGGATCGGCAAAACGTGCAAACCGCGCATTGCTGGCGGTATATTCATGCGCGCAATAGATCAGCGTGGCTGGCGGCAGCGCCTTCAGCCGTTGCAGGCTGGCCCAGAATTGCGGTGCGGTGCCTTCAAACATCCGCCCGCAGCCCAGCGCGAACAGGCTGTCGCCGACAAAGGCCAAGTCGCCATCGGCCAGGTAATAGGCGTTGTGGCCCATGGTGTGGCCGCCAACATCGATCACCATGGCGCTGTAATCGCCCAGCATGACCGTATCGCCGGCCTCTACCGTGCGGTCGATCGCGGCAATGCGCCCGGCATCGCCCACCGGGGCCACCACCAGCGCGCCGGTCTGCGCCTTGATCGCCTCGTTCCCGCCGGCATGATCGGGGTGCCAATGGGTGTTCCAGATCTGCGTGATCTGCCAGCCCTGCGCCTGTGCCGCGGCGAGATAGGCATCGGCATCGGGGGTATCGATCGCCGCGGTTTCGCCGCTGGCCGGATCATGGAGCAGATAGCCGTAATTGTCGGACAGGCAGGCGAACTGATGAACGATAAGGGGCATGGCGCGGGGATCGGTCCTTGGCGTGGCTTTGCCGATGATCCTAGCGGACTGCGCCGGACAAAGCAAAAGGCCCACCTGTCGCGATGACAGGCGGGCCGATTGTGTGTTTCAAGGCGGGCCCGGGCCGTTTGGCCCGGGACGGGATCAGCGCTGAGCCTTCAGCGCGGCGCCCAGGATGTCGCCCAGCGATGCGCCGGCATCCGACGAACCATACTGTTCCACGGCTTCCTTTTCTTCGGCCAGCTGACGCGCCTTGACCGAGAACGTCGGCTTTTTCGAGCGGTCGAAACCGGTGACCATGGCGTCCAGCTTCTGGCCGACCTGGAAACGGTCGGGGCGCTGTTCGTCGCGGTCGCGGCCAAGGTCGCTGCGCTTGATGAAGCCGGTTGCACCGTCTTCGCCGGCCTGGACTTCCAGACCGCCATCGCGCACTTCGAGCACGGTCACGGTGGTGACTTCGCCACGACGCAGCGCGTTGGACGAAGCGGCCGCGGCGGGGGCACCGGCAGTGGCTGCGGCAGGGGCGCCCTTTTCAAGCTGCTTCATGCCCAGGCTGATGCGTTCCTTGTCAACATCGACATCGAGCACCACGGCCTTGACCGCTTCACCCTTGCGATGCAGCGCCAGCGCGTCTTCGCCCGAAATGCCCCAGGCGATGTCGGACATGTGCACCATGCCGTCCACATCGCCATCCAGCCCGATGAACAGGCCGAATTCGGTGGCGTTCTTGACTTCGCCTTCGACAACCGAACCGACCGGGTGACGCTCGGCAAAGCCTTCCCACGGGTTCTGCTGGGCCTGCTTCAGGCCCAGGCTGATGCGGCGCTTGTCGCTGTCGACTTCGAGCACCATGACATCGACTTCCTGGCTGGTCGAAACGATCTTGCCGGGGTGGACGTTCTTTTTGGTCCAGCTCATTTCCGAAACGTGGACCAGGCCTTCGATGCCGGCTTCGAGTTCGACGAAGGCACCATATTCGGTGATGTTCGTGACCGTGCCCGACAGCTTTGCGCCAACCGGGTACTTGGCGGCAACGCCTTCCCACGGATCGCTTTCCAGCTGCTTCATGCCCAGCGAAATGCGCTGCGTATCCTGGTTGATGCGGATGATCTGCACGCGCACGGTATCGCCGATGGCGATCACTTCGCTCGGGTGGTTGACGCGCTTGTAGCTCATGTCGGTAACATGGAGCAGGCCGTCGATGCCCCCCAGATCAACGAACGCACCGTAATCGGTGATGTTCTTGACCACGCCGTCGATGATCTGCGCTTCCTTCAGGTTCTGGATCAGGCCCGAACGCTGTTCGGCGCGGGTTTCTTCCAGCACCGCGCGGCGCGACACGACGATGTTGCCACGGCGACGGTCCATTTTCAGGATCTGGAACGGCTGCGGAATGTCCATCAGCGGCTGCACATCGCGCACCGGGCGGATATCGACCTGGCTGCCCGGCAGGAAGGCCACGGCACCATCGAGATCGACGGTGAAGCCGCCCTTCACGCGGCCAAAGATCACGCCTTCGACGCGCTTGCCTTCGCCAAATTCGTTTTCCAGCTTGTCCCACGCGGCTTCGCGGCGGGCGCGGTCACGGCTGAGCATTGCTTCGCCGTCGGCATTTTCAACGCGGTCGACATAGACTTCAACTTCGTCGCCAACGCTCAGGCCATGGGGCATGCCGGGGGCGGCGAATTCGCGCAAGGGCACGCGGCCTTCGCTCTTGAGGCCGACATCGATCACGGCCTTGTCGTTTTCGATGGCGGTAACGGTGCCCTTTACAACGCGGCCTTCAAAACCGCCATTGGCGGCTGAGCCCAGCGTTTCGTCGAGCATCGCGGCGAAATCATCGCGCGTGGGGTTGGATGCCATAAGTACGGTGTTTCCTGTGGTCTGTTTTTCCGGCCAGGCGGTTGTCTCCGCCGGTCTTTCGTCCGCGCATGATCGGGTTTCGATGGCGATTGTTTCGCCCGCGGGGTAAAAGGGCCGAACCACCCGCCGGGCCGGATGCCGTGGCGGGTATTCCCGAGGAATTGCCAGGCCTGCGCACCCTTGCGCCGCGCCCGTCCTCCGGAATGACCGCGCCCCTAGTGGAAACCCGGCGAAAACGCAAGCTTTACCGCCCGATGCACCCACGATTGCAGCATTTGCAACCGCGATCTTGCGCTGGATCAAGGCGTTTATGCCGCACTGCACCTAATTGGCCTCAACACCCCGAAAGTTCTGACCGGAGATCCCACCATGACCACGCCCGACACTCTGCCCGAACTGGCCCCGACCACCGAACATGGCACCCGCGACGGGCTGATTTTGGCAGTCCGGCCCGCCCATGCCGAAGATGCCGATGCCTTGCGCGAATTTTTCGACGCGGTAACCGATGAAGACCGCCGTTTCCGCTTTCTTACCGCAGTGCGGCATGTGGGGGCGGACCAGATCGGATCGCTGACCCATGTCGATCACTGGCGCACCGAAAGCTGGCTGGCATACGACAAAGCAACCGGCGCGCTGGTGGCTTCGGCGATGCTGGCCTGCGATGCGGCGATGGATACCGGCGAAGTCGCGATTTCGATCCATGGCGCCTATCGCGGGCGCGGGGTGGGCTGGACCATGCTCGATGTCGTCGCCGGTGCGGCGCAGCAGCGCGGGCTGAAACGCGTGATCTCGATCGAGGATCGCGAAAACCACGCCGCAATCGAACTGGAACGCGAAAAAGGCTTTGTCGCGCACGGCGTTGAAGGCGACGCGCATCTGGTGATGCTGGAAAAACGCTTTGCCTGACCAATTTTCCTGAACGCTTAGCCTGAATGCTTGGCCTGAATGCTTGGCCGGAATGCTTGGCCGGAATGCTTGGGTTGACAGGTGGCCCGCTGCCTGTTCGGGTTGAATGGCTGTGGCAGGAAGGTGCCATGGCCATTCGCACGAAAGCCGGGGCCGCCGATGATTACGCTGTACCATTGTGCCGATGCGCGATCGTTTCGCGCGCTGTGGGCATGCCACGAGATCGGGCTGGATTACGATCTGAAGCTGTTGCCGTTTCCGCCGCGGTTTCTGGATCGTGCCTATCTCGAGATCAATCCGCTGGGCACGATTCCGTTCCTGATCGACGGGGACGCGGTGATGAGCGAAAGCGCGGCGATCGTGGAATATCTGATCGCGCGCCATGCGCCAGGCCGGCTGGGCGTGGCGGTGGATGATCCCGCCTGCGCCGCCTATCTCAACTGGCTGCATTTCGGCGAAGCGACGCTGACGTTTCCGCAGACGCTGGTGCTGCGCTATACCCGGCTGGAGCCCGATCGCGGGTTTGATGCGGTCGCGGCGGACTATGCGCGCTGGTTCCATGTGCGGCTGCGCCATGTCGAACGCGCGCTGGCCGACGGGCGTGACTGGCTGCTGGGGGACCGGTTCACCGGGGCCGATATTTCGGTGGGTTACGCGCTGTTGCTGGCACGCAATCTTAAGCTGGATGACGGGTTCGAGCCCTTGACCGCCGCCTATTGGCAAAGGCTGGCGGCGCGCCCTGCCTATCTGGCAGCGCGCGCCGCGCAACAGGACGGGCCGAGGGACTGGGCGGTTGCGACTTGACCGGTCAGGATTTCACCGCCTTTTCAGGACTTCACTGCCTTTTGACGCGCGGCGAGATCTTCGGGTGAGGGGATCAACTGGCGCAGATCGGCAATCACCGCATCGGCATCGAGATAGAACGGTTCGATCATGTCGGGATCGCCCGGATTGCCGAATTCGACAAACCGGTCTGCCCAGATCGCTTGCGATCCGAAATAGACAAAGCCCTTGAACCCGCGGGCCTTGGCAATCACCGCAGCGTCAAGCAGCAGCGAATCCGGCGCCACCACGCGATAGATCGGTTCGAGCCGGACCGGGTTCAGCTTGTAGAATTTGGAATTCTTTTCCGGCTTGTCGCCCAACACCCCGCTGCGTTCCCCTTTCCACACCCGGCCGCTGGTCTTTTCGTATTCATCGATTTTGGCAAAGGGCATGATGTTGCCCCATTCGATCTTGCCCTCGCTGATATTCTGCAAAAACTGGGCTTTGCTCTTGTCTTCGCGCGCTTTCCACATGTCGTCTTCGGTCTTGGCCAGCGGGCCGATCAGCTGTTCGGGCTTTGCCCCCTTGCGCAGCATCGTGGTGGTGGCCGCAACCACGCCAAAAGTCGGCGCGGTCCATTCGGAACGGCCGGAAAACAGGCGCCGAGCCTCATCAATCTTGCCCTCGTGCGCGGCCTTGAGCACGGCATGGAAATCCAGCACTTCGATCACGACGGCGCGGCTCGGGTCGGGCTTGCCCTCGGTATCGCCTTTGTCGATGCTGGCGCGCGCGGTGGTGGCCAGATCCTCGGCGCGCGCCCAGTCGCCAGCCATGGCCCAATCGAGCGCGGCGTTCGATCTGAGCCAGGCCAGCGGGGATTCGCTGTTGAAATTGGCAAACAGTGCAATCAGCGCCTCTCGCAGTTTGCCCGCTTCGGCAAAGCGGCCCTGGTCATCCAGCCGCATGGCATGGCTCTGCACCCCGTACTTGGCGATCCGGTCGCGCGCCTCCAGCGCGGCATCTTCGGCCGGGCTGGCGGTGCGCAGCGCATGGCTGAACATCACCGCGGTGATCATCGGGAAAAAGCCGAACTGGCTGTGCGATGCCGTGCGCAGGCCGATTTCGCGTGCGCCGGCGGCATCACCCAGCAGATAGGTGGCCTGCGCGCCCAGCAGATCGAACGACAGCCCGAACGACTGATCGAAATAGGGATTGCCCAGCAGGTTCAGGTCTTTGGATTCGGCGCGCGCCTTGTCGACATCGGCCAGCGCCGCCTTGTAATCTTTGGTTTCCATATGGTGGATGGCGCGCGCGAGGATCAATTGCAGGCGGCGCAGGCCATTGCCGTCGCGGTGCGGGCCGTCGATCAGTTCGCTGCACGCGGCAATCCCGGCCTCACCGGTCAGGCGCTTGGTCGCATCGGCCATTTCGGGGCGTGGGGCAAAGATGCCCAGCAGCGTGACTGCGCCCAGGATCCGCGCAAAGCTCTCGCCATCGGACATCTGCGGCGGCCGGCCATCGCAGCGCACGTGGAGCGAGGGCTGCTTGCCGGGTTCGGCCGGTGGCGCGGGGGTTGGCGATGGCGGGATTGCCACCGCGGGTGTGGGTATGGCTGTCGTGGTGGTGGCCGGGGCCGGTGTCGTCTGGGCCGGTGTCATTTGGGCCGGTGTCGTCTGGGCAAACGCAGCAGTCGAAATCTGGGCGACGATGGTGCAGGCCGCCACAAAACGATGGAATCGCATTTTTCCCCCCCGGCCGATTGTCCGCTTGCCATGCCGGGTTATTCCGGCCCTGTGCCCGCTTGGCAAGGCCTCGGCCGCCACTTTGGCGCAGATTGTCGTGCGCAGGCCTTGCGCCGGTTGATATCATCCGATTGATATCAAAGGGTACCGTCGCGCCGGCTCCCGGGCCTTGCGGCAAATGGCTTGCTGCGCGTGCGTTTGCAGTGTCAGAAGCGCCCGAAATCTGACCCTTGCGGAGCGCTGCCCATGACCGATCCCGTGCCGACTCCAACTTCTGAAATACTTGCACCTGAAATTCTGGCTCCTGAAATTCCGGCGCCTGATATTGGTGACAGCCTGATCCTGCCGTGCGGGGCGGTGCTGCCAAACCGGCTGGCCAAGGCGGCGATGACCGAGGGGCTGGCCGATCCGCAGGGGCGCGCAACCGCAGACCTGGAGCGGCTGTATGGCCTGTGGGCCGATGGCGGCGCGGGCTTGCTGATCACGGGCAATGTGCAGATCGATCGCGATCACCTGGAACGGCCGGGCAATGTGATCATTTCCGGCGCGCAGGACGAAGCCGCGCTGGCCGGCCTTCGTGCGATGGCGCGCGCCGGCACGCGGGGCGGCGGGCATATCTGGATGCAGATCAGCCACGCCGGGCGCCAGACGCAGGCCACGGTCAACCCGCACCCCAAGGCACCTTCGGCCATCGCGGTGGGTCTGCCCGGCAAACAGTTCGGCCTGCCGGTCGCGCTGACCGAGGCGGAAATCCTGGACCTGATCGAACGCTTTGGCGTGGCTGCGCAAGTGGCAAGGGAAACCGGCTTTACCGGCGTGCAGATCCATGCCGCGCATGGCTATCTGCTGTCGCAGTTCCTCAGCCCCCGGTCCAATCTGCGCACCGATCAATGGGGCGGCTGCCTGGAAAACCGCGCGCGCATGCTCATGGCGGTTGTCGCGCGGGTGCGGGCAGGGGTGGGGCCGGCGTTCCCCATCGGGGTAAAGCTCAATTCGGCCGATTTCCAGAAAGGCGGGTTTGCTTTTGAAGACAGCGTGATCGTGGCAGGCTGGTTGCAGGCGGCCGGGGTCGATCTGCTCGAAATATCGGGCGGATCGTATGAACAGCCCGCGATGATGGACACGGCCGGCATGGAAGCCCCCGAGGCGCCACCAAAATCGGCCTCGACCGCCGCGAGAGAGGCCTATTTCGTTGATTTCGCCAGGACGATGCGCACCTCGCTGACCATGCCGTTGATGGTTACGGGCGGTTTTCGAACCCGCGCCGCGATGACCATGGCACTGGCGCAAGGCGGGGCGGACATCATCGGCCTTGGCCGGCCGCTGTGTGTCGATACGGCCGGCCCGGCAAAGCTGCTTGCAGGTGCGGACGCGCTGGACCGCTGGGAAAGCACGCTGCGCCTGCTGCCGCCCTGGCTGGCATTCCTTGGCGGGCTGAAAATGCTGAAAGCAATCGAAGGTTTTGCCATAATCTACTGGTATTACGCCCAGATTGACGCGCTGGGGCGCACCGGCAAGGCCAATATCCGGATTTCGCCGTTTTCCGCGCTGTTGACCATCCAGAAGGCAGGCAAAGCCTGGTTGAAAGCGCGCAACCGGTCCTGACGCGCGAAATCAGGCCAATTGGGCCAAGATATCGGCCGCAAAGATCGCCAGTGTATCGTCGCGCGCGCCCATCACCACCACGCGGTCGCCGGGGCGGGCCATGGCGACGATCGCAATGCCGGCATCAGCGCGTGCCGGAATGTGGCGGGCATGGCCGCCGGCCGCATTGATCAGCCCGGCGATCCGTTCCGACCCCACGGACCGATCGACCGTGCCGCCAAAATAGACCGGATCGGTCAGGATCACGCGGTCGTCTTTGGTCAGGCGCGTGGCCAGCACGTCGGCCAGTTCTGCGCCCATCTGGCGCAAGGGGCCATAGCCATGCGGCTGAAACAGCGCGATTACCCGGCCGGGATGGGCGCGCAATGTGGCAAGCGTGGCCGCGACTTTTTCGGGGTTGTGCCCGAAATCGTCGATCACCGTCACCCCGCCGGCGCTGGTGCCGACAATATCGAACCGCCGTGCCAGCCCGGCAAAGCGGCCCAGCGCAGCGATCGCGAGCGCCAGCGGTACCCTGGCCAGGTCTGCGCCGGCCAGCGCGGCCAATGCGTTCATCAGATTATGCCTGCCCGGCACAATCAGCGCCAGATCGTGGCGCGCACCGCAGCGCCGGTCGATCACCGTGGCCGCGATGCCGGTTGGTGTTTCGCGGATTGAGGCGGGATCGGCGGCGATCACCGCGTCCGGGCCCATGCCAAACGTCAGCGTGGCGCGCCCGCGCGGGGCCAGCGCCATGCTTTCGGCATCGTCGGCGTTGATCGCGATTGCCCCGCAGCGCGCGACGAAATCGCCAAACAGCACACGCAGTTCGTCGAGACTCTTGTGATCCAGGCTGACATTGCCGAGCACGCCGATGGCGGGGCGATAAAGCGCGATCGACCCGTCGCTTTCATCCACTTCGGCCACGAAATCATCGCCCTGGCCCACGCGGGCCGACGCAAAGGGGGTGTCGGGCGCGACGAAATTCTTCATCACCGCGCCGTTCATGATGGTCGGATCGCGCCCGACTTCGGTCAGGATCCAGCCGATCATGCCGGTCACGGTCGATTTGCCGCTGGTGCCGGCCACCGCGATCGGGCGGGCGGCGCGGTTGAACAGCGCGGCCAGCAGATCGGCGCGCGACAGCCGCGCCAGGCCCAGCGCCCGCGCCGCCGCCACTTCGGGCACGCTGTCTTCGATCGCGGCCGAGGCGACGAGCACCTGGCCGGGCGCAACGATGCCGCTGCCGTCTTGCGGGTGGAGCGTGATGCCCAGCGATTCCAGCCAGGCGAATTTTTCCGGCGTGCGGCCCTGATCGCGGCTGCGGTCGGACCCGGCGACGGTTGCGCCCAGCCCGCGCAGGATCAGCGCCAGCGGCAGCATGCCCGATCCGCCAATGCCGCAGAAGAACCACGGGTGTGCTGTCAGGTTGCGGGCGATCAGGTCGGCAGGCTGGGTCATGGTGCGGCTGTTCCTACAGCATTGGCCTGTTCAGTCCAGACTTGCGCAAGGCGGCCAATCGCCTATGCCCGGCAATCATGCGTGTTCGCCTTTGCGCTCCATCCACCCCGTTGTCCCGCGATGATGCGCAGCGGGTGCTGGCGTTGGCGGCCGATTTTCCGGGGATCACGCTCGATTTCCATCCGCAGTGCTTTGCCGTGCACGGGCATTTTGCCGGGCCCGATGCGCTGCGGCGCGATGCCTTTGTGGAATGCGCCAGCGATCCCGATTGCGATGCGGTGTGGTTTGCGCGTGGTGGCTATGGCGCGGTGCGCATGGCGGGGGCAGCGATTGCGGCGCTGAACTCGGCAGGATTGGGCCCGGCGGCAAAGGGCAAGCTCTATCTGGGCTATTCCGACGCCGGCACGATGCTGGGCGGGCTCTATCGCGCGGGTGTGGGCCGCCCGGTTCATGCGCCGATGCCTGCGGATATCCGCCGCGCCGGGGGTGATCGGGCGGTGCGCCGGGTGCTGGCCTGGCTGAGCGGTGACCGTTCGGGCGAAGAGCCCGGGATCGACCATCGCCCGGTGGCGGCGTTCAATCTGATGACGCTGGCGATGCTGGTGGGCACGCCGCTGATGCCCGATCTGCGCGGGCATGTTGTGCTGCTGGAGGAAGTGGCCGAATATCACTACGCGGTTGACCGCCTGCTTTTTCATGTGACCACCGCGCTGGCGGCGCAGGGGGTGGCGGGGATCAGGCTGGGCCGGATCAGCGATGTGCCGGAAAACGACCGCCCGTTCGGCATGGAGCCGTCGGCGATGGCGCGCGACTGGTGCGACCGGCAGGGCATTGCCTGGCTGGGCCAGGCCGATATCGGCCACGATGCCGCCAACAGGATCGTGCCGTTCGGGCTTGCCGAGCGGCAGGAAGGCCAATAAGCGCGCGGCAAGAGCGCAAGGAGAGACAAGACCGATGCGAGCATTCGTTTTTCCGGGACAGGGTAGCCAGAAAGTCGGCATGGGCGTGGAACTGGCCGCGGCCAGCCGCGTGGCGCGCGAAGTTTTCGAGGAAGTGGATGATGCGCTGGGGCAGAAACTGTTCCGCATCATGGCCGAAGGGCCCGAAGACCAGCTGACTCTGACCGAAAACGCGCAGCCGGCGATCATGGCGCATGCCATTGCCATGCTGCGCGTGCTGGAGCGTGAAGGCGGCATGGCGCTGGCCGACCGGGCCGATTTTGTCGCCGGGCACAGCCTGGGCGAATATACCGCGCTGTGCGCCGCCGGCGCTTTCAGCCTGGCCGATACCGCGCGCCTGCTGAAACTGCGCGGGCAGTCGATGCAGGCCGCCGTGCCGGTGGGCGTGGGCGCGATGGCCGCGCTGCTGGGCGCGGATATCGAAAAGGCGACTGCGCTGGCCACAGCCGCGGCGCAAGGCGAAGTCTGCACCGTGGCCAATGACAACGATCCGACGCAAGTCGTGCTGTCGGGGCACAAGGCCGCGATCGACCGCGCGGTGGCGATGGTGAAGGACCATGGCATCAAACGTGGCGTGCTGCTGCCGGTTTCGGCGCCATTCCATTGCCCGCTGATGCAGCCCGCCGCCGATGCCATGGCGCAGGCGCTGGCCGAAACGCCGCCGCGCGCGCTGACCGTGGCGCTGTTTGCCAATGTGACCGCCGCGCCGGTAACTGATCCGGCCGAAGTGGCCCGGCTGCTGGTGGAACAAGTGACCGGGCGGGTGCGCTGGCGCGAAAGCGCAATGGCCATGCGCGATGCCGGCGTTGAACAGTTCATCGAACTGGGCGGCAAAGTGCTGGGGCCGATGATTGCGCGCAGCGTGGCCGATGTTTCGATCACCAGCGTGGTGTCGATGGCCGATATCGAAATGCTGCTGAAGGAGCTGTAAGACCATGGACCACCGTCTTTTCGACCTGACCGGGCAGACCGCGCTGGTTACCGGGGCTGCCGGGGGCATCGGTTCGGCGATTTGCCATGCGCTGGCGCGGCAGGGCGCGCGGCTGGCGCTGTCGGGCACCAATGCGGCGAAGCTTCGCGCGTTTCGCGATGAACTGAACGACACCTATGGCCATGATCATGTCGAGATAACGTGCGATCTGTCGCAGGCGGAATCGGTGGAACACCTCGTGCCCGCGGCGATCGATACGCTGGGCAAAGTGGACATTCTGGTCAACAATGCCGGGATCACGCGTGACAGCCTGATCATGCGGATGAAGGACGAAGACTGGGACCAGGTGATCCGCGTGAATCTCGAGGCGGCGTTTCGCCTGATGCGCGCTGCGGCCCGCCCGATGATGAAGGCGCGCCATGGCCGCATCATCACCATCACCAGCGTGGTCGGCGCCACCGGCAATCCGGGGCAGGTCAACTATGCCGCGGCAAAGGCCGGGCTGGTCGGCATGTCGAAATCGCTGGGCCAGGAACTGGCCAGCCGGGGGATCACGGTGAACTGCGTGGCGCCGGGCTTTATCCGCACGGCGATGACCGACGGGCTGCCCGATGCGCAAAAGGATGCGCTGAATGCGCGCATTCCGATGGGGCGGATGGGCGAAGGCGGCGATATCGGCGCGGCAGTGGCCTATCTCGCCAGCCGCGAGGCCGGCTATGTGACCGGGCAGACGCTGCATGTGAACGGCGGCATGGCGATGCTGTCCTGATCATGCGCACCTGCCGGCCAGTTGCCCTGCCGGTTGTTTTGGCAGCGCTTGCGGGTCTGCTGGCCGGGGGCACGGCGCAGGCCCGCCCGCCCGAGGCACTGGCCTGCGCGTTGCAGGCCGCGCCCGCGGGGCTGGATGCGCGGATTGCCGATGTGATTATCAGCCGCGATCCCGATCGCGGGCGCGAAACGCTCGATGCGGTGCGCGCGCTGACCGATCGCTGTGCCGAAGACCAGTTTCTGACGCCAAAGCAGCGCGATGCCTATTATGGCTATGTCATCGGGCGCATGGGGCGCGATGTGATCGATGAACGGCTGGCGGCGATGGGTCTGCCTTCGGCATTGATCGACCAGGCGCTCGATATCGGCCCGGGCAATGCCAACAATCCGGCGGAAAAGGTAACCGAGGGCGATTTGCGCCGGGTGACCGCCGCAATGGCCGGCGCAGGGCACGATCCGGCGCGGATCAGCGCCGATGGCTGGGGCCTGATCAACGCCTGGATCATCGCCACCGCGCAGATGTTCGACGCGCTGCGCGACCTGGATTAGAGTTACGCAGTTTTACTTATCGCCGTGCGATGGTGGCCAGCGGGCCCGGCTCCGCCCGACTCCGGCGCTTTGCTGCATTTTATGCACAGCTTCGCGCCTTTGCCTGCTGTGCGTGCTTGCACAGGTATCCCGCGCGGTTATGGAAGGTGGTCCGAAACCGCTCCACGCCTTGCGCGATTCCGCGCGCAACGGCGCTTCGCAGGTGGGTCGGACAGGTGCGGGCCCGCCCGCTGCCTGACCCGGCCCGGATGGCATGACCGAGGGATCGAGACGAGAATGAAGGCGACCATCGAACGCGCGACCCTGCTGCGCTGTTTGTCCCACGTGCAATCGGTGGTGGAACGGCGCAACACGATCCCGATTCTGTCAAACGTGCTGATCGATGCGGCGGCCGACGGCACGGTAAAGCTGATGGCGACCGATCTTGATTTGCAGGTGATCGAATCGATGCCCGCGGTCATGGTCGAAGTGCCCGGCGCGATCACCGTTTCGGCGCACCTGCTGTTCGACATCGCGCGCAAATTGCAGGACGGATCGCAAGTCAGCCTGGAAACCGCGGACAACCGCATGGTGGTAAAGGCCGGGCGCAGCCGGTTTCAGCTGCCCACGCTGCCGCGCGACGATTTTCCGGTGATTGTCGAAGGCGATCTGCCCACCAGCTTTGAAATTCCCGCGCGCACGCTGGCCGAACTGATCGACCGCACGCGTTTTGCCATTTCCACCGAAGAAACCCGCTATTACCTCAACGGCATTTTCCTGCATGTCAGCGATGATGTGCTGAAGGCCGCCGCAACCGACGGCCACCGGCTGGCCCGTTTCACGCTGGCGCGGCCCGAAGGCGCCGAAGGCATGCCCGACGTGATCATCCCGCGCAAATGCGTGGGCGAACTGCGCAAACTGCTTGAAGACGTGCTCGATACCGCCGTGCTGGTCGATCTTTCGGCGAGCAAAGTGCGGTTCACGCTGGGCGGCGAATTCGGCGTGGTGCTGACCAGCAAGCTGATCGATGGCACGTTCCCCGATTACAGCCGGGTGATCCCGACCGGCAATGACAAGCTGCTGCGGCTGGACCCGCGCGCCTTTTTCGAGGGGGTTGACCGCGTGGCAACAATCGCCACGGAAAAGACCCGCGCGGTGAAAATGGCGCTCGATACCGACCGTGTCACGCTGTCGGTCACCAGCCCCGACAACGGCACCGCCGCCGAAGAAGTGCCCGCCGACTATCGCGCGGCCGGCTTTGAAATCGGGTTCAATGCCAATTACCTGAAAGACATCCTCAGCCAGATCGATGGCGATCTGGTCGAACTGCACCTGGCCGATGCCAGCGCGCCGACGCTGATCCGCAAGGATGAAAAATCGCCCGCGCTCTATGTCCTGATGCCGATGCGCGTGTGACCGGCCGGGGCGCCTGATGCCCCGGCGAAATACTGCCCTTGGTTAAGCGATTTAGCCTATCCGCTGCGGAGGGTTCCTTCAAACCTGCGTGATATACCAAGTGCGTACCACAGCAGGGATTTCAGCGACATGGCCAAAACGTTTTCCGGGGCCCGGATCGCAACGGCGCAGCAAAGCGGCGCGCATGCGCCAACCGGCGCGCCGACAATCGCCGAAAAGACCGCCTTTTTCGGGCTGAACAGCAGCGATTTTGCGCGTTTTGGCCGGATCGCAAGGATCTTGCAGCGCCACAGCGCCCGCGCGCTTGACGGGCTCTATCGCCGGATCGGCGCGCAGCCGGCCACCGCGGCCATGTTTTCCTCGCAACGGTCCATCGATCACGCGCGGTCCAAACAGGTCGAACATTGGGGCCGGATGTTTTCCGCCGCGCCCGATGCGCGCCAGATGGAAGCGGCCGAAGCGATCGGCCTGATCCATGCGCGGGTCGGGCTTGAGATGCACTGGTACATCGGCGGCTATGCCGCAGTGCTTGATGACATGGTGCAGGGGCTGGCGCGGCAATCGTTCGGGCCCTTGGGCGCGCCGCTGGGCAAGACCGTTGGCACTCTGATCAAAATGGCGCTGCTGGACATGGACGGCGCGCTGGGCGCCTATTTCAAGGCCGAGGCCGAACGCCGCGAGGCGGTGATCGCGCAATTGGGCGAAGCGCTGCACGCCATGACCGAAGGGGATTTTGCCACCAGCCTGCGCACTCTGCCGCCCGGATTTGAAAACCTGCAGCGCGATTTCGAGGCGATGCGGGCCAAAGTCAGCGCCGTGCTGGGCAATGTGGCCGAAAGCGCAAGCCAGGTTGACAGCGGCGCGCGCGAAATCCGCCAGGCCTCCGACGATCTGGCGATGCGCACCGAGCATCAGGCCGCCAGCCTGGAAGAAGCCTCTGCCGCGATGACCGGGCTGGCCAGCAGTGTGGGGCAGACCGCGGGCGATGCTGCGCAGATGTATGCGGCGATTCAGGCCGCGCACGAAGATGCCCGCGCCGGCGGTACGGTGGTGGACGAGGCCGTGACCGCGATGACCGACATTCACCGTTCGGCGCAGGAAATCGGCAAGATCATCGCGGTGATCGACGGCATCGCATTCCAGACCAATCTGCTGGCGCTCAATGCCGGGGTCGAAGCGGCCCGCGCGGGCGATGCGGGGCGCGGTTTTGCCGTGGTGGCCACCGAAGTGCGCGCGCTTGCCCAGCGATCGGCCGATGCCGCGCTCGATATCAAGAAGCTGATCGGCGCGAGCGCCGCCCAGGTCGAACGCGGGGTGCACATGGTCGGGCAGACGGGCGACACGTTTGGCCGGATCGTCAGCAAAGTTGGCGATATTGCCGATCTGGCCAGCACGATTGCCACGACCGCGCGCGCACAGGCCGATCAGATCCGCGAAGTGCGCGAAACCGTCAGCGAGCTTGACGTCATGACCCAGCACAATGCCGCCATGGTGGAACAGGCGACGGCCGCGGCGCGCAACCTTGCCACCGCCGCCGACGCGCTGAAAGGACAAGTGCGCGCGTTTCGGGGGGAGCGGGTGGCTTCCGGGGCCAGGCGCGCGGCCTGAACCCGCCCGGCCTGACCCTCCCGGCCATCAACTCCGAAACCGGGGCGCCTATTCCGCCGCTTCGAGCAGGGCCGCGCGCTGGGGCCCGCGCAGCACGCCGCCCGGTGTGGCACCGGTCCAGCGGCCATCCTCGAACGTGATCGTGCCCGATTTGATGGTATAGCGATAGCCTTGCGCGCGCTGCAGCAAACGCTTGCCCCCGGCAGGCAGGTCGAATGCCAGCCATGGTTGTTCAAGCTGCAAGTGCTCGAAATCGATCACGTTGAGATCGGCCAGCGTGCCCGGCGCGATCACGCCGCGATCATCAAGACCGTAAAGCCGCGCGGTATCGTGGCTTTGCCGCTTTACCGCGGCCTCCAGCGTAAGGCGCCCGCCGCGTTTGCGATCGCGCACCCAGTGTTGCAGCATGAACGTGGGCGATGCGGCATCGCAGATCGTGCCGCAATGCGCGCCGCCATCGCTGAGCGAATTGACGCAATCGTCGCGCGCCTGCAGCTTTTCGAGGAAATCGAGATTGCCATCGGCGTAATTGAGAATCGGGTGATAGATGAACCCGGTGCCATCGTCCGCGGTCATCAGGTCATAGGCATATTCGGCCGGGGTCACGCCTTTGGCTGCGGCGCGCGCGGCAATGCTGGCCGGCGCCTGGGGTTCGTAATCGAAATCGGGGTCCATTTCGTAAAGCCGGTCCCACCCTTCGGTCAGCGCGCGATAAAGGTGGACGATATCGCTTTCGGGAAACAGGTTGGGCTCTGCCAGCAGCGTGGCGCGAAACGCCGGATCGCGCAGATGTGCCAGCTGTTCGTCCCAGGGCAGCGCCTCGATCGCGAACCAGCTCGGGCGGAACCGGAACGGGTGCACCGTGCCGCGCCAGCCCATGATCACGCCATTGCCGCGCAGCGCGATGGCCGCGATGATCCGCGCGCCGGCGGCGTTCTGCCGCTCCATTTCCGCAATCTGATCGTCCAGCGTGGTTTCGCGGGCGATTGATTGCAGCGCGGCAAAGACCACCGGCAGCCCGGTTTCGCGGCTGACCGTGCCCATCCAGTCGAATTCCCGCCATTCGGGGCGCAGATCGCTGGCCAGTTCGAACACGCCATGGCCGACGCGGCCCATCGCGCGCCCGATCGCCACGAGTTCTTCGGCGGTGGCGGTGGTGCCGGGCACGACTTCGCCGTCGATCGATTTGTGGATCACCGTGCGGCTGGTCGAAAAACCCAGCGCGCCGGC
Organism: uncultured Sphingomonadales bacterium; assembly: GCA_903832325.1. GTDB lineage: Bacteria > Pseudomonadota > Alphaproteobacteria > Sphingomonadales > Sphingomonadaceae > Novosphingobium. The sequence continues at coordinate 79,023 of CAILBC010000020.1, read as the reverse complement.
GCGCATGCCCTGTTCGACAATTGTCGCCATGGCGGCAATATCGGCCTCGGTCGGCACGGCGCCGGGCCGTTCGCGATCACCCAGCACATAGGCGCGCACCGCGCCATGCGGCACGTGGGTGCCGATATCGATGCTGCGCGGGCGGCGTTCCAGCGCGTCGAGATATTCGGGAAAGCTTTCCCATTCCCACGAAATCCCTTCGGTCAGCGCGGTGCCGGGGATATCCTCCACCCCTTCCATCAGGCCGATCAGCCACTGGTGCCGATCGGGCGCGGCAGGCGCAAAGCCCACGCCGCAATTGCCCATGATCGCGGTGGTAACACCGTGCCACGATGAGGGCGCCATTTCCGCGTCCCACGTGGCCTGGCCATCGTAATGCGTGTGGATATCCACCCAGCCCGGCGCAACGACCAGGCCGTGCACCGCGATTTCGCGCGCCGCGCTGCCGGAAACCGTGCCCACGGCGGCAATCAGGCCATCGCGAATGGCAATATCACCGGTGAACCGGGGCGCGCCGGTGCCATCGACAATCGTGCCGCCGCGCAGAATCAGGTCATAGGAGGTGTGGTCGGCGTGGGCCATGGCTGTGCTCTCCCCGGTGCCGGCGCTGTTGGGTTTGGTTCGCGCCCGCTATCCGTTAACCGGGTGATTAAGCCATGAAAGGCACGGTTCAGTCAACAGGGCCCAGTCAACAGGGTCCAGTCAACAGGGTAAAGCGTTTGGCTCTGCCGGTCAGGCAGCGCGGTGTTCCTCGCCCGTGGCCTGTTCGTCGAGAAAGGCATTGAGCACCCGGGCAAAGCCTGCGGGGCGCGACAGCATGAACAAGTGGCCGCCGCCTTCAAACAGCTGCAACCGGCTGCCGGGAATGGCATTGTGCAGCACGTGGGCATTGGCCACCGGCACCAGCTGATCATCGCTGTCGGCCATGATCAGCACTGGCAGCGCCAGCAGCGGCAGCACCGGCGCGCTGTTCCAGGCGGCAAAGGCGCCAAGCTGGCACGCCCAGCCCAGCGGCGAAGGTGCGGTGGCGGCGTTGAGTGAAACCCGGCCCGATCCGCCGCCGTTGTACAGCGTGGCCAGATTGCGGCGCAGCAGCCGCTCCATGGTATATTCCGCCGGATCAAGCAGCAGGCCAAGCCCCGGGCCGGTCTGGCCGGGGATCATCACATTGCCCGCGGCCGTGGCGGCCAGTACCAGCCGGCGCGTGCGTGCGCGATGCTGAAACGCGAATTGCTGCGCCACCGCGCCGCCCCAGCTGATGCCCAGCATGTCCACCACATCGATTTTCAGCCGATCGAGCAGCGCCGCCAGCGTCAGCGCAATTTGCGGAATGGTATAGGGAAACACCGGATCGGGCGAACGGCCGATGCCCGGCATGTCGATGCTGATCACCCGCCGCCCGGGGCATTGGCGCGCCACCGGTTCCAGCATTTCGATGTTCATGCCGATGCCGTTCAGCACCACCAGCGGCGTGCCGGGGGCATCGGCGTGCCACTGGCCCACGCGCAGCCGGCGCCCCCCCGCGCCGACCATCGCAAACGTGGCGGTGGACGCAGGCTTGTGCCGGGACGCATCGTGGGCATCTTCGGGCGTGTCGGCAGGGTGATCCGTGCGGGTGTCCATGGCCCGGGCCATACCGCGCATTCGTCCCGGCCGCCACCACGCATGCGCAAATCCATGCTTGTGCCGTTGCGGGACAACGTTTGCGCCGGAACCGACCGGATTTTGCCTTTTACCCCGGCATTGGCCCGGAATTGCCGCAAACCGCGAAATTCTGCCGCCAGAATGGGTGCGCACTTAACCCTTTTTCAAAGTGCGCGGGGCCATGCAGGCCCGGATGAATTCGGGAAAAGTGCAACAGGGCGATACGGTGGGCGCCGCGCGGGCCAAGGGCTTTGCGCGCAGCCGTATTCGTCGTGAACGCGGCGATACCGTGGCGCAGGACCGCGCCGGCAATGGGTTTCTGTTTGGCGGTTCGCTGCTGCGCAGTCTGGTCGCGCCCGAATGGTGGCACATTGCCGCGCCGATGGGCCTGGGCGTGGTGGTGATCGCGCTGGCCAATGCCGCGTTCGCCGATGCGCTGTCGCCGCTGGTGGCGGGGATTTCGGTGCTTGCCACGCTGTCGGCGCTGGCGGTCAACCGGATCGATCATGGCCTGCTGGGCACCCGGCCGCGCGTGGCGATGATGGCCGGGATGATCGTGCTGCCGATGTTCGGCTATGGCTGGGGCATTGCGCACTGGGCGCAGGGCGGCAGCGTGCCGTGGCTTCAGGCGCTGGCGGTGCTGGTCAGCGTGGCGCTGCTGGCCACCACGATCCAGTCGGGCCGGCTGGCCGGGCTGATGGCCGGGCAAGTGGCGATGTGGTCGGCGGTGACATGCGTGGTCTCGCCGATTGGCGGGGTGCTGGCGATGATCATCGGCGCCGCGATCGGCAGCCTTGCCTATGCCCGCCAGCACGAAATCGACATGGCCGAATATCGCCGGCTGCGCGATGACGAACGCGAACAGACCCGCGCGCAGGAAATCCTCGCTGATTTCGAAGAGACCGGGCAGGGCTGGTTCTGGGAAACCGACCGGCGCGGCAATATCCTGTATATTTCGGCCACGGTGGCCGAATTGCTGGGCCGCACGGCCGAAGACCTGGCGGGGCGCCCGCTGATCGATCTGTTCCTGCCCGAAGACGGCACCACCGGGCATGCCGGCGCGATGCCGGGTGCGGCCATGCCGGGGGGGCAGCCTGGCGCGCAATCGGGCAGCCGGGGCGAACGCACGCTGACGTTTCACTTGTCGGCGCGATCAAGCTTCAGCGATCTGGTGGTGCGCGCCGCGACGCGCGAAGAGGAACGCTGGTGGGCGATCACCGGCCGGCCGATCTATGACACGTTCGACAATTTCCAGGGGTTTCGCGGATCGGGCGCCGATCTCACCGAAAAACGCCGTACGCAGGAACATGTGTCACGCCTGGCGCATTTCGATTCGCTGACCGGGCTGTCAAACCGGTTTTTCATGTCGCAATCGCTGGAAAAGATCCTGGTTGCGCCGCAGATGCGCCAACGCGCCTGTGCGGTGTTCCTGATTGATCTCGACCGGTTTAAACAAGTCAACGATACGCTGGGCCACCCCTGTGGCGACCAGTTGCTGAAACAGGTGGCGCAGCGGCTGGAACGCGGCGTGGGCGCGGCGGGCCGGGTCGGGCGGCTGGGCGGCGATGAATTCCAGATCATCCTGCCCGGGCGGATCGAACGGCCGATGCTGGCGCAGATTGCCGCGCATGTGATCGAAAGCGTGTCGCAGCCCTATGTGCTCGATGGCAGCCGGGTGATGATCGGGGCGTCGGTGGGCATTGCCATCGCCCCCGATGATGGCGTGACCAGCGAGGCGCTGATCCGCAATGCCGATCTGGCGCTGTATGCGGCCAAGGATGGCGGGCGCGGGCGGTTCCATTTCTATGCCTCGGACCTGCACAGCGATGCCGAGGAACGGCGGCAGATGGAAGAAGACCTGCGCGATGCGCTGGGCGCCGGCCAGTTGCAGCTCTATTATCAGCCGGTGGTGCAGACCGCGACGGAAAAGATCACCGGGTTTGAGGCGCTGCTGCGCTGGAACCATCCCGAACACGGCTTCATTTCGCCCAGCCGGTTCATCCCGGTGGCCGAAGATACCGGGCTGATCGCGCAGATCGGCGAATGGGCGCTGCGCCAGGCTTGCGCCGATCTGGCGAAATGGCCGGCCAATGTGCGCGTGGCGGTGAATGTGTCGCCGCTGCAATTTGCCAATCCCGCGCTGCCCGGCATCGTGACCGGGGCGCTGGCCGCATCGGGGGTCGATCCCGACCGGCTGGAGCTGGAAATCACCGAAAGCGTGTTCATCAACGACGATGCCGGCACCGATGCCATGTTCCGGTCGCTGAAACGCATTGGCGTGCGGCTGGCGCTGGATGATTTCGGCACCGGCTATTCCTCGCTCGGCTATCTGAAAAAGGCGCCGTTCGACAAAATCAAGATCGACCAGTCGTTTGTGCGCGGGGCCACCCAGCCGGGCAGCCGCAACGGCGCGATCATCGCCTCGATTGTCAGCCTGGCCGAGGCGTTGAACATGGAAACCACCGCCGAAGGGGTGGAAACGCTGGACGAGCTCGATCTGGTGCGGCTGCTCGGATGCAGCCATGTTCAGGGCTATATCTATGAACGGCCGCTGTCGGCCACGGCCGCGATTGACCGGCTGGGCAGCGGGCTGGTTGCGATCGCACGGGGGCCGCGCGCGGCGCGGGCGCTGCGCCAATCGCTGCTGCGCCGCGTGGTGCTGGAACATGGCGGGCACCGCTATGACGCCAATGTGCGCAATATCAGCCAGTCTGGCGCCTTGATCGAAGGGGTGCGCGATGTGCCTGCGGGCACGGTGTTCAATATCCATCTCGCCGATGGCCAGACGGTCAACGCCACGGTGCGCTGGTGCGATGAAGAACGCATGGGCGTGGAATTTTCGCAGCCGCTGGAACTGGATGACGATGGCCGCATCGCGATCATCAGCGCCGGGCGCTCGCGCCGCGCGCCGCTGCTGCCTGCGGGGATAACGGTAGAGGCCGGGCAGCGCCGCGCCGGGTAGCGGACCTGTCCTCAGGTGCAGGCCGGTACCGGTACAGACAAGATGACAGCGGGCACATGATGACAGCGGGCTGACACGCTGCTAACGCGCCGCACATGACCGACCTCGCGCTGATCCGCAATTTTTCCATCATTGCCCATATCGACCATGGCAAATCGACTCTGGCCGACCGCCTGATCCAGTTCACCGGCGGCCTGTCGGAGCGCGAGATGTCGGCCCAGGTGCTCGACAACATGGATATCGAGCGCGAACGCGGCATCACCATCAAGGCGCAGACCGTGCGGCTGGACTATCCGGCGAAGGACGGGCTGACGTATCAGCTCAATCTGATGGACACCCCCGGGCACGTCGACTTTGCCTATGAAGTCAGCCGCAGCCTGGCCGCGTGCGAGGGCGCGCTGCTGGTGGTGGACGCCGCGCAAGGGGTTGAGGCGCAGACGCTCGCCAATGTCTATCAATCGATCGAGCACGACCACGAAATCGTGCCGGTGATCAACAAGATCGATCTGCCCGCGGCCGAGCCCGAACGGGTTCGCGCGCAGATCGAGGACGTGATCGGGCTCGATGCCAGCAATGCGGTGCTGGCCAGCGCCAAATCGGGCATCGGCATTGCCGAAGTGCTCGAAGCGATCGTGACCCGCATCCCTGCGCCAATGGGCGATCGCAACGCGCCGTTGAAGGCGATGCTGGTCGATTCCTGGTATGACCCCTATCTCGGCGTGGTCATTCTGGTGCGCGTGATCGACGGGGTGTTGCGCAAGGGGTTGCAGATCCGGTTCATGGCCGGCGATACCGAACATCTGGTCGATCGCGTGGGCTGCATGCGGCCAAAGATCGAACAACTGGCCGAACTCGGGCCCGGCGAAGTGGGCTTTATCACCGCGCAGATCAAGGAAGTGGCGCAGGCACGCGTGGGTGATACGATCACCACCGTGAAAGGCGGCGCGACCGAGGCGCTGGCCGGCTTCAAGGAAGTGCAGCCGGTGGTGTTTTGCGGGCTGTTCCCGACAGACGCCGCCGATTTTGAAAAACTGCGCGATTCGATCGGCAAATTGCGGCTGAACGATGCCAGCTTCAGCTTTGAAATGGAAACCAGCGCGGCGCTCGGCTTTGGCTTTCGCTGCGGATTTCTCGGCCTGCTCCATCTGGAAATCATCCAGGAACGGCTGAGCCGCGAATATGATCTCGATCTGATCACCACCGCGCCGTCGGTGGTCTATCGCCTGACAATGACCGATGGATCGACCCAGGAACTGCACAATCCGTCCGACATGCCCGATCCGGTGCGGATCGACAGCATGGAAGAACCGTGGATCAAGGCGACGATCTATACCCCGGACGAATATCTGGGCTCTATTCTGAAACTGTGCCAGGATCGCCGCGGCATCCAGACCGGGCTGACTTATGTCGGCGGCCGCGCCCAGGTGAATTACGAATTGCCGCTGAACGAAGTGGTGTTCGATTTCTATGACCGGCTGAAATCGATCAGCCGTGGCTATGCCAGTTTTGACTATGAACAGATCGGCCTGCGCGAAGGCGATCTGGTCAAGATGAACATCCTGGTGAACAACGAGCCGGTCGATGCACTATCGATGATCGTCCACCGCAGCCAGGCCGATGCGCGCGGGCGCGGGCTGGTCGAGCGGCTGAAAGACCTGATCCCCCGGCACATGTTCAAGATCCCGATCCAGGCCGCGATCGGCGCCAAAGTGATCGCGCGCGAAACGATTGCCGCGTTGCGCAAGGATGTGACCGCCAAATGCTATGGCGGCGACATCAGCCGGAAGAAAAAGCTGCTGGAAAAGCAGAAGGAAGGCAAAAAGCGCATGCGCGAATACGGCAGCGTGCAAATCCCGCAGGAAGCCTTCATCGCCGCACTGCGCATGGGCGAGGAATAAACCGGGCGACGCTGATTTTCCCCGAAACGGGGAAGGGGGACGAGCATGGCTGGTGGATGGGTGGCGCCGGATTGCGCAAACGGCGCCCTGTTCCGGTTACACTTCTGCGCCCGGTCGCCAGGCCCCTCCACCATGCTGCGCATGGTCCCCCTCCCCGGTCCGGGGAGGATTTCGGGTGGGTGCCCGGGTTACCCGGCCTGCATCAGTTTTCCGGTCAGGATTGCCGGGCCGGTGGGCAGGCCGGTGGGGGAGCCGCCCAGCGGTTCGACCGAGACGGCGATCGTGGCCGCTGTGTTCAGCAGGCCGGCCGTCGTGCCGGGGGCAGTGCGCCAGACCGGGCGATCGGCGGGCAGCACGCCCAGCGAACGCGGCACGCCATCGGCGGGGATTACCCACAGTTGCGCGGTGTGCCGGGCATCGAGGCCCAGCTTTCCGTTCGAAACGGTCAGCGTTCCGGCGGTCTGGTCGAATGCCACGCTGACCACGCCGGCCTTGCCCTGCAACATCGCCACCATTGGTGCGGCAGGAGCAGGGGCTTGCGCGATGGTCTGCGGGGCCTCGGCCGGGTGCGGAACGGCGCTGCTGCCCAGCCACAGCGCGCCGCCACCTGTGGTAACCAGCAGCGCGACACTCGCGGCCAGCGCGGCAAAGCGCCAGCGCGCAACGCGGCGGTTCAGCTGGTCCATCGTGTCGTTGGCGGGCAATTGCCGTTCGATTGCGCGCCATATCCATTCGGGCGGGTCTTCGGCAGTGCTGGCAAACAGCGCCAGCGCATAGCCCAGCCAGCGATCGTGCAGCGCCTGAAACGCCGTGTCGCGCGCCAGCAGGCGCAGCGCCGGGCCGGCTTCGGCATCGTCGAGCAGGCCAAACGCCAGTTCGGCGGCCAGGATATCGGGATCGGTCGCTTCCGGAATTTCGGTATCGGTCATGCCAGGCATTCCTTCAGCCGCACCAGCGCGCGGCGGATGCGGCTTTTTATCGTGCCGAGCGGGCGTGCGGCGCGGGCGGCAAGCTGGGTATAAGTCGCGCCATCGAAAAACGCGGTGCGGATCAGGCGTTGGTCCACCGGTTCCAATGTGCCCAGGCAGCGGTGCACGCGCGCGCTGTCATCGCCGGCGAGGGCCAGATCTTCGGCATTGGGCGCGGCATCGGCCCAATCATCGTCGAGCGCGATCGGGTCTTCGCGCGCGGCGGTGCGGGTGCGCAGCCGGTCGCGCGCGCGGTTGCGCGCGATCGTGGCCAGCCAGGTCATCGCCGATCCGCGTTCGGGGTCGAATTGGCCAGCCTTGCGCCACACCGTCAGGTATACGTCCTGCAGCGTCTCTTCGGCCTCGTGCCGGGTATCGAGCATGCGCAGGCAGATGCCGAACATGCGCGGCGCGGTCTGGCGATAGAGCGCGGCAAAGGCCTCACGATCGCCGCGGCTGACCCGTTCGAGGTATTCGGGCAGGCCGTTGCGCTGCCCTGCGGGTGGTTCCTGCATCAGGGTCATTGCGCTGCTCCGGCAAAAAGCCCGCTGCCGTCGCGCTGTGGGCGGCGCGGCGGCAGCGGTGCAGGGCGCAGGCAGACGGCGCGCCCGCCACAGGGAGGGACCTGGGCCAAAAGGTCGCGCCGAAAATGTCTGCCTGCGTTGGGTAAGCCGGTTTCGTGCCGCACTGCCATGCCGATCGGTTTCACACTGCCTCCATCGATCCTGAACCCCACTATACGCCGGGACCGGAGCGACGGATGCAGAGTGAATGAAAAAATCTGCGGATCAGTGCGTTATGACATCTTTGTGCATCGGCGCGAGCGCGGCAAGCAGGCGGTTTTGCGCGCTGAACGGGATATGGCGGCCATTCATGGCGATCTGCAGTTCCTCCACCAGCGCATAGAACGCGCCCTGGGTGACGTTCAGCCCGCGATGTGCCTCGGCCATGCTGCGCCCTTCATACGTGCAGGGGCCATTGAGCACGACGCAGATCTGTTCGACCAGCAAGTGCTTGATCCGCGCCTGATCGGCATTGGCGAAAAAGGGCCGCGTGCGCGGGTTGCGCAGCCAGCGCGCCATGGCATCGTCCATCAGCGCGGTCAGGCCGTCTTTGCCGCCGAATTCGGTGAAGGTGTGATCCGCGCCGCCGACATGGGGCAGCGTGGGATAATGCTCCATCGGCATGGCATCCGCGGTTGCAGGGGCGGCCATCAGGGCCAGGGCAAGAACAAGGCTCATGGGAAATTCCTTCGATAAAAGGGGGGGGATCAGAAACCGGCCTGAAGCGACAAATAGGCGGCGTGCTGGTTGCGCAGCGCGATCTTGCCCAGCCCGGCATAGGCGGCGGTAATCGACAAGTGGCGGCCCACCGCCCAGGCGGCAAAGGCGTCATAGGCGGCGTCTTCGCGGAAGGTCGTTCCGCCCAGCGCGCCTTCCAGCCGGTTCGGCTTGGTGCGCAGTTCGCCGCCGATCGCCAGCTTGCGCGTCAGCAGATAGGCCGCCGATCCTTCGAATTCGGGCTTGTAGGCCATGCCTTTGCCGCCCAGCCCGCCAAAGCCGAGAATACCGTACTGGTTGGCGCGGGTCAGCCGCAGCGTGGTGTTCAGCAGCAGGTTCTGGCCGAGAAACAGCTTGGTCGCGGCCAGATAGAAATCGGTATCGGCGCGTTTCAGCCCCAGCACGCCGCCGACGACCACCGTATCGTCGTTGATCTTGTGCTCCGCACCCACCGAAATCTGCGGCAGCAGCGTGTTCTGATCGAGCACCGCATTGCCGATCAGCCGCAGTTTGGCGCCGATGATCGTCTGGCTGATCACGAAATCGTTGCCCAGCCCGATGGCGGCGCCCACGCCGCGCAAGTGGAAATTCTGCCGTGCCAGCGACAGTTCGATGCGATCGCCCAGATTGGCCGCCGCGCCAAAGCTGTAGAGCCGGAAATCTTCGGAACTGACCCCGGTGGCAAATGCCTGGATGCCGACTTCGCGCGCCGCGCCATAGCCGCCGATCAGCGCCCAGGGCACCAGCCCGCCGCCCGCAGCGCCTTCGATGGTCGAAACCCCGCCCGTCAGCAGCAGGCGCGCGCCACCATCGCGCAGCAGGCTGGGCCCCCCAGCCGGGATTTCAGGTGCCGGCATTGTCGTATCGGTCTGCCCCCCTGCGGCCGGTTGGTCATCGGCGAGGGCAGGCAGGGCCCAGCCCAGCGCCAGCCCCAGTGCGGCGAACAGCGCCGCGGCCCGGCGCCGTGCGGCAGATCGTGGAATATGTACAGATTGCATGCGTATCTCCCCATGATGGTGTCGTGGCGAGCCGGCCCGTGGGTGGGCTGCGATCGTCGCGCAGGTGACAATGGGGGGTACGCAGCAAGCGCCCATCCGGATGCATCGCCCAACAACACGCTTGCCCTGCCCGAAGGTGCAGTGGCACTTGTTCCGAATCTGGCGGGCCCGGTGTGGTGCAGACCGTCGGGGTGATCAGCCCATGCGGAGACCGACGTGACCGAGCCAGCCCCTTTTTCCGCAACGCAGGTTTCGCCCGTGGCAAGGGCATCGATGGCGATTGCCGCGCTGTCGACCGTGGTCGAATGGTATGATTTCACGCTGTACCTCTATTTCGTCACGGTGTTGGCGCGGGTGTTCTATGGCGGCGGCAAGGGGTCGCTGGGGCTGGCGCTGGCAGGATTTGCGGTCGCCTATCTGATGCGGCCGCTGGGCGCGGTGCTGTTGGGCATTTATGGCGATCGGCACGGCCGGCGGCGCGCGATGATGGTGTCGATGGCGGTGATGACCGTGGCCATGGCGCTGACCGCGTGCCTGCCGACGCGCGCGGTGGCGGGGCCCCTGGCGGGCTGGCTGCTGCTGGGCCTGCGCTGTGTCATGGCCTTTGCCGTGGGCGGCGAATATACCGGCGTGGTTGCCTATCTGGTCGAAGGAGCGCCGCCAGCCCGGCGCGGGCTGATCGCGTCGCTGGCATCGGCATCGAGCGAGGTCGGCGCGCTGCTGGCGGCGGCGGTCAGCGCGGTGGTGGTGGTGTCGTTCGCCCCGGCCGCGCTGGATAGCTGGGGCTGGCGGGTGCCCTTTGCGATTGGCGCCGCACTGGCCGGCACGATCTGGATCGCGCGGTCAAACATGGCCGAAAGCCCCGAATTTCTTGATCGTGAAGCGCATGGCACGCTCGATGCCAATCCCTTGGCGCGCGCGCTGGGGGCCGAACGGATCGGCGTGCTGCGCGGCTTTTCGATCTCGTCGATGGGGTCGATCTGCTATTACGTGGGGATCACCTATGTGCCGGCCTATCTGGTGGGATCGGGCACGATGGGCGAGGGCGCGGCGCTGTGGCTGTCGACGCTGGCCGCGTTGATGGTGATCGTGGTCACCCCGCTGGCCGGCGCGCTGTCCGATCGCTATGGGCGCCGTCCGCTGATGCTTGCCACCGCACTGGCGGGGGCGGCGTTGCCGGTCTTGCTGTTTCCGCTGATGATCCACGGCGGCATGGCGGCGGCGCTGGGCGGGGCGCTGATGCTGGCAACGATCGGCGGATCGTGGAGCGCGGTGGCGGCCTCTGCCACCGCCGAACAGTTCACCGGCGCGGCGCGGCTTTCGGGGCTGGCGCTGGGGGTCACTTCGGCAACCGCAGTATTCGGCGGCCTGTCGCCCTATGTCGCGCTGAAGCTGATCGCGCTGACCGGGCTGCCCTGGGCGCCGGGGCTGATGATCGCGCTGGTGGCCGCAGGGGTGGTGCCGGTGCTTTGGGCGATGCCGGAAACCGCGCCGCTGGTGGTGGCCCGGGCGGCCTTGCGCAGGCGCGAATAGCCCAGTGTTGCATTTTTGTGACTCGTTCGTTGCAAAAATGCTTACAAACCTGTTCCTGACCCATGGGCCAATTGACTGGCGGGGAGACCATTCTAGCTGTCATCCCATCGAAGCCCCTGCTGATTCAGCAGTGTGGCGAGCTGCGCAACGCAGCCCAATGGGGGATACTTCATGTCCATGTTCTCGAACCGTAAGCGCCTTGTGCTTGCCGGTCTTGCCGCTGCCACCACGCTCGGTTCGGCCGGGCTCGCCGTGGCCCAGACGGCACCTGCCGCCGCGCCGGCCGCACCCGTTGCCAGCGCCGATGCCGATGCGCCGATCGTCGTGCTCGGTACGCGCCGCAGCGACCGCACCTCGACCAACTCGGCCTCGCCGATTGACATCATCAGCAGCAAGGAGCTGTCGACCCAGGCCGCTTCGAACCTGCTCGATGTCGTCAAGAACGTCGTGCCGTCGCTTTATGTCGCGCAGAACGCAATTTCTGACGCTTCGACTTTCGTCCATTCGCCGTCGCTGCGCGGTTTGCCCGCCGATGAAACGCTGGTGATGATCAACGGCAAGCGGCTCACCCGCTCGGCGCTGGTCCAGGTCTATTCGGGTGGTGATACGGGCCTGGGCTATGGCTCGCAGGGTTCGGACATCAGCTCGATCCCCGCGCTCGCGCTGAAGAACCTCGAAGTGCTGCGCGATGGCGCGACCGCGCAATATGGCTCGGACGCGATTGCCGGCGTGATGAACTATGGCCTGCGCGACAACGATCACGGCGTCGAAGTGCAGGGCCGTTATGGCCAGTATTATCGCGGCGACGGCAAGAGCTATCAGCTCGCCGCCAATGCCGGTTTCAAGCTGGGCGACATCGGCTTTGCCAACCTGACCGGTGAATACGACGACGATGGCATCACCAGCCGCGGCGCCACCCGTCCGACCGCGCTCGCCTATGCCGCGCAGAACCCGGGCAATGCGGGCGCGCTGCCCTATTATCCGCTGCCGGCGCAAGTCTGGGGTAACTCGCCGACCCATGGCTGGAAAGTCATGCTGAATTCGGGGCTGAACCTTTCGGACAGTGCCAAGCTCTATGTCGTGGCCAATGCTTCGCACAGCCATACCGAGGAAAGCTTCAACTATCGCGCCTCGACCGCCGCGGTGCTCGATCCGACCGGCACCACGCTGCAATCGCACTATGCACCCGGTGACATCGTGCTGTGCCCGCGCACGTTCCTCAATTACAACCCGACCGCCGGTGCCGATGCCAACGGCTGCTCCACCACGCAGGACCCCTATTTCCACAACCTCTATCCGGCCGGTTTCACCCCGGTGTTCGTGGGCGAAGTGAGCGAACTGTGGGGCGTTGCGGGCATCCGTGGCACTGCCGGCAAGCTGACCTATGATGTTTCGGTTTCGTCGAGCCGCAACATCCTTTCGCTGTCGATGCACAACTCGCTGAACACCGCGTTCAGCCCGAACAACCCGTCGTCGGACGCGCCCTACAACACCAACACGCAAACCAGCTTTGACATGGGTCGCACCACCCAGCAGGAAAACAACGCCAACGTCGACCTGACGTATCCGGTCGAAGTCGGTTTTGCCAAGCCGATCACGCTGTCGGGCGGGTTTGAATACCGCAAGGAAACCTATTCGCTGGGCGCGGCCGACTTCCAGGCTTATGCGCAAGGCGGCGCTTCGGGCTATGGCGGGGTCAGCCCCAGCCAGGCCGGCAGCTGGAGCCAGAGCAACGTGGCGTTCTATGCGGGCGCGGAAACCGATATCACGTCCAATTGGACGATCGGCACCGCCGGCCGCTATGAACATTACAACACGTTCGGTTCGGCCACGGTGGGCAAGATCAACACCCGCTATGAATTCGTTCCCGGCTTTGCGCTGCGCGCCACGCTCGGCACCGGGTTCCACGCGCCGTCGCCGGGTCAGCAGCACAATTCCACGCTGACCACCAACTTCATTGCCGGCAACTCGATCCAGACCGGCACGTTCCCGGTCGACAGCGCCGCCTCGCAATATTACGGCGCCAAGCCGCTGACCCCGGAAAAGTCGACCAACTTTGGCGTGGGCTTTACCGCAAAGCCGACCAGCGCCCTTTCGCTGACGGTGGATTACTACAATATCAAAGTGCGTAACCGCATTTTCGTTTCGGAACCCTATACGATCAGCCAGGCCGATCTGACTGCCAATCCGGCGCTCGGGGCGGTGGGTCTGGGCGGCAATGTCAGCTTCTTCACCAACGGTCTGAACACGCTGACCCGCGGGATCGACGCGGTCGCCAGCTATTCGACCGCACTCGGCAGCGGCCGCATGAACCTGACCCTGGCCTACAACCACAACTACAACACGGTCAGCTCCGCCTCGGCCAACGTCATCAACGGGGCCCAGATCGGTGCGATCCGCAACCTGGCACCGCATGATGTCGCCCACTTCACGGCCAGCTATTCGCAGGGCAAGTGGTCGTTCAACGCGCGCGAAAACTACTATGGTTCGTGGGTTGATCCGGTCGATTATGCCAATGCCGATGGCGTGACCGGTGCCAACAGCGGCACTTTGCAGACGTTCGCTGCCAAGGCGACCACCGATCTTGACGTGACATACACTTTCGCATCGCAGTTTGCGCTGACGGCGGGTGCGAACAACCTGTTCAACACCTTCCCCGACAAGCTCAACACCAATTCGCAGGCGATCTTCCCGATCACCCACGGTGGTGGTGATGGCCAGATCTATCCGCGTATCGGCGGACCTTTCGGCATGAACGGTGGCTTCTGGTACGTCCGTGCGACCATAAAGTATTGATCGTACGCCAAGTACTGATCGTCGGGAGCAATTCCGGCAGGATTGAAAGGGGGGGCTTCGGCTCCCCCTTTTTTGTGCGTCGCCATGCTGCGCGATCCGGTGCATAGGCGTGGACTGACCAGCAAGGATCAAGTCTGCCGTGCCGATGACCCCGCTTTCCCTCGGTCCCGTTTCCGCGATCCACGCGCTCGATCCGGCGCGCCTTGCGGCGGTGTTTGACGGATCATCGCCGATCATGCCGTGGCTCGATCTGGCGGGCACCGCGCTGTTTGCGGCGTCGGGCGCGCTGGCGGCGGCGCAGATGCGCAAGACGCTGGTCACGTTCATGTTCTTTGCCGCGATCACCGGGGTGGGCGGGGGAACGATGCGCGATCTGCTGATCGGCGCGCCGGTGTTCTGGATGCATCGGTCCACCCCCATTGCGATCTGTCTGGCGATGGCGCTGGTGGTGTGGATGACCCCGCACCGCATCTGGCCGCGGCTGGCGCTGGAATGGTTCGACGGGATCGGGCTTGCCGCCTACAGCGTGTTTGGTGCGGGCAAGGCGCTGGCCTTTGGCATTCCCCCGGTGCCGGCGGCGATCATGGGCGTGGTGACAGCCAGCATGGGGGGCATTTTTCGCGACATTCTGGCCGGCGTGCCCTCGATCGTGCTGCGCCCCGAACTTTATGTTACCGCGGCGGCCTGTGCCGCGGCGGAACTGGTGGGGCTGCGCGCGCTGGGCATGGCCGAGGCGCCGGCCATGGCGCTGTCGTTTGCAACCGGGCTGATCTTGCGGGGCGCAGCGATCCGCTGGCAATTGGGGCTGCCCGCCTATCAGCGCTGATTGCCTGTCAAGACTGACTGCCTATCAAGACCGGACGGCCGGTCCGGCTGCACCAGATAGGGGATTGACCGCGCCCGGGTGAACGGGAAAGGGCATGACGTCAGCGATGGGCGGCAGGGGATGGCAGCAATGATCGATTCAGGCCTGTTTCGCAGCGTGCTTGGCGCTTATCCCACAGGTGTGGTGGTGGTTACCGCGGTTGATGCCGCGGGCGTTCGCCACGGGCTGGTGATCGGGTCGTTCACTTCGATATCGCTCGATCCGCCGCTGGTCGGCTTTTTTCCCGACAGGCGTTCGCGGTCGTGGGCGGCCATTGCGCCGATCGGCGGGTTCTGCGTCAATGTGCTGGGGTCGGACCAGCTTGATCTGTGCCGCCGCTTTGCCGCGCGCGCCGATGACAAGTTTGCCGATCTGGCACATGGCCACACGCCGTCGGGTCAGCCGCTGCTGGAAAACGCGATGGCCTGGATCGATTGCACCACCGAACGCGTGGTCGAAGTGGGCGACCATTTTCTGGTGGTCGGCGCGGTAACCGGGCTGGGCCGCCGCGATGCAGGCACGCCGCTGCTGTTCTTTGGCGGGCAGTATCACGATCTGGCCGAATTGCCCGCCTGAAGCGGCCTGCGCCGCACCATTCTGCCATGCGGCATGATGGCAATTTTTTCCCGCCAATTTGACATTCGTCAAGGCTGGCCGCGCCCGTTGCTGCGACATCTGGCTGTGACGAAACGGGAACCGATCACCACCCTCGATCGATGCCTGTTTCGCCGATTTCTCCCCAACTCGGGCGGTCGGAGTTCCCGGCCGCCCATTTTCTCATGCGTGGTCCGCGCAAATCTGTGTCAACTTCGTGCATCGCGGAATTGTCGTTTCGTGCAGGATTTGGTAATCGCCCCCTATGACAGCTTGTGAAACCTGCGTTGTACGCAATCGCGCGATCTGCTCGGCACTCGATAACCACGAAATTGCGGCGTTGAGCGCGATTGGCCGGCGCCGAACGGTCGCGGCGGGCGAATCGCTGATCTGGGAAGATGATGATTCGCTGCTGGTCGCCAATGTGATCGACGGCGTGCTGAAACTGACCACATCGACCGAAGATGGCCGGGAACAGATTGTCGGCGTGGCCTATCCGTCGGATTTCATCGGCCGTCCGTTCAGCCAGACCAGCCGGGCGAGCGTGGTTGCACTGACCGATGCGCGGGTCTGCGTGTTTGCGCGCAACGATTTCGACCGCTTTGCGCGCGAACACCCCGAACTGGAACACAAGCTGCTGGAACGCACGCTGGCTGAACTCGACCGCACGCGCGCCTGGATGATGCTGCTGGGGCGCAAGACCGCTTCGGAAAAGATCGCGACATTCCTGCTCGACATGTCCGATCGCTTTGGCGAAACCGGCTGCGCGCCGCTGCGGCGCCCGGCAAAGCGCTTTACCCTGCCATTTTCGCGCCAGCAGGTGGCCGATGTGCTGGGCCTGACCATCGAAACGGTCAGCCGCCAGTTCACCCGGCTGAAACAGGACGGGGTGATCGACCTGCCTTCCCGGCGTGAGGTCGATGTGCTCGATCGCGGTGCGCTGGCCGCGCTCGCGGGCTGAATTTCCAGGCATTACGGGTTTTTCAACAAGGTGGCGGGCGGAACGGGGCAGAGGATCCCAGACTCTGGCCCCGTCCGCCCGCCTTCCCCGGGGGTGGTACCGGGGAACCGGGGCGGCCGGATCGTCGCGGAACGACCCGGCCAAACGGTCAGAAGCGATAGGCGACGCCGGCGCTGAGCACCCAGGGATCAAGCTTGTGCCGCGTGGTCAGCACTTCGGCGGTGCCGGCATGGAAATGCGCGGTCGTGCCCATCCAGTATTTCTTGGCATCGAGGCTGAGGCCGAACGGCGTCTTCGGAATCGGAATGTCGATGCCCGCCTGCGCTGCAACGCCCAGATTGCTCGACAGCGATGTGCTGGTCACGCCCAGCGCGGTGGCGGTATCGCCCGGCCGGCTGCCCATCACCAGAAAGAGTGACGGACCGACCCCGACATAAGGTTTGATCGGGCCGAGCGGCAGATGGTATTTGACCGTCAGCGTGGCCGGGATGATCTGGATGTGATTGACCAGATTGGTTCCCGCAAGCGATCCGCTGCCATTGACATGGTGCGATGTAAGGCCGGCGATGGTTTCCACCGAGATGTCTTTGGTCACGAAATATTCGATCGCGATGGTCGGCGTGACGGCGTTGCCGGCATAGCTTTGCGGTGCGGCAAAGGGCGCGAGGCCCGCCAGCGACGGATCGATTGCCTTGATTTCGCTGATTTTGCCGTCGGGAATGACGGCGGTTGCCAACAGCTTGAATTGCCAATGGGTTGCCGGGGCATCATCGGCAAGCGCCGGGGTCGCTGGCAGCGCCAGACAGGCCGCCAGTGCAAGGCGGGCAGTGGTCCTGCGGTGATGGATCGCGGTGCGGGTATGGGTCATCGGTCAGATCCTGCCGCCGTGGTTGGCCAACCCCTCGCTGGCCTGTCTTGTCACCATGGCGTCGGGGCCGTGATGCACCGGGCCGCACCGGGCCGGCATTGACGAAGCGCAAATTTCGGCCCGCATCTTTCGGCTGGCGCCACGCATTGCGACCAAAGTCTGATGCCGCCCGGATTGCCAAAGCGGTGATCGGACCGTTCGCGCCCCGGCGAATTGATCGGTGTCAATGCGCCGCCCCGTACCATCCCCCACGGCGGCCCCTGACATTGGCTATGGAAGGGAAGGCTCCATGGAATCGGTTTTGATGCGGGCGGGCCTGTGGTTCGCCGCGCTCGTTCTGGCGATCATCGCCTGCGCCCTCTCGGTGGATTGGGGCTTTGGCGTGCATATGGGGATCTGCGCCCTGGCGGCGGGGATCGGCCTGATCGTCACGCTGCGCGGGGGGGATTTTTCCGCCCCGGCGGCCACGGGTGCTGCGCAATCACGCTATTATGACGATGTGATCCGCTGGGCGGTGATTGCCACGGTGTTCTGGGGCATGGCCGGGTTTATGGCGGGGCTGTGGATCGCGCTGGAAATGGCGTTTCCGGTGCTCAATCTGGGCATCGAATACATCAATTTCGGCCGGTTGCGCCCGTTGCACACATCGGCCGTGATCTTTGCCTTTGGAGGCAATGCGCTGATCGCCACGTCGTTCTACGTGGTGCAGCGCACCTGCCGGGCGAGGCTGGCCTTCCCCGGCCTCGCCCGTTTTGTTTTCTGGGGATACCAGCTGTTCATCGTGCTGGCGGCCACCGGCTATCTGATGGGGATTACCCAGGGCAAGGAATATGCCGAGCCCGAATGGTATGTCGATATCTGGCTGACGGTGGTCTGGGTCAGCTATCTGGTGGTCTTTGCCGGAACGATCTTCAAACGGTCGGAACCGCATATCTATGTGGCCAACTGGTTCTACCTGTCGTTCATCCTGACAGTGGCGATGCTGCACCTGGTGAACAATGCGGCCATTCCGGTCAGCTGGTTTGGCAGCCGGTCAATCCCGCTGGCGGGCGGCGTGCAGGGCGCGCTGATCGAATGGTGGTATGGCCACAATGCGGTGGGCTTTTTCCTGACCGCCGGTTTTCTGGGCATGATGTACTATTTCGTTCCCAAACAGGCCGAACGCCCGGTCTATTCCTATCGCCTGTCGATCATCCACTTCTGGGCGCTGATCTTCCTTTATATCTGGGCCGGCCCGCACCACCTGCATTACACGGCCCTGCCCGATTGGGCGCAGACGCTGGGCATGGTGTTTTCGCTGATGCTGTGGATGCCCAGCTGGGGCGGCATGATCAACGGCCTGATGACGCTGAACGGTGCCTGGGACAAGCTGCGCACCGATCCGATCCTGCGCATGTTCGTGATGAGCCTGGCCTTTTACGGGATGAGCACGTTCGAAGGCCCGATGATGTCGATCAAGTCGGTCAATTCCTTGTCGCACTATACCGACTGGACGATTGGCCACGTTCATTCCGGCGCGCTGGGGTGGAACGGCATGGTGACGTTCGGGGCGCTGTACTATCTGGTTCCGCGGCTGTGGTCGCGCAGCCGGATGTATTCGATCCGCATGATCAACTGGCACTTCTGGCTCGCGACGCTGGGGATCGTGTTCTACGCGGCCTCGATGTGGGTCGCCGGCCTGACCGAAGGGCTGATGTGGCGCGAATACGGGCCCGATGGCTATCTGGTGAATTCGTTCGCCGAAACCGTGGCCGCTGTTCACCCGATGTACGTGCTGCGCTGCCTGGGCGGCCTGATGTACCTCACCGGTGCGGCGATCATGACCTACAACATCACCCGCACCATCCGGGGATCGGTCCAGCGCGACGAAACCCCGTTTGGCCCGATCACCTTCAACCCCGCCCGTGACGTGCCGATCATCCCGGCTGCGGCCCGGCTTGCCACCAGCGCGAACTGAAGGAGCAACGACAATGGCAACCTCATTCCTTCAGCGGCACAAGATGGTCGAACGCAACATCACGTTGCTGGCCGTGCTGGCCTTTGGCGCGGTGACCATCGGCGGGATCGTCGAAATCGCCCCGCTGTTCTGGATCGATAACACGATCGAAAAAGTCCAGGGCATGCGCCCTTATACCCCGCTCGAACAGGCCGGCCGCGACATCTATGTGCGCGAAGGCTGCTATTTGTGCCACAGCCAGATGATCCGTCCGTTCCGTGACGAGGTCGAACGCTATGGCCATTACAGCCTGGCCGCGGAATCGATGTACGACCATCCGTTTCAGTGGGGATCGAAACGCACCGGGCCCGATCTGGCGCGCGTTGGCGGCAAATATTCGGATGACTGGCACGCGCAGCATCTGAAAAATCCGCGGTCGGTCGTGCCGGAATCGATCATGCCCGGCTATGGCTTTCTGGCCGAGCGCGATCTGGAAGCCGGCGACATGCGCGCCGAGCTGAAAGTGCTGTCGGAAGTCGGCGTGCCCTATACCGCGAAAGACATCGCGCAGGCCAATGACGATCTGAAACTCCAGGCCGATGCCACCGGCGACGCTGCCGATCTGAAGAAGCGTTATCCCAAGGCGCAGGCGCGCGATTACGACGGCGATCCCAAGCGGCTGACCGAAATGGATGCGCTGATCGCCTATTTGCAGGTGCTGGGCACGATGGTGGATGTGAACGCGCCCGCCGCCCAGGAAAAGCTGGCCAAGGAGAAGGGCCGATGAACCCCGGATCGACCTATGACACGCTGCGCACGCTGGCCGACAGCTGGGGCCTGGCGGCGATGACGCTGGTTTTCCTGGTGCTGTGCCTCTGGCCGTTCCGGCCGGGGGCCCGCGATGAAGCCGACAAGGCCGCCCACTCGATTTTCGAGGATGAAAAAGATGGCGAATGATCATGGTGATGCCGGCACCCCCTCCGGCCAGGCCGCGCATATCGGTGCGCACGGGCATGGCGCGCGCCTCGACGATGCCACCGGAACGCACACCGTGGGCCACGAATGGGACGGGATCGAAGAACTCGATACCCCGCTGCCGCGCTGGTGGCTGATGCTGTTCTATACCACGATCGTGTTCGCGATCGGCTATGTGGTGGTCTATCCGGCGCTGCCCGGGCTCCATTCGGCCAGCCCGGGCACGCTCGGCTGGACCAGCCGGGGCGCGCTTGCGGCTGAAATGAAGGCTGCCGATGCCGGACACGCCGCCACCCGCGCGGCCATCGCCGCCACCCCGGTGGAAGATCTGGTGCGCAACACGCCGCTGATGCGCGCGGCAATCGAAGGCGGCCGCGCCGCGTTCAAGGTAAACTGCGTGCAGTGCCACGGCGCGGGCGCTGCGGGCAGCAAGGGCTATCCCAATCTCAACGACGATGACTGGCTGTGGGGCGGCGATATCGGTGCGATCCACCAGACGCTGCAGCACGGCATCCGCTATCCGGGCGATGATGCCACCCGCGCCAGCCAGATGCCCGCATTTGGCCGCGACGGCATCCTGACCGCAGCCCAGGTGCAGGATGTGGTCAGCCATGTGCGCGTGATCAGCGGACAGGAACCGGCATCC
Source organism: uncultured Sphingomonadales bacterium (assembly GCA_903832325.1). Taxonomy (GTDB): domain Bacteria; phylum Pseudomonadota; class Alphaproteobacteria; order Sphingomonadales; family Sphingomonadaceae; genus Novosphingobium. Next base: position 58,099 of record CAILBC010000020.1, on the reverse strand, counting down.
GCATCCGCCACGCGCGGCGCGGCGATTTTCGCGGCGAACTGCGCGGTGTGTCACGGCGATGCGGGGCAGGGCAACCGGCTGGTTGGCGCACCGCGGCTGAGCGACAAGATCTGGCTTTATGGCGGAGACCGCGCCACGCTGACCGAAACCGTGACCAATGCGCGCGGCGGGGTGATGCCGGCGTGGAGCCAGCGGCTCGATCCGGTGACGGTGAAAATGCTCGCCGCCTATGTCCATTCGCTGGGCGGTGGCGAAGCCGGCCCCCAGGCTGATGCAGCGCCAATCGCTGCCGCACCTGCCGCTGCCGCACCTGCCGCGCCTGCACCCTGATTGTCCTGAAAGACCACGATCATGACCGCGACCGATCCCGGGCTCGCCAAAGTGCTGAAACAGAAAGACACGGATCAGGGTTCCGGGGCGCTTTATGCGGCCCGGGCCCCGGTTTTCCCGCGCAAGATCGACGGGCCGTTCCGGCGGTTCAAATGGGCGGTCATGGCACTGTGCCTGATCATCTATTGGGGCACGCCGTGGCTGCGCTGGGACCGCGGGGCCTTTTCCCCCAGTCAGGCGGTGCTGGTGGATATGGCGCACCGCCGGTTTTACATGTTTGCGATCGAAATCTGGCCGCACGAATTCTATTTCGTCGCCGGGCTGCTGATCATGGCGGGGATCGGGCTGTTTCTGGTGACCACCGTGGTGGGGCGCGCGTGGTGCGGCTATGCCTGCCCGCAGACGGTGTGGACCGATCTTTATCAGCATGTTGACCGCCTGATCGATGGTGATCGCAATGCCCAGATGCGGCTGTACAAGGCGCCCTGGACGCTGTCGAAACTGGCCCGGCGCCTGGCCAAATGGTCGATCTATCTGGTGATCGCGTTCATGACCGGGGGCGCGTGGATTTTCTATTTTGCCGATGCGCCGACGCTGAGCCGCGATTTCTGGACCGGCACCGCCGATCCGATCGCCTATGCCACGGTGGGCGTGCTGACGGCGACCACGTTCGTGCTGGGCGGGTTCATGCGCGAACAGGTGTGCATCTACATGTGCCCCTGGCCACGCATCCAATCGGCCATGCTCGACGAAAAATCGCTGCTGGTGACGTACAAGCACTGGCGCGGCGAACCGCGCGGATCGCTGAAGACGGCGGCGGACCCGGCGCTGAAAATCGGAGACTGCATCGATTGCCACCAGTGCGAGGCCGTCTGCCCCACCGGCATCGACATCCGCGAAGGGTCGCAACTGGGCTGCATCACGTGTGGCCTGTGCATCGATGCCTGCGACCGGGCGATGGCGCAGATCGGGCGGCCGCGCGGGCTGATCGATTATTGCACGCTGGAAGATGCCACGCGCGAAGCCCATGGCGAACCCGATGCGCCGGTGCTGAAAACCATGCTGCGCGCACGCACGCTGATCTATTTCGGGGTGTGGGCGGGCATTGGCCTGGGGCTGCTGTTCATGCTGGGCACGCGCACCCGGCTGACGCTGTCGGTGGCGAAGGATCGCAATCCCGAATTCGTGCAATTGAGCGGCGGCGCAGTGCGCGACGGTTTCACCGTGAAAGTGCGCAACATGGAGGATCGTCCGCGCCCGGTCGAGCTGACCACGGCCGGAGAGCCCGGCGCGCTGCTCTATACCGACGACATGGACGAACGCCTGGCGCGCCCGGTGCTGAACCTGACTGCGCCTGCCGATACCACGCTGCGCCTGCGGATCTATGTGCTGGGGCCCAATGGCGCAAAGCCGGGGCCGATCACGTTCCGGCTGACCGCGCGCGACCAGGCCCGCGGGCATGATCGCGGGCAGGACAGCACGCCATCGCTATTTTCCACCCCGGAAGGAAACGGCCAATGACCATTTCGCGCACACCGCTGGCCAGCCCGGCCAAAGCCGGCGTTCCCGAAACCGCCCATGCCGAAACCGGGTCATTGCCCACTGGGCCCGCGCCCGCCGCGTGGCGTTTTACCGGCTGGCACATGCTGGGCATCCTTTCGGCCTTTTTCGGGCTGGTGATCGTGGTCAACGTGGTCATGGCGCGGCTGGCGCTGGGCACGTTCAGCGGTGAAGTGGTGGAAAATTCCTATGTTGCCAGCCAGGCGTTCAATTCGTGGCTGGCTTCGGCCAACGCCGATCGCGCGCTGGGCTGGCAAACCGCGCTGACCGCCGCAAACGGCACGCTGACGGTGACATTGCGCGATCATGATGGCCACGCGCTGGCAGGTGCTGCGCTTACCGCGATTGCCAGCCATCCGCTGGGCGATCCGGTGCAGCGCGACTTGCGCTTTGCCGAAACTGCGCCGGGCACATATGCCGCGCCGCTGCCAGCCGGGCGCTGGCTGATCCACCTGACCGCCACGGCGCAAGGGCACCGCTGGCGCAATATGGCAGAAGTGAGCGAGGAACCGAAATGAGCGAAGCGCCCGGCGGGACCAGGCCATGACGGTTGCCGCCCTGGCACGGCCGGGTGCGACGGCACCGGCCGGTGGCGCGCCTGCTGCGCCGGTGAACACGGTGCTGATCGTGCCGGCGATGCATTGCGCCGGTTGCATGGCGCGGATCGAACGCACGCTGGGCGCCATGCCGGGGGTGGCATCGGCGCGCGTGAACCTGACCGCGCGGCAAGTGGCCGTGGCGCATGAGGCGGGGGTGACCGTGCCCGATCTGGTGGCGGCGCTGGCCACGGTGGGTTTTGCCGCGCAGCCACGGATCGAACTGGCAGAGCCGGTTTCGGCGGTGCGCCCGCTGCTGGCGCCGCTGGCGGTGGCGGCCTTTGCCTGCATGAATGTCATGCTGCTGTCGGTTTCGGTGTGGTCCGGGGCCGATGGATCGACCCGCGCGCTGTTTCACTGGCTGTCGGCGGTGATCGGGGTGCCGGCGATCGTGTTTGCCGGGCAACCGTTCTTTGGCTCGGCCTGGGGCGCGGTGCGCCGGCTGACCACCAATATGGACGTGCCGATTTCGATCGGGGTGATCCTGGCCACGGCGCTGTCGTTTTATGAAACCATGACCGGCGGCGCCGAAGCCTGGTTTGACGGCACGCTGATGCTGCTGCTGTTTCTGCTGTCGGGCCGTGCGCTGGATGCGATGATGCGCGATCGTGCGCGCGCCGGGGTGGATGCGCTGCTGCGCCAGGCCCCGGGCGGGGCGATGGTGGTATCCGATGCGGGCGCGGCGGTGTGGACGGCCTCGGCCGATCTGGCGCCGGGCCTGGTGATGCGCGTGGGCGCGGGCGAACGGCTGGCCGCCGACGGAGTGATCGTGCGCGGGGCAAGCCGGTTTGACCAGTCGCTGCTGACGGGCGAAAGCCGCGCGATGCCCGCGGTGCCGGGCGAAGCGGTGCTGGCGGGCACGCTCAATCTGGATAATCCGGTCGATGTGCGCGTGACTGCGGGCGGCGCGGACACGTCGCTGGCGGAAATCGCGCGGCTGATGGCGGCTGCGGGGCAGGGCCGGTCACGCTATGTGCGGATCGCCGATCGCGCCTCGCGGTTGTATGCCCCGGCCGTGCACACGCTGGCGGCGGCCACGTTCGTCGGCTGGCTGATTGCGGGCGCGGGGCTGCACCATGCGCTGGTGATTGCCATTTCGGTGCTGATCATCACGTGCCCTTGCGCGCTGGGGCTGGCGGTGCCGGTGGCACAAGTGGTCGCGGCGGGCGCGCTGATGCGGCGCGGGGTGCTGGTAAAGGACGGATCGGCGCTGGAACGCCTTGCCGAAATTGACCGCGCGCTGATCGACAAGACCGGCACGCTGACATTCGGTTGCCCGATGCCCGATCCGGAAAGCCTGGCCGCGCTCGAAGACGATGAGGCGGTGATCGCGCTGTCGCTGGCCAGCCACAGCCGCCACCCGCTGTCGCAGGCGCTGGTCCGCGCGCTGGCGGCACGCGGGGTGCACATGGTCGATCTGGACGATGTGACCGAAACCCCGGGCGAGGGGCTGCGCGCGATGCGGGGCACAGTGCCCGTGGCGCTGGGCCGGCCGGATGCCGGACCTGATGACCCGCGAACCGTTTCGGCAGACGGCATGGCAAGCGCGCTGACCATTGCCGGGCGCCCGCTGCGCCTGATCCGCTTTGCCGATCGGTTGCGCCCCGATTGCCTGGTGGCGCTGGCGCGGCTGCGTGCGCTGCATGTCGATTGTGCGATCCTGTCGGGCGACAATGCCGCGGCGGTGGAGATCGTGGCGCGTCAGACCGGGCTGCCCGCCGTTGCCGGGGCGGGCCCGGCGGACAAGCTGGCGGCGATTGCCGCGCTGCAGGCCGGCGGCGCGCGCGTGCTGATGGTGGGTGACGGGCTGAACGACGGGCCGGCGCTGGCTGCGGCCAATGCCTCGATCGCGCCGGGCAGCGCCAGCGATGTCGGGCGCCAGGCGGCAGACATGGTGTTCACCGGCGAATCGCTGCTTGCCCTGCCGCGCGCGATTGCGCTGGCGCGGGCGACCATGCGCGTGGTGCGGCAGAATTTCGTGCTGGCAATCGGGTACAACCTGCTGGCGGTGCCGCTGGCAATGGCCGGGCTGGTCACGCCGCTGCTGGCGGCGGTGGCGATGAGCACATCGTCGCTGCTGGTGATCGCCAATTCGCTGCGGCTGGGCATCGCCGGCCGTGAACCGCCCGCCAAAGGGGATGTGGCATGACTTCGCTCGCACTGCTGATCCCGATTGCGCTGGGCATGGGGCTGCTGGGCCTCGTGGCGTTTTTCTGGGCGCTGCGACGCGGGCAATTCAGCGATCTGGACGGCGCCGCGGCCCGCATCCTGATCGATGACGCGGATGAACCGGCGCCGCGCCGCGAAGGGGATCGCCCATGATGCGCAGGTGCATCCGGGTGGTTGCCATGCCGGCGCTGGTGGCGCTGGCGCAGATCGCCATGCCCGATCCGGCGCATGCCGCGGGGTTGATCGTGCCGGTGTGCGGGCAAAGCTTTGTCCGCGTTCTTCCCGTGCGCAACCGCGATGCCGATCGCAATTCAGACCGGCGCGCGGCGTGCAAAATTTGTCATGGCGCAATGCGCAAGCGTGCCGCCGGCGATAGCTGTTGCGACGGCGAGGATGAAAGCGATGACACCTGAACGTTTTGGCAGCTGGAACTATTACCCCGAACTGCTGGCGCAGCCGGTGCCGCGATACACCAGCTATCCCACGGCGGCCGAATTTCGCGACGACAATTTCGCCGCGCACCAGCACGAGGCGCTGTCGGCGGTGCGGGGCGATGTCTCGCTTTATCTCCACATCCCGTTCTGCCACGAAATCTGCTGGTATTGCGGGTGCAACACCGGCGCTGCAAACCGCACGGCGCGGCTGGCGGCCTATCTCGATGCGCTCCATGCCGAAATTGTCGCGGTGTCGCGGCTGCTCGACAAATCGGTGCGGATCAGCCGGATCGCGTTTGGCGGGGGCAGCCCCAATGCCATTGCCCCCACCGATTTCGTGCGGCTGGTCGATGCGTTGCTGGTCAATTTTCGTGTGCCCTGGCCGGTGTTTTCGATCGAGCTTGATCCACGCAGCCTGACCCCGGCGTGGCTGATGGCGATTCGCGGTATCGGCGTGATCCGCGCGAGCCTGGGCGTGCAGACGTTCGATCCGGGCGTGCAGGCGGCGATCGGCCGGGTGCAACCGCGTGACGATATTGCCCGCGCGGTCGATGGCTTGCGCCAGGGCGGGGTCGAATCGATCAATTTCGACCTGATGTATGGCCTGCCCGGCCAGGATGACGCGATTCTCGCGGCGACGCTGGATGAAACCGTGGCGATGGGCGCCGATCGTATTGCGCTGTTCGGTTATGCCCATGTGCCGCACATGATCGCGCGCCAGCGGCGCATCGATGCCACCGCCTTGCCCGATCAGCGCGACCGGTTCCGCATGGCGGCGCAGGGCCACGCGCAGCTGGAGCGCAGCGGATATAAGCCGGTGGGGTTCGATCACTTTGCCAAGCCCGGCGACGGGCTGGCCCACGCCGCGACCACGGGCAGGCTGCGGCGCAATTTTCAGGGCTTTACCGATGATCCGGCGCCGGTGCTGATCGGCCTTGGCGCCTCATCGATCAGCCAGTTCGATACCGGTTTCGTGCAGAATGAAAAGAACATCGGCCGCTATCGCATGCTGGCGGCATCGGGCCATCTGCCGGGGCGGCGCGGCCTTGCGCGCAGCGCCGAAGACCATCGGCGCGGCAGCCTGATCACATCGCTGCTGTGTCGCGGCTGGGCCACGATCGATGGCGATCTGGCCGCCGGCGCAACAAACCGGCTGGCGCCGTTTCTGGCACGCGGGCTGATCCGGCGCGAGGCCGACCGGTTGATTCTGGAACCCGGCAGCGAACCTTATGCCCGGTCGATCGCAGCGGTGTTCGATGCCTATCGCGCCGGAGATCGGCAGTTCAGCTCGGCGGTGTAGCGGCGGCTTCAGGTAATAAGTATGCGGCGCGTGCCTTTGCGGCTGCGCCGGGCGGCGATGCAGGCTAGTTCAGGGCGCCACACACGTTGCGCAGGAACCGCCATGAAACCCATTGAAACCATCATGCGCACCGCGCCGGTCATCCCGGTGCTGGTGATCGAGGATGCCGGCCATGCCGTCCCGATTGCGCGTGCGCTGGTCGCCGGCGGGCTTCGGGTGCTGGAAGTGACCATGCGCACGCCGGTTGCGCTCGATGTGATCCGCGCAATGCGCGGGGTTGAGGGCGCGATTGTCGGCGCGGGTACGGTGACCAATCCCGATGATCTGAAGGCGGCGATTGATGCCGGAGCCGAATTCATCGTGTCGCCCGGCCTGACCCCCCGCCTGGGCGAGGCGGCGGTGGCATCGGGCGTGCCGTTTCTGCCGGGCACGGCCAATGCTGCCGATATCATGCTCGGGCTCGATCTGGGGTTGGCGCATTTCAAGTTCTTTCCCGCCGCGACCTCGGGCGGGCTGCCCGCGTTGAAGGCGCTTGCCGCGCCGTTCCACAGCGCGCAATTCTGCCCGACCGGTGGAATCAATCTGGCCAATGCGGCCGAGTGGCTGGCGTTCGATCCGGTGCTGTGTGTCGGCGGCAGCTGGCTGGTGGGCAAGGGCGTGCCCGACGAGGGCATGATCGAGGCATCGGCGCGCGCGGCCGCGGCATTGCGCGGCTGAATTGCGGATGGCACGGTCCGGCACGGCGGGCCGTGCATCGCGCCATAAAGGGGTCGTACCGATGATGACCACGATTGCGGCGCTGCGCGGCAGATTGCAGGATCTGCACGCGCGCACGGCGGAAACCCCGCTGTTCAATCCGGTGTTTCAGCTGAGCCATGACTTGTCGCGCCAGCTTGAGGCGGGCGCGATCGACCTCGATGCGATCGAAACACTGGTGGCAGAGCTGGAATGCGAAGCGCTGCAAACTCGTGCCGCGCGGCTGCGTTCGCTGGTCGCCCCGACCGAGCCTGGGGCCAATCTTGACCGCGTGGTCGGGCTGTTGTGCGAAGAGGACTGCTTTTCCGAATTCCGCCGGCGCTGGGAACGGCCGCTGCTCCACGCCGTGTTCACTGCGCATCCGACGTTTCTGTTAAGCCCCGGCGATGCCGATACCGTGGCCGGCGCAGCGCTCAGCGATGATCCGCGCGGCACGACCCTTTGCGCGGTCGAGGGGCCGGGCCCGGCGATCACGCTCGATTTTGAACATGCCGAGGCGATGGGCGCGATCGAACGCGCCGGCATCGCGCGCGACCGCATCAATGCGCATCTGCTGGCGCGCGCGCGCGCGCGCTGGCCAGGGCGCTGGCTGGATTTCCGGCCATTGCCGTTCCGTTTTGCGAGCTGGGTCGGCTATGACATGGACGGGCGCACCGATATCGGGTGGGCCACCTCGATCCGGTTCCGCCTGCAGGAAAAGGCGCGGCGGCTGGACAGCTATGCCACAGCGCTTTCCGCAATCGAGCCGGATCATCCGCAACTGGCGGGCCTGATCGCGGGGCGTGACCAGGCGGCGGCCATGGCCGACCTGTTTGGCCAGGCCGGGCTGGCGCAACCGCTGGCCGATCCGGCGCTGCTGTCAGAGGTGGCCAACCGCATGACCGCGCCCGATCCGGCGCGGATTCTGTCGCTGGCGCCGGTCATCGCCGTGCTTGAGGCCGATGCACGCGATACCGCCGACGGGGTGGCGGCGGTTGCCTATGCCGCGCTCGCCGCGGCGATGCGCGCCGACGGGCTGGGCATGGGCTGGATCCATTTCCGGGTCAATGCGTCGCAACTGCACAATGCCTTGCGCCGCCGGATCGATCCCGATGGCACGTTGGATCTGGGCAGCAAGGGGGCACTGTCCCGCTTGCGCGAAGTGCTGGCGGCGGCAAAGCCGCTGCGGGTGAATTTTGGCGCGCTGGCCATCGAAACCTCGACCGCGATGCGCCAGTTCCTGGTCATGGCGCAGATCCTGCACCATATCGATGCCGATGCGCCGATCCGCATGCTCATCGCCGAATGCGAACAACCGCAGACAGTGCTGGCCGCGCTCTATTTTGCGCGGCTGTTCGGGATCGAGGGCAAAGTCGATGTCTCGCCATTGTTTGAAACCGAAACCGCGCTGGAACACGGCGGGCGGTTTCTTGACGCGCTGCTCGCCGAACCGGCCTATCGCGATTACGCGCGGGTGCGCGGGCGGGTGGCGATCCAGACCGGGTTTTCCGATGCCGGGCGCTTTCTGGGCCAGATACCGGCGGCGCTGGCGATTGAACGGTTGCAGGGGCGGCTGGCCGAGGCGATGGCCGCGCACGGGCTGACCGATGTCGCGGCGCTGATTTTCAACACCCATGGCGAAAGCATGGGGCGCGGCGCGCATCCGTCGGGCTTTGTCGATCGGCTGTCGTGGCCGCTCAGCCGCTGGGCGCGCAGCCGGTTCGCGCGCGCCGGGGTGGCGATTGAACCAGAGGTTACCTTTCAGGGTGGCGACGGCTATCTGTTTTTCCGCAACCCCGATCTGGCGCTGGCCACGCTGACCCGGATTGCCGAGGCCGAAGTCGCACTGTCTGGCGAATATCGGCGCGATGCGTTTTATGACCGTACCGACCTGAGCCTCGATTTCTATCGTTCGATCCGGCGCGTGCAGCGCGATTATCTGGGCAGCGCGACATATGCCCGCGCGGTCACCGCGTTTGGCCTGGGCATGCTGAAAGTCACCGGCAGCCGGGTGTCGCGCCGCCAGTCGGACATCAACGCCGACCGATCAATGAGCCTGCGACAGATCCGCGCGATCCCGCACAATGCGATCCTGCAACAGATCGGCTATGCGGTGAATGTGATCGCCGGGTCGGGAACTGCTGCGGGTGAGGAAATCGAATCGATTGCCGAACTGCTGGGCGGGTCGGAACGCGGCAACCAGCTCGTGCGGCTGTTGCGCGCGGCCAACGGCATCGCCAGCATCAAGACCGTGGGCGCGTTTGGAGAGCTGTTCAATTCCGCCTATTGGGCGAGCCGCCCCTATCGCGGCACCGAAACCAATCTGGAACAGGGCTGTCTGGCGCTGGCCGATTACCTGACCAAGGATGACCGCGCGGGGGTGTTCCGCCGGCTGGTGTCGCGCCTGCGGGTCGACTGGATGAAGCTGCACCGGCTGCTGTCGCTGGTGCCCGGGGCGCCGGAAGGGCGCGATCCGGCGGGCGATGATGCGCGGCGCACGATCGGCCTGTTGCAGGCGGTGCGGTTGACGCTGCTGATGCACATGTTCCTGCGCGCGGTGCAAGTGCCGCAATTTTCGCGCGCCAACGATATCAGCCGCGAAGACGTGCTGGAAATGGTGCTGTCGCTGCGCGTGGACGATGCCCTGGCGCAATTGCGCCGCGCCTATCCGGTGATCGAACCGCGCATCGGCGATTTCGTGCTGGATGAACCCAGCGATTATCCCGACCACGAAGCCGAAGATTACAGCGCGATCCGCGCCCGCTTCATCGAACCGATTGCCCGCGCCCACGCGCTGAACATCCGCATCGCGGTTGCCATTGCGAACCATTTCGGCGCGCACGGGTAATACGCAATCGCGCGGCGCCTGATCGTCACGATGTGCGATGAATGCCGCGCATCGCAGATCCGCCGGCCGCGATCCGGCGCTACAGGATGCGCGCAAAGCCGGCGACGCCTTCCGTCACGCCGCCGTGCATGCCATTGGGCACGCCACCGTACACGCCACTGGGCACGCCTTCGTTCATTGGGGCAGACGATCGCAACAGGGCAGGCGCCGGTCCGGGCGGTGCGGCGATGGTTTCGCCGCCAAACATGGTTTCCATGGTGCGCACGCACAGGGCCACGCCGTCATCGGCCAGCGTGTACCACACCTGCTTGACCTCGCGCCGCGTGCGCACGAGGTCGGCGCGGCGCAATTCGGCCAGTTGCTGGCTCAACGCCGGCTGGCCGATGCCGGTGGCATCGGCAATATCGCCCACATTGCGTTCGGCATCGAGCAGGCACGACAGGATCATCAGCCGCTGCGGCTGGGCAAATATGCGCAGCTTGTCCGCCGCTGCCGCCGCCGCCGTGCGGTCGCGGAACAGCCTGGTCACGCCCGGTCCTCGCGGCGGCAGAACCAGTCAGGCCGTTCGCTCGTGCTGTCGGGCATCAGCATGCGCGGATCACCCGGGCGCCAGCCCTCCGGAGTGAGCAGGGCGGTGCCATGCACTTCGCGCAAGCCCTGCAGCAGCCGGAGCATTTCATCCACCGACCGCCCGACATTGTGCGGATAGCAGGTGATCGCCCGGATCACGCCATCGGGATCGATATAGAACGTTGATCGCATCGCGGTGCTGTCGGCCGATTGGTCATCGATCATGCCATAGGCGCGACCGATCACCATCGACGGATCTTCCAGAACGGGAAACGCGATTCGGACGCCAAGCACATCGTGCAGCGCGCGAACCCAGGCGAAATGGGCATAGAGGCTGTCTACCGACAGACCGATCAGCCGGCAATCGAGCGCATCGAATTCGGCCTGGCGGCGCGCCAGTTCGGCAAATTCGGAGCTGCACACCGGCGTGAAATCCGAAGGGTGCGAGAAAAACACCACCCACTGGCCGCGCAACGCCGACAGACGGATATCCCCGCAGGTCGATCGCGCCTGAAAATCGGGCGCGGGCATGCCGAGGCGCAGCGGCGCCGGTGCGCGGGTCGGGTTGGTCTGGTCGATCACGGTCATGGCCCTGTTGGTACGGTGCTGCTGCCACGCCTTGCGGCTTGACGCAATACGGATACAGGAATACATGAAATATGTAATCAATAAATTGAAAGGCGGGCGATGACCGATTCTGCGTTCCCATCCGCTTCAGATGCCGTGTTGGCCGCGGCCGCCTGCCAGATCGCCGCAGCGCCGGCGGGCGTGCCGCTGGTGCGGGCGTTTTTCGACCCGGCCACGTTCACCGTGTCCTATGTGGTGCACGATCCCGCAACGCGGGTGGCGGCGGTGATCGACAGCGTGCTCGATTATGATCCGGCATCGGGGCGCACTGCAACCGCATCGGCGCAGGCGATTGTCGCGCATGTGCGTGCGCTGGACCTGACGGTGGCGTGGCTGCTCGAAACGCATGCCCATGCCGATCATCTGTCAGCCGCGCCCTGGCTGCAGGCGCAACTGGGCGGAACGATCGCGATTGGCGAACATATCGTTGCCGTGCAGCAGACGTTTGGCGCGCTGTTCAATGCCGGGCCGGATTTTCATCGCGACGGATCGGATTTCGACCGGCTGTTTGCCGATGGAGACCGGTTTGCGATCGGCAATCTGGCGGCAACGGTGCTGCATGTGCCCGGCCACACGCCAGCCTGCGTCGCCTATGTCATCGCGGATGCGGTGTTTGCCGGTGATACGCTGTTCATGCCCGATTATGGCACCGCGCGTGCCGATTTTCCCGGTGGCGATGCGCGCCAGCTGTTTCGGTCGTTGCGCCGGATACTGCATTTGCCCGGTTCGACGCGGCTGTTCCTGTGCCACGATTATCTGCCCGAAGGGCGCAGTGCGCATGCCTGGGAAACCACGGTTGCGGCCGAACGGCTGGGCAATGTCCACGCGCACCAGGGCATTGCCGAGGATGATTTCGTGGCGATGCGCACCGCCCGCGATGCCACGTTGCCGATGCCGCGGCTGATCCTGCCTTCGGTTCAGGTCAACATGCGCGCCGGCCGTTTGCCGCCGGCGGAAGCGAACGGCATGACGTATCTCAAGATCCCGGTCGACGCCTTGTGACCGCGCCGGGTTTCATCGGCGCGCTGGCGCCCGTATTGGCGCGCGCCGCACCCGGCGACGGTCTTGCCGGCGGCATGCTGATCGGACTGGCGGCGGCGCTGATGCTGCTGGGGCTGGGGCGGATTGCCGGGGTCAGTGGCCTGGTGGCGCGCGCCACGGGACTGGCCGACGCGGGGCCGCCCCGGGCGATCGCGCTGGCGTTCACCGCCGGCCTGCCGCTGGGCGGCTGGCTTGTGTCGCGCGCCGTTGCCGGCGTGGCGGTGCACATGCCAGAATCGCCGCTTGTGCTTGCAATCGGCGGTCTGCTGGTCGGTTTCGGCACGCGGCTCGGATCGGGCTGCACCAGCGGGCATGGGGTGTGCGGCCTGTCGCGCCTTTCCCCGCGCTCGCTGGTCGCGACGATGCTGTTCATGGGTGCCGGATTTGCCACGGTGGCAGCCGGACACGGGTTTGGCCTGAAGGGATGATATGATGCGCAATATGGCAACCTGGGATCGCATGCTGCGGCTGATCGTGGTGATCGCCATGGCGGCCGGCTGGTATGCCGGTTTCGTTTCGGGCACGCTGACGCTCGTCGTCGGGGTGCTGGCCGCGGTGTTTCTGGTCACCGGTGTCAGCGGCTTTTGCCCGCTGTATCGCCTGGTCGGCCTTGCCACTGCGCGCCGGGGCTGAACGGGTGGCACGGATCATTGCGCTGATCGCGGGCACGCTGTTTGGCGGCGGGCTGGCGGTATCGGGCATGGTCGATCCGGCGCGGGTGCGCGGTTTTCTGGATATTCTGGGCCGCTGGGACCCGACACTGGCGTTCGTCATGGCCGGGGCCATCGTGCCGATGGCGCTGGCCTGGCGCATACGGGCGCAGATGGCTGCGCCCGTGGCGGCGGCGGCGTTTGTCTTGCCCGATAGCAGGCGCATCGATGGCCGCCTGGCCGCCGGGGCGGTGATTTTTGGCATCGGCTGGGGCGTTGCCGGGCTTTGCCCCGGGCCGGCGCTGGCCGATCTGGCGCTGGCGCCATGGCCTGCGGCGGTGTTTGTTGCGGCGATGTTCGCGGGAATGGCCCTGCACCGGATAACTACCCCATGACCGGCCTGCAATTTGCGCTGGGCGGGGCATCGGGGCTGCTGGTGGGGTTCATCCTGGGCCTTGTCGGCGGGGGCGGCTCGGTGCTGGCGGTGCCGCTGATGCTTTATCTTGTGGGCGTGCGCGATCCGCACCAGGCGATTGGCACCAGCGCGCTGGCAGTGGCGGTCAACGCGCTCGCCGGGCTTGCCAGCCATGCGCGGGCGGGCACGGTGAACTGGCGCTGCGGCGCGATCTTTGCGACAGCCGGCGTGCTGGGCGCGCTGGCCGGGTCCACGCTGGGCAAGGCGGTCGACGGGCAAAAGCTGCTGGTGCTGTTTGCCCTGCTGATGCTCGTCATTGCCGGGCTGATGCTGCGCGGGCGGGGCACCGCTGGCATCGAAGGGGCCGGGTGCAATCGCGGCAATTTGCACAAAGTTCTTGGCTATGGCCTTGGCGCCGGGGCTTTTTCCGGGTTTTTCGGGATTGGTGGCGGGTTTCTGATCGTGCCCGGGCTGATGGCTGCCACGCAGATGCCGATCCTCAATGCGATTGGCACATCGCTGATCGCGGTGAGCGCGTTCGGGCTGACCACGGCGCTGAACTATGCTATGTCCGGCTATGTGCTCTGGCCGCTGGCCGGAGTCTTTGTTGCCGGCGGTTTCGTCGGAACGATGGCGGGCACGCGTGCCGCACAAGCCATCGACGGCCGCTCGGGGGGGCTTGCCGTGGTGTTCGCCGGCTTTGTTGCGCTGGTGGCGATTTATAGTCTTGTTCGCAGCTTGGCCGTCTTGATCGGCTGAACCGGAAGCCCGCTATCCATGACTGCATTTGATCTTGCGCGTGCGCAATTCGCCTTCACTGTCAGTTTTCATTTCCTGTTTCCCGCCTTTTCGATCGGGCTGGCCAGCTTTCTGGCCGTGCTCGAGGCGCAGTGGCTGCGCACCGGATCGGGGGTCTATGCCAATCTCTATCGCTATTGGCTGAAAATCTTTGCCGTGGTGTTTGGCATGGGCGTGGTTTCGGGGCTGGTCATGTCATACCAGTTCGGCACCAACTGGTCGGTGTTTTCGGACCGGGCCGGGCCGGTGATCGGGCCGCTGATGGCCTATGAAGTGCTGACCGCATTCTTTCTTGAGGCCGGCTTTCTGGGTGTCATGCTGTTCGGCATTACCAAAGTGGGGCGCCGGCTGCATTTCGTGGCGACGCTGGCAGTGGCCGGGGGCACGTTCATTTCGGCCTTCTGGATTCTGTCGGTCAACAGTTGGATGCAGACGCCGACCGGGTTTGAAATGGCCGCCGATGGCCGGTTCATGCCGGGGCCAAGCTGGGTGGCGATCATTTTCAACCCCAGTTTCCCCTATCGGCTGGTGCACACCGTGCTGGCCGCCTATCTGACCACGGCGTTTGCGGTGGGGGGTGTGGGCGCCTGGCACTTGCTGCGTGATGCGGCCAATCCGGGCGCGCGCACCATGTTTTCGATGGCGATGTGGATGGCTGCAATCGTGGCGCCGTTGCAGATCATGGCGGGCGATGCCCACGGGATCAACACGCTGGCCTGGCAACCGGCCAAAGTCATGGCGATGGAGGGGCATTTTCAAAGCCACCCGCATGGTGCGCCGCTGATCCTGTTTGGCCTGCCGGATCAGGCGCGGCAGCGCGTGGATTATGCGGTGGAAGTGCCGAAATTGTCTTCGCTGATACTCAAACACGATCCCGATGCGCCGCTGGGCGGGCTGGATCGCGTGCCGCTGGCCGATCAGCCGCCGGTCGCAATCGTGTTCTGGGCGTTTCGCGTGATGGTCGGGCTGGGGCTGGCCATGGCCGGGCTGGGGCTGTGGAGCCTGGTGCTGCGCCTGCGGGGCCGGCTTCATGCCTCGCCCTGGTTGCACCGCGCCGCGGTGGCGATGGGCCCGGCCGGGTTTGTGGCCGTGCTGGCGGGCTGGGTGGTGACCGAAACCGGCCGCCAGCCCTATACCGTCTATGGCCTGTTGCGCACCGTGCACAGTGTGTCGCCGCTCGCCGCACCCACCGTGGCGATCTCGCTGGCGGCCTTTGCCCTGGTCTATTTCGCGGTGTTCGGCATGGGCATCGTCTATCTGCTGAAACTGATGGCGCGGCCGCCGCAAGCGCACGAGGCGACGCTGGATGGCATACCGATCCGCAGCGCCGGGATAACCCCGGCACCGGCGCTCGATGCCCCGCAACCGGGCGCAATCGGGGAGCATGTGGCATGACCATTCCGGCCGGTATCGACCTTACCGTGATCTGGGCCGCGATCATCGGCTTTGCGATCGTCGCCTATGTGGTGCTCGATGGTTTTGATCTGGGCATCGGCATCCTGTTTCCGTTCATTCCGGCCGGGCCCGACCGCGATACGGCAATGAACAGCATCGCGCCGGTGTGGGATGGCAATGAAACCTGGCTGGTGCTGGGTGGGGGCGGGCTGCTCGCGGCGTTTCCGCTGGCTTATGCGATCATCCTGCCGGCGCTTTATGTGCCGTTGATCACGATGCTGCTGGGGCTGGTGCTGCGCGGTGTGGCGTTCGAATTCCGCTGGCGCGATGCCGGCCACCGCGCGTGGTGGGACAGGGCCTTTGCACTGGGGTCCACGCTGGCCACGTTCATGCAAGGGGCGGCACTGGGCGGCCTGTTGCAGGGGGTGCGCGTGGTCGGGCGCGGCTATGCCGGTGGCGCGTGGGACTGGTTCAGCGGGTTCAGCATGCTGACGGGGATCAGCCTGGTGCTGGGCTATGCGCTGTTGGGTGCGTGCTGGCTCAACTGGAAAACCGCCGGCAGTCTGCAACGGCGCGCGGTGGCCCATGCCCGGCGCTTTGGCGTGCTGCTGCTCGCGGCGATCGGTGCGGTCAGCCTCGCGACGCTGGGGCTGGATGCGGATTATGCCGCGCGCTGGCTGGCGCTGCCCAATGTGCTGTTTACCGCGCAAGTGCCGATTGCCACGGTGATCACCACCGCGCTGTTTTATCGCAGCTTGTCTCGCGGGCACGAGGTTCAGCCGTTTTTCTGGGCGCTCGCGCTGTTCGGCTTGTGCATTGCGGGCCTGGGCATTTCGATCTGGCCCGATGTCGTGCCGATGCGCGTGACGATCTGGCAGGCCGCCGCGCCGCTGCGCAGCCAGGTGTTCATGCTGATCGGCGCGGGGGTGATGGTGCCGATCATCCTGGCCTATACCGGGTGGGCCTATTGGGTGTTTCGCGGCAAAGTCGATGGCGCGGGGTATCATTGATGCCGCCGCCCGATCCGGAGCGCGCGCCGTTGTGGCACCGCCTGGGCTGGATGGCGGCGATCTGGGTGGCCAGCGTGGCCGCGCTGGCGCTGGTGGCCGGGGCCTTGCGGCTGGTGCTGGCGCCTTGAGCGTGGCGGGCCGCACATTGCCGTATTGACTGCGCGTCGCCACCGGGTTCCCCTTGCGCTAGGTAGGTTTGGGTGGGGCCAGATTTGGGTGGGGACAGGTTGGCGATGGCGGCGGGCATGGATCGACGGTCGGTGGTGTTTGGCGGCGGCGCGGCGCTGGTGCCGCTGGCCTGGCCGGGCCGGCTTGTGGCACAGGCCAGTGCCTCATCCGGTGGGGCGCTGTCTGGTGGTGATGGCGCGCTTGCCGATGCCGAAATCGATGATCTGGTCGAAACCTTCCGCGCGCGGTTCGAGGTGCCCGGGCTTGCGGTGTGCATCGTGCGCCCGGGGCAGGCGCCGTTTGCCCGCGGCTATGGCCTGCGCGCGCTGGGGTCTGCGGGGGCGGTGGATGCGCATACCCGGTTTGCCATTGGTTCCAATTCCAAGGCGTTCACCTCGGCGATGCTGGCGATCCTGGTCGATCGCGGCAAACTGGCCTGGGATACGCCGGTGGTGGCGTTGTTGCCCGAATTCCGGCTGTATGACCCGGTGGCCACACAGCAGTTCACGGTGCGCGACCTCTTGATCCACAACAGCGGGCTGCCGCTGGGTGCGGGCGACCTGATGACGTTTCCGGCGACCAGCCACACGCTTGACGATATCCTGCACGGGCTGCGTTTTCTCAAGCCGGTCGCCGGTTTCCGCACCGCTTATGCCTATGACAACACGCTGTATCTTGTGGCGGGGATGATCATTGCGCGGCTGACGGGGCAAAGCTGGGAGGCGGCGGTGACAAAGGAGATCCTGCAACCGCTGGGTATGACCGGGACCGTGGCGGGTTTTTCCGCGCTGAACGGGCAGAATGTGGCGGGGCGCCATGCCCGGCTGGGGCCGCCGGTGCGCGGGCTGGGCCCGGTGCAACCGATCATGCCGCACGAACAGGACAAGATCGACGCGGCGGGCGGAATCAACGCCAGCGCGCACGATGCGGCGGCCTGGCTGGCGGTGCAACTGGCGCGCGGGCGCCTGCCCGATGGATCGCGGCTGTGGAGCGAGGCTCAGGCTGGTGAAATGTGGGCGCCGCGCACCATCGTCAGCAGCGATGCGGGCCCCGACAGCGCAAAGCCGGCGCGGTCGGTGATCGCCGGCTATGCGCTGGGGTGGTTTGTGCAGCAATATCGCGATCAGCGGCTTTTGTCGCATGCGGGGGGATTGTCGGGGCAGATCACCCAGCATGCCCTGCTGCCCGAACGCGGCATCGGCCTGGCCGTCTATACCGGCACCGAAGAACGTTATTCCTCGGTCGGACTGCGCAATGCCTTGCTTGACCGGCTGATCGGTGTGGCCCCGGCGGACTGGGTGGCGCTGATGCTGGCGCAGCGCGAGGCCGATCACGCCAGGGCGCTGAAGGATTTTGGCGGCGGCGCAATCCCGCAGCCGGCGGGCGGCCCCGCGCTGCCGCTGGCGGCCTATGCCGGGCGCTATCGCGATCCGTGGTATGGCGATATCGCAGTAACCCAGGGGCCGGCCGGTCTGCACATCCGCTTTGTGCCAACGCCGGTGTTCGAGGGGCCGCTGGAGGTGTGGGGCACAGACAGCTTTCGCACCCGGTTCGGCCCACAGGCGGAAGAAGACGCCGTGGTCCATTTCGCCGTGGAGCAGGGCCGCGTTACCGGGGTAACAATCGCCGCGCTGTCACCACTGGCCGATTTCAGCTATGATTTTCAGCACTTGGCGTTTGTGCCGGTGGGCCCGGTCAGCCGATGAACAGACGGCCATAGCGTTTGCGCGCGGGGGCGTTGAAAATCGCGCCGGCCGAAAGGCGGCTGCCGCGCACCACCAGGATGATCAGGTCACCCGGTTCGATGCGCACATCTTCGCCGGGGTGCTGGATCGATTGGCCGCCGGCGCGGTCGATCTGCACGATGAAATAGGCGCCGTTGCCGCGCCGTTCCGCCTCTCCCACCGTGGCGCCCGTCAGCGCGCCGTTGTCGCCTGCGGTAACCACTTCAAGATCGAGCCCGAAGTTGTTGAGATTGCGCTTGATCGAGCCGACTTCGGTAATATCGAACAGCACGCTTTCGGTGGCCGGAAACAGGATCAGTTCGGTAATCCGTTCGGCGCCGATGTGTGTGGGCAGCACGACTTTGTCGGCGCCGGCGTGGAACAGCTTGCTTTCGGTGGAGGGCGCTTCGCCGCGCGCGATGATCTGGACTGCGGGGTTCAAATTGCGCGCCGACAGCGTGATGAACACATTGGCGGCATCATCGGGCAGGACACAGGCGAGCACGCGCGCACGGGCAATGCCAGCCTGTTTCAGCGTGTCTTCGTGCGTGGCATCGCCGATCAGGATCAGGTAGCCGGCGCTGCGCGCCTCTTCAGCCATCGCCGCATCGCGCTCGATGATCAGAAAGGGATGGTGCGCCTCGGTCAGCGACTTGGCCAGTTGCACCCCGATGCGGCCATAGCCGCAGACAATGGCGTGGCCGTCCAGCGCTTCGATTTCGGTCTGCATGCGATCCAGCCCCAATAGGCGACGAAACTGATAGAGATTGAACACCTGGATCAGCGCGCCGGTCAGCACGATCATGCCGGTACAGCCCAGCACGATGGTCCCCGATGTCCATACGCGCAAAAACGGCGTGTCGATCGGCCGGACCGCGCCATAGCCCACCGAATAGACCGTGGTCAGCACCATATAGGCGGCATCGGACAACAGCCAGCCAGCCAGGACATAGCCCAGCGTGGAAACGCAAAACACCCCGGCCACCCACATGACCGTGCCCGACAGCAGCCGCAGCGGCGAGCCGAGCAGGCCGCCGGCATTGTGCTGCGGCCCGATTTTCGGCCGGTCTGGGGGCGGATTGCCGAACATATGCGCAATCCGGGTTGTGGAACATCCGGCGGGCGTTTGTCCAGCCAATGCGGAGGATTTGCGCAAGTGCCCCGGCCGGAAACGCAAACGGGCAAGACCAGTGGTCTTGCCCGCTCGCGGTTTGGTGTGAAGGCAGGCCCTCCGCCTTATTTGGGCGAGAGCACCATCAGCATCTGGCGGCCTTCCATGCGCGGAAAGGCCTCCACTTTGGCGATTTCGGCCACATCGTCCTGCACTTTGCGCAGCAGGTTCATGCCCAGTTGCTGGTGCGACAGTTCACGACCGCGAAAGCGCAGGGTGATCTTCACCTTGTCGCCATCTTCGATGAAGCGATGGACGTTCTTCATCTTGGTGTCGTAATCGTGGTCGTCGATGTTGGGACGCATCTTGATCTCTTTGATCTCCTGCGTCTTCTGGCTCTTGCGGGCGAGGTTGGCCTTTTTCTGCGCTTCGTAGCGGAATTTGCCAACGTCCAGAAATTTGCACACCGGCGGGTCGGCGTTCGGCGACACCTCGACCAGATCAAGCCCGACTTCGGCAGCCTGATCGATCGCTTCGCGGGTGTACATCACGCCCAGGTTTTCGCCGTTTTCGTCGATCACGCGCACTTTGGGCACGTTGATCATCTGATTGAAGCGGGGCCCGCTCTTGACGGGGGGCGCCATCATGCGCCGGGGAGGGGGAGCTATGTTCGGTTCTCCGGTTGTTGTTGCCAATGTGGCCTGCACGGTGCCGGATCACCCGGCGCGCACAGTTCCACGCGCGCTCATACCACAACGCGGCGACAGTTAAAGGGCCAAGCGCATCAGCGTGGCAGTTGTGTTTTGCAGGCCGGTCACGCCGCGCTGCGCCATAGCGCAAAGCGGGCGATGCGGCCGGCGGCCGGCACCAGCGCATCGCCCGCGCGCGCCGGTTCCAGCGCGGCGCGGATCGCCGGGGATGCCGCATCCAGCCCGCCGGTCAGCGCGCCGAATGCCGGCAGGATCAGCCGGGTTTCGCTGGCGACAACGCAAGGCCGCGTGATTGTGCGCCCGCGCGCGGCAACGCGCAGGCGCGGGTGGAAATGGCCCGAAAGCTCTGCCCGGGTTTCGCCGGGGCGGGCCTCGTGCCGCAGCACGATCCCGGCAATCACGGTTTCGTCGAGATGGGTCCCGGGAATCGCGGGGGCGGCGGCTGCCTCCCCGTTCAGATCGTGATTCCCGGTGATCCACACCCAGTCGGTGGCGCGGGTGAGCGCGGCCAGCATGCCCGCCGCGTGCGGATCGAGTCGGCCTGGCCCGGCGGCATCGTGAAAATTGTCACCCAGGCAATAGACTCGCCGCGCGCCCGACAGGCGCAGCGCGCTGGCCAGCCGTTCCAGCGTTTCGCGGCTGTCATAGGGGGGCAGCATCTGGCCATGACGGGCGAAAAAGCTGCCCTTTTCCAGGTGCAGATCGGCCACCAGCAGCGCGCGTTCTTCTGCCCAATAAAGCGCGCGCGCGGCGGGGTCGGTCGTGCCCAGGCAGAATTCCTGCGCACAGAAATCGAATGATGCGAACGAAACGGGAACCATTGCTTTCCCTTGCCGGATGCCGCGCGGCTTGGCAAGGTTGGCCGCATAACCGCGAGGGGCTGCATGACCGACACGACAGTACAAGACGCGTCCACCACAGGCTGGACCGATCAGACCACGCAGGCGCGCGCCTGGTTTGAAAGCCTGCGCGACCGCATCTGCGCCGCGTTCGAAGCGATCGAGCGCGAAGCGGGCAGCGATGCCAGCTTTGCCTATACCCCCTGGCAGCGGGAACATGCCGGCGAACCGGTGGAAAACGGCGGCGGCGGCGTGCAGGGCCTGATGAAAGGCAAAGTGTTTGAAAAGGTGGGGGTAAATGTTTCCACCGTGGGCGGCGCATTCAGCCCCGAATTTGCGCGCACGATCAACGGCGCCGATCCTGAAAATCCGTCCTTTACCGCGACCGGGATCAGCCTGGTGGCGCATATGGCCAATCCGCATGTGCCCGCGGTGCACATGAACACCCGGTTTCTTACCACCAGCAAGGCGTGGTTTGGCGGTGGTGGCGATCTTAATCCGCCGATTCCCTATGACGAGGATACGGCCGATTTCCATGCCGCCTATCGCGCCGCATGCGATGCCCATGATGAAAGCTATTATCCCCGGTTCAAGGCCTGGGCCGATGACTATTTCTTCATTCCCCATCGCGGCGTGCATCGCGGCGTGGGCGGCATTTTCTATGATCATCTGGAATGCGCCGATGCCGCCGCGTTCGAGGCGAACTTTGCCTTTACCCGGGCGGTGGGCGATGCGTTTGTGGATGTCTATCCGCGGCTGGTGCGCCGGCGCATGGCGCAGGACTGGACAGCGGAAGACAAGCGCCGGCAGCTGGTGTGGCGCGGGCGCTATGCCGAATTCAATCTGGTGTATGACCGGGGCACGCTGTTCGGGCTGAAAACCGGGGGCAATATCGATGCCATCCTGATGAGCCTGCCGCCCGAGGCGGTGTGGGAATGATGGCCTGCCCGGCATCCTGACGGGGCAGGACATGGCGATTCACCACGACCCGGCCGCCGCGCCGCTGGCGCATGGATTTCACGCGATTGCCCGGGGCGATCTGGCGGCGGTGGTGACCGCGCTGGAAATGCGCACGCCGCCCGAACATGTGCGCCGGCCGGGGCCGGAGCCCGATGTGCCGCTGCAACTGGTGCGCTGGACCGGGGCTGCGCCAGACCGGTATCGCCTGCTCTATCGCCGGGTGGGGGCGCCGTGGCTGTGGTGGTCGCGGCTGGCGCTGGATGATGCGGCGCTGTCGGCAATCCTGGATGATCCGGCGGTGGAATTGTATGCCGTGACCGACCGCGCGCGCGTGGAAATCGGCATTCTGGAGCTCGATTTCCGCACCCCCGGGGCCTGCGAAATCGCCTTTTTCGGCTTTGTGCCAAAGGCGACGGGGCAGGGATTTGGCAAATGGCTGATGCGCCGCGCGTTGCAGCGGGCGTGGTTCGGCAATGGGCACGGGCCGGTTTCGCGCGTGTGGGTGCATACCTGCACGCTGGATGATGCGCGCGCGCCGGCGTTTTACCAGGCGCAGGGCTTTGTGCCGGGGTCGCGGTTTGTCGAAGTGTTCCGCGATCCGCGCGCTGCCGGCCTGATCGACCCGGCGCAGGGCGCGTTGCACCCGCTGATTGTCGACTGACCGGCGTTCAGGCCAGGGCCGGCTGCTCTGTCCCTGCGCCGTCCGGGCCAAAGCGGCGCAGGCGGCTGGCGATCACCCACACCAGCGCCAGCCCGGCCAGCGGCATCAGATTGGCATGGAGCGGCAAGGCCGCCGCACGTGTGGCCAGCGGTGCCATGTACAGCGCGATCACGGTTGCCTTTTCCCACGGCCGCCAGCCGCTCAGCGCCGCCGATCCGGCCAGCCAGGCCACCGGCTGGATCAGAAAGGGCAAGTCATAGCTGAACAGATAGGGCGATGCGATCGTGGTGGCCGCCAGCATCAGCGCGCCGGTGCCCGCATTGGCGCCATGGCGCCGCGTGGCATGCCACACCAGCCAGCCGCAACCCAGCGTGATCACGGCCTGCCCCACCGTGGCCGCGCTCGCGCCCAGCAGCACGCGGATCAGCGCGTAGGGCGTGGCCATGCGCAGAAAGAATTCCACCGGCGCATGCGTCATCAGCATCGTGCTGACCTGAAAGCTTTGCGGATAGGCCGCCCAGGTTGCCGGGCCGAACGCGATCAATGATGCCAGGCACAGCGCCATCGCCGATACGCCCGCCCCCGCCAGCGCACGCCAACGCCCGCCGGCCAGCAGCCACAGCGGCACCAGCAACGCCAGATGCGGCTTTATCACCAGCGCGCCAAACAGCATCCCTGCGGCCATTTCGGTATTGCATTCACGGCGATCCGGGCAATCACGGCGATCGGGGCGATCAGGCTGCCCCGCGGCATCGCGCCGCGCCAACAGGCTGACCCCGGCCACCAGCAGTGCGCCGGTAACAAACCCGTTCTGCGCGTGGCAGGCAGCGAGATAGGCGGCGGGAAAGGCCATGACGGCCAGCGGATGGCGCGGCATCAGCGGGTGGCTGGCGGCAAACCACACCAGCCAGCCGCAGATTGCCCAGGCCAGCCAGGCCGTGCCGAACGGCATCAGCCCGAGCGGCGCGGTGAGGAACAGATAAGGCGGCGGATTGACATAGGCGACCATTTGCCCGGTGTGGCTGGGGGCCTGCGCCGCGGCCTCGGCCGCCAGATTGAAGGCGTCCCACGGTGTGCCCGCCAGAACCAGCCGGCCCGCGCCCCAGAACGCCAGGAAATCGCTGCCGACGCGGCCGGTCGCCTGCGCAAAGACATGCGCCATCATCGGGATATAGGCGATCAGCATGTACAGCGCGACCGCGCGCACGCGGCTGCGATCGGGCCAGCGATTGGCCCGCAATGCGGCCAGCGGCCTGGTCCACCAGTCGGCTTCGCACAATCCCGCGGTGGTCTGCGCGGATCGGCCCATGGTCGATGATCTGCCCATGATGGCAGGGTTTAACCCGTAAATATTTTAAGAATGGTAATCGGCAAAAGCCCGCAGGATTTGCCGGATCTGCCCCTTGGGGCACGACCCGAAAAAACCATGATGAAAAAACCTGCCGCTTTTTCCTTGCCCTGTGGCCATGCAAGCCCCCATCGTGGCGGCATCATGTTGCGTCAGTACGAACTTGTCGAACGCGTGCTTGCCTATGCCCCCGATGCGGACGAGGCGATGCTCAACCGTGCCTATGTCTATACCGTGCAGAAACACGGCACGCAGAAACGCGCCAGCGGCGATCCGTATTTTTCGCATCCGGTCGAAGTGGCTGGCCTGATGACCGAGCTGAAGCTCGATCAGGAAACGATCATGACCGCGCTGCTGCACGATACGGTAGAGGATACGCTGGCAACCACGGCCGAAATCGAGCGGCTGTTTGGCGCGAATGTGGCGCGCATGGTGGATGGCGTGACCAAGCTGTCCAAGATCGAAACGATGTCGGAAAACGAGCGCGCGGCGGAAAACCTGCGCAAGTTCCTGCTGGCGATGAGCGAAGACTTGCGCGTGTTGCTGGTCAAGCTTGCCGACCGGCTGCACAACATGCGCACGCTGCATTTCATCCGCAGCGCCGACAAACGCCGCCGCATCGCGCGCGAAACGATGGAAATCTATGCCCCGCTGGCCCAGCGCGTGGGCATGTACGAATATATGCGCGAAATGCAGTTGCTGGCGTTTCAGCAGCTGGAACCCGATGCCTATGCCACGATCACCGGCCGGCTGGAATCGATCCGCGCCGCCGGCGAAGGGCAGGTGGATGCCATCGCGCTGCAGATCAAGCAGTCGCTGGCCGGGTCGGGCATGCGGGTGGAAGTGGCCGGCCGCGAAAAGCATCCCTATTCGATCTGGAAAAAGATGGCCGAGCGCCACGTTTCGTTTGAACAGATCACCGATATCATGGCGTTTCGCGTGCTGACCGAAACCGATGCCGATTGCTATGCCGCGCTGGGCGTGTTGCACCGCACGTGGCAGATGATCCCGGGCCGGTTCAAGGACTATGTCTCCACGCCAAAGATCAACGGCTACAAAAGCCTGCACACCTCGTTGATCTACAACAACGCGATGCGCGTGGAGGTGCAGATCAAGACGCGCGAAATGCACCGCACCAACGAATATGGCCTGGCCGCGCACTGGGCCTACAAACAGGGCGGGGCAAAGCCCGACGGGCAGGTCGGCTGGCTGCGCGATCTGGTGGAAATTCTCGATTCCAGCAACGATGCCGAGGAACTGCTCGAAAACACGCGCATGGCGATGTATCAGGATCGCATCTTTGCGTTCACGCCAAAGGGCGCGCTGTTCCAGCTGCCCAAGGGCGCAACGCCGATCGATTTTGCCTTTGCCGTGCACACCAATCTGGGCGCGGCGGCGGTGGGGGCAAAGATCAACGGCCGCCACGTGCCGCTGCGCACCGCGCTGACCAATGGCGATGTGGTTGAAATCATCCGCAGCCGCACATCGGAGCCGCAGCTTTCGTGGCTCAGCTTTGCCGTAACCGGCAAGGCGCGCGCCGCGATCCGCCGCGCGGTGCGGCAAAAGGAACGCGCCGAAGTGGCCGCCACCGGGCGCAAGCTCTATGACGAAATCATCGAACGCCTGCCCACCAAGATCGGCAAGAAGGCGCTGGCCGAGGCGATCCGCCGGCTGAAGCTGAACAACGAGGAAGACCTGCTGGTGGCAATCGGCCAGGCGCGGGTGAGCGACCGGCAGGTGATGGAGGCGCTGGTGCCCGGCAGCGCGGCGCAAGTGCCCGAAGAAGACTGGCCCCGCCAACAATACGCGATCGCGGTGCGCGGCCTTAGCCCCGGTGCGGCATTCACGCTGGCGCCGTGCTGCCACCCGGTGCCGGGCGACCGCATCGTCGGGCTGCGCCGGCCGGGCATGGGGGTGGAAGTGCATTCGATCGATTGCCTGGAACTGGCCAGCGGTGTCGATGCCGACTGGATCGACCTGTCATGGGATGCGCGCACCGACGGCGCGATCGGCCGCATTCGCGCCGAATTGTACAACCGCCCCGGCACATTGGCCGAAATGGCGGGAATTTTTGGAAAAAATCACGCCAACGTGGTCAATCTCGAAATGACCCAGCGCGAAAACCCGTTCCATACTTATGTCGTCGATCTGGAAGTGCGCGATCTGGCGCACCTTACCCGCATTCTCAGCGCGCTGCGCGCGAGCGATGCCGTGGCCCAGGCCGACAGGATCTGAACGCCGTACCGGACCCGGGGCGCGGATTTCAGGTTTCGGTGGCGGCTGACGGGGCTTTTGGTTCGGCGTGGAATTGGCGCGACAGCGCGTGATAGAGCTTGTGCGGGCAGACCCACGCGCTCACCGCGTCGGCGATCAGCGCGCTGGCGAACAGGGGCAGGATCATCGTGCGGTCGGCCGTCATTTCCATCATGATGATCACCGCCGTCATCGGCGCGCGCACCACTCCGGTAAAATAGCCGACCATGCCCAGCAGCACGATGGCCCCGGTGGCGCTGCCCGGAAACAGGGCCGCGATCAACTGCCCCAGCCCGGCACCGACCGATAGCGACGGCGCGAAAATGCCGCCGGGCGCCCCGCTGAGCGCGGTGGCCAGCGTGGCAATGAATTTTGCCGGGCCGAATGTCAGCGAGGCAGAATCGCCCGCCAGCAGGTGCCGCGTGGTGTCGTATCCGGTGCCCCAGCTCAGCCCGTCGGTGGCCCAGCCGGTGCTCGCAACGACCAGCCCGCACAGTGCCGCAAACAGCACCGGGCGCGATCGCAGGGCCATGATGAGCCGATTTCCCGGGGCTGAACCGCGCCCGGTCATGGCGATCAGCGCGCGGGCAAACAGACCGCCGCACACACCGCCAGCCACACCGGCCACGGGGGACACGATGATCATCGTGCGCAAGGGCATCGTGCCGCCGGTCGCGCCGAAATAGACATAGTCTCCGGCAATGCCGAGGCTCACCAGGCCGGAAATCATCACCGCCAGCATGACCAGCACGGCCACTTTCTGTTCAAACGCGGCGGCCAGTTCCTCGATGGCAAAGGCCACCCCGGCCAGCGGGGTGTTGAACGCCGCGGCAACCCCCGCCGCCCCCCCGGCAATGATCACGCCCGCGCTGACCGGCACACGCAGCCAGCGATGCACCGCCACCATCAACGCCGCGCTGATCTGCACGGTCGGGCCTTCACGGCCTACCGAACCGCCGGCGAGCAGCATGGCAATCGTACCCGCCAGTTTTGCCAGGGCCGTGCGGATCGAAACCAGATCGCCGTTCGCTTGCGCTTCGGGGTGATGCGCGGCTGCCATGACTTGCGGAATGCCCGATCCGCGCGCCGCCGGAAACGCGCGGCGCGTCACCAGCACCACACCGGCAAACACCAGCGGCGTGACCACGAAAGGCGCATGGGGAAACACCGCGACCATGCGCAGGAACAGGCCCTGCGCCGCTTCGCCGGTGCGCGCAAACACGATTGCCACCAGGCCCAGCGCCACCGCGCCGAGCACGGCGGCAAGGCGATTGTGCACAGTGGCCACGCGGCGGCGCGTGAGTACGCGCGGGGCAGGCTTTGATGCTGATTTGTCCATGGGCCGGGGCCTTAGAGTGTTTTCGAGTGAGGTGGAATCACCGAACGGTTCGGAAAACACGGCAAACCGGAAGAAAGACTGTGGTGGAGCAAAATGGGCACCGCTTTTTCGGGGAAAACCATGTAAAATCAGGCACTACGGTTGCCCGGCTGGATGCCGGACCGATCAGCGGCAGCGGTTTGGCTACAGACGTTCAGGGCCAGGTGGGCGGCGGCGCACCGAGCGCGACATTGTCCTGCCCGATAGTCGGCGCGGGGCCGGTTTCGCACGATCCGGCGGAAAAGGTCACCGGCGGCTTCAGGTGCAGGTAATCGCCTTCGGTGGGGTGGGTGCGCTGCTGAAACAGGCCGACTTGTGCCAGATGCGGATCGCTGGTCAGATCGGCCAGATCGCGCACCGGCATCGCCGGGATCTGGTGTTCGGCAAAGATCCGCGCCCATTCGGCATTGCTGCGCGCGGGCGTGCGCAGGGCGATTTCGGCATAGGCCTGGCTGATATTCGCGGCGCGATCCTTTGGCGTGGCAAAGCGCGGATCTGCGAGCAGGTGCTCCGCATCCAGCAGCGCAAACACCCGTTGCAGCGCGGCATCGGCATAGGGCACCAGGCTGATGTGCCCGTCGGCCGTCGGAAACGGCTGGCGAAACGGATCGATCTGGCGCGGATAGCCGGCCGGCTCGATCGGCGGCACCAGCGTCGCGCCAAACAGGTGCTCCTGCGCCATGAAATGGGCAAAGCTTTCAAACATCGGCACTTCGACGAACTGCCCCCCGCCAAAGCGCAATTTGTGCACCACCGCGGCCAGGATCGCATAGGCGCCGTGCAGCCCCGCCACTTTGTCGGCAATCAGCGAAGGCAGATAGCGCGGCGCGGGGTTGCCATCGGCGCGGGGCAGCAGCGTGGTGGTGCCCGTGGCGGCCTGGATCACATCGTCATAGGCCTGAAGATCGGCATAGGGCCCGTCTGACCCGAACCCCACGCAATGGACATAGATGATATCGGGCCGGATTTCGCGCACCGCGTCATAGCCAAAGCCCAGCCGCTCGATCGCGCCCTTGCGCACATTGTGGATGAACACATCGGCTTCGGCCAGTTGCCGGGTCAGCGCGGCCTTGCCCTCGGGCGTTTTCAGATCGACCGCGAGCGAGCGTTTGCCCTTGTTGAGATTGAGCGTGCAGGGGCCCATGCCGGGGGTGGTGCGCGGCCGGCCGGCGTGGCGGAACTGATCGCCGGTGGGGCCCTCCACCTTGATCACATCGGCGCCCAGATCGGCCATGATTTCGGTCGCATAGGGCCCGAACACGACACTGGTCAGATCGACAATGCGAATGCCTTCAAGCAGCTTGGTTGCGGCCACGCGCTGATCCTTATACGGATGGTCGATGAGTGGAACTCATCGAACATCGTGACGCTCAAGCGCCGCGCGGGCTTGTGCCAATGTGCAGTGAGTCCCGCTCATTGCACATTGGTATTACCCGTTTGGCGCTGTCTTAAGCGGGTGATTAACCGCGTGCAACCTGCAGCATCAAAAGATCAGCGTTACGTTCAGCAGATCGCCCGCGGCAATCGCCTCGGCCTTGCGCACTTTGGCCGACACCGGGATTGCCCAACTGCTCCGCATGGGAAAGGCGGATGTGCGCCAGGTGCTCGATCCGATGCGGATGGTCAGCTTTACCGAGCCAAACCCGCTGCGCCGGCCGCTTTCCAGCCGGCGCATCAGCGCGGTGCCATCCAGCGCCTCGGCCACCGGGGCGGGCACCGGAATGAAATGCCAGATGCCGTGGCTGTCACTGTGCCACTGTTCCAGCCTGGCGGCAAAGTCACGGGGTTCGCCATCCGCCTCGATCACGGCGCGCGGCGCACCGGCACGGGCACGTTGCACACATCAACCCCGCCGGCCGCGCGGATAAAGAACCGGTCGCGCCGGTTGGCGCGCGCATCGGCATAGCGGGCAAAGGCGGACCCGTTGGTATCGAGCATCTGGTATCGCGGCAGGCCGGGCACATCGCCGCCATTGCGGATCGCCACGATCGGCACACGTTCGGCCGCGCGGGTGTAGAACCCGATCGGCCCGGTGCCGCGCGGCAGGCTCGACAGCAGTTCGATCCCTTCGATCACCCGCCCGACCAGCGCGATATTGCGATCAAGCTGGCGCGGGGCCTGGCCGATCACGACATAAAGCTCCGCACCGCTGCCGGTATCGGGCGGATTGTCACGCCCCACCCCGACCATGCCATAACAATGCAGCGGCCAGGCATGATCTTTGTCCAGCCCGATCGGCCAGCCTGAAATGATGCGATTTTCCCCGGCATAGGCATCGGCGCCATAGGCGGGCGCGGCCTCGGCGCCGGGCGCCAGGGCAAAGCGCGGGGCGACATAGGCGTTTTCGCCATTGTCGATCAGGCCTGCGGGCAGGGGCTTTGCCCTGGCCTTGTCATCCCCGTCGGGATCGCCCCACTGCACCACGTAATTGTCCTGCGTGCGGTTGACGCTGGTGCCATCCCACCAGTGCGCGGCCGCCAGCTTGCGGATATTGCCGATCCACCCTTGCGAAAACGGCGCCGGCAGCAAATGGATCACCACCCGCCGCACATGGGCGCCGGCCTCATGACCCCCAAAATCACGGCTGCCCGCGTCGGGTGCCAGATCCATCACCAGCAGATCGGCCGGCGCAATCGCCACCCACTGCGCCGCCGGCGCCGCGGCGATGATCTCCGGCGGAGAGAGCACGGCTGGCTCCTCCGCGCGGGCAAGGGCGGCATGCGGCGCCGCCGCCAGCGCGGCAAGCGACAGCGGCAGCAGCACGGACCGGGCGATACGGTTGGACATGACCATCATAATCGCACCATGCCACCGCCTGCGCCCTTGCGAAACCCCCACCGTGCGGCTAGGGCCCACCGCCTGTCCAGAGCATGCGGAGCGGTGGCCGAGTGGTCGAAGGCGCTCGCCTGGAAAGTGAGTATACGTCAAAAGCGTATCGAGGGTTCGAATCCCTCCCGCTCCGCCACCTACCATGTCCAGAACAATCCACTATGGTCCGGAAAGCCGCAGAAATGCGGCTTTTTCTACGTCTTGCCTGTCCGCATCGTTCTACTTGTGTTCTCAACTTTCCAGAGGGGGGTGTGGGATCAAGTGTGGGGGTGAAATGGAGTTGAACCTGCGGGACATCTTGGTTCTCTGAAAATCAAAAACCTCAAAGAGCCTTGACGCTATTCCGACGGCGATGGTTTCATCCTCGATCTGAAGGTGAACAACGAGGATGGTCTGTTCGCCTCGACCACAAATCATCAGGTGGGGGTTTGGACTTTGATCGTGTCATCGATCAGCGAAAACTTTCGATCAGTGGGCATGCAGAACAGGCATGTCCCCTCGCTGGCATCAGCCCACACGCTTCCAATCATGCGCTTGTCGCCTTCGCCCGGGTAGAGGTGCCCGCCCTTGTATTCCACGACAAGGACGCGGCCATCGTGGAGCATGGCGACGAAATCCGGATAGAACTTCTGATGCGGTAGTTGCAGCCAAAACGATGTGCTCTTGCCTTCCACATTCCTGATCCAAAACCGGACTGCTTCCATGCGATCGAGATGGACCGCACAGTCGAACTCTTCACCGCTCGGCTTGAGATCGCCGATCAGGCGTGTGTAATGCTTATTGAACTTCGTCGGCCCGCTATAGGGCTGATTGAAGGCGTAGCTCTGGTCATCGAAAATCATTGCAAGGTTGGCGCTGGTCGCAAAGTCTGACGCATTGGCGGCGAAAAGTGCAGAGTAGTTCCCAGTTTCCCGTTCCCCGCGCAGGTCAGAGATCAACTGGCCGAGGGTTTTGCGTAGCTCGTATTTGTTGCGCGCCAGAACATCCAGCGGCGTCCCCTTGTCGATCAGGTGCTGGACCGCCTTGGAAATGAACACGATTGCGCTCGGCTTGGTAATGTCGGGATGGGAAATGCCCGAATCCAGCCAGTTGGCTAATCGCGGCAAGGTCCACGAAGGTTCTTGAATGATTGCAGAGAGATCGCCTTGGAGGCGCTTGATGAAATCGATCTCAACCTTGCCCTTGTCGGACACATCGATCTGCCCAGTCTGGCTGTGATCGACGAGCTTGAACCGCGCCTCGATGCTGGCGGGATCGCACTCGTCGAGCCGCCAAGGCAAATCCAAGAAGTGCTCTTTCGAGAATAACTCAAGCTCGCCCTGTTTGCGGAACCCGAGCAGCGGCACAATGAATGCTGGCTTGTCGGTCTCGTCCGCCGCCGATGTCTGCAAGTTGTTGGACTTCGCGAATAGCCGGTCGATGGCCGTCTCGGCCTTGGGCACCTTGGCGAACGCGAGTTGCAGCAGGTTGCGATTCTCCCGCGACATCGGCCCCTGATACGCAATGGCCCGAGTTTCCTGATCGAACGATACCCGCGCCTTGATCGACGGCGGCAACTTCGCCAGCACGGCTTCAACAGCCTGATGGGGCATGTCCTGATCGCCAATCGGGTCAGATTGGTGCCGGACCTGCTCTGCGATCTCCTGATACCCGATGTCGCCTTGCGGGGCGATGATCTGGTCGGCTTCCAGCTTATTGAATCCGGCTCCTTCGACCAGCCCATCCTTCAACTGCTGGGCAGTCGTGTCGAAGTTGCGGGACGCCACGAACGCATATGCGCAGTTGAGAGCATCACGCCGCTTCCGTTGCGCCTTGGGCATACGCAGCACGCGGCCAAGGATTTGCTCGATGGCTGTTGAGGATACCTGTTCGGCGACCGAGCAGAGGATATACGCGAAGGGGCAATCCCAGCCCTCTTTGAGTTTCTGAACGGTTATGATGAAGCGGATTTCACAGTCCCGGCTGTCGATCTTGATCCCGTCCAAATCCTTTCGTGGACCGGTATGAACGGCGATCCGCTCCTTTTTTATCTTCTTGTCTTCGAGCAAATATCGTTCGATCTCGTCGTATGTCAGGCGCGTGGGATCGCTCGCCGACGCGCTTTGCGCCTGAAACAGCACCAACGGACGCAGATATTCATGCGTTTCCGCCTCTTCGGCAATGGCAGCTTCTTCGAGCGCCGCCTGACAATCGAGCGCCGCGCCCACGGTCTTTTGCCAGTCGGCATCCGTGGTCAACTTGATCGGCATCTTGATCATCTGCTCCGCTTTCAGTTCGGCGGCGGAGACGGAATAGAGGATGTTCGACGCGTGCTCGTCCTTGGAAGGATCGTGCTTCGTCTGGGGTGTCGCAGTGAGTTCGAGGATCAGGGACGGGTTAAATCGAGCGAGGGTATCGAACGACAGGGGGGTGCGGGCATTGTGGGCCTCATCCACGATCACCATGGGGCGGTGAAGGCGAAGCAGGTTCGCCAACGAAGCGACGGGCCTATCAGTCCCCTCAAACTGCTCAAGGCCAGATATTTGCTGGTCCGTTAAACCGGAGAAATGGGCCATCAGTGCCCCGGCATCCTGATATGCCTTCAATCCCTCGGTGTCCTGCTCGCCGTTGGCTTGCATGCGTCGAAACGACTGGATTGTGGAAACGAGAACGCAAGCGCCGCCCTCGGCATCTGCACGCGACATGCACAGGGCCTCTGCCTTCGTCAGGACGGTGATGTTGCGGCTGAAATCCTTGGCCAGTGCCGCGCGATAGGGATGCTCGGGGTCTTTCAGCGCGGCGACCGTCTGTTCGAGGATCGGCGTTGATGGAACGAGCCAGAGCACCATGGGATTGGTGACCTGCATGAACTCCTGCGCGGCGATGCCGACCGCGTGCGCGGCCATGATGGTCTTACCACCCCCGGTCGGCACGCGGAGGCAGACATAGGGCGTGCCCTCGGCGATAATGGGTGCAGCACGATACGGAAGATTCGTCGCTTTGTAGAAGGCGATGTTGGCCCCGTCGCTGTTGCTATCGCGCAGATACGCACGGAAGCGATCAAGTGCTGCCTTCTGGTATTCCTTGGGCTGGAAAGTCGGTGCCGTCATGTCATATCCCCTCGATCTGGTAGGGGATTTGCTTGAAAATCACGGCCTCCGCTTTTAGCCGCTCGGACGATACCGTGCATCCTTCCGCGAACACGATCCGTTGGCCGGTGAAGCCTTCCGGTGGGTTCGGCAGATGCGACAGCGCATCGGGGGTCAGGACATTGCCAGCGGCCTCGCGCGGAACGCCCTGCACGGCGGGCTCGAAAAGCAGGTAAACCGCTTTCCTGTCATGCAGGCCGATCAGCGATGATCCACTGTCCGCTCGGGCGGGTATCGGCGCGCCGGTTTCGGCGAAGAACACATGCGCCGCAAGGTCTGGAAACGACACGGCAGCCGCAATGTCGCCGAATTCGTCGAACAACGCCTCGCCCAATGTGCAGAAGCGAAACCCTCCACCCAAACCGTCAACCGGGGCGGTTATATCACCCCCCCTGTCATAGCCATCGATCACCAGTTCAAGGCGCTTCGCAGTGATGTCTTGCGCTATGGCCCCTTCCATCTCGACCAAAATGAACTTCCGATTGCCATCGTCGCGTCGATTCAAATCAAGAACGGCATGACCTGTTGTTCCCGAACCAGCGAAGGAATCAAGAATTAGAGCATTTTTATCTCCAACCAGATGCAATATCTTTTGGATCAAGCTGACTGATTTCGGATATTCGAATGGCTTCGTTCCGCCAAAAATATCCTTCAACGCCTTCCCGGCATTGTCGGTCGATAGTTCTGGCCCCCACCAAAATGACTTCGGTTTTGTCGTTCTCTCAATAGGATCGCCCGTCTCATCATCATAATCGTCATCATCGTAGTCGGACGGGTCATCCGAGAATATCAGACTTTCCCGATTTGAATCCAAATACACCTTGTAGGATATATTCCATTTTTTGTTTTTCTTAACATAGCTTGGAACGAGAGTTTTTATGAACTTCTCTACTCTCGTCTTACCCCATCGCCATCGACCTCTTGATCCATCCGACTTCAAGGGAATGATTTCAATCCAACCGTCGATCGCATCTATCGATAAATTGTTAGATTTCGGGTCTTTATAGATCGGAAAGCTCAAGTTGACGCGCTTGGCCCCGTCATCATCACCGCCTCTTCGGCGCAGGTCTCTCAAATCAAACTTGTAACCTTCTTCGTCCGCATATTTGAAAACAGCCTGCTGCTGCTGCGTCAAAGGAAGTCCAGCAGATACAAAATCTTTACCAGCAGCCATGATGAGATACTCATGACAGGTCGATATATACCCCTTATCATTGCGACCCTTCATGTTATTCACGACTGGAATCGTAATGATTTTGAATCCGCCGAATATTTCCTTAACAAGAAACTCGAAGTTACTCATTTCGTTTGCGTCAATAGATGCAAAAAACGCACCGTCCGCAGTAAGAAAGTCTTTGAGAAGACGAAGCCGGGGATACATCATGCACAGCCACTTATCGTGCCGCGATAGATCATCCGCCTCTTTTCCTACTACTCTTCCAATCCAACTCCGTATTTCAGGTGAGTTGGTGTTATCGTTATATACCCAGTTTTCATTTCCGGTATTATAAGGAGGATCGATATAAATAGCTTTAACTTTTCCAGCATAATAAGGCAGAAGAGCCTTCAATGCTTCAAGATTGTCGCCGTGAACCAGCAAGTTGCCCGCTTCTGGATCACCAGCAGATCGCGCGCCATCGCAGTGGACCAACCGATAGGGCA
Organism: uncultured Sphingomonadales bacterium; assembly: GCA_903832325.1. GTDB lineage: Bacteria > Pseudomonadota > Alphaproteobacteria > Sphingomonadales > Sphingomonadaceae > Novosphingobium. Next base: position 22,850 of record CAILBC010000020.1, on the reverse strand, counting down.
CTTCCCGGTGGTGATTAACGACGGCCTTTTTGCCGATCCAATCCAAAACTGGCATCAATAATCCTTGGGCCTCTTCGAGCGAGAGGCTCGGGCGTGGCTATTCAGGGGGTTGCTACAACAGCAAGCCCGCATTCTGCAACGCGCCGCCCCGCTCCATCCCAAGTCCGAGGTGGAAAACGAGACGACGCGAAGTCGGCACTGGTCGGTTAGCGCAATCGCTTGGGCAGGCTGGCAGATCGCAATCGAGTAAACCGCTCGTGCCGCTCATCAACAAAGTGGTTTTCGGCATATCGGTGCGCGGGACCGGGATTGGGATTTTGGATTGTGAGTCAATATTTTGATTTTCCGATATTAAATCAATAATTTTTATTGTTTTATAAATCTGAATGAATTTTTCCTATGACATTATAGTATTTGGCATCTTCATTGAGAGGATCTGCCATGCATGGTTGATTTCAGCGCGCCAACCTTGCGTGTGATGGCTTCATAGTAGTCTCGGTTTATGACGACCGGGAGCAATGTGACATCCTAATGTCTTCACGTCGCTCCGAGGGGGGGAGTCCAGATTGTGGGCGACCAAGCCGGCGTGTGCAAAGTCGATATCTGCGCCGACCATCGGACCTTGCGCTTGGTGGTCGACGCTTGGTCCTCATGATCGAGGCGCATCGCTTTTGATGAGACGCGTTTTTTCCCGGCGCCACATTTTTTGTGAGCGGTTCGATGACGGTGTTCTGGCGCGGTTTGTTCGGCGCACTCAGCGAGTTGAGACGATCACTCGTCGCCATGCAATGGTGCTCGGTGGCGAGCCTGGAGATGCATTCGCCAGGCGGTAAATGACGCCCGTGAGCAAGGATACCTTGCTGTGCGTCGTTCGCCGGTACGTTGCCGTTCAATGCAATGCATCCCTCTGCCCGAAAGGGCAGGGATGGTGCCGTTGACAGCAAGGGTGGACGGGCTTCAATATCGTAACATATCACTTGGTATAAATTCGCTGATCCTTCGCTGGGAGTGCTTCGATGAACGCTGTTACGCTTGATATTGCGCCGGCCACGCCGCCAACCATCGCCGGCCTTTTTCCGTCGAACGTGCGTATGAGCGCCAGGCTGACCGATCGGGATGCCTATGCGGCCGCTGCTTATGCGATCCTGCCCGTGCTGCGTCGGCATTCGGCAGCGGCTGCCTTGCAGCGGCGGCCGGTCGATGCGGTGGTCGAGGCGCTGATCGAGGCCGGTCTGGTCAATGCGATGCGTCCGCGCAGCTATGGCGGGGCGGGGCTCGAATTGAGCGAGATGGTCGAAATCGGAGCGATCCTGGCCGAAGGTTGCGCATCGACAGCCTGGGTCTGGGTGGTGTGGGAAGTGCACAACTGGATGATCGGCATGCTCGACAAGCCGGGGCAGGATGCCGTGTTCGGTGCGCATCCGGTTGTGCTGTGCTGTGGCGCGTCCAATCCGTCCAAGGCGCAGGCCCGCGCTGTCGAGGGCGGTTTCATGGTTCAGGGGCGCTGGGCTTTTGGCAGCGGGTCGACCCATGCCAACTGGGCGAGCATATTTGCGATCATCGCCGGGCAGGAAATGGATGGTCGTCCTGATGTGCGCATGATGCTGGTGCCACGTCCGGAATTCACGGTTGAGGACGCCTGGAACACTATGGCGCTGGCCGGAACGGGCAGCCATGACATCGTGATCGCGCAAGAGGTGTTTGTTCCGGTTGAGCGCAGCGCGATGCGCAAGGATATTGCCGGCGGCACCGGGCCTGGCGCCAAACTGCACGCCGAAACCGCGTCCTATGCGATGCCGCTGCCGCCAGGCGCGCATCTGGCAACAGGGGCTTCGGCAATCGGATTGGCCAAGGCGACGCTCCAGGGTTTTGTCGACCTTACCAAATCGCGCACCCATGTGACCGGCAAGAAGCAGATCGATGTGCCGGCTTCGGCAATCCGCATCGGCAAGGGCATGGTCGATATCGATGCGGCGCGCATGCTTCTGGTGGGCACGCTGCGAGAGCTTGAGGCCGAATTGCGTGCCGGGCGGGCGCTGACGACGCAACAGCGGGCAAAGGCGCGCATGGTGGCAGGCTATGTGCCCGATCTGTGCAAGCAGGTCGTGGAATCGGTGGTCAGTGCCAGCGGCGCGGCTGGCATGTTTGCCGGATCGCGCTTCGCCGAGGCGTTGCTCGATGTGAACATGATGAGCCTTCACCAGTCGACCGAATACGATCGTGGCCCGGAAAACTACGGCCGTGTGGTGTTGGGCCTGGAGCCGTCGAATATCGCGATCTGACAGCGCAATTTCGCTGACATTTTTGTGGCGCGAAGGCCCGGTTGCGGCCTTCGCGCCATTTTATTGCGGTACATTAGACGGTTAGGTCATTTTTGGGCGGTCCGGAAAAAATATGATCTGGATCAAAGTGCACGCCTCGATACCGACATACCAATTGATATGTCGGTATCGAGGAGAACCATTGCCATGAATGCACCTGTCATCGGGGCCTTGCAGCCCGAACCCGCCGTGATCCCCACACGCTTTCCAGCCCACCTGAAAACCCGTGCCAAGTTGCACACGGCCGAAGACTATCTGGCCGCAGCGCGATCGGTGCTGCCCGTGCTAAAGGCCAATGCGGCCAAGGCACGCCAGATCCGCCGGCCGGCAGACGAAAGCCTGGAGGCGGTCGTGTCGGCCGGACTGATCGGTATCCTGCGGCCGCGTCGGTATGGCGGCCCGGGGTTGGAATTGAGCGACATGATCGATGTCGCCGACATTCTGGCCGATGGCTGCCCGGGTACGGCGTGGGACTATGGGGTGTGGGAACTGCACAACTGGCTGGTCGGCACTTTGCCGGAAGAGGGGCAGCAGGAGGTGTTCGGCGACGATGACAATCTGGTCATCTGTTGTGGGGTGTTCAATCCGGCCTTCGCGCATGCACGCCGGGTAGAGGGCGGTTACATGCTGAAAGGGCGCTGGCCCTATGGCAGTGGTTCGACCCATGCCAACTGGGCCTGTTCGGTCGCGCTGGTTGAATCCGAAGAACCGGGCGGTGCGCCGGAAGCGCGGATGTTCGTCTACCCCAATACCGATTTCGAAGTGCTCGACACCTGGCATGTGACCGGGCTGTCCGCCACCGGAACGCACGATATTTTCATCCGCGAAGAGGTGTTTGTGCCTGAACGTCGCAGCCTTTCCGGTGCGGATGTCTATAATGGCACGGCACAAGGTGCGCTGTTGCACGATGAAGCCACGTTCCGCCTGCCGGTGCTGCCCGGGGCGCATTTGTTCGGCGCGGCGACGTCGGCCGGTGTGACCCGCGCGGCGATCGAGGAATTTCGCAAGCTTACGGCCAAGCGTGTGCGCGTCAGCGGCATCAAGCAATACGAAGCCGCCGCGCCGCTGGCGCGCATCGCCCGCGCGATCATCGATGCCGAAGCCGCGATCCTGCTATTGCGCAAAACCGTGCGCGATATCGAAGCGGCGGTGCGTGACGGCACGCCGCTGACACTCGAACAGCGCGCCAAAGTGCGCATGGTATCGGGATATGTGCCCGATCTGTGCCGCCAGGCGGTCAATTCGCTGATCGGTGCATCGGGTGTGGGGGTGCTTGCCGAGGGGCATCCGCTGATGGCGCTGTTGCTCGATGTTACCGGCATGGCCAATCATGCCTCGACCGATTATGATCTGGGGCCGGAAAACTATGGCCGCGTGCTGATGGGCCTGGAGCCTTCCAACCCCAAGATCTGATCGCAGCCTGCAGCGTACGTCGTGCAAAAGGGGGGGGCTTGTTGCTCCCCCTTTCTTGTTGTTGCCCTCCGGTCGCTACGCCGTGTTGACAAGCCTCGTCGCGTTGCATACCAATTGATATGTAGCGATTGATATGGGGCCGTCCGCCACGCGAAAACGCGCCGCTGAACTGCACGCCCAAGACGCCGGAATACGAGAGGGTGAATTCGATGATCAAGCGTATGATCGGCATGGTGGCAGCGATCGGCCTGACCGCTAGTGCCGTGGCGGGGGCAGGGCCGGCGCAAAACACCGATTGGACGCTGCTCGGCAACGGGGCCGAGATGCAGCACCACAGCGAACTTGGCGCGATAAACCGCGATTCCGTCGGGCAGCTCGAATTGGCGTGGTGGACCGAAGAGCCCAGCCAATACGGCCTTGTCGGCAATCCGTTGATCGAAGACGGGCGGATTTTCCAGGGCGGGCCCAACGGCACGGTTATCGCCAATGATGCGCGTACCGGCAAAGTGCTGTGGACCTACAATGCGCCCTATGACCTCGAAGGCGCATCGTTCAACGGCTATGCCACCAAGCACATGAACCGCGGCATCGCGCTGGCGGCAGGCAATGTGATCATCGCGGCCAATTGTCAGCTCTATGCGGTGGACGAAAAATCCGGCCAGCTCGTGTGGCAGGCCAAGACTTGCGATGCGCACGAGCTCTATTCCGTGACGCAGGCCCCGCGTGTGGGTGATGGACTCGTGTTCATCGGCAACGGCTGCGGCGATACCGGCCTGGTGCGCGGCTATGTCGATGCGTTGGATGCGCGCAACGGCGCGCGCAAGTGGCGGTTCTATACCGCGCCAGGCGATCCGGCGAAACCGCAGGACAGCGCGCTTTATGACAAGGCGGCGGCCACCTGGGGCACCAAATGGTATGAAAAATCGCATGGCTGCGCCAGCCCGTGGGATGCGATGACATTCGATGACAAGCTGCATCAGCTGTACATCGGCACCGCGGCGCCCGGGCCATCGGACCCCACCAATCGGGCCGCAGACGCGGGGGACGAACTTTACGCCGCGGCCATTGTTGCGGTGGATTCGCGCACCGGCGCCTACAAATGGCACTTTACCCAAACCCCCAACGATGCCTGGGATTTCGATTCCGCAATGGGGATCATGATTGCCGATCTGCCGATTGGCGGGACAATGCGTCGCACCGTGCTGTCGGCGCCCAAAAACGGTTTTGCTTATGTGCTCGATGCCCATACCGGGGCATTCATTCATGGCAGCGCCTATACCACGGTCAACTGGACCAGCGGGCTTGACCGCAACGGCCGCCCGATCCGCGGCGATGATCCGGCCGATTACTGGAAAAAGCCCGATCATCAGGCGGTCGTATTCCCGAACGGCATGGGCGCACATGGCTGGGAAGCGATGGCGTTCGATCCGGTTTCGCACTTGCTCTACATTCCTTCGCTGCACGCGCCGATGCTGGCAAAGCAGGCAACCGGTCAGTTCACCGGGGTCTATTTCGACTTCACGTATGGCGCCGACAGCGCGGACCCGGCACTGCGGCCTTATGGCGAAGTGGTCGCCTATGATCCGGTGGCCAACGTCGTGCGCTGGCGCAGCCGCGATACGATGCCGATGAACGGCGGGCTGCTGCACACCGCGGGCGGGCTGGTATTCCAGGGTATGGCCGATGGCCGGCTGGTGGCGTTTGACGATCGCACCGGCAAGGAACTGTGGAGCCGCCAGACCGGTGGTGCCATTCGCAGCGCCCCGTCGAGCGTGATGATCGATGGCGAGCAATATATCATTGTCAGCACCGGCGATGGCACCGGCGCGGCATCGGGTGCGATGATGCAGCGTTATGACGCCGCCCCCCAGGTGCGCACGCCACCGCGCCTGCTGGCATTCCGGTTGCGCGGCAAGCATGCTTATCCGCCATTGGCCGTGGCGCCAGAGCCGGTGCCGACGCCACCCGCGCCGCGTCAGGATGCGGCATTGGCACAGGCCGGCGAACAGATGTTCGAAGGCTATGGCTGCAACATGTGCCACGGTGCCGATGGCGGGAATTCGACCACGCCGGCCGTGCCCAATCTCAATCGCATGCCACCCGCCGACATCGCCACGCTGGGCCTGATTGTGCAGCAGGGCGCCCTGTCGAGCGCCGGGATGCCGAAATTCGACGGCATGCCGGACGGCGATGTGAAGGCGCTTTATGCCTATATCATCAACAAGGCGTGGGATGCCCACGATCACTCCGCCAAACACTGACGCCGTCAATTTTTTCAGACAAAGGCCCGACCATGACCAAACAAGTGATCATTCCTGCCGGATACGAGCGCAAATACGAAGTGATGCAGTTCGCGCCCGCGATCCGCGTGGGCGATACGGTTTGGGCATCCGGACAGGCGGGGATCAGGGCTGACGGCTCGATCCCCGATGGCGTCGAAGAGCAGATGCACCTTGCCTACAAAAGCCTGAAAGTCGTGCTCGAAGCTGCCGGGGCGAGCCTGGCCGACGTGGTCGAATTGGTCAGCTATCACGTGCTGATGCCCAACGACACCAAAGAGGCGTTTGCGGTGAAAAAGGACTATTTCCCCGGCGATTATCCCGCATGGACGGCGGTCGGCGTGTCGGCCCTGGCGATGCCGGGGCTGCTGTTCGAGGTCAAGGCCACTGCTGTGGTCGGCGCGGGCAAGGCGGCCTGACATGGGCGCGCCGGGCGAGATCATCCTGCATGGCAATCCGCGATCGATGTATTCGGAAAAAGTGCGGCGGGTACTGGCCTACAAATCTCTCGACTGGAGCGATGTCGAAGTTCCGGCGCTGCCGCCCAAGACCGATCTGATCCCGCTGACCGGCGGATACAGGCGCATGCCGGTGATGCAGATCGGTGCCGATATCTATTGCGATTCCGCGCTGATCATTGAACGGCTGGAACAACTGGCGCCCGATCCGACGGTGTTTCCGGCGCATCTGGCCGGCGCGGCGCGGATGATTGCCGATTGGGTTGATCATCGCGTGGCGCGTTGGGCGATCCTGTCGGTGTTTGTCGACATGCTGCCGCATCTGCCCGAACCGTTCATCAAGGATCGCACCGAACTGATCGCCGATTTTGCGCCTGACCGGGTGCGGGCGCTGGCACCCAATGCATTTGAACAGTTCGGCCAGTTTCTCGGCTTCGTTGATACCGCCCTGGCATCAGCCCCCTGGATTGCGGGCGATGCGTTCAGCGTGGCCGATGCGGCCTGTTACCACGTGATCAATTTTGCCCGCACCAACCCGCGTGTGGCCGCCCCGGTGGACGCGCGGCCGCGCGTGGTCGAATGGATCGCACGGGTCGGTGGCTTTGCTGCGCCGACAGTGACACCGCGCAGCGGTGCTTATGCGCTCGACGCTGCGCGTGACGCTTCGCCGGTTGATCTTGGTGATACCGCAGATGGTGCCGGGACCTTTGCCCTGGGCCAGCGGGTGACGGTGGGTGCCGATGACTATGCGATCGAGCGGATGGAGGGCACGATCGTCCGCCTCAGCCCGACCGCAATCGGCATCGCGCGCACGACTGACCTGCTTGGCGAAACCGTGCTGCACGTGCCGCGTCTGGGCTTTTCAGTAGAAATTTTGGCCTGATCGCCGCGCCCGTTCGGGACCCGGTGGCAAGTATCGATTGCGCCCTGTGCTGTCGCAAGACAACACAGGGCGCCATTCGTTTCAGCCGTCAGGCCAGTACCGTTTCCGGGCTTTGCGTGGCGGTTGCGTCTTCCCAGCGATAGGCGATTGGCACGTCTTTGGGGCCGCAGACAAAGTTTGAAATCGTCCGGCGCGGTGTGCCGTTCAACCGCACATCGGTTATCAGCGGCAGCAATTCTTCCCACAGCACGCGCATTTCCATGCGCGCCAGATGCTGGCCCAGGCAGATGTGCGGGCCGGTGCCGAAGGTCAGGCTGGGGATGCGCTTGCGATCGATGTTGAAGGTGAACGGGTCTTCAAACACCGATTCATCGCGGTTGGCGCTTTGATAGGCCAGCATGATCCAATCGCCCTTGCGGATCTTTTTGCCCGCCACTTCGGCATCTTCCAGCGCGGTGCGCATGAAGTTCTTGACCGGGGTGGCCCAGCGGATCGCTTCTTCGACAAACAGGGCAATGTCTGCCGGATTGGCCTTGAGCCGCGCCACCAGATCGGGGCGCTGCGCCAGCACCCACATCGACATGCTGGTGGTAAAGGCAGTCGTATCGTGGCCCGCGGTGGTGGCGATAAGGTAATAGCCGTGCAACTGGCGCGGTGTCAGATATTCGCCATCGATCCGCGCATTGGCGATCAGGCTGGTCAGCGTGTCATCGGGTTGCTGGCGCAGTTGCGCAGTGCGGCCTTCAAAATAATCGTGGAGGTCCTTCAGACCTTCATCGATCATGCGCATCGCTTCGTTGCTGGTCGCATCTTTGCCGCTGGTGTTGATATCGGGATCGTTGGCGGCGTGCAGCATATGCGCGTTGTGCAGGAAAAAGCCTTCATCCTCTGCGGGCAGGCCCAGTGTCGCCATGACCACCCGCAACGGATAGACCCAGCCCACATCCTGGGCAAAGTTGCAGGTCGTGCCCTTGGCCCGCATTTCCGCAACCGATCGTTGGGCCAGCACACGGATGCTGTCTTCCAGATCCTTGATCGCCTTGGGCGTGAAGCGCGGGAATGCGATCATGCGCAAATCCTTGTGCTCGCGCCCGTCAACTTCGACTGCTGAACGGGTGACATTCGGTTCGCCAAAAGTGTCGATGCTGTATGCAACCGAGGCGCGGTCAAACAGCATGACCGATCCGGCGGCGTTGGAAAACACCTCGGCATTGCGCTCGATTTCCTGAATGTCTTCATAGCGTGTGGCGATCCAGAACGGATCGTACTTGTCCGGGTGCGCCATGGGGAAGGGGTCGTTGGCGCGCATGTCCTTGAAAATCGCCTCGATCCCGTCAAGTTCGGCATAGGCGCGCGGATCGACCAGTTTGTTGGCGATTTCAACCGGCACGGTGGCGCGCTTGTCCTTGGCGCGGCTGCGTGCAACCGTCCACAGCACGACCGCCATCGACAGCGCCATCAACACCAGCGCGGTGCCATTGACCACGCGGAAATCGCCTGTCGCCAGCGCGCCACCAAGCACCGGACCGGCTGAAAAGCCCACCAGCGCGGCAACATTGACGAACATCGCGGTGCTGCTGGTGGGATCGACAGTGACCACCGCCTCGAACTGGTAATTGAGCACATAGCTGAAGCAAAACCCGAACAGCATCGCCAGCGGAATGAACGCCTGCACCGGTGCCGCCACGAAGAAGACCGCAGTGGCCACCAGCAGCCCTGCAAAACCGATGATCATCGGTTTTACAAATCCGAAGCGCGACCCGATCACCGCCGCCGCCGCCCCGCCGAACATGCCGGCAAACAGCACATAGGCCGCGGAACTGTCGGCCACGGCCTGCTTCACGCCCCAGGCCGCGCCCATATAGACAAGGTAGGAATAGACTGCGACCACGCCGCAATAGAACAGCACCACCGATCCGATGCCGGCCCAGCCAAGCGCTGACACGCGTCCGAGCGCCGGCTTTGCCGACGTCGCCGCCATGCTGCGCCGCGTCGATGCCGGCGGGACCAGTGTGGCACATCCCAGCGCCACCAGCACCGATGTGCTGATCAGGCCGAACAGGCCGACCGCGCCATATTCCGCCGATACTGCGCTCATCGCCAGCACGGCGAGCCAACCGATGCCCAATTGCGCCACGGTAAACACGCCGAGGTTGCGGGCGGCATCACCTTCGGCCATGACCGCATAGACAACCGCCATCGCCATGCCGCAGCCAAGCCCGGCAATCGGGCGCAGCACCAGCAATGCTTCGAACGAAGACGCAAAAATCGACACCAGGTTGGCAAGCAGTGCCAGCGCCATGCCCAGCATGACAGTGCGGCGCCAGTTCAGTCGCTTGACCAGGTCGGGCAGCACCGCGCAGCCGAACGAACCGATTGTGATCCCCGCGACATCGGCCATGGCCACCAGCCCGGTCTGGCTTTCATTCAGGTGGCGCACCAGCCCGAGTGCGGCGAGATAGGCCGGAATCGCATTGGGCAGTGACATCCCGACCGAGCCGATCAGCACCGAGGGCAAGACCCCGGGGTGAAGCCCGAAGCGATTGGAGGCTGGCGTGGCAACAGTGGACATGGGTCAGCTTTCCTGCGTGTTCAGCGGGGTGCGGGCGAAGTTTTGCGCCACGCCTGTGCGGCGCTACGGATATATTGGCGAACATCATCGACATCGGCGTCGGTCAATTCGCCGAATTTGGGCATGCCATTGCTGACCAGCGCGCCGTGCCGGACCACGGCGCGCATGGCATCGGCATCAAGCGGCACCTCAGAGGCGCGCAGATCGGGCGCGGTGCCCGCGCCTGTCACGTTGTACCCATGGCAAAGCGCGCAGCGTACGTTGAAAATCGCGCTGCCTCGATCGATCGCCGCGGCATCGGGGCGAAAATCGGGATCGGCCGGCGGGGCCAGGGCATCATTCGCAGGGCGTTCGTGTGCCGCGGTGCCGCCAAGCGCAAAGGTCAGCACGTGATGCCCCTGGGTGCGGTAATCGATCGATTGCGGCGTGATCGACGAATAGGTGCCGAAACTGGCGCCATTGCCGGTGACCACACTGACATATTCGCGCCCGTGCAGCGCAAACACGATCGGCGGGGCAAGCACCGGGCTGCCGGCGTTGAAGGTCCACAGCACTTTGCCGCTGGCGGCAGACAAGGCCATGAACTTGCCGGTGATATCACCCTGGAACACCAGGCCGCCTGCGGTTGCCGCAACGCCGCCGCTGATCGGGCCGGGGGCAGGGATCTGCCACACGCGGCGCCGGGTTACCGGATCATAGGCCTGAAGATAGCTGCGCCGCGCTGCATCGGGTTTGTCGGCATTGGTGAAATCGGCCAGCACTGCGCCATCAGCAATATTGCCCTTGGGCGGGGTCCAGTGCGGCAGGTCGAGCCCGGCATCGGTGTAAGTTACGCCCGCTTCGATCGTCGGCAGATAGACCAGCCCGGTTTTCGGGCTGAACGCCATCGGCAGCCAGCTGTGCGCGCCGACAAAGCCGGGCCACATGTCAAAGCTGGTGCCGTTCGGGAACCGTGCCCCGGGGTTTTCGACCGGTCGGCCGGTCGCTTCGTCAATCCGGCTGGCCCAGGTGATTTTGTCGACAAAGGGCTTTGCCGAGATCAGCTTGCCGGTGTCGCGGTTGATCACATAGAAAAAGCCGTTCTTCGGCGCGGTCATCAGCACATGCTGGCGTTTTCCGGCGATCCTCAGATCGGCCAGTTCGATATCCATCGCCGCGTTGTAATCCCAGCTTTCGGCCGGATTTGTCTGGTAATGCCATTTGTAACGCCCGGTCTTGCCGTCAAGCGCGACGATCGAGCTGAGGAACAGATTGTCGCCCTTGCCCTTGCTGCGCAGGCGGTAATTCCAAGGATAGCCATTGCCGGTGCCCAGAAACACCGTGTCGGTGGCCTGATCATAGGCCATCGCGTTCCACACCGTGCCGCCGCCGCCCATTTTCCACCACTCGCCAGCCCAGCTTTTGGCCGCCATGCGCGTGGTCTGATCCTTGTCCACGCCCGGCTGTCCGGGAACCGTGAAAAAACGCCACAGGCGCTTGCCGGTCTGCGCGTCATAAGTGGTGACATAGCCACGCGTCGGGCCGGAGTCCGCGCCGCCGTGGCCGATGATCACTTTGCCCGCAAAAATGCGCGGAGCGCCGGTGATATAGCGGATGTCGCCGGGTTGCAGCGTCTGCACCGACCAGATCTGACGTCCGCTGCGCCCGTTCAGTGCGATCAGTCGCCCGTCGGTGGTGCCGACATAGACTTTGCCCTGCCAGCAGGCGATCCCGCGAGTGCCCCATGAAACGCGCATGCGATCGCCTGCGCGTTCGGCGGCGTGGGTGTCATGCACCCACACTTGTTTGCCGGTTGCGGCGTCAAAGGCGTGGATCTCGGCGTGGCGGTTGGCCACATATAGGATGCCGTCGGCTTCGACTGGTTCGGTCATCGATGGGCCGGGGCCCAGATCGGCATACCAGGCCAACCCCAGTTTCCCGACATTGGTTTCGTTGATCTGGTCCAGCGGGCTGTAATGCTGTTCGCCCTGGGTGCGACCAAACCCGGGCCAATCTGCGTCCGATGCGCCATCGGCAACAGCATGTCTTGCCGCGCCGGCAAAGGCGATGCTGGCCATGCCAAGCACCGTTGCCGCCAGAACGATCGAAAACCGGGATGTCCTGTTGTTCGGGCGCGCCAAGTCAGGTCTCTTTTGATTGCTGTCGCCCCGCTCGCCATTGCGGCGGGCGGGGCGAACACAGGGTATCAGAACGTCTTGCGGATTGAAAAACCGACCCAGCGCGGCTTGTCATAGTTGCGCAGCTGCCAGCCTATGCCCGCCGACGGGTTCCAGGAATTGGCCGTGGTGGCGTCGTTGGCAAATACCACCTTGTACTTGTTGGAGATGTTGTTGACGAACACCGCAACCGTCAGACCCTTGTCCTTTATGTCGAGCGACAGGCGCGCGTTGTGCTCGAAAGCCTCCGGGATATAGGTCATGATATTGTTGTCGATCGACGCATAGCGCGAACCGACATAATTGCCGTCCCAGGTGGCTGAAAGCGTGCCGAATGGCAGCTCGAACCGCTTGGTGATCGACCCATAGATCGTTTCATGCGGCGCCATGGTCCCCTGTTCGTCGCTCAGCGTGCCTGCAGGCTGATACGTCGATTGAGCGCCATGTAGGCGGGTTTGCAACAGCGTTCCCGACAGACTGATGTCCAGATCAGGTGCAGGAGCTACGACAATTTCGAATTCCCCACCGACAAAGTGGCCGTCGTAATTGCCAACCACGCTCTGAAGGCCTTGGAAAGCATAGCCTTGGAAGTGGTGATACTCATAGTAGAAGCCGCTGAGGTTCAGGCGCAGCTTGTTGTCGAGAAGCTGGTTTTTCGCGCCAGCTTCGTAGGCATAAAGATATTCGCTGCGGAACGGAGTCTGCGCCGCCAGCAGGAAGCCACCAACGTTGGTGTTGTAACCCGCCGCTTTTGCCCCGCGCGACACACCGGCATAAAGCAGAACTTCGCGCACCGGCTTGTAGTCCAGCTGGATCTTGCCGGTCCAAAGGCCTTCGGAATGACGCGCAAGGCTGCCGTCGGCCGTGTTGCCCAGAATGTCAAAGGCCCCTGCGCTGGAGAAGCTGTAAAGCGTGGTTGGCGTGGTGATCGCTTGGCCACCGGTGTAAAGTCCGCCCAGTTCGTTGAACACAGCCACGGACGAAAAACTCTTGACCTCGTGGGTGTAGCGAACACCCGCGGTCAGCTTGAGCTGGTCGGTGAACTTGTATTCGGTCTGGCCAAACACGGCCCACGAATCAACCGACTGATACACATTATTCGAGACGTTATAGGCAACATTTGTACCCGAAAAATCCGGATAGACAAAAGTCTGAGGCACGGATTGCCGGGTCTTCAAATAGAAAGCGCCCAAAGTATATTCGAGGTTGTTAGTCTTACCGTTGAGCCGCAGTTCCTGAGAAAATTGGTCGAGCTGTTGGCTATAACCATAGTTACAGATATTGATCGGCGTGCCATCGCAATCTTCCGCATAGCTGAAACCAAACTTGGTGTAGTTGGTGATCGAGCTGACCTTGGCGGCACCGAGATTGGCGGTCAGATACAGGCTGGCCGAAAAACGGTGATTCTGCAGGCGGTTCAGGTCGTTAAACGAACTGTGCCACGGCGTTTGATTGAGCACATAGGGGCCGCTGGGGCCGCCATAGGGGGTGTTCGACGGCAGAAATACCGGCTGCGCACCGGTGCCGGGCACACCCTGGGTCGGAAACAGCACATAGTTCCCATCGCGATGCGTGGGATTGGCGTCATAGCTGACTTCCAGCCGGGCGTTGAAATCGGGCGTCAGGTCCGCTTCGATCTGGCCGCGAATGCCATAGAACCGCTTTTCCATGGCGTTGGGGCCACTCGCGTTGTGGACATAGCCATCGGCGCGCTCGCCGCGGCCGGCCAGGCGAAACCGCACCGTGTCCGAAATCGGGCCGCCAACTGCGGCTTCGGCATAGACATCGTTATAGCTCGAATACCCGACATCAGCATAGCCGTTCCAGTCCTTGCTGGGGCGCGTGGTCAAGAAGTTGACCAGACCGCCCGACGATGCACGACCAAACAGCGTACCTTGCGGCCCGCGCAGCACCTCGACATGGTTCAGGTCATAGAGCGTGAACGCGCCTTCGTTGGGCGAGCTCAGATAGATGTCGTCGAGATACAGCGAATTGGGCGATTCCTGGTTGGGCGAAAAGTCCGTCTGGGTAATCCCGCGGATCGACAGGTTGGCATTGACACCGCCGCCATTGGCCGATTCCAGCGACACGCCCGGTGCGGCCTTTGACAGATCGCTCGATGTCACAATGCCCATCTTTTGCAGGTCTTTGCTGCCGATCGCGGTGATCGACAGGCCGACATCCTGCAATTTCTGTTCGCGCCGTTGCGCGGTCACGGTGATTTCGGCAACACCCGCACTGGCGCCCGCAGTCGGGGCTGCCGCTTCGGCTGGCGGCGCATCGGCCGCCAACGCAGGGTTTGCCGCGCCCAGGGCGAGGACGATTGCCGTCACGCTCACCGAGCTCGTCATGGATTGAAAAAGTGCCCTCATGATCTCTTTTCCTTCTGGGTCTGGTTTTATCTGGTGTTCGTTACCGCCAGAGATTGGCCTCAAATGGCGAGGTTTGACGGCTCAAGGCCGATCAGCACGCGACCATAGTTTTCCGGACCGCGGTCGTATTCGGTCGATTGGTGCAGGCTCATCATTGTCACATCAAGCAAGGCTGCGGTCAGCGGAGATCCTTCGACCATTGCCGATGCTCCGCAGGCCGAGATCAGCGAAGTGATCACCTGCTTGCACAGATCGGGAACATAGCCAGCGACCATGCGCGCCTTCGCGCGCTGTTCAACCGTCAATTGCGCACCGCTGCGCAGATGCGCTTCGAGTTCACGCATCGTGTCCTGCAACAGCAATTCGGCTGAACGCACTTCGATTTCAGCAGTCGCCAGCCGGATCAACGAGGCTGGCATGTCGACTTGCGCCTTGCCCGTGACATAAGTCCGCTTGGTGATTACGTCGCGGAACAGCGCGATCACCGCACGGGTCAGGCCGATGGCCGCAGAATCGGTCGCGAGATGCGCGCCGGGAGGCAGCGGCATGCGATAGGCAGCGGTGTCGTGGAGGCGGCCGCCGGCAGAGGTGCCACCGGCGACATCGGCGCGGCTGACGGTGCGGTGGGCCGGTACGAATACTTCTTCGGCGATCACGATGTCGTGGCTGCCGGTTCCGGCCAATCCCTGTGTGCGCCACGTGTCCTCGACCTGGAAGTCCGGACGCGGCAAGACCATCATCTGTACAACCGGGCGGCCATCACGCTCTTCGCCATCGATCGTGGAAAAGAGGCAGGCCCAGTTGGCATGAGTCGATCCGCTGCCGAATGCCCAGCGACCCGACAGCATATAGCCGCCGTCCACCGCACGCGCCCTGGCCTTCGCGGTGTTCGCCACCCCGCAGCACATCACGACAGCGTCGGCATAGAATTCGCGCTGGCCCTGTTCGGGCAGCATACCCGCCATCCAGCAATGAACTTCCCAGACGACATAATCCCACGCCGTCGAAGCGCAGCCTTCGCCCAGCACCGAACCGACAGCCACCATGTCAGACAATTCAAGACCGGGCCCACCGAACATCGCCGGGCGCATGATCCCGGACAGTCCGGCTTCGACAATCGCGGTGACGCTTTCGTCCGCCGGGCGGCGTTGCTGACGCGTTTGCGCGGCATGTTCCTTCAGGACCGGCAGGATCGACCGTGCTGCCGCCAGATAGGCATCGAGCGTGGCCGGTTTGCCGGCGGGCCGGGCATCAGCGGGGAAACGATTTTCGATGACCTCGGCAACGGCGCGGAAATCATTTTTGGCAAGAGCGACAGTCATCGCACATTTCTCCCGATTGCACCTTTGTGCATACCGGTTGATACATATCAAATGATATGGGAGTGTCAACGGCCTTTCATACGGGTTGAATCGCGCTGAATTCTGGGCTTATGAACATCATGAAACGGAGAATGCCGGTGATCGAGACCCAGCGGACCAAAATGGTGATTGACGATCTGCCGGAACGCAAAGCCGAAATCATCGATGCAACGATTCGGGTAATCAGCCGCGATGGCTGGGGCAGGGCGACGATTCGCGCGATTGCCGGCGAGATCGGTCTGACCACCGGCGTGCTCTGGCATTATTTTTCCGACAAGGGCGACATCATGCAGGCCGCGCTGCGCAAGGCGTTCGAGCCTTGGCGCAATACGGTCGAGGCAGCGTTCGATAAGCCAGATCCGTGGTCGGCACTGGTGGAGCTGTTCCTGCCCGCCGAGGGGGTTACCCAGTCAGAATTTAGCCAGGTCTGGCCCAATGTTGTCAGCGAGATCCGCCAGGAGCCAGATCTCTGGGCGCTCTACCGCAGTGAATATACTGCAATCAGGGATGGTCTGGAGCGATTGATCGCGCAGTGCCAGGTTCAGGGGAGGATTGATCCTCGTCGTGATGCACATGTCGAAGCCGACCGCCTTTGCGCCGTGGTCGATGGTCTGATGATGGCAGCGTTAGGGGAACCGGACCGTTTTACGCCGCCCTATGTGCGATCGATTGTTGCCTACCATTTCGAAAATCTAGGCCGCCTGCTGCCTGTGGACGAGGCAGCGCACCAGGCATGATATAGTTCAAGGGCCGGGCAAGGCGCAGGCGTCATTGCCCCAATAGTGGCCCTGGCCGGCGTATGTACGGCATCGTTCTGGCTGATGCCGGCCACTAGCGCCGGGGCCAGCTTGAACATGGCGAGGATCAGCGGAAAGTTCTACGGCGCAATCGCCCCGACAACGCCAAGCGGAACATGGCGCGTTATGCTGATGCGCTTGTCGCTGTTTTCGTTGACCGCTTCGGGCAGATCGAGCGCGCTCACGCCCTGCAGCCACTCGGCCGCACCGCCAATTTCAAATTCGGCGTCGATATGCGACATGCCCTGCTCTGCCGTCAGGATGCGCTTTAGCTCCTCGACCTGGCCAAAGATTGCGCCGGCCAATTCCAGTGCCTTGGCCTTGCGGTCGGCAATCGGTGTGGCGGCCCAGGCCGGAAACGCGGCGCGCGCGGCAGCGATCGCTGCATCAAGGTCGGCTTTGCTCGCATCGGGAACGCGGGCAATCTCTTCCCCGGTAGCCGGGTTCACCACGCCAAAGCTTTCTGCAGCAGCCCGGCGAATCCCCGGTTTGTCCGGTGGATCGGGTATGGATAAATGGTTTTCGCGTTCAAGTCTTGAATCATCATTCAGGTCAATAAAACTCGTGTAAAAACATCGGTTTGATTGGAATCTTGAGGTCTGCACATGGCGGTGGCGGGCACAGGCGCGAACGTCGCAGCACGATAAGTTGAATGTGCACACAAATCGACTATTGCAGACCTTACCGGCAGGCACTAGGCCGGTGGTCAGGCGCGGACTTGCGCCTGCATCACAATCCGCAGCCGGAGGGTTTGCATGGGCATGCTTGACAACAGGGTCGCACTGGTCACCGGCGGCGCAAAAGGCATCGGCGCGGCATCGGTTCGTGCGCTGGTTCACGAAGGCGCCATCGTGGTCATCGGCGATGTGTTGAACGATGCGGCCGATGCGCTGGCTGCCGAGCTTGGCGACAGGGCGGTTGCGGTCCATCTCGATGTGACCAGCGATGCCGACTGGGCTCGTGCGGTGGCTCTGGTAGAGACCCGCTTCGGCCGGCTGGACATTCTGGTCAACAATGCCGGGATCGGTGGACCGTTCAAGCGGGTTGACCGGCTCAATCTGGACGATTGGGACAAAGTGCTGGCCGTGAATCTGACCGGCACATTGCGCGGTATCCAGGCTGCGGTCCCGTTGATCCGCAAAGGCGGGCGGGGAGGCTCGATCATCAACATGTCGTCGGTGGCCGGGATCAAGGCTGTGGCTGGCCTGTCGGCCTATGTCGCTTCAAAATTTGCAGTGCGCGGACTGACCAAATCGGCTGCGCTCGACCTCGGTGTCGAAGGAATCCGGGTCAATTCGATCCATCCCGGCGTGATCGAGACCGATTTGTCCGATGGCACTCCGTTTCAGGCCACCCACCTTGCCTTGCCGCGCAAGGGGCAGGCCTCGGAGATCGCCGATCTGGTGGTGTTCCTGGCCAGCGATCGGTCGTCCTACGCGACAGGTGCCGAGTTCGTCTGTGACGGTGGTGAAGTGGCCGGGGTCAAGCTCGGCTGAACAGGAGACAAGCGATGGGAGGCAGGTTGGCGGGCAAAGTGGCACTTGTGACCGGCGGTGCTGGCGGGATCGGGGCGGCCATTGTTCGCGCTTTTGTGTCGCAAGGCGCGCGAGTAGTCATCGCCGATCGTGCCGAAGATGCAGGGCACCGGTTGCAGGCGGAGCTATGCGAGATGGCCAGGTTTTTGCGTCTCGACGTGACTCGTTCGGAACAATGGGCCGATGTCGTGGCGGAGACGGTCGAGACTTTTGGTGCCCTTGATATCCTGGTCAACAATGCCGGCACTGTCCATGCGCTCAAGCCGGTCGACAAAGTGACCGATGCGGAATGGGATATGGTCCTGTCAGTCGGGCTGACCGGAGCGTTTTACGGCACGCGTGCGGCCGTGGCGCCGATGCGCGCGCGCGGCGGTGGTGCGATCATCAACATGGCGTCGATCATGGGGCTGCATGGCGCCAATGGCTCGGTCGGCTATTGCGCGGCCAAGTCAGGTCTGCGCGGCCTGACCAAGGCTGCCGCCGCCGATCTCGGCCGTCACGGCATCCGCGTGAATGCGATCCTGCCGGGGCTGATCGATGCCGGCATGGGCAAAGGCCTGGAATACAATCTGCGGCAAGTGCCGATCCGCCGCGCCGGCCTGCCCGAAGAAGTGGCAGCGATGGCCGTGTTTCTGGCGAGCGAAGAAGCATCCTATACCACGGCGGGCGAATTCACCGTCGATGGTGGCGATGCCGGCGCGCGTGTGCTCGGCTAAACGCTAAAGCGCTACCGGCTGGTGCGGGGGCACAGCCGGCGTGCGCGACAGGCGCGGGGCAGGGGCGGGCTGGCGCACGCCTGCCACGTCGCTGAATGTGCCGCGCGCCAGGTTGTGCGGATGGGCATAGGCTTCATCCAGCGACAGCACCGGGGCAAAGCAGGATTCCGACCCTTCAAACAGCACGGTCCATTCATCCCGCGTGCGCGTGCGGAAAATTGCCTCCAGCTTTTCCTTTAACCGCGGCCAGCGCGCCTGGTCCATCTGGGCGGCAAAATCCGGATCATCGGCAAGGCCCAGCACGCCCAGCGCGGATTTGTAGAATTGCGGCTCGATCGGGCCAAAGCTGACGTATTGCCGGTCGGCGGTTTCGTACGTGTCGTAGAAATGGGCCCCGGTATCGAGCATGTTGACCCCGCGTTCGTCTTTCCAGCCCCAGGTTTCGCGCGCGCCCCAGATCAGCGCCATCAGCGCGGCCGATCCGTCGGTCATTGCGCAATCGATCACCTGGCCTTCGCCCGTGCGGGACGCGTGCAGCAAGGCGGTGACCACGCCGAACGCCAGCATCATGCCGCCGCCGCCATAATCGCCGACCAGATTGAGCGGCGCCACCGGGCGTTCGCCGGCGCGACCGAAGCAATGGAGCGCGCCGGAAATCGCGATGTAGTTGATATCGTGCCCTGCGGTCGGCGCTAGCGGGCCATATTGCCCCCACCCGGTCATCCGCCCGTAAACCAGCCGGGGATTGGCCGCGAGCAGGTCATCGGGGCCAAGCCCTGCGCGCTCCATCACGCCGGGGCGATAGCCTTCGATCACCGCATCGCAGGTCCTGGCAAGGTCGATCGCGCGCGCGCGGCCTTCGGGGGTCTTGATGTCGATTTCGACCAGTTTGCGCGACCGGAACACCGGGTCGCGCGGATCGGGTGCGCCGCCGGGGCGATGCGCCACGATGACTTCGGCGCCATGGTCGGCCAACATCATTCCGCAAAACGGCCCAGGGCCGAGCGAGGCAAATTCCAGCACCCGAAATCCGTTGAGCGCGCCCGCCATGTCAGCGCGCGCCCATCCGCACGGCGCCATCGAGGCGGATATCCTCGCCATTCAGATAGCTGCTGCGGATCATGCCGAGCACGAAATCGGCATATTCAGCCGGATCGCCAAAACGGCTGGGGCAGGGGATCTGTGCGGCGAGCGCATCGCGCACGTTGTCGGGCGCGCCCTTCATCATCGCGGTGTCGAACACGCCGGGCAGGATCGCATTGACCCGGATGCCTTCGCTGGCCAGATCGCGCGCCATCGGCAGGGTCAGGCTGACCACGCCGCCTTTCGATGCGGCATAGGCGGTCTGGCCCATCTGGCCGTCTTCGGCGGCGATGCTGGCGGTGTTGATGATCACGCCGCGTTCGCCGTTGGCCAGCCGCTCCGCACTGATCATCCCGGCTGCCGCCTTGGCCGCACAGCGGAACGTGCCGACAAGGTTGATGCGGATCACGCGCTCGAAGGTGTCGAGCGGATAGTGCACGATATCGCCGGTCTTGCGGTCGCGCCCGGCCGTCTTGGCCGCCGCCAGTGTGCCGGCGCAATTGACCAGCACGCGTTCCTGGCCATGCGCGGCGCGGGCGAGGGCAAATCCGGTATCGACGCTGTCATCGCTGGTGACATCGACTTTGGCGAACGCCCCGCCGATTTCGGCCGCAATGGCGTTGCCGGCGGCTTCGTTCAGGTCGAAAATCGTGACTTTGGCGCCGGCTGCGGCCAGTGCGCGCGCGGTTGCTTCACCCAGGCCGCTGGCGCCACCGGTGACGACTGCTGCAATACCCGAAATATCCATGGTTTTTGTCCGTCCTTGATCAGGGTATTGGCCTGTGGCTCAGATCGAGCGGGCGATCACTTCCTTCATGATTTCGCTGGTGCCGCCATAGATCCGCGAAACGCGGGCATCGCGCCACAGGCGGGCGATCGGATATTCGTTCATGTATCCTGCGCCGCCGTGCAGTTGCAGCGACCGGTCGCAGATTTCGCCCTGCAGTTCGCTGTGCCACAGCTTGGCGGCCGAGGCCTCCACCGCGGTCAATTCGCGCGCAACATGGCGGGCAATCGCCCAATCCAGATGCACCCAGCCAACCTGCAGCTTTGCCGCCATGTCGGCCAGTTCAAAGCGGGTGTTCTGGAAATCGAACACGGTCTGGCCAAACGCCTTGCGGTCCTTGGTGAATTTCACCGCTTCGTCGAATGCGCGCTGTGCGCCGGCCTGGGCCAGCACCGCGATCGACAGACGTTCCTGCGGCAGGGAGTTCATCAGGCAGGCAAAGCCGCGCCCTTCCTGGCCCAGCAGGTTTGCCACCGGCACGCGCACATCGTTGAAAAACAGTTCGGCCGTATCGCCCGAACGCTGGCCCACTTTGTCCAGCTTGCGCCCGACTTTATAGCCTTCGCGGTCGGTTTCGACCAGGATCAGGCTGATGCCCTTGCCGCCCGCAGTGGGGTCGGTCTTGGCCACCAGGATCACCAGATCGGCCTGGACGCCATTGGTGATATAGGTCTTTGACCCGTTGATCACATAGTCATCGCCCTGGCGCAGCGCGGTGGTGCGGATGCCCTGAAGATCGGACCCGGTGCCCGGCTCGGTCATCGCGATGGCGACGATGGCATCGCCGCCGACCATGCGCGGCAGCCATTTCTGCTTTTGCTCTTCGGTGCCGAAATGCACGAGGTAATCGGCGCAGACATCGTTCTGCAGCACGATCCCGGCGGATGACCCGGCATAGCTGATTTCTTCGGTAATCACCGCGTTGAAGCGGAAATCGAGCCCGAGCCCGCCATAGGCTTCGGGCACGGTCGGGCAGACAATTCCGGCTTCGCCGCTGGCGCGCCAGAATGCGCGATCGCACAAGCCTTCTTCTTCAAACCGGTCGAGATGCGGGATCAGCGCGCTTTCCAAAAATTTGCGTACGCTGTCGCGAAAAATCGCGTGATCCTCGTCAAAGATGGTGCGGGTTGCAGTCTTGAGCATCACCGTTCTCCGTGGGATTTCAGCGCCACAGCCCATGCCGGGTCGGGCGGAACACGGCGCCGATTACGCTTGATTGAATGACCAGTCAAATTGATTCGGGTGCAGTTTCCCGAACCCGATTGCACGATTTGCCATCGGTCGCGGGTTGACTTGCACGCGCACGAATGTGACCGTCACACGCGAATTATGCGAATATTTGCGTGCCGGTTCAAAATGCCGCGCAGCAAGACGCCGGCGAAGGGCAAAAATGATGGCAGGTCGGGCAGGCAGTGCAAAAAAGGCAAAGGACGCCGCGCCGGCAAACCGTAGCGGAACCGATGAAGTCACCAAAAAGGCCCTGCTCGATGCGACCGCCGAGATCCTGGCTGAACGGTCCAATCTGGAATTTTCGCAGGCCGAAGTCGGCGCCCGGTCCGGAATGAGTGCGGCGCTGGTGCAATACCATTTCGGCAGCAAGCACGGATTGCTCGCGGCGCTGCTGGAATACAGTTCCACCCATTATGTCGAACAGATCAACGGCCTCGCTGATATGACGATGTCGGCGGTGGACAAACTGCGCCTGCATGTGCGCGGCATTGTGACGACATATACCAAGACGCCCTATCTCGATCGTCTGCTGCACCACCTGATCGAAAATTCACCCGAAGAAGAAGCGCGGCGGATTTCGGATTTCTATGTCGGCCGCGTCATCAAGTTCTATCGCCGGCTGATCGACCAGGGCGTGGCCGAGGGCGTGTTTCGCCCGGTCGATCCGGTGCACCTCTATTTCATTCTGGTGGGTACGGGCGATCACCTGGTTGCGCGGCGGCGGCTGCTGGAGCCGATTGTCGGATCTGTCCGTCGTCAGAACATTTGGCACAACTCGCGGCGTAAATTAGCGGAGTGCGGGCCTCGTCTGGGGTTGGGTTTTAGGCGGCTAGCTTGCGGTGTTGCAAGCGCCGATGCTCGATGGTCTGTCGCTTGATCCTTTCACG
>CAILBC010000019.1 GCA_903832325.1 uncultured Sphingomonadales bacterium | reverse complement strand
GGTGCGAAACACGAGACAGACCCTTGTTTCACCGGCGCAAAGGGATACCCTTGTGGCAAAGTTGGCCGCCATGGAAGGTTCCTGCATAGTTCCGGAACAGACACGGCGCAGTCATTGGCAGAGCATGATGTCCAGAGCCTACGGGAGGGTGCATGATGCCGGGAAGTCAGAAAAAATTGACGCGTTCAACCGAACCTATGGGCTCAGTCGAGGTCTGACTTCGTCTTTCCTTGCTGCATCGATTTGCATAGTATTTCTTTATCCTTCAAACAAATCCCCACTCTTGCTTTCGCTCTCGATGGCCGTCCTATCGTTGTGGCGTATGTACACCTTCGGCAAGCGCTACGCCCGCGCATTAATTCAGGCGTACATCGACTTGTGAAGCCAGGCGCGCCGTTTATCTGTCGGATCAAACGACACCGATTTCACCGCCAGGGCCGATGCCCCAAAGCCGTTACCCGCGCATGCTGCGCCATCACCCTGCCTTCGTGCCGATCGCCAGCACATCGCGGATGGTGATCGCCTTGTCGAAGGGCACCTTCAATTCTGCGAAGTGGGCTTTGCCGCAGGCGATCTTGGCGTTTTCATCGTCGCGCAGGTTGTTCAGGCTGCCCTTGCTCTCCGCCACGAGGTAGACTTTCAGCTCGTTCTCGTCTTCGCGCACCACGGCCCAGTCCGGGTTGTAGGTGCCGATCGGGGTGTTCACCTTGAACGCGCGGGGCAGCTTGGCAAAGACCTTGATCGCGGCGCTGGTGTCAAACGCGGTGGCCAGCTCTTTTTCGATGTTGGAGTTGTCGTGGACGACGTGGCTGAGCGGTGACTTGCGCACGGCGATCATCCGTTCTTCATCGACGCTGTCTTCGGGGGTGAACAGCTCTTGCGCGAACCATTGCTCGTCCAGCTTGTGGTACTGGATGCCCTGGACCAGCACCTCGCGTTTGGCGTCGCGGATATGCTGGGTCACGGCGTCGAGAAAGGCCGCCGGGTTGGTCGCGGCCTCGTTCACCCGGCCGGAATTGATCAGGATATGCGCGATCACCTTGCGCGGCAGATCGGTGCGGTTCTGCAATTCGCCCAGCAAGTCGGGCACCTGCAGCCGCTCCGTCTCCAGCCGGCGCGGGACGGACGTGTCGAGCAATTCGGGGGACACGCCTGCGCGTTCGACCACCACTTTGGCCCGTTCAAAGGTCACCTGGGCCACACCCGGCGCGGGCATGTCGGCGATCCGCTTGGCCGCGTTGTCGATCAGGGTCTGGTCATCAAATTTCACCCGATAGGTCGTGCGGGTGCTGATCCGGCGCCACAGCTCCTGGAAGTCATGGCTTTCCAGAATGTCGAGGTTGAGTTTGACCTGGCCCTTGGCATTGGCATCGCGGATCGACAGCTTGCGGGCCAGCCGTGTCAGGGTCTGGCGCACTTTGGTTGCCGCGCTTTCGGACAAGCCCTCTGGCAACGGCACGGTCCCTTCGGCCAGGGCATGGCGCAGCGCATCGGTCACTTTGCCGTGGCCGTCGACCATGCCTGCGGCGGTCAGGCCGTCAAAGATCGCCTTGCTTTCGCGAAAGGTCAGCGTGGCAGTCGTGCCATCGGGGCGGGTGTAGGTCAGGTTGGCAAACAGGCCGCTGTCGACCATGCCCAGCTTGATGCCGAGATCATCCTCGATCTCTTTCTGAAGCCCGTCGGCAAATTTGCGGAACGGCTCGTCGGATACCACGGTGAGCACGTTCAGCCCCTCGTCGCGCCGCCGATTGCCGTCGTTGTCGACACACAGGCGCAAGCCGCGGCCGATCGACTGGCGCCGCTGCATCTCGGTCGCCATGCCGCGCAAGACGCAAATCTGGAACACGTTCGGGTTGTCCCAGCCCTCGCGCAGCGCAGAGTGGGAAAAGATGAAGCGCAGGGGTTCCGCCTCATCCAGCAGCTTTTCCTTGTCCTTCATGATCAGGTCAAAGGCGCGCGTGGCATCATCACGGCTGGTGGCATTCGAAAATTCACCGGCGGCGTTCAGCGTGGGCTCGGTGAACCGGCGCCTTTTGTCCATGGAGAAATAGCCGTCATGGGCACGGGCCGGATCGGCCGGCGCATCCACAAACAACGACCTGAAATCCGCGCGCTGCGCCAGCTTGCGGTATTCCTCTTCAAAGATCACCGCCAGCGGGCCAGGCTCAGACGACCCGTCTTCAGCATAAGTCCGGTAATCTGCCACACGGTTTATGAAAAACAGCGAAAGCGTCTTGATCCCCATCGTGCGGTTGCGCAGTTCCTTGCGGAAATGCCGCTCGATCGTCTGGCGGATCATCTGGCGGGCAAGGCCCATGGCATCGACATCGCCATGGCTTTCGCCACAGCGCAGGGTCAGCACCTCACCCGGCACTTCAAGCTGGATGGACCCGCCCTTGCGCGCGTCGATCTCACCGATGGTCAGGCCGGCATAGATCGTGCGGCCGTTGGACGCGGTAACCAGATCGTCGCCATCATAGACCCAGACCTCCCTGCGCACGACGCCGCCCAGCTGTTGCACGGCCAATTCGACCTGTGCCCGCGGAGCCTTGCCCTTCTTGGCCTCCACCTTCACCAGCCGGACATAGGGGTTGTTCACCGCGTCCTCGATCTTGGCGGCGTCCACCTCGATCGACTTGACCAGGCCACGCTCGTGCGCGTCGAATGCGTCGAGGCGGTAAATCTGATGGAAGCGATCCTTGTGTGTAGCCGAGTAGCGCAGCGTAGCGAGAGGCTCCATCTTGCCCAAGGCCTCGCGACCTGCGCCAAATTGACCGCCATCGACTGTCTGGGGCTCGTCCACAATCAGGATCGGGCGAGTCTGGCGCACCCAGTCGACCGCCGCGATATTTCGGGTCTGCTCCCGATCGGGATCGTAGAACACGTTCGTCGTGCTGTTGATCGACTGAATGGTTACGATCATCACCTTGATGCTGGACGAGCTGGCGAAATCGCGCACTTTGGGCAGATCGCCGGAGTCATACACAAAGCTGTCGAACACCGCGCCGTCATACAGCGCATGAAAATGCGCGCGGGTCTGCTCGATCGATTTTTTCACCCCTTCGCGGATCGCGACCGAGGGCACGACGATCACGAACTTGGTGAAACCATAACGGCGGTTCAGCTCAAAGATCGTGCGCAGATAGACATAAGTCTTGCCGGTGCCCGTCTCCATCTCGATGGTGAAATTCATCGACTTCAAAGCGGTTTCCACCTCCAGCCCGCCGCGCTCCTGCACGGCCTGAAGATTTGCCAGCACTTCGTCATCCAGCAGCTGACATTGGTTCCCATAGCCGAGCGTCCGCTCTGCCAGGGCCAGCTGCCCCGGGATGGCACCCGGCGCCACGGTAAACACGCCCTGGCTCGGCTCCGCGCCCTTGAACAGGTCGCAAGCTGCCTCGATCGCCGCGGTTTGATGCGACAGATCGGGTTCAAAGATGAATTGCATGCCCCCCGCCTCAGATCGAGGCCAGCTTGGCGATCCGGTCGCCCAGCCGTTGCCGAAGGATGGCCGCGACATTCGCCTTGGCACTGGCCGAGGCAAAGCCGGTGTCCTTGAAATAGAACGTGGTTTGCCCGGCCGGATCGAGCTGCGCCCGCCAGTCGGCGATGCCATGGCCAAGCCCTTCGGCTTCATCGTCAGCAATGTCGGCCAGGCACACGATCAGGGTTCCGCCGCCCAAGGCATGAACGTGCTTGCCAGCAATGGTGCTTTCCACTGCAGGGGTGGTCAGATCGATCCCGGTCTTGAGCAGCAGCTCGGTCAGCAGGTCTGCCTCTGAGCGGCCATGGACGATGTTGCTGACCGCATCGAGCAGGCTGGCTTCCAGATTGCCGGGATCGGGCTGCCACGGCTTCAGGTTGGACGTGTTCAGCTTGTAGACGCGAAAGCCCGTATCGACCTCCACGCCCGGATTGTCGGCCTCCACCTTGGAACCAGCACGACGCAAGCGTTCCTTGGTCAGCTCGGCAATATTGCGCGGCTTG
The DNA here is from genome assembly GCA_903832325.1 of uncultured Sphingomonadales bacterium. GTDB lineage: Bacteria > Pseudomonadota > Alphaproteobacteria > Sphingomonadales > Sphingomonadaceae > Novosphingobium. Next base: position 69,553 of record CAILBC010000019.1, on the reverse strand, counting down.
CCCAGCTGGTCGCAGAAGAGCGCAGCGGCCTTTTGTTCCGTATTTGCTGGATCGAGCTTCTCGGGTAGCTGGACTACGACAAATCGCCGCTTGCCGCCATCCGAAGCGTTCAATTTCATGACCGCGTTGGCAGTGGTCCCAGAACCTGCAAAAAAATCCATGACCAGAAAGTCCCGGTCGGGGTGGGGATATTGTAAAATTGCTTCAATGAGGCCTACGGGCTTAGGAAACGAAAAGAGCTTCGGGTCGCCCAAAAGAGCGACAATTTCTGCTGTGCCAGTTTGCGTGTAAGGGCCATCGACGATTGAAGCCGGCTTGGCGCCGCGCTCAACTCCTTCTTCGTTCTTCAAATATTGCTTGTACGACACTGACCACTTGTCGGCTCTTTTTTCGAGCACCAAATCATCGTTCTCAAGTGCCGCAAATGTCCGGCCTCGCTCCCACTGCCACTGTTTTTCCGGCCAAATTTCTTCTCCGTTATAGGGGATGGCATAGCGAAGGTTGGCGCGCTCGTCGTTGCTTGTCGTTGCTAGTGGTTGCAACCGATAAGGCCCCCGAATGGGGTACTTTGCATCCTTGAACTTGTAATATTTCAAGGCATCGGGGTCGGGCGGAAGCTCGATCCGTTCAACCACCGATTTGCTTTTAATGTAACAAATCACATGTTCGTGGTGGATGACTACGTGCTTCACCTTCGCTCCACCGCCGTAGGATTTTTTCCAAATAATGTCGGCCAAGAAATTATCTTGTCCGAAAATCTCATCCATGAAAGTGCGAATGTTGGCGACTTCGGCGTCGTTGCAGGAGACGAAGATAAATCCATCGTCGCGTAGAAATTCGCGCGCGACCAGCATCCGCGGGTAGATCATATTCAGCCAGTCGGTATGGAAGCGACCTGAGCTTTCTTTGTTACTCGTCAGCTGCGCGCCATCCTCGCCCCGCTGGCCAGTCAAATCCAAATAGTTGGACAGGCTGTCGGTGTAATTGTCGGGATACACGAAGTCGTTGCCCGTGTTGTAGGGCGGATCAATGTAGATCAGCTTGACTTTGCCCGCATAGGCTTTGCGCAAGCACTTGAGCACTTCAAGATTGTCGCCCTCGATCACCAGGTTCTGCGTGGTGTCCCAATCGACGCTATCCTCGCGCGCCGGGCGCAGCGTTGCCAAAGTGGGGGTCAAGGCATGGGCACGCGCCCGGGCCTTGCCTTTCCAGTTCAGGCCGTATCGCTCATCACCCGTTTCCACCGTGTCGCCCAGCAACTGGCGCAGCACATCGAAATCGACCTTTCCATCGGTTACGATCTGCGGAAACAGGTCCTTCAAGGCCGCCACATTGTCCCCCACGACATCGCCACTGTGCGCCGCCGGGTCATCGCGAGTGAGCGCGGGGATCGGATCGTTGGTCTGGGTCATGGGGTCTTTCACTTCGTCGGTGTGTCGATGCCAGCCATTGCGGCATAATCGGGATCGGGCGTTCCATCGCGCAACATCAGGCCCGCGATCATGTCACCAAGCAAGCCGTGTAGCCTGGCGACCGACAAGCCACCTATCGCAATACGCTGGCGTCGCCAACAAGTCGGGCTGATCACCATACCCAGACGTGTTGCCGCCTTCCGCATGTCAGCGCAGCCTCCCTGTCGCATCGTCCAACGCATGCTTTGCCTGCCGTGCTTTTTCACCAAGTTCAACCGCTTGGGCAAGGCGCTTTTCTTTGGAAAGGGCGGACCGGATGGTGCGGTATGCGGCATCGGCCTTGGCATAATCGGCAAGTGCAGCAACGCGCGCCTGCGCCTCGTCGGCATTGGCCGGCAAGCGGAAACCGCTGCCGGACAGGCGGGCCGCAACAACGGCCTGGCTCCGTTCGACCAGCCCATCATACAACAGGCCAAGATCGGCGCGCGGCAACCGGGCCAGATCGATCGAGGCGGCAAACCCGCTTGTTGCGGGATCGGGCAGCATGGGTATCGACACGAGCTGCCCCGCGGATCGATAGCCTGGCAGCACCGACCATACGCACGCTTCGGCCGAGGGCGACATGGTCAGCAGCACCAGCGGATAGGGCAGCGCGGCATGGATTACCTGCAACAGCCGGCGGGGCACGTCGCGACGCGCGGTTAGGGACATGACTTGCACTTCTTCGATCGGGGCATGGTCGCCCTGCCCCGCCGCAACACCCACTGTCCCCGGCGACAGCGTGGCGAGCCAATCCATGCGTTCCACCACGGCGTCAAACTGCTTGCGGTCGGCCAGCCCCTTGATCTGTTCCATGAAGGCGTTTTTGGGCACCCGGCGATCGACATCGGCATCGGGTGGCAGGCGCATGGCCGCCCGCACGGCATCCGGGCTCATGATGCATGGCTCATGATGCAGCTGGTTCTGCCGGGATCACTGCCAGCCATGCGGCAACCTCCCAATCATCGAGGCCAGGATCGGCCCCCGTGCCGCGGGTGCCGCCGGGGGAAAACAGGCTGGCGATAACCCGTTCCTCTGCCTTGCCGGTGGCGGTGCGGATCGCATCGGCCAGCAGACCCTGCCAGCGCCCCATGCGATCGCCGCCCGTGGTCTGATGGTCAAAGCGGCTCCAGGCCGCTTCTTGCGCTGCGGCCGGGATCGTGGCGGCAAGGCGCAGCAGATCGAGCGCACGCTTGGGCTGGCTGGGCGGGACAATCACTTCGCCCTCCATGCCGACATAGACCAGCGCGAACGGCCGCAAGGGATCGGCAGGGTCGATCGCTTCCATCGCGGCAGGGGTTGCCGCCTGCAGCACGAACAGCGCGCCGGCAGGGAAATCGGCCGTGGCGAACACAGGCGCGTACAGGCCGGGTGGCAGGCCAGACAATTCGGCGCGGCGATCTTCGGGAAGCTGCGCCAGATCGAGCCGCAGATCGTTGAGCGTGAGGTCGGTGATCGATACGCCCGAGTCCAGCTCTTCGAGATCGACCACGCGCTGTTGCAGCGCTTCAAGCTGACGGCGGCGATATTCCAGATCGTTCATCCGGTCGCCGGAGTCCGCCTCGATCAGGTTTTCCTCACCCGTTGCCGACACATCGAGCAGCATCATCTTGCCCGACACCGCGCGTTCCAGCCCGATGTAGGCATCCAGTTCGATATTCGGCCAGAAATTGACCAGCTGGATTTTGGCGTTGCGGGAACCGAGGCGATCCACACGACCGAACCGCTGCACGATGCGCACCGGGTTCCAGTGGATGTCGTAATTCACCACGCAGTCGCAATCCTGCAGGTTCTGGCCCTCGCTGATGCAGTCGGTGGCGATCATCACCTCCAGCTCCGGCTCTTTGTCGAGCGTGGCGGGGCGATTTTTCGATCGCGGCGAGAACGCGGTCAGCAGGCTGCCAAGATCGGTGCGCAGCCGCGGCAGGTTGGTCTTGTTGGAGCCCGATCCCGTGACCAGCGCCATGGGAATATCCAGCTCTTCGCGCAGCGCCTCGTAGAGATAGAGGGCGGTATCGGCAAAAGCGGTGAAGACCAGCACTTTGCCATTGCCGGGGTTGAACGGGTCCGCACGCTTTGCCCGGATGAACGTGCGCAAGTCGGCCAGCTTTGCATCACGGGCGCGGGTGATCTGGCGGGACTTTGCCAGCAGGGCGTCCAGCCGCTCTCGATCCTGATCAAGGTCCTGGCGCCAGCGCGGCAGGTCTGCATCATGGAGCAGGACTTTCACCCGGCGACCAACGCCCAGTTCCTCGAACAGGGGATCATCATCGTCCAGCTCGGTGATGTCGGGGGCGTCGATGCTTTCGTCGTGGCGGTCGATGCGGGTTATCAGATCGGTGACGGTGGCCAGCTGCCGTTCCAGCGTCAGGGCGAAAGCATGGACCGAGCTTTCCATCCGCTTGAGCAGGTTGACCCGCATCAGGGCGACGAGGCTTTCTTCGCGGTCGAGCTGGCGGAACACCCCGCTGCCGCCCTTCACCGCCTGGTTGTAGCGATCCTCATAGGCAGACCGGCGGTTTTCGAGGACATAGCGCAGCGGGGCATAGGCGGCGAGGTTCAGGCGCCGGATGTCGCGGTTGACGTCGGCAATCGGGGGGAAGGCCCCGGCCAGATCGGCTTCGGACTTGATGTTTTTCGGGGGCAGCTTGTCGGGGAACACGCCGGTTTCGGCGGTGCCATAGTATTTCGCGACATGCTTGCGCGACCGGGCGATGGTCAACAGGTCGAGCAGGCGGAAATAGTCGAAGCCCAGCATGTCCAGCAGCCGTTGCGGCGTGCGCACGGTGTCGGGCAGCTGTTGCCACTTTTTGAACTGGCTTTGTGCCTGCCGGATCGTAGTGCTGATGTTGGCCAGGCCATGATCGGCCAGGGCATGGTCACTGCCTTCGGTGGCGAAGGCGATCTGGTTTTTCAGATCGTTCAGCCGGTTGTTCACCGGCGTTGCCGACAGCATCAGCACGCGGGTCTTTATGCCGCTGCGGATGACCTGCCGCATCAGGCGGTCATAACGGCTGGGCGAGGTGTCGCTGGCATTGGCCGGCCGGTTGCGGAAATTGTGCGACTCGTCGATCACCACCAGGCCGTAATTGCCCCAGTTGATATGCTCCAGGTCGATGTCTCCCGACAGGCCACGCTGGCGCGACAGATCGGTGTGATTGAGCACGTCATAGGCGAACCGGTCGCCGGCGAGTACGTTGCGGACATCGTTCTGCTTCCACAGCGTCCAGTTGTCGCGCAGGCGTTTTGGGGCGAGCACGAGCACGCGTTCGTTGCGCAGCTCGAAATATTTGATGACCGCCAGCGCCTCGAAGGTTTTGCCGAGGCCCACGCTGTCAGCCAGGATGCAGCCGCCAAAGCGCATCAGCTTGTCAATCGCACCGATCGCACCATCGACCTGGAACCGGTACAGCTTGTTCCAGACCTGGGTGTTGCGGATGCCGGTCGCGGGGTCGACGATCTTGTCCGCGTCCGCCCCTTCGCTCATGTCTGCAAAGAGCTGATGCAGCGCCGCGGTGTAAACCGTGTTGGTGTCATGCCGCGCCGCGAATGTGCGAAGCGCCGCGAGGAACCCGTCGACCTCGGCCGAGCGGTGGGCTCCGCGCCATTGATCTTCAAACCACTGCGTGAATTGCGCCTGCTCTTCGGGCGTTTCCGCGCTCATGACGAAGCCGCTGGCTTCCTGCGGCGCCAACCCCAGCTCGGGCAATGTGGGGGCACACTGACCGGCAAGGGCCAAGCTGAGAGTATCATCGCGGGAGATCAACGCCGACTGCGCCAGGCCAACCCGCCCGCTGCGAATGTCGGCATGCTCGAGCTTCCGGACGATCTGCCGCGCCTTGCCACGAAGCCGAAGCCGATTGCGGGCAGATCGTTCCTGTGTGGAGCCCGCAAGAGCCGCCGCCCACGCCTGGCCGGTGTTGAGCAACAACCGCTTCATCGTGCCGGGGATCAATTCCAGCCCATGTGCGGATAGCCGGGCAGCAGCGATGTCCCACTCCGACGCCTGCAGATGGTCTGCTACTTTATCCGATCCTGCATTGGCCACGATGCGCATGACCGACTGATAGACTGAACATGCGTCGGGGTGCCAACACAAATCGTGGGGAACCAGCGGAGAGATTTGGTCATTTTGTGGGACATCACCGGTGGCTGCCAGCCATGACCGGCACGATGATCCTAAGTGTCGGATCACATGATCCCAATGTCACGTGCGATCTATGACAGCAGGCCAGCGTCGGGATCAGATTGGGGGGCCCATGATGATGTCGCTGCACACAATATCGACGTCGCACGAGACATCGGCATTGAAACGCTTGGAGATGAGATGATTGCGGTGTTTTGAAATAATATTTCAATGACAGTTTGACTCATAGGCAACCTGTTGCCGGCCCTGCGTAAAATAAGCGGGCAACGAAGCCGCAGGCATAAAAACTTGAGAAACGTCACGGGTTCGGAAATGGTAGTACCAAATGTCGATGTAGGAGGAAATCCCGTTGCCGGGACCGTTTCAAACCGAATTTCAGGCGCGTTTCGAGGAGCAAGGTGTGGATGTGGTCCGCATGTTGGTAGCACGCCACGGCTATCCACATGATATACAACGCGATGCCGAAGAATGGCTGGCTCGTCATGATCAGCGCGCACGATCGGAACGCGAAGCTAAAGAAGCCCGCTTACACGAAGCGACAGTTGCAGCATCCGCAGCAACGGTTTTGCAGGCAGCGTATGCCAAGCGGGCATTTTGGGTTTCAGTCTTGGCCCTGATCGTTTCGGCCTTCGCGTTGTTGGTGAGCTTGGCAGCGAGGCGCTAAATGGAGCATCCTAATGACTGATCCCGGCGTGGCACCAATTTGGCAAACCCTGATCACAGTCGTCGCATCACCAGTTTTGGCGGCACTTACTACTTTAACCATTACGAGGATGGGCGAACGAGATAAAATCGCCGTCCACATTGAATGGTTTGAGGCCGGAGGCCATGATTATCCGCCCTTTGTTGCACCCCATTTAGTGGTCCAAAACCTTACCCAGCGAACAGTCTTCATCGTGGATGTCATTGCCCGGCACGGCATTTTCAGACAGCATGGATCACAGACAACCGTTCTGGCCTACGATGACCCTGCTGAACTACCGTTTCCATGCGGCATAGCACCGGGAGCCATTAGGTCGTTCATGCTTGAAGGCGCGGACTTGGTCAGGGAGGTAAACAAGGTTGGCAGGTTAGGAAATTGGGCAGGCTCGCTTTATGGCCGCAATCGGATAGTCATCGAAGCGAAGACCCTCGCTGGCACCAGGGCTCGCGTAGGCGGAGAGAAAGCGCTTCCAAGCGACCAGATGCCGAACTGGCTCTTCAGGCCTTGGTGGGGCAAATCTGAAGGGCGCAGTAGCGACGACTAAGCGCAGCCACCGTCAGCCTCATGATACAAAAATGTAAATGTTGGAGCATGCGGCATTGGTTTCACAAGCTAGCGCCGGGAAACCTTGGCCCGATCTGCATTTGCAGACGGCACCCCCATGTCGGAACGCGCTGAATTTCGCCAGAAAATCAGTTAAATTATTGTTTTAAAGCCTTTTTTGAATTGCCCCGGTCGCCTCAAAGTTTCGTCCAAAGGATCACCAATCCAAGGAGGGACCTTCGCGTGACACCGAAAAACTGACGGCCGAACCGCTTGCTGCCGAGCCCCAGGCTGGCGCCGCCGCGTTGTAGAAGCCGGCTTCCGGGGGTGATGACAGCTTTCCAACCGCGGCCAGCTTGACCGATTACAAGTTCCAGGATTTCCCGAGCATGCCATATAGCGGCCCATGGGTGCGGCCAAACTTTGCAGGCCCGCAGAGAGATTATCGCATGTACCGCACCATGATCTCTGATGGTGCGAAGCAGGGACCCGTCTTCGCCGGCAGTGTGGCAATAACGCAATTCGGCTGCGGCACGGATTGTTCGATGGGCTACGCGATTGACCTGAAGGACGGTCGCGTTGTTCCGCTGCCTGTGGGCGGTGAGGCCAATTCGGATTTGGATGTTGAATACCACGTAGAAAGCCGCCTGCTTAAGGCCGCTTGGAAGGGGGCCGCGAAGGATTACTCCGGCACCCCGGCAGACTGCCGCGGGTTCGCGTACTTCGAATGGACTGGCCGCGACTTCCGGACCATCAAGGCGTCGCCCCATTCGCCGGCATGTGATTAGGCGAGATTGATCCCCTGCCGCTCTCAGGACGCGTGCTCTGTGCCCTTTCCTGTATTCCCGAACCAAATGGATGCCGAAGGCTGACGCACCATTAAGGTTTTGCCGCTAACACGCTGATATGGTTGAAACGTTCTACAACGGCTACAGCGGGAAGCAGCGCAACTCGACAGCGAAGCCCGCCCGCGCCTATTTCGCCTCGCTCGATCCCACCGCGCCGCCGCATCCATGTGCATTGTGCGGGGACCCTGATCGCCCCCCCACCCAATGGCACTCCGAGGATTACTCGCTCCCGGTCACGATCGCGCCTCCCCAGACCTACCCCCTTTGCAACGCCTGCCACGGCCGCATCCACAAGCGGTTCAAGGCACCCGCAGGCGAGTGGGAGCTGTTCTGCCGCCATGTCGATGCGGGTGGCTATGGACGCGAGTTCACCGGGCTCTATGCGGCACCAGCACGCAAGCGCATGGGCGAAGCGATCGCCGCGGGCCTTCCTGTCGATCTGCCCGCGATCCGCCCGCGTCCAGACGGCCCCGCGTGGTGGCGAGACCTGTCGCTGGACCCGGAGTCGCTGATCGCCGCATGGGCAAGGCCCCGTCCGCTCCGCCCCCGGCCAGACGCAGACACATTTCGTGCCGCGCTATCCTCCATCGGCGTGTCACCCAAGGAGGAAGCGATCCTGCGCTTTCACGCCGCCGCCCGGCACCGCAGCGTCACCATGCGCGCCGTCGCCAGGGCTGTGCTGAACACCGACCGGCCCACCACGGCCAACCTGGCCTATGGTCGCCTTGCACGCCGCCTGTGCGAGCACCTTGCCTGGGACCCGGATCGACGCGATGATGGCAGCCCGATCTGGATGAGCATCGTCGCCGAAGGCTGGACGCCACATTCGACCCCCCAGGCCCCACGCGAGTTCGAATGGGTAATGGTGCCCACGCTCGCCGCACTGTTCGCTTCGCCCTCCGGCACGCCGGGCGTCGGGTGAGGGCCGAGCGCATGCCCCCGCACTTGCAGGCTTGGCCCTTAAAAGTCGGAACAATCGTCATCAACGTCATCGCCGCTCCGCCCGGCTGGCTGACCGACTGACCTGATGAAAAGGTGAAGGAAATGAAGCTCTACTTCAACACCCTGCTGGAACAGGCCGGGATCGATCCGGCGGATGTCAGGTTGCTTCGGCACCACAAGGTCTACCAGGGCGGCCGCACGCCCTATTCGCTCTGGCGGGATGATCGTCCCGAATTTGAGCGGTACCAAAGCTCGCAGCCGGTCGGCCGCAAAGCCTATTTCAACTCACCCTACTGGGCGAGTTTCGTCGTGCCGCCTGATGGCAGCACGCTTTTTGCAGGGCTCTACAAGATCAGCGGGTACGAACCCGTCGCGGCTGATTGGGTCGATCCGCTGGCCCGCCAGACCTCGGCCCAGATCGGCAAAGACCTCAATATTTACCGGTTCGAGCGTCTGTCGGAGTTCGAGCCGCTTGCGGCGAGATTGAAGGTCGAATGGGGCGGCGGTGCACGCCAGTGGGTTCAGCGGGCTGCGGGCAAAAGTGGCAACAAGGTGATCGTTGAACTTGTGCGGGAGTTTCGGGAGCCCGACTTCCCCGGCTATACCCGCTTCATCCGCAGCCTTGGTGATCTGCATGGCATCCCGCGGAGCTGGGCCGTTACTCTTTCTGCAGCCCGGGGCGTCTACCTGCTCACCTGCCCGCGAACCCATGAACAGTATGTGGGTTCAGCATACGGCGCCGACGGTTTCTGGGGTCGCTGGCAATCCTATGTTGCAACCGGACATGGAGGCAATGCCGCACTCAGAAGCCGGGACCCCTCGGATTACCAGGTCAGCATCCTCGAAGTGGCCGGCTCTGCGGCCACGCCGGAGGAGATCATCAAGCTGGAAGACCTGTGGAAGCAGAAGCTGCAGAGCCGCGAAATGGGGCTTAACCGCAACTAAGAGGAAGCCGGTGCCGGATCAGGTCGTCATTCGTCACAGTGGGGGTTAAGCGGCACATGGTGGATGTTCTCATCGGCTTCGACTCCGCGTGGACCGACCGGACTCCCGGCGCGATTTGCGCGGCCGCATTCGACGGAAAGACAGCGGTCTCGTTCGAGGCGCCTCGGCTCGCACATTTCGACGATGCAGCTGGCTTCATCGAGCAGGTCCGGTCGCCAGACGGCGTTACCATTCTTGCCCTCGACCAGCCTACCGTCGTGAAAAACCCGACCAGCATGCGCCCCGTTGAACGGGTTGCAGCTACCCTCGTCAGTTGGCTCGGCGGCGGGGTGCAACCGGCCAACCGTGGCAAGGTGGGCATGTTCTGCGATGCAGCGCCGATCTGGCCGTTCCTCGACGGGATCAACGCGGCGGTGGACCCTGAGGCAGCGCGGACCGCGACGGCGGGGCTGCACGTGATGGAGGTATTTCCCGCCTTGGCCCTGCCATCATTACATACAGGTTTCTTCGGGCGCCATTCAGCGCCAAAATACAACCCAGCAAGGCGCAAGACCTATCGCCTCCCCGACTGGCAGTTGGTTGCCCAGGTTGCTGCTGACCGGTTCACAGGCTTCGGTTGCGATGAGGCTGCCACATGGTGCGCAGAGCGGGCTGCCTGCACCAAGCCGAAGAAGGCAGACCAGGATCAACTTGATGCGATGCTCTGCCTGCTCGTCGCCATGATGTGGCGCTTTGCCGCGCGCGAGGAGTCGATGATGCTTGGCACTGTTGCCGACGGCTACATGGTGTTTCCGGCCAGCCCCGAGGTGCGGGAACGTATCAGTACAGCGGCGGATCGTTTGTCTGTCCCTTGTCGGTAAGCCGACTTCATAGCTCGAGGCCCGCCCGGGAAACCCTGGCCCGATCTGCATCTGCTGAAGTCACCCCCTTGTCGGAACGGGCCGAATTTCGCCGAAATTTCGCCGGAAAATCAGTCAAATTATTGGTTTAACGTCGTTTTCTAATTGCCCCCGGTCGCCTCAAAGTTACGTCCAAAGGAACACCAATCCAAGGAGGGACCTTTGCGTGACACCGAAAAACTGACGTCCGAGGCGATGACTCTGGCCGGAGACGTGGATGCCAGCTTCATACGACTGGGGCAGATTTTGCGGCAGCTGCAGGATAAGGACGAAGCCGCGTACCTTGCCGCCGTCCGCTATTGCTGCCTGCCGACGCTAGTCGCGACCGATCTGGTCCGGATCGATCGGGCCTTCGCCACCTTGCCGGTTCCGGCTGCACGGCTGAAGAGGATCGGCTGGATCAAGCTCGCAGCCCTGGCACCCTATATCAGCAAGGAGAACTACCCGGCCTTGCTCAAGCAGGCCGAGATGCACGACGAGGCCGCGTTGGGGCCGATCCTGCGTGGCGAGGCGCCGGCCGATCTCCATTTGTCGGTGACGTTTCGCCTTCGTGAGGACGAGCGGGGCATGTTGAACACCGTCCTGCTCAGCTTTGGGGCCGTCGAGACCGAGGGGGGCGTCGCCAACCAGGAAGCCGCGCTGATGGACATGGCCTGGTTCGTCCAGCAGCAGCTCGAAGGTTTTCCGATCAAGGACGAGGAAGGCGACGAGAAGATTGATTTCATCAATCTGGATGCCGAGTCAGCGTGGGTCGAACGGAAGGTCACGGCGACGCTGGAGGATCGTCTGGAGCGGCTGCTGAAGGTCCTCGCCAAGGTTCGGGCGGAGCGCGACAGCTTGCAGGACCTGGTCAGCGCTTTCGAAATCCAGATCGCCCGGTTTCGTGCCGCACGCGACTCGGCATTGAAGCCGGTTCCGATGGATGGCGAAGAGCAATAATTGGGTCGATCTTGCAATACGAGGGGGAAGGGGTATGTTTCAATCGTCTTGTGGAAAAACCCGTAAAAGCAGCATAATTTTCAAATTTTCCTTATCAATTAATTGCAATTATGCAAATATCAGGTATAACGCGTGATGCCCAATGCACCAAGGTAGTCGTCCGTCCCAGGAGGGTTGGCGGTTAAAAGGCAGCCGACTGGACCGTCGCAGAGCGACCCCAGTGTACGGCTGAGTGCGGTTCCTCGGTTGGGCGTTTAACAACGTCGAGGACTCTATGGCTCTGAAAATCGTGAAAGCCGGCAAGGTGCCGGCGCCTGAACCTGTCGCTGCTCCGGCCGTCAAAAGCCGGGTTCGCACTCGTGAAATCAAGTCGCAGCTCACCAAGGCGACCCTCAAGCGCATGATCGTCGTCGCAAGCGATGCGGGCATGCAGATCGGGGGCATCGCCTGCCGGCCCGACGGGACCGTGCTGGTCCTTGCGGCAGGGCAGTTGGCGGACCTTTCCGTCAATGAGCCTGCGCTGTCGGCATACGACGCGTGGAAGAAGTCGCGGGGTGAGGCGTGACGGGGGGATCGCACATCGTCCCCTATCGCAAAGACGGCTTCGTTGTCGGTTGGTACGTTTACGCCTGGCGCGGAGGGCCCAAGGTTCTCCAAACCACGGGTGCAGCCAAGCCCAAGCTGACCGCTGAACTGCTGGACCGCATCGCCAAGGCGCGTCAGGAGCGCAAGGGCAAAGGCAACCTGAAGGAGACGATCGGTTCGCTGATCGTCTCTTTCACCGCCAGCCCCGAGTTTCAGAAGCTGTCGAAGACAACCAAGCCGACGATGCACACCTGGTTTCGCCGCATTGACGATGAGTTCGGCAAGGCGCCCGTGGCGGTGTTCAACGACCGGAAGATCAGGTCTGACATCAACAAGTGGCGCAATCGCTGGGCGGACAAGCCGCGCAGTGCGGACGTCGCGATCGAAGTGCTGTGCCGGCTGCTGTCCTACGCGACGGATTTGGGGATGCTGGATCACAACCATGCAAAGGGGATCAAGCGCCTCTACACGGTGAACCGCTCGGAACTGATCTGGGAACAGGAACATTTCGACCGGTTCGCAAAGCATGCGCCTCCGTATGCGCTCGAAGCTGTGACTCTGGCGGCGTGGACGGGCCTGAGGCTTGGTGATCTGGTCAGCCTGCGGTGGGATGCCGTCAATCTCGATCAGGGGGTTATCGTCTGGGATACCAGCAAGTCGCGACAGCGAACGCGGGCAACCATTCCGATCCTGCCAGAGGTCACCGATGTGCTTGGCGCCATCCGGCGCCGATATGCCCAAGAGATGGCTGCAAGGCGCCCCAAGCGCAGAAAGCCGTTGCCGGAAACTGTGCTCGCCAGTTCACGTTGGACGCCGTGGACGGCCAGCGGGCTCGGCGACGCCATCGCGAAGGTGTGCAGCGAGGTTGGGATCGATCGCCATGTGCACGACTTGCGCGGAACCTTCGTCACCTACTGCGCCATGCGGGGTCTGACCGATGACCAGATCGCCGATATAGTCGGATGGGAGACCGACTCGGTGTCCCGAATTCGGCGTCGCTATGTCGCCCAGGACCGAGTGGCGGCCGCGATCGCAGCCCGCCTGAATGGAGGTGATCTGTAAAAGGGCTGTAAAAACCCCAAACAGGCTTGTTTCTAAGGTATTGAAAGATTGGTCGGGGAGACAAGATTCGAACTTGCGACCCTCTGGTCCCAAACCAGATGCGCTACCAGGCTGCGCTACTCCCCGACTGGTCGCAGCCCGTAGGTTTCCCGGGGTTTTTAAGCAAGCACGAAAGTGCGTTCGTGGCAAAATATGGCAGAACAAGGCGGGAACGGGTGCGCAGGGGCCCGAAATAGTGCCGAACCTGCCGGCATGATCAGGACCATGCCCGGCTCGCGCAACAGGCCTTGTTTCCCGGAGCGCCGCAACGCATCATCAGCCAGCCGCTATACGGCGGACTCGCGCAAACCACCGCAGGCATCCTCGCTGGACTGGCTACCCACTTCAAGGACGATGGCGCCTGCGCGTCACGCTGTGCGATGCGTTCCATTCATCGCACAGCCGTATCAACCGACTATCAATCCGGGGGATTTCGAAATGGCATCGATAATCAAGATGGCCGGGATCAGCTGCATCGCGTTGAGCGTTGCGGTATCCGCATCGGCAAGGGATCGGCACGACGGCACCCGCACGGTGCCTGCGTACAGTCATATTGTTGTGATCGTGGAGGAAAACAAGGATTTCAGCCAGGTGATGAACCCGGCCATTGCACCCAACATTGCGAAATTGGCGAGTGAGAACGGCAGCGCAGAGACCTTTTTCGGGGAAGTGCATCCCAGCGAGGCCAACTATCTCGCATTATTGGGTGGGGACACGTTCGGTATCCACGACGATGACGCATTTTATTGCACCCCGGGGTCGATGGCCGACCATTGCGATCACGCAAACCAGCCCGGTTATGTCGCGCACACCGTCGAAGCGCCGCATCTGGGAGACCAGCTTCGGGCGAAGGGGCTGACCTGGAAGGGCTATTATGAAAGCATCCCTCAGCCAGGATCCCTGGCGATAGTCTCAGGCGACAGCCGGGTGGGTGTTGGAGCCGGCTTGTCGGCTTTGTATGCGAGCAAGCATTCCGGCTTTGTCAACTTTCGCGACGTCCAGGACGACCCCGCGCGAGCATCACTGCTCGTCGGTTTCGAGCAGCTTGACGCCGACATCAAGGCCGAAAAGCTGCCATCATTTTCCCTGGTCGTGCCCAACCAGTGCAACGAGATGCACGGCCTGTCTGGCGAAGGTGTGCCGCCTGATTGCAGTGGAGGCGCCATCGAGCAACTGATCGGACGCGGTGACCGCGTGATCGGCGCACTGGTGGCCAAATTGCAGCGCACGGCTGCGTGGCGGTCGCGTGAAAACATGGCGATCGTCATCACGTTCGATGAAGGTTCGGGCGGGTCCAAGGGGGGGTGTTGCAGTGTCACGCCCGATGCGCCGTCGAATTTTGGCGGTGGACACATCCCGACGATCGTCATCACCAATCATGGCCCGCGCGGCTTGCGGGACACAACTCCCTACAATCATTATTCCCTTTTGCGGACCATGGAGGACGCCTTCGGGATCAAGGAGCATCTGCGCCGGGCAGGCGATACCGCTGGCGGCGTCGTATCGATGGGCCCGCTTTTTGCAACGGGGAGCCGACGCTAGACGGCGTTATACCAACGGTCAGTGAGCTTGACTCACTGACCGTTGGTATAAGCGCCGCGCGGCGCCTGAGCGTCACGTTGTGCGATAAGTCCCACTCATCGCACGTCAGTATCAGGCGCATCTGGCGTTTCACGCCCGCGCAGGAGAAACAGCAATCCAGGCAGGAAAATCAGCACCAATGGCGCACCGACGGTCAACCCTGCGATAATCGCGGTCGCGAGGGGGCGCTGGAGTCCAGCCCCGCGGCTGAGGCCGAGCGCCAGCGGCATCAGCGTCAGGATGGCGATCAGCGCGGACATCAGGATTGGTCGTAACCTGGCCCGTGCCGCGTCCATCAGCGCTGCGCCTGTCAGCCGGGCAGCGGGATCGATTTCTGCGAGCAGAAACACCGCCAGTTCGGTAATCATGCCGACGGCCATGGTCAGGCCCATCAGCGCCGAAATGTCGAGCTCCGTGCCCGTTACCCAAAGTCCGGCCATGGCAGCGGCGGCAGCGAGCAACACGGTGGATACAGTGGCAATGGTGTAGGCCCATCGCCCGAACAACCATGTCAAAAGCAACGCCGCCAGCAAGAGCGCGGCCAGGAACACCGCAGTCAGGTCGTGGAACGATTGCTGCTGCTGCGCATAGAGTCCGCCATATTCCACCCTCACGGTGGTGGGCAGAGCCAGACCGGCCACGGCCGCCCTGACTTGCTTCATGCCGCTGCCCAGATCGAGCCCTTCCAGCCGCGCGGTCACAGGAATGAACGGGCTGAGGTTTTCGCGCGTGATCTGGCGCTGCCCGGCGGCAACGCCGACATGTGCGACTTCACCCAAGGTCACGAGCCGACCATCGGGAGTGCGCAGCGGCAAGTTCTGCAGCGCAGCAGCGCGATCGCGCAGCGTGGCGGGCAAACGCACCCGAACGTCGATTTGCGTTTCGCCGCGATAGATCGTCGTTGCAACCGTGCCGTCAACCGCGTTCGAAAGTTGCTGGGCAATCGTATCGGGGCCCAGCCCGGCCAACGCCGCAGCACCGCGATCGACATCGATGGTGATCGCGTCGCCTGCCACGCGCAGCCCATCCTGCACTTCGACCACCCCCTTTATGCCGGCCAGGGCCTCGGCCACTTTGCGCGCAGAGCTCACGAGCTCCGCGTCGTTATCGCCAAACAGCTTGACTTCGATCGGTTGCGGCACGGCGGTCAGATCGCCGATAAGGTCTTCCATCAATTGCGCGGTTTCGATGGTAAGTCCTGGAACTTGCGCACTGAGCTGGTCGCGGATGTCCTTCATGACATCTTCAATGTTGCGCCGACTGCCATCCTTGAGCCTGATGAAGAAATCGCCTTCGTCGGCCTCCGTCAACCCGCCGCCCAACTGGTATCCGGTGCGGCGCGAATAGCTGGCCACTTCGGGCGTGGCCCGGATGATCGCCTCGGTTTGCCCGAGCAATGCATTCGTATCGGAAAGAGCGGCTCCCGGCTTTGCCTTGTAGTCGAGAATGAAACCGCCTTCGTCCATTTTGGGCATGAAGCCGGATTGAAGACCAACCAGCGATGCAGTCCCGGCAGCAACCAGTATCAATGCCACCAGCCCGACACAAAGCGCCGGGCGGGCGAACATCCCGCGCGCCAAAGCATCAAAGCGGCGCGCGATGACCCGCATCGCGGGGCCCGCCTTCGCCGCGGCCTCGGCATCCTTCAGCGTAAGCCAGCGATCTGCTACCAGCGGCAGCACATACCGCGCATAGACGAGCGAAATCGCCAGCGTTGCCGTAATCGTGATGGCCAGCGCCTTGAAGAAACCACCGGTTACCCCGCTAACCAGCGCCAGTGGCAGGAACACCACGATTGTCGCCATCGTCGAGCCCAGCAGCGGCATGGCCATTTCGCGCGCGGCGTCGAACAGGGAAGGACGAACGCCGTTGTCGTGCGCTTCTTCCAGACGGCGCATGAGGTGTTCGAGCATGACCACCGCGTCATCCACCACCAGGCCGACAGCTGCTGCCATGCCGCCCAGCGTCATCATGTTGAAGCTCATGCCCAGCGTTGCCAGCACAATGCAGGTTGCCGCCAGCACTGCCGGCAACAGCAGGGCCGTCATCAGCATCAGGCGCGCACTGCGCAGGAAAAAGAACAGCACCAGACCAGCCAGCACCGCGCCAAGCAGGATGGCATCGCGCACCGCGTCGGCCGCACCGGTCACCAACTCAGATTGGTCATAGAACGGACTGATGACGACATCGCTGCCCAGGTTCGCCGTCTTGAGTCTGGCATTGACCGCTGCGACCAAAGCAACGGCATCGGCGGTCGGCGTCTGGCGCACATTGACCAGAACGGCACGCGCGCCATTGGCGGTAACCGCGGTCCAGTGGGGCGCTGTGCTTGGGTTGATGGTTGCAATCTGGCCAAGAGTGACCACCCCGGCACCCGGCCCCGCGCCAGGGCTTGCTGCTGCTTTGACCGGAATTGCTCCCAGTGCTGCGGCTGTGGTGATTCTGCTGTCTACCAGCGCCAGGTACAGGCGATGACGATCCTCGATCCGGCCAATTGCGGCAACGCTGTTCGCACCGGTCAGCGCTGCTGTGACATCGCCAAGGCCCAGCCCGAGCGCGCGCATCCGCGCCGGGTCGACATCGACTGCGATTTCCGGATCAGTGCCACCCAGCACGTCCACGCCGGCTACGCCGGGCACAGACGACAGCAGGGGGCGCAATTTCAGCAGGGCAATCTGGCGCAGCGCGGTCTGGCTGCGCGTGGCGCTGGTCAGCGAAAGGCCAAAGACCGGAAAGATTGTGGGATCAGAGCGGCGAACGGCAAAGCGCGTGCCCGCCGGCAGATCCGGTTGGATGACCGCCAGCGCGCTTTGTGTCGCCAACGTTGCGGCAACCATGTCTTCGCCCCAGTCAAAGCTCAGCGACAGCTCTGCTGCGCCCCGGCTGGTGGTCGATCGAACGGTGCGCACCCCGGGAATCGCGCGCAAAGCCGTTTCTGCAGGGCGGGTGATGCTTACCGACATCTGCGCGGCGTCGCGCTCTCCCGCATCGATGGAGACAACCACGCGCGGGTAATCGATGTGCGGAAACAGCGCGACCGGCAGATGCTGGGCTGCGTAAACGCCCGCGATGACGGCGATGACGACCGCCATCCAGATCGCTTTGCTGTTGCGCTGAAGGGCTGTGACGACTTGTCCAGGGCTCACTTGTGCGAGTCCTTGGACGTGTCGTGGGATGTGTCGTGAACTTTCATGCCTTCATCAAGAGCCGTACCACCGCTGATCGCGACGCGTTCTCCCGATTTCAGCCCCTTGGTGATGGCGAGCATGGTGTCCGTTGCTTGCGCAACCGTAACCGGGCGGCGATGCGCGACGCCATTTTCGATGACATAGACAAAGCTCTCGCCACCCTCATCAATCAAGGCGGCATAGGGCACTGTCACGCCACTGTCGGCGCCGGCAATATCGACACTGGCCTCGACGATCTCGCCCGGCGAAACCGCATTGCCGGCAGGCAAAAGCGCGATCAGCGACGCCTGTCGGGTCGCGGGATCGATAACCGGATCTACACTTTGAACGGTCGTCATCAGGCGCGTATCGCGGGTTCGTTGCATGATCGCCAATGGCATGCCCGCGTGCAGACTCCGGGCGAGCGCCGGGCTGATGCCAAATCGGGCCCGCAGGCGATTGCCCGAAACCACGCGCGCCAAAGTCGTGCCCATCGGGACCAGATCACCTTCGTGTGCGGTCAGCCCTTCGACATTGCCGCGAAGCGGTGCTCGCAAGGTCAACTTGCCAATCCGCGCAGCCAGATTGTCGCGCGTGAGTGCTGCTGCATGTGCGGCCGATTGGGCCGCCTCAAGATCGGCGTCACTGGCAAGGCCATCGGCGCGCAGCCGCTTGGTACGGGCCAGCGCCGCTGCGCTGGTCGCAGCATCGACACCGGCCTTTGCCGCCTCCAACTGGCTGGCCGGGCTGGCAGACATGGTGGCGATGGTCTGTCCTGCATCGACATGCATTCCGTTGGTTACCAACAGATGCGTGAGCCTGGCCTCTGCCGGTACGGTAATCGCGGTTTCAGCGCCGCTCGCCGGTTCGGCGATGCCATACAGCGGTACCGTCTGTGCGACACTGCCCGAAGCTGCGATCGCGGTCTGGATCGAGGCAACCGGCTTGGCGGCGTTTTCGTCCGCAGGGTCGCTGCTGCATCCGGCGAGCGAAGCCGCAAGCATGGCCAGACAGGTTGCGGTCAACAGGCGCATCTTCAAAACCATGGCGTCAGTTCCGTTCTTCGGACCAGGCGGCGCGTGGGCCGCCAGTCAACAATTCAAGCGCGATCAATTGCTCGTTCACCGCCTGTTGCAGCTGGAGCGCGGCGAATTTGCGGTCCCGCCAGGTCTGTTCGCTCGCCTCTGCCGCAGCACTCGAAATATCGCCGCGCGACGCCGCGCTGCTTGCCGCAGCGGCATTCTGCTCCAAAGCGGGCAGCTGTGCCGAAAGTTGATCGCTTTGGCGGGTCGCAGTGGCCAGCGACGACACCGCCGCAGCAATATCTGCGCGTGTCTGGAAAAGTCGCGCATCGTATTCGGCCCGAAGCTGGGCCCTGGTGGCCTGCGCCACGGCGATGCCGCCACGATTGCGATTCCACAGCGGCAGGGTAAAGCCGATCTGCCCGCCGACCGTGATGTTGTTGGCCGTATCACGCGCGGTTGCAAAGGTCAGATTGAGATTGGGAAATTGCTGGATGATCGCCAGTCGCGTATCTGTTTCGGCGGCGTCATAGCCTTTGCGCAACGCCGCAAGATCGAACCTGCGAACCAGCGCCAGGCGCGTCAGGGTTTCGGCCGTCGGATACGATGAAGGTGGTTGTGCCGGCGCAAGGCGCAGCGTGGTGTCGGGTGCAAGGCCGAGCAATCGGTTGAGCTCAAGCCGGGCCACCGCGGCATCGCGTTCCAGGCCGCGCAGCGTTGTCGCAGCGTCGAGCGCGGCCAGTCGTTTTCCATCCAGGTCCGTCCGCGCCACGTCACCGCGCGCCGCGGCGCGTGCCGCGCTGTCAAACAGCGCCTGCGTCGCAAGGGCGGTTTGCCGTGCGACCGGTACCTGTGCGTCCAGCGCTACGATCCGCGCGCCCTGCAGCCGGGCGTAACAGGCGGTTTGCCATTCGGCCCAGGCTATGTCGAAGCGTACTTGCGCCCCCAACGCCCGGTTTTTTGCGCGCTGGGCCGCACGCATCCGCAACATCGAAATGTCGGCGCTCAACTGGCCGGCCAAAGCGGTAAACGCATCGGGCCCGGACAACAGTTTGTCGGCACCCATTGCAGCGGTTGGATCGGGCAACAATTGTGCCGCGAACGCTTGCGCGTCGACAACCCCCGCCTTGCTCCGCAAAGCCTTCAGGTCAGGATTTTCAAGGACCGCGATCACCGCCAACGCGTTGCCGTTCAGCTCTGCAGCCAGGTCAACCGGCTGTGGCGCAAGAAACGGTCGATCGATCGTCATGGCCAACGATGATAGCTGGGCATCGGGCGGGGCCACTTCCGTCGCAAGCGGTTGCGGATGATAAGCGACGCACCCGGCCAGCAGGCAACAGGCAAGCGGTGCGGCAGCCAGCTGCCTGCGCGTGGCCGACGGCAAGAATGGCAAACGTGTCAATGTAGCTCCTGAGGCAAATTCGGCACCAAACGTAAGCGCTGGATGACCTTGTGCACCAGGTCGCTTGAAAGTTGCACAGTCACGCAAGTCTCAGCCATTTATTATCGGGCCGGGCAAGTTGGCTTTTTCCAATGCAGGTTTTCATCAGCCAGGCGTTGAACGGTCGCGGCAAAAGCTGAAGCAAGCCTGAAATGTGTCAAATTGGTTGCAAGCCGGTTATCGCCGGGCTTTGGCCGGAGCGTAAGTCAGGACGACGAAACTTTCATCGTAATAGGCATTGGGATAGAACGTTGCCGGGCCGGTGTTGACCGGTCGCGCGGGGTCGACCACGCCTTCGGCCGTGACCGTGAACACGCGCTGGCGGGCTGCGTCATAGGCAATCGTGCGGGCATTCGGGCGCGTGGTGATGGCCTGCTCCATCCGGTATTGATCCGCATCGTCCTGGTGAAAAATAATCAGATTGCCGTCCACCCCATTGGTGGTGAGGATGCGGTGGCGCAACGGATCATAGACCACGCCATCATTGCCACGACCAAGATCCATCCTTGCGACAATCGCACCGGTGTCGGAATTCATCACCAGCAAGACCGGCTTTGCGCCGCGGCACCCCACAAAGGCACGATGGCTTTGCGTGTCGACTGCCATTCCGGTAGGTTGCGAACAGCCAGTGGTTGGCCATTCTGCGGTCATGCGGCCGGTCGTTGCGTCGAACCGCGCAACCATGTCGCGGTCGCGTTCATTGAGCAGGATGGCGCCAGTGCCGTCGGCGGCAGAGGCATCGGCCTTGTGCGCCTCCAGCGTGATGCGGGCGGTGATTTTCAGGCTGCGCGCATCGATCAAAGTCAGCGTCCGGCTGTCGCCCGATACAAACGCGATCCGCCCGGTGACCGGATCATAGCTGGCCGCGTCCGCATCGGCGGCGAATTTGATCCGCGTGATCGTTGCCAGCGTGGCGAGATTGAACACGGTGGTCGATCCGTCTTCATTGGTCGAATAGCCGCGATTGAGCGCCGGCACGAGCAAGGCGGCGCCAGCCCCGGCGGTGTTGGCGATGCGGCGGATGAGGCGCTGCGATCCGGTGTCGAATACCCACAGCCCGGCATCGCGGCGGGCAATGAACAAATGCTGCCTGGCGCCATCAAACGCCAGATAATCCCAGTCTGGCGCCGGGCCCTTCAGCATGACCGCCGAACGCAAGCGAAAGAACCCGTCGGGCACCCGGCCCTGGTCGTCGGCCGGCGCAGCGCTGGCCTGAACGCCCAGTGTGATCAGCAATGCCGCGATGATCGCACGCATGTCAGCCCGCCATCCGCATGGCAACGGGTGCAGTTGCCGATTTGATATTGACCTTGAACTGCATCACCCGTCCAACCTGTCGGAAAATCCGTGCCAGCGTCCGGGTTATGGGCAGAGCCTGATCCCATCCTGAAAAATTCCTGAAACAAAATTCAGGTTCGGCCTGCGCGCGGACCGATTCCGGTTTACAGCCTGCCTCCACCTCCTGATACCCGACGGGGGAAATTGCTATGAAAATACTGGTGGTTGAAGATCAGGCGCGGCTGGCCGAATTTTTGCGGCAAAGCCTGGTTGAACGCAGCTATACGGTAACCACGGTGGGCTCTTGCGCGTCGGCCAACGACGCCATTAGCGAAACCTCGTTCGATGTGGTCGTGCTCGATCTCAATCTGCCGGATGGTGACGGGCTCGATCTGTTGTCGGAATGGCGCCGCGCCGGTTTCCTGGAACCGGTGCTGATCCTGAGCGCGCGCGATACGGTGCAGGATCGGATCAAAGGCCTCGATCTGGGCGCCGATGACTATCTGCCAAAGCCGTTCAGCGTGCAGGAATTGCTGGCGCATATCCGCGCGCTGCTCCGCCGCCAGGCGACCGTCAAGCAATCGATGCTCGAACACAACGGGTTGAGGATGGACCTGATCGGCCATGTCGTGCACATCGACGACCAGCAGATCGACATGACCAGCCGCGAATTTGCGCTGCTCGAAATCTTCATGCAGAATGTCGGCCGGGTGCTGACGCGCACGCTGATCACCGAAAAGATCTGGGAATCGAATTACGAGATCGATACCAATTTGCTCGATGTCTACATGAGCCGGCTGCGCGCCAAACTTGATCGGCCCGGCCGGCCGCGGTTCAAGACCGTGCGTGGCATCGGGTATCAGATGCTGTGATGCAATCGATCCGCAACCGGCTGACGTTCTATTATGCCGCGGCCGCCACTGTCAGCGCGGCGACCCTGTTCATGACCGGATACATCCTGCTCGACAGCCAACTGGTATCCGGTCTCGACGATCTGAACGCTGCGGAATTCAAGCAGCTTAAAATCCGGTTGGGAAGCGATTACCGGACCCTGACACCCAGAATCATCGATCAGCGCATTCGCGACAGCGCGGATGCGGCCTCGGCCCTGTTCTATATCAACGTCGATGAACCCCGTTCGGGCATGGTGTTCTATTCGCGCAATTTGCACAACCAGTCGATCCCCGACGTCAAGGGCCTGCACAACTATACCGTCGCCATGGCCGACGTGGGCGAAGTGCGCGCGGGCGAATTCCTTCTGCCTCCGTTCGACGTGACCATCGCCACGCCGATGGCTCCGGTGCGCAACAGCATGCACAGCTATATCGAGGTGTGCGTGGCGCTGATGCTGACCATGCTGTGCGTCAGTGTGATGATTGGCCTGTGGCTCAGCCGCGTCATCCTGCGGCCCTTGCTGTTCATCCGCGAAACTGCCAACCGCATCAGCTCGGACAACCTGAGCGAGCGCATCCCGCTGCCCGGCCACAACGACGAATTGACCGATCTGGCGCGGTTGCTCAACCAGATGTTTGCCCGGTTGGAAAATTCGTTCAACCAGATCAAGCGGTTCGCCGCCGAGGCCTCGCACGAGCTCAAGACCCCGCTGTCGTTGATCCGGCTGCACAGCGAAAGGGTCCTCGAAGATGAAACTTTGCCGCCGCGTATTGTCGATGCGGTGCTGGTGCAGCTTGATGAAGTCGCGCGACTGAATCAGATCATCGATGAAATGTTGTTTCTGTCGCGGGCCGAGGCCAATGCCATCCCGCTGGCGCTGGAAGCGGCCGAACCCGAACAGATGCTGCGCAATTTCGAACAGGATGCGATTGTGCTGGCCGAACACAATCGGTCGGTCTTCCGTCTCCAGTGCCACGGCGCGGGCCGCGTGACATTCGAAGAGCGGTGGCTGCGGCAGGTCTGGCTCAACCTGCTGACCAACGCGTTGTGCGCCTCGCCGGCCGGCGCGTTGATCACCATGCATGCGCGGTTTGCCGAGGGACGGTGGCTGGTTACGATCGAGGATGAAGGCCCGGGGCTGGAGGACGATAAATTGTCACGCATATTTGACCGCTTCACGCAGTTCGGTGCGTCGGCGCGATCCGGACAGGGCAGCGGGCTGGGCCTGGCCATTTCGCGCAGCATCATCGTCCTGCACGGCGGATCGATCACGGCGCACAACCGCACCGACAGGTCGGGGCTGCGCGTAACGGTTTCTTTGCCAGCGCTTTGACCGCTGCGCCGCGACGCCAACATTGGCGAATTCAGGTTGGTTTAAGAATGACCGCCCAGTTCTTTGCACGACAGTTTATTGCACGACAGTTCATTGCACGAACAGCCATGAACTGGCGGAGGGGGAAACACCAATGACCGATCCTGCGACGCCGCCATCTCAGGCGAATGCGTCAGCGCAAGACCGTCCCGCGCGGCCGTGGTCTGCCGTGGGCGTCATCCCCTGGCCCGTTTTCATTGTGCTGCTGGTGGTGATCGCCGGGTTCATCCGGTCGGGAAAATTGCCGAGCGACATTTCGCTGATGATTGCCATTCTGGGCGTCGGCGGATTTGCCTGTGCCGAAATCGGCAAGCGCATTCCCTTGATCAGGACCCTGGGCGCGGCGGCCATCTTTGCAACATTCATCCCGTCCTATCTGGTTTATGTGCACGTGCTGCCAGTCGGCCTGATCGATGCGATCAAGACATTCACCAAGGAATCCCAGTTCCTGTTCCTCTATATCGCAGCGATCATTGTCGGATCGGTGCTGAGCATGGATCGGCAAGTGCTGATCCGGGGATTTCTCGTCATATTTGCGCCGATCGTCGCCGGTACGCTGGCAGCGATTGCCGTGGGGATGGCGCTTGGCATCGTGCTGGGGATCGGGGCGCACGATACGTTCTTTTTTGTGCTGATGCCTGCACTGGGTGGCGGTGTGGGCGAAGGCGCAATACCGCTGTCGATCGGGTATGCCGGCTTGCTGCATCAGGATCAGGGTTTGCTGCTGGCACGCATTCTGCCGGCGGTGATGTTTTCAAGCCTGACCGCGATCGTCTTTTCCGGCATCCTGAACCATGTCGGAAGAACCCGGCCAGCGCTGACCGGGTATGGCACGCTGCAGATCGACGAACACGATGATATGGGTCTGCTCAATGCGCAGCCGGAACGTGCCGTTGGCGCCGCAGAAGTGGCGACAGCCGGGATCACGGCAGTGTCGCTGTATCTGACGGGCCTTCTGATTCAGGGGCTGACGGGTTTTCCCGGCCCGATTACGATGCTTTTGCTGGCCATCCTGCTCAATTTGCTGCGCTGGGTATCGCCTGCAATGCGGGGCGGCGCCTTTGCCTATTACAAGTTCTTTTCGACCGCGGTGACGTATCCGCTGCTGTTTGCGATCGGGGTATCGCTGACCCCGTGGGACAAGCTGCTCGCGGCATTCACCCCGGCGATGGTGATCACCATCGTTGCGACTGTGGCAACGCTGATGGCCACCGGCTATTATGTCGGCCGTGCGCTGCGCATGTATCCGATTGAGGCGGCGATCGTGACCGGGTGCCGCGCCAGCCAGGGTGGAACCGGCGATGTTGCAATCCTGACGGCATGCGACCGGCTGCAGCTGATGCCGTTCGCGCAAATTGCCACGCGGATTGGCGGTGCGCTGACGGTGATCGCGGCACTGGCGATGATGCGGATATATGGTTGAACCGGAACGGCCCCCCAAAACCGCCCCCCAAAACCGCCTGACGCTTCAGGCCCGCACAAACTGACCGCCAAAGGAACCACCTGCGATGTCTGATGGACTGATCACGCCCCAGCGATACGACCGCACGACGATCGTGCTGCACTGGGCCATTGCGCTGGTGGTCATTGCGCAATGGGCAGGGGCGCATACCATCGACTGGTTTCCGAAAGGGCCATACCGGGTCGATGCCCGGTCGATGCATATCCTGTGCGGCGTGCTGCTGACGGTGGCCCTGGCATACCGGATTGTCTGGAGGATACGCGCCGGCACACGCTTCCCGGGCGAACGCGGGTCCTTGATCACAGCGACGGCAAGCGCGGTTCATTTTGCACTTTATGCCCTGCTGCTGACGGTGCTGGGCCTTGGTTTGTTCAACACCTGGTTGCGCGGCGATTCACTGTTCGGCATTTTCGCGATTCCGAAATTCGGTGCCTACGACCCGGTCGGTCGCCACGCGTTTGTCGAACAGATTGTTGGCCTGCACGAAACTGCGAGCAATATTCTTCTCATTGTGGCGGGCGGACATGCCCTTGTCGGGCTGTTCCATCATTTTGTGCTCAAGGATGGCGTTTTGCAGAGGATGAAATTGTGACGGCAAGTTGGAACAAGGCATTGCCGTTATACCAACGCGCAGTGAGCTTGACTCACTGCGCGTTGGTATAAGCCAGCGCGGCGCCTGAGCGTCACGATGTGCGATGAGTTCCACTCATCGCACATCCGTATAAGGTACTGCCGCCACCTTGCTGGCCATGACCGCCAATGCCCATGCTGCACCGAAAGAGGGGCAAAAGCCCGGATCACATGGATTGCACAGCTCCGGACAGCGCATTCCAGAGCCTGATACCAATGTGCAGTGAGTCATGCTCACTGCACATTGGTATAACTTACCGATTGGACCAAACGCCGGAATGCAGAGTTCAAGGGCAGTGAAGGCTGGCGCTGCGGCAAATGGGACATCAATGCCGGGATCGGCAGGGGCGATGGCGCAAACCCCGACCACACCATTTTCAACCGTGTATCAGGCGCTTTGCGCTGAATAATATGCGGTCAGCACAACGTTTGGCGCTTGTCCGCCAAACTGGTCGGCCACAATCGCATCGATCCGGTCAAGCAGGTCTTCGCGTTGTGCCGGGGGCAACAGGCGCACATAGGAATAGCTGTCAAACAGGCTGCGGACTTCGGCCCGATTCAGCACGCGCTCGCGCCGGAACACCTGATGACGAATGTTCCGGAAACCGGCGGCGGACAAGGTGCGCGTGTGCAGTTCGGCGTTAAGCGAATAGTGCCCGGTCAGGCTGTCTGACGGGGGCAGGGCAATGCTTTCCAACAG
Organism: uncultured Sphingomonadales bacterium; assembly: GCA_903832325.1. Lineage (GTDB taxonomy): Bacteria > Pseudomonadota > Alphaproteobacteria > Sphingomonadales > Sphingomonadaceae > Novosphingobium. The sequence goes on along the minus strand of CAILBC010000019.1, from coordinate 42,903 downwards.
CGGCGTAATCGCATCGGCAAGCGGATCGCCCACACCGTAATTGCGGTATGAGTTCCACCACATCGCCCAGATCCCGCCCGGCCGCAACAACGCCCGGACCCGTGCGAGGGCCGCCTCCGGATCAAGCCAGTGGAACGCTGCTGCACAGACGATCAGATCGAACGGACCGTGCAAGGGCGCTTCGACAAAGCCTGACGTGACCAGGGCAAGACGGTCATCACGGAGCCGATCGCGGATAAATGCAACCAATTCTTCGGCAGGTTCGACCACCACCAGGGATGCAAGCCGGCGGGAAAGCAGTTCTTCGGTCACCAGCCCGGTGCCGGCGCCGATTTCCAGAACACGGGGATCACCTGGCAGCATTGCGTAAATGTCGTCGTAGAGATCTGCAGGATAGCCGATGCGACCGGCGTGATAGCCTGCCGCGTCAACGCCAAAAATTGCGCGTCCGGATTCTCGCGAAAGCGTGCCTGTGGCCGGTTTGCCTGTGGGTGCTTTGCCTGGGGGTGCTTTGTCCGTGGTCATCCCGGCGTCATCGCTTTCCTGCTTCAATTGCGCCAGATATCAGGTCTTTTGATAGGTTTGACCGGCAATCATGATGCCTTTGCGGCATCGCGCGCACAACGGATTGCCGTTGTGCGCGCGACAGCTTCAGAACTTTGCCTTGATCGAGGCATGCCAGGTACGTCCGATCACGTCATACGTCGCGGCATCGGTCCGCAGTTCGAGCGTGCCGATAAACGGCGGGCTCTTGTCGGTGATGTTGTTGACGCCGATCCCGATCGAGTAATTGTCGTTGAATTTGTAATGCGCTTCAAAATCAAAATAGCTTACTGACGGGACTGATTGAGTTTTGTCATCCAGGTTGGCCATCCCGCCGATATAGCGCCAGTGGACTGCAGCAGCCAGTTTGCCGTTCGTGTAATTCAACGACGAATTGGCCTTCCAATGCGGGTGCGAATAGAGATTTTCACCATCGCTCGTGACCAGGGTATCGCTGATTCCACCGGCGTATTGCGTCGATGCCGTACCATCGCCGGCGGTCACCGAATAATTGTGGAGATACGAGACCACTGAACTGATCCGCAGCTTTCCGGCAGCAGGCGTGGCACCCAGCGCAAATTCGTAATCGATCTGGGCATCAATTCCGTCCAGCTTGAACTGGTTGAAGTTGAACAGACCCGACGTCAGCAAAAGGATATTGCCGCTCGAAGAATCGCGCTGGATGCGCTGACAATAGGCATTGCTGGCGGAAAATCCGGGATTGCCGACAGCGCCGAAGCAGTCTGCAACGATCGCCCCTGAAGAAAGAGAGGAAATCGCCCCGCTAACCTTGATGTTGTAGTAATCGACCGAAATGTTCAGGCCGCGCATCGGTGAAAGCACGCCACCAACGGTCCAGGTCTTGGCGGTTTCTGGCTGCAATAGGCTGTTCCCGCCCGACTGCACCGGCACTGTGGGTGATCCAACATAAGAACCGGACCCCGCGGCGGCCGATTGCGCGGTGCAGATGGCAGTCACCTGCGTCGCGTTGGAACCGGTGCGGAACCCGCTGTTGTAATTGCACGGATCACCGCCATTGAGCGCGATGTTGCTGATCGATTTGCCGACATAAAGATCGGCCAGGCTTGGCGCGCGAATGGCAACCGAATAACCGCCCCTGAAACGCAGCACATCGATCGGCGTCCAGCTCAAGTCAGCCTTCCACGTACTTTTTCCGGCAAACGTATTATATTTCGAATAGCGATAGCCAAGATCGAGCGAGAGATCCTTGGCAAAGCTTGATCCTTCTGCCAGCGGAACCAGCAGTTCCCCAAAGGCCTCTTTCGATGACTGCGAACCCGACGATGGCGAATCCTGACCATAGGACAGGGTATCGCCGGAAATCAGCGTGGCGTCCGGCTGATACGTGTAGCTGGAGGACCGGTATTCGACCCCCACGGCGAATTTCGCATCGCCGGCCGGCAGCCTGAACAGCGGGCCCTGCAACGACGCCTCGACATTTTTCGACGTCATGACGTTGCTGGTGTTGTCAGTGCGCCCGGCATAGGACTGGCACGCCGCGCTGACCGCCTGCAGGCCGAACGGGTTCCAGGTACAGCCCCCGACGCCTTCATTTGCCAGCACGTTGTTGATCGCGGACAGGCTGATATCACCGGTGGCGCGGTTTGAATACGTGCTGCGTCCCAGCGAAGCATAGACATCATAGGTAAGCTTGGTGCCGGGAATGTCCCCCTTCAGACCGGCGAGTGCCTGCCAGACATCGTACTTGAAATTCTGGACGCGATTGCCCCAGCCGAACATCAATTTGGATTCGCTGACATACGCATTGGCCGGAGCGGTTCCGCCATAAGCCGAATTTATCAAAGACAGCAGCGCGGGGTTCGATTGCACAAATTGATTGGCGACCGGAATGCGCAGTTCAACCGAACCATTGTTGGTTTTTGTACTGCCGGGGCTGGTCTGATCCAGTGCGGTCGATTCCGAGAAATTGAACTGACCATATGCCGTGATATGGTCATTGATCTGGTAATCACCCTTGGTGAACACGTTGTATTTGGTCAGCGGCACCTGCACCGCAAAATAATTGCCCAGTACCGCGCCTGCGGTCGTGCAACTGGGCGAGATGATTTCGCCGGTTACAGAACCCACACCCTTGTAGTTTTGCGCGCAATTGGATCCGGCAGCCGACGTGAAGAGGGTGCCGTCGGTATTGACGCCGATTGCACCGGTGTAGGGCGATCCATTGATCGGGGTTGTGCCGGGATAACCGGCCAGCACGGCATTGACCGCGGCCGTGCTGGGCGCGGTTGCCCCAGGCCCCCAGCCACCCTTGTAAATGATCCCTTCGGGCGGACGACCGAGGAACCGGACCGTGGGCTGCGTGAAAAATGAACGCGCTGATCCGGCAACGGCCTCGCGATTTGAATATTCGAACGACAGCAGCATATGGCCGCGGCCGTCGGCAAACTTGCCGCCGACCAACCCGCTGATCTGCGTGGTCGCGCCATCCCCGTGCGTGGACGCGCCATGATCGACATCGAGTTCCAGACCCGAAAAATTCTGCTTCAGCTTGAAATTGGCAACCCCGGCCACCGCATCAGACCCATAGGCTGCCGATGCACCGCCGGTGATGATCTCGACACTGTCGATCATCGCCATCGGAATTGTGTTCAGATCGATCGATCCATCCGGCGTCGACGGCATCAGGCGGCGGCCATCCATCAGCACCAGCGACCGGTTCCGGCCGATCCCGCGCAAATCGCTGTACGAAGCGCCGCCGCCAAAACCGACACTGCCCTGCACGTCACCGACTTCGGCGGCGCCCTGCGCAGCTTCGAACTGGGGCATCTGGCCGATCACCCGGTCGAGCGAAGGCTGACCGGCCGCAGCGATTGCGCTGCTGCTGATCGTGGAAATCGGGCTTTCGGATTTGTAATCGCTGCGTGCGATGCGCGAACCGGTCACAACGATGGCAGGTGCTGCTGCGCCTTCCTGGGCTGCAGCATCCTTTGTTGATGGTGCCGCATTGGGCACGCCTTGCGCCGCGGCCGTGTTGAGCGAAAAGCCTGCGATCGTGGTTGACACCAACAGGCGCACGATGACGGATGACATTTTTCTCATGCATACTCCCCCGAAACTCGGCGCCCGCATCCATTCTTGAATGCCGTGCGAGCTTGTGCGGGGAGCCTGAACAGCCAATCTAAACGCAACCTGAATTTTCTCTGGCATGAAATGCGATTAGGGTGTCCGCCAGGGGGCAGCCATAATACCCCGGCCAAAATGCGGATATGCGATGAAGGGAATGCATCGCGCATCGTGGCGATCAGGCGCCGCGCGGGCTTGTCCCGACGTGCGTCAAGTCAAGCGCACGGCACGTCGGTACAAACTGCGGTCAGGCCTGATATTGCGCCACGAATGCATCAATTCCGCTTGCTGCCCGGGCATGTTTCAAAGGCACGGCAAGGGCATGTTCGACAACCATGAAGCTGCCGCCCAGAATGCGCACGTCCGGATTATCGAGAAAGGTTCTTTCGAGCACGGCTCGCACCCCGGCCAAGGCATCAAATCTGCCGGAATTGAAAGCGGCCAGAGCGTTTCGCGGACCATCAAGCGCAACGCATTCAGCATTATGGAGTGTGCGCTGAAGATACGCATCATAGGCCGCACCCGTCACGGAGGCGATGCGCACACCGCGGCCATCCAGATCGTCCGGCGTGGCAAACGATGACTTTGCGTGCACGGCGTAACTTGCATCAAAAGTCAGGTATGGCCTGGAAAAATGAAACCGTTCACGCCGTGATGGATCAATCGCGAGGCAGGCGATATCCCAGTCGGCACCGTCTGCTTCACCCGCCAGCAACGCGCCTGCCGACGCAAAAGGAAGCAGCGTAACACGCAGGCCGGCCGCTTTGCCGAGCGCGCGCGCCACATCGACGCTGGGCCCGGTGAATGCTCCATACGGCGCGACCGTGACCGTCGCCAGGTTGCCGGCATTGATCGCAACGCGGATTGTGCCGTCCTGCACAATTTCGCGCAGGGCGCCATGCAGGGGCGCGTTCACCTGGCAGACCAGGCGGCGTGTGCACCAGTTTTACGTGCGGGCAGCGCAGCATCGATGCCGGCCGCGATGGACAAACCGGATGGCAGCTTGATCATGCAAAGGGAACTCCGGCAGCGCCGATCGCTTCAAAACCAGCTTCCATAACGCCTTGCTCCGACTGGCGGTCGACGGGGCCGAGAGGCGAACCGCCAATATCGATCCGATCCTCGCTGCTGCCTGCCGCACGATGGCGGAAAACCGCATCTGGCGCAGGCCTTGCCCGGATAATAGCATCCTTTGGCTGTGTGAAAACAGCGCAATCTGGCAGCGCATCGGGTCATATCGCGTGTTCGGGCCAGTTGCCCGGGCACCATCAGGCGGCTTTCCATCGGGGGGAGCGCGCAGATTGGTGCGGTGGCCTGCCAGTGCCAATATGCCGCCAGATCGTGGGTATACGCCCATGGCCATCCGGGCTGTGCAGCGGTCGCGCCTTTGGCTGCCTGGGTGCCGGGGTGTTTCAATGCTGCTTTCGCCCCATGATTATCAAGGTTTTTTGGGATCTTGGCTGTTGCCAATTGCCCAATGGTGCATTAGCTTCCGGGGTTGCGACAGGTTCCCCGGCAGCGGGGATGAAAAGGGAATTCGGGTGAAAATCCCGGGCTGCCCCTGCAACTGTAAGCGGCGAGCCATCCGGCCATCACGCCATTGGGACCTTCGGGGCCCGAGAAGGCGGCCGGTACGGCCCTGACCCGTGAGCCAGGAGACCTGCCTGACGCAGTCGTTCTTCGTGCCGACAGGGGTGTTCGGCGCGACCGGGGTTTCCCTGATGAGCGACAGCCTGGCTTCGTGGGGCATGCCCTGCGAAGGGCTGTGTGCGCGTGGTCGTATCCATCCCTTCGCCTGTCATGCCCGGCGCGGCCCTGTCTGACTGTGTAACGGGGATAATGCATGACTTTCAAGACCATGACCGCGCTGGCGCTGTGCGCCGCGCCGGCGCTTTTCACCACCACGCCTGCCCATGCCGCCGCCGATGATGGCACCATCATTGTCACCGCGCTGCGCACCCCGGTGGACGAAACGCAGGTTTCCTCCAGCGTGACCGTGCTCGACAGCCAGGCGCTCGATCGCGCGCAACCGCTCGCGCTCAGCGATGTGCTGGACCGCACGCCTTCGATCAGCCTGGCGCGCACCGGCGGCTATGGCCAGGTTACCAGTTTGCGCATCCGCGGCGCAGACCCGGCCGAAACCGTGATGGTGATTGACGGGATGCGCCTGACCGACCCCACCGCGATTGCCGGCGGGTTCGATTTCACCCATCTGTTTGCCGATGATGTTGCGCGGGTGGAAGTGTTGCGCGGGCCGCAATCAATCCTGTGGGGGTCGAATGCGCTGGGTGGCATTGTCAATGTCACTACCGTGGCGCCGACTGCAAAGCTGCAGGCCGATCTGTCGGTCGAAGCCGGTTCGCATCAGACGGTCGATGCCCATGCCGGGCTGGGCGGCACTTCGGCGCTGGCGGATTGGCGCATTTCGGGGACGGTGTTTGCCACCGAGGGCATTCCCACGCTGATCGGCGGCACCGTGCCCAATGGCTATACCCGCCAGGCGGCCAGCGGCATGGTGCGGTTTCATCTCGCGCCCGAAGTAACGCTCGATCTGCGCGGATACTGGACCGGTTCGCGCACCGGCTTTTCCGACACATTCAGCCTGCCTGCCGGGATCTATTCCGACGATTATGCGCTCAACAAACAATGGTCGGCCTATGCCGGGCTGAATTTTGCGCTGTTTGGCGGCCGCTTGCGCAACCGCATTTCGGTGCAGCGCGATCAGACCGACAACGAGGATCTCTATCCCTTGCAGACCCCGGCGCTCAGCTTTGTCGGCCACGGGCGCACCACGCGCTATGAATACCAGGGGGTGCTGGCTGCGGCGCGGGGCGTCGATCTGGTGTTTGGCGCCGAACGCGAAGAACAGCACATGCGCGTGGGCAGCCCCTATGACGCGATCCAGCCCTATGAACTGTTCGCCCGGACCGCCGCGATCAACAGCATTTATGCCGAGGCGCGGATCACCCCGGCCACGGGCCTGACGCTCAACGGCGGGGTGCGCCATGATCACCATTCGCAATTCGGCGGCAACACCGTGTTCAGCGCGGGCGCGGTCTATACCCCCGATCACGGCATTACGCTGCTGCGCGCCAGCTATGACGAAGGGTTCAAGGCGCCCTCGCTCTATCAGCTATACAGCGATTACGGATCGGCCACGCTGCGCCCCGAACGCGCCCACGGCTGGGAGGCCGGCGCCGAACGCAGCCTGTTTGGCCAGGCGCTGCGATTGGGCGCGGTCTGGTGGCAACGCCGCAGCGCCAATCTGATCGGCTTTGCCTATTGCCCCTATCCCACTCCGCCTTCGGCGCCGCCGGCCTGTTTCATCAACGGCTTCGGCTATTACGCCAATGTCGCCGCGGCGAGCGGGCGCGGGCTGGAACTGACCGCAAAGGCGCGCGCCGGGCACGTGTTTGCCGATGGCAATTACACCATCGTGGTCAACGAGGATCGCACCCCGGGCGCGGCCACGTATGGCGTGCAATTGCCGCGCGTGCCGCGCCACCTGTTGAATGCCACGCTGGGCTATGACCTGCCGGCGGGGGTAACGGCGAGCGCGGCGCTGCGCTGGGTGGGGGCCAGTTTCGACAATGCAGCCAGCCCGCTGGTGCTGCCGGGCTATGCCGTGGTCGATCTGCGCGCGGAATGGAAGACGGGCGGCGGGCTGACGCTGTTTGGCCGGGTCGAAAACATTGCCGACCGGCATTATCAGACCGTGGCGGGGTACAACAGCCTGGGCCGTACCGCGATGTTCGGCCTGCGCGGCCACTTCTGACCACACTTGCACGGCGCGCGGTTTGGTGGCGAAGTGGTGCAAGCCATCGATACGCGGCCGGAGTCGCGACGATGCAGGAGAGGTACAGATGGTCATGGAAATACGGCCCCACGGCAAAGTCGGCGCGGAAATTCTGGGTGTTGATCTGGGCAATCTGGCCGAGGCCGATCTGGCGGGCATCCGCGCCGCCTTTGCCGACCACGGCGTGGTGTTCTTTCGCGACCAGACGATCGACGAAGACGCGCATATCGCGTTTTGCCGCCGGCTGGGCACGATCAACATCAACCGCTTTTTCGCCGCGCACCCGCGCTATCCCGAAATCGCGCTGGTGCTGAAAGAGCCCGAGCAGACGACCAATATCGGTGGCGGCTGGCACACCGATCATTCCTATGATGTGGAACCGGCGCTGGGGTCGGTGCTGGTGGCGCGCGAATTGCCACCGCAGGGCGGGGCGACCGCCTTTGCCTCGATGTATGCGGCCTATGACGCGCTGCCCGCCGATCTGCGCGCCCTGGCCGATGGCGCGCGCGCGGTCCATTCGGCGCGCCACATTTTCGGCAGCCGCAACAGCGCCTATGCCGCCTTGCGCGAAGAAGGCGATGACGGGCGGATCGGCAATGCGGCGGCCGCCGATGTGCTCGACGATGTGACGCACCCGGTGGTGATTACCCATCCGCTCAGCGGAAAACGCGCGCTTTATGTCAATCCCGCTTTCACCACCGCGATTGTCGGGCTGGATGCGGACGAATCGCGCGCGCTGCTCGATGCGCTTTATACCCATGCGCTGAGCCCGGAGTTTCAGGAGGTGTTCCATTGGCAGCCGGGATCGGTCGCGCTGTGGGACAACCGTTCCACCTGGCACTATGCCCACAACGATTATCACGGCCATCGCCGCGAATTGCACCGCATCACGATCGAGGGCGAACCGCTGCACTGATTCGCACAGCACCGCGCTCGGTTCGCCGCAAGGCGCGCGCGCACCAGCCGTATATGTATGGGGGTGCACCCGTCTGTTAATCGGCCAGCAAGCCCGCCTTGAACAGGCTGCCCCGGTTGATAGAGGCTGAAGGAGCACCACGATGCGTGTCAATTTCCACAGACCGGCTGGGCTGGCCCGGATCTCTGCAATGGCCCTGATCGCCGCGCTGGGCTCTGCCGGTGCCCATGCGCAACAGGCGCCGGCTGATCCCAACATTGTCGTCAATGGTGAACGCGCGGCCGACACCGCCGCGCTGGTGCCGGGCCCCGAAATCAAGGGCGTCATCGCCGCGCGCAGCGGCAACCGGATCAAGGTGATCACCGCCGATGGCAACGGCACGGTGATCGCGATCAGCGATACCACCCGGATCAAGGCCGGCGGCGGCCTGTTTGGCGGCAGTGGCGGTGCCTATTCGGCCGACGCGCTGCTCAACGGCCTGCCTGTCACGGTGCGCACGGTGCAGGCCGATGGCGGCCTGGTGGCCAGCCAGGTGACGTTCAAAAACAACGATTTCAAAACTGCGACGATGATCCGCCACGGCACGGCGCAGCGGTTCGACGAACAGGCCGCCGCGACCGAGGCGCTGCGCGGGCGCATGGGTGATATCGACAAGTACAATATCAAGAGCACGACCAACGTGTTTTTCGACACGGGCAAGGCGGCGCTGTCGGCCAAGGCGCGCGATGATCTTTGCGCCGCGGCGGCCGCGGCCGAAAACACCAGCAACGCGCTGATGCTGGTGGTCGGCTATACCGATTCGGTGGGCAGCGACGACTACAACCAGACTCTCAGCGAAAAGCGCGCCGGGTCGGTGATCAATTTCCTGCAGCAGGCCTGCCACTGGAAACCCTATCGCATGCTCACCCCGACCGGCATGGCCAAGGCCGATCCGCTGGCCAGCAACGACACGCCGGAAGGCAAGGCGCAGAACCGCCGCGTTTCGGTGAATATCCTGGTCAGCAAAGGGCTTGACGGCCTTTGACCTTAACCCCCGGCCACCGCGCGGTGGCCGGGGGTGGCACGTTCAGGCGGCGTCGAGCGCCTGCGCCAGATCGGCCAGGATATCGTCGATATGTTCGATGCCGATCGACAGGCGGACATAGCCGGGGGTGACACCGGTGGCGGCCTGGTCTTCGGCGGACAGCTGCGAATGCGTGGTTGACGCCGGATGGATCGCCAGGCTGCGCGCATCGCCGATATTGGCGACGTGATAAAACAGTTTCAGCGCGTTGATGAACGCCTGACCCGATTCCAGCCCGCCGGCGAGTTCAAACCCGACCAGACCGCCCTTGCCGCGCGGCAGATAGGCTTCGGACAGGGCGGCGGCGCGGCCGGTGGCGCGCGACGGGTGGATCACATTGGCGACTTTGGGATGGTCGGCCAGGAATGCGGCCACTTTCACCGCGTTTTCGCTGTGCCGTTCGATCCGCAGCGCCAGCGTTTCCAGCCCCTGGATCAGCTGGAACGCGTTGAACGGCGACAGCGCCGCGCCCATGTCGCGCAGCAGGATCACGCGCGCCCGGATGATATAGGCAATCGGGCCCAGCGGCTTGATATCGCGCGCCCAGACCGCGCCGTGATAGCTGGCATCGGGGGTGTTGAGCAGCGGCTGGCGTGCGGGATTGGCCTCCCAGTCGAAATTGCCGCCATCGACAATCAGCCCGCCGATCGAGGTGCCATGGCCGCCGATATATTTGGTGGCCGAATGCACCACGATTGCCGCGCCATGGTCGAACGGGCGGATCAGCAGCGGTGCGGCGGTGTTGTCGACAATCAGCGGGATGCCCAGCGGACGGCCGATCGCGGCGACTTCGGCAATGGGAAAGGGGATCAGTTTGGGATTGGGCAGCGCTTCGGCGTAATAGGCGCGGGTGCGATCATCGGTGGCGCGGGCAAAGGCCTGCGGATCGGCCGGATCGACAAAGCGCACCGCAATGCCCAGATCCTTCAGCGTATTGGCAAACAGGTTCCACGTTCCGCCATACAAATCGGTCGAGGCCACGATGTTGTCGCCCGCGCGCGCCAGATTGAGCACGGCATAGGTCGATGCCGCCTGGCCCGATGCCACCGCCAGCGCGGCCACGCCGCCTTCGATTGCGGCAATGCGGTCTTCCAGCACTGCGGTCGTCGGATTGCCAAGCCGGGTATAGATATTGCCCAGTTCCTTCAGCGCAAACAGGTTCGCTGCGTGGCCGGTATCGTGGAACTGGTACGATGTGGTCTGGTGAATCGGCACCGCGACCGACCCGGTGGTCGGATCGGCGCGCCAGCCGGCGTGCAGGGCCAGGGTTTCGGGATGGGCTTTGGCAAAGTCGGTCATGGTGGTGGCAAATCCTCTGCTGGCCGGACCCGTCTGGCTGATCCGCCGCGGTCCTTTGTCTACTTATTTGGTTGATAATATCAAGGCGGGAATTCGGCCCCGTGTCGGACTTTGCGCGGATGGCCGTGGTGGGCCCGGCAGGATTTGAACCCGCGACCTAGCCGTTATGAGCGGCCAGCTCTAACCGCTGAGCTACAGGCCCACGCCCGCACGCAGGTAAGGCCCCGCGCGAAAGTTGGCAAGCCGGTGGCGCGTGCCTTGCTGTGCCCGATCAGGGGCGCGCGGCGGCGGTGATGTCGGCCAGGCTGGCCGGGGTGACGCCGCGCTGGTGCAGATGGGCAAAAATGATGCGCCACCAATCATACATCCGGTCCAGCGCATCGCCATCGCGCACATAGGGGGTGTGCCCGGGCAGCAGCGACGGGCTGTGAAACGAAAACACCAGCACCGGCAGGCCATCGTTTATCGCCGCATCGATCCCGCGCAGCGCCGCGCGCGCGTCCACCCCTTCCGGGGTCAGCGGCACCCGCTCCAGCAGGCCCAGCCGCGCCAGAACACCGCGCAGCCGCGGGGTGCGTGCCAGCGCGTGATAGATCAGCGATCCATGGCGCCGCAGTACCCCGCAGTAGACCGCGGTCAGCGGCAATTCCATCAGACCGGCGGGGTTTTCCGGGCCGGGCTGTTCGATCCACCAGGGCAGCACCGGTGCGTCGCGAAAACCGGGCCCGCCCTGATCGGTATAATCGAATTGCGCGCGCACCGATGTATCGACCAGAATGCCGCCATCGGCCAGAATCCGCGCGGTCTGCGGCCCCACGCCATAACGGCCGGCGCGATAGATCAGCGGCGCGCGGCCAAAGGCCTGCTCGATCGTGCGGCGCAAACTGTCGAACTTGGCGCGTTCCAGCGCCGGGGGCAGATTGCCGGCATAGCTGTTGTGGACGTTCAGATCCTCATCGTGCGGCGGGCTTACCCAGGGATGCAGCTGCACCCCGATTTCCGCGCGCCCTGCCGCCACCGCCGCACCCAGCGTATCGATCACCCGCGGATCGCAGGCCACCGGGTAATCCAGCAGATAGATCGGCGCCACGCCGCAGTTTTCGCAAAATTCCTGAAACCGGCCGATCCACGGCACATGTTTCAGCCCGTGGCCATAGCGATCGAACGGCTTTGTCCAGTCGAATTCCTCTTCGGTATCAACAGTTACGACAAAGCGCGGGCCAAAGCCCGTGGCAAACTGCACGAAGTCACCCTGACCCGGACTGCGGCGAATGTCCGGCAGATGGCCTGTTTCAGCCAATTCGATCCCCTGTGTGCCGACCTGTGCCAGCCAGTATCATGGGCTAGGAAGCCACGGCGTTGCGGTCAAGCGCCTGTGGTGTCAACAATGGCAAGGTCAGGTCAAGAACGGACCGATGATTGCCATCCGGCCGTTCCAGTCGCCCGCCCGCAGCGCGGATTTCGGCCACCGCAAGCCGCAGCGCAAACCCGGTGCCCAGCATCCCCGCGCCCGGCGCGGCGCTGGCGCGGGCGATTTCGGGGGCAAACAGCGCCTGGTCATCGCGCTGCGCCAGGGCGGCGGGCAAAGTGACCGACAGGCGCGCAACGGAACAGGGCTTCGCCATGTCCGATGCCGTATTGTCCAGCACCAGCGACATCCGTTCGCCGGGCGCTGCCGCCCCGATCAGCGTGGACAGCAGCCGCCACACGGTGCGTTCCGCCTCTGCCTCGGGCATGGCGACCGGCAGCACCTGGGCGCGCAACACTTTGGCCAGCCGGATTTCGCGCTGCGTGATCAGCGGATCAAGCTGCGCCACCACCCGCGTGACGATCGCGGCAAGATCGGTTGGTGCCGCGCCCGTGTCATCGGGCGCCAGGTCGGGACGGGTTGAAACAGGGTTGGGCGCATCGATCCGGCCGGTTTCCAGCCGGATCAGCCGCTCCACATCTTCAAACCCGGCCAGCATGCGCGCTGCATCGGCCGCAATCGAGGCGGCCAGGCTGCGGTAATGGTGTGGCGTCGGGCCCAGCAGCTGCTGCTGGATCAATTCGGCAAAGCCCTGGATCGCGTTGATCGGCGTGCGCAGTTCGTGCAGCAGCTGGTGCAGTGTTTCGGGGCCGCGCCGCGCCTCTCGCCCGGCCTCCGCCGCGGCGGCATCATCGGCAGGCGGGCGACGCAGCCGCGCGCAATAGCCGGCATAGTGGCCGCCTTCGGCGCCAAACAGCGGCACCGCATCGATCCGCCAGGTTCCGGAAATGCGCGCCGCGCCATCCAGCCACAGGCTGCCCGCGGTGATCGGCCGCCGCGCGCGAAACGCCGCCAGCGTGGCGCCATCGACCGAGGCCGTTGCCGCCTGCGTATGCGCAACAAACGGGTGATGGCCGACCAGCATCGCCGGATCGGCGCCTTCGGCCGCGGTGATCATGCCCGCTGCATCGATCAGCAGGTCAAGCCGCGTCGCCTGCGGCTCGCTGCCGGCCTCTTCGGCAAAGGGCAGGCGGGTCTGGCCGGCCAGGGCCGGATCATAGCCGGCGCGGTTGCGGCGAAACGCCTCGATCCGGCGCACGATTGCGCCGATGCCTTCGCGCGGGCCATTCGCTTCTCGTTCGGCGGAATCGCCGCGACGGGCGGGCTCTATCGGCAGCGACACCAGCACGCCGCCGGGGGCAGGAGCAGGAGCGGGGGCAGGGGCAGGGGCAGGGGCAGGGGCTGGCGATTCGTCTGTTTGCGCCGCACTTTCCTGCGGTGCGGGCAGCGCGAAATCGTCGATGCCCAGCCGGTCAAGCAGCACGGTCACGGCCGGGCCCAGATCGCGGCGGTGGCGCAGCGCGCCGCGTGCGTGAATCGGCAGGGTGGGGATCAGCGCCAGCCATTCGGCCTCGCTCAGCCGGGCCTGGCCGATTGCCGCCAGCGCAGTGCGCGGCCCGCTGCGTGCCAGGTGCCCGACCAGCCGGGGGGATCGCAGCGTGCACAGCCCGATCAGCACGGCCGCCGCGCGATCACCCAGCGCGCCGTGCAACTGGTCCAGCCGTTCGAGCGCGGGCGCGGCACGCGGGCCCCATTGCGCATCGGGAATGCGCCCGAGAAGGTCCACCAGCTGGCGCAACTGCGTGTTGAGGCCCGCCCGGCCAGCCGTCTGCGTGCGCAGAACGGTGTCAAGGCGGTCATCAACGATCATTCATGCTCCGCCTTGCTGCAATTCAGGGCCAAAAATCTATCCATTCCAACGCGATCCGGCTTGCTCTGCCGAACCCGCGCCGCCCTGCCCGACGGTATCGGACAGGCCGGCCTGCCCCGGGCGGAGCATGCCAGATTGCGACCTGTCACAGGGTGCCCCGTCCTGTCACCTGTCTTGTTCCGGGTCGTCCCGAAACGGTTCGATCTGCGTATCGGCCGCGCATTGGCCAGGTATCAGTTTGTGCGTCCATTGCCCCACAGGCCGCGATCCGGTTGCGCCCCGTTTACGCTGTGTTGTCATCGGGTTGTTCCCTGTGCAGGGTTAACCCTAACAAAACGTAGACGCCCGGCGCCACCATGCGGATCGCAGGATCAGGATTGCGCCGGAACGCGGGACCATTGCGGAAACGGAAAATAAAATTATAGAGAGACGGCGTCTGGATTACGAATCTTGCCAGCCTGGCCGTGCAAACCGGGTGCGGCTGGCCCCTTCGATCCTGCGCGCATGTTTTCAAAAAGCTGACCTGGTGGCAACGAGGACCATGGCGACACTGGATGCAATTGACCGGCAGCTGCTTGCCGAACTGCAGGACGAAGGCCGGGTCACCAATGTCGAACTGGCCCAGCGGGTGGGGCTGACTGCGCCACCGTGCCTGCGCCGGGTGCGTGCGCTTGAAGATGCCGGAGTGATTCGCGGCTATCACGCCGAACTCGATGCCTCGAAACTGGGCTTTGCAATCACCGTGTTTGCGCTCGTCAGCCTGAAAAGCCAGGCCGAAGAGGCGCTGCGCCAGTTTGAAGATCACATGCGCGGCCTGCCCGAAGTGCGCGAATGCCACATGCTGAATGGCGAGATCGATTTCATCATCAAGATCGTTTCGCGCGATCTGCAAAGCTTTCAGGAATTCCTGACCAGCAAACTGACCCCGGCGCCCAACGTGGCCAGCGTCAAAACCTCGCTGACCATCCGCACTGCCAAGCAATTGCCCGGCGTGCCGCTGGAAGATCTGGGTTAGACCCCGCTTTCCCTGGCCTCGATCCCGCGCACCAGCGCATCGAGCGCATAATCGAACCCCGTATCCGGATCGTGGAACGCGCGCATGAATTCGCGGGTTTCGGGGCGCTGTTCGTAAACCGTCCAGCCCAGGACAAAACTGGCCAGCGCGCCGGCGGCGATGCTGGCATTTTGGTCGGACAGGCCGGCGGCACGCAGCGGTGCGGTGATTTGCGGAAAGACTTCGGTTTTCAGGCGTTCGGTCGGCGGGGCGGTTGATGCGATCAGCCCGCTGTCGCGATGTGCCAGCAGCGCCTGACGCTGGCGTTGCCCGACAAAGCGCAGCCAGTCGGTCCAGGTCAGCCCCGGCGGGGGGGCGGCAATGCTGTCCACCAGCACGTGTTCCAGCATCAGGCTGAGCAGATCCTGCTTGCTGCGCACATGCCAATAAAGCGCAGGGCCCTTCACCGCGAGCGCCGCCGCCAGCGTGCGCGTGGATAGCGCCGCCACGCCCTGCGCCTCGACCAGATCCCATGCGGCGCGCACGATTCGCGCCTGATCAAGCGGCACGGCAGAAGGGCGCGGCAATTCGCTCATGGTTTGCTCCTTGACACCGGTCGCGCGCTCCTTATCACTGCTAAGGAAGCGGTTGCAAGCCGCGCGCAGCAGAGGATGGCGCATGAAGATCACACGTGTCGAGACCCGGCATTGTCTGGTCGGCGAAGGGCCGGTCTGGGATGTGGCCGAACAGGCGCTCTATTTCGTCGATATCGTTGGCAAGGCGGTGCACCGGTTCGATCCGCAATCCGGCCTGACCCGGTCGTGGGATGTGGGCCAGGTGGTGGGCTCGATGGCGCTGCGCGCCGGCGGCGGGGCGATTGTCGCGCTGAAAGACGGGATCTTCGCGCTCGATTTCGACAGCGGCGCGCTCGATCTGCTGGCGCCTGCGCCGCACCGCCACCCGCGCGCACAGATGAACGATGGCAAAGTCGACAGGCGCGGGCGGTTTGTGGTGGGATCGGGCGATTCGGACATCCGCGATTGCCAGCCTTATGGCTCGCTTTACCGGCTGGATGCCGATCATGCGCTGCACGAACTTGATCACGGCATCGCCATTGCCAACGGGCCATGCTGGTCGCCCGACAATGCCACGCTCTATTTTTCCGACAGCTTGCCCTGTCACATCCATGCCTACGATTATGACATCGCCACCGGCGCTGCGACCAATCGGCGCCTGTTTGCCGATACGCGCGATCTGGGCGGCATTCCCGATGGCGCAACGGTCGATGCCGACGGGTTGCTGTGGATGGCGATCTGCGAAGGCGCCAAAGTGGTCGCGTTTCGCCCCGATGGCACGATCGAACGCGTGATCGATATGCCCGTGTCGCTGCCGGCCAGCGTGATGTTCGGCGGGCCGGGCCTGGACGAGCTTTATGTCACCTCGATCGATCCCGCCTTGCTGGGGCGCGCGGGCGATGGCGGCGGCGCCACGTTCGTGATCACCGGGCTTGGCACCCGCGGCATTGCAGAGCCGCGCTATGCCGGCTGAGGCGCGCCCGACACCCAGGCTGGCCCCGCCCAGGCTGGCCAAGCCAAGGCTGGCGCTGATCCTGGTGATCGTGTTCATCAATTTCGCCGGATTCAGCCTGATCATCCCGCTGCTGCCGTTTTACGGGCGTGATCTCCATGCCGGGCCGGTTGCGATCACCCTGCTGTTCGCCGCCTATTCGTTCGGCGGGATTTTTGGTGAAATCGGGTGGGGGCGCCTGTCTGACCGGGTGGGGCGGCGGCCGGTGCTGATCGGTGCGACGGCGGCCACCGCGCTCAGCTATGTGGCCTTTGCCTTTGTCCCCAATCTGGCGCTGGCGCTGGTGGTGCGCGTGGTAACCGGGTTTTTCAGCGGCACGGTCGGTGTCTGCCAAAGCTATATCGCCGATGTCACCCCGCCAGAGGCGCGCGCGCGCAACATCGGCCTGCTGGGGGCTGCGCTCAATCTGGGTTTTGCCGTGGGGCCGGCGATCGGCGGGCTGCTTGCTTCGCCCCAGGCGGGGCTGGCCGGGTATCGCCTGCCGATTCTGGTTTCTGCCGCCGCGGCGGCGGCGGCCTCGTTGTGGAGCGTATTGGTGCTGGTGGAAAGCCATCCGCCCGGCACGGCGCGCGCGCTGCCGAAATGGGGTGAGGCGATGCGGCTTGTCGCCGGCCATGCGCTGCTGGCACGGCTGTTTGCCATCGCCTTTATCGGTATCGGCGCGTTCGCCTCGATGGAGGCGGTCTTCGGGCTGTGGACCGCGCGCAATTTCGGCTGGTCCACGCATGCGGTCGGGCTGACGTTCATTGCCGTCGGCTGCACCGGGTTTGCGGTGCAGATCGCGCTGATCGGGCGGGCCACGCGGCGGTTTGGTGAAGCGCGGGTGATTGTCGGCGGGCTGTGCGTGCTGGTGCTGGCCATGGCGCTGCAACCGGTGCTGCGCAATCCCGTGGCGGCGGTGGTGTTGATGTCGGCGCTGATGGCCGGGCACAGCATCGCCTTTCCCAGCGCAGGCGCCCTGATTTCGCGATCGATCGGCGGCGAAGTGCAGGGCAGTGTCAATGGCCTGCTGATGGCCAGCAATGCGCTGGGGCGGATTGCGGTGCCGCCGCTGTTCGGCGCGATCTATGCCATGGCCGGGCAAGACTGGCCGTATTACGCCGGCGCTGCGCTTGCGCTTGTGGCGGTTGCGATCGGCCTGCAGGTGGTGGGCCTGCGGGATCGCGAAGTGAAGGGGGCACGCGCATGATCGATCCGGCAAGGCTTGCGGCCGCGCTGCGCGAATTTCGCGCGGCAATCGGCGCCGACAACGTGTTTGACGATGATGCAGATCGCATCGCCTATTCCGACCATTTCGCCCCCGATGAAACGCGGCACCGGCCCGGGGCCGCGCTGGCGCCCGCCACCGTGGACGACGTGCAGGCAGTGCTGCGCATTGCCAACCGGCATGGCGTGCCGCTCTGGCCGATCAGCCGGGGCAAGAATTTCGGCTATGGCGGGGCCGCGCCGGTGGTCAAGGGCTCGGTGGTTCTCGATCTCAGCCGGATGAAGCGGATCGAGGTCGATGCCGAAAACGGCACTGTGCTGGTTGAACCGGGTGTCGGGTTTTTCGATCTCTACGATTATCTTCAGGCGCACAAGATCCCGCTGTGGCTGTCGGTTCCGGGCAACAGCTGGGGATCGGTCGCCGGCAACGCGCTGGATCGCGGGGTGGGCTATACCAGTTATGGCGATCATGCCGCGCGTATCTGCGGGCTTGAGGTCGTGCTGCCCGATGGCGCGCTGGTGCGCACCGGGATGGGGGCGATGGCCGGATCGCCAACCTGGCAACTCTATCGCGGCGGGTTTGGCCCGGGCTGGGACGCGATGTTCTGCCAGTCGAATTTCGGCGTGGTGACAAAGCTGGGCCTGTGGCTGATGCCCGAACCCGAAACCGTGGCCGGGATCGATTTCGAATTCGACCAGCCCGATGATCTTGGCTGGGCGGTCGATACCCTGGCGCCGCTGCGCCGCGCCGGGATCATCCAGCAGGCGCCATCCATGGGCAACTGGCTGCGGTCTGCTGCGGTGATGACCCGGCGCGAACACTGGACCAGCGATCCCGCGCCGATGAACGACGCGGTGATCAGCGCGATCCGCAAACAGTTCAATATCGGCTGGTGGAGCGTCCAGGTCCGGTTCTATGGCCCGGCCGAATTGACCGAGGCCTCTATGGCGATCCTGGCGCGTGCGTTTGACAAAAAACCGGTGCTGGCGATGAAACCGGTGCGCTGGAAACAGGGCGATCCGCCCGAAGGATCACCGTTCAGCGGGGTTCCGGTCAGCTTTCCGCTGGCCAATGCCAATTGGCACGGCGGGCGCGGCGGCCATATCGGCTATTCCCCGGTGCTGCCGCCGCGCGGCGATCTGGCGATGGCCCAGTTCCGGCGCACGCACGCGCTCTATGAAAAATTCGCCATGGATTACCACGCCAGCTTTGCCATGGGCGAACGCAGCCTGACCAATGTCAACCAGGTGCTGTTCGATCGCGATAATCCGGCAATGATGCAGCGGGTTGATCAGATGTTTCGCGCGCTGGTCGCCGATGCCCATGCCCACGGCTATGGCGAATACCGCACCCATATCGAATATATGGACCTGGTTGCCGGCACTTATGATTTCAACGGCGGGGCGCTGCGACACCTGAACCAGAAAGTGAAGGACGCGCTTGATCCCGGCGGCATTCTTGCCCCGGGCAAAAGCGGTATCTGGCCGGCGCGCTGGCGGGAGCATGGGGCATGAAGGTCTATCTGATGATCGCGCTGGTGATTGCGGGCGGCACGGCCCTGGCGCAGGCGCCCGGCGGCACGCAGATCCGGAATGCGACGCGTGGCGGCATTCAGGACCGGTCTTCGCATTCCCCGGCCGAGGCGCTGTTTGTTGAAAAATGCGGCATGTGCCACCGTCAGATGGGCATGGGCACGGTGATTCTCGCGCGGCGCATGGACCCGGCGCTGGCCATGCTTGAGTCGCGCACCGACCTTGTGCCCGAATTCGTCACCGCCGCCGCGCGGCAGGGCCTGGGCAACATGCCGCGAATCCAGCGCGGCGAAGTCAGCGATGCGCAACTGGCGCAAATCGCCGGCTATCTGGCAAAGCGCCGGCCATGATCGCGCGGCGCGGCGTGCTGAAGGCGGGCGCGGTGGGTCTGGGCACGCTGATGCTGCCCTCCGGCCTTGCCGCGATGGCGCAGGCCGGGCTGGTGCTGGTCGATCCGGCTGTCCCGCGTGCCGAACGCTGGCTGGCGCGGCTGCAGGTTGCGGCTGCGCAGCGGGTGCCGATCGAGCGGGATCTGGTACGGCAATGGCGATCGGGGCTGCGCGACCGGGTGGCCGGGGGCAAACCCGTGCTGGCGCTGGTCGCCTGGGACAAGGCCTTGATCCTGCACGGTCTTGCCCGAGAGGAGCGATTGCGGGTGCAGCAGTGGCGGACCGGCCGGGGCGCGTTTGTGGTGGCCTTGGGCTGATTTATTTCCCTTGCGCCTTTTCGTGGTGGCGAATGACTTCCTGAATCACGAAACGCAGGAATTTTTCCGAAAATTCCGGGTCCAGCCGTGCATCTTCGGCCAGTTTGCGCAGGCGGCTGATCTGGCGCTGTTCGCGCCCCGGGTCGCTGGCGGGCAGGCCGTGTTCGGCCTTGTATGCGCCCACCGCCTGGGTGATCCGGAACCGTTCGGCCAGGATGTGAATCATCGCCGCATCGATGTTGTCGATGCTCTGGCGATAGCCGTCCAGCACCGCGTCCTTGCTCATAGACTCTCCATCCCGCCGCGCCGGGGCGATTGCCCTTTGCGGTCGCATCGCCATACCCGCGCAAACTTCGACTTGCCAAGCGCCGACCATCGCGCCAAGCGATTGCACGATGTCAGCAACGATCCACTCGCTGCCCCGCCGGGCCGAACCCTCGCTTCAGCCGCTGATGGCGCTGGTTGCCGAAGGCATGAACAGTGTCAATGCGGTAATCCTTGACCGGATGCAGTCGCGCATTCCGCTGATCCCGGCGCTGGCCGGGCACCTGATCGCCGGCGGGGGCAAGCGCATGCGCCCGATGCTCACGCTCGCGGGGGCATCGCTGGTGGGCTATGGCGGCAGCCGCCATTACCAGCTCGCCGCGGCGGTGGAATTCATCCACACCGCCACATTGCTGCACGACGATGTGGTCGATGGGTCAGACATGCGGCGCGGCAAGCAGACCGCCAACATCATCTATGGCAATCCGGCCACGGTGCTGGTGGGCGATTTTCTGTTCAGCCGCAGTTTCGAACTGATGGTCGAGGACGGATCGATCAAGGTGCTGCGCATCCTGTCGAATGCTGCGGCGGTGATCACCGAAGGCGAAGTCGATCAGCTGGTCGCACAGCGCCAGATCGAAACCACCGAAGAACGCTATCTGTCGATCATCAATGGCAAGACGGCCGCGCTGTTCGCCGCGGCCTGTCGTGTTGCCGCGGTCGTGGCCGAACGCCCCGATGCCGAGGAACTGGCACTCGATGCCTATGGCCGCAATCTGGGCATCGCGTTTCAATTGGCCGACGATGCCATCGATTACGATTCGGACGCGGCCGAAATGGGCAAGGCCGCGGGCGACGATTTCCGCGAAGGCAAGATGACGCTGCCGGTGATCCTGGCCTACGCGCGCGGCACCGAGGCGGAACGCGCCTTTTGGCGTGAGGCGATTGCCGGCGATCGCAACAGCGATGATGACCTTGCCCATGCGACCGCGCTGATCCGCAAGCACGATGCCGTCCACGCCACCCGCGAACGCGCGCGCCACTATGCCCAGCGCGCGATCGACGCGATTGCCGCCTTTCCCGGCGGCGACGCGAAGGCGGCGATGACCGAAGCCGCCGAATTCGCCGTGGCCCGCCGGTTCTGACCCGCTCCTGATCCGCCGGGTTGCTGGCGGCGGAGGGGCGCGGCGGAGGGGATGGGCATTTTGGCGCAGGGGTTCGCGTGCGGGGCGACACCCCTCCACCAGCTTCGCTGGTCCCCCTCCCCGTTCCGGGGAGGATTTTCAGCCGAGTGCGCTTGTACGGTGTGCGATGAGTGGAACGCATCGCACATCGTTACGCCCAGGCGCCGCGCGGGCTTATGCCAGCGTGCCGCGAGTGAAGCGCACTGCACGTTGGTATTACCCCATCGGGTACATGATTTCGCGGCTTACGCGGTTCACCGCTTTCATCGCCGATTCGGGCAGAACCAGGTCGATTGCGGCCAGAATCGGGTCGAGCTGGTCTTCGCGGCTGACCCCGACAATCGTCGATGCCACAAAATCGTGCTGTTTTGACCAGGCCACGGCGAAAGTCACCGGGTCCATTTCATGTTCGGCGGCAATCGCGGCAAAGCGTTCGGCCGAGGTGATCGACTTTTCGTTCACGAAGCGGCGCGCCATCGCTTCCTGCCGCCCGCCCATCGCCAGATAGTTGGAAAACCGCGCGCCTTCGGGCCGCGCGCCCCCGCTGTACTTGGTTGCCAGCACGCCGCCGCCGATCGGCGAATAGGGGATCAGGCTGACCCCTTCCTTGCGGCAGACTTGCGCCAGCTCGTCTTCGAACCGGCGGTTGTTCAGGCTGAAATTGTTCTGGATCGTCTGGTACCGCGCCGCGCCCAGCTTTTCCGATGCGGCGATCGATTTCATCAGGCCCCACGACGTTTCGTTGGAACAGCCCAGGATGCGCACTTTTCCGGCGCGGACCAGCTCGTCCAGCGTTTCCATGGTTTCATCATAGCCGGTGTCGTGGTCGGGCCAGTGGGTCTGGTACAGATCGATGTAATCGGTGCCCAGCCGGGTCAGGCTTTCTTCGACCGCGACAATGATGTTGCGCCGGTCGAGCGCGGTCATCCCGCTGCGCTTTGGGCTTTTGAACCAGACATGGCTGGGGCCCGAAACTTTTGTGGCCAGGATGATCGCATCGCGCGGCTTTGTCTTCAGCCACTTGCCCACGATGTCTTCGGTGCGGCCGACCCATTTCACATCGGGCGGCACGGGATAGCCTTCGGCCGTGTCGAAGAAATTGATCCCCGCGTCAAAGCTGCGATCGAGCACGCGCAGCGCGGTGGCCTCGTCGGCCTGGCTGCCAAAGGTCATGGTGCCCATGCAGATGTCGGACACGACAATGGGCGACGTGCCAAGACGGCGATGTTGCATCGGGAAAATCTCCGCGGGTGGTTCGATGGATGGCCGTGATCGGGCCCGGTCAGGTTGCGTCCTGCAACGTAAGTGCCCGACATCGGCCCCTGTGGTCAAGCGCTCCGCAGTACTGCGTTGGCAATCATCGCCGCCACCCGGCGCGGCACAGCCGCCACACGCCGATGGCCGCCGCGGCCAGGCCGATCCCGATCGCCAGTGCCAGGCTGGCAGCGGCCAGCCCGCTGAGCACCAGTGATCGCACCAGATCGGCCAGCACGGTGATTGCGGTCTTCATTGTGCTGCCACGTCCATGGTCCTGAAAAGTCCATGATGCGGCTATGGCCGGTCTGGCGCGGGTTTTCCCGAACTTTTTGTCACAACGGGCCAAATTGTCGATGCATTGTTCGGTTTGCCATGGCTATAGGACAAAAATTGCGGGTGGGGGCGGCCAATGATCACCCGATGAACGCAACAAACCAGACCGGTTCATCGCGCGCTGTGCGGTGGTGGCAGCATTTTCAGGCTTTCGGGTCCAACTTTTGTATCGGGAAACTTCGTGAACATCCGTACGTCCGGCAGATTGCACGCTTGTTCGAACCCGTTGACGGCAATTCTGGCCACCGCGCTGGCGCTGGTCCTGTCCACGACTGCCCAGGCCCAGTCTAATGCCCAGCCGGCAGTTCCTGCGGCCCCCGCATTGTCTGGCGCGGATCTGCCGCCGCCGGCCACTGTTGCGCTCACTTTCGACGATCTGCCGTCGATCGTGCTGAAGCCTGAACAGGATTATGTCGACCGCACCAACCACATGCTGTTGCGCGGGCTGAAGCGGCATCATTTTTCCGCGATCGGCTTTGTGAACGAGGGCAAGCTGGACGATATCGTGCGCAAGCGCCAGATCGCGGTGCTGCACGCGTGGATCAGGGCAGGGTTCGATCTGGGCAACCACACCCTGTCGCATTCCACCCCCAACGAAATCGGCGAGCGCGCCTATATTACCGACATTGCCGAAGGCGAACGCGTGATCCGCCCAATGATGGTGCGCGCGCATCGCACGCTGCAATGGTTTCGCCACCCCTATCTGGAAACCGGCAGCCCGGCGACAGTGAAGGCTGAAATCGATCACTGGCTGGCCACGCACGGCTATCGCGTGGCGCCGGTGACCATCGATGCCGATGACTGGGAATTTGCCGAACCCTATGACAACGCGGTGATGACCGGCAAAAAGGCCGAGGCAGAGCGGATTCGCGACATTTACCTTGGCTATACCGAGCGCACCATCGCCTGGTATCGCCGCGCCTCGCGCGCGCTGTTCGGCCGCGATATCGCCTATGTCATGCTGTTGCACGATACCCGGCTTAATGCCGACAGCCTCGATGGCCTTGCCGCGATCCTGAAACGGCAGAACATGACCACGATCACGCTGGAACAGGCGCTGCAGGACCCGGCCTATCAGACCCCGGATGCCTATAGCGGCAAGGACGGCGTGGAATGGCTGGAACGCTGGTCGCTGACGCTCAACAAGGAACTGCCCTGGGACGATTTCGAAGACGTGCCAAAGGGCATCGTCAAGGAATACAACCGGCTTGATTCAAACTGAGCGATCCTGGCCTTGCGCCTAGAGCCTGATGACATGATATTGAATCATGCCATCAGGCGATAAGCCCGCGCGGCGCTTGAGCGTTGCTGATGACTTTGTTGAAGCTTGCTTCAACCCAAAGTCATCTCGCTTTAAAGCTTGCCGCTTTGCGCGCTGGCCATCTGGTTCGATACGCGGTTGAACGTGTTGGACAGGGCGTTGCCCAGCGATCCCATCGCGGCAATGGCCGACACGCTGACCAGCGCGGCAAGCAGGCCATATTCGATCGCAGTGGCGGCGGTTTCATCGTGCAGCAGGCGGTTGATCAAATTCACGGCACATCTCCAATCCGGTTGTCCCGAAGGCATGCTGCCGGATTAGAGCGGGGCGGTTAATGCGCGGGCAACCCGCCATATAAATGCCATAGGAGCCCGCAGAGAAATTCCATATAAACTGCGCGGATCGGCCAATCGCGGCGGGCCTCAATCGGCGACCACCAGCCGATAGCCCACCCCCGGCTCGTTATGGATCAGATCGGCGCGGCCGGTTTCACCGATCAGTTTTTGCCGCAGCATGCCCATATAGGTGCGCAAATACTGCGGGTCGGTATCGGCCCGACCCCAGCCCGCCGCCAGCAGCCGGCGATGCGTGACCACGCGCCCGGCATTTTCCGCCAACGCAACGAGCAGGCTGTATTCCTTTGGCGACAAGTGCACGGTCTGCCCGTCGAGCGCGACCTTGCGCAGGCCATGGTCGATATGCAGCAATCCGATGCGCAAATCGCCCGGCGCGGCTTCGGCCGGATCGCGCCGGCGCGTGCGCAAGGCCGCGCGGATGCGGGCCAGCAATTCGCCCAGGGCAAACGGCTTGTCGATATAGTCGTTGGCGCCGCAATCGAGCGAGGCGATCTTTTCGTGTTCCTGGTGCCGCGCCGACAGCACGATGATCGGCACCGGGGTGCGGCCGCGCACAGCCATGATCACGTCCTTGCCATCCATGTCGGGCAGCCCGAGATCGAGCAGGATCACATCGTTTTCGGCATTGGGCGCCAGCGCGATCGCTTCGGTGCCATTGCGCGCGACCGACACGCTGTAACCTGCCGCGGTCAGCGCGGTGCGCAGCGAACTGATAATGCCCGGTTCATCATCGACCAGCAGCACATGGCCCTTGTTCACTGTGCCACATCCCACGCGACGGGCCCCGCGACGGGCCCCGCGACGGGTTCATCGACGATATGGGGCAGCGCGATCGTAACCGTGGTGGCGTTGCCGTCGTGGCCGGGCGAGGCCAGGGCAATGCTGCCGCCTGCCGCTTCGACAAAGCCGCGTGCGATGGCAAGCCCCAGGCCCGTGCCCCCCGGCATTCCCTGCTGCGCCCCTGCCTGATTCTGGGCCCCGCGAACGAACCGCAGGAACACCCGGTCCTGGTCCCTGGCCGGCACCCCGATGCCCTGATCGCTGATCGTGATCACGCAGCGATCATCGATGATCGCACTGGTCATGGTGATCATGCTGCCTTCGGGGCTGAACTTGATCGCATTTTGCAGCACGTTGGAGACAGCCAGTTCGAACAGCGCGGTATCCGCCCGGACCAGCGCCGTTCCGGCATTCAGCCGCGCCACCACGTTGCGCCCGGCGGCTTCGGGTGCGTTGCGGCGCAGGCAATGGCGCAGCATGTCATCCACCGCGATGGCGCTGAAATGCAATGCCGCACTGCCCGATTCCAGCCGGGTCAACTGCATCAGGTTTTCGGTCAGACGGTTTAGCCGGGCGCATTCGTGTTCGATGCTTTCCAGCAGGTCGGCGCGGTCGGCCGGGGCAATCGCATCGGCAAACTGGCGCAGGCTGGCGGCGGCGGTGCTGATCGTGGTCAAGGGCGTGCGCAAATCGTGGCTGAACGACATCAGCAGCGCCGATTGCAATTGATCGATGCGCGATCGTGTGCGCTGTTCGGCCAGCGTTTCGGCCAGCCGCACCCGCGTGAGCGCCAGATTGGCAAGGCGCCCCAGCCCTTCGACAAAGTCTCGCCGATCGACTTCGCGCGGGAACGCCATGGCGCGCGGTGCGCGGCAGGTCAGCGCACCAAACAGCGCTTCTCCATCACCGATCGCCTGAAACACCACGGTCTGATCGGCCAGCCATGGCAATTCGGCGGCCAGTGCGGCACGCAGCGCGGCGGCCCGGCGGCTGTCATCAGGATTGCCTGCCAATCTGCCCAGCAGCGCATCATCGCGCCAGTGCAGCGCGCAATCCGGCCCCTGCCGTTTGATCTCGGCAGTCAGCGAGTCGCGGATTTCCGCCGTATTGTCGATCGATTGAAAACGGCGACTGATTTCCAGCAGATCATCGAGTTGCGCCTTGGCCACCCGCGCCGCCTGCGCCTGGTCGCGCGCGTTTCCGGCAATCAGCCCCGATGTCACCGAGCAGAGCAGAAACACCATCGGCGGGATGAAATCGATCGGGCGGTTGAAATTGAACTCGAACGCCGGTTCGGCAATGAAATAGTTGAAGGCCAGCGCGCCCGTCGAGGCGCAGATCACCGCGATGAACAGGCCGGAGGTGGCGCCGATCACGGTCATGCCCGCCACAAAGATCAGCGCGGCATAGCCTTCGTGGTGCCACGGGCTGATGGCAAAGCCAAGGCCGGTGGAACCGGTCAAAACGGCAAAGGGAAGCGCCAGAATCGCGACATAATCGCGAACTTGTGTGCGGAGGCGGGTAAACATCGCCTATCCTTCTGGGGGTGGGGCCGGTTTCGTCAAGTCGGGACTATGGAATTCCTTCGGGATGGGGCTTTTTGCAGGGCCGCTGCAGCGCCGCCGGGGCCGTTCGCGGCGGGATTTATGGCGCCGTCTTTGCAAACCCGTTGGCCATCAGCGTTCCGGCCAGGTCGCGGCGCGCCTCATCGTCATCCAGACCGGGCAGATCGCCCACACGAAAGGCCGTGCCCGACAGCGCGAGATCCAGCGCGGCGGCGGCCTGGGGGGCAAAGCCCAGCGCGCGGCCGTTGCCCAGCAGCCGCAAGTGATCGCCCGCGCGGTCGAGAAACCACGGCGCGGTGCGGTCGGCAATCAGCCGGCTGGCAGGGGTGAGCGTGCGGGCGGCCGCGCGCGCGTGCAGCGGCTGATCGATGGCAACGGGCACTTGCGCCAGCAGCGCAGTGTGGCGCAGCCGCGCCAGATCGGCGCCGGCCGGCAGGGTCAGCGGGGTGGCCGGGGTGGGGTCAGCCGCCGCGCCCGCGGGCGGGATCGGCAGGCGGTGATCGCCAGCTTGCGCGGCCAGCGCATCAAGCTGGCTGCGCAGCAGATCGTGGCGGGTAAACGGGGTGACCGAAATGCTGATGTGCAGCGATGGTTCGCTGCCCGCCGCCACCAGATGTGGCACGCCGCGCGGCACATAGAGCAGATCGCCAGGCCCCAGCGTGATCGCCTGTGGCGGTTCGGCCGCATCGGCCGCGGCAAAGCCGGCTTCGCCATAGCAATGTTCGTGGCGCAGCGGCCGCGCCGCAATGCGCGGATACAGCGTCCAGGTCTTGTGCCCCAGCAATTGCACCGCAAACACGTCAAGCGCGTCGTAATGCGCCGGAAACGACTGGCCCTGCGCCGGGGCGTAATAGATATTGGCAAAGGCTGGCGCCTCCAGCGCGCGTTCAAACGCGCGGGTCAGCCGCCACAGCCCCGGATGATGGCGGTCGGCCTCACGAAAGACGACGGTTGCGCCTTCGTCGAACAAGTCGAGCACGCGCAGCACGTCTGTCGCGCCATTGGCCAGGCTGTAATCCGCCGGGCCCAGTTTGCGCCGCGCATCGATCGCAAACAGCGTGTTCGCCGGCAGCGCCGGGCGCGATAGCAGCGCGTCGAAATCGGCCATGGTGAACAGCCCGGTGCGCGCGGCATCGGGCCCGGCCGGCGCGTGCAGCACCTGCCGGTCGCAATGGTGATCGACAAAATCCTGCCAGGGCAGGGGGGCGATCAGATCTGCCGGGCTGAAAATGATCGCCCTCCCTGCTGCATCGGTCCGGATCAGCTCTGCGGCTGCACCACGGTGCCGTTGACGGTGCCGGGGTCGATCACGGTACCCTTCACCGGGCCGGGGTTGAGCACGGTACCGTTCACGGGGCCGGGGTTGAGCACGGTGCCGTTCACGGGGCCGGGGTTGATCACGGTGCCGTGGATCGTGCCCGGGCTGATGATCGTGCCATGCACTGTGCCCGGATTGATGATCGTGCCATTGATCGGGCCCCTGATTGGACCGCTTGCCGGACCATGGCCAATGACCGGACCATGGCCCATGACCGGGCCACGAAACACGCCGGGGCCTGCGCCCGCATGCGCCTGCGCGGCCATCGGAGTGATCGCAGCAAGCGCAATCGATGTCGCATACAAAGTCGGCTTCATGGTTTTCGTTCCTCCACTGTGCAGAACCACTGTGCAGAAAGACGTAAACCTGCCGACGAACCCGTATTCACGCGCTTGCCGAAAAACCCCCGACCTTAACGTTGCCCGGCCTTGACGTTGCCCAACCTTGACGGTGGAACGCCCAAGCGGTGGAACGCCTCAGCGATGCAGCGCGGCGATCAGCGCGGCAATGGCCTGGGCCACGGAGCTGCCGGCGATTGGCGCAAGAAACAGCAGCAGCAGGTTGCACGCGACAATCAGCCCGACAAGGCGTTCGCCGCGCGTGCCCCGATGCGGCTCGCCCGATGCGGGCAGCGGTGCAGGCGGCGGCACCGGCGGCCATTGATCACGCAGATCCAGAAACATCGCGGCGACTCCTTTTCCGTATTCCGGCGCTCTTTGGCGGCCGTTTTGTCTGCCCTTCGCACGCGGCCCGTTCGGGGCCAATTGCCAGGGGGCGCGTCGAGCTGGCTCGGCCAGGGGCCAGAACCCCCGACATGCAATCCCCGGTGTTCAAACATCCTGCCGGTTTGGCCGCGCAGCGCGGCGTTCCGGTCTGACTCCCGATGCGATTCAACGCATTGTCTTCGTAGAGTAACACACGGATTCGCAGGGTAAATGCCCGATGCGATGGCTTGCGCACCGGATTGTTCGGAATTTGCATGAATTTTGCCGTTTGCAGCCGAACCGGCTATGGCCGCCCGCGTGACTGCCCCTGTTGATCAGCCTGTTCTGCCCATTCATGCCGTGCTGGGCGATCTGATTGCCGTGCTGGCGCAAGGGCCCTCGGCAGTGCTGATCGCACCGCCCGGTGCGGGCAAGACCACCGCCGTCGCCCCTGCGCTGATCGGCCAGCCGTGGTGCGGCGGGCGGGTGATCGTGCTCAGCCCGCGGCGCGTTGCCGCGCGCGCTGCGGCCGAACGCATGGCTGAACTGCTGGGAGAGGCGGCGGGGCAGACCGTGGGCTATGTCACCCGGCTGGACAGCAGGCGCACTGCCGCCACGCGCATCCTGGTGATGACCGAGGCGATCTTTGTCGCCGCGATCCTCAACGATCCCGAATTGGCCGGGGTGTCGGCGGTGCTGTTTGATGAAGCGCACGAACGCCACCTTGATGCCGATCTGGGGCTGGCGCTGGCGATCGAGGCGCAGGCCGTGCTGCGCCCCGATCTGCGCCTGCTGGTGATGTCGGCCACGCTCGACGGCGCGCGCTTTGCCGATCTGCTGGGCCGCAATATGCCCGGCCCGGTGCCGGTGGTGGAAAGCGCAGGCCGCGCGCACCCGCTGACCGTGCGCTGGATCGGCTGGCGCGGCGATCTGCCGGTGGAGGCGCAAGCCGCCGGCGCAATCGTGCAGGCGTGGAACGAACCCGGGGCCGCAGCCGGGAACGATATCCTGGTGTTCCTGCCCGGAGTGCGCGAAATCGACCGCACCGCCGAAATGCTGGCGACGCGGCTGCCACAGGCGCTGGTGCTGCCGCTGCACGGGCAGATCGAACCTGCCGGCCAGCGCGCCGCGATCCGCCGCGATCCCGCCGGGCGGCGGCGCGTGGTGCTGGCCACCAGCATTGCCGAAACCTCGCTGACGCTGGATGGCGTGTCGGTGGTGGTTGATGCCGGGCTGTCGCGCCAGGCCGAATTCGATCGCGCCGCCGGCGTCACCCGGCTGGTCACCACGCGCGCCAGCCAGGCCGCCGCGGCGCAGCGCGCCGGCCGCGCCGCGCGGCAGGGGCCGGGCATTGTCTGGCGCCTGTGGGAAGAGGCGGCACATGCCGGGCGCCCGGCCTATGCCCTGCCCGAAGTGTTGACCCAGGATCTGGCCCCGCTGGCGCTGACCCTGGCGCAATGGGGCACCGCCGATGCCGGCGCGCTGGCCTGGATCGATCCCCCGCCAGAGCCGGCAATGGCGGCGGCGCGCGCCACGCTGATGGCGCTGGGCGCGATCGATGATCATGGGCGCATCACCGCGCATGGCCGTGCCTGCGCCCGCCTGCCGATGGAGCCGGCGCTGGCGCACATGCTGCTGTTTGCGGCCGGCCATGGCGCCACGGCCTGCACCACGGCGGCGCGGCTGGCGCTGCTGCTGCAGGAACGCGGGCTGGGCGGGCGCAGCGAGGATCTGGCGCGGCGGCTGGATGCGTGGAATGCCGACCGGTCGGCGCGGGCGGGGGCCGCGCGCGATCTGGCGCAGCGCTGGGCCAGATCAGCGATCGATCTGGCACCCCGTGCATCGGGTGATGCCGAAATTCCGCCCGCGGTGCTGCTGGCCGAGGCCTTTCCCGATCGCATTGCCCGCGCGCGGTCGGCCAATGGTGAAGACTGGCTGGCGGCGGGCGGGCGCGGCTATCGGCTGGACCCGGCATCGCCGCTGATCACGGCACGCTGGCTGGTGATCGGCGAAGCGCAAGGTGCTGCGCGCGGCAGCCGGATCACCGCGGCGCTGATGCTCGATGAAGATGATCTGACGCGGTTTCTGCCACACCGGTTGACCCGGCGCACCACGCTGGACTGGAATGCGGCCGATCGGCGGGTGGAGGCGCGGCTGGAACGCCGGCTGGGCGCGATCGTGCTGGCGCGCGTGCCCGATCCCGCGCCCGATGCGGCCGCAGTGACCGGCCGGCTGATCGCGGCGGTGCGCGAAGTCGGGCTGGCGCTGCTGCCGCTGGGCCGGGCGAGCCTGGCGCTGCTGGATCGCGCGCGCCATGCCGGGCTGGATTGCCTGGGTGAGGCGGCGCTGCTGGCCACGGCGGAGGACTGGCTGGCGCCGCTGCTCGATGGGCGGCGCGATTGCGATGTGGCGGCCGCGCGGCTGCACGATGCGCTGCTGGCGCGGCTGGATTGGGATCAGCGGCAAAGGCTGGACCGGCTGGCGCCGGCCAGCTTTGTTACCCCGGCAGGCACCAGCCACGCGATCGATTATGATCACGATGGCGGCCCGGCGGTGGAATTGCGCGTGCAGGCGCTGTTTGGCCTTGATGTGCACCCGATGATCGGCCAGCCGCCGCGCCCGCTGCTGCTGTCGCTGACCAGCCCGGGCGGCAAACCGATTCAGACGACTGCCGACTTGCCCGGATTCTGGCGCGGATCGTGGCGCGATGTGGTGAAAGACATGAAGGGCCGATATCCCAGGCACCGCTGGCCCGACACGCCCTGGACCGAGGCGCCCAGCCTGAAAACGCGCAACGCTTTCGAGGCGCAACGCCGCGATTGACGCAGCGGGCGGCCGAAAAAGCGCCTGCCCGCCACCTATTTTACCCCACGTGCAAAGACGGACTTGATTTGCACCGCGATTCGGTTGCAAGCGCGCGCCATGGCCGCACGCATCTATCAACGCCCCAAAAACGCCATGCAGTCGGGCAAGGCCCGCACCGGCGAATGGATTCTCGAATTCGCCCCGGCAGAGGCGCGCCAGGCTGACCCGCTGATGGGCTGGTCCGGTTCGGGCGATACGCAAGTCCAGGTCGTGCTGAAATTCGGCAGCGAGGCCGAAGCGCGCGCCTATGCGGACAAATACGGCATCGCCGCCCATGTCACCCCCACCCCGCCGCGCCGGCTGAAACTGCAAAGCTACGCCGACAACTTCCGCTGAAGCCGTCGGCGTTCCGGCACCGGCTTGCATTTTGCGTCCATCCCCGTCATAGGCCGCGCCGGGAGTCGGGTGGACGTTTGCGTTCGCCAACCTGGTCAGGTCCGGAAGGAAGCAGCCACAACGATCAGCGGCGGGTCGCCCGGCTCCTTTTATCCCCCATCCCCATATCCCCCATCCGCTTATCCCCCGTCCTCTTATCCCCCGTCCTCTGGGGTTTGGTTCAGGGCACTTTCGTTCAGGGCGCGGTTTCGTCGGCCTGGCCGGTCATCCGTGTCCGCGCGGTCTTGCGCGAACCGGTTGAGGGCACGGTGCCGGCCACTTTGCCCAGGCCAAACGGCACCATGTTGGCATAGATCGTTTCCAGCCCGTGGTGCGGCACGCTGTAGGTTTCGTGATAGATGCCCACCGTGCCGTCATTGCCCACCGCGCGGTTGAACGCTGTCCAGGCCGGCCAGTGCTGCCGTTCACGCGCCCGGGCATAGCGTTCCAGGCTGTCGAAATCGCGCCAGTATTGCACCAGCAGCACCGTCCGCCACGGCTGGAACAGCGTTTCGGCCCCCAGAAAGCCGCTTTCCGCATCGCGGTGCAGTTCGTTCAGCATCGGCCCCATCGCGCGTATCACGGGCAGCCATTTTGCCGGTTTGTGAAAATGATTGATCCGCATCCCGATCAGGAACACCACCAGCGGCCCGTCATGATTGGCGGAAAACCGCCCTGCTTGCACTTTGGTCATTGGCCGGTCCCTGCTGGCATGTGGACGAACGCATGCGCCCCATTCGACTTTCGCGGGGCAAGCCGGTACTTAGCACCGTGATGGACGATTCCAACGACATGTTCGGCGATGCGCCGGATGCCGGCGATGACACGCCAACCGCCGCCGAACTTGAGGCGGCGGGCCAGTCGGCGCTGTTTGGCGATCCGGCGCCCGCTGCATCTGCGCCTGCGCCTGCATCTGCGCCTGCATCTGGCCCGCCGCCGGTTCCTGCCGCCGCTCCGCCGCAGCCCTATCGCGTGCTGGCGCGCAAATACCGGTCGCAGACTTTTGCCGAACTGATCGGCCAGGATGCGATGGTGCAGACGCTGGCCAATGCGATCCGGCGCGGGCGGCTGGCGCATGCCTTTTTGATGACCGGCATCCGCGGCGTGGGCAAGACATCCACCGCACGGCTGATTGCCAAGGCGCTGAACTGCATTGGCCCCGACGGGCAGGGCGGCCCGACGATCGATCCGTGCGGGCTGTGCGAACCGTGCCGCGCGATTGCCGAAGGGCGCCATATCGACGTGATCGAAATGGACGCCGCCAGCAACACCGGCGTCGACGATGTGCGCGAAATCATTGAAGCGGTGCGCTATGCCGCTGTTTCGGCGCGCTACAAGATCTATATCATCGACGAAATTCACATGCTGAGCAAAAACGCGTTCAACGCGCTGCTCAAGACGCTGGAAGAACCGCCGGCGCATGTGAAATTCCTGTTTGCCACCACCGAAGTGGAAAAGCTGCCGGTTACCGTGCTGTCACGGTGCCAGCGGTTCGATCTGAAACGGATCGAGGCGCCGGTGCTGGCCGCGCATTTCGCAATGATCTGCGGCAAGGAAGCAGTGGCCATCGATGACGAGGCGCTGGCGCTGATTGCGGCCGCGGCCGAAGGCTCGGTGCGCGACGGGCTGTCGATTCTCGATCAGGCGATCAGCCATGCCGATCTCGCCACCGGCGGCGAAGGCGGGCAGACCCATGTCAGCGCGGCGCAAGTGCGCGAAATGCTCGGCCTGGCTGACCGCGCGATGCAGCGGCGGCTGTTTGCCGCGCTGCTGGCGGGTGACGGGCGCGCGCTGATCGATGAAATTGCCGGGCAATATGCGCTGGGCATCGAACCGGTCGCGCTGATGCGCGCGCAAATGGACCTGGTGCATAAAATCACGCTGGCACAAGTGGCCGGCAGCAGCGATGCCCCGGGCGCCGACGAACGCGCGGCGATTGACCAGTGGGCGCGCGCGCTGGGTGCAGGGCCGTTGCATCGCCTGTGGCAATTGCTGCTGAAGGGCCATGACGAAGTGCGGACCGCGCCTGATCCGCTGGCATCGGCGCAGATGGCGCTGCTGCGCGTGATGCACGCGGCCGACATGCCCGATCCGGGCGGG
This sequence comes from uncultured Sphingomonadales bacterium, assembly GCA_903832325.1. Taxonomy (GTDB): domain Bacteria; phylum Pseudomonadota; class Alphaproteobacteria; order Sphingomonadales; family Sphingomonadaceae; genus Novosphingobium. Next base: position 8,614 of record CAILBC010000019.1, on the reverse strand, counting down.
CTGGTGCGCCAGATCGAGGGCATGCTGCGCGATGCAGCCAGCGCAGTTCCGGCCGCCAGCGCAGTTCCGGCCGCCAGCGCAATCCCGGCTACCAGTGCCGCCCCGGCCGCCAGCGGTGGTGCGGCAGAAATGCCTGTGGCGCGGGTGCGCGGTGCCGACTGGGCCACGCTGGTCGAACAGGTGGAGGCGTCTTCGCCGCTGATCGGATCGACCATGCGGCTGGCGGTGCGGGTGATCGAGCTGGTCCATGGCACCTTGCGCTATGAACTCGCGCCCGGGCTGCCCGGCGATCCTTCGACGGAAATCCGCCGCGCGCTTGAAGCGGCGACCGGCGTGCCGTGGCGGGTGGAGCGCACCACCGGCGATGCCGCGCCCAGCCTGGAAGAGGCGCGCGTGGCGCAAGCGGCTGCCGATGAGGCGGCGATGCACGAAAATCCGCTGGTAAAGGCCGTGTTCGCAGCCTTTCCCGAAGCCCGTATAGTCAACGAGACGGACCAGGCAGAGCCCGGGTCCAAACCCTGGAGCAGGCGCGCATGAAATCGATGGAAGACATGATCCAGGCCGCGCAAAAGGCCGCCGAAACGATCCAGAAGCAGATGGAAGACGCGCAGGGCCGGCTTGACGCGATCGAAGTCGAAGGCCTTGCCGGCGGCGGTCTGGTGCGCATCCGCGCCTCTGCCAAAGGGCGCGTGATCGGCGTGGCTATCGATGACAGCCTGCTCGTCGCGTCGGAAAAGGGCATTCTGGAAGATCTCGTCGCGGCCGCGTTCAACGATGCACGCGCCCGCGCCGATGCGACCGCTGCTGCGGAAATGCAGAAAGTGCAGATGGCCGCAGGCATTCCGCCGGGGTTCAAGCTGCCGTTCTGAGCCGGCGCTTGCTGCTGTGCACAAAGCCGGGCGGGCCTTGCACCGCATGGCGTGCACTCTTTGACGCAAATGGAGCCGGTTTTTGACGATTGCGTGGTAATCGCCTAAGATCGCAAGTGCGAAGGGTTTTGCCGGGCCCGGCCGTTTGCCTCGGGCGCCGGGACTATTCTTTCTGCCCGATCTGCGCAGATTGTGCGCGACGAAAGGAACTGGTTTGTTCGTGTTGACGGCCGCAGTTGCGGCAACGATCGCCGGGGCGACGCCGCCGCCGGCATGGATTGCACCGGGGCACACCGGCCCGGCCCCGATGACTGCACTGCGCCTGGTTCCGCTTGCCGGGTTTGATGCCGATACCGCCGTGTCGGGCCAGGGCGTGCCCCCAGCGCCGTTACCTGCAGCGCCATTACCCGCGAGCCAGGCCCGCGCCGACGCTGCGCCTGCTCCTGCCACTGCGCCTGCCACTGCCGCCACCCCGCCCGAAATCGTCGTGTCGGGCGAACACAAGATGGAAAAGATCGATCCGCTGGCGGGGGTCAACAAGACCACTTTCGCCGCGCTCGAATCGGTCGACAAGGCGCTCGTCGGCCCGATCGCACATGGCTATCGCGATGGCGTGCCCGGTCCGATCCGCCAGGGGCTGCACAATTTCTTTTTCAACCTGACCGAGCCGGTCAACGCGCTGAACCATGTGCTGCAATTGCATCCGGGCCGCGCGTTCAAGACCATGGCGCGGTTTGGCATCAATTCCACGGCCGGCATCGGCGGCTTGCTCGACGTGGCCAAGAAAAAGCCGTTCAACATCCATTATCGCCCCAACGGCTTTGGCAACACGTTTGGCTATTGGGGGATCGGGCCGGGGCCTTTTTTGTTCCTGCCGCTGGTGGGGCCGACTTCGTTGCGCGATCTGATCGGCTCGCTGCTTGATCAGGCGGCGCTGCCGTTGGTGTTCAAGCCGCTGAAAAATTACTATTACGTCACTGCGGCGGGGCTTATTACCGAGCTCGATTATCGCGTGGACATCGATGAAGGCGTGGAACGGGTGCGCAAGACCAGCAGCCCCTATGCGTCCTATCGCCAGCTCTATTTCAAATCGCGCTTCGATCAGATCGAAGGGCTGCACGGGCGCGGTCCGCTGGCCAGGGGCGAAGTGGGCCAGCCGCCGTTTGTCACCCCGCTCTATCCCGATGCCGATCCGGCGCAGATCGCGCCTCCCACCCTTGCTCCACCCGCCGGCACACCACCCGCCGGGGCCGGGCCGTCTATGCCTGTGGCCGCCGATCCCGGGCCGCCTGTGCCGCCAGCGCCCGCTGCGCCGCTGCCGCCCGTTTTCGTGTCGCATCCGGTGGTGCAGCCGCTCCCCGCCGGCAACTGAGCGATGGCCCGTGAACGATGGCCCGCGCGGGCCTCATTTTGCCCTGCGGGGTGAAACGGCGCGGTTCTCAACCGTCTTTGGGTAAAGGGCATTGCGGCGGGCCGGTGGTCATCCCATATCTGCGGCGTGCCCCGCTGCGCGATGGCCCCTTGCGCGATCCCGATCGTGCCGGCGGGCCGCCGGATGCGGGGGAAAAGGAACCGGAACACCGATGCAACATTATCCTCTCCTGCCGCTGCGCGATATCGTCGTCTTTCCCGGGATGGTCGTGCCGCTGTTCGTCGGGCGCGAAAAGTCGGTTGCCGCGCTTGAGGCGGCGATGGGCGGCGCCAAGGACATTTTCCTGCTCGCGCAGCTTGATCCGGGAATTGATGATCCCGATCAGGACGATCTCTACGACACCGGCGTGATTGCCAAGGTGCTGCAATTGCTCAAATTGCCCGATGGCACGGTGCGTGTGCTGGTCGAAGGCCACCAGCGCGCGCGGTTGAGCGATCTGGCCGCCGAATCCGGTGCGCATGGCGCGATGCTGGTTGCCGGGGTGGAACCGGTGGAGCCGGTGCCGATTACCGGCGCGGAAGTTTCGGCGATGATGCGCCAGGTGGTCGAACAGTTTGGCGAATATGCCAAGCTGTCGAAAAAGCTGCCGCAGGATGCCGGGGCGCAGCTCGGCGAAATCGAGGATGCGGGCAAACTGGCCGATGCCGTTGCCGCAAACCTGGCCGCCAAAGTGGCCGACAAGCAGGCCGTGCTGTCCGAAGGCGATGCGCTGAAACGGCTGGAAATGGTCCTGTCGTTCATGGAGGGCGAGCTCGGCGTGCTGCAGGTCGAACGCAAGATCCGTGGCCGCGTGAAGCGCCAGATGGAAAAGACCCAGCGCGAATATTATCTGAACGAGCAGCTGAAGGCGATCCAGTCGGAACTGGGTGGCGGCGACGATGGCGCGGCCAATGAACTGGACGAACTGCAGGACAAGATCGACAAGCTGAAGCTGTCGAAGGATGCCCGCGCGAAGGCCACGGCCGAGCTCAAGAAGCTGAAATCGATGCAGCCGATGAGCGCCGAGGCGACTGTCATCCGCAATTATCTCGATGTGCTGCTGGGTCTGCCCTGGGGCAAGCGCAGCAAGCTGAAAAAGGATATCGGCGCGGCGCAGGCCGTGCTCGATGCCGATCACTATGCGCTGGACAAGGTCAAGGACCGGATCATCGAATATCTGGCCGTGCAGGCGCGGACCAACAAGCTGAAGGGCCCGATTCTGTGCCTGGTCGGCCCGCCGGGCGTGGGCAAGACCAGCCTGGGCAAATCGCTGGCCAAGGCGACCGGGCGGCAATTCATCCGCCAATCGCTGGGCGGCGTGCGCGACGAAGCGGAAATCCGCGGCCATCGCCGCACCTATATCGGTTCGCTGCCGGGCAAGATCGTGACCAACCTGCGCAAGGCGGAAACGATGAACCCGCTGTTCCTGCTCGATGAAATCGACAAGCTGGGGCAGGATTTCCGCGGCGATCCGGCCTCTGCCCTGCTCGAAGTGCTCGATCCCGAACAGAATGCGAAATTCCAGGATCACTATCTGGAAATCGACGTCGATCTGTCGGACGTGATGTTTGTGTGCACGGCCAACAGCCTCAATCTGCCTCAACCGCTGCTTGACCGGATGGAGATCATCCGGCTGGAAGGCTATACCGAGGACGAAAAGGTCGAAATTGCCGAGCGCCATCTGGTGGCCAAGCAGATCGAGGCGCACGGGCTGAAAGCCGGCGAATTCACGCTGACGCACGATGCCCTGCGCGATCTGATCCGCTATTACACGCGCGAAGCCGGGGTGCGCACGCTGGAGCGTGAAATTGCGCGGCTGGCGCGCAAATCGCTGCGCCGCATTCTGGAAGGCAAGGACAGCGCGGTCACCATCACGCCCGAAAACCTGGCCGATTTTGCCGGGGTGCGCAAATTCCGCCACGGCGTTTCCGACGAAGAAAACCAGGTCGGTGCGGTCACCGGGCTCGCCTGGACCGAAGTTGGCGGCGAACTGCTGACCATCGAAGGCGTGACAGTGCCGGGCAAAGGCACGGTCAAGACCACCGGCAAACTGGGCGAAGTGATGAGCGAAAGCGTCCAGATGGCGTTCAGCTTCGTCAAGTCGCGCGGGCCGGTCTATGGCATCAAGCCCTCGATCTTTCAGCGCAAGGATCTGCACATCCACTTGCCCGAAGGCGCCGTGCCCAAGGATGGGCCCAGCGCCGGGATCGGCATGGTCACCGCGATGGTTTCCACGCTGACCGGGATCGCGGTGCGGGCCGATGTGGCGATGACCGGCGAAGTGACGTTGCGCGGGCGCGTGCTGGCGATTGGCGGCCTGAAGGAAAAGCTGCTGGCGGCGCTGCGCGGTGGCATCAAGACAGTGCTGATCCCCGAGGAAAACCGCAAGGATCTGGCCGAAATCCCTGCCAATGTGCTTGACGGGCTGGATATCATTCCGGTCAGCCATGTCGATGAAGTGCTGGCGCTGGCGCTGGTATCGCGGCCCGAACCGATCGAATGGACCGAAGCCGACGATCTGGCCAGCCAGCCGGCCACCGTGGGCCCCGCCGTGGTGCCTCCGCCCACGGCACACTGACGCGCGCTTGATAACGTTGCCACCGATCTGGTTTGTCGATCAGTGGCACAAGGTGAATGCAGACGCCCCCGGGTCCGCTGATTGTGGCCCGGGGGCGTCTTGTTTTGGCTTGATTTTCTTCGGCGCCGGGGCGCTTTGCGGCAAAAATTCTGCCGGTATGGCCACGATCAGGCGCGATTTCAGGGCGCCTTGACCCTGCGGCAACCGTTTGCCTGGAAAAAACCCCCCGGAATCCGGGGATAAATCCGCCACAAGGCGCGTATTTGCCTTTGACAGTGACGGGGTTTCCCGTTCATGTCCGCCAACCCGTCACATTGATTCCGATGCAAAGTTGACCTGCACAATACCTAAAGTAGGGGGTTCCCGGTATGAACAAGAACGATCTGATCAGCGCTGTTGCCGATGCAAGCGGCCTGACCAAGGGTGACACGACCAAGGCGGTGGAAGCCGTGTTTGATGTGATCACCGCTGCGCTGGCCAAGGGCGACGAAGTGCGTCTGGTTGGGTTCGGCACTTTCTCGGTTGCCAAGCGCAAGGCCTCGACCGGCCGCAATCCGCGCACCGGCGAACCGATGTCGATCAAGGCTTCGGCTCAGCCGAAGTTCAAGGCCGGCAAGGGCCTCAAGGACGCCGTCAACTAAGACGCCCGCGTCCGTGCGGCCGGGCAACCGGCCGACAGAAAAAGAACCGCGCCCGGCCCCGCCGCGGCGCGGTTTTTTTTGGGGGGGGCGCGGCGCAGTTTTTTGGGGGGGCGCGGTTTTTTGGGCCGGGGCGCGGTTTGTCTTGGGCTTCAGTTTGCGCGGATCAGCGCGGTGGGCGCCACGGCATGGCCGGTCGATACGTGCCAGGTCAGGGTGCGCGCGGGGCCGGTGCCGCCCGGGCCGTCTTCGGTGTTGTTGGCCAGGATCGTGCCGTCGGTGGTCACGGTCAACGTGCCGTCCATCGGCGGCATGCCCTTCATCGGCGCGCCTCCCGCACTATTCCTGGCCTGCCCCGGGATCATCGCGCCCAGTGCGCCCAGGTTGGCCAGGCCCGGGGCAAATCCGGGGGCATCGATGCGTACTGCGCCATCGGCGTGGCGCATCACCGTGACCAGGGGCATGATCATCGGCATGTGCTCGATCGTGGGAAACGTGAAATCGTGGTCCAGCCGCCCGGCCGCGTCATATTCGACCATGAACACACCATTGCCGCGGTATTCCACTTTGCGCCAGCCGGCCTGGCGGCGCAGCGCCTCGGCCAGCACCGCCGGCGCACGCGGGTCGCTGGCGTTCATGCCGCCGAGCATCGACAGCATGGCATCGGCGCCTCCATTAGCAGTCGATCTGGCATTAGCATTCGATCTGGCATTAGCAGCCGATCTGGCATTCGCGCCGGCCAGCTGCGAAGACGGCGCAGGCGCGCGCTTGCGTGCTTCATACGCGCGGCGTTGCGCGGCAATGTCTTCGGCGGTGCAGGCGCGCGCCTCGCCGGTGTCGGTGCGGGTGCAGGTTTCCTCGGTAAACACTTCTGCCTGATCGGCGTTGGGGGCCTGATCGGCGGTGGGGCCGCCATCGGCCTCTGCCGGCTTGTTCACCGCGCCTTTGGCCATTTGCGATCGTGCCGCATCGGTCAACGGCAGGAACACCAGTTCGCCCGCATAATGGAACTGGAACGTACCGTCGCGGCGCAGATCAAGCGTGCTGTCGAACCGCCCCGGCATCAGCAGGCACCCCGCCAGCGCGAATGACACCACCACCACCAGGATCGCGCGCAAACGGGTCATCAAAGGGGCCTTTGCGATGTCAGTCCGCCGATTCGCGGATCGCCGCAGCATAAAGCGCAACCGATGCCGCCGTCGAGACATTCAGGCTTTCGATCCGGCCCGAAATGGGCAGCCGCGCCACGGCATCGCAATGCTGCATCACGTTCTGGCGGATCCCGTCGCCTTCGGCACCGAGCACCAGCGCCACCGGGCCGCTGGGCAGCGCCCCGGGAAAGGCCTGCTTGCCCGCGCCATCGAGAGCAATGCGCCAATAGCCCGCTTCCGACAGCAAATCGAGCGCGCGTGACAGATTGACCACGCGCACCCAGGGCACGGTTTCCAGCGCGCCCGAGGCCGATTTGGCCAGAGTGCCGGATTCGGGCGGGGCGTGCCGGTCTTGCGTAATCAGCGCGGCAACATCGAATGCGGCACAACTGCGCAGGATCGCGCCGACATTGTGGGGGTCGGTCACCTGGTCCAGCACGACGATCGTGCGCCCTTCGGCTTCATCCAGCACGTCGTCGAGCGCCAGATCGTCCAGCGGCAGGCAATCGAGCACCAGGCCCTGGTGCGGCGCATCGCGCGCCACCAGCCGGCCCAGATCGGCGGCCTGGGCATATTCCACCGGCAACGACGCGGGCAGTTCGGCCTCGTGATCGTTCAGCATTTCGGCAATCGCTTCGCGCGTGCCCCACAGCTTTTTGCAATCGCGTTCGGGATTGGTCAGCGCCGCCTCGACCGCATGGCGGCCCCACAGCCGCACCGCACCGCCGCTGCCGCGCCCCGATCCGCGTCCGCCGGTCTTCATGCGACCGGCGCGGCCGCGCAAAGCGGAATTGGCACGGCCCTCGCTGGAACGTGCATCGGTCGGGCGTTGTGGCGGGGCCATGGCAGGGCGCTTTCATTTGGGGGCAAAAATTCCTGCGCCCATTGCCACCCCCCCCATTGACAGGCAAGCCCCGCTTCGCCAAAGGGGCGCCTCACTCGGCTGGTTATGCGGTTTTGCCCCGGCAAAATGGCACAAGCCAGGCCCTTTCAAATGGCCCGGCACCGGCAGATCTGGTGTGGACAGGTGGCCGAGTGGTTAATGGCAGCAGACTGTAAATCTGCCCGCGAGAGCGTACGCTAGTTCGAATCTAGCCCTGTCCACCATCAGATCATTGCATAGTGTTGAAAAATAGCCCTTTTTGAAAAGGGCCTTGGTTCTGTCCCCACAATTGCCCCCACATTGCGTGCCCGCTTGGCATGGATAAGGCTGGACAAGGCGGGATAAATTTCTGCCGGGTCGGTCCCCGCCGGTGAGTTTGGGCATGAGGTAGAATGCAATGCGCGCGCCGGAGCAGGCGCGACGAATGAAGCTAAAAAATATTGGCACACCGTACGCGACAGCGTCGCAGCAATGGGCAATAAACCATTGGGATAGAGTGAATTTGTTCCTTCTATGCAGGAGCAAGATCGATGTCAACGAATGGCCATGTGGTAACGTCAGAGGCGGGCAGGAAGCCCGGATCGACTCGGTGGCGTGGGGGCAAGAGTACAAGCGAGAAGGTCAGGCTCAACGGGAACATCGCCCGCCGCAAGGTTGTCGGGCAGCAGTTCTTCTGGTGGGATACCGAGTTGCCGGGGTTCGGCTTGCGGGTCTTTGCCAGCGGCGCGAAGTGCTGGTTCGTCCAGTTCCGCCAGCGCGGTAAGCAGAAGCGAGTAACCCTCGGCAGACCCCCTGAAATGCGCGCGGAGAAGGCGAGAGCTTTGGCACGCGCACAGCTTGCGAAGGCTGCGCTCGACGGACTACCCGCCGCTCCGAAGGTCAGTGCAAAGGGCAAGGGCGGCGGAATGCTGTTTTGCGACTACGCACCGCGCTTCTGGGACGACTGCGGATTCCGAGGTGATGCCGGCCACCATTCCGATTTGATCCCGGCCGGGATTCCGAATTGATCCCGGCCACCATTCCGAGAAATTCCCGGCCACCTTGGCGGGGGTGCGGAGCCTGATCGTTGGGCCCATCTTTTCGG
>CAILBC010000018.1 GCA_903832325.1 uncultured Sphingomonadales bacterium | reverse complement strand
TGTCCGGCGGGTTGGCGCGCGGATTGGCGTGGGAAGAAGGCAGCGGGACCCCGGGTCAAGCCCGGGGTGACGGTGGGGGGGGTGACGGTGGGGGGGTGACGGTGGGGGGGTGACGGTGGGGGGGTGCGGTGGTTCCCTCCCCCCGCCTAGCCCAGCGGGCGGCCCGAGGAGCGGTTGCGGCGGCGGATCAGGCCGGGGAGGAAGCGGGCGGCGAATTGCGCCGAACGTGCGGTTTTGCCCACCAGCGTGTGCAGGCGGTCGCCGTGGACGGCCTGCCACGCGGCATCGGCCACATCGGTGACCGGGCTGATTTCCAGGCCCGCGGGGATCACGCGGTCGCGGATCACTTCGTTGCTTTTGCGGTTTGGCGCGATGTCGAGCAGCGGAGTTTCGATAAAGCCGGGCATCAGATCGCGCACCGCGATGCCATCGGCGGCCCATTCGCCATCGAGCGATTCGGTGATCGAGCGCACGCCGAATTTGGTCGCCGAATAGACCGATCCGCCCGGCACGCCATAGATGCCCGCCGCGCTGGCGGTGTTGAGCAGGCACGATCCCGGTGCGCGCGCCTTCAGATGGGGATAGGCCGCCTGCGCGCCGAAAATCACGCCTTTCAGATTGATGTCGAGCGTGCGTTCGATTTCTTCGGCCGAACAATCGACCAGCGCGCCGCCGATGGGAATGCCGGCATTGTTGAACAGCACGTCGATCCCGCCGGCCACTGCGACAAACGCGGCCAGCGCATCATCCCACATCTGCCGGTCGCGCACATCCAGCCGCACGGCAAAGCTGCGCCCCGCAGGCAGCAGGGCCACGGTGCCGGCCATGCCCGCCTCGCTGATATCGCCCAGCCCGACAAACCAGCCCTGCGCGGCAAACTTTACCGCCACGGCGCGCCCGATGCCCGATCCGCCGCCGGTGATGAAAATCGTCCTTGTGCCGTCTGCCATGCTGTCCTGTCCCGTTTTTTGGTGTTTGCCGACGTCACAGCGCCGGGTTGTTGTAACAATGCCAGGTGAAAATCGCGAGCGCGCCGCGATGCGGGCGCCATTGTTCCGCCAGGGCGCGGGTCGTGCGTTCATCGGGCCGCGCCTCAAGCCCCAGCAATTTGCCAAGCCCCGCCTGCACCGCCAGATCGCCCGCCGGCCAGATATCGGGCCGCCCTTCGGCAAACAGCAGATAGATTTCCGCCGACCAGCGGCCAATGCCCTTGATCTGTGTGAGCAGCGCGATCGCCGCTTCATCGTCATCGGGCAGGGTGTGGAAATCGATCGCGCCGGCATCGACCAGTTCGCACAGCGACCGGGCATAGCCCTGTTTCTGCCGCGACAGGCCGCAGCCGCGCAGATCGTCGAATGAGGCCGCCAGCAGATCGCACGGCGCAAGGTCGGGGCCCAGCAGCCCCTCCAGCTTTGCCCAGACCGAGGCGGCGGCGGCCACGCTGACTTGCTGGCCGACGATGGTGCGCATCAGCGTAAGCCAGCCGCGCGGCCGGATGCGGGGTTCGGGATAGCCGACGCGGGCAATCGCCCCGGCCAGCGGCGCGCTGGTGCGCGCGATATGATCGAGCCCGGCGCGTATCTGGTCTGCATTCAGGCCCATGACTGTCTCCGGCCCACGCCGTTCTCCTGCCGCACCGATATTCCCGGCACCCGTATTTTTGGCACCCGTATTTTTGGCGAAACTTTGCCCATCCGGCCATCCTTTTGCCCGTGGCTACCGGACAGTCTTGCCAAAGTCACGCGCGGGCGATAGCAGCCCCGCCCAAAGGGCCGCAATCCGCCTTACCGGCCGGCCATATAACGGAGACCAGGGACCATGCCCAAGCTGACAGTCGTGAACCGTGCCGGCGAAGAAAAGACCATTGATGCCACCACCGGCACCACCGTGATGGAAGCCATCCGTGACAACGGTTTTGACGAACTGCTGGCGCTGTGCGGCGGGTGCTGTTCGTGCGCGACGTGCCACGTGTTTGTCGATCCCGAATTCGCCGACAAGCTGTCGCCGATGAGCGAAGACGAAAACGACCTGCTCGACAGCTCGGAACATCGCGGCGCCGCCTCGCGCCTGTCGTGCCAGCTGCCGATCACCGATGCGATGGACGGCCTGAAAATCACCATCGCACCCGAAGACTGATCCCGGCCGCAACCTCTGTTGCGATCCCGACAAAAGGCCCGCTTGCCCCTTGGCACGCGGGCCTTTTTGCAAGATGGAAGGGGCACCGGTTGCGCGCGCCCCGTTTGCCGCACCCCAGGGAGAGAATTGCGATGCCGTTGCTGCGTGCTGTTCGCCAGAGTGCAGGCCTGCTGCTGGCGCTTTTCGCGCTGGTGCCGACAATGGCGCTTGCGCGTCCGGTGCTGCTGATTTCGATCGACGGCCTGCGCCCGGCCGACGTGATCCAGTCGCGCGAGCGCGGGATCGCCCTGCCCAATCTGACCGCGTTCCTGACCAACGGCAGCTATGCCGATGGCGTGGTCGGCGTGTTGCCCACGCTGACATATCCCAGCCATACCACGCTGATCACCGGGGTAACGCCGGCCAAACACGGCATCGTGGCCAACACCACGTTCGATCCGATGCACATCAACGATGATGGCTGGTTCTGGTATGCCGAAGACAACAAGGCCGAAACGCTGTGGGATGCGGCGTTTCGCGCGCGGCTGACCACGGGCAATGTGCACTGGCCGGTATCGGTCGGTGCGCGGCACCTCACGTGGAACCTGCCGCAGATATGGCGCACCGGGCATCCCGATGATCGCAAGCTGGTGCGCGCGCTGGCCACGCCCGGCCTGGTTGCCGAACTCGAAGGCCAGCGCCGCGAAGGCTATGCCGATGGCAAGGACGAAACCCTGCCCGGAGACAAACTGCGCGCCGGCTTTGCCCAATCGCTGATCCGCCATCACCAGCCCGGTTTCCTGACCGTCTATCTGACCGCGCTGGACCACCAGCAGCATCTGACCGGCCCCGGATCGCCCGAAGCGCACCAGACGCTGGAAGCGATCGATGGCCTGGTGGGTGACATCATCACGCTGGAGCGCCAGTTTCACCCCGACGCGGTGATTTCGGTGGTCAGCGACCATGGCTTTGCCAGTGTCGATACCGCGATCAACCTCTATCGCCCGTTCATCGATGCCGGGCTGGTCACGGTGGATGCCGGCGGCAAGATCAGCGGGTGGGAAGCCACGCCCTGGGCAACCGGCGGATCGTTCGCAATCGTGCTGGCGCACCCCGACGATGCCGCGTTGCGCGCCAAAGTCGGCGCGTTGCTGGACAAGCTGGCAGCCAACCCGGCCTCGCGCTTTGCCCAAATCCTGACCGGCCCGGCCATCGCCGCAGCCGGCGGCAACCCGCGCGCGGCGTTTTATGTCAATCTGAAAGTCGGCGCGGTGGCGGCCCCGTTCCTGAGCGCCGGATTGCCGATGGTGCTGCCATCGGCAACCTACAAAGGCATGCACGGCTATTTCCCCGGCGCGCCCGAAATGCGATCGACGTTCCTGATTGCCGGGCCGGGCATCGCCAAGGGCCGCGATCTGGGCGAAATCGACATGCGCGCAATCGCCCCGACCCTCGCCCGCGCGATGGGTGCCACGCTGCCGGGTGCGGAAAAGCCGCCGCTGCCGGTTTTGCCGTAAGGCCGGGCGGATTGACGCAGAAGCGGGGTGCCACCAGACCCGCCCCGCTCACCCTCAGCCCGTCGAAGGGGGCGCGCGAACCTGGCCGGATTGGCGCAAAAGCGGGGCGCAGAGGCGAACCTGGCGCGCGTCCTTCGACAGGCTCAGGACGAACGGGGTTGTTTGACAAGCTCGCGCAATTCCCGACGCCACCCGTGGCGCAGGGCTAAATCACCAGCCCCGCGGTTTCGGGCAAGCCGCTGATCAGGTTCAGGCTTTGCACCGCGGCGCCGCTGGCGCCTTTGCCCAGATTGTCGAGTTCGGCCACCAGCCGCGCCTGCGCACCGTCTTCGCTGGCGATCACGTGGAGGCGCAGGCCGTCCCACGCCGGGGCATTTTCGCGCAACAGGATTTCGCCAGTTGCGGGCGCGGCCATGGCCACGCTGACCACGGGCGATCCGTCATAGAATGCCGCCAGCGCCTGGCGCAGCACCGCCGGATCGGGGCTGCCGGGAATGATCGACAGCGGCAGGGGCACTTCGACCACCATGCCGCGATAGGCAGCCACCACTGCGGGCGCGAACAGCGGCGCGATGGCGAGATGGGCATAAGCCTGCATTTCCGGCACATGCTTGTGCCCGAATTGCAGGCCATAGCCGCGCCAGGCAATGTCCGTTTCGGCCGCAAACCGTTCGATCAGCGCCTTGCCCCCGCCCGAATAGCCCGAGACCGCGTGGCAGGTATAGGGCCAGGCCACCGGCAGCAGCCCGGCGCGCACCAGCGGCGCCATCAGCGCGATGAACCCGGTGGGATAGCAGCCGGGATTGGATATCCGCCGCGCATTGGCGACCGCATCATGGCCCACCACTTCGGGAAAGCCATAAGTCCAGCCTGGCGCGACGCGGTGCGCGGTGGAGGCATCGATCACCCGCGTGCGGTCGTTGGTGATCAGCAGGACCGCCTCGCGCGCGGCATCGTCGGGCAGGCACAGGATCACCACGTCGGCATCGTTCAGCGCCTCGGCGCGCGCGGCCGGGTCCTTGCGCCGGTCATCGGCCAGCGTGATCAGCGCAAATTCGCTCCGCCCGGCCAGCCGCGCGGCGATTTCCAGCCCCGTGGTGCCCGCCGCGCCATCGATGAAGACCGCGGTGGTCATACCGCCAGCAAAGCGGCCAGCGGCACATAGCCGACAAAGCCGTGTTCGCCCTGCTGGCCCCAGGCCCAGCCGCCGGCCATGTCGAGCACGTTGAACACTTCGCCCGGCGTCAGCGTGGTCAGCGCCTCGGCATCGCTGTGCCCCGCGCGCAGCAATGGAACAGCATCACCCACCACGCGGTGCGGCATCGGCACGGCATAATGCGGCACGAAAATGCGCCCGGCGCAGCGAATGTGCGCCAGATCGCCACGCACCGGGCGGTGCTGCGCATCGAACGCTTCGGACGGGCGCGCCAGCGGGAAATCCCGCTCGGTCAGGTGGTCGTGGTCCGACAGAAGGTCAGCGCGCAAAGGTCCGGTATCCCGCAATGGCAAAGCGGGCCGCGTAGTGGAATTGGCCGGATCGTTCAAGTCACCCGCGCCTTCCGGAGTGTTGGCCCGGCACCGGCCCGCTCCCCCGCCCGACCGCCCACATGGTACAATCGTTGGGCGGTCGGGCGGGGAAGCGGGCCGGTGCCGGCTTCAAAATTCGCACATCGCGAATTTTGCAAGCGCCGCTCACGCGCCATAACGCGCGAGCAACAGCCCCCAGGCGGCACGCAGGCCCAGCGCCTCGCCGCCTTTGGGCCGGCCGGGTTTGGACACGGGCCGCCAGGCGTAAGTGTCGTAATGCACCCAGTCGATGCCTTCGCCGACAAAACGATCGAGAAACAGCGCGCCGACGCTGGCCCCGGCAAAGCCGTTGGCGTGGCTGTTGACCAGATCGGCCACATCCGATTTCAGATATTCGCGATAGCCATCGTGAAGCGGCAGGCGCCAGACCGGATCATCGCGATCAAGCCCGGCGGCCACCAGCGCGGCGGCGGTATCATCGCGCCGGGTGAACACCGCGGGCAGATCGGGGCCCAGCGCCACGCGCGCCGCACCGGTCAGCGTGGCAAAATCGATCATCAGGTCGGGCGCGGCCCCCTCCGGCCCGGCGGTGCTCGCGCGGGTAAGCGCATCGCCCAGCACCAGGCGCCCTTCGGCATCGGTATTGGTCACTTCCACCGACAGCCCCTGTCGCGACCGCAGGATGTCGCCCGGGCGCATGGCATTGCCGGAAATCGCGTTTTCCACCGCGGGGATCAGCAGGTGCAGCCGCACCGGCAGGCCGTGTTCCATGATCAGCCGCGCCAGCGCCAGCGCGTGCGCAGCGCCGCCCATGTCCTTTTTCATCAGCGCCATGCCCGAACCGGGCTTGATATCCAGCCCGCCGGAATCAAAACATACGCCCTTGCCCACCACGGCCACGCGGGGGTTGCGCAGATCGCCCCATTCCAGTTCGATCAGCCGCGGGGCATGATGGCGCGATGCCGCGCGGCCCACGGCGTGGATCATCGGATAATCGCGTTCCAGCGCATCGCCGCCGACCACGTGGATTTCCGCGCCATGGCTTTTGGCGCCGAAGCTTTTGGCGAGCGCGCGCGCCTCGGTTTCCAGTTGCGCGGGGCCCATGTCTTCGGCCGGGGTGTTGACCAGATCGCGCACCAGCGTGATCGCGCCGGCCTCGGCCAATGCGCTGCCGATCGCCCTCGCTTCGGTGGTCAGCAGCACGCGCGGTTCGGGATTGGCGCCATCGGTGCGATAGCGGTCAAACCGGTAATGCGCCGCCACCCAGCCGACCAGCGCCGGGGCAAGGCGTGGCACGCCCGCCTGCGACCCATGCGCGGCCACGCGATAGGTGCCGCCGGGCAGCACCTCGGCCAGCCGCGCCAGGCACCAGCAGCCCAGCGGATCGCGCGCGTCCACACCGCCCAGCGCGAACCAGCCGGTGCCATCGGGCACAATCGCCACTTCGCCAGGGGCGCCCTCGAATTTTTGCGCGGCCAGCGCGGCACGCTGCCCTTCGCCCAGCGCGCGCAGCAGCGGATCGAGCCCGGCGCGGGTGACAAGGTGGATGGCAATGGCCTTTTGCCCGCGATCGGGCTGGATAACTGCATTGAGGTCGCTCATCCGCGGTGTTCTAGCCATGCCGCTGCGCGCAAGGCGAGCAAAATCTGGCACCCCCTTTGCCAGATGGCACCGGGATCGCTACATGACCGGGATGACCGACTATGTGATCGCCGACGATACCGAGCTCTTGCCGCGTGACGGCACCATAAAGCTGCATGGCCCGGCGGCCTTTGCCGGCATGCGCGCGGCCGGGCGGCTGGCGGCCGAAATCCTGGATGCGCTGGCGCCGCTGGTGGTGCCGGGCGCGGTAACGGCCGATCTGGATGCCGTAGTGCGCGAAATGACGCTGGCCGGGGGCGCAATCCCCGCCACGCTGGGCTATCGCGGCTATACCCATTCATGCTGCATTTCGATCAACCACGTGGTGTGCCACGGCATCCCGTCTGACCGTACGTTGCGCGATGGCGATATCGTCAACATCGACGTGACCCCGCTGCTGGATGGCTGGCACGGCGATTCCAGCCGCATGTATCTGGTCGGCGATGTGCCGCTGAAGGCGCGGCGCCTGGTCGAAGTGACGTATGAATGCCTGATGCTGGGCATCGAGGCGGCCCGTCCCGGCGCGCATCTGGGCGATATTGGCGCGGCGATCCAGGCCCATGCCGAAAGCCACCGTTATGGCGTGGTGCGCGAATTCTGCGGCCACGGGCTGGGCCGGCTGTTTCACGATTCACCCGAAGTGGTGCACGCCGCACGCGCCGGCACCGGGCCCGAACTGCGCCCCGGCATGATGTTCACGATCGAACCGATGATCAACCTGGGCAAGCCCGGGTGCAAGATCCTGGAAGACGGGTGGACGGCGGTCACGCGGGACCGGTCGCTTTCGGCGCAATTCGAACATTCGATCGGCATTACCGATACCGGATGCGAGATCTTTACGCTCAGCCCGATGGGCCGGCACAGCCCGCCTTACGTATAAATACTCTGATGCCCGATATTTGGGCAGACGTTGCATAAATTTTGCGCAGGATTCGCACAGATGCGCGCAACTAGCGCAATGCCAAACCGGCTGATGCGGTTCTAATCTTGCCGATAGCTTGCAATTTGCGGCTTTCGCGTTCGGCAGTGATCGCCTAGGTAGCACATTTGGCAGCGGCCGCGATTCTTGATACGGTTGCACAGCATGTTTTGAACGCCGGTTTCGTTGCGGCTGGGTTTTTCGGGGTTGCAGCTGATCCCGGCACCATCCGGCAACGAACGGCACTGAAGGGGTCAGATCGAGTGAAGAAGATCGAAGCGATCATCAAACCCTTCAAGCTGGACGAAGTGAAAGAAGCGCTCCACGAAGTTGGCGCATCCGGGATCACCGTGACCGAGGCCAAAGGGTTCGGCCGCCAGAAAGGCCATACCGAGCTCTATCGCGGCGCCGAATACGTCGTCGATTTCCTGCCCAAGGTGAAGCTGGAGGTCGTGGTGTCCGACGCGCTGGTCGATCGCGTGGTCGAAGCGATTGCCCAGGCCGCGCAGACCGGGCGCATCGGCGATGGCAAGATCTTTGTCATCCCGGTGGAAAGCGCATTGCGCATCCGCACCGGAGAACGCGACGACGACGCAATCTGACAGGGCACAATCTGTGAGGGCGCATTCTTAAGGGCGCCTGCACCCCGCATCCCGGGGCGCCGGTCGCCAACAACACCCCGTTACATTTTCATCATATGGCCCCGCTGGACGCGGGCAACGAAAAGGACCAGCAATGGCAACTGCTAAGGACATCATCGCCCGCATCAAGGACGAGGAAATCGAATGGGTCGATCTGCGTTTCACCGACCCCAAGGGCAAGTGGCAGCACCTGACCATGGTCGCCTCGGTGCTCGGCGAGGATGAGCTTGAAGCCGGCCTGATGTTCGACGGCTCGTCGATCGAAGGGTGGAAGGCGATCAACGAATCCGACATGATTCTGAAGCCCGATCTGGACGCGGTGTGGATCGATCCGTTCTCGGCCTCGCCGATGCTGATCATCAACTGCGACATCGTCGAACCGTCGACGGGCGAACTCTACACCCGCGATCCGCGCTCCACCGCCAAGCGTGCCGAAGCCTTTTTGAAGGCAACCGGCATTGGCGACACGATCTATGTCGGGCCCGAAGCCGAATTCTTCGTGTTTGACGATGTGAAGTTTTACGACGGGTATGACGGCAACGGTTTCCGCATCGACGATATCGAGCTGCCGACCAACACCAACCGCACGTATGACGTGGGCAACATGGGCCACCGCCCGCGTGCCAAGGGCGGCTATTTCCCGGTTGCCCCGGTTGACAGCCTGGTCGATATCCGCGGCGAAATGGTCAAGACGATGCTCGACATCGGCCTGCCCTGCGACAAGCATCACCACGAAGTGGCCGCAGCGCAGCACGAACTGGGCCTGACGTTTGGCACGCTGGTGCAGACCGCCGACCGCATGCAGATCTACAAGTATGTCGTCCACCAGGTGGCGCAGGCCTATGGCAAGACGGCGACGTTCATGCCCAAGCCGATCAAGGCCGACAACGGATCGGGCATGCACACCCACATGTCGATCTGGTCGGAAGGCAAACCGCTGTTTGCCGGCAACGGCTATGCCGGCCTGTCGGACATGTGCCTCTATTTCATCGGCGGCGTGATCAAGCATGCCAAGGCGCTGAACGCCTTCACCAACCCCACCACCAACAGCTACAAGCGGCTGGTTCCGGGTTTTGAAGCGCCGGTGCTGCTGGCCTATTCGGCGCGCAACCGTTCGGCATCGTGCCGCATCCCCTATGGCGCGGGTGCCAAGGCAAAGCGCGTGGAATTCCGTTTCCCCGATGCGATGGCCAACCCCTATCTGTGCTATGCGGCGATGCTGATGGCCGGGCTCGACGGGATCAAGAACAAGATCCACCCCGGTGAAGCCATGGACAAGAACCTCTATGACCTGCCGCCCGAAGAACTGTCGATGGTGCCGACAGTGTGCGGATCGCTGCGCGAAGCGCTCGATTCGCTGGCGGCCGATCACGACTTCCTGATCGAAGGCGGCGTGTTCACCAAGGACCAGATCGAAGCCTATATGGAGCTGAAGTGGCCCGAAGTGTCGCGTTGGGAAACCACCCCGTCGGCGGTGGAATTCGATATGTACTACAGCGCCTGATCGCAATCGGCGGCATTGTCGCCTGAAGGGGCGCCCGGACCATTGGTCCGGGCGCCTTTTTCGTTGCCCCCCCCTCTTGCTGCTGCCGCCCCGTTGCTGCCGCCCAATATGTTGCAACGCACACAAATCCACAGCCGAAGATAAATGCGGGATGAACGGTGGGACGGTCACGGTGAACCGAACCGCCGCGGGGTTCGCGAATCGGGAGAATTCCCTAGGTATGATCCCATGAACGCCCGATCGATCCTTCGCACCCTTACCGGAATTGTCGCTTTGGCCACGGCCGCAGCCGTTCCCGTTGCGGCGCAGGCCCGCCTGCAATGCGTAACTTACGCAAGGGCCGTTTCCGCAGTGCAGCTTTCGGGCAATGCGCGCGATTGGTGGGGCCATGCCGATGGGGTCTATACCCGCGGCAATGCACCGCGCGCCGGCGCCGTGCTGGCCTTTCGCGCCACCCGCGCAATGCCGATGGGCCATGTTGCGGTGGTGAGCAAAGTGCTGGATGATCGCCACGTGCTGATCAACCACGCCAATTGGTCGCGCCCGGGCATGGTCGAACGCGGCGTGGTCGCGGTGGACGTGTCCGACGCCGGTGACTGGTCGCAAGTGCGCGTGTGGTATGCCCCCACCGGTTCGCTGGGCCTGCGCCCCTCGCCCGCATTCGGCTTCATCTATCCGGCGACCGAAACCGCCAGCAGCGCGTCGGCCCCTACGCAGGGTTGATGCCTGTGGGGCCTGTGCCCCTTGCAGCGCAATCTGATCAGGCCAGTTTCAGCACCCGCCGGTCCGACTGCGCATCGAGCAGCGCGCGCATGGCATCGGCCGACATCGGTTTCCAGAACAGATAGCCCTGGCCCAGTTCGCACCCGGCGGCCTGCACCAGGCGGCGCTGGGTTTCGGTTTCCACCCCTTCGGCAACGACTTTCATCCGCAGGCTGTGGCCCAGCGAGGCGATCGTGCACAAGATCGCATTGGCATCGGCATCGGTTTCGATATTCGACACGAACGCCCGGTCGATCTTGATCCGTTCGAACTGGAACAGCCGCAAATAGCTGAGGCTGGAATAGCCTTTGCCGAAATCATCGAGCGCAATGCGGAACCCCATGCGGTTCAGTTCGCGCAAAGTGGCCAGTACGTGGTCCGACCGGTCGAGCATCACGCCCTCGGTCACTTCCAGCACCACGCGCCACGGATCGATGCCGGTTTCCTTCACGATCGCCGCCATCGTCGCGACAAAATCGCCGGCCATGATCTGCAGCGGCGACAAGTTGACCGAAATGTCGCAACTCGGCCAATCGCGGCACGCGCCAAACACCGCGCGCAGGATCCAGTTGCCCAGCACGATCATCAGCCCGCCCTTTTCGGCAATCGGCACGAACAGATCGGGGCGGATCGCGCCGCGTTCGGGATGGTGCCAGCGCAGCAGCGCCTCCACCCCCTGGATTTCGCCGGTGCCCAGGCTGACAATCGGTTGATAGGCAATGGTCAGCTCGTCGCGCGCGATCGCCCGGCGCAGCTCCATTTCCAGCTCCAGCCGCAATTTCACGCTGGCATCCATATCGCGGGTAAAGCAGCGATAGCGCGCACGGCCGCGCTGTTTGGCGCGATAGAGCGCGATATCGGCGCGGCGCAGCAATTCGCCCGGGTCTTCGCTTTGCGCCGGGCCCCAGCTGATCCCGCACGAACAGGTCATGTCGATCACGCTGCCCGAAATGGTGAACGGTTCATCCAGCACGGCCATGATCTGGCGGCCCAGCTGATCGGCCATCGCCCGCCCGCCTTCGGCGCGGCGCAGCACGACGAATTCATCCCCGCCAAAGCGCGCGATGAAATCGCCCGCGGGCAGCTTGCGCCGCAGCCGCAGCGCCACCTGGCGCACCACTTCATCGCCGACATGGTGGCCCAGCGTATCGTTGATCACTTTGAACGCATCGAGGTCGATATAGCCGACAAACACGTCTCCGCGCGCCTGCCCGCCGATGCAGGCGGCCAGATCCTGGCGCAGCCGCTGCATGTAATGCACCCGGTTGGGCAGGCCCGACATCGCATCGTGCAGCGCATTGTGCCGCGCCTGCGCCTCGCTGGCGAGCAGTTCGCGCGCAATCCGCCAACTGCGGCGCAGCACCACGCTGCCGCCGATCAACACGCCGGCAAACAGCAGCATCCATCCCCACAGCATCGGCGCGGCGCGTTGCAGCTTGATCGGGCCGGGGCTTTTCGGCGTCCACCGCAGCCAGCCCAGCGCGGTGCCATCGGGCGCGGCCAACGGAATGGCATTATCCAGCGCAGTGCGGGCAGGCCGCGCAGTCACCCCCAGATCGGGCAGCAGCAGATCGCGCCGCATCCGCCCGAGCGCCAGCGGCGCCAGCGGGCGCAGCGTGACGAAATAGACCGGCGCATGGGTAAACAGCCCGGCCACTTTGTCGGGCACGACCGACCCTGTGGTGATGATCTCCGGATTGCCGCCCACCCGCACCAGCCCGCCGGCCCAGCGCGGCAGCGGCATGCCGCTGCGATCGACCGGCCAGCGCGCGCCATCGGCCAGGCGGATCTGGCCGGCTTCATTGCCCAGGGTCATGCCCGGGCGCATGCTCGTCGCGATCAGCGCGGCAATCGTGGCGCGAAGCGGCGCAATCTGCGCGGCATCGACCGGCGCGCCCAAAGCCCACCCGCGCAACGGCGTGCCATCGGCGCGCACCAGAAAGGCATGGTCGGTTTTGAACATCAGCCACGCATAGCTGCCGAATTCGCGATCAAGCCAGGCCATGTCGCGCGGCGAATGCGGCGCGGCATCGATATGGGCGATCGTTTCGTCCCAGTTTATCAGGCCGATCTGGGCGCTGACTTCGGATTCCATGGTGCGCGCGAGGAACCGGCTGACCAGCAGGCGTTCATCTTCGTGGCTCAGATCTTCGGCCACCGCGATCGCGTGTTCGAATGCCACCACCAGCGCCGCCGACAGCGCGATCAGCCCCAGAAACGTGGCGAGCGCAACCCATCCGGTGCGAAGCCCGGACGCGATCTGCCGCTCTGCATCGGAACGTCTGGCTGGCACTAGACCCATCGCACCGCCATACGCGGGCGAAGGCGAACAAAACGTTAGCGTTGCAAACCATTTATCCTCTGTAAAATCCCGCCCGGACGCGCGCGACTTGGCCGCAATGGCCATTGCGATGCGGACCGGCGCGATCCCGGCACCGTGCCCCCCCATCAGTCTTGCAATTTGGCCACGCCGCGCCAGAGTGCGCGCGAACGGCGGGAGCAAAATTCCGCGCCGTCGGAGGAATCATGCGCGAACTGTTGAAACATTATATCGATGGGCAATGGGTGGATAGCGAAGGCGGTCGCCGGTACGAGGTGATCAACCCCGCCACCGAAGAACCCTGCGCCGCGATCATGCTGGGCAGCGATGCCGACGTGAACAAGGCCGTGGCCGCCGCCAAGCGCGCCTTTGTCAGCTATAGCCAGACCCCGCTGGCCGAGCGCAAGGCGCTGCTCGAACGCATCATCGCCGAATACAAAAAGCGGATTCCCGACTTTGCCGCGGTGATCAGCGAAGAAATGGGCGCCCCGCTGTCCTTTGCCGGCACGGCGCAGACCGGCGCGGGCATCGGCTATCTGCTGGGTTCGGTCGAAGCGCTCGACGGGTTCCATTGGGAAGAAGCGGTGCCCGGCGCCAATGCGCGCATCGTCTATGAACCGATCGGCGTGGTTGCCGCGATCACCCCGTGGAACTGGCCGCTCAACCAGATCTGCGCCAAGATCGCGCCCTGCATCCTGGCCGGCAACACCGTGATCCTGAAACCTTCGGAAGAATGCCCGTCGAACGCGGCGATCTTTGCCGAAGTGCTCGATGCCGCAGGCGTGCCCCCGGGCGTGTTCAACCTGGTGCAGGGCGATGGCCTGGGCGTGGGTGTGGCGCTGACCAGGCATGTCGATGTCGATATGGTCAGCTTTACCGGATCGACCCGCGCCGGCATCCAGATTGCCAAGAACGCGGCCGACACGGTGAAGCGCGTACACCAGGAACTGGGCGGCAAATCGCCCAATCTGGTGCTTGAAGACGCCGATTTTGCCGCCAACCTGCCGGCGACGCTGTCGGGCGTGATCGCCAACACCGGGCAAAGCTGCATCGCGCCGACGCGCATCCTGGTGCCCGCCGCGCGCAAGGCCGAAGCCGAAGCGTTTGTGCGCGATTACTTCGCCGCGGTCAAAGTTGGCCCCCCGACCGAAGAAGGCGCGCATATCGGCCCGGTGGTAAACAAGGCCCAATGGACCAAGATCCAGGGCCTGATCGAAAAATCGATCGAAGAAGGCGCCAGCCTGCTGCAGGGCGGTCCCGGTCTGCCCGACAGCGTCAACCGCGGGTATTACATCCGCCCGACGGTGTTTTCCGACGTGACCCCCGACATGACGATCTTCCACGAAGAAACGTTCGGCCCGGTCGCGACGATCACCACCTATACCGATATGGATGACGCGATCGAACTGGCCAATCGCACCAGCTATGGCCTTTCGGCCACCGTCACCGGCGATCCCGAAGCGGCCAAGGCCGTGGTGGGCAAGCTGCGTGCCGGGCTGGTTGCGGTGAACCAGTGGGGCGGCGTGAAAGGCGGCGCGTTCGGCGGCTACAAGCAGTCGGGCAATGGTCGCGAAGGTGGCCGCCACGGCCTGAAGGATTTCATGGAAGTGAAAACCATCGTCAACGCCTGAACTGTCATGCGCTGACGCAGGAAAAGGGGCGCCCGGCGGCGCCCCTTTTTTTGTGTCATATCAGGCGCGGCGCGGGCTTATACCAATGTGCGATGAGCGAAGCTCACTGCACATTGGTATCAGGCAGCCAGGCGGCCGGCCCGATGCAGGCGCGGTGACGAGGCGCCGGCAAAGGGCGATGCCCCTGCCAGGTCAGCCGTTGCCGCCGTGCCGATCGTGCCGCCGATCGCGTCTGCGCCAAGCCGGTGGGCATGGGCATCGAACGGGTTGGTCGGCGCCCGCGTGGCGGCGGCCGGCGGCGGATCGCCGATCAGCATCTGGCCATAGAAGCCCGATCCCGCCGAGGTGGAGGTGACCGCCAGCGTGACGGTGATGTTGGCCACCCCACCCGAATAGAGGCTGCCCGCCAGAGAGCCGAGATCGACCGCCTTGTTGGTGAAATAGGCCTGTGCCGCTGTCCCGCTGGCAAACGACTGGGTCAGCAGCGTGCTGCCGTTGGCCACCACCGTCAGCGTGACCCCGGTCACCCCGGTGCCCAGCACGGTGCCGCCGTAAAAACCGATCAGCAGATCCTGCAGCGGCGTCAGCATGCCCAGATCAACCGACAGGTTGACCGAGGTGGTGGTGGTTTCGGGTTTGCCGTTGCCCGCCGTGGAATAGCGACCGCCCAGTTGCGCGATGCCGAAATAGCTGGGCGAGATGGCAAAGGCGGATTTGATCGCCGCATTGTTGGTCAGCACCGTGTTGATGTCGGTCAGGCTTGGCGCCGCGGTGATCACGGCCAGCCCCTGCGCGCTGGTGTTGAGCGCGGGCATCGCGGTGTTCTGCTGCACCAGCGCCAGATCCTGGCTGCTGTCCACCACGGTGCCGTTGCCGCTGAGCACCGTGCTGGCCGAGGCGCCTGCCGAATCGATCAGCAACGCGCCCAGCCCCGCCAACGAGAACGTGGCCGCCGATTGCGCCGAGACCGTGCCCGAGCCGCCGGTGCCGGTGGCCGTGGCCGATGCCGGGGACGAATTGCCAAAGCCGTTGGTGGCAATTGCGCTGTCGGTGATCGCGCTGGTGGCGCCGCCGGTCAGCGTGGCCACGGCCAGGGCCGCGCCGCCCGCGCCAAAGATATCGGCATCGCTTTGCCCGCCGGCACCGCCGATGGCGCGCGCGGTCAGCGATTCGGTGGCTGCCGTGCCCACCACGGTGCCCTTGGCGGTGGCGGTGCCACCCGCTCCCCCGACCCCGGTGGCGGTGTTGCCGCCTGCCCCGCCGGTGGCATTCAAGGTCACGGCGATCGCGGCGCTGGCACCGCCGCCGGTGGCATCGGTGATATTCGCCCCCGAAAGGGCCAGCCCCCCGGCACCGGCTGCACCGCTGTCGGTGGCGCCGCCCGCACCGCCTGTGGCATTTTGCGTCAGGATCAGCGATCCGCCCCGGGTCGATCCCGTGACCGAATTGTAAAGCTGCGCCGCTCCGCCCGCGCCACCGCTGGCGCCGAGCAGTCCACCGCCGCCCGCGCCGCCAAAGGCATCGGCCTCGGCCGTGGCCGTGCCGGTGCCGCCGCCGGTGGCGGCTGCCGTGGCGCCGGTTGCCGCAGCGCCGGCCCCGCCAGCTTTGCCCCGGCCCGTGCCCTGGCCACCATTGCCGCCATTGGCCACGGCCAGCGCCTGGACCGCGCTGTTGCCCGTGGTTGTGGCAATCGCCTTGGCTGACGTGGCTCCGCCGGTGGCGCCAGAGGCATTGGTGTCCGCCGAACCGCCCGCGCCGGCATAGGACGTGGCGATGATGCTGACGGCGGATGCCCCGGTCTGCGTGATGGACGTGGTGGCAGTGCCGCCGACCCCGGCAGTACCGGTATCAGTGCCGCCGCCCGCGCCGCCGATCACGGTTGATCGCACGGTGATGCCGGCACTTTGCGGGGTGGCGGTGGTATCATCGCCCACAAGGTTCGAAGTGGCCACCCCGCCGGCCCCGGCCGCCGCGCCATAGGCATAGCCGCCGGCGCCTGCCGTGGCATTCTGGATCAGGGTCAGCGTGCCGCCTGCGGTCTGTCCGCCGGCCGCATTGGTCAACGTGCTGGCGCCGCCGACACCGCCCGCCGCGCCGGCGCTGCCAATCCCGCCGGCCCCGCCGGTCTGGGTGACCGAGGCCGTGGCAAGGCCCGCCCCGGCCGTGACCGCCTTGGCCGTGCTGGCGATGCCCGCCCCGCCGGCGCCGCCGGATTTGCCTGCGCCGCTGCCCGCGCCGCCCGTGCCGCCGGTGGCGTTGGCCGTGGCCGAAATGGCATCGCTGACGCTGGTGGTGGTGGAGGTTGCGGTGGCCGTGGCGCGCCCGGTGCCGCCGGCTGCGCCGCTGGCATTGAACCCGGCCGTTCCCCCCGCGCCGCCAACGCCGGCAGAGGTCAGCGTGATCGCACGCGCGCCGTTGACACTGTTGAACGCCGCCCCGGCGCCGCCGACGCCGGTGGTGCCGCTGTCGGCATTGCCGCCTGCCCCGCCGATCGCGGTGACGGCAGAAACGATGCCGGCGCTGCGCGTGGACAGACGGGTGTCATCGAAAGTCTGGTTCGAAGTGGCTGCCCCGCCCGCCCCGGCGGTGCCGGTGTCGGACGAACCGCCCGCCCCGCCGGTGGCACTTTGAGTCAGGCCCAGTTGCCCGCCGTTGGTCTGCCCGCTGGCCGTGGACACTTGCGTGACCGCAGCACCGGCGCCGCCATTGGCACCAAGCAGACCATTGCCGCCCGCGCCGCCCACGGTCATCGCGGTGGCGCTGGCAGGGCCCACGCCTGCAGTGACCGCGCGCGCAGTGGCCACATTGGCCAGGCCCCCCGCCCCGCCGGAAAAGCCGCTGCCGGTTCCGGTGCCGCCGGCACCGCCGCTGCCCTGGGCCAGCGCGGTGACACTGGCCGAGCCGCTGCTGGTGGAGATTGCGGTGGCGTTGACCGCGCTGGCCCCGCCCGCGCCGCCGCTGCCATTGGTCAGCACCGAACCGCCGGTGGCATTGTCGAGCAGGGCACTGGGCACGAATTGCCCGGTCTGCGCGGTGGCGGAAACGATATTGGCGCCGGTCAGCGTGATCGACGCGTTCGAGGCGCCACCGGCCGCGGCCAGGCCCGTCTGGGTGGAACCGCCATCCCCCGCCGCGGCAACCACGACCCCGGTCACCGTGTTGCCCTGGGTGGCATTGCGCGTATCGTCAAAGGTCAGTGACGATGTGGCATTGCCGGCCAGGCCGCCGTTGCCGCTGTCAGAGGCCCCGCCATTGCCGCCTGCCACATTCTGGGTGAGATATTCATAGCCGCCATTGCTGAGCGTACTCACCGCGTTGACCAGTTTGGAATAGCCGCCATTGCCGCCATTTGCGCCGGCCGAACCGATGCCGCCGTTGCCGCTGCGCTGATCCAGCCGCGCCGTGGCCACACCCGTGCCGGCGATCGCGGCAAAAGCGGTCGACGAGCGCGCAATGCCGCCATTGCCCGCGCCATGGCCCGAACCGCTGGCATTGCCACCGCCGCCGCCGATGGCCGTGCCTTCGGCCGAGGCGGTATTCGAGCCCGTGGCCGAAGACTGTGCCCGCACGGCAACGGTGGCGCGCCCGCCGGCGGCACCCATGCCGCCGGCGGCACCCATGCCGCCGGCGCCGCCAAGTGCCTTGCCAACGGTCCGCACGAAACTTCCGCCGGTTGCCGCGGCGGCGGCATTCGCCCCGCCACCCGCACCCGAAATGCTGCTGGCCGAGGTGCCGCCCTGCCCGCCCGTGGCGTCAGCCTCGCCAGTGATCCAGCCGCTGATGCCGCCGGCATCGACAAAGTTGAAGGTTGATTTGGCCGAACCGCCCACACCGCCGGCGCCCGCACCATCGCTGCTTCCGCCCTGCCCGCCATTGGCGGATTGCAGCAGGCTCAGCGTGCCGCCAACCGCCTGGCCCCAAACCGCGTTGATCGCCTGGGCACTGCCCCCGGCTCCGCCATCAGCCCCTGAAACGCCGTTGCCGCCATTGCCGCCGTTGGCGGTGGCGGTGGCCGTGGCCGTGCCGGTGCCGGCGGTGGCCGCGCGCGCCGACGATACGATCGCCGCACCGCCCTGGCCACCGGCAAAGCCGGCCCCGCTGGCATTCCCGCCCATTCCGCCGCTGGCCACGGCCGTGGCCGTGGCGCCAAGGGTCGTGCTGCCGGTCGATGCCGCGGCCTTTGCCTGCGCGGCGCCGCCGGCCCTGCCACTGGCCCCGCCGCCGGCCGTGCCACCCGCCCCGCCGATCGCGCCGGATTTGGCGGCAACCGTGTTTGCGCCCGACAGATCGATCGATGCCGTGGCACCGCCACCAAATGCCACGGTGTTGTTGGCGGTGCTGCCGCCATCACCGCCGGTGGCATCGGCTTCGCCCGTAACCGTGGCGCTTTGGGTGGGGTTGGCCATATCGGCAAAGGTCAGGCTGGACAGCGCGGCACCGCCCGCCCCTGCGGCACTGCCATTGAACCCCAGGCCGCCGGCGCCGCCAGTCGCGCTCTGGGTCAGCGCCAGCGATCCCCCGTTGCTGAACCCCGATACCGCATTGATCAAAGACGAAGCGCCGCCCGCACCCGCGGTCGCGCCGGAAAATGCGTTGCCGCCATTGCCCCCGGCCTGGTTGACGGTGGCCTGCACCGTCTCGGCCGAGGCAGAGGTGGCGCGCGCGCTTGACCCGGCCACCGAAGCCCCCGCACCGGCCAATTTGCCAGCACCCAGTGCATTGCCACCAAAACCACCGTTGGTATTGGCCGTGGCGGCCACGGTGAAGCTGGCAGGGGCACGGCCGATGGCCGTCGAAACGGCCGTGGCATGCCCGATCGCCGTGCCTCCGGTCATCCCGCTGGCCGCGCTGACCCCGTCCGTACCGCCGCCCCCGCCGTTGCCGCCCACGGCATAGGCCTTGGCAGTGACGGTCAGCAGCCCGGTCAATTGCACGGTGGACGAAGCCACCCCGCCGGCACTGGCGGTGCCGCTGTTCGTGCCGCCACCAGTGCCGCCATCGGCAGTGGTGTTGCCGATGACCTGGGCGCTGGTGGTGGGATTGGCCAGATCGTTGAAATTGAGCAACGCCGTGCCCGATCCGGCCGCACCGGCAAGGCCGGTGTCCGAATAGCCGGCCCAGCCGCCCAAGGCGGTTTCATTGAGGTTCAGCACGCCGCCGACGGTCACGCCGGATACGCTGTTGACCGCGGTCGAGGCCGCGCCGGCGCCACCATTGGCTCCGCCAGTACCCGATCCGCCCGAACCGCCGATCTGGCGGACGGAGACGGTAACCGTGCCATAGCCCGCGGTGATCCCGCGCGCCGTCACGCCCGAGGCCACCCCGCCGTCTCCGCCGGTGTACCCCGCTCCGTTCGCCGAGCCGCCATTGCCGGCGCCGACAAGGGCGCTCACATCGACCGCGCTGCCCCCGGTGTCGACCGATCGGCCCGTGCTGGTGGCAGTCGCCGTGCCGCCGCTGGCCGCGTTGCCCGCAGTGGCAGTGCTGCCACCTCCGCCGCCAGAGCTGTACACATAGGCCTGCACCGCCTGGTTGCCGATGATCGAGGCCGAAGAACTGGCTGTGGCGCCTGCAGTGGCGGTGCCGGTTTGGGTGCTGCCCCCAGCGCCACCCCGGGCAGTAACATTGCCCGCTACCAGCGAGCTGACATAGGAACTGGGGCGATCATCGTAGGCAAGGTTCGATACGGCCGCCCCAGCGGCACCGGCGGCGCCGTTGGTGGTGCTGCCGCCCGATCCGCCGACAGCCGTCTGGTTGAGGCCCAATGTGCCCAGATACGACTGGCCGGAAACGGCGTTGATCAGCGTCGATGCAGCGCCCGCACCCCCGGAGGCACCGTTCGAACCATTGCCACCTGCACCGCCCCCCTGATAGACCTGCGCCCTGGCATTAGTGCCATAGGCCTGGACAGACGCCGTGGTGCCCGATGCCACCCCGCCGGCGCCCGCGGTTTTGCCCGATCCGGCCGCATCGCCGCCGGTGCCGCCAGAAGATTCGCTCTGGCTGATAACCGTGCCATAGCCTGTTGCGGAAGATTTCGCGGTGGCCGTGCCGCCGGCAGCCCCGTTGGCATTGACCGTGGCACTGCCACCCTGCCCGCCTGTGGCGGCGGCCAAGGTCGAAGTGTAGTTCGAATAGCTGGTCGTGGTTACCTGTGCCGAGGCAGCACCCCCGACAGTGGCCGTGCCGCTGCCGGTGTTGCCGCCCACCCCCCCGGTGGCACGGACATAAGTGCCGAGCGCAGTCGGCGTGAAGTACCCGCTGAAGGTAAGGGCAGATTGCGCCGATCCGGCAGCGCCCGCGGTGCCAATGTCCGACTGCCCCCCGGCGCCGCCGGTGGCGGACTGGCTCATGACCGTATTGCCGTAGGACAGGGCAGAGACTGCATTGGTCAGGCTTGAGCTGGCCCCGGCCCCGCCGGTGGCGCCATTCAGCCCCGCACCGCCGGCGCCGCTGGTCTGCGAAACACTTGCAGTGGCATCGCCGCTGATGCTGTTCGTGGCCGACGAGTTGCCGATCACTGCGGTTCCCCCGGCACCGGCAATCGCGCCGACACCGCTGGCCGTGCCACCGGCCCCGCCGGTGGCGTTGATGGCCAGGGTCAGGGTGCCGGCAAACCCGGTGCTCGCACTGACGAGCGCCGATGCGTTGACCAGACCGCCCAGGCCGCCGGCCCCGCCTGCACCGCTGGGCGCACCGGCGCCGCCAAAGCCGCCATTGCCACCCACCCCGCCGATGGCATTGACATCAAGCTCTGCCGGGCCGGTCGCGGTGGTGAGCGATGGGCCGGCCAGGACCGACCCGCCTGCGCCGCCAGCGCCGCCAGCGCCGCCGGGCCCGGCATAGCCGGAAAGGGTGAGCACGGCATTGCTGCCATTGCCACCATTGCCGCCTGCGCCGCCGATGTAGGTGTCGGTGGTGATCCCGCCCGTGTTGTAATTGTTGGAATCGGAAACCGTGACCCCGGCACTGCCGGCCGCACCCGCCCCGCCGAAACCCGCGCCGTTTGCACCGTTTGCCCCGGCTGCACCGGTAACCGTAGAACCTGCCATGTGATCATCCCCACCCGATGCGGCCCGATGGCGCGGACCGCATCGCCCGCCTGTTCCGGACCACCACCACGGTGATGCGAATCGCCATTGCGGCACAAGACACGTGTGAACGAACGGTTTAGTGACAAATACGTATTGGACGAATCCGGCATGCGGGCCCGAAACCCGCTCAGCCGGTGCGCTGGCCCGCCAGAAGGGGCTGTGCCAACGGGCGGCGGAGCCAGCCGGCGCGCGTCAGACGGCGCCACGCTGCGGTTTGCGCGCGCGGATAGACTTCGCCAAACAAGGTCATGAACGTCTGATCCCACGAAAAGGCCTGGACCACATGCGCGCGCGCGCGCGCTCCGATCGCGGCGGGATCGCTGTGCCAGATTGACACAACCGCGCGCGCCATCGCCGCCACATCGTCCAGCGGCACCAAAGTGCCCAGCGCCGGGGGCACGCGCTGGATCATTGCCCCGCTGGCAAAACCCACCACCGGCAGCCCGCAGGCCTGCGCCTCAAGCACCGACAGGCCAAAGGTTTCATCGGCCATGGCCGACACATAGATATCGGCAGAGGCGAGCAGCCGCGCCAGCTTTGCCCGGTCGGCGCAATATCCGGGCAGCACCACCCGCAGGCCGCGCGCCGCCTCGGCCAGCGAATCGCGCAATTTGCCATCGCCGACCAGGATCATCGAGGCGCCCAGATCGGCCGGCAGCGCGCGAAACATCGCCATCAGCCGGTCGGCGCGCTTTTCATTGTCCAGCCGCCCGGCATAGATCAGCAACGGGCCGGATTGGGGCAGGCCGAGCGCCGCACGCAGGCCGGGATCACGGCATTGCGGATGGAACGTCGCGGCATCGACCCCCAGCGACAGCACATCGACATGCGCCACGCCATATTGCGTGAGCGCGCCGCGCATATCCTGCCCCAGGGTATAGACCCGGTCAAATTCGCGATAGGTGATCTCGGCATAGCCTGCCGAAAGCCGCCGCAGCCCCCGCGCCACGAAATCGCCGAACAGCGCCGCGCCCACGCGATAGACATGGGTATTGGGAAAATCGGTGTGATAGCCGGCCACCAGCGCGGTATCGGGATGGGCGCGGCGATAATTGATCGCGGTCCACGGCAGAACCCAGGGGCATTGCGATTCGATGATCTGCGGGCGGTAGCGTTCCAGCACTTCGCGCACGGCCCTGGTGCGGGTGATGAACCGGTAATTGGGGCTGCCGCGCACTTGTTCGGCGCCGATTTCCACCCAGACGTGGCGGCCGTTTTCAATCACGCGGTCTTCGGGACCGGGCACGATCTGCAACAGTCGCTGATCGCCATGGGCCAGCACATAATCGCGTTTCTGGCGCAAATAGGTGCCAATGCCACCCCCACCGACCGGCGCGTAG
Source organism: uncultured Sphingomonadales bacterium (assembly GCA_903832325.1). Lineage (GTDB taxonomy): Bacteria > Pseudomonadota > Alphaproteobacteria > Sphingomonadales > Sphingomonadaceae > Novosphingobium. The sequence continues at coordinate 8,118 of CAILBC010000018.1, read as the reverse complement.
CTTTGGGTGAGATCGCAGATCGGCCGGGCCCCGCCGCCTGCTGTTCGAGAGCTGAAAACATTCACCATGACAGTTCAAGCGCATCGCTATGACAGCACGGTGAAAAGAGGAGCCGCGAATTGTAATTTTTCGTGTCATGACACCGACAGGCAGGTCGTTTTTGGGCCGATCAATAATCCTTGCTGTATTTCAGGCTGACAGATTCGTCATAGACCGTGGAAATCGTGCCCAGCAGCGACAGCCAGCGAGTCAGGCGAAATTCGATCGAGCTGGCGCTGTATCCGTGCCCGTCGGTCACCAGCTCGACAAAGAAGCGGCGGCCCAGGTATTTGCCCACGGCCAGCGCCGTGCCGCGCCCGATGGAGGGATCGGCGCTGAGCACGCGCAGCCGGTCCAGCCCGATCGCCCCGCGCAGCTTGTTGATCGGATCGAGCCCGCCGCCGCCGCGCAGCGCGGCCAGCGCGGCGGCCAATTGCACCGCCTCTGGCGCGGAAATCTGCGCGATCGAGCTGCCAAACAGGATGCGGCTGAGCAATTCCTCTTCGGGCAGGGACGGGGTGGAGGCAAAGCTGATCTGCGGCCGCGCTGCCGATCCGCCAATGCTGATCGTGGCGGAAATATCGTTGGCATCGCCGGTGGCGACGATATCGAGCTGCGGATCGATCGGCACTTCGCCGTTGAAGCGGATGCGCCCGCGCGACAGATCAAACCGCTTGCCGGCAAATTCGTAACTGCCGCGGATCACATCGGCGCTGCCGAAAATCTGCGGCGTGGTGGTATCGCCGCGCATCCGCACATCGGCCTGCCATTCGCTTTCCAGCCCCAGCCCGCGCACGTCGATGCGATTGGCCCCGCTGGCATCGATCAGCAGTTTCCACGGCAATCCGCGCGGCGGCGGGGGGGCGACATCGGCGGCGGTGTTGCGCTCGGTCACGGCGATGGTCGGCAGGCTTTGCCCCGCGGTGGTGCGCCCCAGCACCCACCGCGCGCGATCGATGTGCAGCCGCCCGGCCACGGTGCCGCCATGGCCATCCGACACGATGCGGATCGGCCCGGTGATCGTGGCGCCCATTTCGGGGCGGTTGAGCAATTCGGCATTGGTTGCGCCAATCCGCAGATCCAGCTTTGGCCGTGCGGTCGTGGCATCGCTGAAATCGATCGAGCCGCTGCCGGCGATGCGCCCGCCACCCGGCGTGGTGCCGGTGAAATGCGACAGCGAAAGCTGCGCCGCGTTGAAGCTGCCCACCAGATCGATGGCGCGGATGTCTGACCCGCTGATCGCGCTTTGCGCGCGCAGATCGTGGCTGACCACGGCGCCGGTCAGCACCGGCGCATCGATCGATCCCGCCACATCGGCGGCAAGACCCACCGGCCCGGTCAGATCAAAGGCATCAATCGCCGCCAGCCGCCACAGCGCGTCGGCCGGTCCGGCATAGCGCAGATGCGCGCGCAAGGCGCCGCCGCGCAGCCGTTCGAGCATCGAGCCGCCGCGCGGCAGATCGGTCACCAGTGCCTGCAGACGCATGCGCGGCGCGGTGCCTTCACGCGCGACGGCGCGCACCTGCAGCGCGCGCGCATCGAGCGCGGCCGTCAGCGCCAGATCGAGCGGGCGTGATGTCAGCACCAGCCCCGATCGCGTCATCCCCAGCACGGTCATCGCGGCATGGCCTTCGGGCGCGCCGCTGTGATCGTTGCGATAATCGATCACGCCCGAGGCATAGCCCCCCAGCCCGAGATCGGCATAGACGATATCAAGCGCCGACAAAGGCATGCGCGACACCGCCAGATGCAGCCGCGTGGCCGTATCCGCGCCCGATCCCGATCCGATACTGCCATTGGCGATCACCGCGCCGCTGCCGAAATTGATCTGGCTGGGTTCCAGTTGCCAGCCGGCATCGGTGCGGTTCACAATCGCGCGGCGCGGCATGGTGATCGTGTTGCCGGCATAATCGCCCGCCACAAACGCAATCACCCGCGTGGGCGTGAATGCCGCCGTGCCCTGCAGCGCCAGCCGCGTGCCGCGCCGCCCGGCAAGCGACGCAGTGACCGAGCCCGACCCGTTGACCATGGTCGCATCGGCCAGCAGCCGCCCGATGAACAGCCCGCCCACTGCCACGCCCTGGGCCTGAAGCGTGCTTTCCACCGTGGCGTTTGCGCTGGAAAACAGCGCCTTTGCCGTCAGCTTGGCCTGGGCAATGGCAATCCGCCGGTCTGGGCCAAACCGCGCATCATGGGCATTGACCGTGCCATCGATCGCCTGCCCATCGGGCCGCCCGGCACAATGCACCGTGCCATCGATCCCCCCGCCGGCAAGCAACAGATCGCCATCCACCCCATCGGCGCCCAGCGTGAAGGTTCCGGCAAGCTGTGTATCGAACAGGCGCGCCTGGCTGAGCGTGATGCGCACCGGATCATGCGCGCCGCCGGCCGCCCCCGCACCGGCTCCGGCATCGGGCGGCATCGCCAGATCGAGCCGTGCCGCCAGCGGCCCCAGCCGCGATTGCGCGCCGGCATCGATGCGATATCCGCCCGGCGTGCTGGCCAGGGTCAGCGCCAGCGCATGGACCCCGGCGGCGGGCAGCGGATCGGCAAAATGCGCCGTGGCCTGCGTGCCCTGCCGGTCGATCGTGGCCGCGGCATCGAACGGGCCATAATCGGCATGATGACCCTGCGCCGAAAGCGTCAGCGCGCCGTCATGCGCATAAACCAGCGCGGCAGTCAGGTGCACCCGGTCCGCAACGATGGCCATAGCGGGCAATTGCAGCGGCCGCGACGCGCCCCAGTGCAGGCTGCCCGAAACGCGCGCGCGCGGCCCGGCAAAGGCGGTAACCCCGGAATTGGCAAAGCGGCTGACGCTGCCGGCATAATTCACCGCCATGGTCCACGGCACGCGCTGCCCCAGGGCGATCACGCCCTTGGCCACGGCATCGACCGTGCCCAGTTGCGGCACGGCCACCCCGCGCGCATCGACCCGGCCCGCCAGCGCCAGCGCGCCGCGCCACAGATCGACCTTCAGCGCCAGATTGGCGCCCAGCCCCGGCCCCGCCACGCGCAGATTGTCGCCCGACAGCGCCGTGCCGACCAGCCGCAGCGTGCCGGTTCCCCGCGCATGCGCCAGCCGCTGATCCAGCCAGGGCGTGCCGGTGGCAATCCGCGCGGCATCGGCCATGACCGGCACATCCAGCCGGCCGCCATGCCAGCGCGCCACCCCTGCGGTGTGCAGCCTGTCAAAGCGCACTCCCGATGCCTCCAGGCCGGCCAGCGCCAGGCTGTGGCGAATGGCAAGATCGCCAAACGGACCATCGATTTGCGCAGTCAGCGTGGCAGTGCCCGCCCGCACCACCGCGCGCCATGCCGCGGGCAGCAGATCGGGCCGCACCAGCTTCACGATCACGCCCAGGCCCTCGGCGCGATTGTGTGCCAGATCGATCGGCCCCCGGGCATCGATCGTGCCCAGCGCATTGGCCAGGTGGGTGTGCCCGTCGATCCGCCCGCCAGCCATCGTGCCGGCAAATGTCAGCCCGGCGCGGTCTCCGGCCAATTGCGCCAGCGTGTTGCCCCCCGCATCGAACGTGGCATCGGGGTGCAGCAGCATCGACAGGCCGATGGCCCCCGCGCGCATGCTGATCAGCCCGCCGGCCACGCGCCGCGCATCGGCCTGCGCCAGCAACCAGCCGTGCCAATCGGAAAAGTGCCCCGCGCCGCCAATTTGCGCCAGCACGGTGCGGTGCATGCCGGTCAGACCCGCGAGCAGCCCGCCCTGCGGCGCGCGATAATCGAGATCGAGCGCAAACGTGTCGCGATCGGGTGCGCTGTCGAGATGCAGCGCCAGTTTGTCATGCCCGCCCAGCCGGCCGTGGCAATCGAGCAGCACGCGCCCGCCGGCAACGCGCGCACGCGCTGTCAGATCGATGCGCCGCCGTGCGCCCGCCAGCCCCGGCGCCACGGTCAACCCGTCGACCGCCAGCCGGTCGATGCGGATATCGAAATCGGGCAGGATCGGCGCGTTGGGATCGGCCGGATTGAGGTGCGGCGCGCGCAGCAGCAGCCCGCGATGCAGCGCCAGATTGCGAATATCGAGCCCGCCGCCCGTGCCCAGCGCGAGCCACAGCGCGGGCATCGGCCGCCAATCCAGATCGACCTCGGGCACGGTCATGAACCGCCCGCGCGGATCGGCCAGCACCACATCGTGCAATTGCGCCGCGCCAAACAGCGATCCATCGATTCGCCCGATGGTGATCACCAGCCCGCTTTGCAGTTTCAGCGCGGCGATGCGATCGGTCACCAGCCGGTGGCCGAGCGGCGAATCGAGCACCACCAACCCGATCGCCGCGAGCGCCAGCACGCCCAGCACGATCGTGCGCACCAGCCGCAACACGGCAACGAACCGGCGCGGCGGGGGACCGGATTCGCTTTCGGGCGCGGTTGCCGGGTCGGGTTTCGGCGCGACCATCAGAATGCCTGCCCCAGCGCAATATAGACGCCGATCCGGCTGTCGCCCGGCCGGGGATTGAGCGGGGTGCCGATGTCAAAGCGGATCGGGCCGAAATTGGTCTTGTACCGCACGCCGATGCCGGCGCCGATGCGCGCGCTGCGCATGGTGGGCGTGGGGGTTTCGCCGATCATCCCGGCATCGACAAACGGAACCACGCTCAGCCCGCCATCAAACAGCGGGGTGCGTACCCGCGCCTCCAGCGAAAATTCGGCCAGCGACAGCCCGCCCACGGGATTGCCGCTGGCATCCTGGGGCCCCACGCCCTGATAGGCAAAGCCTCGGATCGAACCGCCGCCGCCGGCATAAAGCCGCTGCGACGGGGCGATATTGCCAATTGCGGTGCCGTTGATCGCGCCAATCCGCGTGCGTGCGGCCAGCACCACGCTGCCCGATACCGCGCGATAGGCGCTGGCATCGGCCTGGGTCAGCACATAGGACGACCGCGGGCCGTTCTGGATCGAAATGGCGGGCGACACCGTCACCGCCAGCCGCACCCCGCGCACCGGATCGAGCAGATTGTTGCTGCCATCAAACGCCAGCTTCATCGGCAACGCACCGATGAAATAGGCGGTGAACGGCGTGCCCGGTGCCGCACCAGCCAGCAATTCGCGCGTGGCGATCACTTTCAGCCCCAGCGAATAGGCCCATTTTTTCTGGAACAGCAGCGTGCTCTGTTTGTCGAGGCTGGCAATCGCCGACAGCGTGTGCGCGTCATAGGCGTCGGTGTTCTGCACCTGGGCATAAAGATCGGCATTCAGCGCCTGATCGCGGGCAAGGAAATTGCTGCGGCGGAATGTCGTGCCGATCATCTGTTCGCGCGTGCCCAGCACCGCGCGCACGCGCAGCATGCCTTCGGGCGGGAAAAAGTTGCGATCTTCCCAGCTTCCGCCGATTTCAAAGCCCTGGCCGCTCGATTGGCCGATCTGCGCGGTGATCGTGTGTTCGGGTCCGCGCGTCAGCCGCACATCCAGATCGGCCACCCCCGGGGTGAAGGCGCCGCCGGGCGCGATTACCGGCGCGGTGACTTCGCGCGGGGCAATCACCACCCCGCCGACAATGCCGGTGGACAGCACCGCCTGGCGGAAATCATCGACCAGCGCCTGTTTGAACGGCTGGCCGGGGCGGAACCGCGCCATGCGCTGCAAATGGTGCGCATTGATGAACCGCGGCAGCGAACTGGTGATCGTGCCAAACCGATAGGGGCCGCCGGTGGTGACCGGCAGCGTCATATCCGCAAGCCGCGTTTCATGATCGATCACCAGCGCGGGATCGCCCACTTTGGCAAAGGCAAAGCCGCGCGCGCCCAGCGCATCGACCAGCCGCCCGCGTGCCGCAAGCACCGCCTCGGTATTGGCCGGATCGCCCGAGGCCAGCTTGAACGCGCTGACCAGCGCGGCCTGATCGGGGTTTTGCAGCAGATCGCCCAGCGCCAGCGCGCCGAGGCGATACCGCGGCCCGGGCTGAATTTCGAACCGCACCGTGGCCCGCGGGGTTGCAGCCATGCGCCCTTTCACCGTGCTGTTGGCCGGCGGCGTTTTGGAAGAAGACTGGCTGGTGGAAGAAGGCTGGCTGGCGGGCGAAAGGCCGACCAGCATCTGGCTGACTTCGGCATCGTAATAGCCATAGAGCCGCAGGATCTGCTGCAACACCGCCACATCGTCATGCGCACGGCGCGACAATTGCGCCAGGTTGTCATCCCCCCGGCCCAGCGCGCGCAGCGATGACAGCGCCTCGAACCGGTCGGCCAGATCATCCAGTTCGGGAAACGGCACATCGCCAGGCAGCGCCAGATCGATTCCCGGGCCGATGGCGCGCACCACCGCATCGGGCCCCAGCGCGGCCCGCGTGCCGCCGCGCGGCATGGCCTGATCCAGCGCGGTGCCGGCATCGTGCACCACATCGGCCAGCCCGCCGATATCGGGATCGGGCGCCAGCGGGGTGATCGGCGGCAATTCGAACCGGTCGGGCCAGGCGGTGGTCAACCCTGCGGCATCGATCCCGCTGATGGAAAGCGGCGGCACGTCGGACAAGATTTGCGGATCGGGCAGGATTTGCGGATCAGGCAGGCTTTTCGGGTCGGGCGGATGGTGCGCGGCATCGGTATCGAGCGCCCAGCGTTCGGGATCGGCCATCGCGCTGTCGGGAATAAGGTCGCGCAGCGCCGGATCGGTATTGTCGACTTTGGCGGGGCGGGCGGCACCCGGCGCGGGATTGGCAGCAGCAGGAGGCGCGGCCCCAGACACTGGGGAAGACACTGGCCCAGACACTGGCCCAGACACTGGCCCAGACCCTGGCCCAGACCCTGGCCTAGACACTGGCAAAGACCCTGGCGTTTGGCCCAGCGCCGGCGCGGCAATCAGGCCGGCACAAACCCCGGCATGGAGCAGATGCCGCCACCTGGCCGCGCGCGTTTCACCCCGCGTGGCAGCCCGACAGGCCAAGCCCGTCCTTTCCATGATCATCCCGGCAGGACAGAATGCCGTCAGACCCGATACCAGACGCCAGAGAGGATTGTTCCGGTCCGCCGGCCATGGCCATGACGCGCCGGGGCTGATCAAGCGTGCGGTCGATTGCGGCGGCCTGTTCGGCGGGGTCAAATCGTTCCCAGCCATCGGGTCCCAGCCGCTCCATCGGGCGAAAGCGCACTTTGTACTGCATGCACGCCGATCCTTCGACCCAATAGCCCAGATAGACATGGGGCAGGCCGATGCGGACCGCGTGGGCGATGTGATCAAGGATGATGTACGTGCCAAGCCCGGTCCGTGTGGGATGATGCGGATCGTAGAAACTGTATACCATCGAAAGCCCGTCACCCTGATGATCGGTCAGGCAGGCCCCGACCAGGCGGCCGGGTACGCCATCAACATCGGGCTCACGATATTCAACCACATAGCTTCTGACCGGGGTATGCTCCACCATGTCGGCAAAGTCCACGTCATCCATTGCCGCCATGCCGCCACCGGGGTGCCGCACCGAAAGATAGGCCTGCATCAGCTCATACTGTTCGGGGGTGGACCAGGGCTTGCACACCGAAACCACCAGATCGGCATTGGCGCGCGCGGTGCGGCGCTGGCTGGCCGAAGGGCGAAATTCCTGCGCGGCCACACGCACCGAAACGCACGCGCTGCAGCCCAGGCAGCTGGGGCGATAGGCCACGGTCTGGCTGCGGCGAAAGCCGATGCGGCTCAACGCGTCGTTCAATTCGTCGGCGTTGGGGCCCTTCAGCTCGGTAAACACTTTGCGTTCGGTGCGGCCGGGCAAATAAGGGCATGGCCCCGGGCTGGTGACGAAAAAGCGGGGAAAGCGAACCGGTGCGCTCACGGGGGGATCACTGCCCTTTGTTGCAATCGAGACATGCGCCCCGATTTCCTGCCCTGCGACCATGGCGCAAGACCAGACCTGTTGAAACGACGTTAACCATCAATTGGCCGCAAAAGACAGGCTTTGTTGCGCATCGGGCGCAAGCGAAGCACGGCTTGTCCCGCAACGGGACTCGCGCCGGGGCAAAGCTTAAGCCCGGTGCGGAAGATAAGGCGATTTCCCGGGCGGCGTGGACGAATTCCGCAGCGCCACGGCTGGAGGCCAAAGCCGCCAGCGCGAGGAGGCGAGGTGAAGGCATATGG
>CAILBC010000017.1 GCA_903832325.1 uncultured Sphingomonadales bacterium | reverse complement strand
GGCCAAAGCCGCCAGCCGTGGCGCTGCGGAATTTGTCCAAGCCGCCTAAGCCTGTTCCAGATAGCGCAGCAGGCGAAAGTGATTGTCACGCGGGGCGCCGGGCGCGATCGACACCGCGAAATCCTTTGTGGTGGCCAGGCCCGCGCCATCCACTTTGGCCGCGCACGTAAACGCCTTGGTGTTGGTCAGCGTCCATTGCAGATGCGCGCCGCCCGGCGGATATTGCGTGCTGGGCGCCAGATGTTTGTCATGCCGCACAAATGGCACGACTTTGACCAGGCGGCTGTGCCCCTTGGGCGTAATCCGCTGCAAATCGGCATGTTTGACCCGGTCATACCCGGTCTTCCCATAGGCTTCCATCAGCAGGTCGTGGGCGTGTTCGCGCTGGCGGTCGGCCGCCGGGGTATCGGCGGGCAGTCCCATCCGCCCGCCCGAACGCATTGTCGTGCCGGCATAGATGAAATCGCGAAAAAACCGGCGCATGAACGTTGCGCGATCGCAATCATAGTTGAGCACGCAAATCCAATAACCGCGCACCATGCGATCGGACGCCAGGCCAAGCTGCTTGGCCACTCCGGTTGGCGGTTCCATGGCAATCGCCTGCAACTGCGTCACATCGCCCTTAAGCCAGACGATATCGTTGTATGTCCAACCGTTGATGTCGATGGCCACGCGATAGCCTCCTTGCCCGGGCGTGTGCATGGGGCAAGTCCACCAGCGCGATCCGGCGCAAGGCATCGCACCAAACCGGACGGCCCAGGTCAAGCGCCAATGGGTCCGTTTTATCAGGTCAGCCCAATTCCACCTGTTCGACCGCATAGCCGCGCGCGCGCAGCGCCTCGACCAGGCGGTCGATCTGATCGCGGTCGCGCGCTTCGCATTCGATCTCGGCGGTCAGGCCTTTGGCCGGCAGCGAGGTAAAGATGCGCTGGTGCCAGACTTCCAGAATGTTGACCTGGTGGCGGTTGAATTCCTCCACCACCTTGAACAGCGCACCGGGCCGGTCCTGCAGCACGATGCGCAGCCGCCCCAGCCGGCCCGACCGCGCCAGATCGCGCAGCAGCACATTGGCCAGCAGCCGCGTATCGATATTCCCGCCGCACAGCACGATGCCGACTTTGCGCCCGGCAAACAGATCGCGATTGGCCATCACCGCGGCCAGCCCTGCGGCGCCGGCGCCTTCGACCACGGTCTTTTCGATCTGCAGCAGCAGCGAAACCGCCTGTTCCAGATGCGCTTCGTCCACCAGCACGATATCATCGACCAGGCCGGCGAGCGCCGCCGACGTGAACACCCCCGGCTCTTTCACCGCGATGCCTTCGGCCAGGGTATCGCCGCCACAGGGCAGATCTTCGTGCTTCAGCTTGTTGAACATCGAGGGGTAAAGCAGCGCCTGCACCCCGATCAGGCCGATCGCCGGATTGATCCCGCGCGCCGCCGTGCCGATCCCGGTCAACAGCCCGCCGCCGCCGATCGGCACCGCCAGCATGTCGAGATCGGGCGCATCCGCCAGCATTTCCAGCGCCACCGTGCCCTGCCCCGCGGCCACCAGCGGATCATCGAACGGGTGGATAAACGTCAGGCCCAGTTGCCGTTCCATCGCGCAGGCATGGGCATAGGCTTCATCAAAGTTTTCACCCTCCAGCACGACTTTGCCGCCGACGCTTTCGGTCTGGGTGATCTTGATGGTCGGCGTGGTGCGCGGCATCACGATTGTTACCGGCACGCCCAGCCGCGTGCCGTGATACGACAGGCCCTGCGCATGGTTGCCGGCCGAGGCCGCGATCACCCCGCGCGCGCGCTGTTCCGCAGTAAGATGCAGCAGCGCATTCAGCGCGCCGCGCTCTTTGTAGGCGGCGGTGAATTGCAGGTTTTCGAATTTCAGCCAGATTTCCGCCCCGGTAATCGCGCTCAGCGTCTTGCTGTGCAGCGTGGGCGTGCGCACGACATGGCCGGCAAGGCGCGCAGCGGCAGCGCGCACATCGTCCAGAGTCAGCAGCGGGGCGGTGGTTGGGGGAAGACCAGTCATCCCTAGGCCCCTAATCGAAGTTGCCGGCCATGGAAACCGCTTCCACAAGCCGCGCGGATCACCGGCGGCGCAGCAGGCGCAGCGCGCCGGTCACCACCAGAATCGCGATCGTATCGGCAATCCAGTCGCGAATATCGCAGTCGCGATGCAGCGACGGGATCGATTGCACAACCTCGATCAGCGCGCCCAGAAACGACAGCCGTTCGGCCAGCCGCAGCCGGGGCAGTGCCGGAAACGCAAACTGGCCCAGCAGCGTCAGCGTGGCAAAGGCCAGCATGTGTTCGAACTTGTCGCCAAACCGGTCGATCGGCAGATGCAGCGGATGCGGCAAGACCGCCATCGTGACCGCAAACACCAGCGCCAGCCAGAACAGCACCCAGGCGATACGGTGCAGGCGATGTGGCAGCAGATCGGACACGGCAGAAGACCCTTGCATCATGCCCGCCCGCTACCCGCTTGAACGGCCCCGGACAACCCCAACAAATCCTCCCCGGCACGGGGATGGGGGGAGGGCATTGCGGCCAGGAGCAGCGCGGCGCCCGCCTAATTCCGAAAGGTGCCCTTTGCGCGCGCGATTCCGACCAAAGTCGGGTAAAACTGGACAAACGTGCTGTCCACGGCGCCGTGATCACCATGGCAGGCGTGGCAATCTTCGGTTTTTGGCAGCATTTTGGCCGGTTTTCCGTCGACCACATCAAAAAATGCCCAGCCGCCAAAGCGCCGGGTGTCTTTCACATGCAGTTCCACCGCAGCGACCGCTTCGCTTTGAAACTGCCCGGCCTTGTTGATCGATCCTTTGGTCAGGCCCTGGCGGCTTTCCTTGACCAGCACGGTCCCTTCGGGCCAGTGCCCGGTGCGCCGGAACACCGCATAAGCCGCCGGATCGACAAAGACATTATCAAACACATGCGGATCATTGCCCGGCACAATGTCTTCGTAATTCATGTCCATGCCCGATGTCAGAAACACCCATTCGCGATAATTGCGCGGCGGGATCGCCCGGCCATCGGCGGTATAGGCCAGCGGCCCGGGCCCGGCATGGCCGGTGCGCGCCAGCGACGATGCCCCGGTTACGGCCAGGGCGAGCGATGCCGCGACCAGCGCCGCCCAATTTGCCCAGCCACGCTTTGCCATAATCCGGTCCCCATTCGCACATTTCATCAAAGGTTGGCCTTGATATAATCCAGATCTTTGCGCCCTTCGATCAGCAATTTATCTTTATCCGGGTCGGCGGTATATTTTTGGAAAAATGCCATTGCATCCTCAATTTCTTTGATGATGCGTTTTTTTGAGGACTCATCGCCGCAAATGGCCTTGACAATGTTTGATTGGAAATTCTTTTTTGAAAGATACTTGTAATAGAAATTTGCGCTTTCATAAAATGCGCGTGCACTGGAATGTTCCTGCGCGTAATTGCATTCATCACTTTCTATCGCATGATATTTGATCAAAACCTCATAATTTTGCTCCGTAATCCAATCGGATATTAGGAACATTTCAAGGTTGTCTTTTACCAAATCAGTGCATCGACCTTCATTTTTTGAGGCACAGTGAATTTTTTTGCCGCTTTCGGCAAACAGTCTGACCGCGGGATCATCCTTTTCGCGCAGCGCGCTCCAGAAATTGTCTTCGGTCCAGGCAATGCCCATGTCCATCAGTTGCTTGCGCGCATTCGGATCGGGCATGGCCAGGCCCGCCGGTTGGGGATGGATGAGCGCCGGCTGAACGGATTGGGCCTGTGCCGAAGGCTGTGCCGGCGCGGGTGCGGGCTGAACAAGTTGCGGGGGCGTGGCCCCGGCCGCGCCCGGGTACAGAACCACGCGATCCAGCAAGCCATTCTCGTAATAGGGGACTTGCTGGCGCCCGGTGCGGGATAGCACACCGGATTTGACATTTTCGAACATGTTCACCAGATCCTGCCCCGGCAGCGCCAATTGGCGGGCCAGTTCGGTGGCATAGGGCCCGGTCGCATTTGTTTCATCCCGATCGGCGGCTTTGGCACCCGGCGCGGTGGAAAACGCGATCATCAGGCTGGGCTGTTCGATGATCCGTTTCAGCCCTTTTTCGCCATCGCCGACGCCCTTGCCATTGGCGGGCAGGCGCAATTCGTTGCGGCATGCGTCCAGCACGATCACATTGACCGCCTGCGGCGCCCCTTGCGCAACACGGTCAATGATATCCTGCTGCAATTGCACGCTTTGATCCCAAAGCGAGGCATCCGCCGCAGTGGTGGCGTCCACCGGGATCAGATAATTCCGCCCATCTTCGGGATTGGCCACACCATGGCCCGAATAGTACATAAATCCGATCGCTCCCGGCCCGGCGTTGGCCAGCTGCCGCGCATAAGCGCGCAAGGCCGCCTGCATTTCGAGGCGCGTGGCATTATCACGTTCGGTCACGACAAAGCCGCGGTCGCGCAAAGCCTTTGCGATCAGGTGGGCATCGTTCACCGGGTTGACCAGCGGGCCGACCGCCGGCGCATAGCCCGCATTGCCGATCACCAGCGCCAATCTCGTCTCCGCCAGCACCGGCGTGGCGCCAAGCAGCAATCCCAGGATCAGTATTGCCAACCGCATGAAATGCATCTGTGCTGCCCTGCGTGAAATTCCCCGTCCCCAGCCGTAGCACGGGGCCGGTTTCAGTTTGAGGGGGAATTGCGCAAACAGCGGATCGGGAATCACCCCTCCACCGCGCTATGCGCGGTCCCCCGCCCCCGGGCGCGGCGGATTGAAGGGCGGCGGGGCAAAACGCTCTGGCGTGGCGCGCAATTCCGGCTAAAAGCGCGCGCATGACAGAACCGCGCTCGATTTCGTTTCTTGGCCTTGGCGTCATGGGCTCGCAGATGGCGCGCCATCTGGGTGAGGCTGGGCATCGGCTGACCATATACAACCGCACTGCCGCGCGCGCAGAGGCGTGGATGGCCGCGCATCCGGGGCTGGCGCTGCACCGCGCCGCCAGCCCGGCCGAGGCCGCAGCCGGGGCCGATGTGGTGATCACCTGCGTTGGCAACGATGATGATCTGGCCGATGTCGTGCTCGGGCCGCAGGGGGTGTTTTCCACGCTGCGGCGCGGCGGGGTCTATATCGACCACACCACGGTTTCGGCGCGGATCGCGCGCCAGATTGCGGTGGAAGGGCGCGACAAGGAATTGCTGTGCGTCGATGCGCCGGTGACCGGCGGGCAATCGGGCGCCGAGGCCGGCACTTTGTCGATCATGTGCGGCGGCAGCGAGGCGGCGGTGGATGCGGCGCGGCCGATCCTGGGCGCCTATGCCAAACGCGTGGTCCATGTCGGCAAATCGGGCGCGGGGCAGACCGCCAAGATGGCCAACCAGATGTGCATTGCCGGCACGATTGCGGGCCTGGCCGAAGCGATCCGGTTTGCCCAGACCGCGCATCTCGATCTCGACAAAGTGTTTGAGGCGATCAGCGGCGGCGCCGCGCAATCATGGCAGATGGACAATCGCTTTGCCACGATGGCGGCAGACGAGTTCGATTTCGGCTTTGCCGTGGACTGGATGCGCAAGGATCTGGGCCTGGCCATCGACGAAGCGCGCGGCCTGGGCGCGAGCGTGCCGGTCACCGCGCTGATCGACCAGTTTTATGGCGATATCCAGGCGCTGGGCGGCGGGCGGCAGGATACCAGCGCGCTGATCCGCCGCCTGCCCCGGCGCGACGGACAAAAGGGCGGGGCGTGATCGCCCGACACGCGCTGGCGTGCGCGCTGCCGGTCGCGCTGGCGTGCGCGCTGCCGGTCGCTCTGGCGTTCGCCGGAGCGGCGGCCATACTGCCGCTGCCGGCCCGCGCCGACACGTTGCTGGACAATGTGCGCGGCGAAACGATCGGCGCCGATGGCACGGTGCAGCCATTCAGCGCGATCCTGTTTGACGATGCCGGGGTGATCCGCGCCGTCTATCGCAGCGGCGACCGCCTGCCCCGGCAGGACACGCGCAAGACGCCCGGGCGCAACACCTATCAATACCATATCGATGGCAAGGGCCGGGTGGCGCTGCCGGGGATGATCGATGCGCACGGCCATGTCATGCAAACCGGGTTTGCGCTGCTGACGCTCGATCTGTCGGACACCACCTCGTTCGATGATGCGCTGGCAAAAATCGGCGCCTTTGCCCGGGCGCATCCCGATCGCGCGTGGATTCTGGGCAGCGGGTGGAACCAGGAACGCTGGCACCTGGGCCGGTTTCCCACTGCGGCAGAGCTTGATGCCGTGGTGCATGATCGTCCGGTGTGGCTGAACCGCGCCGATTTTCACGCCGGCTGGGCCAACAGCGCGGCGCTGGCCACCGCCGGGATTACCGCCGCCACCGTAACCCCCGATGGCGGCGCGATTGACCGGCTGCCCGATGGGCGCCCCGCCGGCGTGCTGGTCGATCACGCGGCAGACATCGTGGCGCGCGCCGTGCCGCCACCCAATGCGCGCGATCTGGATCTGGCGCTGGCAACCGCGATGGCCGATTTTTCGCGGCGGGGGATCACCGCCGTGGCCGACATGGGCACATCGACCGGCGAGTGGCTGGCATTCCGCCGCGCGGGCGATGCCAACCGGCTTTATGTGCGGATCATGGCCTATGCCAGCAGCACCGAGGCGATGGCGGCAATCGGTGGCACCGGGCCGACGCCCTGGCTCTATGCCGATCGCCTGCGCATGGGCGGGGTGAAGCTGTTCATGGATGGCGCGCTGGGATCGCGCGGGGCCTGGCTGAAGGCGCCTTATGCCGATCAGCCCGGCAACCGCGGCACCCCGCTGTTGAGCGAGACGCAATTGGGCAATCTGATGAGCCGCGCGGCGATGGACGGATACCAGGTGGCGGTCCACGCCATTGGCGACAAAGCCAATGCCACGGTGCTGACCACTATTGCCGATCTGACACACACCTATACCGGCGACCGGCGCTGGCGCATCGAACATGCGCAAGTGATCGACCCGGCCGATTGGCCGCTGGTGACCGAGATTGCCGCAAAGGGCGGGATCATCACCTCGATGCAGCCGGTGCACCAGACATCGGACCGCACCATGGCCGAGGCGCGGCTGGGGCCTGACCGGCTGCGCGGCGCCTATGCCTGGGCCAGCCTGAAACGCGCCGGTGCCGTGCTGGCGTTCGGATCGGACACCCCGATCGAACGCCCCGACCCGTGGACCGGGCTTGCCGCGGCGCTGACCCGCCAGGACGCCGGCGGCGCGCCCGATGGCGGCTGGCAACCGCAGGAACGCGTGGACCGGACGACTGCGCTGGCCGGCTATACCAGCAGCGCGGCCTATGCCGGGTTTGCCGAGGCGCGCTTTGGCCGCATTGCCCCCGGGCAGCGTGCCGATTTCATCCTGGTCGACACCGACCCGATGACCGCCACCCCCGATGCGATCCGCAAGACCAAAGTGTTTCAGACCTGGGTCGGCGGCGGCAAGACCTGGGACGTGGAGCATCCTGACGGCGGGTGAGGTTTGTGCCTGAACCCCCGCGCCTGCCCCTTGCCCCTTGCCCCCTGCCCCCCGCACACCGCCCCCTGCCAATGCCGGGAGGGGGGTGATTTACGCGGCCGCTTCCGCCTGTTTGGCGCGTTCATCGGCGGCTTCGGCAAAGCGCATCACCACCAGCGTGCCTTCGAACAGGATCAGCAGCGGGATCGCCAGCATCAGCTGCGACACGACATCGGGCGGGGTGATCAGCGCGGCCAGCGCGACAATGCCCACGATCACATAGCGGCGCGCCGAAACGAGCTGCGCGCGGGTAACGATGCCGGCGCGATTGAGCAGCATCAGCAGCACCGGCAGCAGGAAGCTGCCGCCAAACGCCAGGATGAACTGCATCACCAGATTGAGGTATTCCTCAACGCCGGGCAGCGCCTCAAGCTGCAAGCCGCCGTGCATGCCCTGAAACCCGATGAACCAGCGGAACGCGGTGGGCATGACCACGAAATAGGCCAGGCTCGACCCCAGCGAAAACAGCACCGGGGTGGCAATCAGAAACGGCAGAAACGCCTTTTTCTCGCGCGCATACAGCCCCGGTGCGATGAACGCCCACAACTGGTTGGCAATCACCGGAAAGCTGACGAACACTGCGGCAAACAGCGCAACCTTTACCTCGACGAAAAACGCGCCATAGAGCTTGGTATAGATCAGCTTGCCCGTGCCTTGCGGAAAGGCGCGCGCCAGCGGCCAGATCAGCACGCCCAGAATATCGTTGGCGAAATAGAGGCACACGCCAAACGCCAGCACCAGCGCATAGATCGTGCGCAGCAGCCTGGTGCGCAGTTCGAGCAGGTGATCCAGCAAGGGCGCCTGCGTCTGATCGATATCGTTGATCATGCCGGCTGGTCGGGGTTTGCCGCGGCAATTACGGCAGGCACCGCCGGTTCGGTAAGGCCATGGGCGGCGACAACCGGATCGATCGGCGCTTCGGGTGCGTGGGGCGCGGGCAGCGGCATCATCACCGGGGCCGGTTCGGCACCATGGGCGCCATCATGAGGCGCCAGGTCATGAAGCGGCGGATCGTTGGCGGTTGCCGTGCCGCTCGCGGCCATGATTGCGGCGTTCTGTTCGCGCCATTTGCGCTCCATCTCTTCCATTTCCGCCTCACGGATCATCGTTTCGATGCCGCTGCGGAAATGGTTTGATACGCGGCGCACGCGCGCGATCCACCGACCGGCGGTGCGCAACGCCATCGGCAGGTCCTTTGGACCGATCACCACGATGGCGACAATCGCGATCAGCAGGAATTCTGAAGGGGCAATATCGAACATGGTTCAACCTGACAGGTGCGCGCAAAACTGTGCGCGCATCAGGCCGCGCCGGTCGGGCCCTGGGTTTCGGTCGGCTGCGCCACGGGCTGCGCGGCGGGCGGCACCGGCGGTTGCACCGACTGCTGCAGCTGCGAAGGGGGCGGGGTTACCGGACGATTGGTTTCGTCCGCCATGCCTTCCTTGAAGCTTTTGATGCCTTTGCCGAAATCGCCCATCATGTCGGAAATCCGGCCGCGGCCGAACAGGATCAGGACCACCAGCGCCAGAACAATCAGGTGCGGTAGAGACAGGCCACCCATCACAATTCTCCTTCTTCGGCCCCTAGATAGGCGCTTTTTATGCCCACCGCCAGACACGAGCAGGCAGAAAATGCGCCCTTTGTCCGATCAGCCAGTGCATTTGTCGGATTCATGCGCCGGATTCATTCATCGGACTCCGGCCCGGGCATGACCCCGGCGAGCGCGGCATAGGCGCTATCCACCGGATCGAGCAGGCCGGCGGCGCGCAATTCGTCGATCCCGGGCAGATCGCGGCGCGATGCCAGCCCGAAATGCGCCAGAAACGCGGGCGTGGTGGCATAGATCGTGGGCCGCCCCGGGCTTTCTCGCCGCCCGGCAATGTGCACCCAGCCCGCCTCCATCAGCACATCGAGCGTGCCGCGCGCGGTCTGCACCCCGCGAATCGCTTCGATCTCGGCGCGGCTGACCGGTTCGTGATAGGCGATGATCGCCAGCGCCTCGATCGCCGCGCGCGACAGGCGGCGCGGTTCTTCGCGTTCGCGGCGCAGCAGGTGCGCCAGATCGGGCGCGGTCTGGAAATGCCAGCGTCCGCCGCGTTCCACCAGGTGCACCCCGCGCCCGGCATAGTGCGCCGCCAGCTGCTCGATCGCATCGTGGACCGCCGCGCCGCCCAGATGGAGCGCGATTTCGGCCGGGGTCAGCGGCATGTCCGATGCAAACAGCGTGGCCTCTACCGCGCGGACCAGATCGTCATCGGGGTCCGCCATGGTTCAGCCGTTCGCCTGCGCCGCACGAAGCCGCAGCGGGGCAAAGACATCGTCCTGCGCGATTTCGGCGCGGCCCTGCTTCGCCAGTTCCAGCGCGGCGGCAAAGCTGGAGGCCAGCGCCGAACGGGTCAGCCGTGGATCGGCCCCGGCCTCGAACCGGGGCAGCAGCATGCGCAGATCGACCCAATCGCGCGCCACACCCAGCAGCCGCGCCACGCGTTCCAGCGCGAATTCAAGCGTAATCACCGGCCGTTCGCGCACCACATGCACCACCGGCGCATTGCGCGCCTTGATCGCGCCATAGGCCTGGATCAGGTCGAACAGCCCCGCGGTCCAGCGCGAATGGCGCGCAATGGTGATGCCTTCGGGCGCGCC
Organism: uncultured Sphingomonadales bacterium; assembly: GCA_903832325.1. Classification (GTDB taxonomy): domain Bacteria; phylum Pseudomonadota; class Alphaproteobacteria; order Sphingomonadales; family Sphingomonadaceae; genus Novosphingobium. The sequence goes on along the minus strand of CAILBC010000017.1, from coordinate 4,485 downwards.
GCGCGCAAAGACATCGCGCCCCAGCCGGTCGCGCGCCATCAGCCGCGACGCCGCTTCGCGCATCGCCCCCAGCCGTTGCAGCCGCAATTGCAGCCGCAGTGCCAATTCTTCGGGCCCGGGCTGCATTTCCGGATCGCGCGGCAGCAGCATCAGCGATTTGAGATAGGCCAGCCACGCCGCCATCACCAGATAGTCCGCCGCCAGTTCCAGCCGCAGCGCACGCGCGTGGTTGATATAGCCCAGATACTGGTCAACCAGATCGAGAATCGAAATCCGCCGCAGATCGACCTTTTGCCGCCGCGCCAGATCGAGCAGCAGATCAAGCGGACCTTCCCAGCCATCGAGTTCGAGATAGAGCGCATCGTCATCATCATGCGCCGCCGCCAACGGCAGCCAATCGGCATCTTCGGCGGTAGCAAACGGGTCGGCGGTGGCAAGCGGATCGGCGGTGGCAAGCGGATCGGGCGGGGCCCCGGTATTGGTCATGGCAGCAACGCCAGCAGGGCATCGCGCTGCGCGGCGAGCGCGGCGCGGCGTTCATCGGCGCGATCGGGTGCGATGTCGGTCGCCGCCAGCGCGCGATGCAACCGCGCCGTGCTGTCGGCCCCGATCGGCGCCAGCGCGGCGGCAATCCCGATCATGTCGTCCATCCGCGCCCAGCAATTGAGCGCGATATCGCACCCCGCCGCCTGCGCGCGCGCCGCGCGTTCGGGAATCGATCCGGTCAACGCCGCCATGTCGAGATCATCGGTTAGCAACAGCCCGTCAAAGCCGATCGCCCCGCGCACCACATCCCCGATCACCCGCGCCGACAGCGTGGCCGGCGCGCCCGCATCCCACGCGGTATAAAGCACGTGCGCGGTCATCGCGATGGTCGGCCGCACGCCGGCGCCCGCCCGGCACAATGTGCGAAATGGCGCCAGATCCCGCTCCAGCGCGGCGGCATCCGCGGTTACGGTGGGCAATGCCTTGTGGCTGTCGGCGCCGGCGCGGCCGTGCCCCGGAACATGTTTGATCACCCCGGCGACGCCCGCGCGCGCCAGCCCGTCGAGCACCGCGCGGCCCAGCGCCGCCACGCGCAACGGTTCATCGCCCAGCGCGCGATCGCCGATCACGTCATTGGCGCCGGGTTCGCGCACATCGAGCAAGGGCAGGCAATCGACGCTGATCCCGGCTTCGGCCAGATCGAGCCCCAGGCATTCGGCATTGGCGCGCGCCGCCTCGATCGCACTGGCCGGCGCCACATCATGGAGCGCGGCAAACGCACCCTGCGGCGGATAAGCGCCCCAGACCGGCGGCTTCATCCGCGCCACGCGCCCGCCTTCCTGATCGATGCAGATCAGCAGCCGGTCGCGCCCATGCAGGCCGCGCAGATCATCGGTCAGCGCGCGCAACTGCGCGCGATCGACCACATTGCGGCCAAACAGGATATAGCCGGCCGGATCGGCATCGCGAAAAAACGCGCGCTCATCGGCAGAAAGGACAGGGCCCGAAAGGCCAAAGATCGCCGGTACCATGATCGATCAGGACATGACGCAAATCGCGCGCCGCCCGCAAGCTGGCAAAGCCAACCAGCGGGGGAAAACGCCCCACCTCAGGGCTTCAGTGTTTTACCTGGCACTTTATCCCGTCGGCCTGAAGCCGGCTGCACAGGCTGTTGGCGGCGGCGCCATCGGCGGCCAGCGCCTGCAGGCGATAGACCGTGCCGATATCGGCCTTGCCCTCGACCACGCGGTGGCCCAGCCCTTTCAGGATGTCGTGCCCGGCGGTCAGGTGCGACCACGCCGTTTCAGCCAGGGCACTGGTGGAAAAGGCGCCGACTTGCACCGCAACCGCGCCGCCGGCGGGTGCGGCGGGAGCGGCAGTTGCCTCATGCGCAGCGGGCTTTGCCGCCGGTGTTGCTGCCGGTTTTGCCGAAGCGGTGGCTGCCGGCGGGGCTGCGGCGGGCGCATTTGGTGCGGCACTCGTGGTGCCGCTTGCCGGCGGCGGGGTCGTGCCCGCGCTGCCGGCCAGGCTGGCATCGGGGTGTTCGCCCTGGCTGACTTTGAAGCTTTCATCGCCGGTGCCGGCAAACGTCTTGCCACCGGGATCGCTCGGCGCGACTTTGTAGGGGTCTTTGCTCGCTTCGATCAGGCTGCCATCGGCCGGGCGGGTCGATCCGCCGCGATGCGTGATCCAGTATACCCCGCCGACCAGCAGCGCGAGGATCATCAGGGCAACCGCGCCCAGCCCGAACAACCGGCCACGGCCGCTGCCCTGTTCTTCGGCGTCGTCATCGTCGGCGCTTTCCAGCCAGGGCAGGCGTTCATCCTCGCCCAGATCGAGCGCGGGGGCGTGATCATGCCCTTCGTGGTCAAATCCTTCGTGGTCTTCGCGTTCGTCGCCATGCATCGCCCCAACCCCTTTTCATTTCGTCCAATCATGGGCATCCAATCATGCGCGCCCAATCACGCGCAGCCGGCCGTTACAGTTCCTCGGCCGCGGCCACGCCCAGAATGGCCAGGCCATTGCGCACGACCTGCCCGATCTGCGCGGCCATGAACAGCCGCGCGCCGGTCAGTTCCGCATCACCAGCCACGATATAGCGCTTTTCGGGCCGATCGTTGCCGATGTTCCAATAGGCATGGAACGCCGCGGCCAGATCATACAGGAAAAACGCCAGCCGGTGCGGTTCTCGCGCCTGGGCCGCGGCCTCGATCACGCGCGGGAACTGCGCGGCAACGCGGACCAGCGCCAGCTCCTCATCCCCCAACCGGGCAAGCGCGCGATCGTCGGGTGCCAGCCCCTCGGCCGCAGCCTTGCGCAGCGTCGAACAGACGCGCGCGTGGCAATACTGCACATAGAACACCGGATTGTCCTTCGACGCTTCGACCACTTTGGCGAAATCGAAATCCATCTGCGCATCGGGCTTGCGGGTAAGCATGGTGAAGCGCACCACATCCTTGCCCACTTCGCCCACCACATCGGCCAGGGTGACGAAATTGCCCGCGCGCTTTGACATCTTTACCGGCGCGCCATCGCGCAGCAGCTGCACCATCTGCACCAGCTTCACCTCGAACGGCTTTGGCGTGCCGGCCGCGCCGGTCAACGCGGCGACCGCGGCGCGAATGCGTTTTACCGTGCCGGCATGATCGGCGCCCCAGATATCGACCAGTTCGTCGGCGGTCTGCGTTTTCTGGAAATGATAGGCCAGGTCCGCGCCGAAATAGGTCCAGCTGCCATCCGATTTGCGAATCGGGCGGTCCTGATCATCGCCAAACCGGGTGGAGCGGAACAGCGGCAGCGCCACCGGCTCCCAATCTTCGGCCACTTTGCCCTTTGGCGCTTCCATTTCGCCATCATAGACCAGATCGTGCGCGCGCAGCCAGGCTTCGGCCGCGGCGGGCTTGCCGGCGGCCTGCAATTCAGCCTCGGAACTGAACACGTCGTGATGGATGCCCAGCAGCGCCAGATCGGCGCGGATCATGTCCATCATCGCCGCCACCGCGCGGGTGCGGAACGGCACGAGCCACGCGCTTTCCGGCGCATCGACCAGCGCGGGGCCGAATTCGGCGGCCAGCGCCTGCCCCAGCGGCACGAGATAGTCCCCGGGATAAAGCCCTTCGGGAATCGCGCCGACATCTTCGCCCAGCGCCTCGCGATAGCGCACGTGCGCCGACCGGGCGAGCACATCGACCTGCCCGCCGGCATCGTTGATGTAGTATTCCCTGATCACGCGGTGCCCGGCAAAGGCCAGCAGCGTGGCCAGCGCATCGCCCACCACCGCGCCGCGACAATGGCCCATGTGCATCGGCCCGGTGGGATTGGCCGAGACATATTCGACATTCACCACGCTGCCCCCGCCAAATGCGGACCGGCCATAATCGGCGCCCGCAGCGGCAATCAGGCGCAATTCATCAAGCCAGGTGCCGGGCGTAAGGCGCAAGTTGATAAACCCGGGCCCGGCAATTTCGGCGCTGACCACGCGCGCATCGCGTTCCAGCTCTGCCACCAGCAACGCCGCCAGCGCGCGCGGATTGGTGCCCGCGGGCTTGGCCAGGACCATCGCCGCGTTGGTGGCAAGATCGCCATGCGATGCATCGCGCGGCGGCTCGGTCGTCACCCCGGCGCGCGACAGACCCGCAGGCAGCGTGCCCGCCTGTTCCAGCGCGGTGATCGCACCATCGATCACGCGCGCGAATTCGGCAAAGAGCGCAGCAGGCGCGGCGGCAGGGGCGGCGGCTGGGGCGGAAACGGGGTTTTCGGTCATAATCTCGCTCATGATCATGCGGCGATAGCGCAACTGGCCGCAACAGGCAAAAAGCTCCACGCCGGATGCGCAAGCGGCAGCCGTTGCAGAGCGCTGCCCGGTCGATCCGGGCGGCGCGGGTTCGTGTCGGGCGCCTTAGAGTCTGACTCGAAACGCGCGAAAGGGCGAGTTTCGAAGTCGGTACCGGCCCGCTCCCCCACCCGACCACCCACGTAATCGTACGGTATTGGGTGGTC
>CAILBC010000016.1 GCA_903832325.1 uncultured Sphingomonadales bacterium | reverse complement strand
TGTTGTAGCCCGAGGGGGCATTGCCCCCTTTTTTGCTGCGGCCTTGACGTCCGGGTAAAGGCTGCGCGCTGCGCTTGCCTCCAGGGGTCGGTTGACGCCCACCCCGCCGCGCAGGCTTGGCGCCCCACAGGACCGCCGAACAGGCTGCGCCTGATCGGCCAGCACACAACGTCGATTGCGCGCCACGCGCTTTGCCCACTTCCAGTCAGGCGTGCTTGCTGCACGCAGAGGCGCTCGCCGCGCGGCGTTGGATTCAGCGCATCGCCTGGCCCATCGACCGCTGTTCGTCTTTCCCCAAGTTCATCGCTTTCTCCCGCGACCGTAGCCTGCGGTGCCTGGCCGTCAAGGCGCGCAGGGCCGAGTCCTCGCTGCGCTGTGGGCCGCACCAACCCTGCGCTTCGTCCTTGACGGCCAATCCCTCGCAGACCCGGTTTTTCGCGGGCGATGAACTCAGGAAAGACGGCGGCAAACAGGGACCGGCCCAGGTCTCTGCGCCGAACCAACCAAAGCCACAACGGGCTCCGAATCTTGGAATCCGGTCAGCTTTGAAACCACAGCTTCAATCACTGGAGAAAGACCATGCAACTCAGTTCCCGTTTCGCTTCCCGCTCCCCCGTGCTGCGCGCCGATCATCCGCTGTCGGATGACCAAATCCGCACCGTGGCCCCGTCCATTTTTGCCGACGACAAGCACGAAAGCCGCTCAGACCGTTATCGCTACATAGCGACTGGCGCGGTGTTGTCCGAATTGCGCAAGGAAGGATTCCAGCCCTTTATGGTGTGCCAGACCCGTGTGCGCGATGAAGGCAAGCGCGAGCACACCAAGCACATGGTGCGGCTGCGCCATGCCGACCAGATCAATGGCGCGGAGGCCAACGAAATTATTTTGCTGAACTCGCACGATGGCACGAGCAGCTATCAAATGTTGGCGGGCATGTTCCGCTTCGTCTGCAAAAACGGCTTGGTGTGCGGCGATACCGTGGCCGATCTGCGCATTCCGCATAAAGGCGATGTGGTCGGGCAAGTGATCGAAGGCGCGTATGACGTGCTGGATGGTTTCGACCTTGTGCGCGAACGCCGCGACGAAATGCGCGCCATTACGCTCGACCGAGGCGAGGCCGAAGTGTTTGCCCATGCGGCGCTGTCTCTCAAGTACGACGACCCGACCACGCCCGCACCGATCACCGAATCGCAGCTATTGACGCCGCGCCGCCGCGACGACGACCGGCCCGACTTGTGGAGCGCCTATAACCGCGTGCAGGAGAATTTGACGCAAGGCGGATTGCACGGACGCACCGCCACCGGACGCAGGCACAGCACCCGGCCCATTCAAGGCATTGACCAGAACGTCAAGATCAACCGGGCTTTGTGGATGCTGGCCGAAGGCATGAAGCGGCTCAAGGCTTGACCGGCTGAATCAGCGAGGGGGCGCATGCCCCCTCGACATTGGAGGCACACGGGGCAACGGCGGGCGGCCAGGCTGTAGGTGTTCGCCATCGTTGGCATGGTGAACCAGCCGATAGGTGCCAGATGCTTCGCATTGGGCGGTTCGACAATCCTCCCTAAATTGTCTTTGCGTCTCCCGGCATAGCCGGGCCGCGCTGTCGTGCGTGGCATCGAGCCGCCATAGCGTCTCGCCCCTCTCGGGCTTTCATCGTTCCCTCCCTGCGGTCGGCTGACGCCTGCGCACTGCGTTTGCCCTCCAGGGGATCGGCTATGCAGCCCATCCCCGCCGCACTGTGTTTGGCGCCCCTGCAATGCCTCCGAACAGGTTGCACCTGATCGGCCAACAGCCATCCATCCAGGCGTGCCTTCGGCACGCGGGGGCGCTTGCCGCGCGGCGTTGGATTCAGCGCAGCCCCTGGCCCATCGGCCGCTGTTCGTCTTCCCCCAAGTTCATCGCTTTTTCCCGCGACCGTAGCCCGCAGTTCCTGGCCGTCAAGGCGCGCAGGGCCGAGTCCTCGCTGCGCTGCGGGCCGCACCAACCCTGCGCTTCTTCCTTGACAGCCAGCCCCTCGCAGGCCCGGTTTTTCGCGGGCGATGAACTCAGGAAAGACGGCGGCAAACAGGGACCGACCCAGGTCTCTGCGCCGAACCAACCAAAGCCATCACCGGGCTCCGAATCTTGGAATCCGGTCAGCTTTGAAACCACAGGAGAGCGCGCATGCAGACATCGACACCGTGAAATCGACAACCAGTTTTTCGTCATCCATTTTTGTTTTCAACTTCCCGCGAGGGATAGGAGCTATCACCATGAACACCATTACCCACCAAGAAACCCAAGCACTGCACGCGGCAGTTTTTACCCCTGCCGCCGCTACCATTGCGGCATACGACCTGCTGCTGATTCCGCTGTCGCAGTTGCGGCCTTCGAGCCGCAACGTGCGCAAGAGCGGCGGCGCGTCGATTCCCGAGCTTGCATCGAGCATTGCCCGCGTCGGTCTGCTGCAAAATCTCACTGTCACCGCGTCGAGCGATGGTGAGCATTACGAAGTCGTCGCAGGTAAGCGGCGTCTGGCAGCGTTGAAGCTGCTGGCGAAGCGGCGCAAGCTTGCCAAGACCCATGAAGTGCCTTGCCTGTTGGTGCCGGATGCGTCGGCACGTACCGTGAGCCTGACCGAGAACGTGCAGCGCGAAGCCATGCACCCCGGCGAGCAGTTCGAGGCGTTCGCCGCATTGGTGGCCGAAGGTCGGCCTGTCGAAGATATTGCCGCCGATTTTGGTGTGACACCGCTTGTGGTGCAGCGCCGTTTGAAGCTGGCAAATGTCTCGCCGCGTCTGCTGATCGACTATCGCGCTGATGCTGTCACGCTCGACCAGTTGATGGCGCTCGCCATCACCGACGACCACAGCGCACAGGAGGCGGCGTTCTATGACGCGCCGCAGTGGCAGCGTAGCGCGCAGGCGCTACGGGAGCACCTGACCGAACGCGAAATCGACGCCACGCGTGATGCGCTGGCACGCTTCGTCGGCATCGACGCTTACGAGGCCGCAGGCGGTGGTGTGCGGCGCGACCTGTTCTCGGACGATACACGGGGCGTGTTCCTCTCCGATGCGGCGTTGCTGGACAGCCTTGCGCGAGACAAACTTGCAGCCGCTGCGGACAGTGCCCGTGCGGAAGGTTGGGCATGGGTCGAAACCGTGCCGCGCATCACATCGGCAGAACTGCACGGCTTGGCGCCAATTCCGTATCGACGCACCTGCGTTACATCGAGCGCGACGGCGTGACGCGCGATGGCGAGCGAGGCCAGGCCTACGGCGCCGAGACCGACACGGCTGACCTCAAGGCCTTCGAGGAACGCGGCAAGGGTGATCGCCACCAGTTCCGTTTCATCGTCTCGGTGGAGGATGCCGGGGAGCTGGAAGACCTGCGCGGTTACACGCGCGAGTTCATGCAGCGCATGAGCACCGACCTGGAAACACGGCTGGACTGGGTGGCTGTCGATCATTGGGATACGGACAATCCGCACACGCACATCGTGCTGCGCGGGCACGCCGGGATTGGTCGAGGAAAGGGTCAAGACCTGGTGATTGCGCCGGACTACATGGCGCACGGTATGCGCATGCGCGCCAGCGAACTGGCGACCGAATGGCTGGGGCCGCGCACCGAATTGGATATCCGACAAGGGCAGCTACGGGAAGTTGAGCAGGAGCGGCTGACGAGCCTGGACCGGACGCTGTTGCGGCAGGTCAGCGCGGATATCGTGGACCTGACCCAGCAGCCCAACGACCGACAGTACCAAACCGTTCTGCGCGCCAGGTTGCAGCGGCTGGAGGCGATGGAGCTGGCCGAGCGTATCGACGCGAACCACTGGCGGCTATCCCCGAACATGCAACAGACATTGACCACGATGGGTGAGCGCGGCGACATCCTGCGCACGATGCATAAGGCTTTGCGGGGCGAGCAGCGGGAGTTGGTATTGGAAACTGCGCCGGCAACGCCAGTATTGGGCCGCATCGCCGCCAAGGGTCTGGCCGACGAACTCAATGATCGGGGCTATCTGGTGGTGGATGGCATCGACGGCCGCGCGCACTATGTACGCCTGCCGGTTGGCGCGGACCTGGCCGCACTGCCGATGGGTGGCATCGTGGAGGTGAAGCCTGCCGAACGGGAACGAGCGGTAGACCGCAACATCGTGGGTAGCGCGCGTGAAGGTCTCTACCGCAGCGCTGACCATCTTGTCCAGCTTCGACAAGAAGGTGCCGCAGACCCACAAACTGCGGTCGATGCCCATGTGCGCCGACTCGAAGCGCTGCGCCGCACCGGAGCCGTGGAGCGCATGGCCGACGGCGTTTGGCGTATACCGCCTGACTTCTTGTCACGCACGCAAGCGCACGATGCGCAGCGGGCCGCAGGGGGCACTATCGAACTGCGTTCGCACCTGTCTATCGAACAGCAAGTAGGCGCCCAAGGCGCAACATGGTTGGACCATCAAATGGTGGGCGACGCGAAAGAATTGTCGCCACGGGGCTTCGGCGTCCAGGTGCGT
>CAILBC010000015.1 GCA_903832325.1 uncultured Sphingomonadales bacterium | reverse complement strand
GGTGCGAAACACGAGACAGACCCTTGTTTCACCGGCGCAAAGGGATACCCTTGTGGCAAAGTTGGCCGCCATGGAAGGTTCCTGCATAGTTCCGGAACAGACACGGCGCAGTCATTGGCAGAGCATGATGTCCAGAGCCTATGGGAGGGTGCATGATGCGGGGAAGTCAGAAAAAATTGACGCGTTCAACCGAACCTATGGGCTCAGTCGAGGTCTGACTTCGTCTTTCATTGCTGCATCGATTTGCATAGTATTTCTTTATCCTTCAAACAAATCCGCACTCTTGCTATCGCTCTCGATGGCCATCCTGTCGTTGTGGCGCATGTACACCTTCGGCAAGCGCTACGCCCGCGCATTAATTCAGGCGTACATCGACTTGTGAAGCAAGGCGTGCGGCATATTTCGCGCGGGGCACACGTCACCCCGCACCGCCCGCACCGCCCCGCCAAACCCCTAAAACTCGTCCCATCCCCCCGTGTCGGCGCCGGCCGGGGCGAAGGTGGCGTTGGCTACCAGTTTGGGGCGTTGTGGCGGGGTGGCGGGCTGGGTGCGGGGTTTGGCGGGGGTGGCGGGGCGTGCGGGGCGGACGCGGAATTGGCCGACCATGGTGCCGAGTTCGGTCGATTCGCTGTCCAGGCTGTGGGCGGCGGCGGCGGATTGTTCGACCATGGCGGCGTTTTGCTGCGTCATGCGGTCCATTTCCTTCATGCCGGCGCTCACTTCGTTCAGGCGCGATGCCTGTTGCTGGGTGCTGGCGGCAATTTCGGTCACGCGCGTGCTGATTTCGCCCACGCTGGTAACGATCTGTTCCAGCAACTGGCCGGTTTCCGCCACCAGCGATACGCCCGATCCGACTTGTTCGCTGCTTTTGGTGATCAGTTTCTTGATGTCGGTGGCGGCTTCGGCCGATCGCAGGGCCAGGCCGCGCACTTCGTTTGCGACAACGGCAAAGCCGCGGCCGGCATCGCCGGCGCGTGCCGCCTCTACCCCGGCGTTCAGCGCCAGCAGATTGGTCTGAAACGCGATGCCGTCGATCACGCCGATGATCTGGCTGATTTCCTGCGCAGAGCGTTCGATGGCGGCCATCGCCTCGGTGGCCTGGCGCACGACTTTGCCGCCATCGCTGGCTTCGCCATGGGTGCCGGCAATCGAACGCTGCACCGATGCGGCATTGTCTGCGGTCTGGGTGACCATGGTGGCGATCTGCGTTACCGCGTTAGAGGCGCTTTCCACTTTGGAGGCCTGGTTCTCGTTGCGTTTGGCCAGATCGTCCGATGCCTGGCGGATTTCTTTCGCGCCGGTCGCAACGCGTTCGGCCGAGGCCGACACATCGACCAGCAGTTCTGACAGGCGCACCACGGTTTCGTTGAAGGTGCGCCGCAGATCTTCATACGATGGCGCAAACGGGCGTTGCAGCTGCCGGCTGAGATCACCCTGCGCCAGGGCATTGAGCCCGTCGGCCAGTTCCTTTACGACAAAGTTCTGCTGTTCATCGCGGGCCAGCTTGGTGATCCCGGCATCGCGAAAGGCGATTGCGGCGGACTGGATCGCGGTGATTTCGTTTTCGCCCTGCGGTTCGGCAATGGTCACGGTGAAATCGCCCTGCGTCATCCGCCCCAGATGGCCGGCGATGACATCGATCGGCGAAATGACGAAGCGTTGCAGCACGTTTATCGCAAAGCCGATGATGCCGAGAATGGCCAGCGCCATCAGGCCCAGAACACTGGCCACAATCGCGATGATCGTGGCGCTGGTATCGGAAATATCGTGCTGTTTCTTTTGCGCGAGCGCCACCAGCGAATCGATCTGGGTGCGGTGCGTGGTATAGATCGTTGACAGGCGGGCATAGCTGGCGAGCATGCCGTCATGATCGCCCGCGCGGGCTGCCGGGGCGAATTTGCCATCCACTTCGCGCCAGAATTCATGCGCGCTGGCCGCGGACTGGTTCACCATCTGCGCCTTCAATTCCGCATCGAGATCGGAATCGGTCCAGTGTTTTTCTTCGGCCAGGTAATCTTTTTCCAGCCGGGCCAGCCGATCGATATGCACGCTTGCCGTTGCGGGATCGTTGAGCAGCAGCGTCGCTTCGAGATAGGGTTCCAGCACATATTCAGACGGCGGCAGAATGTCGGACACAAAGTCGCTGACCTGCTGGTTTTCATGATGGAGCGGGCCGCCCAGGCGAATGCGGTTTACCCCGTAGGCGGCAATCACAAACGCCAGCAGGACAATGCATGCCATTGCGACACCACCATATTTCACGCCCTGCTTCACTGTCATGATCCGAACTCGCTCTTGAGATTTTGCCTGAAGACGTAACGCATTGGTCAATTGGGCCCGGCGGCGCAGGTGGGGCTTGGCAATCGATTGCCCAAAAGGGCAGGATTTTTCCGCCGCACCGGCACGTCAGAACCGCCGCGCAAAACCGGTATAGATCTGCGCATCGGGCGCCGGGCCGCTCACTTTGATATTGGCGCCGAAATCCCATTGCAGGGTGGGCGTGATGGCCACCGATGCGGCCGTGTCGAAAGTATAAAGCGGCGTATCACCGTGCTGAAACGACCGGGTGGTGAAGGCTTCGGCATAGACGGTCCAGACTTTGCCCACCGGGTGGCTGAGATTGACCAGAAAGGTTGTCGATCCGTGGTAGCCGGGCCCGGTGCCATTGCGCAGCCAATCGAATTCGGGGCTGAACACGATGGTAAACCCGTGCGGCACCGCAATGCTGACCGGCACGATCAGCCCGCCTTCGACCGCGCCATTGCCCAGCGGCGCGCGCGCGGTTGGCGCCTTTACATAAGGCAGCAGCGCGACCGCGAGTTTGCCCCCATCGTTGCCGATCAGGTTGAGTTTGACTTTCGCATAGGCATCGCCCCAGCCCGATGCCGATGTGCGCGTGGGCCCGGCGTGCGAAATGGCCGCCTGATAGGTGATAACTTGCAGTTCGAAATCGGCGCTGTTGGTCAGGCCGAGTTTCAGCGTGGGATCAAAAACCGTCCAGTTGCGGGTTTTCTGGCCATCCTGGGTGGTGATGCCATAGACCGCAAAATCGCTTTCCACCTGAACATGGCCGGCATCGACGGTATAGGGCAGGAACGACTTTGTGGGCCGGTCGGCGCTGAACCCGCGCAAGGCCGCAGCGGGCACCGGGTTGAACAGGGAGCTGTCGCTTTTGTCTGGCGCCGGGCTTTCGACAGGGGGCGGCGGGCCCGGTTCATCGGCCCGTGCCGCGCAAGGAACGCCAAGCATCACAAAAGCAGCAACCAGGGCATGGGGGTGGCCCGGCGTCCAACGAAGTCCATTCATGTATGATGTTTCCTGCGACGAGAATCAATTTTCTTGAGAACACGTGCAGCAAATAGGCAGTACAGATGTTCGAGCCGTCCTGATCGTGATCCGTGATCCTACGCAGCAGCCGATATTGCGAATTTTCATTACGATTGGCCCGTTTTCGGACCAGGGCCGGGGGTGCAGAGCGCCCGGCGAGGTTTCCTCCCTTGCTCGCCCACCCTACTCCCCCCCCACCCTTCACTCCCAGGGCGGCACCGGCTGAAACAGCTGGCGCAGATAGTCGATGAACGCGGTTACGCGGCGCGGTTGCGACGGGCTGGGCAGGAACGCGGCGTGGATATGCACATCGGTCAAACCCTGCCAGGCATCGAGCACGCGCACCAGCCGGCCCGCGGCCAGATCGGCATTCACATCCCACAGCGATCGCAACGCGATGCCCATGCCGGCGATCGCCAGTTCGCGCACGACTTCGCTGGAATTGGTGCGCACGATCGATCGCGGATCGACCGTGACCGGGCCATCCGGGCCCGACAGGCGCCACGGTGACTGGCCCTGCGCGGCAAGCGTGCGGTGCTGGGCCAGATCCTTCAGCGCGGCCGGGGTGCCGTGGTGCGCCAGATAGCCCGGCGCGGCGCACAGGATGCGCCGGTTTGGCGCCAGCAGGCAGATGCCGGGGGCGGGGCCGGCGCCGGAAACCGGCACTTCGGCAATGCGGCCAGGCACTTCTGCAATACGTACAGCCACATCGATGCCCAGCGCCAGCAGATCGACCAGATCGTCTGTCAGATTGAGCTCCAGATCGACTTGCGGATGGGCATCGAGAAACGGTTTGAGATAGGGGGCGACATGCATGCGCCCGAACGAGGTGGGCGCCGAAACGCGGATCGGGCCCGATAGCAGCCGCGTGGCGCCGACCAGGCGTTCTTCCGCTGTCTGGATCGCGTTGAGAATGGCCACGACATCATCGCGAAATTGCTGCCCCGCGCCGGTCAGCGCCAGCCGCCGGGTGGACCGGTTGATCAGCCGCGTGCCCAGCCGCGCCTCCAGCCGGGCGAGCCGTTTGGACGCCATCGGCACCGAAATGCCCAGTTTGTCTGCCGCGGCCGAAATGCTGCCCAGATCGGCAATGCAGGCGAACAGATCATAATCGAGCCCGGCGATCATGGAATCATCCTTGGCACGGCATCATCCCTGGCATGGCGTGACCTTTGGCATGGGATTATTGTTTCATCACAGGAAAGAGTGAATTTTATCTTTTCCGTCTACCGCTGCCCGGATCGGTTGTCTAGGATTGGATCAGATGGACCCGCACGCTGCCGGCCGGCACAGTGCGCAGCGGGCCCCGGAGCCGCCGCGATGCTTGCCATGCCCCCCGTCGATCAGGCCGTCATCGCCCGGCGCGATGCGATCGCGCAGGCGCTGCGCGCGATCGTGCCCGACGGGGTGATCGACCGGCCCGATGCGCTGCGCGTGTACGAATCCGATGGATTGACTGCCTATCGCCAGCCGCCGTTGCTGGTGGTCTTGCCCGAAACCACCGCGCAAGTGTCGCAGATCCTGCGCTGGTGCCATGATCAGGGGGTAAAGGTCGTGCCGCGCGGATCGGGCACGTCGCTTTCGGGCGGGGCGCTGCCGCTGGCCGATGCGGTGCTGTTGGGCATGGCGCGGTTCAACCGCATTCTGGATATCGATTATCACGATCGCATCGTGGTGACCCAGCCCGGGGTGACCAACCTGGCGCTGACCCGCGCGGTGGAAGACCGCGGATTTTATTACGCGCCCGATCCATCGAGCCAGATCGCCTGTTCGATCGGCGGCAATGTCGCGGAAAATTCGGGCGGGGTGCACTGCCTGAAATACGGGCTGACCACCAACAACGTGCTGGGCGTGGAACTGGTGCTGATCGATGGCACCGTGCTGCGGCTGGGCGGGCGCACGCTGGAGCCGGCGGGGATGGACCTGCTGGGCGTGATCGTCGGGTCCGAAGGCCTGCTGGGCGTGGTGACCGAAGTGACCGTGGCGATCCTGCCGCAGCCCGAAACCGCACGCGCGATGCTGATCGGATTTCCCGCGGTAGAGGCGGCAGGCGCGGCGGTGGCGGCGATCATTGCCGCAGGGATCATCCCGGCGGGCATGGAAATGATGGACAAGGCCGCCACCCATGCCGCCGAAGCCTTTGTCAACGCCGGCTATCCGCTCGATGCCGAGGCGCTGCTGATTGTCGAACTGGACGGGCCGCAGGCGGAATGCGACCACCTGATCGCGGCGGTGACGCAAATTACCCAGGGCCACGGCTGCACCACCTGCCGCATTTCGGAAAACGAGGCGGACCGGCTGATGTTCTGGGCCGGGCGCAAGGCGGCGTTTCCCGCGGTGGGGCGCCTTTCGCCCGATTATTACTGCATGGATGGCACGATCCCGCGCCGCGCGCTGCCGCACGTGCTGACGCGCATGGCGCAGCTTTCGGCGCACTATGGCCTGGGGCTGGCCAATGTGTTTCACGCCGGCGATGGCAATCTGCACCCGCTGATCATGTATGATGCCAATGTGCCGGGCCAGCTGGAACAGGCCGAGGCGTTTGGCGCCGATATCCTGCGCCTGTGCGTGGAAGTGGGCGGCGTGTTGACCGGCGAACACGGCGTGGGCGTGGAAAAGCGCGATCTGATGCCGGTGATGTTCAGCGCGATCGATCTGGCACACCAGCAGCGCATCAAATGCGCGTTCGATCCCGATCTGCTGCTCAATCCGGGCAAAGTCTTTCCGGTGCTGCACCGCTGCGCCGAGCTGGGCCGGGTGCATGTGCACCAGGGGCAGACCGCTTTTCCCGATCTGCCGCGCTTTTGATGGCCAAAACCCCGACTTTGCGGCCCGGCAACACGGCCGACCTGATTGCGCTGATCGATGCGGCGCGCGGGGCTGGCACGCGGCTGGATCTGCGCGGCGGGGGCAGCAAGGCGGGGTGCGGCGCGCCGGTCGATCCGGCCGCAACCGCGGTCGACATGCGCGGCTTTGCCGGGATCGTCGATTATGATCCGGCCGAGCTCGTGCTTACTGTGCGACCGGGCACTTTGCTGACCGAAGTGGAGGCGTTGCTGGCCGAACATGGCCAGATGCTGGCGTTCGAACCGTTCGATCACGGGCCGATCCATGGCCGGGCGGCGGGCGATGCGACCATCGGCGGAGTGATCGCGGCGGGCGTGGCGGGGTCTCGGCGCCTGTCGCGCGGTGGCGCGCGCGATCATCTGCTGGGCTTTCGCGCCGTATCGGGCCGGGGCGAGGCGTTTGTGGCCGGCGCGCGGGTGACCAAGAACGTGACCGGGTATGACCTGCCAAAGCTGGCCTGTGGCAGCTGGGGCCGGCTGTTTGCGCTGACCGAGCTGGATATCAAGACGCTGCCGCGCGGGGAAACCGCGCTGACGCTGGCGCTGGACGGGCTGACCGCGCCCCAGGCGGTGGCCGTGATGAGCCGCGCCGCCGGATCACAGGCCGGGGTGGCCGCGGCGGCGCACCACCCGGAAACGCATCACCCGGCAGGGGGCGTGACTGCGCTGCGGATCGAAGGTTTTGCCCCCTCGGTAGCGGCCCGTTGTGCGCTGTTGGAACGCTTGCTGGCCGATTGCGGTGCGGTGCGCGTGATGGAACCCGCCGAGGCCGCCGCGCTGTGGGACGATCTGCGCACGCTGGGCAGCCTGCGCAACATGCCGGTGCTGTGGCGCGTGGTCGTGCCGGCGGCGCACGTGTGCCGGGTGACTGCCGCGCTCGCGCCGACCCCCGCGCGCTGGGTGATGGATTGGGCCGGCGGGCTGCTGTGGGTGGGGTGCACGGCCGAAGGCCTGCCGCCTGCAACGCTCCGCGCGCTGGCGGCGGCGGCCGGGGGGCATGCCGATCTGGTGCGCGCCGATGAGGCGCTGCGCCGCGCCTGCCCGATGCGCGCGGCCCTGCCGCCCGCGCTGGCCGCGCTGGAGGCGCGCGTGCGCCGCGCGTTCGATCCGGCGGGGCTGTTCGAAACCGGCCGGTTTGGGGACGACTGACAATGCAGACCCGTTTCAGCCCCGAGGCGCTGGCCGATCCCGACACCGCATCATCCGAAGGGGTGATCCGCAAATGCGTGCATTGCGGGTTTTGCACCGCGACCTGCCCGACTTATGTGCTGCTGGGCGACGAACTCGACAGCCCGCGCGGGCGGATATACCTGATCAAGGACATGCTGGAAAACGACCGCGTGCCCAGCGCCGAAGTCGTCACCCATATCGATCGCTGCCTGTCGTGCCTGTCCTGCATGACCACCTGCCCTTCGGGGGTGAACTATGGCCATCTGGTCGATCACGCGCGGCACCATATCAACCGGACTTATCGCCGCCCCCTGCCCGACCGGATGATCCGCTGGGTGCTGGCGCGCGTGCTGCCCTATCCGCGCCGGTTTCGCGCGGCGATCGCGCTGGGCCGGATTGCACGGCCGCTGGCCGGGGTGTTTGCGCGCAGCCCGGCGCTGAAACCGCTGGGCGCAATGCTGGCGCTGGTGCCCCCGGTGCGACGCCCGGCACCGGCCACCGGACCGTTCACCGAACCGGCGCCCGATCCGTTGCGCGCAGCCACTGCGCGTGGCCGCGTGATCCTGTTGCAGGGCTGTGCCGAGCCGGTGCTGGCGCCCGAAATCCGCGCCGCGACGCAGCGCGTGCTGGCGCGCGCCGGCCATGAGGTGGTGCTGGCACCGGGCGAAGGCTGCTGCGGTGCGCTGGTGCACCACATGGGGCAAAAGGCGGCCGCGCTGGCTGCCGCGCGGCGCAATATCGATGCCTGGCAGGCGGTGGAACGCGCCGGGCCGGTGGCCGCGATCCTGATCACCACTTCGGGTTGCGGCACATCGATCAAGGACTACGGCTTTCTGCTGCGCGATGATCCGGCCTATGCCGCGCGCGCTGCGCACTATGCCGCGCTGGCGCGCGATATCAGCGAATTTCTGGCGGAAACCGGGCTGCCGGCAATCGCCGCGCCCGATCGGCCGCTGCGCGTGGCCTATCACGCGGCCTGTTCGTTGCAGCACGGGCAGACCGTGACCGAGGCGCCGCGCCGCCTGCTGGCCAATGCGGGCTATACCGTGGTCACGCCCAAAGAGGCGCATCTGTGTTGCGGATCGGCGGGGGTCTACAACATTCTGCAGCCCGATCTGGCCAACCGCATCGGGCAGCGCAAGGCCGACAATCTGGACCGGCTGGCCGCCGACGTGATCGCCGCGGGCAATGTCGGCTGCGCGGTCCAGATCGGCCGGCGCAGCAAGGCGCCGGTGGTCCACACCATCGAACTGATCGACTGGGCCCAGGGCGGGCCCAGACCTGCCGCCATTCCGGAGACCTGATCCATGACCGAACTTACTCTCGACGCCGCCAACCGCGTAATTGCGGGCACGCTGGAACGGGGCCGCGCGCTCGGGCTGAAACCGCTGACCGTGGCAGTGGTCGATGCCGCCGGATCGCTGATCGCGCTGCAACGCAGCGACACGTCGCCCGCGATCCGCCCGCAAGTGGCGCAGGCCAAGGCCAGCGGCGCGGTCGCCATGGGCGTATCATCGCGCAAACTGGGCGAAATGGCGGTCGATCGCCCGCACTTCATCGCCGGTGTCACCCCGTTTGCGCCGCACGGCCTGGTGCCCGTGGCGGGCGGGGTCATCGTGATCGGCCAGGGCGGCGCGGTGATCGGCGGCGTGGGCGTATCGGGCGATACCTCGGACAATGACGAAGCCTGCGCGCTGGCCGGAATTGCGGCTGCCGGGCTGACTGCACAGGCCTGATGACAGGCCGATCTTCATGACAGACCGAACTACATGACAGCCCGATTTACAGGGATACGGACAATGACGAGCTATATCGACAAATCGGGTCTGCACGTTGCGGCAGAACTGGTGCGCTTCATCGAAACCCGCGCGCTGCCCGGCACCGGCATCGACGCCGATGCATTCTGGGCCGGGGCGGTCGCCGTGTTTGCGCAGCTTTCCCCTGAAAACGCCCGCCTGCTGGTACAGCGCGACACGATGCAGGCGCAGATCGATGCCTGGCACATCGCGCACCGCGGCCAGCCGGTCGATCCGGCGGCCTATCACGCGTTTTTGCACGAAATCGGCTATCTGGTGGCAGAGCC
This sequence comes from uncultured Sphingomonadales bacterium, assembly GCA_903832325.1. Classification (GTDB taxonomy): domain Bacteria; phylum Pseudomonadota; class Alphaproteobacteria; order Sphingomonadales; family Sphingomonadaceae; genus Novosphingobium. Next base: position 109,876 of record CAILBC010000015.1, on the reverse strand, counting down.
GGCGCCCTTTGCGATCACGTCGGACCAGGTGGATGACGAAGTGGCGCGGCTGGCCGGGCCGCAGCTGGTCGTGCCGGTGCTGAACGCGCGGTTTGTGCTCAATGCCGCCAATGCGCGCTGGGGCAGCCTTTATGATGCGCTCTATGGCACCGATGCGCTGCCCGGCACGGCGCAAGGGCCCGGCTATGACGCGGCGCGCGGGGGCCAGGTCGTGGCCCGGGCGCGCGCCTTTCTGGATGAGGTGGTGCCGCTTGCGCAGGGCAGCCACGGCGATGTCGATGGCTATGGCGTGGTTGATAGTGCGCTGGTGCCGGCGCTGGCCGATCCGCAGGCGCTGGCCGGCTGGCGCGGCGCTGCGGCGCAGCCCACGGCGATCCTGCTGCGCCACAATGGCCTGCATATCGAGCTGGTGATCGACCGCGCCCATCCGATCGGCGCGACCGACCGCGCGGGCGTTGCCGATGTCGTGCTTGAATCCGCGCTGTCGACGATTGTCGATTTCGAGGATTCGGTGGCGGCGGTCGATGCCGGGGACAAAGTGGCCGCCTATGCCAATTGGCTGGGGCTGATGCAGGGCGATCTGGCCGAAACCTTTGACAAAGCCGGCCGCACGATGACCCGCGCGCTCAATCCCGATCGCACTTACACCGCGCCCGATGGATCGGAGCTGACACTGCATGGCCGGTCGCTGCTGTTTGCGCGCAATGTCGGCCATCTGATGACCACGCCGGCGGTGCTGCTGGCCGATGGCAGCGAAGCGCCCGAGGGCATTCTGGATGCCATTGTCACCGGGCTGATCGGCATGCACGATCTCAACGCAACCGGCCCGATCCGCAACAGCCGGTCGGCCAACGGGCGCGCGGGATCGATCTATATCGTCAAGCCCAAGATGCATGGCCCAGACGAGGCGCGCTTTGCCAACCGCCTGTTCGATGCGGTGGAAGACCTGCTGGGCCTTGCCCGGAACACGCTGAAAATCGGGCTGATGGACGAAGAACGGCGCACATCGGCCAACCTGGCGGCGTGCATTGCGGCAGTCAGCGCGCGGCTGGTGTTCATCAACACCGGGTTTCTCGATCGCACCGGCGATGAACTGCACACCGCGATGCAGGCCGGCGCGATGGTGCGCAAGGCGGCGATGAAGGACAGCGCCTGGATCAAGGCCTATGAAGACCGCAACGTGCGCATCGGCCTGGCCTGCGGGCTGTCGGGCCGCGCGCAGATCGGCAAAGGCATGTGGGCCGCGCCCGATCGCATGGCCGACATGCTGGCGCAAAAGATCGGCCATCCCAAATCGGGCGCCAACACCGCCTGGGTGCCCAGCCCGACCGCAGCGACGCTGCACGCGATGCATTATCATGCCGTCGATGTGTTTGCCGTGCAGCGCGACCTGGCTGCCCAGGCCGTGCCTTCGCTGGATGACCTGCTGACCATTCCGCTGGCCACCGGGCACAACTGGTCGGCGCAGGATATCCGCGACGAACTGGACAACAATGCGCAAGGCATCCTGGGCTATGTCGTGCGCTGGGTCGATCAAGGCATCGGCTGTTCCAAAGTGCCCGACATTCACGATGTCGGCCTGATGGAAGACCGCGCGACTTTGCGCATATCGTCGCAGCACATTGCCAACTGGCTGCTCCACGGGATCTGCAGCGCCGATGATGTCGATGCCGCGCTGGCGCGCATGGCGGCAAAAGTCGATGCGCAGAACGCCGCCGATCCGCTCTATCGCCCGATGGCGGGGCATGCGGCGACCAGCCTGGCGTTTCAGGCGGCGCGCGCGCTGATCTTTGACGGGGTGGCGCAGCCCAATGGCTATACCGAGCCGCTGCTGCACAAATACCGGGCACTTGCCAAAGCGCGCTGATGCGATGACAAGGTAAAAACGGGGACAAGATAAAAAACCGGGACGAGATAAAAAAACGGGAGAACGGGCCGGATGTTTGCGCAAAGTGTGACCCCTGTGGGGGGCAGCCTCGGCCTGTCGTTTGTCGTCGCGATCCTGCCGGTGCTGACCGTGCTGGTGTTGCTGGGGGTCTTGCGCCGGCCGGCGTGGCAGGCCGCGCTGGCCGGGCTGCTGGTCGGGCTGGTGGTGGCGGTAACGCAATGGCACATGCCCGTGGCGCTGGCGCTGGATTCGGTCGCCAATGGCGCGGTGTTTGCGCTGTGGCCGATCATGTGGACGGTGGTTGCGGCGCTGTTTTTGTACAACATCACGGTGGAATCGGGCTATTTTGATGCGCTGCGGCGCTGGCTGATCGCGCATGTGCCCAATGACCGGCGCGTGGTGCTGGTGGTGGTCGGGTTCTGCTTTGGCGCGCTGCTGGAAGGGGTGGCGGGGTTCGGCACGCCGGTGGCGATCACCAGCGCAATGCTGATCATGGTCGGCATGCGCCCGATCGACGCGCTGGTGTTCGTGCTGATGTTCGATACCGCGCCGGTGGCGTTCGGCGCGCTGGGCATTCCGGTAACGGTGCTGGGCACGGTGACCGGGCTGCCCGCGGCGCAACTGGGCATGATGATCGGGCGGCAATTGCCGTTCATCGCGTTGATCCTGCCGTTCTATGTGATTGCGGTCTATGGCGGGTTGCGATCGATCCGCGCGCTGTGGCCGATGCTGCTGGTGGCGGGCGGCAGCTTTGGCGCGGCGCAGTTCTATTCCTCGAACTATCTCGATTATTCGCTCACCGATGTGTTCGCCTCGATGGCATCGCTGATCATCACGCTGATGTTTCTGAAAGTGTGGCAGCCGGCATACGACGAGGATTTTGCGATCCGGCCCGAATTCCTGCGCGTCGAGGCCGCGGATACCGCAGTCGCCCCGTGGAAGGGCTGGCTGCCGTGGATCGTGGTCACGCTGGTGGTGATCGGCTGGACCAGCTGGAAAGTGGCGGCGATCGGCCAGCAGAAAATCGCCTGGCCGGGGCTCGACAAGGCGATCGCGATCACGCTGTACCATGGCAAACCTTATGAGGCGGTGTGGACTTTTCAGCCGCTGGGCACGGGCACCGCGATCCTGGTCGCCTGCGCGGCCACGGCGCTGTTGACCGGGCTGGCGCCCGGGGCGCTGGTGCGCTGCGCCACGCGGACAGCGCGGCAGACGTGGATCGCGATTGTCACGGTGATGGCGGTGATGGGCCTGGCCTATCTGATGAACTATTCGGGGCTGGCCTATAGCCTGGGTGCGGGTGTGGCGGCCACCGGCACGCTGTTCGTGTTCCTGTCGCCGTTTCTGGGGTGGGTCGCGGTCATGCTGTCGGGCAGCGACAGTTCGGGCAATGCGCTGTTCGGCAATCTGCAGGTCGTGGCCGCGCGGCAGCTCAATTTGAACCCGGTGCTGTTTGCCGCGGCCAATTCATCGGGCGGGGTGATGGGCAAGATGATTTCGCCGCAGAACATCACCACCGGCGTGTCGGTGGTGGGCATGGCCGGCCAGGAAGGCACGGTGTTTGCGCGCACCTTCATCCACAGCTTCATCCTGACCGCGCTGCTCAGCCTGCTGATCATCGCGCAGCAATATGTGCTGACCTGGATGATCCCGGTGCTGCCCGCAGTTCATTGACCGGACCATTCATGCGGATGGTCGATGCGTGCAAAATCATCGAACACCGTAACGCTCAAGCGCCGCGCGTGCTTATACCCATGCGCAGTGAGTCCAGCTCACCGCACATGGGGATCAGTCGCCCGCCAGTCCGGCGCTCTCCACTGGCGTGGCGACCGGGTGCCCGCGCTCCACGCGTTCGGAATAGCGGTCGACCAGTTGGTCGGCGTGGGGCCGCAGCAGCACGGTAATGCGCACCAGTTCCTCGATCACATCGACGATCCGGTCGTAATAGGCCGAAGGTTTCATCCGGCCGGCGGCATCGAATTCGTCATAGGCCTTGGCCACCGATGACTGGTTGGGGATGGTGAACATGCGCATCCATCGGCCCAGCAGGCGCAGCGTGTTGACCGAATTGAACGATTGCGACCCCGCGCTGACCTGCATCACCGCCAGTGTGCGCCCCTGGGTGGGGCGCATCCCCTTCATCGCCAGCGGCAGGTGATCGATCTGGGTCTTCATGATCCCGGTGATCTGCCCGTGGCGTTCGGGGCTGCACCAGACCTGCCCTTCGGACCATAGCGAAAGATCGCGCAAAGTCGCCACCGCCGGGTGATCGTCACCGGCGATCTGATCGGGCAGCGGCAGGTCGGACGGATCGAAAATGCGGGTTTCACAGCCGAAATGGCGCAGCAGACGCGCGCATTCTTCGACCACCAGCCGCGAATAGGACCGTTCGCGCAAGGACCCATAAAGCAACAGGATGCGCGGTGGCGGGTCCTGCGGGCCCAGCCCCAGCGCCGGCCGGCGCAGGACATGGTCCGGCCGCAGCGCGGGCAGATAATCGGGGTCGGAAAGATCGCGCAGCCGGTTCATGCCCGGGCCTCATCGGGAAACAGCACGCGCGCAACGGCCAGCGCGATCAGCGCGCCGGCAATCTGCGCCACCACGAACCCCGGCACGCTGGCAGGCGCAATCCCGGCGAAGGTGTCGCTCAGCGCGCGGGCCACGGTAATCGCCGGATTGGCAAAGCTGGTGGACGAGGTGAACCAGTAGGCCCCGGTGATATAAAGCGCGACACTGGCCGGCACCGCATCGGGCCGCATGCGCACCGTGCCCTGAATCGTCAGCACCAGGCCGAACGTCGCCACCGCTTCACCCAGCCACTGGCCGGAACCGGTGCGCAGATGGTGCGAAACCTGCCACACCGGCAAATCGAACATGCCATGCGCCACCCACGTTCCGGCCACGCCACCGGCCAGTTGCGCCCCGGCAAAGGCCAGTGCCAGGCGCAACCCGATGGCCCCGCGCAGATGCATCACCAGCGTAACCGCCGGATTGAAATGCGCCCCCGAAACCGGGCCCAGCATGGTGATCAGCACAAACAGCAGCGCCCCGGTCGCAACCGCATTGGCCAGCAGCGCGACCGCGACATTGCCGGCGGACAGATGGTCGGCCATGATCCCCGAACCGATCACCGTGGCAAACAGCAGGGCGCTGCCCAGGGCTTCGGCCAGGATGGCGCGCGAATTGTCGGTCATGATGGGTCCTGATGCGGTGTGGTGCCGCGCACGATGCGGTTGCCATCGGCATCGATCACCGCTTCGCCGTCTTCCTTGGCAAAGGCGGCGCGCTGGCCGGCGGGAATCAGATCGAGCACCGCCTCTGACGGGCGGCACAGCCGCACGCCCAGCGGCGAGACGACCAGCGGGCGGTTGATCAGGACCGGGTGCACCATCATCGCATCGATCAGCTGATCCTCGGTCAGCGCGGGATCGGCCAGGCCCAGTTCGGCATAAGGCGTGCCCTTTTCGCGCAGCAGATCGCGCGCGGTGATTCCGGCGCGCGCGATCAACCGTTCGAGCAGCGCGCGCGACGGCGGCGTTTTCAGGTATTCGATAACGTGCGGTTCGATCCCGGCATTGCGGATCATCGCCAGCGTGTTGCGCGACGTGCCGCAGGCGGGGTTGTGATAGATGATCAGGTCGATTTCGGCTGGGCCGGTCATGGCTGAGTTGGTCATGGCTGAGTTGGTCATGGCTGGGGTGCCTCGATGCGGGTTGCGCCTTCAATCTGCCCGATTTCGGCAAGTTTGCGCCGCGTGGCGAGATCATCGAGGCTGGACAGCGGCAATTCCACCAGCAGTTCGATCCGCCGGCGCAGCAGGCGCACCGCCTCGACAAAAGCTTCGCGCTGGCCTTCGCCTTCCACCGCGGCGGGGTCGGCAATGCCCCAATGCGCGGTCATCGGATGGCCAAGCCACACCGGGCAGGCTTCGCCCGCGGCGTTGTCGCAGACCGTAAAGATGAAATCGAACTGCGGCGCATCGGGGCCGGTAAATTCGTTCCAGCTTTTCGAGCGCAGGCCGGCCGTATCATACCCCAGACCGGCCAGCGTGGCGATTGCCATGGGATGGGGTTCGCCCTTGGGATGGCTTCCCGCACTCCACGCCCTGAAGCGCCCGGCGCCATAATGGCGCATCAGCACTTCGCCAATGATCGACCGGGCCGAATTGCCGGTACACAGGAACAGCACATTGTAAATTCGCCGGGTCATGGAACGATCCTCCTCAACGGACGGGCAAGGCGGCAGCGGCGCAGCGCAAGGGACCCCGCCGCAGCAGTTTTCGGTGAGATAGCCCATCAGCGCGTTCATCGCCGGATAGTTCACCGCATAGATCACCTGGCGGCCCTGCCGGTGCGGCGCCACCAGCCCGGCATGCGTGAGCGCGGCAAGATGAAAACTGAGCGATGAGGCGGCAATGCCCAGCCGTTCGGCAATGGCGCCGGCGGGCAGACCGCCGGCGCCGGCCTGCACCAGCAGGCGAAACGCGGCAAGCCGGTGTTCCTGCGCCAGCGCGCCCAGCGCCCGCACCGCATCGGGGGCGTTCATGCCTGCAACCACTGTTTCCATATTTCGATAAATATGGAAATGTATGGCCTGGTCAAGGCGGAAAAGGCGCGCGCAAAAAAAGGGGGCCGCTTTCGCCGCCCCCCGTTCTGTCGGTCAATCGGTACCGGTTGGTCAGTTGCCGGCGCCGGGCCCGTAGCTGATTTCCACGCGGCGGTTCTGCAGTTCGCGCACCCCGTCGGCGGTGGGCACGCGCTGGTTCGCCTCACCATAAGCGTGCGAACTGATCGCGCCGGCCGAAACGCCGTGGCTGGTCAGATAGCCCTGCACCGACTGGTCACGCCGTTCGGCCAGGCCCATGTTGTACTGCGGCGTGCCCGAACTGTCGGTGTAACCCGCCAGCATGATCGGCACCGAAGGACAATTGCCATAGGCGGTAACCGCATTGTCGAGGATGTTCGACGCTTCGGCCGAAATGTCCGATTTGTTCCAGTCAAAGAACACGATGTAGGGCCCCTTGTTGCAGACCATGGCCATCGGCACCGGCGGCGGCGGGGGCGGCGGGGCGGCGGCCATCGGCGGCGGCGGCGGGGGTGCAGCAGCCTCGACCACGGGAGCGGCGGCCGCCTTGCCAAAGTTGAACGTCAGCGTGGCCAGCACCGAATGCGATTGCAGCGTTACATCGCGCTGTCCGCCGTCACCATAGATGAAGTGCGACGTGCTCGGGCGGAAATAGCGATAGCGCACGCCCAGATCGACATTGTGGCTGACCGGCACGGTCAGACCGGCCAGACCCTGCCAGGCAAACCCGCCTGAATGGTCATTGACCTGGGCAAACCCGGGTGTCGTTTCCACCAGATAAGTCCGGGCATAGCCGGCGCCGCCACCAAGATAGGCCTTGATGCCGCCCCAATGGCCCAGCCCGATCAGCGCGTTGCCCATCAGCGCGTATGTATGGGTATTGCCATAAACGCCGCTGCCCTGCCCGATGCTGACCGCCGGGAAATCCTGATGGCGCAGCGCCGAACGGTCATAGAACCCTTCGGCTTCGATCCGGAAATGGCCCAGATCATAGCCGATCGCGCCGCCGGCTTCCCAGCCGGTCTTGAACCGGTCGGTATGGTCATAGGCGCCGGCATGGCTGATCGTGACGGTTTCCTGCTTCACGCCGCCACCTTCGATGGTGATGTAGGGGCCGGTTTCATCGGCATAAGCCGGCATGGCCAGCGTGCCCGACGCGAGCGCCGTGGCGATAAGAAGCTTTTTCATGAGATTTCCTGTCTTTTGGGTCCTGCCGACGAACACGGCAAAATTCTGGTCAGTTGTTTCGACATCCGGCTGTCCCTTGGGAAAAACCGGGTCGAAGGGTCAGGCCACGCCGGTGCGGCAGTGGCTGGCGCGCCGATCGGCCGCGCCCGGATTGGTACGAAGCCGAAGGAAACGCCGCAAAAAGGGGGCCGGAAACGGCACAGGCGCCGGGCCGCCCGACCGGCAGCATCAAACGCTGCGGGTCGGGCCGCCGGTGCGGGAAGGTCAAGCTGGCGGCCCTGTGCGGCCACCGGCTGTTCAGGCGTGAATTCTGCAGGGTTTCGAACGGGTGGTGCCCCGAACCTTTGCTATCGCGTCATGCATGGAGCAAGTGGACGCGACTGCAGGCATCTCAAGTCCCCTAGGTCGGGTGCCGTGGCCGGCCAAGCATCGGAATATACCCACACCTTTGCCCGACAGGTATCCGCCGGCGGATGCGCAGGCCCGGCCGGGCCCGAACCGGCACCACCGCAGTGATCAACGATCTGGTTGTTGCCGGGCAAAAACCATGATTGCGTAACACCTTGCGTAGATTCCGGGGGCTGTCAGCCGGTTCGTAACAGTCCAGGAGACTTTTGCCCCCCCGCGGCGCCTGATCGTGTACCAACACGGTCAGGCGCTTTTTTGACGCCCCCGCGTTTGACCGGTTGGTCCGGGGCGCCATTGGCGCACACCCACCCTTTCACGAACGGAACCACGATCATGTCCCTCGGTCTTCTGCTTGCAATCGTTCTTCTGCTGGCGCTGTTTGGCGGGTTTTCCGGCCGTGTCCGCGGCTATGGCTATGGTTATGGCCACAATGGCGTCGGCCTGATCGGCGTGGTGCTGATCGTGGTTGTCGTGCTGATGCTGACCGGCCGTTTGTAACGGCCACCGCGCCCGCTTTTTTAATCACTCAATTCAAGGATTTTTCTGCCACGACTCTGGTCAATGTGATTGTCGTGCTGATCGTCGTGGGCGTCGTGCTCGGGCTGATCAACCGCTCGATTCCGATGGAATCAAGCATCAAATCGATCCTCAACGGCGTGGTGGTGATTGCCGTCGTGCTGTGGCTGTTCAAAGTGTTCAATGTGATCAGCCTGCTTTCGGCGATCCACGTCGGGAAATGACCGCCCCGGAAATGACCGCCCCGGAATTGACCTCGTCGAATCTGACCGGGGGCCTGCGCATTATCCATGGTTAGCAATGCCATCGGCCATGCTAACGCAAACCTGCAACAGGGGGCGCGATGACCACGACCACGGGAACCGATCAGGATAGCCCCGAAAGGGTGCCGCCCGGCGTTCCGGCCCCCAATTTGCCCGGCGCGATCGTGCCGGTGGTGGCAATCGGCGCGTCGGCGGGCGGGCTGGATGCCGTGTCAAAGCTGCTTGATGCCCTGCCGGCACGGACAGGCATGGCCTATGTCATCGTTCAGCACCTTGATCCCACGCACAAAAGCCTGCTGGCCGAATTGCTGGCAGAGCACACCGCAATGCCCGTGGCCGAAGCGGTCGATGGCAGCGCGCTGGTGGCTGACCAGGTCCATGTGATCGCCCCGGGCTGCTATCTGACCGTGAAGGACGGCGCGCTGCGCGTGTCGGTACCCGATGCCCGCCATGGCGCGCGCATGCCCTTCGATGTGTTGTTGCGGTCGCTGGCGCTCGCCTGCGGGCCACAGGCGATCGGCGTGGTGCTGTCGGGCACGGGGGAGGATGGCAGTGCCGGGCTGGCCGCGTTGAAGGCGGCGGGCGGCCATGTGCTGGCGCAAACGCCCGATGAGGCCGAATATCCCGGCATGCCGCGTGCCGCGGTGCGCGGCGGCCATGTCGATGAGGCGCTGCCGCTGGCCGCGATCCCCGCCGCGCTTGCCCGTCTTGGGCGGCGCTTTGCCGAGGCACCGGCAGCGATCGGCAACCCGCCCCGGCCTTTTCCCGACGAAGGGCTGGCCGTGTCCGCAGGAATTGCCGCAATCCTTGGCCATCTGCGCGACAATGCCGGGCATGATTTCCGTGCCTACAAACCCGGCACGATCGCGCGGCGGATCACGAGGCGGATGGCGCTGGTCGGGATCGCCGAAACCGATACGGCCGCCTATCTGGCGCTGCTGCGGGCGGACCCGGCCGAAAATGCCGCGCTGGCCGGCGACCTGCTGATCAATGTGACCAGTTTTTTCCGCGATCCCAAAGTGTTTGCCACGCTGGAAAGCATGATCGTGCCGCAGGCGATCCGGGCGCTGCCGCCTGGCCAGGCGCTGCGCGTGTGGGTGGCCGGGTGCAGCACCGGCGAAGAAGCCTATGGCATCGCGATGATCTGCCTCGATGCGATTGCCGCCTCCGGCCGCAATATCCGGCTGCAGATCTTTGCCTCGGATATCGATCCCGATGCGATCGCCACCGCGCGCGACGGGCGTTATGGCCACGATATTGCCGACCATGTTCCATCTGATCGGCTGGCGCGACATTTCCTGGCCGAAGAGAGCGGATACCGCGTAACGCCGGTGCTGCGCGGGGCGGTGGTGTTTTCGGTGCAGGACGTGCTGACTGATCCGCCGTTTTCGCGGCTGAACCTGATCACCTGCCGCAATCTGCTGATCTATCTGAACACCGCGGCGCAGGCCAAAGTGATCGCGCTGTTCCATTTTGCCCTGCGCCCCGATGGCACCCTGGTGCTGGGCACTGCCGAAACCGTCGGCCGCGGCGATGGCCGGTTCGAACCGGTGCCCGATGCCGAATGCTGTTATCGCCATGTGGCGCTCAGCCGCCCCGGCGGGGCAGAGGTTGCCTTCAACCTTGATGCGCGCGCGCCCTTGCTGGCCGCGCCCGACCGGGCCGTGCCCGATCCCCGCCAGGCAAGCCTGGCCGATATCTGCACCCGCGCGGTGCTGGCGCGCCATGCCCCGGCGGCGGTGCTGATCAACCGCAAGCAGGAATGCCTGTTTTCGATCGGGCCGGTCAGCCGGTTTCTGCGCGTTGCGCCCGGTTATGCCACGCTCGATGTGCTGGCCATGGCCTCGCCCGCGCTGCGCACCCGGCTGCGGCTGGCGATCAACCGCGCCACCCCCGACATGCCACTGGTGGATGGCGGGCACGCGCACGTGACCATCGACGGGGCACAAGTGCGGTTCCGGATCGAGGCGGAAAGCCTGACCGAGGCGGGCGAAGACCTGGTGCTGGTCAGCTTTATCGAGGATCCGGCTAGCGGCGCGGCCCAGGCCGCCGATCCTGACGCCGGGCACACCCCGGCCGAGGTGACCCGCATTGCCGAACTGGAGCGCGACCTGGCCGAAACCCAGGCCGAATTGCAGACATCAATCCACGAGCGCGAGATTGTCGGCCAGGAACACAAGGCGATCAATGAAGAGGCGCTGTCGGTCAATGAAGAGTTTCAGTCGACCAACGAGGAACTGCTGACCTCCAAGGAGGAACTGCAATCGCTGAACGAGGAACTGACGGCGCTCAACAGCCAGTTGCAGGAAACGCTCGATCGCCAACGGCTGGCATCGGACGATCTGCAGAATGTGATGTACAGCACCAATGTCGGGACGATGTTCCTGGATCCCGGGCTGCACATCCGGTTTTTCAATCCGGCGATCAAACCGATGTTCAATGTGATCCCGGGCGATGTCGGGCGGCCGCTGGGCGATTTGCGCCCGCTGGCCGATGATCCTGCGCTGCTGTCCGATGCGCATGCCGTGCGCAGCGACGGTACCACGTTTGAACGCGAAATCCGCGCACCCGATGACAGCTGGCATTTGCGCCGGATGATCCCCTATCGCGCGCACGATGGCCGGATCGGCGGCGTGGTGATCACCTATTCCGATATCACCGCGCGCAAGCGCACCACTGCCGCACTGGAAGCCGCCAAGCTGGAGGCAGAGCGCGCCAATGCCGCCAAATCGCGCTTTCTGGCGGCGGCGAGCCACGATCTGCGCCAGCCGCTGCAAGTGCTGACCCTGCTGAAAGACCAGATTGCCGATGCGGTGAAGGCCGCGCAACCGGCGATCGCGCCGCGCACGGGTGATTTGCTGGCCCGGTTCGATCAAGGGCTGCACGCGCTGTCGGGCATGCTCGACGTGCTGCTGAACATCAACCAGATCGAAACCGGCACGATCCATCCGCAGCGCACGGAATTTCCGGTGGCCCGGGTGCTCGACCGGTTGCGCGGTGAATTTGCGCCGCTCGCCGCGGCGCGCAATCTGGCGCTCGACGTGCTGCCGTGCACGGCGCTGGTCGAAACCGATCCGCACCTGCTGGAACAGATGCTGCGCAATCTGCTGGGCAATGCGGTGAAATATACCCGCAGCGGGCGGATCATGGTCGATTGCCGGCATCGCGGCAGCGATCTGCGGATCGAAGTGCGCGACACCGGCATCGGCATCGCGCCAAGCCAGCTTCACGCCATTTTCGAGGAATTCCACCAGGTCGACAACCCGGCGCGCGAACGCAGCCAGGGGCTGGGGCTGGGGCTGGCGATCGTGCAGCGCCTGGGGCAATTGCTGAACCATCCGATTGACGTGCATTCGGTGCCGGACAAGGGATCGGTGTTTTCGATCACCGTGCCGTGCCGGCGCCTTGCGGCCGCGCCGCGGCCGGTGCCTGCCGCTGCGCCGCCCGCGTCCGAACTGCTGCCCGATACGGCCAATCGCCGCGCAACGATCGTGGTGGTGGAGGACGATCCCGATCTGCGCGATCTGCTGGCGCAAGTGCTGCGATCGCGCGGCCACAATGTCGGCTGTGCGGCCAATGCCCAGGCCGCAACCGAGCTGATCGCGCACGGCGCCATCCGCCCCGATATCCTGCTGACCGATTACAATTTGCCTTCGGGCAAATCGGGGGTCGATTTGCTGATCGATCTGCGCGCGCTGCTGCAAGCCGATCTGCCCGCGATCATCCTGACCGGCGACATTTCAACCGAAGCGCTGGCGCGGATTGCCGATGCGCAGTGCGCACATCTGTGCAAACCGGTCGAAGCGCGCGATCTGGTGCAGGCAATTGCCCGGCTGTGCCCGCCGGCGGCACTTTCGCCGCCCGCCGCGATCACCGCACCGCCGGTTTTGGACAAGACCGTGCCGCCGGTAACGTTCATCATCGATGACGAAGCGGCGATCCGCGCGGCCTTGCGCGATCTGCTGGTCGATCACGGGCAGTCCGTGGCCGATTTCGACAGCGCCGAGAGCTTTCTGGCCGCCTATCATCCGGGCGCCGCCGGGTGCCTGCTGGTCGATGCGCGGCTGCCGGGGCTGAGCGGGATCGGGCTGCTGAACGCGCTGCGCGCGCGCGGTGACCATGTGCCGGTGATCATGATTACCGGCGATGGCGATGTCGGGCTGGCAGTGGCGGCGATGCGCGCCGGCGCCAGCGAATTCATCGAAAAACCGGTGGGCCAGCAGGATCTGCTGTCGGCCATCAGCCGCGCCACCGCCCAATCGCGCGGCCTGCGCATTGGCGACCAGGCCCATGCCGATGCGGTGCGCCGCATTGCCGATCTGACCGACCGGCAACGGCAGGTGCTGGACATGGTGCTGGCCGGGCACCCCAGCAAGAACATCGCCGCCGATCTGGGGATCAGCCAGCGCACCGTGGAAAATCATCGCGCCGAAATCATGCACCGGATGGGGGTGAAATCGATCCCCGAACTGGCACGCAAAGTGCTGGTCGGCGATTCCTGAGCGATTCAGGCAAAGCCCGGATCGGGCCGATCCGCAACCTTGGGGGAAAGGTAAGCCGACGGCCACAAAGGGCCGCCGGCTTACAGGTTGATGCAACTCGCGCCTGAACGGGTCATGATCAGGGCAGTCAAAAGCCGGACCACGCAGGGAAGCGAAAAGGTCAGGCCATTTGCATCAAGGCACCAAGTAGAAGCAACTCCATAGCCGCAGGGGGCCCGGTCCGACAGATTCGGAATATACCCAGTTGACCTGACCGGGACGCAAGTCACCGATTGCCCATTACGGCACGAATTCTATTGTTTAATAAGTACATAGGAGTCTATGGCAAGTCTCATGACCGATCCCCCAAATCCCGACCGGCAGCACACCACGGCAAAAGCGGCGCCAGTTGCAAACCGGGGGGTGCGAAAAATATGGCAGGCCCTGCGCCACCATCCGCTGGCGCGGCTGGGCCCCGGGCTGATTACCGGCGTGGCCGACGATGATCCCAGCGGCATCGCGACCTATTCGCAGGCCGGGGCCCAATTCGGGTTCGACATGCTGTGGACGATGCCGCTGTGTTACCCGCTGATGTCGGCGGTGCAGCTGATGTGTGCGCAAATCGGACGCGTGACGGGCAAAGGGCTGGCCGCGAATATCCGTGCCGCCTTTCCCCCGGTGGTGCTGTTTGGCGTGGTGGGGCTGCTGCTGGTGGCCAACACGCTGAACATTGCGGCCGATGTGGCGGCGATGGGCGAAGTGGGCGAAATGGTCACCGGGATCAACCGCCACGCGATGACCGTGCTGTTTGTTGCGGTAACGCTGGGGCTGCAGATCGGGGTGGCCTATCACCGCTATGTGATGGTGCTGAAATGGCTGACGCTGTCGCTGCTGGCCTATGCCGCAGTGCTGTTCACCGTGCATGTGCCGTGGGGCCAGGTCATGGCGCATACGGTCTGGCCGCGCTTTGCCATCAACGCACGATCGGCCGCGATGATCGTGGCGGTGTTTGGTACGACAATCAGCCCCTATCTGTTTTTCTGGCAGGCTTCGGAAGAAGTGGAGGACATGCAGCGCCGCCACGGCCGGCCGCTGCGCGGAGGCAATCGCCGCATCGCCCGCGCCGAGCTTCGCCGCATGGGCTGGGACACCTGGTCGGGCATGGCCTATTCCAACATTGCCGCGTTTTTCGTGATTCTGGCCACGGCGGTCACGCTCCACGCCGGCGGGGTGACCGATATCCAGACCGCCGCGCAGGCCGCCAGCGCGCTGCGCCCGCTGGCCGGCAATTTTGCCTTTCTGCTGTTTTCCATCGGCCTGCTGGGGGTCGGGCTGATCGGAGTGCCGGTGCTGGCCGGATCGGGCGCTTATGCCGCGGCCGAAGCGATGGGCTGGAACGAGGGGCTGGAGCGCGGCGTGGGCCAGGCGCGCGGGTTCTATGCGGTGATCGCGCTGAGCGTGATCGTGGCGCTGGGCATCCAGTATTCGCCGATCAACCCGATGAAGGCGCTGGTCTGGAGCGCGTTGATCAATGGCGTGGTCGCCGTGCCGCTGCTGGCGGTGATCTGCCTGCTGATCGGCAAACCGGCAGTGATGGGCCGGCTGACCGGCGGGCGCTGGCTCGTGGCCACAGGATGGATCACCACCGCGGTGATGGGCCTTGCCGCGCTGGGCCTGCTGCTGCCGGCACAGTAGTACCGGCAAAGGGCATTGGGCGAATTGATGCAGGCCGCCGGGCAATCCGTGCTAAACCGCAACCATCGCGCAGATTTCCGGACCGGATCCGGCCGCGACTGAGGGATTCAAGCGCCCCCCGATGCCGGAGCGCACATCGCCTGCGCTTCACCGCCGCCCTTATACCCCCCTGTTGCGCGCCGTCTGCCCCCTTGCCCGATGGCTTGCGCCCATTGCCCCGGAAAGCCCCAACATGGCCAAATCGCAAAAACGCAGCAATCGCGAAGTCCGCAAGCCCAAAGCTGGCAAGTCCAAGCCGATTGTCGCGCTGGCCCCCGGCGAACAGTCGGCGGTGCAGGCAGCGATGCAGAAGAACGCGAAAGGCAAGCTTTGAGCCGATCGCGGCCTCGACCGTAGCCCGGATTTTCACGAAACGCGCGCAATCGCCGCGCCCTTGCGCATCGCCTTTGTCGGCAATGCCCTGCCGCGCCGTTGCGGCATCGCCACGTTCACCACCGATCTCGAACTGGCGGTGCGGCATCTCGATGATGTGGCGCAGACCGCGATCATCGCGATGTGCGATCCCGGCGGTTCGTACGTTTATGGCCCCCACGTGCGCTGGTCGATCGATCAGGACGATGCCGAAGGCTATCGCGCGGCGGCGGCCTTCATCAACGCACAGGGCTTTGATGTCGTGTGCCTGCAGCACGAATTCGGTATTTTTGGCGGCCCGGCAGGCGATGCCGTCCTGGGGCTGATCGCGGCGCTGCATGTGCCGTTGGTCACCACGCTGCACACCGTGCTCGACCGGCCGGATCAGGACCAGCGCCGGGTGATCGATGCCATCCTCGCCGCTTCGGCCAAAGTCGTGGTCATGGCGCGCAAGGCCCGTGCGATCCTGATCGATGTCTATGGCGCCGATCCCGATACGATCATGGTGATCCCGCACGGCATTCCCGATCTGCCGCTGGTGCCTTCGGCCCCGGCCAAGCAGGCGCTGGGCTTTGCCGGTGCGCGCGTGATCCTCACGTTTGGCCTCATCAGCCCGAACAAGGGCATCGAAACGATGATCGAGGCGATGCCCGCGGTGCTCGCCGATGCACCCGACGCGGTCTATGTGGTGATGGGCGCGACCCACCCCGCACTGCTGCGCCGGGATGGCGAAGCCTATCGCGACAGCCTGAAGGCGCGCGTGCACGCGCTGGGACTGGATGCGCAGGTGGTGTTCATCAACCGCTTTGTCGACCGGCCCGAGCTGCTGGAACACATCGCGATGTGCGATGTCTATGTCACGCCCTATCTGGTCGAAACGCAGATGACATCGGGCACTTTGGCGTGGTCGCATGGGCTGGGCCGCCCGGTGGTATCAACACCGTACTGGCATGCGGTCGAATTGCTGGTCGATGGATCGGGCGTGCTCGTGCCGTTTCGCGATCCCGCCGCGCTGGCGGCGGCGGTGGGTGGCTTGCTGACGGATGACCGGGCGCGGCTGGCCATGGGGCGCAAGGCCTATGGCGCCAGCCGGGCGATGACCTGGGCGCGCACCGCACAGCGCTATCGCGATTGTTTCCGCGAAGCCTGCAACCATACCGTGCCGGATCTGCCGGCCATGGCGATCGACCATTTTGTCGCGATGACCGATGATACCGGGCTGTTCCAGCACGCCATCTATTCGGTGCCCGACCGGCTGCACGGCTATTGCATCGATGACAATGCGCGCGCGCTGATCGCGTGCTGCCGCATCGGCGGCGATGGGCACGATGGCCATGCCCGCGCCCTGGCGCCGCGCTTTGCCGCATTCGTGCAGCATGCCTGGAACCCGGATATCGGCCTGTTCCGCAATTTCATGGGGTTTGATCGCCGCTGGCTCGAACCGGCAGGATCGCAGGACAGCCATGGCCGCGCGCTGTGGGCACTGGGGGTCTGTGCGGCATGGCAGGATGATCCGCTGCTGGCGCAATGGGCCAGCGGCCTGTTCGTGCAGGGCCTTGACCAGGTGCCTGCGTTCACCTCGCCGCGCGCCTGGGCCTTTGCGCTGATCGGGCTGGCCGCGTTCGGTCCGGCGCATCCGCAACACCGCGAGGCAGCGCGCCTGCGGCTGGTGCTGGCCGAACGGCTGGCAGATCAGCTGGCGCTCTATGCCCGATCGGACTGGGTGTGGTTCGAAGACCGGCTGAGCTATGACAACGCCCGCCTGTGCGAGGCGCTGATCGTGACCGGGGCCGGGCTTGGCGTGCGCCACCTGGTCGATGCCGGATTGCGCGCGCTGCGCTGGCTGATCGCGATGCAGACCGCACCGAGCGGCCATTTCCGCCCGGTGGGCAGCGAAGGGTTCCTGACCGGAACGCGACAACCGCCCGCCCATTTCGACCAGCAGCCGGTGGAAGCCTGCGCCACGATTGCCGCATGCCTTGCCGCCTTTGCGACCGACCCGGACCCGCTCTGGCCGGCCGAGGCGCGGCGCGCGCTGGCCTGGTTCACCGGGGCCAACGATCTGGGCATTCCCTTGGTCGATATTGCCACGGGCAGTTGCCGCGATGGCCTGCACCCCGATCGCGCCAATGAAAACCGCGGCGCGGAATCGGTGCTGTCGTGGCTGCTCGCGTTGTCCGACATGCGCCGCCTTGCGCAGATGCAGGCCCAGGCGCGCGCCGGGGCCACCCCCCTGCGGCAGGCCAGGTCAGCGGCGTCCTTCCCGCTCCATCCAGCCGAATAGAGACCCAAATGGCCGTTCTTCCGTTCTTCAACCGCCAGGCGCTGCATCTGCGGCCCGATCCTTCACGGGTGGTGGTGCGCCCGTTTCGTCCCGCGCTGGAACCGCGCGATTACAACCCGCTGGACCAGGCGCGCGCGAACCATCTGGTATCGCGCCTGCTTGCGCTGAGCCCGGCCGAAGTGGCGGCGGTGCTGGCCGAAACGCTGAAAACCTTCGACGATCGCCACCGCAACCTGCCCGAACTGTTTGACCGCCGTGCCAGCGAAATGGAGCTGGCCTTTGCCAGCCACACAATGTTCACCCCCGACCAGCGCCAGCTGATCGGGGCCTATTTTCTGCACGAATACAGTTTTGAAGCCGCCGCGCTGTTCAACCCCAGCATCGTGCCACACCCCGACCAGACGGGCGTCGCGCCCGGGCATCTGCGCTTCATCCTGTCGCTGCGTGCGGTGGGCGAAGGGCACATTTCCTCGCTGACGTTCCGATCGGGCACGATTGCGCCCGACGGGGCGATCACGATTGCCCCGCCGGCGCGGCTGTCAACGCTGCCCGCACTGACCGCGCGCGCAGGGGACCGGGTGGATCTGGCCTTTGCCGCCGAAACCGACATTACCGAGCGCGTGATTTTTCCGGTGACCGAGGCGCAATCGAACGGCATCGAGGATGCGCGCTTTGTCGCCTTTGTCGAAGACGGCGTGACCACCTTTTACGCCACCTATACCGCCTATGACGGCCGTGCGATCCGTTCGGAACTGCTTGAAACGCGGGATTTCCTGTCGTTCCGGATGCAGCCGCTGCGCGGGCCGGCCGCCTTGGGCAAAGGCATGGCGCTGTTTCCGCGCAAGATCGGCGGCCGCTATGCGATGATCGCACGCCACGACAACGAAAACCTGCAACTGGTCTATTCCGACGATCTGCTGGAATGGGGCCCGGGCACCCCGCTGCTGTCACCGAAATACCCCTGGGAATTCGTGCAGATCGGCAATTGCGGATCGCCGATCGAGCTCGATGAAGGCTGGCTGGTGTTTACGCACGGGGTGGGCCCGGTGCGGCACTATGCGATCGGCGCGGTGCTGCTTGACAAGGCCGATCCGTCGCGCGTGATCGGCCGCAGCCGTGAACCGCTGGTCGAACCCGAAGATGCCGAACGCGAAGGCTATGTGCCCAATGTGGTCTATTCGTGCGGCGCGATGCGGTTCGGTGAGCGCATCATCCTGCCCTATGCCATCTGCGACACGTTCTCGACCTTTTCCACGATATCGATCGACCGTCTGGTCGGCATCCTCAAACAGGGAATGACCCCGCCATGACCGCACCCGTCGCCCCGGCTTCGCGCGAAGGTGAGCCGGTGAACATCGGGCGCTGATCAATCGCCACGGCATCCTGCTGGCGGTTGTCCCGCGCCATGCTGTCGGCGGGTTTCGCCATTCCATGCCAAAGGATGCCGTGGCGCGGGCGCGGCGGGGTCAGAAACCGTAATTGACCTGCAGCTTGAACAGCACGGGCGCGGCGAGCTGGCCCCTGGAATCGGTGTTGTCGGCCGGCCTTGCCGCATTGACATATTCCGCGATGGGCAGTTCGACATCGCCAAACACCGACAGGCGGCGCGTGATCTGCACGCGCAGGCCCGGCGCAACGAACAGCCGCTGATACCCCGAATTGAGCGAGGGCGCGCCACCATTGCTGTCCCGCGCGCGGACAGAGCCGAGCATCTGCACCGTGGGCGAAACGATCGCGCTGCCCGCAGGCAGATCATACGTCACGCCCAGGCCGCCGTTGAATTCGTTGCCGGGGCGATAGCCATCGCGCGTGGCAACCGCGAACCGGTATTGCGCCTGGACAAACCAGCGCGCCGCGCCGGCCAGGTGCCCGACATGATAGCCGCTGATTTCCAGATCGGTGCTGCCGGTGCCGGGCAGCGTGTCGTGATCATAGGGCAGCCCGCCATACGTGTCGGTGGGGCTGGTCGCGCGCCCGGTCGGCAGCTTTACCCCGATGCCGATGCCGCTGGTCATTTCCGGCGAAAAACCGGTGTAGGTAACGCGCAGCATGGCATCACCCAGATCGGTCAGCGGCACGGTTTCGGTCACCGGATTGCCCTGTCCATCGGCACCAACCGTGGTGAAGCGGCGTTGATAGAGCGGCAGTTCGGCCATCACCATCCACTTGTGCGCGATGACGTAATTGGCGCCGAGCGTGTAAAAGCCGGTTTTGATCCGCTTGTCCGCATTGTCATCGGCGCTGGCAACATGGCCCTGCTCGCGATTGGTGGTCTGATCCATGGTGCTGTAGCGGGCGAAGACGGAAAGGCCGCTGTCTGCGGCCTGGGGCAGGATCGACGTGACCCCGGCATCGAAAATGCCGCAGCCACAGGCGCAGGCGAGCGCGGGAACGGGGGCAAGGGCGGTGCACAGCAAAACGCTGGCGGCAAGACGGTTGCGCATGATGACAGGACTTTTCCGAAAAATGCAGACCTGCGCGACAGCGGCATCGTTGCACGCCCCGTCGCAGGCCAGGCTGGACTCAACACGGGCGGCAGACGCCGCCCGCAGCGGTTCAGGCCAGTGCCGGCGGTGCGCGCAGCGGCGGCCGCAGGAAAGCGCGGGCGCGCGGCGCACGCCCGACCGGCCGGGCGCGCGCCACGGCCAGCATAAACACCAGCGCCAGCGCGATCAGCAGCGGATCGCCGCCACCCAGCCCGGCAAGGCCGAGCGTGGCATAAGGGCAGGCCGGCGCATCATGCGCCGCTTTGCCGCCATCGTGGCGCGCGGCGCCCTTTTCCGAAACCGGAATTGCAACGGCATGGGCCAGGGTGCGTTCGGCCGGGCCAAAGCCATCGCAGATCTGCACCATCAGCACATGGGCCTGCGGGGCGATCATCGTGCCCGCCGGCACCAGCGCCTTCATCGCCAGCGCCAGCGCGATCAGCACGCCGGCAAAGGCGCGGTGGCTCAGGACAAAGGCGCGAAAACGGGTCATTGGCCTGGCCCCATACAGACCGCGGCCGCGCGTGTCATCCGGTTTGCGCGGTGATCAGATCGGGGCCAGCGATTTCGCCAGTTTGGCATCGGGCGGCGTGCTGCCATCGCGGAAATCGGCAGCATCGATCCGCGCAAAGGCATTCTGGATATAGCGCACGCCGATCCAGCGCAGCGGTTCCACTTCCCACAGCCGGCCGGGCGCGCGCATCATCGGCAGATCGGGAACCAGCGCGCGATCATCCGCGATCAGCCCGGCAAGCGCGCGCCCGGCCAGCGCGCTGGTCGCCACGCCCCGCCCGGTATAGCCGAACGCATTGCCCAGCCCGGTTGCCGGATCGAAATGCACAGACGGCATGCCATCGCGCGGCACGCCCAGATAACCACCCCAGGCATGGGTGATCGGCACATCGCGCAGCACCGGAAACCAGCCGCGCAGATTGGCAATGATCGGGCCATAGAGCGCCGGGTCTGCCAGCGCCTGTTCGGGCATGGCCGATCCGAACAGATAGGGCGCGCCGCGGCTGCCGAACAGGATGCGCCCATCGCGTGTGCGGGTCAGATAATCCTTGGTGTAGGCGCCGGAACTGAGGCTTTCATACCCCTGCCAGCCGATCGCATCCCAGGTGGCCTGATCCAGCGGCGCGGTCGCCACGATCATCGATGACATCGGCAGCAACTGGCGGTGATAGCCGGGAAGGTCGGACAGATAGGCCTCTCCCGCCAGCACCACCGCGCGCCGCGCGGTCACCGTGCCGCCGGCCGTTTCCACCATGGCCGGGCGGCCCGGGCGCACGCGGGCAACAGCGGTGCTCTCCCATATGCGCCCGCCGCGCGCTTCGACCGCGCGGGCCAGGCCCCGCACCAGCCGCGCCGGGTGGATCGATGCGCCCGATCGCGTTTTCATGCCCCCCAGGATGCTGCTGGCGGCGATCAACCCGCGCGCCTCGTCCGCCGACAGCATGTGGGTATCCCCGGCCAGCCCGAGCCGGTCATAGGTCGCATAGGTCGCATGGAGCGCGGCGAGCTGGCGCGGCGTGCGCGCGACCGACAGCATGCCGCCGGGGGTGAAATGGGCATCGATGCCCTGATCGGCGATGATCGCGCCAATATCGTCGACAATGGCATGCTGCGCGCGGATTGTCGCGCGCGCAGCATCGGCGCCGAAATGCTTTTCCAGTTCGTCCACCAGCATCGGATAGCGCGGCGAACACCAGCCACCGTTGCGCCCCGATGCGCCATGGCCGCAGAATTCGCGTTCGATCACCGCAATCTGCAGCGCCGGATTGGCCTGCAACAGGAACCACGCCGTCCACAGCCCGGAAAAGCCGCCGCCGACAATCGCGACATCAACCGTTTCATCCCCGGCCAGCGCGGGGCGGCGGGTCAGATCATCGCCGCAATCATCCAGCCAAAAGACCGCGCCATAGCGGGTGGCCTGATCGGGGTGTGGCATCGTTCGAACGTCCTGGTCAGGAATGGGCGGTGGAGGTGGGGGCGGGAGCGGGGGTGGGGGCGGCATCGCGATGAAGCACGCGGGCCAGAAACTGCGCGGTGCGCGCCTCTTGCGGGGATGTCAGCACTTGCGCCGCGGGGCCCTGTTCGGTGATCACGCCCTGGTCGACAAAGGCGACCCGGTCGGCAACCCCGCGGGCAAAATCGATCTCGTGCGTGACGATCAGCATGGTCATCCCTTCTTCGGCCAGTTCACGCATCACGGCAAGCACTTCGCCCACGCGTTCCGGGTCCAGCGCCGACGTCGGTTCATCGAACAGGATGGCATCCGGGCGCAGCGCCAGCGCGCGGGCAATCCCCACGCGCTGCTGCTGCCCGCCCGAAAGCTGTTGCGGCAGGCTGTGGGCATGGTCCGCCATGTCGACCCGCGCCAGCAGGTCCATTGCCCGGGCGCGCGCCTGCGCCACGGGTTCGCCATGCACATGCACCGGCGCCTCGATCACGTTGTCGAGCACGGTGCGGTGGGGAAACAGATTGAACCGCTGAAACACCATCGCCACGCGGCGGCGGATCGCCGGCAGCGTGGCATCGCCCACCGCCACGCCATCCACCGTGATCGTGCCGCCATCGTGGCGTTCCAGCCCGTTGATGCAGCGCAGGATCGTCGATTTGCCCGATCCCGATCCGCCGATCAGGCACAGCACCTGCCCGCGCGCGATCTCCAGATCGATCCCGGCGAGCACCTGGCGCGTGCCGAACCGCTTGGTCACTCCATGCAGCGTGATCATGCCATGCGCCCCCGTTTTTCCAGCAGCCGCACCAGCGCCGCCAGCGGCAGGCTGGCCGCCAGATAAAGCAGCGCCAGCAGCGCATAGACCGATCCGTTGCGAAAGGTCGAAATCGCCAGAAGCTGCCCGGCACGGGTCAGTTCGGCAATCGTGATGGTCGATGCGATCGATGTGTCCTTCAACAGCATGACCATCGAATTGCCCATCGCCGGCAGCGCATGGCGCAGCCCCAGCGGCAGGATCACGCGCCGCCACAGCGTGATCCGGTTCATGCCCAGCGCCTGCCCTGCTTCGATCAGGCCTTTGTCCACCGCGCCGATCCCGCCACGGATGTTTTCCGCCTGATAGACCGAATAGGCCAGCCCCAGCCCGATCACCCCGGCCAGGAACGGCGGCAGATCCAGCCCCCAGTCGGGCAGCACGAAATAGATGAAGAACAGTTGCACGATGATCGGAATGCCGCGCACGATAGTGATCACCGTCACGCTCAGCCAGCGCCACGGGGCAAAACCCGATCGCCCCAGCGCAACCCAGACCATGCCCAGCACCAGGCTGAGCGCCAGCGCGCAGACGGTGAGTTCCAGCGTGACCACCAGGCCCTGCAGCAGGATCGGCAGAAAGGCCCGCGCATCGATCAGAAATTCGGTCACGCCGTGCCAACCCCTTCGTCCAGACCCCAACGGTGCAGTATCGGCGCGATGCCGCTGCGCGCCGGGCCAGCCAGCGCGGCATCGATGCGCGGGATCAACGGCGCCGCCTTGCGCCCGATCAGGCACAGCGGCTCCTTGCCCGGTGATCGGAAATCGGTGGCCAGCCGAAGATGCCAGCGCGGCCCCACGCGCAGGATCGTGCGCAGGATCGGTTCATCGCCATAGGCCGCATCGATCCGCCCGTGCGCCAGATCGCGCAGCATGTCGCCCAGCCCCTGATAGGTGACGACGCGATCGATCCCGGCATCGTGCAACTGGTCGATAAAGCGCGTGCCGATCTGCCCGCCCACGCGCCGCCCGCGCAGCGCGGCCAGATCGGGGCAGCGCGCGACATCATCACCGCGCATCGCCACGCCCCCGGCATAGGCAAACACCGGCGCCGAAAACGCCACCAGATTTTCACGCGCCGGGGTGCGCAGCATCGCCGCGGCAATCAGATCGATCCGCCCCGTGGTCAGCGAGGGCACCAGCGCGGCAAAAGGCACAACGCGAAAATCGGCCACCAGCCCCAGCCGCGCGCACAGCGTGGCGGCAATATCGACCATCGCCCCGGTCAACCGGTTGCTGACCGGATCGACATAGCTGAACGGAACGCCGGTGGGCGAGGCGCCGATCACCACCTGGCGCGGATCGCGCGGCGTGCGAGCGCACCCAGACAGCGCAGCAGCCGAAAGGCCCGCAGCTGTGAGGCCCGCAGTTGTCAGGCCGGCCAGCACACGCCGCCGATCGGGGTGCAGCGACCCTGTCACGGGTGGCGATACCGCATCTGCCGGAACGGGCGGCAAACCGCCGCCGTGGCCAGATCACCGGCCGGATTGGCCGTGATCACTGTGCCCCCCCTGCGCAGCGTTGCGATATTGGCCATTGTACCCCCCGGTGCAGCGCACGTCTGTCGTGGCCATGGTGCATTGCCGGGCGCGCAACGGCAAGCCCGGCATCGATTGCGAATGCTGCGCCTTGCGATGCCAACGATCGCGCCGGCGGTGTTTCCGGCGCAACCGCACCGCGCTGCGCGCCGGCCGTCTGGGCCCTGCGGGTTCAACATTACCGGCATTTTTCGAAATCTTAATGCGACGCGGCAAAAAAAGCATTGCATGCGCGGGCCGGGCGAACCAACGGAAGGCGCGGGTTTACCCTTGTTCGCAGGACATGACGTGATGGAAACCGGTCCCACCGAGCGGCCGAATGTGCCCCGGCTGAGCGCAACCGTGCAATGGCAGATCGCCGCCGGGCTGCTGCTGGCGGTGCTTGCGCTGTTCTGGTTTCTGCCCTGGCTGAGCGCGGCGCTGTCGCCGCCGCCCGCGCCGCCGCCGCCTGCCGCCGCCGATGGCAGCTTTGCCGCCACCGACCGGCAATGGCAGACGCTGAAATTCGCGACCGTGCAAAGCGCCAATCTCGACGAAGCCGCTTCGAGCGAGGGCAAGATTGCGGTCGATGACGATCTGACCACACCCGTGTTTTCCCCGTTTACCGGGCGGGTGACGCGGATCGCGGCAAAAGCCGGCGATCGGGTGCGCGCCGGCCAGGTGCTGTTTGCCGTGGCCGCCAGCGAGGCGGCGCAAAGCCAGGCCGATCTTGCCGCCGCAACCGCGCAGGTGCGCCTGACCCGCGCGGCCGAGGCGCGGCTGCACGATCTGTATGATCACAAAGGCGCCGCGTTGAAGGACTGGCAGCAGGCGCAAGCCGACCTCACCACAGCCGAGGCCGCGCTGGCCGCGGCCGAAGGCCGGCGCAAGGCGCTGGGCGGATCGGTGGAGCATGGCGAAGGCGTGGTGCGCGCGCCGGTTTCGGGCGTGGTGACGCAGCGCCTGATCGGCCCGGGGCAGAATGTGGCCAGTGCGGCCGGCGGCGGCGCCACGCAGGCGTTCGTGATTTCCGGGTTCGATCGCGTCTGGCTGGTCGGCAATCTGCGCGAAGAAGACGCTGGCCGCGCCAAAGTCGGCCAGATCGCCCAGGTGCGTCCGCTCGGCAGCGATGAAGTGCTGCAGGCGCGGATCAGCTATGTCGCGCCGATGATCGACCCGGCATCGCGCCGGTTGCAGGTGCGCGCCGAACTGCCCAACCCCGATGGCCATCTCAAACCCGAAACCTTTGCCCGGTTCACGCTGCTGACCGGTGCAACGCACCCGGCGCTGACCGTGCCCGAAGAAGCGGTGATCTTCGAAGGCCAGACCGCCCGGGTGTGGGTGGCCAGCAGCCAGGGGCACCGGCTTGCGCTGCGCCAGATCACGGCGGGCAAAGTGCGCGATGGCCTGGTCGAAGTGACCGGCGGGCTGCGCGCGGGCGAAACGGTGGTGACCGCCGGCAGCCTGTTCATCGACCGCGGCGCAAAGGCCGATTGAGATGAACCCGATCGTCAACTTTGCGCTGCGCCGGCGGCGGATGGTGCTGGCCGTGCTGGCGGTATTCCTGCTGGGCGGGTTTCTGGCCTATCGCCAGCTGAATATCGAGGCCTATCCCGATCCGGTGCCGCCGCGCGTGGAGATCATCACGCAAAGTTCGGGCCTGTCGGCGCAGGAAATCGAGCGCACGATCACCATTCCGATCGAAATTCAGCTGGCGGGCATCAAGAACGTCAAGAAAGTCGAGACGATCTCGCTGTTCGGCCTGTCCGACGTGCGCGTGCAGTTCACGTATGACTATACCTATGAAGAAGCGCAGCAAAAAGTCCTGAATCAGCTGGCGCAGCTTGCTCCGCTGCCCGCCGGCGCGCAGCCGCAGATTTCCCCGACCAGCCCGATCGGCGAAATCTTTCGCTATCAGATCGTCGGGCCCAAAGGGTATTCGGTTACCGACCTCAAGACGATCCAGGACTGGATCCTGCAGCGCCGGTTCAAGGCGGTGCCCGGCGTGATCGATGTCAACGGCTGGGCGGGCAAGTCCAAGACCTATGAAGTGACCGTCGATCAGCACAAACTGGTCAGCTATGGCCTGTCGCTGTCGCAAGTGCTGGGTGCGATCAACGCCGCCAATATCAATGTCGGCGGGCAGACGATCAATCTGGGCCCGCAGGCGGCGGTGGTGCGCGGGGTCGGCCTGATCCACACCATGGACGATATCCGCAACACGATGATCGCGCCCGGCAACGGCAAGCCGGTGCTGGTGAGCGACGTTGCCACGGTGCAAGTGGGCAATCTGCCGCGCCTTGGCATTGTCGGGCGCGACAACGAGGACGACATTGTCCAGGGCGTGATCCTGATGCGGCGCGGCGAGGAAAGCATGCCCACGCTGCAACGCGTCGAGGCCGAAGTCGATCACATCAACCACGACAACATCCTGCCGCCGGGCGTGCATCTGGAAAAGATCTATGACCGCACCGAGCTGATCAGCGTAACGATCCACACGGTGCTGGAAAACATGCTGAGCGGGATCGTGCTGATCTTTGCGGTGCAGTGGATCTTTCTGGGCAGCTGGCGATCGGCGGCGATCGTGGCGATGACCATTCCCTTTGCGCTGGCCTTTGCCGTGCTGATCATGGTGGCGCGCGGCGAATCCGCCAATCTGCTGTCGATCGGCGCGATCGATTTCGGGCTGATTGTCGATGCGACGGTGATCATGGTGGAAAACATATTTCGCCATCTGTCGCAAGATCCGCGAAAACGGTTCGGGCGCGGCGTTCTGGACAGAATGGGCGGCATCCAGCCGTTTTCGGGCAAGCTGGCGACAATCGCGCTATCGGCCAGCGAAGTGAACCGCGCGATTTTCTTTGCCGCGGCGATCATCATCGCCGGGTTCCTGCCGCTGTTCACGCTGACCGGGGTGGAAGGGCACATCTTTGGCCCGATGGCGCGCACATATGCCTACGGGATTATCGGCGGGCTGGTCGCCACGTTCACGATCAGCCCGGTGCTTGCCGCGATGCTGCTGAAAGACCAGGAAGAGGAAAAGGAAACCTGGCTGGTGCGCAGGATGCGCGCCGCCTACGATCCGGTGCTGCACTTTGCGATTGCCAATCGCACGCTGGCAATGGCCGGAATGGGCGCGCTGCTGCTGGCGGCGGGGATTGCGGTATCGGGGCTGGGGCTGGAATTCCTGCCCAAGCTGGAAGAGGGCAATTTCTGGATTCGCGCCACGCTGCCGCCATCGATCAGCCTGGAAGAAGCGCAAGTCTATACCAACCGCATGCGCCACATCCTGATGAAATACCCCGAAGTGCGCACCGTGGTCAGCCAGCTGGGCCGCCCCGATGATGGCACCGACACCACCGGATTCTACAACGCCGAATTCTATGTGCCGCTGAAACCTGCCGACCAGTGGCCCGGCCATCCGACCAAGGACCAGCTGACCAAACAGGTCAGCGATGACCTGTCGGCGCCGTTTCCCGGGGTCAGTTTCGAATTTTCGCAGAATATCGAAGACAATGTGGAAGAAGCCGCTTCGGGCGTGAAAGGCCAGAATTCGGTCAAGCTTTACGGCAACGATCTCGATGCGATCCAGGCCGCGGCCTATCAGATCAAGGGGGTTATGGCCGGCGTGCGCGGGATTACCGATCTGTCGGTGTTCGATGCGGTGGGCCAGCCGACCGTCAACATCAAGGTCGACCGGCTGCGCGCGGCGCATTACGGGCTGTCGCCGGGCGATGTGAACGCGGTGGTGCAGGCGGCCATCGGCGGCCAGGCCACCGGCAGCAACGTGTATGAATACGGGTCTGATCGCAATTTCCCGATCGTGGTGCGGCTGGCGAGCGAATATCGCAAAAATCTCGATGCGATCCGCGCCATTCCCGTTGCCGTGCCCAATGCCGCGGGCGGCGTTGCACAAGTGCCGTTGAGCGCGGTTGCCGATATCCGGCTGGTTGCGGGATATTCGTTCATCTATCGTGAGGATCAGAGCCGCTACATCCCGATCGGGTTTGCCGTGCGCGGGCGCGATCTGGGCAGCGCCATACTCGAGGCGCAGGCCAAGATCGACCGGCTGGTGCTGCCGCCGGGCACGCGGATCGAATGGGTGGGCGAATTCGGTGAGCTTCAGGCGGCGCTGGCGCGGCTGGAAGTGGTTGTGCCGATTGCATTCCTGGCCATCGGCGTGCTGCTGTTCGCCAACTTCGGATCGTTGCGCGATACGCTGCTGGCCGCCAGCGTGATGCCCATGGCGCTGGTCGGCGGGATCTTTGCGCTCTATTTCACCGGCACGCCGTTTTCGGTTTCGGCGGCAATCGGCTTCATCGGGCTGTTCGGCATTTCGGTGATGGGGGGCATCCTGGTGCTGTCCTATTTCAACCAGATGCTTGGCGCCGGCATGCCGCGCGACCTCGCGATCGTCCACGCCGCACGCACGCAGTTCCGTCCGGTGATGATGACCTGCATTGCCGCCTGTGTCGGCCTGTTGCCCGCCGCAGTGGCCACCGGGATCGGCAGCCAGGTGCAAAAGCCGCTGGCGCTGGTGGTGGTGGGCGGCATTCTGCTCGCGCCGATCCTGATCCTGATCGTGCTGCCGGTGATGATCGACCTGTTTTCCACCCGGCCCGGCGCGGACGATCCGCCGCCGCCTGCCGGGGAGACCGTGGCATGATCGCGCGTTTCCGCCTTGCCGCCGGGGCCGCGCTGCTGCTGGGCGGCTGCGCGGTGGGGCCGGCCTTTCACGCGCCCGCCGCGCCGGCGCAAAGCGGATATGACAGGGATGGCACCGCCCCCATGCCCGCGCCCGCAGGTGTGGCCGGCGGCACGCAGCAATGGGTGGCGGGCGCGCCGCGCGATGGCTGGTGGCATGCTTTTGGCTCGGCCCCGCTCGATGCGCTGATCGATGCCGCGCTCAAGACCAACAGCGATCTTGCCGCCGCGCGTGCCGCGCTGAAAGTGGCCCGCGAATCGTGGCTGGCCACGCGCGGCGTGCTGCTGCCCACAGTCGATGCCGGCGCGGGCAGCAGCCGCAACAAAAGCTCGCAATATCTGTCGCCCGTGCTCAATGCCACGCAGTTCGATTTCGGGCTGCAGACCGCGCAAGTGAACGTGGGATACAATCTTGATCTGTTCGGGCTGAACCGGCGCACGGTGGAGCAGGCGCGCGCGCAGTTCGATGCGCAAAGCTATCAGACCGAGGCGGCGCGGATTTCGCTGATCAACACCGTGGCCGCCGCCGCGTTTCAAGAGGCGGGGCTGCGCGCGCAACTGGCCGCGCAGGACCGCATGGTCGCCATCGCATGCGAAACGCTGGATATCGTGCGCCGGCAGCAGGACAGGGGCCAGGCCGCCGGTGCCGATGTGCTGGCGCAAGAGGCGGCGCTGGCCCAGGCCGAAACCGCGCTGCCGCCGCTGCGCCGCGCGGCGGCGCAATCGCGCGATCTGATCGCCTATCTGACCGGGCGCAGCGCGGCCGATCCCCTGCCCGACGACGGGCCGGTCGATCTGGCGGCAATTACCCTGCCACGCGACCTGCCGTTGTCCCTGCCATCGGCGCTGGTGCGCCAGCGGCCCGATATCCGCGCGGCAGAGGCCAATCTGCATGCGGCAAGCGCGGGCATCGGCATTGCGATTGCCAACCGCCTGCCGCAATTGACGCTGTCGGCCAATGCCGGGGGCGCATCGGGCGGCTGGTCCGGTCTGCTGTCGGCGGCCAATTCGTTCTGGTCGATCGGCGCCGGGGTCACCCAGCCGATCTTTGCCGGTGGCGCGCTGCTTCATCGCCAGCGCGCGGCGCGTGCGGCCTATGATCAGGCCGATGCGCAGTACCGGTCGGCGGTGCTGGGCGCGTTTCAGAATGTGGCCGATACGCTGGCCGCACTGCGCAGCGATGCCGAGGCGCTGCGCGCCAATCTGGCCGCGCGCGATGCCGCCGCCGCCAGCCTGGCCGTGGCGCAGCACCAGTTCGAACAGGGGCAGACCCCGTTTGGTGCCGTACTGACCGCCGAAACCGCGCTGCACCAGGCCGAACAGGGCCTGGTGCAGGCGCAAGTATCACGCCTGACCGATACCGCCGCCCTGTTCGAGGCACTGGGCGGCGGCTGGCAGGATACCGGCGCGCAAGGCTAATACCAATGTGCAGTGAGCTTGACTCATTGCACATTGGTATTAGCCCGCGCGGCGCTTGAGCGTCACGTTGTGCGATGAGTTTCACTCATCGCACATCCGTATAACGCTGGATTACCTGATTCCGGAATTATCCGGGGCCATGATCACCAGGTTCCGGTGTTCTGCATGCTCGCCCAGGGTTCGGCGGGTTCCAGGCGGCCGTTCTGGAGCAGTTCGATCGAAATGCCGTCGGGCGTTTTCACAAAGGCCATGTGGCCATCGCGCGGCGGGCGATTGATCACGTGGCCGGCGGCAGCGATCCGCGCGCAAGTTTCGTAGATATTGTCGACCTCGAACGCCAGATGGCCGAAATTGCGGCCTGCGCCATAGACTTCGACGCTGCCATCGGCGGGCGGCCAGTTATAGGTCAGTTCAACTTCGGCCAGGCCCGCCTGCCCCGGCGCGGCCAGAAAGATCAGCGTGAAGCGGCCGGCTTCGCTGTCAAACCGGCGCACTTCTTCCAGCCCGATCAGGTTGAGAAAGGCAATTGTCGCCTCCGGGTCGGTGATCCGGATCATCGCGTGGAGAAACTTGGTCATGGCGGGGCAGGCTCCGTGGGCAGGCTGAGGGGAAAACGGGGTTCAGAATTGCAGCGACAGGCCAAGCACGACGGCGCTGCGCGCCACGCGCCAGGTCTGTGCCGGGTCCGGTACGGGGCCTTGCGGCCGGGCACGGGCATCGGCCTGCGACAGTGTGGTGCCGACCAGCGAAACATCGATGCCCAGCGCCTTGTGCGTGGCGCCAAGCCCGACACGGTAATCGCAATAGGACCGGGTATAATCAAGCCCGCCACCGGTGCAGCCGCCATGCGCGTGCAGATGCAGCGGCGTGCCCGGCACATCGGCGCGGGTTTCGGCAAAGACATAGGTGTTGTCGCGCGCGCCGCCACCGGCCTTGTGCCCCAGGTGCGCCTGCGGCGGCGCATAGGAAAGCCCGGCGCGCAGATCGATCGGGCCGATCTGCCGGTCGAGCGAGCCATAGATCTCCACCACGTTGCCCGCCGTACGGCCCCGGTACAGATAGCCGGGGTGCAGATAGCCGCGCAGCCCCAGATCGAGCATGATCCCGCCCGGCCCCAGCGCATGCGAATAACCGGCATAGAGATCGATTTCACCAGCCCCCATATCCACCGCCGGTCCGGGGCTTTCGCTGGTCAAGGTGACCCCGGCATAAGCCCCGGCAACGTGGGTGACCGACAGATCGGCCTGCACCGCGGGCTGGTTGTCGGACCGCGACAGCCCGCGAAAGCGATATTGGCTGAGCAGGCTTGCTGTGCCCGCCACGCTGAACGACGCGGGCACGCCGGTATCCTGCGCCCGCACGACGATCGGCATCAGGCCCAGGACGATGATCGTGGCAACCGCCGACCAGCGCGCGGGCGCGGAATGCGATACGGCCGGGATCGCGCGGGTGCCGGTTGCGAACATGGCCCACTTCATGCCGCCAAGCCGGGCGCGGTGCAAGCGCGCAACCCCTTCTGACGCACGCACTTGTCAGGCGCGGGTGCATCGCCATATGGAAGGGGGGCCATATGGGAGTGGGGGGCCATATGGGAGCTCAAGGATCATGATCAGCAA
Organism: uncultured Sphingomonadales bacterium; assembly: GCA_903832325.1. GTDB lineage: Bacteria > Pseudomonadota > Alphaproteobacteria > Sphingomonadales > Sphingomonadaceae > Novosphingobium. The sequence goes on along the minus strand of CAILBC010000015.1, from coordinate 77,643 downwards.
ACTGCGTTCCCTGCTTCGCTCTGCGCCCGCGCCGGCGCCCATCACCACGCGGCTTGCCCCCGGGGAGCGGGCCTATGCAATTGGCGACATCCACGGCCGGGCCGATCTGCTGGACCTGATGATCGACGCGATAGAGGCAGACGATGCCGCGCGCGCGCCGGCGGAGACTACGGTGATCCTGCTGGGCGATCTGGTCGATCGCGGCCCCGACAGCGCGGGCGTGATCGCGCGCGCGCGCGCCTGGGGGCAGCAGCGCAAAGTGCGCTATCTGCAGGGCAACCACGAGGAAATGTTCCTTAACGGGATGACCGACCTGGGCGTTCTGCGCCATTTCCTGCGCTATGGCGGGCGCGAAACGCTGCTCAGCTATCCGATCACGCCCGATGAATACCGCGTCGCCACGCTGGAAGACGTGCAGGCGCTGATGGCCGCGCGCGTGCCGGAAGCAGACCTGGATTTCATGCGCGGCATGGAAAACCTGATCCGCATCGGCGATTTCGTGTTCGTCCACGCCGGCATTCGCCCGGGCGTGGCGCTGGAAGACCAATCGAACGGCGATTTGCGCTGGATCCGCGGCGAATTCATCGAAGACACGGCCCCGCGCGATTTTGCCGTGGTGCACGGCCACACCATCACCGCCGAACCGCAAATATCCCCGGTGCGCATCGGCATCGACACCGGCGCCTTTGCCAGCGGCCTGCTGACCGCGATCGGGCTGGAGGATGATCAGCGCTGGCTGATTACCGTGCAGGGCGAAACATCCGCGCAGCCGGTCTCGGACAACTAGGCGCTATTCGAACACGCACGTATCATAATCGCCGCGCACCACGTTTTCGCGCGCGGCGATCACATTGCCGTGGCGCCGCACAAAGCCTGTCGCGCCGACCACCGCGCGCTGTTTGGGCAGGGGAAAGGCCGCGGCGATCCGCGCGGCCTCGACTTTGCTGAGGCCGGACGCGGGTTTCTGGAAATAGCGTTGCGCGCCGGCCTCCACGCCATAAGTGCCGATGCCGGTTTCGGCGACGTTCAGATAGACTTCCATGATCCGGCGCTTGCCCCAGATCGCCTCGATCAGCACGGTGTACCAGGCCTCCATCGCCTTGCGCAGATAGCCGCCGCCCTGCCACAGAAAGGTGTTCTTGGCGGTTTGCTGGCTGATCGTTGATCCGCCGCGGATGCGCCCGCCCTGCTGGTTGCGGTGCCAGGCATTGGCAATGGCATCCTGGTCAAAGCCGATGTGGCTGCAGAACTTTGCATCTTCGCCGGCAATCGCGGCATCAACCATGCTGCGGCTGATCTTGCCGATCGGCACCCAGTCCCGCGTCCAGCCGTTGCTGTCAAACAGCATGGTATACGTAAACGGCACCGGCACGAACTTGTAGATCACCACTTGCGCGACGCTCAGCGCGATGAAGCCCAGCACCAGCCGCACCAGCACCGACCACACCGTGCCGAGCACGCCATGGCGCGAACGCGCCTTGCCCCGATCGACGCGCGGGTTGCGCAGGCTTTCCATTTCGGGGTTCATTGCCGGCCGGTCTTTCGCATGGGCCGAATACAACGCATTCGCCGCAGCGATGCAAGCCCTGCAGCAAGGCAGGCCCCACCCTGATATGCCAACCGCCCCGAAATGCCACCCGCCTCGACATGCCACCCACCCAGGCGCGGATGGCATGCCGGGCCGCCGGCCGCGCGCGATTATTGCGCGGGCAGCAAGTGCCGTTCACCGGCGATGTGCTGGATCGCCTTTTGCAGCTTTTCAAACGCGCGCACTTCGATCTGGCGCACGCGTTCGCGGCTGACGTTATAGACCTGGCTCAATTCTTCGAGCGTGCGCGGTTCATCAACCAGGCGCCGGTCGGTCAGGATGTGGCGTTCGCGCTCGTTCAGGCTGTCCATCGCCTCAACCAGCAGCGAATGGCGCATCTGCGCCTCTTCGGCATCGGCCACGGTTTCGTCCTGCAGCGGGCGGTCATCGGCCAGCCAATCCTGCCACGATCCTTCGCCATCTTCGCGCATCGACACGTTCAGGCTGGCATCGCCGCCCATCATCATGCGCCGGTTCATCGACACGACGTCGGCTTCCGGCACGCCCAGATCGGTGGCGATCTTTTTCACGTCATCGGGATGAAGATCGGTATCCTCGAACGCTTCGAGGTTCTTCTTCATGCGGCGCAGATTGAAAAACAGCTTTTTCTGCGAGGCGGTGGTGCCCATTTTGACGAGCGACCAGCTGCGCAGGATGAATTCCTGAATCGAGGCCTTGATCCACCACATGGCATACGTCGCCAGGCGAAAGCCGCGCTCGGGGTCGAATTTCTTCACCCCCTGCATCAGGCCGATATTGCCTTCGGAAATCAGTTCGGACACCGGCAGGCCATAGCCGCGGTAACCCATCGCGATCTTGGCCACCAGGCGCAAGTGGCTGGTCACCAGCTGCGCCGCGGCTTCGGAATCGCCATGTTCCTGATAGCGCTTGGCAAGCATATATTCGTTTTCCGCCGTCAGCACCGGAAATTTCCGGATTTCAGACAGATAGCGGTTCAGGCTGGCTTCACCCGTCAGGGCGGGGACGGTCAGCGCCTTGTTCGTTTCACGCACCGGACATTCCTTTCGAGAGCGTCAGTTCCCTTTGCATCGACCCCTAACGGGCGTCGCGCTGCGGGACCACACACGATTTCTATTCAGTTTCAAACGACAACTGATAGCCATTCTCAAATACCCCTCTAGCTACCCGGACGACTCGCGGGGGCGCAAGAGGGACCTTGGTGTAGCCTCCTTTTCCTCACGAGCCCAATCCGGGCGATCCCAGTTCGACCAGCAGCATTTCCATGTCGACCGGCGTCGGGCTGGTGAAATGGAGCGGGCGGCGGTCGATCGGGTGCACAAATCCCAGCTCGGCGGCGTGGAGCGCCTGCCGGCGGAATTCGAGGCTGGCAAGGATCGGGCGCAGGCGCGCGGGGCATCGTCCATAGACAGGATCGCCCAATAGCGCATGGCCGATTGACGCAAGGTGAACGCGCACCTGGTGCGTGCGCCCGGTTTCCAGCCGGCATTCGATCAAGGCCGCCGCCGCCGGCCCGCAGGCATCGAGCACGCGCAGCGTGCGATAATGCGTGACCGCGTGCTTGCCCCGGCCATCGTCGACCAGCGCCATTTTCTTGCGATCGTGCGAAGACCGGGCAATCGCGCCGCGCACCGTGCCCGCCGCCGGCACCGGCACCCCGGCGGTGATCGCGCGATAGGCGCGCACGATCGAATGATCGGCAAACTGGCGCGCCAGCCCTTCGTGCGCGGCATCGGTCTTCGCCACCACCAGCAGGCCCGAAGTATCCTTGTCAATCCGGTGCACGATCCCCGGCCGCGCCACCCCGCCAATGCCCGAAAGCTGCCCCCGGCAATGGTGGAGCAGGGCATTGACCAGCGTGCCATCCAGATTGCCTGCCGCAGGATGCACCACGAGCCCGGCCGGCTTGTCGATCACCACCAGCGCGTCGTCTTCATAAACGATGACCAGCGGAATATCCTGCGGCGCGGCGCTGGCGGCAGTGGGCGCGGGCACGCGGATCGCCCAGACCGCGCCTTGCGCCGCCTTGGCCGAGGCCTGCGCCACCGGCGCACCGCCCAGCGTGACCGCACCTTCGCCAATCAGCGCCTTGATCCGTTCGCGCGACAGGCCCGAGGCATCGGCCAGCGCCTTGTCCAGCCGCTGCCCGCCTTCGGCGATCACGCCGGTCAGGATGTCTGCCGCCTGCCCCATTGCGTCCGATATGGGGCCCGCGCGCCGGTGGACAAGCCCCTGCCCTTGCAAGGGCAGTTTGGCGTGGCAGCGCGGTCACAGTGCCGCTATCCCCGCGCGATGCGGGTGAAGCTTTCCAGTGCAGCAATCGAGGCGATGTTCGCGGCCGCCGCCGCCGCGTACCCGCGCGAAGCCTGCGGCCTGCTGCTGGGCGAGGGCGCCATCATCACCGCCGCGCAGCCCACCGCCAATGTGGCCCCACAGCCCGAAACGCATTTCGAAATCGACCCCGCCGCGCTGATCGCGGCGCACCGTGTGGCGCGATCGGGTGCCGGGCGATCAAGTGCCCCGCGCCTGATCGGCTATTTCCATTCGCACCCCAATGGCCGGGCCGAACCATCGCCAACCGATCGGGCGATGGCGGCGCACGACGCGCAGATCTGGGCGATCATTACGCCGCCATCCGGCGCGGGGGCGGGCGCCCTTGCGCTGTGGCGCGATGCACCATCCGGGTTCGAACCGCTTTCCTATGACGTGGTTGACGGTTAAGGGTCGTTTGTATCGTTCAGTCAAACCAAAGGCCCTGCATGACACCTGCTTCGCTCGAACTTGCCAGCCTGCTGTGCTCGCGCCTGTGCCATGACCTGCTGAGCCCGGTCGGCGCGCTGTCCAACGGGCTGGAGCTGCTGGCCGAGGAAAAAGACCCGGACATGCGCCAGCGCTGTTTCGAGTTGCTGGAACAGAGCGCGCGCACTTCGGCGGACAAGCTGCGCTTTTTCCGGCTGGCGTTTGGCGCGGGCGGCGGTTTTGGCGAAAGCATCCCCTGGGCCGAACCGCGCGCGGTGGTTGATGCGCTGGTGGGCAACAACGGGCGGATCACGGCCAATTGGGCGCTTTCGGGCGATTCGATGCCCAAACCGGCGGTAAAGACGCTGCTCAATCTGGCGCTGATCGCGATCGAGGCACTGGTGCGCGGCGGCACGCTGGATATCGCCGCCGAAATCCGCGAAGCCGATGGCAAGCCCGGTTGCGAAATCGTGGTGCGCGCCGCCGGGCCCAGAATCGCGTTTGACCCCGTGGTTGGCCAGGCGCTCGACGGGTCGCTGCCCACTGCATCGCTGTCGAGCAAGACCGCCCCCGCATTCATGATCCAGCAACTGGCCGCCGGCATGGGCGGCGTGCTGCAATACCACCTGTCGGCCGATGCGCTGGTGATGGGGGCCATGCTGCCTGTCGCCTGAAGCGGGACAAGGCCTGACAAAGGAGGCTAAGACTGTGCGCGCCTTTTCCGGATGAACCGCTGGCTGGTCCATCGCGAGGTGCCCTCGCCCAACTGGAACGAGCGGCGCCTGCCGGTCAGCATGGTCGTGCTGCATTACACCGGCATGGAAAGCGCAGATGCGGCCATCGCCCGGCTGTGCGATGCCGAGGCCCAGGTTTCGGCCCATTACCTGATCGATGAAGACGGCATGGTCGTGCGCCTGGTGGATGAGGCGCATCGCGCCTGGCACGCCGGGCGGTCATACTGGCGCGGCGAAACCGATATCAATTCGGCCAGCGTGGGCATCGAGCTGGTCAATCCCGGGCACGAATTCGGCTATCGCCCGTTCACCGATGCGCAAATGGAGGCGCTGGTGCCGCTGCTGGACGATATTGTCGAGCGCCACGCCATCACCCCCGCCAATGTCGTGGGCCATTCCGACATTGCCCCGGCGCGCAAGACCGATCCGGGCGAACTGTTCGATTGGGACCTGCTGGCGCGATACGGCCTGGCCCAGCCGCGCCCGAAACCGCGCATGCGGCTGATCTATGACAACGATGGCGCATTCTATCTGGCGCTGGAACGTTTCGGCTACGACATTTCGGACCGCGCCGCGGCGATCCGCGCGTTCGAACGCCGCTGGCGCCCGCACCGCATCACCGGCGAAATCGACGGCCAGATCGGCGCGCTGCTGTTCGAGCTGCTGATCGCGCGCGACATGGGGTTTGAGGATTAGCAGCGGGCCGGGTCCGCCTTCACAATTCGCCAAAAGCGAATTTTGACCTGCGAGCATGCAAATGCTAGGCCCGCCAATGCCAGGGGGCCGGGCAGCCGCGTCATCGCTTTTGCGATGCCGAGGAAAGTCCGGGCTCCATGAAACAAGGGTGGCGGGTAACGCCCGCCGGCTTCGGATCTGATCCGGGGTCAGGGAAAGTGCCACAGAGAACAGACCGCCACACCGGAGCAATCCGGCGGCAAGGGTGAAACGGTGCGGTAAAAGCGCACCGCGCGCGCCGGTAACGGCCGCGGCACGGCAAACCCCACCCGGAGCAAGACCGAATAGGGGCTTCGCGCCGGATATCCGGCAGGCGCGTTTCACGCCATGGGTCATTTGCCACAAGCAAGTGCCCCAGCGCAGCCCGGGTTGGTTGCTTGAGCCACGCCGCAAGGCATGGCCTAGAGGAATGGCTGCCCGTGCCGATACGGTCCGGTTTCGGATACCGTCGGTGCGACAGAACCCGGCTTACAGGCCCCCTGGCAACGGATGTGGGGAGATTTGCCCCAGGGCGGGCTGCGAACGGCCGCTTTTCGCGCTTCCGGTGCTCACGTACCGTAAGTACGCTGCGCTCCGGGTCGCGAAAATCAGCCATTCCCGCTCCACCCTGAGCCAAATCTCCCCACATCCGTACCCCCGGCGAACAGGCCACCAAAGCGATTCCCACACCCGCAGTCGGCCGCTACAAGGCCGCCATGGGCCATTCACACGATCACAATAATCATCACGATCATGGGCATCATCACGCGCACGGGCATCATGGGCACAGCCATGCCCCTGTCAGCTTTGGCCGCGCCTTTGCGATCGGCGTTGCGCTCAACAGCGGGTTCGTGCTGGTCGAGGCGACGTATGGCGTGCTGGCCGGGTCGATGGCGCTGGTGGCCGATGCCGGGCACAATCTGTCCGATGTGTTCGGCCTGCTGATCGCCTGGAGCGCTGCGGTGTTCAGCGCGCGGCCGCCCTCTGCGCGGTTTACCTATGGGCTGAAATCCAGCTCGATCCTGGCCGCGCTGGCCAATGCGTCGCTGCTGATGGTCGCGCTGGGCGCGATCACGCTGGAAACCGTGCGGCGGCTGGTCGATCCGCAGCCGATCCAGACCGCGCCGGTGATGGCGGTCGCCGCGATCGGCATCGTGATCAACACCGCGACCGCGCTGATGTTCCTGCGCGGGCGGCACCACGACATCAACGTGCGCGGGGCCTTTGTGCACATGGCGGGCGATGCCGCGGTTTCGGCCGGGGTCGTTGCCGCAGCGGGCGTGATCGCGCTGACCCACGCCTGGTGGATCGATCCGGTGGTCAGCCTGGGCATTGTCGCGCTGATCGGGTGGGGCACCTGGGGCCTTGCGCGCGATGCGCTGCACCTGAGCCTGCTGGGCGTGCCGCCAGGCATCTGCGAGGCGACAGTGCGCGGATTCCTGGGCGGGCAGGCCGGTGTGGCCGCAGTCCACGATCTGCACATCTGGCCAATGAGCACCACCGAAACCGCGCTGACCGCGCATCTGGTGATGCCGCAGGGCCACCCGGGCGATGCGTTCCTGCACGATCTGGCGCACACGCTGGAGCACGATTACGGCATCGGCCACGCCACCTTGCAGATCGAAACCGCCGAACACGGCCACGACTGCGCGCTGGTCAGCGAAACAGTGGTTTGAGGCTCCGGCCCCCGGGACCACTCCCGCACCCACACCAGACACCCGCACCAGACATACGTTCGTCCAGAGCCTGCCGAACGACGCGGGCTGACCGGGCCGGCTGACGGGGGCAAACCTGGTGCGCGTGCTTCGACAAGCTCGGCACGAACGGGGTTATGGGACAGGCAAAGGGTTCAGGCGGCTTCCTTGCCCTTGTGCACCTGGACCGGTTCCTTGCGGCCTTCGACCACATCGCGGTCAACCACGACTTCTTCGACGCCGTCCAGCGTGGGCAGGTCGAACATCGTATCGAGCAGCAGGCTTTCGACAATCGAGCGCAGCCCGCGTGCGCCGGTTTTGCGTTCGATCGCGCGCTTGGCGATGGCTTCCAGCGCTTCGTCGGTGAACGTCAGCGCAACATCTTCGAGCTCGAACAGTTTCTGATACTGTTTCACCAGCGCGTTCTTGGGTTCGCGCAAGATGCGCACCAGTGCTTCGATATCCAGATCGTTCAGCGTCGCGATCACCGGCAGACGGCCGACGAATTCGGGGATCAGCCCGAATTTCAGCAGGTCTTCGGGTTCAGCCTTCTGCAGCAGTTCGCCCACTTTGCGCTTGTCGGGATCGGCAACATGCGCGCCAAACCCGATCGAGCGTTTTTGCAGGCGATCGGAAATGATCCGTTCCAGCCCGGCAAAGGCGCCACCGCAAATGAACAGGATATTGGTTGTATCCACCTGCAGGAATTCCTGCTGCGGATGCTTGCGCCCGCCCTGTGGCGGAACGCTGGCGGTGGTGCCCTCCATCAGCTTCAGCAGCGCCTGCTGCACGCCTTCGCCCGACACGTCGCGGGTGATCGAGGGGTTTTCCGCCTTGCGGCTGATCTTGTCGATTTCGTCGATATAGACGATGCCGTGCTGCGCCTTTTCGACGTTGTAGTCGCTGGCCTGCAACAGCTTCAGGATGATGTTTTCCACGTCTTCGCCGACATAGCCGGCCTCGGTCAGGGTGGTCGCATCGGCCATGGTGAAAGGCACATCGAACGTCTTGGCCAGCGTCTGCGCCAGCAGCGTCTTGCCCGAACCGGTGGGTCCGACCAGCAGGATGTTCGATTTCGACAGTTCGACTTCGCCGCCCTTGCCGCTGTGCTTCAGCCGCTTGTAATGGTTGTGCACGGCCACCGACAGCACGCGCTTGGCCCGATCCTGGCCGATCACATAGTCGTTCAGCGTTTCGAAGATGTCGCGCGGGGTGGGTACGCCGCCATCCTTCTTGCCGGCGATGCCGGCCTTCGTTTCCTCACGGATGATATCGTTGCACAGTTCGACGCATTCATCGCAGATGAACACGGTCGGCCCGGCAATAAGCTTGCGCACCTCATGCTGCGATTTTCCGCAGAAGCTGCAGTAGAGGGTGCTCTTGGTATCCGATCCGGAAAGTTTCGTCATTCTTCAATCCCAGGCGCCCCTTTTTCGGCAGGGGCGGGCCCGATTATCCTACTACCCCAAGGGCATTAATCAACCGGACACGAAACACAATAGAAAGTCCCTTAGCAAACGGGCCCCGGAAATTCATCCAAGGCCCTGTTTGCAAAGAACAATCACGCATCAGGCGCGGCGCCCGATCCGGTCGCTTCACCAGTCTGATCCGTCGCGGGACGCGATTCGATCACTTTGTCGACCAGGCCAAAGGCCTTTGCCTCATCGGCTTCGAGAAACGTGTCGCGATCCAGCGCGCGCTCGATCTCTTCCAGCGAGCGGCCGGTGTATTGCACATAAAGGTCGTTCATCCGCTTGCGGATGCGCAGGATCTCGCGCGCCTGGATCTCGATATCCGATGCCATGCCGCGCGCCCCGCCCGAAGGCTGGTGGATCATGATTCGCGCATTGGGCAGCGCGATGCGATAGCCCGGTTCGCCCGCGGCGAGCAGAAAGCTGCCCATCGAGCAGGCCTGGCCGATGCACACCGTCGACACACGCGGCCGGATGTATTTCATCGTGTCGTGTATGGCCATCCCGGCCGTCACCACCCCGCCTGGCGAGTTGATGTACATCGAAATGTCCTTCGACGGGTTTTCCGATTCGAGGAACAGCAACTGCGCCACGATCACCGAGGCCATGTGGTCCTCGACTTCGCCGGTCAGAAAGATGATCCGTTCGCGCAACAGGCGCGAATAAATGTCAAAGCTGCGCTCACCCCGGCTCGATTGCTCGACAACAACGGGAATCAACGCACCCGTCACGGGATCGTGGGTGAATTTGCCTTGGGCGCCGGACGCGCCGAACAGGTCGAGCATGAGAATCCTCGTTCGATGAATGCACGGTGCTATGTCGCGTGCCAGAGCGCGATGTTCAAGGGCGTTAAACGATAACCAGCACAATTGCGGGGGATCACCGCGCCAGTGTGGCACTGCGGCGCGGCTTTTGCCCCGATATGGGCCGCATCCTTGTTGCCCGCCCCTATTGCCAGCCCATGCGGGCAGAGGTGCGACCCCCCTTGCCGTCGCGCCAACTTCACCGCAATCATGCTGCGCACCGGTTTTTTGCAAAAAGGTCCCGCCATGCCTGCCACGCCTGCCTTTCCCCGTCCGTTCGGCCTTTTGCTCGCGGCCAGTGCGGCCGTTGCCCTGCCCGCCGCCGCGCGCGCCGATGACACGGTCGATGGCTATCTGGCGCGGATTGCCGCGCTGAACCATGCCGGGCCGCAGTTGAATGCCGTGATCGCGGTCAATCCCGAGGCGCAGGCGGCTGCGGCGGCAGCAAAAACGATGGCCGGGCCGCTGGCAGGCAAAGCCATCCTGATCAAGGACAACATCGAAACCGCAGAGCCCCTGGCCACCACCGCCGGCAGCCTGGCGCTGGCCGGCAATGTGACCCGGCGCGACGCGCCGCTGGTCGCGCGGCTGCGCGGCGCCGGGGTGGTGATTCTGGGCAAGACCAATCTTTCGGAATGGGCCAATATCCGCTCCAGCTTTTCGTCCAGCGGGTGGAGCGGGGTCGGCGGGCAGACCCGCAATCCCTTTGCCACCGATCGCAGCCCCTGCGGATCATCATCGGGCAGCGGCGCAGGCGTGGCCGCGGGCATGGCCTGGGCAGCAATCGGCACGGAAACCGATGGGTCGGTCACGTGCCCCGCATCGATGAACGGGCTGGTCGGGCTGAAACCCACGGTGGGCCTGGTCAGCCGCACGCATATCGTGCCGATCAGCCACAGCCAGGACACCGCCGGGCCGATGACCACCAGCGTGCACGATGCCGCGCTGCTGCTGACCGCGATGGCCGGCAGCGATCCGGCAGACCCCGCCACCGCGCAGGCCGATCGGCGCAAGACCGATTATGTCGCGGCGCTCGCAGGCGCGAGCCTGAAAGGCGTGCGGCTGGGTGTGCTGCGCAAGGCGGTGGGCGACGATGCCAAAGTGCGCGCGCTGTTCGATCGCGCGCTGGCCGATCTGGCGCGCGCCGGGGCGGAACTTGTCGATATCGATGAGGAAACCGACCCCGCGATGGGCCGTGATGAACAGGCCGTGCTGATGTACGAATTGCGCGTCGATCTGGGCGCCTATCTGGCCGGGCTACCCGTTACGGTCCCTGTGCGCCCGGCCCCGGTGCGCACGCTGGCCGATGCCATCGCGTTTGACCGCGCGCATGCCGATGCCGAGATGCGCTGGTTCAGGCAGGACCAGTTTGAAACCGCCGAACGGACCACCGACCTGGCCGCTTATACCAAGGCGCGCGCCAATTCGTTGCGCCTGGCGGGCAAGGACGGGATCGACCGCATGCTGGCGGCGCACCATGTCGCGCTGCTGATTGCGCCGACCGCGGGCCCCGCCTGGCCGATCGATCTGGTGACGGGCGATCACGGGTTGCAGCTGGGCGCGGGATCGCTGCCCGCGATTGCCGGGTATCCGCATCTGACTGTGCCGATGGGCGCAGTCGAGGGGCTGCCGGTGGGGCTGTCGTTCATCGGCACCGCGTGGGACGATGCCGCCGTGCTGAAGGCCGGTGCCGCCTATGAAGCGGCGCGCACCGCACCGCTGGCCAAGCCGACGTTCGAACCCTGGCGCGAACGCCCGGCGCAATAATACGGATGTTCGATGCGTTTCACCAATCGAACATCGTGACGCTCAAGCGCCGCGCGGGCTTGAACCAATGCGCAGTGAATCCAGCGCACTGCACATTGGCATAAGGCGCAATTACGGCCGCACGCGTTCCTGAATCGCGCGCAGCGCCGCCAGCTGCGCCTCCATCGCGCGCATCCGCGCCTCGGCCTTGGCCAGCTTGTCCTTCATGTCCTCGGCGCGGCGCCGGGCGGAAGACCAGCGCGCCAGCCGGCGCCCGCTGTCGCGCAAGGCAAAGGCCAGCACATCGATGAACCCCTGGCGCCGCGGCACCAGCGCGCGCGACGCCGGTATCGGCGCATGGGATTCGGACAATGTCGGAAGCGGCCGGGCGGAAAGGGGCGCGGGAATGGCAGGCTCTGGCGTGGCCGGGATGGGCATAACGGTGGACGGCAGGCTTTTCGCCGGCGCGGGCTTCATCACGGGTGTGCACGCGGGGGCGGCCTTGGCCGGTTGCGGCCAGGGGGTGGCGGTGACCAGCGCGCCGCGGTGCGGCGGCACGATCAGATCGGCGGGGAAAACCGGTGACGCCGCGTTCTGGCGCAACATGAAGGCGATATCGTCACGCGATGATCGCGGCGCTGCGGCGGGACGGCCGGGCGGGCCGGCAGGATAGCCCGGGGAGACAGCGACAGCCTGTACGGTGTCGGGCGCCCGGGCTTTGGCGCGTGCAGACTTGCCCTTGCGGTTACGCACTTTGTGCATCGACGATCCCCCCTGGGTTTCGCGGCCTGAGTGAGTCTCTCACAGCGCGATTCGCAGGGGCAATCCGGATGAACGCTAAGGATCACTACGGGGACAAAAAAAGGGCGATCCCGCAGGACCGCCCCCTTTTTGTACCGGCCACTTTTTGTACTGGCCCCTCTTTGAGCTGGCAGGGCAACCCGCCTGTTGCCGATCAGGCGCCTTCGCCTTCGGCAGCGGCGGCCTTCTTCTTCGGGGCAGCCTTTTTCTTCGGCGCCGGGGTTTCTGCTGCTTCCGCAACGGCAGGCTCTTCCACCGCCGGTGCTTCGGCCGCATCGTCGGCAGGCGCAGCAGCCGCCTTCTTCTTCGGCGCAGCCTTCTTCTTCGGCGCTGCGGCGGGTTCTTCTGCCTTGGCTTCGGCAGCGATCGGGGCGGGGTTGCCGTCCTCGTCCGCTTCGATCGCGGCCTGCAGTTCGTCGCGCGTCACTTCGCGCGTGGTCACTTCGGCCTTGTCGAACAGAAAATCGACCACTTTGTCTTCATACAGCGGCGCGCGCAGCTGCGCGGCAGCCAGCGGTTCGTTGCGGATGTATTCGATGAAGCGCTGGCGATCGGCTTCACGATACTGCTGTGCCGCCTGGCGGATCAGCATGTCCATTTCCTGGTTGGTGATCACCACGCCGTTGGCCTGGCCGATTTCCGACAGCAACAGGCCCAGACGCACGCGGCGTTCAGCGATGCGGCGGTAATCGTCCTTTTCGGCCTCGATTTCCTTCAGCGCGTCTTCCGGGTTTTCTTCGTTGCCGGCTTCCTGGGTCAGCTGTTGCCAGATCTGTTCGAATTCGGCTTCGACCATCGATGGCGGCACGGCAAAATCATGCCCCGCAGCCAGCACGTCGAGCAGCTGGCGCTTCATTTGCGTGCGGGTCAGCCCGGCGGTTTCCTGTTCGATCTGTCCGCGCAGCAGCGTGCGCAGCTGTTCGATGCTTTCCAGACCAAGCTGCTTGGCAAAATCGTCGTTGGCCACGAATTCGCCGGCGGTCTTCACCGCTTTCACCGTCACGTCGAACGTCGCGACCTGGCCTTTGAGGTTTTCGGCCGGGTAATCTTCGGGGAATGTCACGGTGATCGTGCGCGCTTCGCCCACGGTCACGCCAACCAGCTGTTCCTCGAAACCGGGGATGAAGCGGCCCGCGCCGAGTTCCAGCGGCGCGTCCTCGGCGGTGCCGCCGTCAAACGCTTCGCCATCGAGCTTGCCCACGAAATCGATCACGATCTGGTCGCCGCTGGCCGCGGCAGCGCCTTCGGCGGCATCGTGGAACGTTTTTTGCCCCTGCCCGATGCGCGCAACCGCGTCTTCGACCTGATCGTCGGTTACCGGCACGACCAGCTTTTCCAGCTTGATCCCGTCGGTCGACGGCGCGTCGATCACCGGCAGCACTTCGAGCGAGACCGCCAGTTCGGCATCCTTGCCCTGGTCATAGCCTTCGTTCAGCGCCACCGCCGGCTGCGTGGCCGGACGCAGGCCCTGTTCGGCGACCAGGCGATCAAGCGCTTCGCGAATCGTGGTCTGCAGCACTTCCTGATGCAGTTGCGGGCCGTGCAGCTTGCGCACCAGATTGGTCGGCACTTTGCCGGGGCGGAAACCGGGCATGCGCACTTGCGGCGCAATCCGGGTCACTTCGCCTTCGATTCGCGCGGCAATGTCCGAGGCCGCGATGGTCACGGTATAGGCGCGCTTCAGGCCCTCGTTGCTGGTTTCGACGATCTGCATCTCGGTTAGATCCAACTTTCTCGTATCGAAGCCGGCCCACATCAAAGCCGGGGTGTTGTCGCGTTCGACTGTCTGGAGCCGGGCCGTGGCGTGAGGCTCTGGTGCGGGCGAAGGGACTCGAACCCCCACATCTTGCGATACTGGAACCTAAATCCAGCGCGTCTACCAGTTCCGCCACGCCCGCGTCCGGCGAAATGCGAGCGCCGCCCCTATCGCAGCGGGGGGAAAAGGGCAAGTCTTGGCAGAGAGTCCCGCCAAGTGCCCCAAAGCGCCGTCCCGATGCGGATCAGCGGGCCAGTCCGAACAGCCACGACAGCCAGCCCAGCCGCGCCGCGCCGGCGGCCTGCGTGGCAGCCGGATCGGGTGCACCGGGCCCGGCAATCCCTGCACATTCAAGGCAATAGGCCTGCGCCCCGCCGCCGCCAAGCAGCCGGTCAAGATCGCCCGCCATCTGCCCGGCCAGCGCCAGCCGCGCGGTCGCAATGCGGCCGGCCAGATCGCGCTGCGAACTGCCCCGTGCGCTGTCGGTGCCGCCGCTGCTGTCGCTGTCACCCGCCAGCACCTGCTGCACCACCGCGCCAAACGAATCCTGCGCATCGGCCAGATAGACGGGGTGCCAGTGCGCCGCGCCGGCGCGCTTTGCGATCCATGCCAGCGCCTGGTCCTCGTCACCGAATTCATCGATCAGGCCGATCTGCCGCGCGGTGCCGCCGTCCCAGATCCGCCCTTGCGCGATATGGTCGATGGCATCGGGGGTCTTGTGCCGCGCTGCCGCGACCAGGCCGACAAAGCGGCGATAGCCCATGTCGATTTCGGCCTGAAGCACGGCCTCCATCGCCGGATTCAGCCCGCCAACCACATCGGGCTGCCCCGACAGCGGTGTGGTGCGGATGCTGTCGGTGCCAATGCCGACCCGGCCCAGCGCCTCTTCGAAACTGGGCAGCACCGCAAAGATCCCGATCGAGCCGGTGATCGTGCCCGGTTCGGCAAAGATCCGGTCGGCCGGGGTGGAAACCCAATAGCCGCCGCTGGCCGCCAGATTGCCCATCGACACCGCCACCGGCAGCGCCGGACCGGCCGGGCCCTTTGCGCCATGCGGGCCGGCCTTGAACCGTTCGATCGCGGCGCGGATGCGTTCGGATGCCTGCACCGATCCACCGGGCGAATCGACCCGCACCAGCAACCCGGAATACGTGCCGCTGGCGGTTGCCTTGTCGATCAGCGCGGCGATCCGGTCGCCGCCGGCGGTGCCCGGCCCGGCATTGCCATCGACGATATCGCCGCCCACGGTGATCACCGCGATTGGCCGGCCCGCTTTCGGCTCACCCAGATCGGCCAGATACGTGCCCAGCCTGGTCGCCTTGTACGCGCCCAGCGCCGGCGATTTGTCATCCCCGCCGTGATCGCCGCCAACAAGTTCGGCCACACGCCGGCCAAAGCCGACTTTGTCCCCGATGTGATCGACCAGCCCCGCGGCCAGCGCCGCCTTGGCCGCATCGCCGCCCGAAGCCGCCAGCCAGGCCGCCGGATCGGCGGTGACCCGCGCAATATCGGCCTTTGGCCGCGCCGCCTTCACATCATCCTGCCAGGTGTGCCACAGCGCACCATAAACCACATTGTCGGCCTCTTTCGCTTCGGGCGACAGGTTGTCGCGCAGAAACGGTTCGACCGCGCTTTTGTACGTGCCCACCTTGAACACGTGGGCCTTCACCTTCAGCCGGTCGAGCAGGCCGTGATAGAACAGCATGGTCCCGCCCGGCCCGCGCACGACCACCCCGCCCAACGGATCGAGCCAGATTTCGCTGGCGTGCGCCGCGAGCTGATACGTGGAATCGTCATAGATCACCGCGCGCGCCAGCACCGGCTTTCCCGCGCGGCGCACTTTGTCGAGCGCAGCGCCGATCCGCGCCAGCGTGACCTGGCCGCTGCCGCTGAAATCCTCCAGATCGAGCGTGACCGCGCGGATGCGGCCATCGTCGGCCGCGGCCTCGATCGCGCGCACCAGATCGTGCGCGACAAACTGGTGACGGGGCGATCCGTTGCCGAACAGCAGCGCGCTGGGTTCGACGCGGGTGCGTTCTTCCACCACCGGGCCATCAAGCGTGATGGCCAGCGCGCCTTCCTGCACGTGGCCCGCCATGGGTTTGAGCGAAAGGGCCAGTGACAACCCGCCGAAAAACAGCAGGAGCAGGGCGAGCACAAGCCCGTCCTTGATGGCGACGAGGATCTTCCAGACCGCAGTTACGAATTTCATGGGGGATATCTATGGTGCCGCGCGCGATTGCGCCAGCCGAAACACTTGGCATATGGTGCAAGGCTGGATAGGGGCTGGTGTTCGATGCAACCATCGATCCCCCCTTCGCCGATTTCACCGCCTCTGGCCGGTGCGCGCGCCTATCCCGCAGGCGGGCTGGCCTTCCCTCATCGTGATCTGACCGGCATCGGCCTGCTGGCGCGGCACGAAATCCTGTTTCTGCTGGACGAGGCGGAACAGTGGGTTGAACTCAACCGCCAGTCGCAAAAACGCGCCGGTTTGCTGTCGGGTCTGACCATCATCAACGCCTTTTTCGAAAATTCGACGCGCACGCTGCTGTCGTTCGAAATCGCGGGCAAGCGGCTGGGCGCCGATGTGGTGAACATGCACGCCGCCACCTCCAGCGTGAAAAAGGGCGAAACGCTGATCGATACGGCGATGACGCTGAATGCGATGCGCGCCGATGCGATCGTGATCCGCCACGCCAGTTCGGGCGCGGTGCGGCTGATCGCGGGCAAAGTCGATTGCCCGGTGCTCAACGCCGGCGATGGCCAGCACGAACACCCGACACAGGCCTTGCTTGATGCGCTGACCATCCGCCAGGCGCTGCACCTGCCGCGGGGCAGCGATCTGAACGGGCTGATCGTGACGATCTGTGGCGATATCCTGCACAGCCGGGTGGCCCGGTCGAACATCCTGTCGCTCACCGCGCTGGGCGCAGTGGTGCGGGTCTGCGCGCCGCCGGCGCTGATGCCTGCGGAAATCGAGGCGATGGGCGTGACCGTGTTCCACGATTTCGATGCCGCGCTGAAAGGCGCCAACGTGGTGATGATGCTGCGCCTGCAGCAGGAACGGATGCAGGGGCAATTCATCCCCTCCCCGCGCGAATACCGCCACCTTTACGGCCTGACGCTCGACCGGCTGGCCCGTGCCGAACCCGATGCGCTGGTGATGCACCCCGGGCCGATGAACCGCGGCGTGGAAATCGACAGCCAGGTGGCCGATCACCCAACGCGCAGCCTGATCACGCACCAGGTGGAATGCGGCGTGGCGATCCGCATGGCCTGTCTCGACGTGCTGACCCGCCGCGCGCGCGGGGTGGCGGGCTGGGAAAGCCAGCCCTCATCGCCGGCCGGCGCTGCCTATGGAGCCCCGGCATGATCCCGCACCCGATCACGATCATCGGCGGCCAACTGGTCATGGCGCAGGATGCCCCGGTGCCCGGCGCAATCCGCCTGGCCGAAGGGCGCATTGCCGCGCTCGGCGCGATCGAGCCTGAAGCGGGCGACGCGGTGATCGATGCCAGGGGGCAGTTGATCACCCCCGGGCTGGTCGATCTGGGCGTGTTTGCGGTCGACAAGCCGGCGTTTCATTTCGGCGGCATCACCCGCGCCGCGCTGATGCCCGATCAGGGCCCGCCGCTGGACCATCCGGCGCGCGTGCGCTTTGCCGCGCAATCGGGCAAACCCGATATGTGGATTCACCCGCTGGCCGCCGCAACACGCGGGCTGGACGGCGTGGAAATGGCCGAACTGGCGCTGATGCGCGATGCCGGCGCGCGCGCTGTGGCCACCGGGCGGCGCTGGATCGGCGATTCGGGCGTGATGACGCGCATCCTGTCCTATTGTGCCATGCTCGGGCTGGTGGTGGTCACCCATGCCGAAGATGCGGGCATGGCGGGCAATGCCGTGGCCACGGCGGGCGAAATGGCCACGCGCCTTGGCCTGCCCAGCGCACCGGCCGAGGCAGAGGCGCTGGCCGTGGCGCGCGATATCGCGCTGGCTGAACTGACCGGCGCACAGCTGCATTTCCGCCAGGTCACCACGGCACGCGCGCTCGATCTGGTGCGTGGGGCCAAGGCGCGCGGCGTGCGCGTGACGGCGGGGGTGACCCCGGCGCATTTCATGCTGTCGGATCTGGAGCTGGCCAATTTCCGCACGTTTTCGCGCATGTCACCGCCATTGCGGCAGGATGCGGACCGGCGCGCGGTGGTCGATGCGATTGCCGACGGCACGATCGACGTGATCGCATCGGGCCACGATCCGCGCGGGCCCGAAGACAAGCGGCTGCCCTTTGCCGATGCCGAACCGGGCATGGCCGGGGCCGAAACGCTGTTGCCGCTGACGCTGACACTGGTGCGCGACGGACGGATCGATCTGGCGCGCGCGTTTGACCTGCTGGCCGGCGCGCCGGCGCGATTGCTGGGCGTGGATGCCGGGGTGCTGCGCGCGGGCGCAGAGGCCGATATCGCGCTGGTCGATGCCACCCGGCCCTGGGTGGTATCGTCTGACAAGATGGCCGCGAGCGCGGGCAATACCCCGTTTGACCGGCGCCCGGTCGAAGGCCGGGTGACCGCACTGTTCAAGGGCGGTTCCCGAATCGATTGAAAGCCGGGGCGGGGAAGCCGGCATTTGCCGGGCTCCCCCCTCCCCGATTACCCGGCGATTACCCGATCAGCGCGCGGCGTTGGTCCGGCGCGGATGGGCCGCAGCGGCCGGCGCGGCGGCAGGACGCACCGCCGGGTGCGCGCCATGCGCATCGGCCGTCGCCACACCGTTCACGTGCGCCGCAGCGTTCAGCGCCATGACCAGGCAGCCGCCGCCCTGCGCGCGCAGCGTGCCGCACAACGATGATGCGGCCGCCTGCCCGGCAAAGCCCGCAGCCTGCACGCGCCAGAAATCGTGGCCATTCACATTGACCTTGGTGATCAGGTTGGGGTGGCCGGCCAGGCGCGGATTGCGCGAAATGTAATGCTGCCACGCACGCTTGGCCGATTCGGCGCTGTTGAATGCGCCAAGCTGCACCAGATGCGTGCCCATGCCATGCGCCGCGGGCAGCGCCCGGGTGGCGGCAACGCGGGCCGGCGTGCCATGCGCCGGTTTGACAACCGGCGCCGGGAGGGGCTGCACGACTGCGGCCGGTTGGGGAGCAGAGATTTGGGGAGCGGACAGTTGCGGAGCGGGGGCTTGCGAAGCCGGAAGGTCGATCAGCGCCAGCGCACCCGATTCGGCCGGGGCCTGCACCGCCGGCATTTCGGCGGCGGCAGCCTTCGTCGGTGCGGCCTGGTCGGCCGGCGCAGCAGGCGTGGCCGGGAAATTGGCCAGTGCCAGCGCAGACGGCTGGCCCGAATCCCCGATCAGCGGCGTGCCAAGCAGGCTGGCCACACGGCGGCGGCCATCTTCGGGCCGGGCCATCGCCGCCCACGATTGCAGGCGCGCATCGACCTGATCGGCCGGGACATCCTGCCCGGTCATCACTTTGGCTTCGCTCCACATGCCCGACAGCGCATAGGCATAGGCCAGGTTCTGCCGCACTTTGGGGCTGTTCTGGCCCTGGCGGATGGCATTGGTCAGCACGCCGATGCCGCGTTCATTCTGCCCGGCCATGGTCAGCGCAAGGCCCAGGTCGGCCGCCGACAGCACATCGCCATAGGTGTTGATGGTGTCCAGCGCCGAAGCATTGCGCCCAAGCGCAAGATCGCTGAGCACCAGGCCGAGCGCAGCGCGGCTGCTGTCATCACCCAGCTCGATCGCATCGGCATAGGCGCTACGTGCCGATTCGAACCGGCCCGCGCGCAGATAGGCATTGGCCAGCAGCAGGCGCATCGCCGGATTGCGGCCATCGACGGCAACCGCCGATTCGGCCAGCGTGACGGCACGCGTGGCCTGCCCCTTGTTCATCGCGGCTTGCGCCTGTTGCGCGATCTTTTCCGGGCGCGGCGCGTGGCTGGAACAGCCCCCCAGCAACGCCACCCCGGCGATGCCGGCCGCCAGCAAGGCGACAGTGCGACGGCGCGGGCGCGCGGCAAACCGCGGCGACGCGTTGGCAGGAATGCGGGCAGGGTTGGATTGGGCGGTCATGGCTGGCTTCCGGTCGGAGTTCGGCGGAGCGACGGCAGTGTCGCGGCATTTACGGTTGCAGGATCGGTTGCGGGAACCGGGTCGTTGGAAAGGACGGCCTGCGCTGTGGCCAGATAGTGGTCGAGCGCGGTAATCAGGATCTGCTGGGCGCTGCGCCCTTCGCTGCGCACGGTCAGGCGCAGCCGGCGATGGCGTTCGCCATCGAGCCGCAGCGTGAATGCAATGCGGCGGCGCACCGCGTCGGCCGGATCGGACGAAACCACCGGCACCGGCAACGGCTCTTCGCCGGCGATCGCGCGGGCAAGGCGCCGGGCCTGCAACACGACTTCGGGAATGCTGATCGCAGCGGGTTCAGCCGGATTGCCGGATTCGGCCTGATTGCCGGATTCGGGCATGTTCGCAAATTCAGGCGGATTGGCAGCAAGATCCTGCGCGCCAAAAGACAGGGGAACGCGCCGCAGACCACTGCGACCAAGCAGCGATGCCCCCAATGTGGCCACCGGTCTGACCTGGGTTGCGCGCATCGCCATATCAGGACCCGATCACGCGACGACCAAAGCCGGCGCCGGTCGGGCGTGCAGCCGCCCCCGGTGCAGCCGAAGGGGCGCTGGGCACGGCAAACACCGTGCGCCGGAAATTCTTTTCCAGCCGTTCGGACACATATGTCCACAGCATGGCCACTTCGACCGCGGATTTGCCCGTCGGATCGATTTCGATGACCGTGCGGCCATCGATCATCGATGCGGCAAAATCGGTGCGATGATGCAGCGTGACCGGCGCGACCGTGCCATGCTGGCTAAGCGCGACAGCGGCTTCGGCGGTGATCCGCGCGCGCATCGTTGCGGCATTGACCACAAAGATCAGCGGTTTGCCCGCGCGCTCGCACAATTCGACAGTGGCGCCCACGGCGCGCAAGTCATGCGGGCTGGGCCGGGTCGGCACGACCACCAGTTCCGATACCTGGATCACCGACTGGATCGCCAGCGTGATCGCCGGGGGGGTATCGATCACCGCCAGTTTGAACCCCTGCTGGCGCAGCAGCGCCAGATCGGTGGGCAGCCGCGCGACGCTGGTCTGCGCGAGCGCCGGATAGTCGGCTTCGCGTTCGTTCCACCATTCGGTCAGCGATCCTTGCGGATCGATATCGACAAGCACGGCCGGGCCGGCGCCGGCACGCTGCGCCTGAACGGCAAGATGACCGGCCAAGGTCGTCTTGCCGGACCCTCCCTTTTGTGATGCCAGTGCAAGTACGCGCAACGCCTGTTCCCCAAAAAGTCCGTGGTATTGGTCCGCACAGAGATTCCAGATTCCTCTCAAAATCGGGTTAACAACCGCCTGAATTGGTGATTTCAGGGCAAAAAGGGGGTCTTTTTGGCCTTTTGCTCAGCCGCCGGCCGCATTTCTGCCGGGATCACGGCATGCTGCCGGCACATAGGGTCATGACGTGCGGCCAAGATTCGTTTACCACTACACCTTAGGGTCTGACCCGAAACTCCGTTTCGGGAAGTCGGTACCGGCCCGCTACCCCACCCGACCACCCACGTAATTGTACGGTATTGGGCGGTCGGGTGGGGGAGCGGGCCGGAACGGGCAAGCAATGGGGAATTCGATGACGGGTTGGCGGAATCGGCGAGGCACAAGCTGGGCCCTGGCCGTGGCAATGTTCGCGGCCACGACAATCGCGGCCCATGCCGATGTGAAAGATGGCGTCGAAGCCTGGGGCCGCGGCGATTACGAAACTGCCGTGGCGCAATGGACCGGCCCGGCGGCCAAAGGCGATGCCGATGCGCTGTTCAATCTGGGCCAGGCCTATAAACTGGGCCGGGGGGTGTCCAAGGATCTGGCCCGCGCAGAAGATTTCTATGCCCGTGCCGCAAAGAAAGGGCATATCCGCGCCGCCGACAATTACGGCATCCTGCTGTTCCAGTCTGGCCGCCAGAGCGAGGCCATGCCCTGGCTGACCGCCTCGGCCGACCGGGGTGAGCCGCGCGCCATGTATATTCTGGGCATTGCCGCCTATAACGGCGATTATGCGCCAAAGGACCCGGTGCGCGCCTATGCGCTGATGACGCGGGCGGCCAGCACCGGGCTGCAACAGGCGATCAACAGCCTGGCCGCAATGGATGACGGGATGCCGCTGGAACAGCGCCAGCAGGGCGTGGCATTGGCGCAAGAGCTTGACCGCAACGCGGCCGCCACACGCGCCGGGCAGATGGGCGCGGCCGATCTGGGCGCGGCTCCGGCTCCGGCGCTGGCTGCGGCGGCGCCGATCGCGCCGCGTGCCACCGGCGGCGCGATCGAACGCGTCGATCTGCCGCCTGCCCGGACTGCGGCGCCGGCGGCCTTTGGGCCGGCCCAAACCTCTGCAATGGCCCAGGCCGCACCGGCAATGGCGCCGAATGGACCGGTGACCGCCGGTGCCGATTATGCCCACCCGGTAACGCTGCCGCCGCGCGGCGCCGCGGCCTCGGTCACGCCAGTCCCGCCGGCGCACACGGCCGCGCCGGCCATGGCCAGCGCGCACCCGTCTCCGGCCATGGCCGTCACGCATGACAGCGGCGGCTGGCGCGTGCAGCTGGGCGCGTTCGGGCAAAAGACCAATGCCGATGCGCTTTGGGCCAAATTGCACACCCGGCCCGAAATTGTGGGCCATCCGCGGATCGATGCGGGCACCGGCGTGGCGCGGCTGATGGCCGGTGGCTATTCCGAGGCAGGGGCAAAGCAGGCCTGCGCCGCGCTGCGGGCGGCAGGCCAGACGTGTCTTGCCGTGAACCATTGATCGACCGCACCGAGGGGCCTGTCACCGGCGCACCCGCGCGCATCGCGGCAATCGATGCGGTGCGCGCGGTGGCGCTGCTGGGCATCCTGACAATCAACATCACCGGATTCTGGGGCCCGACGCTGGCCAGTTTCAGCCCGCACCTGCCGCGGGCGGAACCGGGCGGCGATGGCTGGTTCCTGATCGCCTTCGTGCTGTTTGAAGGCAAGATGCGTGCGCTGTTCACGCTGCTGTTCGGCGCAAGCATGCTGCTGTTCATCGATGCGGCCGATCGCCGGGGGGTGTGGGGCCCCGGGCTGCAGGCGCGCCGGCTGCTGTGGCTGGCGCTGTTCGGTTATGCCCATTACCTGCTGCTGTGGTGGGGCGATATCCTGTTTCCCTATGCGCTGTGCGGGCTTTGCGCGCTGCTGCTGTGCCGCGCGCCGGCGCTGCCGGTGCTGGTGATGGGGCTGGTGATGTTCGTGATCAGCCACGGGCTCGATACGATCGGCGCGATCCTGGGGATTGCCGCCGAACAGGCGGTGCTGGCCGGGCACGGCGCCGCCGCCGACCGCGCCGACGAAGCGGCGATGATGGCGCGAATTGCCAGCTCGATCGCGGATGACCGCCGGATTCTGGCGGCGCCCTTTGTGGCGGCGGTGCGGCTGCGGCTGGGCACCGCGCCCTGGCTGCCGTTTCAGACGCTGGGATCGACCTTTACCGAAACACTGCCGCTGATGCTGATCGGCATGGCGCTGCATCGCAGCGGGCTGTGGCAGGGCGCGTGGTCTCGTCGCGCGCTGGCCACCATGGCCGCAATCGGGATCGGCACGGGGGGCGCGCTCTCGCTGGTGCTGGCCTGGTGGATGGCGGCGCACGATTTCCCGCCGCGCGCGATGTTTGCCGTGTTCGAAAGCCTGAGCGCGCTGCCGCACCTGGCGATGGCGCTGGGCTATGGCGCGGGGTTCATGCTGGCCTGGCCGGTGCTGGCGGGCACGGCCACGGGGCGCGTGCTGGCGGCCACCGGGCGCACCGCGTTCACCAATTACCTGGGCACGACAATGCTGATGGGCGCGATCTTTTCGGGCTGGGGCCTGGGGCTGGGCGATGGCACCGGGCACAGCGTGCCGCGCGGGGCGCTGCCGCTGTTCATCCCGCTGGGCTGGGCGGCGATGCTGGCCTGGCCGGCATGGTGGCTGGCGCGCCATGGCCAGGGCCCGTTCGAGGCCGCGTGGCGATGGCTGACATGGTTGGGCGCAAGGCAAAATTCCGGCAAGGAACCATCGGGTTAACCCTTTGGCACGACAAACCGCTTATACGGCCGCCAATACGCAGTGGCGGAGCGCAACAGGAGGACGCGGGCAATGCTGGCCTTGCCGCCAGGATGGCGCAAGTGGACGAAGCGGCGCTGGCCGCTGGCGGCGGGCGGCGCGGCGGTGGCCGTTTTGCTGGCCATGCTGGCGATCCACGTGCTGAAAGACGTGGTGGGCATCGCGGCCGGCATGATCGCCCCGGCGCATGACCGGCCCCTTTCCGCGCATCCTGCCGCAGGCCCTGCGCAACGCGCGCAACCAGCCGCCAAGGCGCCGGCAAAGCCGATCCCCGCAAAGCCCAATCCCGACAGCCCATTTGTGGTGCGATCGATCCTTTCGATCCCCGGCCCGATCCGGTTTGGCCAGTTTTTCTGGGATGAAACCAAGGGCGAACCCGGGCCGGTGGTGATCACGGTCGATCTGACCGCGCGCGTGCTGTCGGTGTTTGAAAACGGCCACGAAGTCGGCGCGACGGCGATCCTCAAAGGCTATGGCGACAAGCCGACGCCGCTGGGCGTGTTTCCGATCACGCAAAAGGACGCGACCCACGTGTCCAACATTTATGACGCGCCGATGCCGTGGATGCTGCGGCTGACCAACGATGGCGTATCGATCCACGGCAGCAAAGTCGAACGCGGCTATGCCACCAATGGCTGCATCGGCGTGCCCGACGATTTCGCCAAACGCCTGTTCAAGCTGGCGAAACTGGGCGACAAAGTGATCATCACCGATGGCAAGCAGCTGAAACTGGGCGATCCGATCATCACCCCGCCCAAGGGCTGAGCTGGCCAGAAGCTGGTCTGGTCAGGCCAATAACTGTTCTTATCAAGCCAGCCCGCGCGAGGTGTCGATGCGCGAGGCATCGCCGATCTGGCTGCCGCCATCGACATCCAGGATCGTGCCGGTGATATAGCCGGCCGCCGCGCTGGACAGGAATACAGCGGCTTCGGCAATTTCGGCGCAGGTGCCCCAGCGCTTCATCGCGATGCGGTCATGATGCGCCTGCCGCGTGGCGGCATCGGGCGCCAGCCGGGCCATGCCCTCGGTATCGGCGATCGGGCCGGGCGAAATCCCGTTGACGCGCACTTGCGGCCCCCATTCGAGCGCCAGCACGCGCACCAGCTGGTTGATCCCGGCCTTGGCGGCGCAGGCGTGGGCCTGCATCGCCATGGCATTGACCGCCTGCCCCGCGGTAATCGCAATCAGCGAGGCCTGATCGGCCAGCAGGTCGTGGCAGCCGCGAAACACGTTGAACGTGCCGATCAGATCGATATCGACCACCGCCTTGAACGCATTGGCCGACATGCCGAGCACCGGCGCGAGGAAATTGCCCGCAGCGCCCGACACCACGATGTCAAACGCACCCAGTTCCCCGCGGACCTGCTCCATCGCGCCGCGGATCGCGCCATAATCGCGCACATCGGCGGTGCGCCAGATCGCACCCCGGCCAATCTGTGCCGCAGCGGCCGCCGCCTTTTCCGGGTTGCGGCCCAGCACCGCCACGCGCGCGCCCAGTTCGGCAAAGCGCAGCGCGATGCCCAGATTGATGCCGCTGGTGCCGCCGGCAATGAACGCGGTCTGGCCGGCAAGAAGATCGTCACGAAACGGGGATCGGGTCATGGCAGGGTCCTTTGGGCAGAAATCGTCAGCGTGGCGCCATGCGCAGCGCGCCATCCAGCCGGATTGCCTGGCCGTTGAAATAAGTATTGCGCACCAGTTCGAGCGCCAGGCTGGCAAATTCTTCCGGCCGGCCCAGCCGTTTGGGGAACGGCACCGACGCGCTGAGCCCGTCGAGCACTTTTTGCGGCAGGCGGCCGAGCAGCGGGGTGCCGAAAATACCCGGCAGGATCGCATTCACGCGAATGCCGAAATCCATCAGATCGCGCGCCATCGGCAGGACCAGCCCGCACACCCCGGCCTTCAACGAGCCATAGGCGACCTGCCCCACTTGCGCATCCTGCGCCGCGACCGAGGCGGTCAGCACGATCGCGCCGCGTTCGCCATCCTCCATCGGATCGGTCGCGGCCATGCCCAGCGCCGACAGCGAGGCCAGGCGATAGCTGGCGATCAGGATACCCTGCGCGGCAAAGGCATAATCTTCGGTCGACAGCCGGGTCAGTTCGCCGGTTTCGCGATTGCGCGATACGGTCTTGCCCTTGCGCTGGGCCATGGCGCAGTGAACCATCACCCGTTCCTGCCCGTGTGCCGCACGCGCGGCAGCCAGGCCATCGACCACCGATTGTTCATCCATGATGTCAACAGGGACAAACCGCCCGCCGATCGCCTGCGCCACTTCGGCCCCTTGCGCAGCGTCGATGTCGAAAATCGTGACTTTGGCGCCCGCCGCGGCGAGCGCGGTGGCTGTGGCCCGGCCCAGGCCCGATGCGCCGCCGGTTACCACCGCGGCCAGGTTGGAATCGATCTGCATGGCCCGTCTCCCGTCAATCCGCCCCGGGCTGCGCCGGGTGTTTAACCGGATGATTAAGGGCTGTGACGGGCAAGGGCAAGCTGCATCACAGAATATCGAAATCGGGCCCCAGGCTGGCGCGCATTTTGTCCAGCGCCTGCGCCTTCAGCTGGTGGACGCGCGGCACGCTGACTTCCAGCACGCCGGCGATTTCAGCCAGGTTCAGCTCTTCGACGAAATAGAGCTGGATCACCATCTGCAGCCGTTCGGGCAGCGTGGCGATGGCGCCGGCCACGACATGGCGCGTTTCCTTGTCCGCCAGCAGGGCAAAGCTGTCGGGCCGATCATCGGCAAAGGCCATCGAACTGTCCGAATAGGCATCGTCGATCGGTTCAAATCGCAAAGGTTCGGACGCCGCGCGCAGATCGCCCAGATCCGACAGCGTTACCCCCATCGCTTCGGCCAGTTCGCTTTCGGTCGGCTGGCGGCCCAGCAGCGCGGCCAGGCTTTCGGTTGCCCCGCGAATCGTGCGGCGGCGATCGGCCGCAGCGCGTGACAGCGGTGCGGCGCGGCGGATCAGATCGACCATCGCCCCGCGCACGCGCAATTTGGCATAAGCGGCAAAGCCATCCTCGGTCTGCCCGGTGTGGCGCTGGGCGCATTCGGTCAGCGCGACCAGCCCGGCCTGAATCAGGTCATCCACCTCTATCCCGGCGCGGCCCGATCCGTGCGCGTGCCAGGCCAGGCGGCGCACCATCGGCAGGAACCGGCGAATGCGATCGGCCGTATCGTCGCGATAGGCGCGGGCGGCGGCAAAGCCGCGTTGGTGAAAGTTCATGCGGCAAGTCCTTCGGGTTGCGGCATCGCCCGGCCCGTTGCGGGGGCCCGGGCGGTGGATTGGTCAGCCAACAGAGGGGTGGGGGCAGGTGCGCCGGAATCGCCGCCGATCACCGCGATCACTTCGATCGGCTGGCTTTGCGGCAGCTCGGAAATTGACAGGACCAGGCAGGCCGGCGCGCGAAAGCGCAGTGCCGCCGACAGCGTGCGCCGCGCACGCGGCTGCACGATCAGCGCGGGCGGAATCGCCCCGGGGCCGCGTTCGGCAATCAGCGCGGCCACGCGATCGCCCAGCCCGCGCGCCAGATCGGGCTCGATCACCGGCTGGCCGGTCACCGGGTCCTGCATGCCCTGCACGATCATCGCCTCAAGCCCGGCATCGAGCGTGATCACCGGCAGCCGGTCATGCGGGCTGCACACCCGGCCGACGATCATCGGGCCCAGTTCGGCGCGCAGGATGTCGATCATGCGATCGTGATCGGTGGTCTGTTGCACGGCCTGGCCCAGCGCCGCCAGAATCGGCAGCGGGTGCGCAATGGTGACGCCGTCTTCCAGCAGCGCGCGCAAGATCCGCGTGATCGCGCCCAGCGACAGCGGATTGGGGTGGATCGTTTCCACCAGCCCCGCCGCGCGGCTGCGCACGCCATCGAGGATGGCGCGCACTTCATCGGGGCCGAGCAGCGCCTGCGGCCGTTCGCCCAGCACCTGGTTCAGGTGGGTGGCAATAACCGTGCCGGCATCGACCGTCAGGTAGCCTTCGGCAATGGCGGTATCGCGGCTGGCCGGATCGATCCACAGCGCGGGGCAGCCAAAGCTGGGGTCGGTGGTCGGTTCGCCCTGCAGGCTGGCGCCGGCGCGCGCTTCGCCCGCGTTGATCGCCAGAATGCGTTCGGGCCGCACCGAGGCGCCGCCGATCGACACCCCGCCCAGCAGGATGCGATACGTATTGGGCGGCAATTCCAGCGAATCGCGCACGCGGAATTGCGGCACGACAAAGCCGCAGGCCTGGCTCAACTGTTTGCGCACCCCGGTGATCCGCGCCACCAGCGGCGATCCGCGCTTGGTATCAACCAGGTGGACCAGGCCATAGCCAAGCTCCACCGTAACCAGCGTGTGATCCGACACATCGTCAAGCGCGATCCGCCCCGGATCGACCTCGGGCACGGGCAGCGGGGCGTCGGCGGCGGCCTGTTGCCGGTCGGCGCGCTGTTTCAGCCGCCACCAGATCCAGCCGGTGATGCCCGCAGCCGGCAGAAACACTGTCTGCGGCATGGCCGGGATCATGCCGATGGCTGCCAGAATCACCGCCACCGGCAGCCAGGTTGACGGGCTGGCAAATTGCCCGCCAATCTGCCCGGCGAGGTCGCGGCTGTCGGACACGCGGGTCACGATTACCGCGGCGGCGATCGACAGCAGCAGCGAGGGCACTTGTGCCACCAGCGCGTCACCCACGGCCAGCGTCACATATTTCTGCGCCGCATCGGCGGCCGTGAGCCCGTGGCTGAGCATGCCGAGGCAAAAACCCGCCATGATGTTGACCCCCAGGATCAACAGCGCGGCCACCGCATCGCCCTTCACGAACTTGCTGGCGCCATCCATCGAGCCATAGAAATCGGCCTCGGTCGCCACTTCGCGACGGCGCGCCTTGGCCTCGGCCGCGTTGACCAGCCCGGCGGCCAGATCGGCGTCGATTGCCATCTGCTTGCCTGGCAGGGCATCGAGCGTGAACCGGGCGGACACTTCGGAAACGCGGCCCGCACCTTTGGTGACCACGGCCATGTTGATGATCATCAGGATCATGAACACGAACAGGCCAACCGCGAAATTGCCGCCGATCAGGAACGCGCCAAAGCTTTCGATAACATGCCCGGCCGCGGCGCCGCCATTGTGGCCATGCACCAGCACCACGCGCGTGGAGGCGACATTGAGCGACAGGCGCAGCAACGTGGCAAACAGCAGAACCGAAGGAAACGAGGAGAAATCGAGCGGTTTTTCCGCGTTCATCGCCGCCATCAGCACCGCCACCGACAGCGCGATGTTGAACACGAAAAACACATCGAGCATGAACGCCGGGATCGGCACGACCATCAGCGTGATCAGCGTGAGTATCCCCGCCGGCAGCGCCAGCGCGCCCGGATTGGCTATGCGCCTGGCCATCGCCTAGAACCCCAGCGCGCGGATGCGGCCATAGGCGGCGCGCACCCCGGCCGGCACTGTGGATGCACCCGCGCCGCTTTGCCCGCCGCTTTGCCCGCCGCTTTGCCCGCCAAGAGCATCGCCGATGCCAAAGGCCGTGGCCAGCGTATCGGCCATCGATGACGGACCGGCGCCGGCGGCCGCAGCGGCAAATTCGCGTGCCAGCGGGCCACCGGGGGGCGGTTCGGTCGATCGGGGCGGCAGCCCCTGTGGCAGGATCATGCCGGCACCGGCAAATGCCGGGTCAAACGCGGGCTTCCCGGCACCAGACCCGGCACCAGACATCGCGCCATCCAGCCGGGTGCGCAGCAGATCCATCACCTGGCCCACGCTGCGCGGCCCCGAGGCATCGAAAAAGATAGCGCGGTTGGCCGCCGCCGCGCGCGGCAACAGCGCCGCCGCGCTTTGCCCGGGATCGGCCGACAGCGCCGCCAGAAACCGCGATGCGGCATCGGGGCCCAGGAAATGCGCCAGATAGAGCTCCGCATTGTCGGGATCGCGGCCCAGAACCCCGTAAAGATAGGCGCGGTTGTCATTGGCCAGATCGCCCGCCATCAGCGCCGCGGCCTGCGGATCATCGCGCAGCGCCAGCAGCCGCGCGCGCAGCGCCGGATCGTGCGCCGCGCCGGCCGCATCGATCCCCAGATCGGCGCCATGGCGATCGAGCGTTTTCAACCAGGTTGATCCGGTGAACTGGTACAGCCCGCGCGCGCTGGAGGTGCGCGCCCGGGCCGCAGGATCAAGCCCGGATTCAAGCCGCGCCTGCGCCAGCAGATACGTGAAATCGACGCCGGTCGTGGCCGCCGCACGGGCAATCGCCGCAGTAACGGGGGGCGCGGCACCGGCAAGGGCAGACCCTGGCTGGGCCGGCAGCATTCCGGCAGCGGGAAACGGCAAATCGGGCAGGCTCAAGGGAAAACACCTTTCCGGGCTCACGTTCGGTGCGGGCCCATCGGGTGTTCAGCAAGAGGCGTGCCAGTTTCGCGTGCGCTTCAGCGCAGCCGGCGCACGCGCGCCGCATCGGCATGCGCGCGATAGAGCGCGGGCTGGCCGGTAAGCGCATCCAGCCGCGCGGCAACATTGGCGGCAATCAGATTGCGCACGCGCCGGTTGGTTTCATTCAGCCGCCGTGCCGCATCGAGCAGGCCACGGCATTCTTCATCCACCGAATCCGCGCCGGTATCGTCCAGCCGGTCGCACAGCGCGGTTTTCTGCACCGCACAGCCGACAATGGAATCAACATCGAGCCCGGCAAGCGCGTGCCGTTCGGATTCGAGCACGGCCAGCATCTGCCGCAGCACATCGCGCAGTTCGAACGGATGCATGGCGCCGGCGCCTGCCGCCGCGTGTGCTGCAGACAAGTCCGGCGGGGTCGCGGCAAACATCAGGGCACCTTTCGCAGCATCATCCCGGCGGCGATCATGGCATCGCTGATCCGGGTGGGAATCACGGGGTAGGTTCCGTTTTCCACCGCCTTGCGAATCTGCGCGATGCGGTCCTGATCAACGGGAACAGTGCCCGCACCGGCGGCGAGACTGGTCTGCACTTCGGTCGTACCGCCGGCCGGCAGCGGGGCCGGAGTTTGCGACGGATCGGCAGCAGCCAAAGCCGCGGTGGCCGGCGAAACGGGATTGATCGAGGCCGCGCCGACCGGGCGGGACGCTCCGATTTCAAACGATGACATGGCCCACTCCTGATGAATTGGTCATGGCAAAGAACGGCCGGGAGCCAGGGGAATTAAGCGGCAAATCCGGGCCATGCGGAAAAAAATCGCTGCCCGGCCGGCAGGAGCATCCCCTATTCCACCGGAACCGCGACCAGCCCGGGGCGCACCACTTGCGCCTGAACCGGATCGGCACGCGCCTGGGTGCGCACCCTGATCCACGCGCCAACCGCGCCCGATTCCAGCGCTTCTGCCGGTTGCGACACCGAAAATCCGTCTCCGGTCACGGCCACCGTCACGGCCTGGCCGCGTTCGATCACCGGCGGGCCGCCCGATCCGGCAAGCGCTTGCCGCGCATTGCCGGCAATCGCGACATAAAGATGCCAGCCGCCCGGATCGGGGCATTCGACCAGCACGCTGGCATGATCATCCCCGCGCCACGACAGCGCCAGCGGCGCAGCACAGGCGACAAAGCGCAACCGGCGATCGACGGGACGCGCCGCACCGCCCGGCGTGCCGGCCGGCTGGCCGGTAAAGGCGGCAACATCGCGATCGATCGCGGCCGGGTCCTCGATGCCGGCGGCGTGCGCCGGGCCGGGTATCGAAAGTGCGGCGAGGGCAGCTGCGGCGAGTGCAGCAGCGGCGCGGAACGGGTGGGTGTGGTGTGTGGTCATGCCCCGTGGTGTGCAAGCTGCGTGCCATTTGCCGGGCCAGAGGGCGGCGGATCGGCATCATAGGCCACGGCCGCGTTTGCCCCGGCGGGCAGGCCGGGTTCGACCACGATCCGCGCATTGCCGGCGCGCGCGCCCGCCGCAGCATCCAGCCGCTGCGCCTGCGCCAGCGCGGCACTGCGCCCGCCGGGGGCATAATGCACCGTGATCGTCAGCCGCAGGCGCGGATCGCGCGCCACATCGTCCAGCCAGCGCGGCAGCGACGGAACCCCCGGGCCGGCGCGCCACACCGCCACCGGTTCACCCTGAGGCAGCGGGGCAATCGCCGGATCGGGTGCAGGGGCAGGCGTGGACGGTACCGGATGGGGGTTCTGATGCGGCCTGGCATCGCCATCGCCGGTGCCCAGCGGCCCGTCGGGGGCATTGGCCAGCGCCGAGGCGGTGACCATGAACAGGATCAGCGACAAATCGGCCAGGATCGTCTGCCAGCCGCCGCCGACCGTGCGCGCGATCATGCCGCCTCTGCCCCGCGCCGCAGCCGTGGGGCCGCGGCGGCGAATTGCGCGGCGATCCAGTCGACCAGATCCTGCCGCACCGCCTCTTCGCGTTCGGCGCGGCGTTCGATGGCGCGCGCGAGCGGGGCGAGCAGGATATTGGCCAGCAGCAGGCCATAAAGCGTGGCCAGCACCGATGTGGAAATCGCGTTCATGAACTGCGCGCGGGCAATCCCCTGGCCCGAAAGCTGCGCCAGCGAAACCAGCGTGCCCGCCAGCCCGAACACCGGGGCCAGGTCGGCCGCCTGCGCCAGCGTGACCGCCGCGCGCTGCGCACGGGAAAGGCGTTTCTTGCGATCGGCGCCGTGCTGCATCATCAGCATGGCCGCGGAATGGCCATCGACCATGGCGCGCACCGCATTATCGAGCGCGCGATCGCCGGTGGGCCGCGCCTTTGCGCGGAACACCCCGTCCTTGCGGATATCGGCGGCCAGCGGCGCCAGATCGCGGCGCACCCGGTCGGCATCGAACGGGGTGCGGGTCAGCGCGGCCAGTGCCAGCGCGGTTACCCGGCAATCGGCGCGCCCGGCTCGCAGCGCCGTGGCCAGCAGCGTGCCGCCAACCACAATCGCCGCCGGAAGGGGATCGAACAGATGAACCAGATCCATGCGCGCGCCAAAGTCCTGCCGGCGGGGGCGCCGGGATCGGGCAAAAGGGTGCGGGAACCACCTGGCCGGGGGGGACACCGGGTTGTTCCCGCGTAAACCCAGAACGGCACCCGCGCCGGGATTTTCACCCCCCGGCGCAATCGCGCGGGCAAGAACTTGCCGCCCATCCGGCAAGGCGGCAGCCGCTTGCCGGCAAAGCCCGGAGCAATAGCTGCATTTGGCGCTGTCTTTGGCGGAAAACGGGGCAATCCGGCACACTTTGGCCCATCTGGCACGGTGTTTGCGATGATCCCCACGCGCCATTCCGAAGGCCGTGTGGCGCACCCCCGACCGGCCTTCACCACGCACATTCCGGGCCACAGGCCCGCAGAGCAAACGAGGCAACCATGGGCGACAGCCTGTTCGGCATTCACGGCATGGCGCTGGAACTGCGCGCGCAGCGATTGGGCGTGCTGACCTCGAACATCGCGAATGCCGCCACCCCCGGATACAAGGCGCGCGACATCGATTTTGCCGGCGCGTTGCACGCCATGACCCAGGGCGCGGCCCCGGCCCAGGCAATCGGCGCGGCCACGCGCTATCGCGTGCCGGTGATGCCCAGCCTGGATGGCAACACCGTGGAAATGGCTACCGAACAAGCCGCCTTTGCCGAAAACGCAGTAGGCTATGAGGCCACGCTCAACATGATTCAGGACCGCGTCGCCACCATCAACCGCGCGCTGAAGGGGGATTAGGCCAATGCCCAACCCCGCACCCCGCCCGATGACGCTGTTCGATGCCGGCGCGCGCGCAATGTCGGCGCAGCTGGTACGCATGAACGCGGCCGCATCCAATCTGGCCAATGCCGGCACTGTCGCCGCCACCCCGCAAGGCGCCTATCGCGCGATCCGCCCGGTCTTTGCCACCGTGCTGGACAGCGCAACCGGCATTGCCTCGGTCAAAGTCCAGGGCGTCTACCAATCGGGCGCCGCGCCGGTGCGCACCCACGATCCCGACAATCCGCTGGCCGATGGCAATGGCGATGTCTGGGGATCGGGCGTCGATGAAAACGCCGAAATGCTCGAGATCACCGATTCCGCCCGCCAATACCAGAATGTGGTCGAGGCGATGCAGACCGCCAAGCAGCTGACGCTTGATACCCTGAGGATGAAAACGCCATGACCACGGTACCCCAAACCAGCACCGCCGCCGCCACGGCGACGACAACCGGCACAGCAAAACCGGCAAACAGCGCGTTCAAAAGTCTGAACGAAGGCGATTTCCTGAAGCTGCTGACCACGCAGCTGGCCAACCAGGACCCGACCAACCCGGTCGACAACACCCAGATGCTGGCGCAGCTGGCGCAGTTTTCGTCGCTGTCGGCGCAGAACCAGACGAACACCGACCTGACCACGATTTCGGGCCAGATCAGCAAGGCCACCGGCATCGGCGGCATCCCCGCCTGATCCGGACCGCCGCTTTCCCACATCCCCCGAAGGAGCACCCCCCATGTCCTATTACGTTTCGCTCAGCGGCCTTGAAAACGCGCATACCGATCTCAGCGTGATCGGCAACAACATCGCCAATGCCAACACCACCGGGTTCAAGAAAAGCGAGGCGCAGTTTGCCAATCTGGTGGCCGCCAGCGCCTATTCGAATCCCAAGGACATTGTCGGGATCGGATCGACCGTGGCCGCCATCAACCAGAATTTCAGCCAGGGCGCGATCCAGCAGACCGGATCGGCGCTCGATCTGGCGGTCAGCGGCGATGGCTTTTTCGCCGTCAAATCGCCCGCAACCGCGCAAACCGATTTTACCCGCAACGGCAATTTTTCGCTCGATTCCACCACGGCCAAGGCCACCGGGGTCAGCTATATCGTCGATTCCAATGGCAACCGGCTGCAGATGCTGGCCAATGGCACGGGCGGCACCGCAACCACGCCGTCCGATGCCACGGTGCCTGCGGCCAATGCCGCCGGCGCCGCGTTTTCGGGCGTGACGATCGCCGCCAATGGCCAGATCAGCGCGTCGTTTGCCGATGGCAGCAACAGCACGATCGGCACGGTGGCACTGGCGGCGTTTTCCTCACCCACCGGGCTGCAGCAGATCGGATCGGCCGATTATGTGGCCACCGGGCTGTCAGGCGCGCCCACTTACGGCACGCCGGCAACCGGCCAATATGGCGGGCTGCTGTCGGGCGCGCTGGAGGCGTCAAACGTCGATCTGTCGTCGGAAATGGTCAACCTGATCACCGCGCAGCAGTATTTCCAGGCCAACGCCAAGGCGATCGATGCCAACACGACCGTCAGCCAGGCAATCATCAACCTGCACAGCTGATCGGCCTGAACCATGGACCACCTGATCTACACCGCCTATTCCGGGCTGGCCGCATCAATGGTGCAGCAGCGCGTGATCGCCAACAACATGGCCAATGCGCAGACCACCGGGTTTCGCGCCGAATTGCTGGTGGCCGCACCGACCACCATCAAGGGCAACGGGCTGGAGGCGCGCGCACTGGCCGATGCGCAAGTGCGCGGCGCCAGCACGCGCCAGGGCGATCTGATGCAGACCGGCAACCCGCTCGACATCGCGCTGACCGGCGATACCATGCTGACCGTTCAGCCGGAAAATGGGCAGGCTGAAAACGGGCAGGCTGGCGAAGAGGCCTATACCCGCCGGGGTGACCTGTCGGTCGATGCCGGCGGCACGCTGATCAATGGCGATGGCCTGCCGGTGCTGGGCGACAACGGGCCGATCACCGTGCCGCCGGGGGCAAAACTGACCATTGCCGCCGATGGCACCGTGCTGGCCGCCGAACCCGGACAAGCCAATGCCCCGCCACAGGCGGTGGGCAAGCTGAAGCTGGCATCGACCACCGGGTCCGACGTTGAAAAGGGGCTGGACGGGCTGTTCCGCGTAACCGGCGGCGGCGTGCTGCCAGCCGATGACGCGGCGCGGGTGATCCCCGGTTCGCTGGAAAAATCGAACGTCAATCCGACCCAGGTGCTGGTCGACATGGTGGCCGCACAGCGCCTGTTCGACATGCGCGCACGGGTCGTTTCGACCGCCAAGGACAACGACGAAAAATCCACCGCCCTGATGGGCCTTCCCGCCTGATCCCCACCTGAAAATTCCTGCGGAGCACCTGCATCATGCCATCGTCTGCCCTTTATGTCGCGCGCACCGGGCTTCAGGCCCAGGACACGCGCATGCGCGTCATTTCCAACAATCTGGCCAATGTCAGCACCACCGGATTCAAGCGCGACCGCGCCAATTTTGCGACCCTGGCCTATCAGGACGCGCGCGTGGCCGGGCAGCAGTCTTCGGGCCAGACCGCCTATGCCACCGGGCTCAATCTGGGCACCGGGGTAACGCTGCAGGCAACCACCGCCGACATGGCGCAGGGCACCTTGCAATCGACCGGCAATGCGCTGGACATGGCGATCAGCGGTGAAGGCTATTTTCAGGTCACGCTGCCCGACGGACAGATCGGCTATACCCGCGCGGGCACGTTCACCACGTCGGCCGAAGGGTTGCTGGTGACCGCGCAAGGCTATCCGGTGCAGCCGCAATTGACCTTGCCGCAGGGTGCCGGTTCGATCACCCTGGCGCCCGATGGCACGGTTTCGGCGCTGTTGCCCGGCACCACCCAGCCCAGCACGCTGGGCCAGATCACCACCGCGACGTTTGCCAATCCCGCTGCGCTGCAGGCTTCTAGCGACAATTTCTTCATGGAAACGGGCGGCAGCGGTGCACCGCAAGTGGGTGCGCCGGGTTCGGCCGGGCACGGCACGCTGCGCCAGGGCTATCTTGAGGCATCGAATGTGAGCGTGGTCAGCGAACTGGTCGACATGATCGAATGCCAGCGCGCCTATGAAATCAATTCGAAAATGGTGAGCGCGGTCGATGACATGCTCAAGAACGCGAACCAGAACCTGACATGATGCCCGACACCCCCTTTGACCGCGTGCCGGCCCCCCGCCTCATCCGCCCGGCACATGCAGCCCGGCGGCGTGCGACGCTGCTCATGCTGGTGGCCGCACTGCTGGTGCCCGATCCCGCGCGGGCGGCAAACCACCCGCTAAAGGGGTTTGACCCGACGCTGCCGACCAGTCCGGCGATGCCGCCATCGGCTGGCGCGATCTTCAATGTCAACGCCGGCTATGCCGCGCTGGTCGAAGGGCCGCGCGCGCACATGGTTGGCGATCTGTTGACGATCGTGCTGGTGGAAAACCTGACCACATCAAAGCAGGCGATCGGCAAAACGCAGAAAAGCGGCAGTTTCAGCGTAACACCCCCTACGGCCGGGCCATTCGCGATAAACCCCAATGCCCTTAATGCTGCGGGCGCTTCGGCGTTCAGTGGTGAAGGCGATGCGTCGCAGAAAAGCCAGCTTGGCGGCCAGATCTCGGTCACCATTGCCGAAACCCGGCGCAACGGCACCGTGCTGGTGAAAGGAGAAAAGCGCCTGCTGCTCAGCCAGGGCGAAGAATGGGTACAGATTTCGGGCATCGTCCGCATTGCCGACATCGACCAGAACAACACCGTGCAATCCGGCCAGGTGGCCGATGCACGGGTGGTCTATACCGGCAACGGGGCGATCGGCCGGGCCAGCCGCCAGGGCTGGCTGTCCAAATTCTTCAGCATCATCACCCCTTTCTGACCAGCCACGCGGGATCAGCCATGACCAGACCAGCCCTTCCCCTGCCCCTGACACTTTCGCGCCGCTTGGCCGCGCCCAAAGCCCGCACCGCGGGCGGAAAGGGCGGGGTCCTGCCGCGGCTGATCGTCCTGTTGATCGGGGTGCTGCTGGCCATCGCGCTGGCGCCGCCCGCGCATGCCGACCGGGTGCGCGACCTCGGCACGTTTCAGGGCGTGCGATCGAACCAGTTGACCGGATATGGCGTGGTTGTCGGCCTGCCCGGCACCGGCGATGACACGCTGGAATATGTTACCCAGGCCATGCGCGGCGTGTCCGGCCGGTTGGGCCTGCAATTGCCGGCGGGGGTGAACCCCGGGCTGAAAAATGCCGCCGCAGTGCTGGTCACGGCCGACCTGCCCGCCTTTTCCAAGCCGGGGCAGCGCATCGACGTGACCGTGAGCACGATCGGCAAGGCCAAGGCGCTGCGCGGCGGGGCCCTGATCATGACCCCGCTTTATGGCGCCGACGGGCAGATCTATGCCATGGCGCAGGGCAATCTGGCGGTCGGCGGGCTGGGCATCACGGCCAAGGACGGATCGCAGCTGACCGTGAATGTGCCCACGGTTGGCCGGATTGCCGACGGGGCCACGGTGGAACGCGCGGTGGATACCGGGTTCGATCATGGCGACGTGCTGCGCTGGAACCTGTTTCAGGCCGATTTCCTGACCGCATCGCGCGTGCGCGACGCGATCAACGGCAAATATCCCGATACCGCCGCGGTGGAAGACGGCATGACGCTGGCGCTGAAACTGCCCAACGGGGCGGACCGCCGCGCCAGCCAGATGGCCGCGATCGAGATGATCGACGTGATACCGGGCGAAACATCGGCCCGGGTAATCGTCAACAGCCGCACCGGCACAGTGGTAATCAACAGCGCGGTGCGCCTGTCACCGGCCGCGATCAGCCACGGCAAGCTGGTGGTGCGGATCGACGAGAAATCCCAGGTGTCGCAGCCCAATGCGTTCAGCCAGGGGCGCACCGCCGTAACCCCCAGCAGCAAGATCGCGGTGAACGAGGGCGATGCGCATGTTGCACTGTTCAGGCCCGGCGCCTCGCTCGCTTCATTGGTCGATGCGCTGAACAAGCTCGGCGTCAGCCCTTCGGACCTTGTCGCCATACTCGAGGCGCTGAAGCAGGCCGGTTCGCTGAAGGCGGAGATGGAGGTGATATGACCACGGTTTCGCCAATCCTGCCATCGGCGGCGCCAATCCTGCCTGCGTCGGCGGCAATCCTGCCTGCGGCGGCGCCAGGCCTGCCTGCGGCGGGAGCGCCGGGTGCCGGGCCGGGCACGCCCGATCGCGCCCGCCTGCACCAGGCGGCGCAGGCGTTTGAGGCGATCTTTGTGCGCCAGATGCTCGCCGCCGCGCGGCAGAGCGATTTTGGCGACAGCCTGTGGGGCTCCGATCAGGGCCAGGGCACATTTGCCGGCATGCGCGACGAACGCCTCGCTGATCTGACCGCGCAAAGCGGCACGCTGGGCCTGGCCCAGCAGATCGAGCGGCAGCTGGCGCCAAAAATCGACGCGACGCCGGCTGATGCGCCGAAAACCGGATCGGAGACACGGCGATGACCAGCAACCTGATGTCGATCGGCGCGAGCGGCGCAATGGCTGCCGAAGTCGCGCTCAACATCACCGGCCAGAACATCGCCAATGCCTCGACCGACGGCTATGTCCGGCGCGGGGCCAACACGATCGAAGTCGCTTCGGCCAGCAGCTGGAGCGTGGCCAACGACATTTCGCTGTCGGGCGTGACGGTTTCGGGGATCACCCGCAATGCCGACAGCTTTCTCCAATCCGAAGCGCGCCGCACCGCATCGGACACCGCGCGCGCGGCCAGCACCGTTGCGGGGCTGACCGATGTGGAATCGGCGGTCGAAAATTCGGGCGTGTTCACCACCATCGGCAATTTCCAGAACGCGCTGACCGCGCTCAACCAGAATCCCAACAGCACCGCATTGCGCGCCGGCGTGATCCAGACCGGCACGACCATGGCGAGCGCATTCCAGATTGCCGGGCAGGGTCTGTCCGCCGCGCAAGCCGGGCTGCAGAACGAAGCCGGCCAGGGTGTGGCGCAAATGAACACGCTGACCACCCAGCTGGCGGCGATCAACACCCGGCTTTCGTCCACCGCGGGCGGTGCGCCGGCCGGCGCCAATGTCACCACCAGCGATCGCGCCAGCCTGATGGACCAGCGCGATGCACTGCTCGACCAGATTGGCCAATATGCCAATGTCACCACCACGATCGGCACCGATGGCAGCGCCAATCTGACCCTTGGCGGGGTCAGCGGCCCGCCGCTGGTAACCGGCAACAGCGCCAACACGCTGGTATCGACCATCAACAGCGATGGCACCGTTTCGCTGGCCGTGGGCAATGCCCCGGTCACGCTGAGCGGCGGATCGCTGGCCGGCAACCAGGCGGCGCTCACCAAACTGGGCCAGACCATGACCACGCTCGACAGCCTGGCCGCATCGATTGCCGGCACGGTCAACACCGCGCAGGCCGGCGGCGTGGATCTGGCGGGCAAGGCGGGCGGCGCGCTGTTTTCCGGCACGACCGCGGCAA
Organism: uncultured Sphingomonadales bacterium; assembly: GCA_903832325.1. Lineage (GTDB taxonomy): Bacteria > Pseudomonadota > Alphaproteobacteria > Sphingomonadales > Sphingomonadaceae > Novosphingobium. The sequence continues at coordinate 37,291 of CAILBC010000015.1, read as the reverse complement.
CGCTGACGATGGCCACCAGCAGCGGCAGCGCAATTGCCACGGCCGCCGCCGGCTCGGGGGCCAACAGCGCAGATACCGGCAATCTTTCCGCGATGACCAGCGCGCTGGCCACGCTTGACCCCGCCGATGCGATGAACCGGTTGCTGACCGATGTGTCGGGCGCGGTGCAAAGCGCGCAGACCACGCAGACCACGCTCAAAACCCTGTCCGGCGCGGCGGCTGCCAGCCTGTCGTCCGAAGCCGGTGTCGATCTGAATGCCGAGGCGGTGAACCTGGTGAAGTTTCAGCAGGCGTTCCAGGCATCGGGCAAAGTCATGCAGGTGGCCCACGACATCTTCACCAGCATTCTCAACCTCACCGGGGCGTAAGCCCGCCCCGCATAAGGCCCGTTGCCATGACGATCATCAGCCCGACCAGCACCAGCAGCTTCTACTCCACCGCAGCCGACCAGCTTGCCGCGTTGCAGCAAGAGGCCAATGCGGTCAGCACCTCGATCAGCAGCGGCAGCCAGTTCACCTCGGCCGCGCAGAACCCGGCGGCGGCGGCGCAGATGCGCATGCTGCAATTGCAGGACAGCCAGGCCACGGTCGACACGGCATCGGCCAACAAGGCCAGCGCCAATCTGCAACTGGCGGATTCGGTGATGAGCCAGATGATCAACGACATCAACCAGGCCCGCACGCTGACCAACCAGGCGGCGACCGGCACCGTTTCGGACAAGGAACGCGCCTCCATCGGCACCCAGCTGTCGCAGATCCAGACTGATCTGGTGAACCTGGCCAACAGCCGCGACAGCAACGGCAACGCGCTGTTCGGCGGCGGGGTAAAGGGCAATGCCTATACGCAGAACGCCAATGGCACGGTCAGCTATGTCGGCGATCCCACATCGCAGACGTTGCCGATCGGCAGCGGGCAAAGCGTGGCATCCAGCCTGACCGGGCCCGAAGTGCTGAACATCACCGATGCCGCCGGCAATTCGACCAATGTGATCGATGCGCTGGGCGCGCTGGCCACGGCGCTGAAGGCGGGCGGGTCGCAGGCGCAAACCGCGGCGCAGGCCGGGCTGACCACGCTGGCCAACGGGCTGGATGCCGCCACCACCGCGCAGACCGTGATCGGTTCGCGTGAGGCGTGGATCGCGCTGACCACCCAGAACCAGACCGCGCAATCCACTGCGCGCGCCACCGAGGAATCGCAAGTGGGCGATACCGACGTGTCAAAGGCGGCGATCAGGCTGCAGCAACTGACCACCGCGTTGCAGGCCAGCCAGTCGGTCTTTGTCCGGCTGTCGGGCCTGTCGCTGTTCAACGTCATCGGCAACTGAGCCGCCGGACCTGAAAGAAAGAACGCTGCATCATGTTTGCTGGTATCGGCATCGTTGTCCTGCTGGTCATGGTCTTTGGCGGGTTTGCCATAACCGGCGGCGCGCTTGGCCCGGTGATGGAGGCCATCCCGCACGAGCTGCTGATCATCGGCGGCGCGGCGCTGGGTGCCACGATCACCGGCAATTCGCTGCACGAGCTGAAAGGCATCGGCAGCGGCATGGCCAAAGTGTTCAAGGGCCCGCGCCATTCAAAGCAGGATCATGTCGATGCCATCGTGCTGTGCACGCGGCTGATGAAGATCCTGCGCAGCGATGGGCCGGTCGCGCTGGAAAGCCATGTGACCGACCCCAAAAGTTCGCCGATCTTTGCCGAATTTCCGAAAATCGTGGCGCATGGCGCGCTGGTTTCGCTGATCTGCGACACGCTGACGCTGATCGTGGTGTCATCCGGCACGCTGGAGGTGCACGCTGTCGAAGACGTGATGGACCATGCGATGAAAACCCATTTCCACGAAGAAACCGAGGCGCATCACGCGTTGCAGGGGCTGGCCGATGCCCTGCCCGCACTGGGCATTGTCGCCGCGGTGCTGGGCGTGGTGAAAACCATGGGATCGATCGACAAGCCGCCCGCGATCCTGGGTGCGATGATCGGATCGGCGCTGGTCGGCACGTTCATGGGCGTGCTGCTGGCCTATGGCATTGTCGCGCCGCTGGCCGGGCGGTTGAAACAGGTGCTCGATCAGGACGAAATGATCTTTCAGGCGGTCAAGCAGGTGATCGTTGCCTCGCTGCACGGCTGGCCGCAGCCGCTGGTGGTGGAAAGCGCGCGGTCGGGGCTGGGCCATGCATTCCGCCCCGGCCTGTCCGAACTGCTTGACGCGTTGCGCGGGCGCTAGACGCCATGGCCAAGCCAAAGCCCAAGGATCTGCCGCCGCCGATCATCGTCAAGAAGATCACCGTGGTGGCCGCCGGCCACCATGGCGGCGCGTGGAAAGTCGCCTATGCCGACTTTGTTACCGCGATGATGGCGTTTTTCCTGCTGATGTGGCTGCTGGGCGCGACCACCGAAAAACAGCGCAAGGGCATTGCCGACTATTTCACCCCCACGCTGGTCAAAATGCGCGAAGGCAGCGCCGGGTCCTATGGCCTGCTGGGTGGATCGTCGCTGACCGATGTCGACAATTATCCGTTCCGCAACGGGCAGACCGGCACCAAAACACTCACCATCCCGCGCGATGCCACCGGCGGGCCCAAGGATGGCGTGGCCAAGACCAAGCGCACGGTCAGCCTGCAACAGCGGCTGCAACAGAAATTGCACACCAGCCAGAGCCTGGCACGCCTGGCCAAGCAAGTGCGCGTGACGGCAACGCCCGAAGGCATCCGGCTGGACCTGATGGACGATGCCGATTTTTCGATGTTCCGGCTGGGCACCACGATCCTGACCCCCCAGGCGTTGCAGCTGGTGCAGGCGATCGGCCAGGCGATCGCGCCCGAACCCAATGGCCTGACGGTGCGCGGCCATACCGACAGCCTGCAATGGCGGCCGGGCGATCCGGCCAACAACTGGTCGCTGTCGGCCGGGCGGGCCGAAGCGACGCGGCTGGCGCTGATGCGGTTTGGCGTGGCCGAAGCCCGGTTCCGCCGGATCGAGGGGGTGGCCGCGCAGGACCCGCTGATCACTGCCAACCCGGCCGATCCGCGCAACCGGCGGATGTCGATCCTGCTGATGGATTGATCTGCAGACACGCCCTGCTTTCAACACAAAACGCCCGGCGATCGCAGCGATCGCCGGGCGTTTTGTATCGGGGTGCGGCGGGATCAGCCCGCCGCACCCATGCGCTTATTTCAGCAGCGACAGGACGTTCTGCTGGCTCTGGTTGGCCTGGGCGAGCATCGCGGTAGAGGCCTGCGACAGGATCTGCGACTTGGCCAGCTGCGTGGTCGTCGCGGAATAGTCGGTATCCTGGATCTGGCTGCGCGCCGACGACAGGTTGGTGATGTTGGTGTTGAGGTTGTTCACCACCGAAGTCAGCCGGTTCTGTGCCGCCCCCAGCGAGGCTTCGGTGCTGTTGACCTGGCCGATCGCCGCATCGACATTGGTGATCGTGGTGGCCGCCGTGGTCTGGCTGGTCACATCGAGCGCCTGCGTGGTGCCCGTTGCGCTGCTGTAGGCGGTGTTGCCGGTGCCGCTGGTCGAACCGAACAGGTTCGACCCGTTGAACGCGACAGAATCGATCACCACCGTGTTGCCGTTGTTGGCGCCGGTCTGGATCGTGAATTTCGCATCCTGCGATCCGTCGGTCGCCGGTGCGCCCGACGTTACGGCAAAGACATTGGTGCCGTTGAACTGCGTGGTGGTCAGGATCGACGAGATCTGCTGCGTGAGGTTCGACACTTCCGACTGCATCGATGTGCGGTCCGACGCCTGATACGTGCCCGACGAAGACTGCACCGCCAGTTCGCGGATACGCTGCAGCATGTTGGTCACTTCATTCAGGCCGCCACCGGCGGTCTGGGCCAGCGAAATGCCGTCATTGGCATTGTGCACGGCCTGGCTCATGCCCTTGATCTGGGCGGTCATCGTGTTGGTGATGGCAAGGCCGGCGGCATCGTCGGCAGCGCTGTTGATGCGCTGGCCGGTCGACAGCTGCTGCATTGCCATTGCCGTCATCATCGATGCCGAATTCGATGCGTGTGCTGCCTGCAGTGCCGAAATGTTGGTATTGATTGCAGTCATGGTGGGTCTCCTGGGTAATGGGTCAAGGGCAAGAGCGATCCGGGCAACCTGCGTCTGGAACATCCCAGTGTGGAAAGCGTCCGGCTCTTGCGGCAAAGACCGGCAAATCGCTGCCGGGTTTAAGCCCTGCCCCGGCCAGCAATTGCCGCCCCTACGTATTGACCCTTAGGGCCAGCCCGGGGCTTAAATTACCGGACCCTTTGCCGTTTTCGCGCGACAACTGCCCCAGCAGACATGGTTAAAACGGGGCAAGATTTCATGAAGCGCGATCACACAGGATTGCAGATTTCCGATGCGGCCCGGGTTTCGCACAGCCCGCTGGTGCAGCGGGCGGCGGCCGTGATGGGTGCAGCGCAGGCCGCGACGCCGGTGTTTCTGCTCGATGCCGACGAAACCACCCCGATCCCCATCCCCCTGGCGCGCACTGTCCGCCTGACCCGAACACCGGGGGTGCAGCCGTTGCTGCGGCGCGGCCCGGGGGACCGTTTCCGTTTGCGCTATGCCGATGGTGCGGGCCAGGGCGCGCTTGCCGCGTTGATGGCCTGCGCCACGCCCGCCGGCAGCCCGATCGCCGCCGATCCGGAAAGCCTGTCGGTGCTCGCGCTGGCCGAACGGATCGCCGCGAGCGACATTCCGGTGCTGATCAACGGCCCCACCGGCACCGGCAAGGAAGTGCTGAGCCGGTTCATCCACGACCGGTCGGCACGCGCCGCGCGGCCGTTCGTGGCGATCAATTGCGCGGCAATGCCCGAAACCATGCTCGAAGCGATGCTGTTCGGACACCAGAAGGGCGCCTTTACCGGTGCCAATTCGGCGGCCGAGGGATTTTTCCGCGCCGCCGACGGTGGCACGCTGCTGCTCGACGAAATTGCCGAAATGCCTCTGGCGCTTCAGGCCAAGCTGCTGCGCGCGCTGCAGGAACGCGAAGTGGTGCCGCTGGGCGCGACCCAGCCGATCAAGGTGGATGTGCGGGTGATCGCCTGCGCCAACCGCGATCTGCCCGCCGAAGTGGAAGAAGGCCGGTTCCGTGCCGACTTGTTCTATCGCCTGAATGTCTTTCCGCTGATGCTGCGCCCACTGTGCGAACGGCCCGAAGATATTGCCCCGCTGGCCTTTGCGATGATGCTGCGCCACGTTCCGCAACTGGCCGAGGTGCCGTGGATCGGCGATGCCGCGCTGGACATGCTGGCCAGCCACCCCTGGCCAGGCAATGTGCGCGAACTGGAAAACGTGGTGCGCCGGGCGCTGCTGCTGGCGGGCCATGCACCCGATGGCAGCCCTGCCGAAATCGGGCCGCAGCACATCGTGTTTGACCGCGCCGTGCGCGTGGCGGGCGAACCGGCCGCGGCCGATCCGGTGATGCGCGTGGCCGGCGGCGGCCAGGGCGACGATGCGCGGCTGTCCAACATCGTGCAGATGTCCGAAGCGCGCGCGATCCTGGCCACGCTGGAGGCCTGCGGCGGCAGCCGCATTGCCGCGGCGCAGCGGCTGGGCATCAGCGAACGCACTTTGCGCTATCGCCTGGCATCGCTGCGCGAAGCCGGCATCGCCGTGGCGGGGGGCCGGCGATGAGCGGCCCATCGGGCATCGGCGGCGCCGGATCGGGCGCGGGAGGACTGCACGAGATCATGGCGCTGCGCCAGCAGATCATCGATCGCAGCCAGGTTCTGCAACAAGTGCGCAACCCTGATGTCGGTGCGAATACCGGCACGGCGGATACGGCGGGCGGGTCCTTCACCGGCGCGCTGCGCACGGCGCTGGACAAAGTGAACCAGGCGCAGGCCCATTCCGAGGCGGTAACCACCGGCTATGAAACCGGGCAAGTGACCGACATCGCGCAAGTCATGCTGGCGCGCCAGCAATCCAGCGTGGCGTTCGAAGCCACGCTGCAAGTCCGCAACAAGCTGCTGTCCGCATATCAGGACATCATGAAGCTGGGGCTGTAATCCGTCATGGCTGATCTTGTTCCGGTATCGGGCGCGCCTGCGCCGGCTTCGCTTATGTCTCCGTTGACCGATCCGGGCGGCGGCGGCCTGCCGGCGCGTCTGGGCCGGTTTATCAGCCAGCCGCCGGTGCGCCGCGCGCTGCCGTGGTTTGCCGGGGTCGGCGCTGCGGGGCTGGCCGGGCTGTTGTGGCTGGAAATGGCGCCCGCGCCGCAACGCGTGCTTTATACCTCGCTCAACGACAGCGAACGCGCCAATGTGGTGGCCGCGCTCGACAAGGCATCGATCCGTTATTCGATCAACAACCAGACCGGCGCGATCAGCGTGGGTGAGGACGATTTGTACAAGGCGCGCATGGTCGCCGCCGCCGATGGCACGCTGGCCACGCCCGAAACCGGCGAACAGATGATCGACAAATTGCCGCTGGGCGCCAGCCGCACGGTCGAAGGCCAGCGCCTGCAGGCCGCCCGCGAACGCGAGCTGGAACTGACGATCATGCAGATCGAAGGGGTGGAGGCGGTGCGCGTGCACCTGGCCGAGCCCGAAAAATCGGCCTTTGTGCGCGACAATGCGGCGCCCACGGCGTCGGTCATGCTGAAGCTGGCGCGCGGCCGGCAGCTTGCCGCCGGGCAAGTGACCGCGATTGTCAATCTGGTGGCCGGATCGGTGCCGGGGCTGTCGATCGAGGCGGTCAAAGTGATCGACCAGCAGGGCCATCTGCTGTCGAGCGGCAGGCCCGGCGATATCGACCGCATCGAAATGCAGGCGCGGCTGGAAGACAAGCTGCGCCAGCAAGTCGAGTCGCTGCTGACCCCGATGCTGGGCGCGGGCAACTTTTCCAGCGAGATCCAGGTCGATCTCGACATGAATCAGCAGACCAGCGCGCGCGAAAGCTATGACAAGCAGGGCGTGGTGCGCAGCGAAACGCAGACCGCATCGCAAAGCACCGCCTCTGCCACGCCCTCTGGCGTGCCCGGAGTGCTGTCGAACACCCCGCCGCCGCAGGCGCAACCATCGGCCGGACCGCCAGCCGCCACACCCTCGGGCAATGCAACACCCGGCCCCGCCAACAGCGATTCGTCGACCACCCGCACATATGAACTGGGCCGCGAAGTGGCAGTGACCAATGCCGGGCCGGGCAAGATCCGCCGCCTGTCGGTGGCTGTGGCGCTGAGCGCGGCGGCAATGGCCAAGGCCAAACCGGGCGAGATTGACCAGATCAAGCAGCTGGTGGGCGCCGCCGTGGGCGCCGACACCGCGCGCGGCGACCAGATTGCCGTGGTCATGCGCAATTTCCAGCAAGTGCCGATCGAAACCCCGAAATTCTGGGAAACCCCGTGGTTTGCCATGGCGGTGCGCAACGGGGTGGCGCTGCTGGCGGTGCTGCTGACGCTGCTGCTGGGGGTAAGGCCGCTGATCAAGGCGTTGAAACGCGACCCGGCGCCCGCCACCGGCGAGCCGCCCGAACCGGCAGAACGCGATGCCGATACGCCCGGCGAAGGCGCACGCCGATCGGGCACGGCGCAGGGCGCGTTTGCCGGATCGGCCACGGTCGATCCCGAAACGCTGGGGCTTCAGGTTGGCCTGGCGCAGCGGCTGGTGCGCGAAAAGCCCGATACCGCGGTGGCCGCGCTGCGCCAGATGCTGGGTGATACCGAAGCGGAGCCGACACGATGAGCGACATGGCGCCCGAAGCCCTTTCCGCCAGCGATGCCACCCGCGCGGCGGTGATGATCATGCTGCTTGATGATGACCAGGCGGCGGCGCTGCTCGGCCGGCTGGACCCGGCCGAATTGCGGCTGCTGGGCGAACAGATGTGCGCGCTGGGCGAAATCAGCCCGGCGGCGATCGAGGATGCGATTGCGCGCTTTGTTGAAAAGACCCAGCGCATGGGGCTGATCGTGCCCGATCGGGTGGGCCAGGTGCGCACCATGATGACCCGCGCGATCGGCCCGGTGAAAACCGACAGCCTGATGAGCCGGATCGCACCCGAAGAACGCACCAGCTCGCTGGAACTGGCGCGCTGGCTGACCCCGCACGTGATCGCCCCGCTGGTGCGTGACGAACATCCGCAGGCGATCGCGGTGCTGCTGGTGCAATTGGACCCCGATGTCGCCGCAGGCGTGCTGCACGGGCTGGCCGAAGATATCCAGGCGCAAGTGGTGCAGCGCGTTGCCACGCTGGGCCCGGTTTCACCCGATGCGCTGGCAATGCTGGAAGACATGCTGGCGCGGCGCATCGCCGAAAGCCATGGCCGCGCCGCGCTGACCATGGGCGGACCGCGCGAAGCGGCCGATATCATCAACGCCGCGGCACGCACCGTGGAACGCCGGGTCATGCCCGAAATCGCCAAAGCCGACAAAGCCCTGGCCAAGGCGATCGAAAACGAAATGTTCAAATTCGAACACTTGTTCGCATTGGACGACAAATCGATGGGTACGCTGCTGCGCGAAGTGGACAGCGACACGCTGATCGCCGCGCTGAAAGGCACGCCAGACGCCAATCGCGAGGTGTTTTTCCGCGCGATGTCGGCGCGCGCCGCCGATGGCGTGCGCGACGAGATTGCCGCGCGCGGCCGCATGAAAATGGCCGAAGTGCTGGAAGCGCAAAAGGCCATGGTGACCGCAGCACGGCGGCTGGCCGGCGAAGGCGTGATCGTGTTTGGCGCCGGCGACGACGATTATGTCTGACCGCGGGCGCAGCGCGGCGCTGGCTGCACTGGGCGGAGGCAGCGGCGGGTTTGCCCGCGATGGCCGTTTTGCCGCGCACGGCCTTGCCGGAACCAGCGATGGCCGACCAGATCCCGTGGCCGATCCCGTGGCCGATGCCTATGCGCGCGGGTTTGCAAACGGCGCCGAAACCGCCACGGCGCAGGCCGCGGCCACAGCCGCGGCCGACTTTGCCGCGCGTCACCACATCGAAACCGCGCTGGCCGCGATGGAAGCCGATGCCATCGATGCCCTGGCGCAGCGGTTGCAGGCCACCGTGCTGGCGCTGTGTGGCAGCGTGCTGGCCGATGCGGCCATCGCGCCCGATGCGCTGGCGCGGCGCGCGGCGGCAGCGGCGGCAATGTTTGCGCGCAGCACCGATGATCGCGTGATCCGGCTCCATCCCGAAGATCTGGCGCTGGTGCATGGCCGCCTGCCCGAAGCCTGGCATTGCGAACCCGATCCGGCGCTGGAGCGAGGTGCGCTTCGTGTTGAAACCGCCGATGGCGGGGTGGAGGATGGCCCGGCGCAGTGGCAGGCCGCGCTGGCCGAGGTGCTGCGCGCATGATCGATACCACGCTGGCGCTGCTCGATCACATGGCCGCGGCCCGGGCCGATCTGGGCCCGCGCCGCTATGGCGTGGTCCAGGCTTGCGATGGCGGGCTGCTTGAAGTGGGCGGGCTGTCGCTGCCGATTGGCGCGCAATGCCGCATTGCCCACGGGCGCGGCAGTCTTTCGGCCGAAGCGATCGGATTTCGCAATGGCCGCACGCTGATGATGCTGCTGGGCGATCCGGTGCTGTTGCGCCCCGGCGCCAGGGTCCGCCCCGAAGGCCGCCCGGGCATGCTGCCGGTCGGCCCTGCATTTCTGGGCCGCGCGGTCGATGGCGAAGGCCATCCGATCGATGGCGGCGGCGCGATCGCGGCCGGTGGCGAATGGCCCGCCGGCGGGGTGCGCGCCGGTGCGCTCGATCGCGCGCGGGTGCGTCTGCCGTTCGATGTGGGCGTGCGTGCGCTGAATGCGCTGACCACGTTCGGCATTGGCCAGCGGATTGGCATCATGGCGGGATCGGGCGTGGGAAAATCGGTGCTGCTCGACATGATCGCGCATGGCGCAGAGGCCGAAGTGGTGGTGGTCGCGCTGATCGGTGAACGCGCGCGCGAAGTGTCGGACTTTGTCGAACGCCACATGCAGGGCCCGCGCCGCGCGCGCAGCGTGATTGTGGCAGTGCCGGCCGACCATGCGCCCAATCTGCGGCTGCGCGGCGCGATGCTGGCCACGGCGATGGCCGAACAGTTTCGCGCAACCGGGCGCCGCGTGCTGCTGATCATGGACAGTCTGACCCGCGTGGCCCATGCCGCGCGCGAAATCGGCCTGTTGCTGGGCGAACCGGGCGCGGCGCGCGGCTATCCCCCGTCAGCGCTGGCAACGATTACCAAACTGGTTGAACGCGCGGGCAATTCGGCCGCCAGCGGCGGTTCGATCACCGGCATTTACACCGTGCTGGCCGATGGCGACAACCAGGACGATCCGGTGGTGGATACCGCGCGCGCGATCCTGGATGGCCATATCGTGCTGTCGCGCGATCTGGCGCAGCGCGGCCAATATCCCGCCATCGACATCGCCGCCTCGCTCAGCCGGGTGATGAACGATATTGTCGATCCCGCGCATGCCGCACTGGCGCGGCGGTTTCGCGCGCTGGTTGCCACGTATGAAGCCAATCGCGATCTGGTGCTGATGGGCGCCTATCGCCAGGGCACCGATCCGCAGTTGGACCTGGCGATTGCCATGCACGCGCGGCTTACCGCGTTCCTGGCGCAAGACCGCGGCGAAACCGTGCCGCTGCCCACCAGTGCGGCGCAACTGGCAGAGCTGTTGCGCGATGACGGCTGATCGCATCCGGCTGGGCCGGCTGAAACGGCTGGAAAAGCTGCGCGCGATCGTGCGGCAGGGCGCGCTGGCCGAAGCCGGGCGGGCCGAAGCGCGGCTGACCCGGCTGGAGACCATGGCAGAGCGCACCGCAGGACTGATCGACGACTATGCCCGGCGCAATGACGCGGCCTGTGGCGCCGATCTGGTGCGCGAGCGGCTCTATCTGGGCGAATTGCACCGGCTGGCCGTGCAAAACCATGCCGAAGTGGCGCAGGCGCGCGCCGTCGCCGATGCGCGCGCCGCCGAAGCCGCCATCGCCGAACGCCGCCGCGCCGCCGTGGAAGACCGCGCCGCCGCGACCCAGGCGCGCATCACCCGCGATGCCGGCGCTGCCAGCGTGCCGCTGGGTGCCAGACCGGCCCCGAAAACCTGACCTTCCACGCCTGCCAGCCGGGGCGCCGTCCCTGTTTGGCACGATATTCGCATCCACTCCTTCGCATCCGACCACGCAGGGACCCGAAAGACGATGACCGCCATGATTGCCGCCCCTGCCGCCACCGCCCCCCGGGCCGCACCCGCCGCTGCCCGGATAAGCCCGGCAGCCAATCCCCCGCAAAATCTGAAGCAAAATCCGGTCCGGAATCTGGACCGGAATCTGGGCCAAAATCCTGCAATAACCGCCGCATCTTCCCCGCAGTGGGCCGCCGCAAATGCCCCCCGCGCCACAACGCCGGCGCCAGACACGGCCGGATTTGCCACGGCGCTGGCGGCGCAGACCGCCGCACCGGCACAAGGCGCGATGATTGCTGCCACACCGATCACGCCGGCCGCAGTGCCTGCCGTTGCCGCGCCTCCGGCAATGGCCGGCAATATCCTGCCGCCGGCAGCGCCGGTTCCTGCCGCCCCGGCAAGCCCGGGCGCGCCCGCGCGGGCCGGCACGCCAACGCCGGCGCGCGACAAGGCGGCAAAAATGACCCCCGCCGCAGCCAGCGACAGCCCGGATGCCGCTGGCACGATCCAGACCCTGCCGGATGCCGCATTCGCCGCAATTCCCGTTGTCCCCCTGCCCACCAATGCGCCGACAGCCGCGCCGCCACCCGCCAACGCCGCCGGGCCCGCAGCGGCGCCCCAGGCCCTGCCCGATAGCGGCCCGACGAACCCGGGTTTGGCCGATGCGGGAATGGCGCCGTCCGACCAGCCGCCCGCGCCGGGCATGGCTCAGCGCGCCCTGCCGCCAATGACCGCTTTGGCAAACCATGAGGCCCCGCGCCCGGCCGGCACCGCGCCGAACGGCGCGTCACCCGGCGCCGCCCCTGTGCAAGCCGGCACCCAGCACGCCACGCGCGCCGCGATCCCGGCACCGCCGGCACCCGGTGACCACAGCGACAGCCGCCCCGATTCGCGCACCGACAGCGGGCCTGCGCGGCCCGCTGCCCCCACCGGCATGGCAATGATGCTGGCCCCGGTGGCCAACCCGGCAACCGGCGCCGAAGCCCACGCGGCGCCCGTATCCGCCCCCGCGCCGGTGCCCACCGATTTTGCCACGCTGATGGAATCGATTGCCCGGGCGCGGGCCGATTCCGGCGCAGCGGGCACAGCAAATTCGATCGGCGTGACCATGCAGCATGCCGATTTCGGCCGCGTTTCGGTGCAGTTCACACCCCGCGCCGACGGCCTGGGCGCAACGCTGCACAGCGCCGACCCCGGCTTTGCCCCCGCAGCGGCCGCAGCCGCCAGTGCCGCCACGGGCAGCACCGCATCCAATGCCACCGGAAACAGCAACCAGGGCGAGGCCCCGCGCCATTCCGGCGCGCAGACATCGCCCGACACCGCCGCCCAAGGCAGCTTTGCGCAAGACCGCAGCAGCACCGACCGCAACACCGCAGCGCGCCCGGCCCGCAGCGGCCCGCGCGCCGGCCAATCCGAATCCACCGCCAACGATACCGGCATTTTCGCATGACCACGATCAAAGGGGGCGCGTGACGCGCGATGAGTGACAAGAAGGAAAAGGACGCCAAACGCCCCAAAAAGGGCGGCGGCATGATGCTGAAGATCGGCGGCGCGGTGGCCCTGCTGGGAATCGGCGGGGGCGGGGTGTTCGGCCTGGTCGCCACCGGCATGATCGGCGGCAGCGGCAAGATCGCGACCAAGGAAGACAAGAACCCCAAACTGGTGCGCAAAGGCGAAACCGACCCCTTTGCCCCCACCGCCAAAGAGGGTGAGGGCGAAAGCGGCAAAGGCGTCGAAGGCGATGGCGGCAGCGCCTTTCGCACCGCCTATTTCAGCTTTTCCGAAGACTTCACCTCAAACCTGAAGGGCACGGCATCGCTGGTGCAAGTGTCGATCGCCTGTTCGACTCATCGCGATTACCGGGTGGTGCTGTGGCTGAAAAAGCATGAGCTGCCGATCCGGTCCGCGATGCTGGCGGTGCTGGCCGATACCGCCGAAGAAGACGTGGAAACGCCAAAGGGCAAAGACGGGCTGCAGCGCCGTCTGACCGCGACGATCAACAAAGTGCTGACCGATACCGAAGGGTTTGGCGGGGTTGACGCGGTCTATTTCAAGACGTTCATCATCCAATGAAGCAGGCCCGCGCCTTTGTTGCGGAACGCGCGCTGGCGCAGCACAGCGCCGCGCTGATCCGCCCCGCCCCCGATGATGCCGATCTGATCGGCGCGCTGGCCCCGGCCACGGTGCGGCTGGCGCGATCGCTGCGTGCGGGGCTGGCGCGGCTGTGCGGGGGCGATCCGCCCGATGTCGCGATCGATCCGCCGCGCGTGCTGGCCTTTGCCGATTTCGCGCGCGACGGCTTGTGCGCCTATAGCATCTATACCCTGACCACCGGGCCAGAAACCGGGCCAGAAACCGGGCCAGAAACTGGGACACAAGCCGGCGCCGATGCGGTCCACGGCGGCCATGCCATCGGCGCGATCGATGCCGAGGCGGTGCTGCGGCTGGTCGATCGGGCATTTGGCGGCCCGGGCGAAGCACCGCGACCGATGCCGCGCGAAATGCCGCTGTCGGCCGATCTGATGGTGCAGCGGATCGAAACGATCCTGGCCGCGCATCTGGCCGGCGCGCTGGGCGCGGTGCAGCCGGTGATCCGCCCGTTGCGCCGCGATTATGATCTGGCCCAGATCGCGCCGTTTGCCCCGGCAACCCGGCTGGCCGTGCTGGAGATTGCCGTATCCGAAGGCGCGCGGGCGCCCTGGCCGATCCGCCTGGCCCTGCCCCTGGCGCTGTTGCCGGCGCTGACCGGCATGGCGCCGGCCGCGGCTGCACGCCGCGCTGACGAAGCCATGCCGCACGATCCCGCCGCCAGCCCGTTTGCCGAAATGCCGCTGACGCTGACTGCGCTGCTGGTCGACACGCCGATGGCGCTGCAAGTGGTGTCACGGCTGGAACCGGGCCAGGTGCTGACGCTGCCGATCGCGCGCCAGGTGCCGCTGCTGTTGGGCGATTCACGTCCCGGCGCACTGCTGGCCATTGCGGCCGGAACGATCGGCGCGGTGGATGACCGCGTGGCGATCCAGATTACCCGGCTGGCCTGACACGGCCGGCCAAAATTCACCACACGCACAAGAGGTTCGCATGGCATTCACCACCCGCGGTTTCGATCTGATCAAGGACGTCGATGTACGCCTGACAGTCGAACTTGGCCGCACCCAGATGCAGCTCAAGGATGTGCTGGCGCTTGGCACAGACAGCGTTGTCGTGCTCGACCGGATGACTGACGAACTGCTCGACGTGATGGTCAATGGCAAGCTGATCGCACGCGGCGAAGTCGTAACGCAGGGGGACCGGTTCGGGCTGCGCATTGTCGAACTGGTGGGGCACGAGAACGCCGCGCCCGAAGAACCGCGCCGCCCCGAAGAACTGCGCCGCCCCGAAGAATCACGCCGTAAACCGGCCAGCGGCGAAAGGGCCCTGTGATGCTGTGGTATATTGCCAAATTGATCGTGCTGCTGCCGCTGATCGGGGTCATGGTCTGGGGCTCGCTGCGGCTGGCCCGGCGGCTGGAAGGGCGCTTTGCCGCCAGCGAGGGGCCATCGGCGCTGCGCATTGTCGAAACGCGCATGCTGTCGCCAACGATGCGGCTGGCGGTGATCGCGTTTCATGATCGCGAAATCCTGGTTTCGACATCGCGGCAGGGGCTGGTGCGGCTGGCCGAAGGGCCGGCGCGCGGCGCGCGCGAAGGCGGCAACCATGGTGCCTGATCCCCGCATTGTCCCGGCGCGCCGCCGGATTGCGCCGCTGCTGATTGCGCTGCTGATCGTGGCGATGGCCACGGTCTGGCCCGGCACCGCCGCGCAGGCGCAAGCCGCCCCGGCCAACGCCGCAGCGGCGGCCGCTTCACCGCCGGCCAACGCCGCAGCGGCGGCCGCTTCATCACCGGCCGCTGTGCCGGCGCAGCCCGGCGCGGTGCCGGGTGCGCTCGACCGCGCGTTTGGCGAATTGTCGGGCGCGCAAAGCAAAGGCAGCCTGTCGCTGTCGTTGCAATTGCTGCTGATCATGGGCCTGCTGACCATCCTGCCCAGCCTGGTGCTGATGATGACCAGCTTTACCCGCATCCTGATCGTGCTGTCGCTGCTGCGCCAGGCGCTGGGGCTGCAGCAAAGCCCGCCCAATCCGGTGCTGATCGGCCTGTCGCTGTTCCTGACGCTGTTCGTGATGGCGCCAACGCTCGACCGGGTGAACGCGGTCGCGATCCAGCCCTATTCCGCCGGCACGATCAATGCCGAACAGGCGCTGGCCGCGGGGGGGCGCGAATTTCACGGATTCATGATCCGCCAGACCCGCCAGCACGATCTGCTGATGTTTGCCGACATGGCGCATGCGCCGCGCTTTGCCAGCCAGGCCGACGTGCCGTTTTCGATCCTGCTGCCGGCATTCGTGACCAGCGAGCTGAAAACCGCGTTCCAGATCGGCTTCATGCTGTTCCTGCCGTTCCTGGTGATCGACATCGTGGTGTCGTCGGTGCTGATGAGCCTGGGGATGATGATGATGAGCCCGACCGTGGTGTCGCTGCCGTTCAAGCTGCTGCTGTTCGTGATGGTCGATGGCTGGGCGCTGCTGATGGGCAGCCTGGCCGCCAGTTTCGCGTAATTGGGGCAATCCGGTGAAGGAAATCGACCATGGATGATACCGCCGCGCTGCTCGCGCTGGCTGACCGGATGTTGTGGACCGCTGCGCTGGGCGCGGTGCCGGTGCTGGTGGCCAATCTGGCGGTTGGGCTGGTTGTCGGGATCATCCAGGCGGCCACTTCGGTAAACGAACAGACGCTGACTTTTGTGCCGAAACTGGCCGTGACCACGCTCGTGCTGGTGCTGCTGGGCGGTGCGATGCTGGGGCTGGCGGGCGATTTCCTGAAGGATGTGATGGCCCAGATCGCGACCACGGGGCACTGAGACGATGATCGGGCTCGATTTCGGCTTTGGCCCGCTGGAGGCGGAATTCTGGCGGCTGGTCTTTGTGATGACGCGGATCGGCGCGGCGCTGCTGGCCGCGCCGTTGTTCGGCGCATCGGCCGTTCCGGCGCAAGTGCGGGTGGTAGTGACCGGCGCGCTGGCAGTGTTCGTCTGCGCCTGGACCCCGGTCATCGCGCCGCCGGCGCTGCTGTCGCTGGCGGGCCTGGTCGATGTGGCGGGCGAAGTGGTGATCGGGCTGGCGCTGGGCTTTGTCCTGCAAATGGCCTTTGCGGCGCCGTCGATCGGGGCCGAACTGATCGGCGCCGGGCTCGGCATGTCGATCGCGGCAAGCGCCGATCCGGTGAACGGGGCGCATTCGCCGGTGTTTGGCCAGTATTTTTCAGTGCTGCTGACACTGCTGTTCCTGGGCACCGGCGCGCATCTCGACTGGATCAGCCTGGTGGTGGAAAGCTATCGCGTGTTTCCCCCGGGCACCGCGTGGATGACCCCGGCGCGGCTGCAGCTGATCAACCAGTTCGGCGCGGACATGTTCATGGCCGGGCTGAGCATGGCCGTGCCGGTCGTGCTGTTGCTGCTGGTGGTGCATATCGTCACCGGGGTGATCGGGCGGGCGGCGCCCGCGCTCAATCTGTTTGCGCTGGGTCTGCCGGCAGGCGTGCTGGCCGGGCTGGCCGCGATGATCGCCTCGGCCCCGCTGGTTGGCGACCGGCTGACCGATCTGGCGCACGGCGCGGTGGCGCAGGCCGCCATGCTGCTGGCGAAATAGCGGGCAGGCGGCGCGCACCATGGCCGAAGAGAGCGGCGAAAAGACCTTTGCCCCAACCGCCAAGCGCAAGCGCGAGGCGATCGAGCGCGGCGATGTGCTGCGGTCGCGCGACATGATCGTGGCCACCGGCACCGTGGTCGGGGTGGCCTGGCTGATCCTGGCCGGGCCCTGGGTGATGCACGCGCTGGCCCGCGTGATGCGGCGCGGGTTCAGCTGGGATCGCGCCAGCCTTGACCGGTTCGACGCGGGATCGCTGCTGATCGAGGCCGGCAACGCGGCGCTGCCCCCGGTGATGGTGCTGGGCGTGCTGGTGCTGGCGGCATCGCTGTTTGTGCAGCTGGGGCTGGGCGATGGCGCATTTGTGGCGGGCAATCTGGCGCCCAAACCGTCGCGGCTCAATCCGGCGAGCGGGCTGTCACGCATGTTCGGCACGCAGGGCCTGATCGAGATCGGCAAAGGGCTGGCCAAGCTGATCCTGCTGGGCGTGGTCACGTTTGTCTGGCTGAAAGCGCGGCTGGCCGGGCTGGTCGGGCTGGGCGCCGGGCAACTGGGCGCGCAACTGGGTTTTGCCTGGGGCGCAATCAGCCAGTTGCTGGTCTATCTGGCGGCCGGGCTGATGGTGATCGCGCTCGCGGATTTTCCGATCCAGTGGCTGCGCCGCCAGCAACGGCTGCGCATGACACATCAGGAAATCCGCGACGAAAACAAGGAAACCGACGGCAACCCCGAAAACAAGGGCGCGATCCGCCGGCGCCAGCGCGCGATTGCCAAGGGATCGGTGCGCAAGGCGGTGCAGGATGCCGATTTCGTGATTACCAACCCGACCCATTTCGCGGTCGCGCTGCGGTATGACGCCGATCTGGCGCCGGCGCCGGTGGTGCTGGCGCGCGGGCGCGGCGAAACCGCGCTGGCAATCCGCGAACTGGCCGCCGAATTCGGCGTGATGACGCTGGAATATCCGGCGCTGGCGCGATCGGTCTATTACACCACGCGCGAAAACCAGATGATCCGCGAAGACCTCTATGTGGCGGTGGCCGCCGTCCTGGCCTTTGTGCTGGGGCTGAAACGCGGCGAAAGCCCGCCTGCGCCCGATGTGGAAGTGCCGCTGGCAGTGCGGTTCGATGCCGAAGGCAACCCCGCGATCATCGCGCAAGGATGATCGGCCGGCCGCCGGCCATTAACCCGGTGCGCGCAGTGCCGTTCTTGACCCCATGACCACGATTTCCTCAACCACCGGCACATCGACCAGCGGCACCGCCAGCACCGCCACAACGGCATCGACCAGCGCCGCCACATCGACCAACAGCGCGACCAGCGCGTTGCTGACGGCGCTGGGCGGCAGCAGCTCGATCGATGTGAGCGGGCTCGCCACCCAATTGTCGCAGGCGCAATATGCCGGGCAGGTCAATCAGCTGAACAGCCGCACCACCGCGCTGAGCACGCAGATTTCCGAAGCGTCGACGCTGATGAACATGACCTCGCAACTGGCCAGCTCGCTCGATTCGCTGCTGACCACGGGCAATCTTGCCGCCACCCCGCAGATCGCCAACAGCCAGGTGGCCAAAGTCAGCGCCGGAACGGTTCAGGGCAGCGGGTCTGCCCTGCTCGAAGTATCCGCCCTGGCGCAAGGGCAGACGCTGGCCAGCCCGACGGTGGCGGCATCGGCCACCGATCCGGGTTCGGGCAGCCTGACCATCACGTTCGGCACGGTTGCGGGATCGGGCTTTACCGCCGACAGCAGCAAGTCGGCGGTGACCGTGGCGATTGCCAAGGGATCATCGCTGGCGCAGATCGCCACCGCGATCACCGCCTCGGGCGCGGGGCTTTCGGCCTATGTCGCAACCAATGCCGATGGCCAGCAGCTGGTGATTTCCGGGCCGCAGGGCGCGGCCAACGCCTTTACCATCAGCGCCAGCGAAGACGCGAGCGACCCCGGCCTTGCCAAATTCGCCTGGAACCCCGCCGCGAACAGCAGCGGGGGCGCAACGCTTTCGGCAGCAGCCAGCAATGCCAGCTACAAACTCAACGGCGTGCAGCGCACATCGGCATCGAACGCGATCACCGATGCCGCGCCGGGGATTTCGCTCAATCTTACCGGCACCAATGCCGGCAATCCGACCACGATCAGCTTCAGCGATCCGACCAGCGCGATCGCATCGAGCATGAACGACCTGGTGACCGCGCTCAATGCGATCACCACCGAACTGGGCACCGACACCGCCGCGGGCGCCGCGCTCAACAACAATCCCGGCGCGCGGGCGCTGACCCAGGCGTTGTCTTCGCTCAGCCTTACGCGGATCATGCCCAATGCCACTGCCGATCAGCCCGCGACGCTGGCGGATCTGGGCCTCAGCACCAATCGCGACGGCAGCTTTTCGCTCGATTCGACTGTGCTGAACAAGGCGCTGCATGCCAATCCGCAGGCGGTATCGGCGATGTTCACTACCGGGCTGCACGGCGTCTATGCCACGATCTACACCCTGTCGCAGACGGTCAACGATCCCACCAATGGCAATTCGCTGGCCGGATCGGTGAAAAGCCTGAATACCCAGCAAAGCACGCTGGCCACCCAGCTGGGCAAGCTGACCGATCAGCAGACCGCGCTGCGCACCCAGCTGATCAACCAGTTTTCGGCGCTGAACTCGGTGGTCTTGTCCGACAAGTCGACCCAGTCGTTTCTGACGCAGCAAGTCGCGCTTTGGACCAACAAGACAAACTAGGATCAGGCAATGCTGCTCAACCGCGATCCGTCAGAGGCCTATCGCCGAGTCGAATTCGATGCCCGTGTAACCGGGGCGGATTCGCGGCAACTGGTCGATCTGTGTCTCGAACAAGTGGCCGGGTCGCTGGGCCGCGCGGTCCATGCCGCCGAACGCGGCGACAACGGCAGCAAAAGCGCGGCGCTGACCCGTGCGGTGGCGGCGCTGACCGCGCTGCAGCTTGGCGTCGACCCCGATGCGCCGATGGGGCAGGCGCTGATGCAGCTCTATCAATCGGCGCGGAACACGATTCTGGACAGCGTGCTGCGGTTTGACACGGCGGGGCTGATCCAGATCCGGCAGGATTTCATCGAGATCCGCCAGGCGCTGATCGGCGCCAACCCCGGCTGATACGGCATCCCCATGGCCGCAGTGTTCACGCCCGGCGATGTCCCGGCACTGAACGGGGCGATCAGACCGTGGTCATCAGCATGGGGACATAGCGGCGGCGATGGTATCCGCCACGCGGCATTCGGCGACGTGACGACATCCTTTCACAGGAGACGTTGCGATGAATCGTGCTGTAACACTTGCGCTGCTGGCCGTGGCCAGCCTGCCGCTCGGGGCCTGTGTGGGCGAATATGGCTATGGCGCCCGGGTCGGCTATGCCTCTGCCCCCTATGAAGCGGGGCCTTATGCCTATGATGGCTGGTACGATGGCTATTACGGCCAGGTCTATGACGGCTATTGGGGCGATGACGGGGCGTTCTATTACCGACACGGCAATGGCGATCGCGCTTATCTGCGCGGCGATGGCGACCACTTTGCGCGCCAGGCGCCGCAGGGCCCGCACAATTACCAGCCGCTGCACGGCACGATGACACCGGGCCAGGGCGCGCGCATGCCGCATTTCCAGAACCGCGGCAATGGCGGCGGCAGGGGCCATGACGGTGGCAGCAACAGGGGCGACAACCGCGGCAACGGCCAGCACTGACCGTTTCCCGCTGGCAAAGTAGACTGCAGCCCCCCCTGCCCCCCCCCGCGCCTTTGCCCGCGCGGGGGGCTGCCCCATCGGGCCGGTGTTATCGCGCGGTGGCGACTGCCCGCTCCGCTGCCGGCAGCGCCCAGCGCTTCAACGCTTCGGCGAGCAGCAGATAGGCCATGACCAGCCCCGCCAGCGCGAGCCCCAGCGCCGGACCGATCGGCGCAAAGCCCAGCATCGCGGCAAACGGCAGGAACGGCAGGCTGATCGCGACAAGCAGGCTGCCGCCCAGCGTCATGGCCAGAATGCGATGGGGCGGCAGGCGCCAGGCCGGACCGGTGGTGCGGATCACCAGCACAACGAGCACTTGTGTCGCCATCGATTCGACAAACCAGGCCGCGCGGAACGTGGCGACATCGGCGCGGAACACGAACAGCAGCAGCGCAAAAGTGGCAATGTCGAACACCGACGACAGCGGCCCCATGATCGCGGTAAACCGCACCAGCGCGCCCATGTTCCAGCCATGCGGCCGGCGCAGCAGCGGCGGATCGGCATTGTCGAACGGAATGCCGATCTGCGACAGGTCATAAAGCAGGTTGTTCAGCAGCACCTGCACCGCAGTCAGCGGCAGGAACGGCAGCACCAGCGAGGCCAGCGCCATGCTGAGCATGTTGCCGAAATTGGAACTGGTGCCCATGCGCAAGTATTTCATGATGTTGGCATACGTCCGCCGGCCTTCATCGATGCCATCGGCCAGCACCGACAGATCGGGCGAAAGCATGATCATGTCGGCCGCTTCGCGCGCCACATCGGTGGCATCGCTGACCGCCAGCCCGACATCCGCCACGCGGATTGCCGGGGCATCGTTGATGCCGTCGCCAATAAATCCCACGGTGTGCCCCGATGCGCGCAAGGCATGGACAATGCGCAGTTTCTGATCGGGGCTGACCCGTGCGAACAGGTCGGTGCGGTCGGCCTGCACGATCAGCGCGGCCGCGCTCAGCGCGTCGATTTCGTCCCCGGTCAACACGGTATCGTGCGGCAGGCCCACTTGCGCTGCCAGATGCTGCGCCACCGCGGCGGCATCGCCCGACACCAGCTTTACCCGCACCCCGGCCTGCGCCAGCCGGGCCAGCGCCGCGGGCGCACTGGCCTTGGGCGGATCGACGAACACGCAATAGCCGGCAAAGACCAGATCGGCATCATCATCGGTATCGATCCGGTCGCGCCCGTCGGCCGCTTTCCACGCCACGCCCAGCATGCGCAAGCCTTCGGCCGCGCGCGCCGCCTCCAGCGCCCTCGCCTGCGCCAGAAGCGCGGGATCGATCGGCACGATCGTGCCATCGCCGGTTTCCACGTGCGAACACAGCGCCAGCACCGCCTCGGGCGCGCCCTTGACGATTTCGATGCGGTGGCCGGCCTGTTCGGCCAGGACCGCGACCCGCCGCCGTTCGAAATCGAACGGCCGCTCATCCAGCCTGGTCCAGCCTGCTGTCAACGGATCGGCGCCATGCGCCAGCAGCGCGGCATCGAGCGGGCTTTTCAGCCCGGTTTCGAACGCGGCGTTGACTGCGGCGAGTTCATAAACGCGGTCGCGATCGAGGCCATCGATGCCCGGATGGCCAACCAGCGCGATGCGCGCCTCGGTCAGGGTGCCGGTCTTGTCGGTGCACAGCACGTCCATCTGGCCCAGATCGTGGATCGAAGACAGGCGTTTGACCACGACTTTGGCCGCCGCCATGCGCTGCGCGCCGCGCGCGAGCGTGATCGTCATGATCATCGGCAGCAATTCGGGCGTCAGCCCCACCGCCAACGCCATCGCAAACAGGAACGATTCGAGCGGCGGCTTGCCCAGCGCCAGCCGCGCCAGCAGCACGAACAGCACCAGGAAAATCGTCAGCCGCGCAATCAGCAGGCCAAACCGGCGCACGCCCAATTCGAACGCGGTCATGTCGGCATTGCCCGCCAGCGAAGTGGCAATCGCGCCAAACCGGGTGTGGGCGCCGGTTTCGACCACCAGCATGGTCGCGGTGCCGCCGATCATCGAGCTGCCGCAAAGCAGCAGGTTGGCCGCATCGGCCAGGCCCGCACCCGGATCGACCACCGCCGATTTTTCCACCGGGAACGATTCGCCCGTCAGCGCCGCCTGGTTCACTTGCGCGGTATTGGCGGCCAGCACCACGCCATCGGCGGGCACCAGATCGCCCGCCGCCAGGCCAACCACATCACCTGGCACCAGATCTTCGACCGGGCGTTCGCCCCAGGCACCATCGCGCAGCACCCGCGCAGTCAGCGCGATCGACCGTTTCAGCGCCTCGGCCGTGGCGGCGGCGCGCCGTTCCTGCACGGTATCAAGCACGGTGGACAGCGCGACAATTGTCAGGATGATGGCAAAGCTGGCCAGATCGCCGGTCAACCCCGCTGCGACCGATGCGGCCAGCAGGATCAGCACCAGCGGATTGGCAAGCCGGCGCACCACATCCAGCCAGACCGGCCGGCGCGACGATCCGGGCAGGGCATTGGCGCCATGGCGCGCAGCCAGCGCCCCGGCCGCCGCCGTGGTCAGCCCGTCGGCAGTAACGCCCAGCGCAGCCAGATTGGCCGCCGCATCGCGCCGCCAGAAATCGCCAGCGGCCATTACAGCAGGGGCAGTCGTGTCAGGTGCCGCAGCGGCAATTGGTGTGTCAGGCATCAGGCAAACCCCACGTTTCGCTGCCCGTTGTGCGCTGGCACGGCGCCCGCGGCAAGGTTCGGCATGGCCCGGTCAACCGCCGGGCATGATCCGGGTGAACCAGATCCGCCCAAACGCCGGGGCGGGGCCGTCGCTCGCCGCCGATCGTTCATCGGCAGTGGCTGACGGAGGCCCGCATCGTGGCGACTGATCGCATGTGATCATGCGCGGCACCCGATCGGGGGCAAATCCCCGGCCCCATGCCCCGCCCCGCACGAAAAAGCGGGCGCCCGTGCAGATCGGGGGTGGAAAACCGCCCCGATATTGGGGATGAGCGCATGAATGCGCCGCACCACGCCCAGGCCAGGGGCCGTCCTCTACGGGGATCTCACGGGCCGTCCTCTACGGGGATCTGATGACCGACTTTGCCACGCTGTTTTCGCCGATCACGATCCGCAATCTGCGCGTGCGCAACCGCATCCTGTCCACCGGGCACGATACCACGCTGCCAACCGCGTTCGTGCCCAATGATGCGCTGGTCGCCTATCACCGCGCGCGCGCCGCCGGCGGGGCCGGGCTGATCGTGATGCAGGTGGCCGGCGTGCACGAAACCGCGCGCTATACCTCGCACCTGCTGATGGCCACATCCGACGATTGCATCGCCGGTTATGCCCGCGTGGCCGAGGCGGTGCACGGTCATGGCTGCGCGCTGTTCGGCCAGCTGTTCCACCCCGGGCGCGAAATCATGGAAAGCCAGGATGGCACGTTGCCGGTGGCCTATGCCCCGTCGGCCGTGCCCAACGAGCGGTTTCATGTCATGCCGCGGCCGATGTCGCTGCGCCTGATCGCCGAAGTGATTGCGGGCTATGCTGCGGCCGCGCACCGGCTGGAACGCGCCGGGCTCGACGGGGTGGAAGTGGTTGCCAGCCATGGCTATCTGCCCGCGCAGTTCCTCAACCCCCGCGTCAATCTGCGCACCGATCGCTATGGCGGCGATGTGGACGGGCGCCGCCGCTTTCTGGCCGAAGTGGTCGCGGCGATCCGCGCGGCGACCGGCCCCGATTTTGTCGTCGGCCTGCGCATCAGCGGCGACGAGCGCGATCTCGAAGGGCTGGGCGAAGACGAAGTGACCGACACGCTGGTCGCGTTTGACGGCGCATTCGATTATTACAACATCACCGCCGGCACGTCGGCCGGATTGGGCAGCGCGGTGAATATCGCCCCGCCGATGATGGTGGCGCACGGCCACCTGGAGCCGCTGTCTGCCGCGATCAAGGCGCGCGTGGCCACCCCGGTGTTCGTCGCCGGGCGGATCAACCAGCCGCAGGATGCAGAGCGCATCCTGCAACGCGGCGCCGCCGACATGGTGGGCATGACCCGTGCGCTGATCTGCGACCCGGAAATGCCGGCCAAGGCGCAAACGGGCCGGCTGGACGATATCCGCGCCTGCATCGCCTGCAACCAGGCGTGCATCGGCCATTTCCACATGGGCTATCCGATTTCGTGCATCCAGCACCCCGAAACCGGGCGCGAGCTGACGTATGGCACGCTGACCCCCGCGCCGCGCCCGCGCCACGTGCTGGTGGCCGGCGGCGGCCCCGGGGGGATGAAGGCCGCGGCCATCGCCGCCGCGCGCGGCCACCGCGTGACGTTGTGCGAAGCCGGGCGCCAGCTCGGCGGGCAGGCGTTGCTGGCCCAGACCCTGCCGGGGCGCGCCGAATTCGGCGGCATCGTCACCAATCTGGCGCGCGAGATGGCGCTGGCGGGCGTGGAGGTGCGGCTGGGCCAGCCGGTCACCCGCGCGCTGGTCGAACAGACCGGCGCCGATGCGGT
The DNA here is from genome assembly GCA_903832325.1 of uncultured Sphingomonadales bacterium. Taxonomy (GTDB): domain Bacteria; phylum Pseudomonadota; class Alphaproteobacteria; order Sphingomonadales; family Sphingomonadaceae; genus Novosphingobium. The sequence goes on along the minus strand of CAILBC010000015.1, from coordinate 12,327 downwards.
GATCATCGCCACCGGCGCGCAGCCCCGCCCGATCGCGATCGAAGGCGCCGAAACCGGCCATGTGGTGAACCCCTGGGCGGTGCTGCGCAACGAAGTGAATGTGGGCGGATCGGTGCTGATTGCCGATTGGAGCCTTGACTGGATCGGCATGGGGCTGGCCGAACGGCTGGCGCGCGCCGGGTGCCGCGTGCGGCTGGCGGTGGATGGCTATATGGCGGGCGAACGCATCCACCGCTATGTGCGCGATCTGTGGGCGGGCACGCTGCACGATCTGGGCGTGGAAGTGATCCCCTATGCCCGCCTGTATGGCATCGATGAACGCACCGTGTTCTGCCAGCACGCGACCAGCGGCGCGGCGATGGTGTTTGAAGATGTCGACACGCTGATCACCAGCCTGGGGCACGAAAGCGTGGCCACGCTGGAGGATGAACTGGCCGATGTGGTGGCCGATATCCACGTGATCGGCGATGCCCTGGCCCCGCGCACCGCCGAAGAGGCGGTGTTCGAAGGGTTGAAGGCAGGGGTGGCCTTGTAACGCAATTCGCGCAAAGGTCGGCCCACTTGCGATAGGAGCCACGCCTTGCGCCCGAATCACTCCGCCTTTGCGCGAAACCGGCTGACTTTGGGCCTTGTGCTGCTGGGCATCACCAGCGCAGCGGCGGCAGCCCCCGATGCCCGGGCCCAGACCGCCGACACCTTTGTTTCCGCAGCGCAAGATGCCGCCGCGCAGACCGTAACGCTGAACGGGCATGACCTGACGATTGACCAGGTCGCGCTGATCGCGCGCCACGGCGCGCATATCGGGCTGACGCCCGAGGCGCGGCGCCGGTCGGCCGATGCCCATGGCCTGCTGCTTGAGGCAGCGGCCGAGGGGATGAGCGTCTACTGGTTCAACCGCGGATCGGGATCGCAGCGCGAAACCGTGATCTTTTCGGGCGATCCGACCGCGCCGGAAAACATGCCGGGGATCAAGGCGCGGCAACTGGCCGCGTTCGAACAGGGCGGCGTCGGGTCCTATGGCCCCGAAGTCGATCACGAAGACGTGGTGCGCGCCATGATGGCGATCCGCGCCAACGCCATGAGTTACGAGGCGGCCAGCCCCGCGCTGACGCAGATGCTGATCGACATGGTGAACCACGGCATTGCGCCGGTGGTGCACGGCCAGGGCACATTGGGTGAAGGCGATCTGGCGCCGATGGGCGATATCGGCCGCGCGATGGTCGGCACAGGCGATGTGCATTTCCACGGCACACGCATGCCGGCGGCGCAGGCGCTGCAGCTGGCCGGGCTGAAACCGCTGGAACCGTTTGGCGCCGATGATGCCGCGCTGATCAGCACCAATGCCTTTTCCACCGCGCAGGCGGCGTTGCTGGTGGCCGATGCGCGCACCCTGCTCGATTGGGCCGACATGGGAACGGCGCTGGCGCTGCTGGGGATGAATTCCAGCGTGACCCCGCTATCCGCCCCGGTGCAGGGCGCGCGGCCCTATCGCTGGCTCAATTGGGATGCGGCGCGGGTGCTCGACATGGTGCGCGGCAGCTATCTGTTTGATGCCGATCCGGCGCGGATCATCCAGGACCCCGAAAGCCTGCGCGCCTCGACCCAGCGGATCGGTTCGGCGTGGCAGGCCTGGGCGGCGCTGCGCGATGGCGTGGTGATCGCGATGAATTCCTCCGATCACAACCCGGCGGTGCGTCCGGGGATCAGACCCGAAGACAGCTGGGAACTGTCCACCCCCCAATTCATGCGGTTTCACGTGCGCGGCGGGCCGCTGAGCCACGGGCAGGGCGGCTATATCCTGTCCAACGCGAACTGGGACCCGTATCCGCTGGCCAATGATGTCGAAGGCTTTACCATCGCGGTGGCCAACATGGGCGTGGTGCTGTCGCAGCGCATGGAACGCTTTACCAACCGGTTTTTCACCGTGATCCAGCCGGGCGACGTGATGAGCGCCGACAAGCTGGCCGCGCTGCCCCGCACCGGCAGCTTTCTGCCTGCCGACTTGTGGATCGAAATCACCGGGCTGATCAATCCGGTAACCCCGCAGGGGCAGCCGATTGTCGCCACGGTGGAAGATCTTCAGGCAGAAACCCGGCTGAAAGTCGCCCGCGCGCGCAAGGCGGTGGATCTGACCACGCACCTGCTGGCGCAGGATATCCTGACATCGAGCACCTGGATCGAAGTGCGCCGCGCACAGGCCCCGGCGCGCCGCCTTGGCGAAGCGCCTGCCGCCGCACTGGCCGCGCTGCGCCGGGTCGTGCCCTTGCAGCCCGGCACCTCGCCGGTGGCGGCGGGCCTGGCGATCCACGATCTGATCACCACCACCCCGGTGGCGCAATTCTACCCCGGTGGCCCAACCGCACCTGCACCCGCACCTGCACCTGCATCGGCGCCGGTGGCCCCATAAGCGACAAGGAAAGGATGCCCATGCCCCATCGAGCCCCCCTGTCCCGCCACGCGCGCCTTGCTGCGGCCTTGCTGGTGCTGTCCGCGCCGGTGGCCGGCACCGCGCTGGCGCAATCCGTGCCCTGCGCGCAGGACCCCGCCTTTCACCAGCAGGATTTCGCGCTGGGCGCATGGGACGTGTTCAACGCCGGCACAAAAACCGCCGAAGTGCGGCTGGATCCGGCGCTGAACGGCTGCGCCATCCACGAAACCTGGACCGCGCTCAGCGGCAAGGGCAACGGCATCGGCCTGTTCACCTTTTCGCGCGTGCTGAAGGCGTGGACTTATGCCTGGGCATCGGACACCGGCTCGGCAACGCTGTTTACCGGCGATGCCACGGGCGAACGCGGCATGCTCTACAAAACGCAGCGCCCGACCGCCAGCGGCGGCACGCGCCTGCGCCAGTGGACGCTGATCGAACAGCCCGACCACAGCATCCGCGAACTGTCTGCCGGCAGCGAGGATGCGGGGAAAACCTGGGCCACCGAATACGAACTGATCTGGAAAAAGCGCGGCGCCTGATGTGCGCCTGTCCGGTTTGAAGCCCTGTCCGGTTTGAAGCCCTGGCCGGTTTGGCTTATTGACAGGCCTGCGTTTCCCGGTGCCCATGCCGCATCGGCCACGCGCCATCGGGGCGCAGGGGCAAAGTGTTGGGGAATCGCGTGAACACACGGTCTTTCGTCCGGACAATCCTGCTGCTGATACTGGCCACCTTTGGCCCGCTGGCGCACGCGTCCGAAATCAACATGCGCGTGTTCCGCATCAACGACCACCTGCTGTGTTTTTACGATGGCCGGCCCGATCAGGCCAAAGTCGATCCCAAAGTGACCAACTGGGCCGATTTTGGCGCCAACAACGTGGGGGTGGCAACATATGTGATCCACCAGGGCGATCGGGCGCTGGTCTATGACACGTTTCCCAGCGTGGCGCAGGCGCAATGGGTGCGTGATTACCTGGCAAAGGCCGGCATCCGGCACTTTGTCGTGGTCAACAGCCACTGGCATCTCGACCATGTCGGCGGCAACGCGGTCTATGCCGACAGCACGCTGATCGCCACGGAAAAGAGCCGGCAAAAACTGATCACGCACAAGGCCGCGATCGAGGCGGGTACCGAAGAAGGCCCCCCGGCGATCACCCCGCTGCAAATCCCGCAAGTGGGCCTGACCGCCGACACGACTGTGGCGGTGGGCAGCATTGCCGTGCAATTGCGCCCGGTAAACATCCATTCGGCCGACGGGCTGGTGGTGTTTCTGCCGGCCGATCATCTGCTGCTGGCGGGCGACACGCTGGAAGATACGGTGACGTTCGTGGCCGAAGCGGCGCAGATTCCCGACCAGCGGCGCAATCTGCTGGCCATGCGCCAGTGGGATTTTGCGCGCATCCTGCCCAACCACGGCAACCCGGATGTGATCGCCAGGGGCGGTTATGACAAGGCGCTGATCGATGTGACGCGCGCCTATCTGCGGCGGCTGGTCGAACACGCGCACGATGCCGATTTCCAGAAACAGCCGATCGACGCCTATATCGCCGATGGCGTGAAGCAGGGCACTATCAGCCTGTGGTGGGCCTATCCCGATGCGCACCGCAACAATCTGGCCCGCGTGGCCGAAGCGTGGAAAGACAAACCGGCGCCCGATTTCGGCCCCTGATCCGGGCCGAAATCCGATCCGCAGTCAGAAGGCAAAGGCAAGGCTGGCCACGATCCGCGACCGCGCCAGCGGGCCAAACGCCTGCGTGTCGGTATCGGCATAGAGCACGGTCAGATCGATCCCTTTGCGCCAGGTATAATCGACGCCGACATTCCACGTGTTGTAATGCAGCGTCCGATCCACGTCCTGATGGCCCAACACGCCGGAAATCGCGACTTTGGGGTTAACGGTCCAGCTTGCGCCAAGCTCGTAATATTCGCCCGCGCGATGTGCGGCGAAATAGTTGCCGGTGTAATAGATCCCGGCGTGCACGTTGACTTTGCCGATATCCCGGCTGAGCGTTGCGGTGCCTTCCAGCGTGTCGAAATTGACCGGCGCGTTGATAAAGCCATACCGCACATAGCCCATGTCGAGCTTGAACTTGCCCAGCGGCACGACATAGCCGCCACGCGAATCATATTCCTGTTTGACGCCCGAAAAATCGACATTTTCCGTTCTGACGTCGAGATAGAACCGGCCCGCCGTCAGGTCGACTTCCAGGAACACCACCGGCTTTTCGTTGGTCTGGGATTCGCCGCGCCAGACATAGTCCGTGGCACCGGTCAGCGACAGGACCGCAGTCACGCCGGATGAAGCCGGGGTTTGTGCGGCAGGCGCAGCGGGCAGGACGGCGTCTTGGGCAAGGGCGCAGGCCGGCGTGACCAGTGCGCCGGTTGCAACCAGCACCGAAAGCGCGGCATGGGCACGTCTTTTCATCGTTTCGGGCCTTTCGGTCGGTTGCTGAACTGAGGTTGGCCGGTCAGGGCATGAATAATCGACCGCCCGTCTATCAATTGGCAGAAAAAATCAGGCGGGCAGCAGGATCGAATCCAGAACGATGGTCTGGAATTCGTGCAAGGGCCCGGCATCGCGTTCCAGCCGCATCCGCAACAACGCGCCTTCCCACGCGCTGATCAGGACCCTGGCCAGCGTTTCGGCCGGCTGTGCCGCCCTGATCTCGCCCGCCGATCTTGCCGCTGCCACCGCAGCACCCAGCGCCGTGGCCCAATCGTCGATCGCGCGGCGAATGCGCGCCGAAACCGGTGACCGGGTCGCCGCGAGTTCGAGGCCGAGGATTCCCAGCAGGCAGCCGGTCTGAAAATCGGCCTTTTCGAACGCTGCAGCATGGTCTGCGAAATAGGCCCGCAGGCGCGCGAGCGGGCCACCCGGGCCCTGCACCAGACGCTGGCGCGCATCGCCGTCAAAGCCGACATACCGATCGACCGATTCGCAGGCGAGCGCATCCTTGGTGTCGAAGTAATAGTAGAACGATCCCTTTGGAACGCCCGCGCGCTGCACGATGTCACCCACTGATGCCGCGGCAAAACCGCCGTTCAGGAACAGCGCGATGCCGGCGTCGAGCAGGGCATGACGCACATCGAGTTTTCGCAGTTCGGATTCGGCGCGAGCCATCGATCGTCCTTTCCGCCGGCACGGTACCATTTACTAGACGATCGGTCAATTATAATCGGGCGCAAGCAAGCCGCGCGCGCAGCCACAAAAAAGGGCCGGGGTTGCCCCCGGCCCTTTTTGCAAAAACTATGGTCGAATTCAGCCCTTGAGCACTTCGGCCAGCGTTTCGCCCAGCAGGCTGGGCGAGGGGCTGACGCGGATGCCGGCGGCTTCCATCGCGGCGATCTTGCTTTCCGCATCGCCTTTGCCGCCCGAAACGATCGCACCGGCATGGCCCATGCGGCGGCCCGGAGGCGCCGAACGGCCCGCGATGAAGCCGGCCATCGGCTTTTTGCGGCCACGCCTGGCCTCATCGATCAGGAACTGCGCGGCCTGTTCTTCGGCATCGCCGCCGATTTCACCGATCATGATGATCGACTTGGTATCGTCATCGGCCAGGAACAGTTCGAGCACGTCGATAAAATTGGTGCCGTTCACCGGATCGCCGCCAATGCCCACCGCGGTGGTCTGGCCCAGGCCGATGTTCGATGTCTGGAACACCGCTTCATACGTCAGCGTGCCCGAGCGCGACACGACGCCGACACTGCCTTTTTTGAAAATGCTGCCGGGCATGATGCCGATCTTGCATTCTCCCGGCGTCAGCACGCCGGGGCAGTTGGGGCCGATCAGGCGCGATTTCGAACCCTGCAGCGCGCGCTTCACGCGCACCATGTCGAGCACCGGGATGCCTTCGGTAATGCACACGATCAGTTCCATCTGCGCATCGATCGCTTCCAGAATCGCGTCGGCCGCACCCGGGGGCGGCACATAGATGCACGACGCGGTGGCGCCGGTTGCCGCCTTGGCCTCGGCCACGGCGTCAAATTGCGGCAGGCCGATGTGGCTGGTGCCGCCTTTGCCCGGGGTAACGCCCGCAACCATCTGCGTGCCATAATCGAGCGCGGCCTGGGTGTGGAACGCGCCGGTCTTGCCGGTCATCCCCTGGGTGATGACCTTGGTGTGCTTGTTGACGAGGATCGACATGGTTCAGGAAACCTTCCGGACTTCGGCCACGATCTTCTGCGCGGCATCGCCAAGGTCATTGGCAGGGACAATCGGGAGACCCGAGTTGGCAAGGATATCCTTGCCCTCTTGCACGTTGGTGCCTTCCAGCCGGACAACCAGCGGCACTTGCAGGTTCACTTCCTTGGCGGCGGCGACAATGCCGTTGGCAATGATGTCGCATTTCATGATCCCGCCGAAGATGTTGACGAGAATGCCCTTCACCGCCGGATCGCGCAGGATGATCTTGAACGCGGCCGTGACCTTTTCGGTGGTTGCGCCGCCGCCGACATCGAGGAAGTTGGCGGGGAATTCGCCGTTCAGCTTGATGATGTCCATCGTCGCCATGGCAAGGCCCGCGCCATTGACCATGCACCCGATGTTCCCGTCGAGCTTGATATAGGCGAGGTCGTATTTCGACGCTTCGATTTCGGCCGCGTCTTCTTCGCTTTCATCGCGCAGCGCGAACACGTCGGGGTGGCGATAGAGCGCATTGCCGTCAAAGCTCATCTTGGCATCGAGCACCAGCAGCTGGCCATCGGCCGCTTCGACCAGCGGGTTGATTTCCAGCATGTCGCAATCGAGCGCAACGAACGCTTCATAAAGCTGCTTCGACAGCACCTGCGCCTTCTTGTTCAGATCACCCGACAGCTTCAGCGCATAAGCAACCGCGCGGCCATGATGCGGCTGGAACCCGGTGGCAGGGTCGATCACGACCGTGGCAATCTTTTCCGGCGTCGAATGGGCAACTTCTTCGATGTCCATGCCGCCTTCGGTCGAAACGATCAGCGCGACGCGGCCCGTTCCGCGATCAACCACCAGCGACAGGTAGTATTCCTTGGCAATGTCCACACCGTCGGTGACGTAAAGCCGGTTGACCTGCTTGCCCGCTTCGCCGGTCTGGATGGTGACCAGCGTGTTGCCCAGCATTTCGCGGGCATGGAGCGCCACTTCGTCAAGCGATTTGGCCAGACGCACGCCGCCTTTGGCATCAGCGGGCAGTTCCTTGAACTTGCCTTTGCCGCGGCCGCCTGCGTGAATCTGCGATTTCACCACGTAAAGCGGCCCGGGAAGCTGCTTTGCCGCAGCCACCGCCTCTTCAACCGTGAGCGCGGCAATGCCCGCGGGGATGCTTACGCCATACTTGGCGAGCAGTTCCTTGGCCTGGTATTCATGCACGTTCATGCGAAGTTCCCCGCTGTCACGAAAGAGGGACGAGTCCTGCCCGGCAGGGCTGCCGGACCGGTCGTTGCCAGCCGCCTTAAGCACACGGCCACCGGCTTGAAAAGGGGCGAGATGCCGCCCGGATGCCACAGTGCAAAACTGCCCGGCCGGTGGGCACGCATACGAATGAGCCGACGTGCCGCGACAAAGGGCGGGGAGGGCGCGCTTGCTTTGCCCGGCGGCATGTCGCATCGCCGTGGCGATGATCGATTACGCCCGCCTGGAAGCCATCGTGCGCCAGGCCGGTGCGCTGGCCATGGCGCACTGGCCGGGGCACGGGCACGCCCCCGAAGTGTGGGACAAATCGCCCGGAAACCCGGTGAGCGAGGCCGATCTGGCGGTCGATGCCTTTCTCAAGACCGAACTGGGCGCACTGCTGCCCAGCGCCGGCTGGCTGTCCGAAGAAACCGCCGATCATCCCGACCGGCTGGACCGGTCGCTGTGCTGGGTGGTCGATCCGGTGGACGGTACGCGCGATTTCGTGCGCGGACGGCCCGGCTGGTGCGTATCGGTCGCGCTGGTCAGCGCGGGGCGCGCGCTGATCGGGGTGCTCGATGCCCCGGCGCGCGACGAATTCTGGATTGCCACCGCCGGGCGCGGCGCCACGCGCAATGGCCGCCCGCTGGTTGCCAGCACGCGCGGCGAATTGCCCGGCGCGCGGGTGCCCGCCGACAGCCTGCCACGCATCGACCAGGATTTGACCATGGTCGACAAGCCCAATTCGATCGCGCTGCGCATTGCCATGGTGGCCAGCGACGATGCCGATATCCTGGCCACGCTGCGCTGGGGTTTTGAATGGGACATCGCCGCTGCGTGCCTGATCGCGCGCGAGGCCGGCGCCGAAGTGACCGACGCATTTGGCCAGGCATTCGATTTCAACAAGCGCGATCCGCGCGCGTTCGGCCTGCTGGTCACCGCGCCGGCGATCCACCACGCTGCGGTGCTGCGCCTGGCCGAACGGGCGGCGAAACTGGCCTGAAAAGCTGCGCTCAGTCGGCCAGTTCGAAGAACGTATCGAAATCTTCGGTATCGATCGTTGCCTGCATCGCCCTGGCGTAACGGTGCCCGGCAACCGTTTCGTGGTTGATCAGCGCATCGACTTGCGCCGCCAGATCGGCCGGAATTGCCCAATCCCAGCGCGCGATGTTTTCTTCGAGATGCGCGACATTCGCGGTGCCGGGAATGGCCACGACGTGATCCCCGCGCGCCAGCACCCAGGCGAGCGACAGTTGCGCCGGGGTCACCCCGGCGGCCTTGGCCAGCGCGGCGAACTGGTCGATCAGCGCGCGGTTGTGCCGCCAGTTGGCGCCCTTGAAGCGCGGCATGCCGGGGCGCAGATCGCCTTCATCAAGCCCGGCCGGATCGGCCACGCCATTGGCCAGCGCCCCGCGCCCGACTGGCGAAAACGCCACAAAGGTGGTGCCCAGTTCGCGGCAGGCATCGATCACCGCGATATCGGCCTGGCGCGACCAGGGCGAATATTCGGTCTGCATCGCGGCAATCGGATGAACCGCGGCGGCGCGGCGCAGCGTGTCGGCCGACATTTCCGAAAGGCCGATCGCGCCGATCTTGCCCTCTTTGATCAGGTCGGCCATCGCTCCCACCGAATCCTCGATCGGCACGGTGAAATCGCGGCGGTGCATGTAATAAAGGTCGATGTGATCGGTCTGCAGCAGGCGCAGCGACACTTCGAGCTGTTCGCGAATCGTTTCCGGCTTGCAATCCACCCCGCGCCGTTCGCCGCTGAGGGAAATGCCCATCTTGCTGGCCAGAAACACTTTGTCGCGCCGGCCCTTCAGCGCCTCGCCCACCAGCGTTTCGTTGTGCCCCTGGCCATAGAGCCGGGCGGTGTCGAAATGATCATACCCCAGATCGACGGCGCGTTGCAGCAGGGCCACGCCGTCTTCGTCCGACGGCCGCCTGGCATAGGCCCAGCTGAGCGACATGCAGCCAAGCCCCACCGGATTTGTAAGGCGGCCGTTTATTACGCGCCTGGGAATCGAAAGGGGGGGAATCGAAAGAGAGGCGGCATCAGACACGGGGGATTCTCCTTGCTGCCGTGCCGATGCCAGCCGGCACGGCACGGCGTCAAGGACCGGATGGTGGCGTTGTTCAGTTCGCTCCGCGCGCCTTGGCGACATCATCCTGCGTCACCGGCACGATCTTGATTTCCACGCGGCGGTTCGCGGCGCGGCCTTCGGGGGTGTCGTTCGATGCCACCGGCTGCGTCTTGCCAAACCCGGTGCTGCGGATGCGCGCCGGCGCGACCCCGCGCGAAGCCAGATAATCGGCCACCACGTGCGCCCGGTTTTCCGACAGCGTCTGGTTATAGGCGTCGGACCCGGTCGAATCGGTGTGGCCATACACATCGATCAGCGAATTGGGATAACGCGCCAGGCTGGCACCGACTTTGTCGAGCGTATCGCGAAATCCGGGCTTGATCACCGTGCTGTCGGTATCAAACGTCACACCGCTGGGCAGGTTGACCAGAATCGCCTGGCCATCGTCGACCGGCTTCACATCAACGCCGCTGCCCGCGGTCTGTTCCTTCAGCTCCTTGATCTGCTTGTCCATCGTATAGCCGACCGCGGCGCCGGCAATGCCGCCGATCCCCGCGCCGATGATCCGCCCGGTGCCGCCACCGATCAACCCGCCCAGCAGCAGCCCGCCCAGCACCCCGGCGCCCGCGCCGATCGCGGTGCGCGAAACCTTTTGCTGCCCGGTGTTGGGATCGGTCACACAGGCCGATGTGCCGACGAGTGAAACCGCACAAAGCGAAGACAAGAAAACCCTGCGAACCGTCATGACCATCCCCTGCAATCAACGTGGTAGACCGTAGTACCCGGATTTGATGACGATTGGCATCCCCGCCGGGCGATTGACGTCAATAACCGCGCTTATGCTGAACGGAATCCGAACGGGATGATCGGTGGGGCCCTTCGCTAATCGCGCCAAATCTGCTAGCGGCTTGCCCTGTGACACCTTTTCCCTGGACCGATGTCGTCATCATTGGCGCCCTGGTCGTTCTGAACGGCCTTTTTTCCATGTCCGAGCTGGCCATCGTGTCGGCGCGTCCGGCGCGGCTGAAACTGCGCGCAGAGGCCGGATCGGTCAGCGCGGCGCTCGCGCTCGATCTGGCCAGCGATCAGGGCAAGCTGCTGTCCACCGCGCAGATCGGCATCACGCTGGTCGGCATCATTGCCGGCGCCTTTTCCGGATCGCGGCTGGGCGGCCCGATGGGCGAACGGCTGGCGCTGCTGGGCGTGCCCGATCACCTGGCCGGCGAGGCCGGCTTTGCGCTGGTGATCGCGGTGACCACCTATTGCAGCCTGGTGATCGGTGAACTGGTGCCCAAGCAACTGGCGCTGCGGTCGGCCGAACCGATCGCGGTGATCGCGGCGCGGCCGATGGCGGTGGTTGCGCAAGTCACCGCGCCGCTGGTGTGGCTGCTCGATACCTCGTCCGAACTCGTGCTGCGGCTGTTTGGCGTGCACGACGCCGGATCGCACGATGTGACCACCGAAGAGCTGGAAATGATCTTTGCCGAAGCCACGCGCACCGGCGTGATCGAAGAGGATGAGCGCGCGCTGATGACCAGCGTGATGCGGCTGGCCGAGCGCCCGGTGCGCGACATGATGACCCCGCGCACCGAATTGCACTGGATCGACCACCACGCCGGCGATGCGGCGGTGCGCACGGCGATTGCCGAATGCCCGCATTCGCTTCTGCTCGTGGCCGACGGATCGGTCGATACGGTGGTCGGCGTGGTGCGCGTGCGCGATGTGCTGCAGGCGCTGGTGCGCGGCGAGCCGGCCAATCTGGCCGGGCTGATGAAAAAGCCGGCGATCGTGCCCGATCAACTCGATTCGATGGATGCCCTGCGCCAGATCCAGCAGGCCGAAGTGGCGCTGGCGCTGGTGCACGATGAATATGGCCATCTTGAAGGGATCGTCACCCCGGCCGACTTGCTCGATGCGATCGCCGGCACGTTTGTGGCGCATGGCGATGATGGCGATACGCCGCTGCTGATCGAGCGCGAGGATGGATCGCTGCTGATATCGGGCGCGCTGCCCGCCGATGCCATGGCGGGGCGGCTGGGCATCGATCTGCCCGAAGACCGCGACTATGCCACCGTGGCCGGGTTTGCGCTTTCCGTGCTGAAACGCCTGCCTCACGAAGGCGAACACTTCGTCAGCCAGGGCTGGCGGTTCGAAGTGATCGACATGGACGGGCGCAAGATCGACAAGCTGCTGGCCGACCGGGTGAAGCACGCACCGGCGGCTGCCACGCTGGACGGATAGGCAGCACGAACGCGCTGCCCGCCGACCAACAGCCGTAATACGGATGTGTTATGCGTGGAACGCATCGCGCAAGCGCCGCGCGGGCTTATCGCCTGATGACATGATTCAATATCATGTCATCAGGCTCTAGTGTCTGACCCGAATCGCCGTTCCGGGAAGTCGGTACTGGCCCGCTCCCCCGGACCCGCCCCCCAAATTATTTTCTTAGATACATT